>NZ_LT628274.1:400213-805953 GCF_900099475.1 Pelistega sp. MC2 | reverse complement strand
GCTTAGCCGATTGAATTAACGACATCACCGCAGCCGCACGTCGACCCGCTTTCTCTGAACCTACAAAGAGCCAATTCTTGCGACCAATCGCGAGTGGACGTATCAAATTCTCTACCGCATTATTATCCATCGGCAGTTGAGCGTCTTCCAAGAGGCGCGTCAAGGCAAGCCAATTGTTTNGCATTGAACCAACCTTGTGCTTCTTCCAAAGGGCTAACCAACAAGCCGTAACCGTTTTACGCTTGACGACCATAGCAAGGTGGTCCCACTCCTTCCCATCCCGAACAGGACAGTGAAACACCTTTGCGCCGATGATAGTGGGTGGACACCTGTGAAAGTAGGGCATCGTCAAGCTTCTTATTCGCTAAACCCTCTAGACCTCCCTCTAGAGGGTTTTTTACGTCTAGCGACCATAACAAACTAGCTCCCCCTCCACGGTTTAAACTCATCGCCATTAAAATAACCCCCTACAACCATCACCACCCCTTCAGACAATTCTCGCTCGCTATTCCTACCTGATATTATCCTTTGCTAACCTCATACGCAAGAGACTAATAGAGTGATCAAGGACTACTTTTAGATAGCGACTATTATTTTATCGAAAACCTAGGAAGAAAAAGTTACGTGAGGCTTAATTCCTTTTGCTCTCATCCCATCCAACTAGCTTGTTCGTTTAAGACTTAATTAGTCCCCTGTGCTGAGCTAAGAATTGATTTAAATAGTCAATCACTCTTGAGACCGCCTGTTTTGCAACGCCCATAGCCTGCTGAATCTCCATAAAATGTCCAGGTAATAATCGGACATCTTTGACACGTTGGGCATCTGCTAAAAGTTGTTGATGCACGCCGGCAGCGACTTCATAGGTAAGCGTCCGGTGAACACATGTATTCATTCCTGCTAAATTGCGCGACACTATGGTTTTGTGTATGTTAGGAGAAATCAATGCCGTCTTTAATGCGTATCGAGACCGCCCAACGAGTGGGAANGGCGTCATCTTCAAAAAGTTTCGCTTGTAGGTCAGGGAGCTGTTCGCTACGTTTAGCAAAGTTGATGCGTCTTAAGATCGCCAACTCCATCTTCACTTGTTCGTAAGCGCTCAGAACACGACGATAGGCCAGATCCTTTTCTTCCACCTGTGCTGCTTTTTTTACAATCAATGCGTCTTGTTGAGCAATTAAGGCTTGTTGTTGCAGCACGAGTTCGCGCAACTGCTCAGCAGTTAACTGGGATAAATCAGAGGAAAGAAAAGCAAAAGAATTCGGCATAAGACGTAGTATGCCTTATGCCGATAAAAGAAGCGATCCCGAGAATACCTAATTGACAAGATCGCCCCATTTAGTNCTCAGCAGTTAACTGGGATAAATCAGAGGAAAGAAAAGCAAAAGAATTCGGCATAAGACGTAGTATGCCTTATGCCGATAAAATAAGCGATCCCGAGAATACCTAATTGACAAGATCGCCCCACTTAGCTCACGATCAAACTAACAATAACGATAGATACCGGCTTCACCTAAACGATGCCAAGGCAGCCCCAAGGCTAAGGCCTGCAGTTGTTCTGCTGACAGTGCCGGATTCATCCGTGAGCCTGCACCGTGAAAGCGTCCTTCATGTAGTCGACGAACACATAGCCACGACCCCATCGCATCGTGCATGAGTAATTTAAGAAGCGTGTGCGTGCGATTCATAAACACATAGGCTTCGTGAGGTGCCACCTGACCAAAGCGCTGAATTGCCTTAGTGCGCAAGGTATCCATCCCCGCTCGTAAATCTGTCGCCTCACTCACCAGGATGATTCTATCTAGTGCCAGTAGGCTAGACGCTTGCTCTTGAATTCCCACTCGTTGGGCGGTCTCGATACGCATTAAAGACGGCATTGATTTCTCCTAACATACGCAAAACCATAGTGTCGCGCAATTTAGCAGGAATGAATACATGTGTTCACCGGACGCTTACATTGCTAACCTCATCAGCATAGACGCTAATAGAGCGATCAAGCACATCAAACCCCATAGCCTCTGCGAGTCAATAACAAACAACCCTGAAAAACACTCAACTTATTGAACTGCTCTTATTCCATAGGAGCTTTTTTCTGTTTATATGAATAACATGCTAGTAATGTCATTTGTCTTATTTTTATAATTGAATAAGAGTAGAATAGAAAGAGTTATAACCATAATGTTTCTTAAGAGGATAACGGAAATGACAACTCATACAGCATTAATTACAGGTGGTACAGGTGGATTAGGTACAGCTTTTGCTCGTGCACTTCATGATTCTGGATATACAGTACTAGTAACCCATTTACCACAAGAGAATCCACAAGCTTGGCTAGCTCAACAGGCAGCAGAGGGGTATACCTTTAAAGCCTATCCTGTAGATGTTAGTGATTTTGATTCTGCTCAAGCTTTGGCTCAAACAGTACAAGCTGATGGTTATGTCGTTGACGTTTTAGTAAATAATGCGGGCATTACACGTGATGCAAGCTTTAAGAAAATGACCAAACAGGCTTGGGATGAGGTTATGGGTGTTAACTTAGACAGTATGTTTAACATGACAAAAGCATTTATTGAAGGTATGTTGGCTAAAAAATGGGGGCGTATTATTAATATTGCTTCTATCAGTGGTATAGCGGGTAATTTTGGTCAAGCAAACTATGCATCGACTAAAGCAGGCATCACTGGATTCACAAAAACACTTGCACTAGAATTTGCAAGCAAAGGAATTACTGTTAATTCTATTTCTCCAGGATTTTTCCGCACAAATATGACAGCCGCTATTCCTGCAGATGTAATGAATAATGTACTGTTGCCTAAAATTCCAGTAGGACGTTTAGGTGAGCCAGAAGAATTAGCAGGTTTAGTTGCTTTCATGGCTAGTGAAAAAGCAGGATTTTTGACTGGTGCAAATGTGAATATGAATGGTGGTCAATATATGCTTTAGGTTTAAATTTATTAAGTTATTTAATATTTAAACTTTAAGTATTAATGACTCGCCACTAAAGTCTTATAGGGTTTAGTGGTGAGTTTTTCTTTTGTAGATCTTTTAATATATTTATCTGATTAGACTCAGAATTATTGTCATATTTACCAGATTTCTCTGTCATCTTATTAATAAAATTTTCCTAATATTTTGAAAACTTTTTGTTTGTAATTAGTATAGCTAGGTTATACGTAGCAAGAATAATTTAGATAGTCAATAAAACTTGTTTGCTTAGCAAAACTTAGACTGCATCTTATCAAACAACACCTTTCTTTTTGAGCTCTTGAAGTTGTTCAGTACTATAGTATCTAGAAAGTATTTCATCTGTATTTTCGCTAAGAGTAGGTGGTGGGTTGCGATATTGAACAGGTGTATCTGATAGTTTGATAGGATTTCCTAGCGTTTGGACAGGTCTTCCTAACTTGGCAAAGTCAATAATCATATTTCTTTGCAGTGTTTGCTCCATTTCTATAGCTTCTGCAATGGTGTTAATTGGGCCACAAGGTACACCAGCCTCTTCAAATAAAGTAAGCCATTCGTCTCGCGATTTAGTCACAAAAATTTCTGACATAAGCGGGATGAGAATTTCTCTATACTTGACTCGATTTGGATTACTTGAAAAGCGAGTGTCGGTATTCCATTCTGTTTGCATAACACGGCAGACAGAGGCAAATTGGGAGTCGTTACCGCATGCAAGAATAATGTGTTGATTTTGATTTGTCTCAAAAACTTGATAAGGGACAATGCTTGGGTGAGCATTGCCTAAGCGTGGTGGAACTTGATGATTGGCTAGATAGTTTTGTCCAATATTAGCTGTCATTGTGATAGCACTGTCAAAAAGTGAAACATCAACTAACTGCCCCTTTCCGGTAAATTGACGGGCGATTAGGGCGGCTTGAATGCCAATAACAAGCTGTAGACCCGTAAACAAATCTACAACAGCTACGCCAACTTTATGAGGTAGTCCCTCACTTGGTCCAGTAATGCTCATTAAACCACTCATACCTTGGATAATATAATCATATCCGGGACGATGAGACTCTGGACCTGTTTGACCAAATCCTGTAAGTGAAGCATAAATAAGTCGAGGATTAAGCTTCTTTAATGATTCATAATCTAAGCCATATTTTTTGAGACCACCAACTTTAAAGTTTTCAACCAGAATATCAGCATCAGCACAAAGCTGGCGAATAATATTTTGTCCTTCGGGGCAAGTAATATCTACTGTTACTGATTTTTTATTACGATTAACAGTTGCAAAATAGGCAGAAGTACCGTCAGGGAAAACAGGTGGATTCCATTGTCTTGTTTCGTCACCGACTATTGGGCGTTCCACTTTAATAACTTCTGCCCCTAAATCTGCCAGTATTTGGGTGCAGCTAGGACCTGCAAGTACGCGTGACAAATCTAGTACTTTAATCCTTTGTAAGGCTTGAGTTTTTTGTTCATTGATTGACATACTAAATCCTAGCTTTTTCTGGTGTTATATAAAGTTATTAAGCAAATGCTTGAATACCTGTTTGTGCCCGACCTAAAATGAGAGCATGAATATCGTGAGTCCCTTCGTAGGTGTTGACGGCCTCCAGATTCATGACGTGACGGATAACATGGAATTCATCAGAAATACCATTGCCACCATGCATATCTCTAGCTACACGTGCTATTTCTAGTGCTTTGCCACAACTATTTCGTTTAATTAATGAGACCATTTCTGGCGATGCACGATTCTCATCCATTAAACGCCCAACTCTTAAGGCAGCTTGAAGACCAAGACTAATTTCTGTTTGCATGTTAGCGAGTTTTAACTGTACAAGCTGAGTCGCTGCAAGAGGGCGGTTGAACTGTGTGCGATCTAATGTGTATTGACGGGCAGCATGCCAACAAAACTCAGCTGCTCCTAAAGCTCCCCAAGCAATACCAAAACGAGCTTTGTTTAAGCATCCAAAAGGTCCTTTAAGCCCTCGAATTTCAGGGAAAGCATTTTCCTCAGGAACGAATACATCATCCATTACGATTTCACCAGTAATAGAGGCACGTAAAGAGAATTTACCTTCAATTTTTGGAGTGCTTAGACCTTTCATGCCTCTTTCAAGAGTGAAGCCACGAATGATATTTTGATCATCTTTTGCCCAGACTACCATTACGTCAGCAATTGGGCTATTAGTAATCCACATTTTGCTACCATTGAGTAAGTAGCCACCATCAGTTTTACGAGCACGCGTTTGCATACTTGATGGGTCTGAACCTGCATTAGGCTCTGTCAGTCCAAAACAACCAACCATTTCCCCCTTGGCTAATTTAGGTAAGAATTTTTGTTTTTGCTCTTCTGTTCCATAAGCGTAAATTGGATACATGACAAGACTTGATTGAACACTCATTGCCGAACGATAACCTGAGTCTACACGCTCAACCGCACGGGCGATAAGGCCATATGAGACGTTTGACATACCAGCACATCCATATCCATGAATCGTGCAACCAAGTAAACCTAATTCCCCCATTTTTAACATAAGGTCTCGGTCAAAGTGTTCATTGCGATTGGCTTCTAATATGCCTGGCATTAATACGTCCTGACAGAAAGACTCAGCTGTTTCAAGAACCATACGCTCTTCATCCGATAATTGATCTATGAGTAAGAATGGGTCTTGCCAGTTAAAAGAAGGGCTTTGCATTTTATTCTCCTAAATAAGCTATTTTGTTTCGCTATGCGAAAAAATGTTTTATTATAAGCAATAATTTAACGTATCTTAATAGAGATGTAAAGGGAAACATAAAGTGTTCAACGAAATCTTATTGGCAATAGAAAAGGCTGAAAAAGAGAATAATCGTCAATTTGTTACTGCTTTGGCTAGGGGGCTTAGTGTTTTATATTTAACAAGTCTTTATCCTCATGGTATGAGTTATCACCAAATATGTGAGATGACAAAGCTTCCTAAGCCCACAGTGACTCGATTATTAAAAACATTGATGAATTTAAAGTTTTTAAAGCAAAATCAACAGACGGGTTTATATGTCGCTGATGTTAGATTACAAGAGCTTGTAATGGGACAAAAAAGTATAGATGTGACGGAACAAATTAAACCATTATTACTTAATTTTGCCACTACGCATAATGTATCGGTGAGTGTGGCCATTGCTCAATATGGAGAAATGTTATATTTGCAAAGTATACGATCACCTGCAAAAATAACTGTTCAATTACAGATTGGCTCTACTGTGCCATTACCAGATACAGCAATTGGGAGGGCTTATTATGCAAGTCTTAGTGAACATGATAAGAAAATTATTAATTCGGATCTAGTAAGATTATATCCAGATGATTATGGCAAGAAATTAGCTATTCTCCAGAAACAAGAGACGTTTATTAAAAAACATGGATATACGGTATCAGAACGAGAATTTTCCAAAGAAATTTTGGCGATAGCCGTAACAGTCAAGCATGCATTAGCACCGCATGGTATTTATGCTATAAACGTTAGTGTTCCTTCTGCTAATATGGATATGAATACATTGATTAGAAAGGTTGCAGAGCCTTTAAAAGAATTAGCCGCAACTATTCAGCAGTATATGGTTAGTGGTTAGTGGGTTTGTTGAAGGTAGTAACCATTCTGAGCGGCTAAGATTATTAAAAAATATAGCAATGATGGCTGGTGCTGTTGGAGATGAGATTCAAGTGGTGGCTAAAGTATTGGTTGAAAAGTCATTAGTACGGATTGATATTGCTCAAGAGGAATTAGCAAAATTAAGAAATAAATAACCTGAGCTTATGAAGGTCTCATTAGTAAAGCGGTTATAACATATATGAAAAAACTGCCCGCCATAATGTTGCTATATACTTATGGGGGCAGCTTGAAATAACGTTTTATTTAATGAGTTATTCTATTCAGTATTAGCAATGCTATCTATTAGTTCTTTGGAATATCGTTTGTAGTAGTCTGGATAGATGCCTTTCACGATTTTTGCAAAGGCTGCTCGATTAACATCTTCGGTGACATTCATTCCCGCTTCTTTTAGTGTTTTTACGCCTGATGCTTCTACCTTATTTACATATTTACGCATAGCAACTACAGCGACTTTTGTTGCTTCTTTTAGTTTCTCTTGGTTCTCTGGTGTTAAGTTGTTATAAAAAGAGGGAGAAAATAGGACTAAAGCAGGTGAATACACATGTCCAGTTAGTGAAAGGTATTTCTGTATCTGATTTAATTTCATTGAAACGATGACAGAAATTGGATTCTCTTGCCCATCTACGGTTCCTTGTTGTAGTGCTGGTGCTACTTCAGGCCATGCCATTGGGGTTGCTAGAATGCCCAGTGCTTTGAATGCTTGGATATGCACATCATTCTCAGTTGTACGAATTTTTAACCCTTTAGCATCCTCTGGTGTTTTGACAGCACGTTTGTTATTCGTTAAATGGCGAAACCCTTGTTCTCCCCAAGCGAGTGCAATGATATTTCGTTGTTCAAATTCTTTAAGTAAATCTTGTCCAATTTTCCCATCTAATACTTTACGTGCATGTTGTAGGTCTCTGAATAGGAATGGAATATCAAATACACCTACTTGTGGAACGAAATTTAATACAGCACCTGTTGAGATAATGGCGGCATCGATAGTACCTAGCTGAATCCCTTCGATAACTTCACGTTCACCACCAAGGGTACTATTTGCAAAGTGTTCAACCTTGAATTCTTTAGGCGCTATTTCGTCAAGTTTTTCTTCAAGGGCATGGGCTGCTACGCCATAATGAGAGTCCTTCGATAAGGCATAAGCTAATTTAAAGGAGTGTTCTGCTAATGCATTTGTAGTGCAAATACCAGTAAAAATACTTGCAATCAAAAATTTTTGTAATAAAGATTTTTTCATATTCTTTATCCTTAGGAGAAGGTTGTTTCTAAGAAAGAAATTTTCGTTTAACTACAATATCTTATCAGTAGCTTTGTTGAGTATAGGTTTTTCTGTAATCTACATCTATAGGGGCTCTTACTAATTTACGTAATGGCCAGACAAGCATTAAATAATGATTTAATTGCTATAACACCTAATAAATAATAGATGGAGATGTCGATGCCTAATATGGTTATCAATGGCAAAAGTGTTGCCTCACTTTCAGGGCAGACGTTGGGGGTAATTGCTCCAGCATCTGGCGAAGTCTTTACCACAATTCCTCGTGGTTCGAGTGATGATGTAGATATAGCTGTTAAAGCGGCAAGAGCTGCGTTGTCTGCTGATTGGGGGAAATTGACGGCTACAGAAAGAGGACGGTTATTAACTAAACTATCTAATAAAATTTTAGACT
The DNA here is from genome assembly GCF_900099475.1 of Pelistega sp. MC2. Taxonomy (NCBI): domain Bacteria; kingdom Pseudomonadati; phylum Pseudomonadota; class Betaproteobacteria; order Burkholderiales; family Alcaligenaceae; genus Pelistega; species Pelistega sp. MC2. The sequence goes on along the minus strand of NZ_LT628274.1, from coordinate 797,681 downwards.
GTGCGGAAGAGTTGGCTCAATTGGAAGCAAAAGACACGGGTAAGGCAATCACCACTGCTCGTAATGATATACAGGTGTTGGCTAGATATTTTGAGTTTTATGCGGGTGGTGCAGACAAGTTGCATGGAGAAACCATTCCCTTTTTAAATGACTATGCTGTGCAAGTGATTAGGGAGCCATTAGGTGTAACGGCTCATATTCTTCCTTGGAACTACCCTGCGCAGACGTTTGGGCGTAGTGTTTCTATGGGTAATGCGGCAGTGGTGAAGCCAGCAGAGGATGCTTGTCTGTCTATTATTCGTGTGGCTGAGTTAGCATTAGAAGTAGGTTTTCCACCAGGGGCTCTCAATGTTGTAACAGGACTGGGGGAGGAAGTGGGTGCTAGTTTGGCTTCACATGCGGATATTAATTTTATTTCATTTACTGGCTCGGGAGAAGTAGGCGCTTTAATACAAGCCGCAGCGGCAAAAAATGCGGTTAAGTGTGTACTAGAATTAGGAGGTAAGTCTGCACATATTGTATTTAATGATGCTAACTTTAAGCATGCTGCAAAATTAATCGTAAAAGGTATTATTGCTAATACGGGACAAACATGTACAGCAGGTAGTCGTGTATTAATTCAAAAGGATGTTTTTGAAGAGTTTTTAACTATTCTCGCACAAGAGTTTACACAGACAAAAGCAGGTACACCAGAAATGGATTTAAGTTGTGGCCCTGTTGTGAATAAAGCTCAATTTGATCGTGTAAATCATTATGTCAACCTCGGTAAGCAAGAAGGATTACGAGTTATTGCAGAGGGATCTATTGATGCGAATGTTCCTAAAGAAGGCTTTTTCGTTTGTCCTATCTTGTTTGCTAGTGACACACATGATAGTCAGCTTTTACAAGATGAAATTTTTGGACCAGTCCTTGTGGCGGTGCCGTTTGATACGGAAGATGATGCTATTGCTTTGGCTAATGCGACTAAATATGGTTTGATGGGGGCTGTTTGGACAGAGAATGGCGGGAGACAAACACGAGTAGCTAAAGGAATGCAAGCAGGGCAGGTTTATATTAATGGCTTTGGTGCGGGAGGTGGTGTTGAGCTACCTTTCGGAGGGATGAAACGTAGTGGCCATGGGCGTGAAAAAGGTTTTGTTGCTTTAGAAGAGATGAGTACGACAAAAACCATAATTCAATATCATGGTAAATATGATAACTAGACTAATATAGATAGAAGGAAAATATTGTGAAAACATATAAAATTGCGGCTATGGCTGGTGACGGTATTGGAAAAGAGGTGTTACCAGAGGGTTTAAAAGTATTAGATGCGATTATTAAGAAATATCATTTACCTGTAGAGATTGAAAGCTTTTCGTGGCCAAGTTGTGATTATTTTCAAGAGCATGGCAAGATGATGCCGGATGATTGGTTTGCTATTTTAAAAGAATATGATGCGCTTTATTTTGGGGCAATTGGTTGGCCTGAGAGTGTCCCTGATCATGTCTCATTGTGGGGATCATTGTTAAGGTTTAGACGAGAGTTTGATCAGTATGTTAATTTAAGACCCGTACGTCTTTTTAAAGGCGTACCATGTCCTTTAGCGAATAAACAAGCAGGCGATATTGATTTCTTAGTAGTACGTGAGAATACTGAAGGTGAGTACTCATCCGTTGGTGGCAAAATTTATGAAGGAACAGAGCATGAAATCGTCATGCAAGAGTCAATTTTTAGTCGTCGAGGTGTTGATCGTATCTTGCGTTATGCGTTTGATTTGGCTCAAAAAAGAGAAAGAAAGTATCTATCTTCTGCAACCAAATCTAATGGTATCTCTATCAGTATGCCGTATTGGGATGAGCGATTGGCTGATGTAGCGAAAGACTATCCTGATGTTAAATGGGATAAACATCATATTGATATTTTAGCTGCTCGTTTCGTATTGCAACCAGAACGTTTTGATGTAGTAGTAGCGTCTAATTTATTTGGTGATATTTTGTCTGATTTAGGGCCCGCATGTACAGGTACTATTGGTATTGCTTCTTCTGCTAATATTAATCCAACACGTGATTTCCCTTCATTATTTGAACCAGTTCATGGATCAGCCCCCGATATTTATGGCAAAAATATTGCTAATCCTATCGCGATGATTTGGTCAGGGGCGATGATGCTGCAATTTTTGGACAAGCATGAAAATTTCCAAAAAGCTCATGATGATATTATGCGAGCTATTGAAACAGTATTAGAGCATGGTCCACATACGCCAGATATGAAAGGATGTGCCACCACACAAATGATAGGCGATGCTGTTGTTAAACACTTATAGAGGCGGGAAATAATGAGCGAACAACAATCTATCGGTATTATTGGTGTTGGTTTAATGGGCCATGGGATTGCAAGTAATATTGTTAAGCATGGCCATTCGTTAACTATTTTAAATCATAGTGGTAATCAACCTGTTGATATATTACTCAGTCAAGGGGCTAAGTTAGTTGATTCGGTAGCTGAATTAGCTAAATCTACACAAGTGATTATTCTTTGTGTAACAGGCTCACCTCAGGTTGAAAGTATTTTTTATCAGGAAGATGGCTTATTAGCAAACCTACGAGAGGGGAGTATAGTTATTGATTGCTCGACAGCGATTCCAACATCAACAGTTAAGTTGGCAAAGGCGGTACAAGCGAAAAAGGCATTTTTCATTGATGCGCCAATGACTAGAACGCCTAAGGAAGCCGCAGAAGGACGCTTAAATCTTATTGTAGGGGGTGATGAAGAAATTTTCCTACGTGTTAAACCTCTATTAAATTGTTTTGCTGAAAATATTGTTTACGCAGGAAAAGTAGGTACAGGGCATCGCTTAAAATTAATTCATAATTTCGTCTCATTAGGGTTTACCGCTGTATTATCTGAAGCTGTGGCAGCAGCTAGAAAAGCAGACATTGATGCTAATGTGCTGATTGATATTTTAGACGCAGGCGGAGGGCAAGGGGTCGTGTTAAACCGTATGAAACCTTATATCCAATCTAATGATGATTCAAGTTTTCGGTTTGCTTTATCTAATGCTTATAAGGATTTGTCATATTATACGGAGATGACTACTGATAATCATGACTATCAAGTAGTGGCTGAGGCGATCAAACAGACGTTTGCATCATGTTTAGCTGAAAAACCAGCAGCTACATTACCTGAAATAGTCTCTTTATTAGCACAGAAAGGGTAGGTGGTTGTTTAGAGATATTTCCTTTAACAAAATAAATTACCTCCCTTAAGCGTTTAACTTTAGGGAGGTAGTCTCCAAAGAAAGTTTTATTGCTAACCTTATTCGTTATTAGTGTTCTTGACTTTCTTTAGCGTATTTTAAAAGGGCTCCCAATCGATAAAAACCGTGTACAAATTTACCAAATGGCATTGTAATAAAAAGAGATAAAATAACGCTCAAGTGAATTACCAATAAGCTAGCTAATGCATTGGTTTCTCTAAAGATCATTAACAATAAACCAGTAACAGCGGCTAAGAAAAGATGAATAATAAATGCATAATCCATCCCCATTTGTCGAATATCTTTTGTATTTGTATCACTTTTTAGTTTTAGTACAAATAGACCCATTGTTCCAATAGCTAGTGAAATTCCTCCTGTGATGCCACTTAGTTTAGGTAAGCTAAACACTGGGTAAGGGGCAGGGAGGTTAAATACATAATGCATTACTGTTCCTGCAGCAGTTGCCAAGAAGCATAGCATAAACCCATAAAAGGTGAAGTGGTGGAATCTTCTTCTCCAAGGGGATATATTGTCGTCTGGGTATGTACAGCCAGATTTTACGTTGCCGTGTAAATGCTTTAGTGTTAATGCTTCACTTAATGCCTGTTTGAGATATTTGGGCTTAAATAGCGAATGGAATGATTCACCAATATCTTTTAGAAAGTGATTAAATCCTAAAAATAAACAAATTATTACCCAGATAAAACTTAGTCCAAATACGGTGACAAGGAAGTTGTGAGGGAAGATATGATAGAAATTTCCATTGAGTTCTTGAGTATCTAAATTACTGACACCAAAGAACAATGCAATTAAGGCTAATAGGAATACCAGAGAAGCAATTAAACCATTTTTATAAAAAATGCGACTTAAAGGTGCTGGCCACGCATATTCAAGATACGTATCACCTCTTACTTTTGCAAGTTGTTGAGGAATATTAACTTGAAACTCGTGAGGTGGTGCAAATTGACACGCATAAAAGCATTCACTACAGTTGTGACATAAATTGGCTAAGTAATGAATATCACCTGTATTAAATTCTAGACGTTTTTCCATTGCAGGAAATACTGGGCAGAACCCTTCACAATAACGGCATGAATTACAGATACCAATAGATTTTTTTGCCTCGTCAACTATCTTAATTACTTTCATTTTTTGCGGCCTCCTCACCAGCGATACGACCAAAAACTGTTCCAATTGCCATGCCAAAACCAGCAACATATCCCTGACTTAAAATGTTACCTGCCATAATCTCGCCTGCCGCAAAAATATTAGTAGCTTGCGTGTTATTGTCCATAAAGATTCTAGCTTTCTTATCAACTTTCACCCCCATATATGTGAAAGTAATCCCAGTTGCTAATGGGTAGGCATAAAAGGGACCTTGGTTAATTTTTAGTGCCCAGTGTGTTTTATTAGGGGATAGTCCAACCGTTTGACAGTTGTCTAGCTCATTATGATTAAAATTACCCGGTTGGACAGCATCATTGTATTCATTAATAGTTGTTAGCGATTGCTCGACAGGCAAGCCAACTTTTTCAATTAATTCTTCGATTGTATTTGCACTGATAGATGGAAATACCGAAGGCATAAATTTTCCAATCGCTTTTGAATCAATAATACAGTAGGCTACTTGATCTGGTTGTTGGGCGACAAGTCTTCCCCAGATTGCATATCTTTTGGGCCAGAAATCCTCACCTTCATCGTAAAATCTAAGACCATTTTTGTTAAGTACAATGCCTAAAGAAACACAATCAACTCGAGTAACAATTCCTCCGTCATATAATGGAGAGCGTGCATCAATAGCAACAGCATGCCCTTGAGTAGGGTCTCCTATAATCTGTGCTTTATTTCGAATAAGTTCTTTAAGAAGCTTACCTTGGTTATATCTTGTTCCTCTAATAAGGAAGTTTCTTGCAGCGCTGCCCCATGCTTCTTCTAGCCATTCACGATTTGATTCAAACCCCCCAGATGCAATCACATATGATTTTGCCTTAAGCTCATATTCTTTTTTCGTATTATCTATGACGGTAATAGATTGACACGTATTCTGATCCATATTTAAGGCAATGACTTCTGTTTCATATCTGATTTCGATACCTAATTTTTCAGCAGATTTGTAGTAGGCATTGACAAGAGCCTTTCCTCCACCTAAGAAGAAGGCATTCGTTCGACCTAAATGTAGTGTTCCTCCTAAAGACGGTTGAAAGCGTACACCATACTTTTTCATCCATGTCGTACAGGTCGCTGTTGAACGAATCACAAAACGAGCCATATCTTCATTGGTTTGACCTTTTGTTACTCGGTAGACATCTTGGAAAAATTCATCTTCTGGATAACTATCAGTTAAAACATCGGTAGGAGCATCATGCATGCAGCGTAGATTACGAGTATGAGCACTATTGCCACCGCGCCATACTTTAGGTGCACTTTCTAATAATAAGACTTTCTTTGCCCCATTTTCTCTCGCGGATATAGCGGAGCATAGTGCAGCATTGCCTCCCCCTATTACTATTACATCATATATTTCATCCATAAATCACCTTTGAATACTTTTGTATATTATTGTACACAAAGATAGAAAAACTGCAAGTGTATTTGAATGAGTAAAGAATAAAGTGTATGATTGTTTATCATTTATTATTACTAATTATTTATATGACATTGAGGAAAAAGAAATCATCAAATGGGAGTACCGATAAGTCTATGACAGACTTAGAAGGAGATTCTTACGATAAAGGTTTAACAGTGGCAGATCAGGCATATGATCATATTATCAATGCATTGGCAGATGGGAGCATGTTCCCTGGTATGCGTGTAAAAGAAACTGAATTGGCAGCTCGTTTAGGGATTAGTAGAACACCGATTCGTGAAACTCTAGCACGCTTGGTTAATGAGGGATTAGTGAGTAACGATCCTAGGAGAGGATTAATTATTACCGAGTTGGATCAAAGTATGGTAGGTGAGCTCTATGAGATGCGTAGAGTTTTGGAAAGTACCGCAGCTGGATTAGCGGCTAGGCATGCGACAGATGTTGAGATATCTGTTCTTAGAAATATCATGGAAAAAGATTTAACCGAGACGAATCCCCAGACTATTGCTAAGAATAATAAGATTTTTCATCAGGTTTTATATACATGTGGGCATAATCGATATTTATTAAAAACCTTACAAGCATTACAAAATTCGATGTTACTGCTTGGTACAAGTACTTTAGAAAATAAAGAACGGGCTACTCAAGCACAGATAGAACATCAGCAAATAGTAGAGGCACTTGAAGCCCGTGATGCGATAAAAGCAGCACAGATGGCAAGTGATCATATTAGTAATGCTTATAAAGAGCGATTAAACAAGTTTTTATTTAAAAATAAATTGTAGAAGTTCAGACCAAATCTGACAAATGAGTTGCAAAAAAGAGAGTTTCCCGTTTGAATAAGAGGTGCGAATCTTTTAAACAAACAAAAGGAAACTCTCATGTTACATACTACCAATAATGTGATTAAACATAAAGCAGGACTGCTTAATTTAGCAGAGCAATTAAAAAATGTGTCGCAAGCATGCAAAATTATGGGCGTATCGAGGGATACATTTTATCGCTATAAAGAATTGGTTGAAGAAGGCGGTATAGAGGCACTCATTGATCGTAATAGACGGGTGCCTAACCTTAAAAATAGAGTGGACGAAGCCACTGAGTTAGCGGTGATAGAGATGGCGATTCATTATCCTGCCTATGGTCAACTAAGAATTAGCAATGAGTTGCGTAAACAGGGAATATTTGTATCACCTAGTGGTGTTCGTTCCGTTTGGTTGCGGCACAACTTGGAGAACTTTACCAAACGTCTAAACGCCTTAGAGGCGAAAGTACAGCAAGAAGGAATTATTCTGAATGAGCAACAAATACAAGCTCTTGAACGCAAGAAAGATGAAGAGCAAGCCATGGGTGAGATTGAAACCGCGCATCCTGGCTATTTGGGTTCACAAGATACCTTTTATGTGGGGCATTTAAAAGGGGTAGGACGTATTTATCAGCAAACATATGTCGATACTTACAGTAAAGTAGCGCATTGTAAGCTATACACCTCTAAAACCCCTATTACTTCTGCAGACTTACTTAATGATCGTGTATTACCTTTTTATGCAGAGCATGATTTACCTGTATTACGCATTCTGACAGATAGAGGAACAGAGTTCTGCGGTAAGGTAGAGCATCATGATTATGAGCTTTATCTAGTTATTAATGAAATTGAGCATACAAAGACTAAGGCTCGATCACCTCAAACCAATGGTATTTGCGAGCGCTTCCATAAGACCATTTTGCAGGAGTTTTATCAAGTAACGTTCCGCAAAAAACTCTATGCTGATTTAGATAGTTTGCAAAAAGACCTAGACGAATGGCTTGATTTCTATAATAATGAACGAACTCATCAAGGAAAGATGTGCTGTGGGCGAACACCCATAGAAACATTGATTGATGGTAAACAGATTTGGAACAGCAAAAAGCTGAGCTAAATCTAATCTGACAGACACCGCTTGTCAAACGGGGAACTGTCAGATGAAGTCTGAACTTCTACAAATAATGAGTTCTTAACTTAAAACAATTAAATGCTATCAATAATGCTATTTAATGTAGCAGATGGACGCATTGCTGCAGAAGTCGCATTGAAATCAGGTTGATAGTAACCTTTGATATCTTTTGCTGATCCTTGAGAACCAATCAATTCTTCGTTGATTTTTGATTCTTGTTCTTGCATAGCTTTTGCTACAGGTGCAAATTTAGTAGCTAACTCTGCGTCTTTGCTTTGATTTGCTAATGCTTCAGCCCAGTACATCGCTAAATAGAAATGAGAGCCACGGTTATCGATAGTACCAAGTTTACGTCCAGGTGATTTATCGTTATCTAGGAATTTAGCATTTGCTTCGTCCAATGCATCTGCTAATACTTGTGCTTTAGCATTTTTTTGTGTTTCGGCAACATGCTCTAATGAGGCTTGTAAAGCTAAAAACTCACCCAATGAATCCCAACGTAAGTAACCTTCTTCGATGAATTGCTCAATATGTTTTGGAGCAGAGCCACCTGCACCTGTTTCAAATAAACCACCACCGTTCATAAGAGGAACAATAGAAAGCATTTTAGCTGATGTACCAAGCTCTAAAATTGGGAACAAGTCAGTTAAGTAGTCACGAAGCACATTACCTGTTGCTGAAATTGTATCTTCGCCTTTGCGGATACGAGCAATTGAGAATTTGCATGCTTCTACAGGTGAAAGAATGCGAATATCTAAGCCGTTAGTATCAAACTCTTTGAGGTAAGTCTCAACTTTAGCAATGATTTCGCGATCATGAGCACGTGCACTATCTAACCAGAATACGACAGGTGTATTGGATAAACGAGCACGGTTAACGGCAAGTTTGACCCAGTCTTTGATAGGAGCATCTTTTGTTTGGCACATACGGAAAATATCGCCTTGAGCAACATTGTGCTCCATAAATACGTTGCCAGCCGCATCAACAACACGAATAACGCCGTCAGTTTCTGCTTGGAAAGTTTTATCGTGTGAACCATATTCTTCCGCTTTTTGAGCCATTAAACCCACGTTTGGTACTGAGCCCATCGTAGCAGGATCATAGGCGCCGTTTGCTTTGCAGTCATCAATAACAGCAGTATAGATACCAGCGTAGCAACGATCTGGGATTAAAGCAAAAGTATCTTGTTGCTTACCGTCTTTATTCCACATTTGACCTGAGGTACGAATCATGGCAGGCATTGATGCATCTACAATAACGTCAGAAGGAACGTGTAAGTTAGTGATACCTTTGTCAGAGTTGACCATAGCAATGGCTGGACCATTTTCAATAGCTGCATCAATAGCCGCTTTTACTTCAGCTTCTTTTGCATGTCCTGCAATTTTTTCATAAAGTTCGCCTAAACCATTGTTTGGATTAATACCTAATTCAGCAAATAAGTCGGCGTATTTAGTGAATACGTCTTCGAAGAAAACAGATACTACAGCACCAAAAATGATTGGGTCAGAAACTTTCATCATAGTAGCTTTTAGGTGTACAGAGAATAATACACCAGCGACTTTAGCTTCGTCTTTTGCTTTTTTTACAAATGCTTTTAAAGCTTTGAGGCTCATCACAGATGAGTCGATGACTTCACCAGCTTTAAGATTAGTTAATGCTTTTAATTCTTTAACTGCACCATCTTTTGCTACAAATTCAATTTTGAATTGTGTTTCGTTAGGTACAGTGACGGATTTTTCAGAACCATAAAAATCACTATCATCCATGTGGGCAACTTTTGTTTTTGAGTCTTTAGACCAAGCGCCCATTGAGTGAGGGTGTTTTTTGGCATAGTTTTTTACAGCTTTTGGTGCACGACGGTCTGAGTTACCTTCACGTAATACAGGGTTTACCGCAGAGCCTAATACTTTTGAATAGGCTGCTTTGATCGCTTTTTCTTCATCAGTTTTTGGATCAGCGGGATAATCTGGTACAGCAAAACCGTGTTTTTGTAATTCAGCAATTGCCTCATTTAATTGAGGAATAGACGCTGAGATATTTGGTAATTTGATGATATTTGCTTCTGGTTTCTTTGCTAATTCGCCTAATTCAGCTAAGGCATCGGCTGTTTTTTGATCCTCTTTTAAATAGCTTGATAAATTGGCTAGGATACGACCAGCTAAAGAGATATCCTTTGTTTCTACGTCAATACTTGCGGCAGAAGTAAAGGCTTTAACAATAGGTAAAAAAGAATATGTCGCCAACATTGGCGCTTCATCTGTTAGTGTGTATGTAATTTTTGCTGACATAATACAAACCCATAAAAAGTTTTAAAAATAAGCATTGAAGAGAAGCATTGGTTGCATCACTCATCATATATTTGTCTATTTTACACGGAAAACGACTTAACTCATATATAAGAGTTGAAGGAGTTTTATTTTTTAGCGATTTTTTGATTTCAGCAAAAAAATTGTCAGTGTTACAAATAGCATAATGAAGGCTGTGGTAAAGTAAATGTTTTCTTTGCTCCATCCTATTTGTAATAGATGACCTGCGAGGAGAGGAGAGAGAGGATTGAGCCTAAACGACCAACACCAATAGCAGCACCAACGCCTGTGCTACGATAATCAGCGTCGTAGAGGGTGGGATTAATTGTATATAATCCTGTGATACAACCGTTCATTAATGCACCAACAAGAATAGCTAGAGTAATAGCGATGGCTAAAATACTAGCGTTGACAAACCAAATGGCAGCAATAGCAGATAGTACAGTAAAAGCCATTAAAGTAGATTTTGCTGAGTATTTGCTGACGATAAACCCAAAAACAAGTGATCCGATAGTACCACCTAATGAGATTGCTATACCCACGGATTGGCTATGTGTCTTGCTCATTCCCGCAGTTTCCAATAAGGTTGGTGTCCAAGAGCTTACAAAGTAAAAACTAGACATTACTCCAATAAAACTTAACCAGATTAATACGGTCGTTACAAGGTTGCTCGGTTCAAAAAGACGGAAGAAAGAGCCCTTTTTTTGCTGAGGAGATATATCAACTAATGTCCATTCACCAGTTTTTTTTATTTTTTGGGCGATAGTTTGAAGTCTTTGTAATGCCTTGCTAGGACGCTTTGAGAGTAGATAGTCTACAGATTCGGGTAAAAAAGCAGTAATGGCTATAACAGTAATTCCAGTTAGAATAGCACCTGTTAGAAATACAGAACGCCAACCATAAGCTGTCTGTAATAAAATAGCAGACATTCCCCCCAAAGTAGCACCAATGCCAAAGCCGGCGGCATATATTGCAATAGCTAGACCACGCCATTTTTTATTTGAATATTCACTGACAATAACGTTTGTACATGGCAAAATCCCACCTACACCTATGCCTGTAAAAACACGCCAAAAAGTGATGCTTTCTAAACTAGAACAAAAATAGGTCATCAACATGCCTAATGAGGCGATCGCCGTTGAGGTAATCAATAGTGGACGTCGTCCAAACTTATCAGCGAAAGGAGCAAGAAAAAATGATCCTAATGCCATACCAATAAAACCAGCACTCATTAAAGTACCAATGTGAGCAGGTTGTAGATTTAACTCACCGCTAATACTTTTGGCAGTAAAAGCGATAGCGAGTACATCGAAACCATCTAGAATATTTAATAGGACAGCGAGAGATACAACTAGCCACTGATAGCCACTCATTGGGCTATCAGCAATTTTTTGACGCAAATCCATTATTTCCCCCAAACCTCTTCAGCGATATCACGAATGAAGGCTAATTTTTGCCATTGCTCCTCTTCACTGAGGATATTACCTTCTTCAGTAGAAGCAAAACCGCATTGTGGGCTTAAGCAAAGTTGATTAATATCAACAAATTGAGTAGCTTCTTTGATACGAGCAATAATATCATCGCGGTTTTCTAATGTTCCTGATTTAGAGGTTACTAATCCTAAAACAACTTGTTGATTTTTAATAAAACGTAATGGTTTAAAGTCACCAGCACGATCACTGTCGTACTCAAGGTAAAAACCGTCAACATGGCAGTTGGAAAATAAAATTTCAGCAATAGGCTCATAACCACCACTAGAGAACCAGGTCGAACGAAAATTTCCGCGACAAATATGCATAGTAATTGCCATATCAGCTGGAGCAGCTTGACGGATAGCATTAAGAACCTCTACATAGCGTTTTGCGACAGCATCTACATCCACACCTTGGGAAGTGTAGAGTGCACGTTTTTCCTCAGAGCAGAACTCCCCCCATGAGGTATCATCTAATTGTAATTGACGACACCCTAAGTCATAAAAGGCTTTGACAGCATCTAAGTAAGTCTGTGTAATATCTTGGAATAACAATTCTTGGTTATTTTTGTAACGATCAATGAGTTGTGGATTAGCTGTACGAACACACGTAATTAGGTGAAGCATGCTAGGTGATGGAATGGTGAATTTGATAGGATAACCATTAGCCTCTTTATGCAAACGTGTAAAGTGCTCCAAAAAAGGGTGTTCCGGATTCCATTCGACTTTATTCTCAATACGAAGTGTTACAGGACGGTGCATATGTGCTTAAAAGTTGTTGAGTATTTCTCTACATCTTCTAATGCCACACCTTTGAGATTATAGAGGAAGTCTAAGTGCCACCACGTATGACGTACTCACCATCACTTACGGCTTTTAAGCCAATTGCCTTTTGTTTTTGTACAAGTTTTTGAATTTCTTGGTCTTCTACGGTTTGTAATTGTTGAGGACTACATTCGCCACAAGCACATTGTTGGCGTGCTAGTTTGAGTGTTTCAGGACGTAGAAAGCTACCGACGATATCAAAACGGTAAGGGGCTTGTGTACGGAGTTTAGCATTAGGAAATAAAGTGTTCATTGTATTTGTTTAATTTGTTTATTTAAAAAATTCATGGAAATAGCAGTATATCAATATACGTGTGGACGATGAATAAGGTTGGACGTGATATTTTTTTCTGAAAAATATGAAAAATATTCATGTAATAAAAAAGCCTTATCGTATTAGATAAGGCTTCGTGCTATTAATATGCTTAGTCATTGATTAGCTAAGCAACAATAGTATGTTACTTATTTTAAATGTTGGCTAACTAGTTTAGTCATTTCGAACATAGAAACTTGGTCTTTGCCAAAAATAGGACGTAATTTAGCGTCAGCATTGATATTGCGACGGTTAGCGGCGTCTTGTAAGTTGTTAGCTTTAATATAGTCCCAAATTTTCTTAGTTACTTCTGTACGAGGTAAAGGAGTAGAGCCAACAACTGCGGCTAATTCTTTACTTGGTGTTAAAGGTTTCATGAACGCTGCGTTAGGTTTACGAGCTGGTTTTTTTTCTGCAGCAACTTTCTTTTCTGCCATTTATATACTCCTGTGTATATTTATAAAATGTGTGTACTGGGTGATTTTAAGCTATTTATTTATAAAAGAGCAATTTTCTTTTGGTAGAGTTTGTAAAATATTAACTATTGTGGATAAAAAACTAAGGATGGCACAGTTTATGCAGCTAACGGAACAAACAATTACATTTATACGTCCAGATGATTGGCATTTACATTTGAGAGATGGTGAGGCACTTTCTGCCGTACTGAAAGATACTGCTCGGCAATTTGCTCGGGCTATTGTGATGCCAAATTTAAAGCCTCCTGTAACGACTGTAGAGTTAGCAAAAACTTATAGAGACCGTATTTTGCAGGTGATGAAGCAACAGAATATCTCTGGTTTTGAACCGTTAATGACCTTATATTTGACGAATAATACTAGTATCGAAGAGGTGTTGAAGGTAGCTGACAGTGGTTTTGTTAAAGCGTTTAAATTATATCCTGCTGGTGCGACTACTAATTCAGATGCAGGAGTAACAGACTTGTTAGGGAACTGCTCTGCCGTATTAGAGATGATGCAGGAGAAAGGGGTTCCTTTATTAGTGCATGGTGAGGTTACAGATATTACCGTGGATTTATTTGATCGTGAAGCTGTATTTATCGATCGTGTAATGTTGCCTTTGCGTAAACGTTTTCCTACCTTAAAGGTAGTTTTTGAGCATATTACGACCAAGCATGGTGCTCAGTATGTGCGTGATGCAGAGGGACCTATTGGTGCTACGATTACCCCACAACATTTACTGTATAACCGTAATGCCATATTCCAAGGCGGTATTCGTCCGCATTATTATTGTCTGCCAGTCTTAAAGCGTGAAGAGCATCGTTTAGCTTTAGTTGAGGCAGCAACAAGTGGAAATAAACGCTTTTTCCTAGGGACGGACAGTGCTCCCCATGCTAAGGGTGCAAAAGAAGCGGCTTGTGGGTGTGCAGGTTGCTATTCTGCCTTGCATGCTTTGGAACTTTATGCGACAGCATTTGAAAAAGCAGGCAAATTGGATCAGTTAGAAGGTTTTGCAAGTTTAAATGGTCCTGCCTTTTATGGCTTACCTATTAATAAAGAGACAGTAACGCTTAAGCGTCAAGCATTTACTATTCCAGATGAATTAGGTTATGCTGACGGACAACGTTTAGTTCCCTTGGCTGCCGGCGAGTCCTTGGCTTGGTCTTTTGAAAATTAATTTAGTTTATATATAAAGAATATGCGTAGTGCTGTAATACCTTCACCTCTACCAGATGAGGTAGATGATCTTGTTTTTAAGCGTTTACATCAAGATGAAAAGATGTTTGATACCATTTTATCTTTTCATCGGACAAAACCTATTCCCAAAATTAATGTACCAGCCAATCATGGCAAATTCCTGAATTTTCTGATTCGCTTGATGGGTGCCAAACATGTGCTAGAAATAGGGACACTAGCGGGTTACAGCACAGTTTGGATGGCTAAAGATTTACCTGATGATGGCAAAGTAACAACAATAGATTTTGATGAAAATCATATCAAGATTGCTGAGCAAACCTTTGCGATGGTAAATATGCAAGAAAAAATTCGTCTACTACAGGGTAAGGCAATGGATTGTCTGGAGGACTTATTGAAGGAATATAAGCAAGGACTAATTCCTAGTTTTGATTTTATATTTATTGATGCTGATAAGGAAAATAATCAGTATTATTTGGATTATTGTATTGAAATGAGTCATTCTGGAACGGTAATTATTGCAGATAATATGGTTCGAGATGGAAAAATTATTACCGAAGATGATAAGGCACCTAATATTCGAGGGATTAGGCAATATTTGCAAAAATTGCAAGACAATCCACGCTTGGATTCTACAGTGCTACAGACAGTAGGGCACAAAGGGTGGGATGGATTTGCAATAACGATGGTGAAATAAATAGAATCCTTTTTTCTTTAATATGCTCAATTAGTGAAGTATTCTAAAAAGGTCTCGTTAATATCGGATAGATAACGAGACCTTTAGACTTAAAATATTATTAAGTATTAAGCTTATAAAAAGCTAGGTAAATTTTTAGCTGGATCATTTTCACGAGCGTCTAATGCATCCTTTACGCTCAGCCCTAGAGCTTTAGCGACTCCTGCCGCATAGTCAGGGTGACATTTTTCGCAGTTACGTATATGACGATATTTAATAAAATCAGGTGCATCTCCTAAAGCACGAGCTGTATTTCCAAATAAAGCTTCACGTTGTTCTTTAGTCATTAAATTAAACAATGCTCTAGGTTGGCTGAAATAATCACTGTCATCGTCACGAAAATCCCAATGATCAGCGTCACCATTGATTTTTAGTGGAGGCTCTTTATAGTTGGTTTGTTCTTGCCATTGGCTAAAACTATTTGGCTCATAATGAGGTAGGCCACCATAGTTACCATCAGCGCGACCTTGTCCATCGCGATGGTTGCTATGCACAGGACAACGAGCAGCGTTGACTGGAATTTGATGGTAATTGACTCCTAAACGATAGCGTTGTGCATCAGCATAGTTTACTAAACGTGCTTGCAACATTTTATCGGGAGAGACGCTAATGCCGGGAACAATAGTACTAGGTGCAAATGCAGCTTGCTCTACATCCGCAAAGAAGTTTTCTGGATTGCGATTTAATTCAAAGAAACCTACTTCAATTAGTGGGTAGTCTGCTTTTGGCCATACTTTAGTTAAATCAAATGGGTGATAAGGTACTTTTTCAGCATCAGTTTCAGGCATGACTTGTATATACATTGTCCATTTAGGAAAATCCCCACGTTCTATCGCTTCATATAAATCACGCTGATGGCTTTCACGATCTTTACCAATTAATGCTTCTGCCTCTGCATCTGTTAAGTTTTTGATTCCTTGCTGTGTTTTGAAATGAAATTTCACCCAGAAACGTTCTTGTTTGCTGTTGATAAAACTATAGGTATGAGAGCCAAAACCATGCATATGGCGATAAGAGGCAGGAATGCCTCGATCGGACATCACGATAGTTACTTGGTGCAGTGCTTCAGGCAAGAGAGTCCAATAATCCCAGTTATAAGTGGCACTACGTAAATTAGTACGAGGATCCCGTTTAACAGCTTTATTTAAATCAGGGAATTTGCGAGGATCACGGATAAAAAATACGGGTGTATTATTGCCAACTAAGTCCCAGTTTCCTTCTTCTGTATAAAATTTTAAGGCAAAACCACGAATATCACGTTCAGCATCAGCTGCACCACGTTCTCCAGCAACTGTGGTAAAACGAGCGAACATATCTGTTTTTTTACCTACTTCACTAAAAATTTTTGCACATGAATATTGGGTAATATCATTAGTTACCGTAAAAGTGCCAAAAGCACCAGAGCCTTTTGCGTGCATACGTCGCTCAGGAATTACTTCTCGTACGAAGTTGGCAAGTTTTTCGTTTAACCATAAATCTTGGGCGAGTAATGGGCCACGAGTACCTGCTGTCATACTATTTTGATTATCGGCAACAGGTGCACCAAACTGTGTGGTTAAATGAGTAATAGGGCATTTTTTGATGTCGTTAGTCATAATAAGCTCCTTTGGAGGTATTTGTGATTGGGAAGAAGTACTACTTAGGTATGAAATGATAGTCTACTTAGGTTTATGGTTATAGTAAAATTCTATTTTTTTATTTGATCGATAGATAAAAATTATAATTAATTGTGGATATCTGCTTCCATGTGACAATGTGACATAACCAAAACATGCTGAATTCATTTATCCAATATAATTCATTATTGTTATTATGATGTTACAATAACAAGTGCAAAGTAAGCTAGGCAATCGCGAATTATTAATTCGAGGAAAGTCCGGACTCCGTAGAGCGAGATAGCGGCTAACAGCCGTCCACTTAGCAATAAGTGAGGAATAGGGCCACAGAGACGAGACTATTATGTGGGTTTGTCCTCTGGATAAACACTGATACGGCAACTTCCGTATGGCGTTATGTCAATAACAGCATAGTAGGGTGAAACGCGGTAACCTCTATTTGGAGCAACATCAAATAGGCATACGCTAAGGGCTGCTCGTCCGAGTATGCGGGTAGATGGCTTGAGTACTTAAGTAATTAAGTACCTAGAGGAATGATTGCCGACCCATGAAGAGAAATCTTAAGGGTTTACATAATCCGGCTTATAGGCTTACTTTGTCTTTCTTTTTGGTGTATTACTGTCTATTTTTACTTATTATTCATTTTCTCTTCATTGAGTGGTTTTCCCTCATCATATCACCATACTTAACTCCCCCCTACATATCCTCTGATTTCTTTTATCTTTTTGTTTAAACCTACCCACGATTTGCTTTTAATAGTGGCTGAGGACTCTTTGTCTAGGCATACTCTTTGGCGTCTCAGAAAAAACACAGTCGCAATTGTTAAGTTTTGTAAGGTTTTTTGTGATTTTTAAGCTGTATTTAGCGTAATACTTTCAGTTAATTACATAAGCCTTTGATTTTATTAAACTTGAGTTAAGTAGTTGCATTGTTACTAATACATAAGTCTTTATTTTCATTGGAAAAAATGAAATTTCTGCTTGAAAAAGATAAATAAATGCATTAAAGTGGAGATAAGTAGGAAATTGTGTAAAAAAGTGGGATAAAATGATTTTTCAGGGTAACAGTTCACTCACGCTAGATACTAAGGGACGGATGACAATTCCGGCTCGGTATCGTGATGTGCTGTTAACAGAGTCTCATGGCAAGATAACCATCACACGAAACCTTGATGGTGGCTTGTTAATCTACCCCCGATTTGAATGGGAATCACGAAGAAAAATCATTATGGAATTGCCCTCTAATTCGCGAGGATTACAACGACTTTTGTTAGGTAATGCTCAAGATGTGGATATTGATGGTTCAGGACGAGTTCTGATAGCACCAGAGTTGCGTGACATTGCTGGTATTGTTAAGGATGTGGTCTTGGTTGGTATGGGTCAGAAATTTGAGTTATGGGCAGCAGATAAGTTTGCTGAACAGCAAATCACCGATTTGGCCTCCATTGATTTATCCCAATTAGATAGCTTTTCATTGTAATGGACACGATATTTACACATAAAACTGTCTTATTAAATGCGACAGTTAATGCCTTGGTAGCCCGCAACTTTAATGCAAAAGAGGAGTGGGTGCATCTGCCTGTGCCATCAGCTAAGGTGGATGGGGTGTTTGTGGATGGTACTTTTGGTCGTGGTGGTCATAGTCGTTATTTGTTGAGTCATTTGTCTGAATCAGCCAAATTGTTTGTGTTTGATAAGGATCCATTGGCGATACAAGAAGCACAGAGATTGCAGCAACAGGATCAGAGAGTGCACATCATACATGATGGATTTTCGACAATGCAGGAAGCTTTAAAAGAGCATGGTATTGAGAAAGTCCAAGGGATATTGTTGGATCTAGGTATATCATCGCCACAGATAGATGATGCGAGCAGAGGATTTTCCTTTATGAAGGAAGGTCCTTTAGATATGCGTATGGATACAACGAGAGGAATAACAGCACAAGAGTGGCTGGAAACAGCAGATATTAACGAAATTAAAGAGGTAATAAAAAATTATGGCGAAGAACGGTTTGCTTTCCAGATTGCAAAGGCGATTGAAAATCGCCGCAAATCCAGCCCTTTACACACAACGCTCGAACTTGCCGAGCTCGTCTCAGCCACAGTCAGGACGCGTGAGAAAGGCCAACATCCGGCCACACGCACCTTTCAAGCTATACGGATTTACCTCAATGAAGAACTCGAGGAGCTTTCACGCACCCTCGCGTCAATACTAAATTTATTAGCGCCTGAAGGGCGCATGGCGATTATTAGTTTTCATTCGTTAGAAGATCGTTTGGTGAAACAATTTATCGCAAAAGCAGTAAATCCTGCGGCGGCAATTTCTAGGCATTTGCCACTCAGGGAGAGTGAAATGCCCCAAGCGTTATTGAAAAGTTTTGGAAAAATTGTGGCAACAAAACAAGAAGTAGAAGAGAACCCTCGCTCACGGTCGGCTGTGTTGAGAGTAGCGGAGCGGACGGAGGTAGAGCAATGAAAGGTGTGGTCGCTGTATTAGTATTAGTCAGCATATTCATATATAGTGCGATGGATTTGATTACGGTTAGATATCAACAACGTTTGCTCTATAACGATTTGGTGCGTGCGCAAAATGTGGAACAAAAGCTCAATCAAGTGTGGAGCTATTTGCAGTTAGAGCGAGCCAATTTAACTAGTACAGCTTATATTAATACCGTCATGGCTCAAAAGCTAAATTTAAAACCAGCTGATATTGGACAGATTATTTATATAAAAGACTCTGAGTTACATAAACATAATTCAGTGATAGGGAAAGAGTAGTAAGGGGTTATTATGAAAAAATGGTTTAATAATTCCAATTGGAAAAAACAAAAAAACAATACTAATATTAGCCGTAATTATGAAACAGCTGGTGAGAAAGCCTCTTTTAAAACAAGAGGTAATTGGCTTTATGTGGCGTTACTTTGCGGCTTTGGTGCTGTAGCAGCGCAAGCCTTATATCACCAAGCATTTAATAGTGACTTCCTTAGAAAAGAAGGGGATGCTCGCTATGAAGCTAGAATTCCTTTGCATGCGGAACGTGGGCGTATTGTTGATCGTAATGGAGAGTTTTTAGCGACTAGTGTGCCTGCAAGTAGTATCTGGGTTGTGCCGGAACAATTATTGAAAGCACCTGTAGAAAGCCGTGTCGCTCTTGCTAAAGAGTTGGGAATGGATATTAAGCATTTAGATTCTCAATTAGAAGTAAATAAGAAAAAAGCCTTTTTGTTCTTAAAAAGACAAATTGCCTTAGATATCTCTGATCGTATTAAAGCATTAAAAATCAAGGGTGTGAATATCGACTCAGAAAGTAAAAGACTTTATCCTCAGGGATCACTCATGAGTCATATTGTTGGGTTTACCAATATTGAAAATGATGGTATTGAGGGTTTAGAGAAGCAATATAATAAAGTATTAGAAGGGGCTGATGGTTCACGTGTCGTTATTCGAAATCGTTTAGGGGCTGTGATTGAGGATGTTACCTCTAGTGATAGTTTGCCTGCTCAGCATGGAGATAATATTCAATTAACCATTGATAGTCGAGTTCAGTTCATTGCTAAAAATGCCTTAGAAAAAGCTATTAAAGAGCATGATGCTGAGTCTGGTGGTGTAGTGGTTATTGATGCAACTACAGGCGATATTTTATCGATGGTGAGTATGCCAACTTATGATCCGAACAATAATAAAGATCGTAAGGGAGCGGCGTTAAGAAATCGTGTGATTACGGATACGTTTGAGCCGGGCTCTATTATTAAACCATTGGTCGCAGCCTTAGCTTTGGATGCGGGCGTAGTCACCAAAAATACTAAGTTTGCTACAGGTAATGGTGTGTGGCTATATCAAGGCGCTAGAATTACGGACGTAAGTACACGAAATGGTACATTGGATGTAGCAGGTATTTTGCGTCGTTCAAGTAATATTGGTATGGCGATGATGTCTGAGCGTTTGCGTGCACAACAAATGTGGACAGTATTTAATGCCCTAGGTTTTGGACAAACGCCAACAATGGGTTTCCCTGGTGCAGCGGCAGGTCGTGTTAGACCTTGGAAAACTTGGTTGCCTATTGAAAAAGCTACTATGTCATATGGTTATGGTCTTTCTGTTTCGTTGATTCAAGTTGCTCAAGCTTATACTGCATTGGCTCGTGATGGGGATATGATTTCTTTATCATTGGTGAAACGTAATCCAAATGAGCGCCCAACTAGTATTCAAGTATTTTCGCCAAAAATTGCTAAAGATGTGCGTATGATGCTTGAGGGAGCATCTGGTGCGGAAGGATCAAAAATTCAAGCAAAAGTTAATGGGTATCGTTTAGGTGGTAAATCAGGAACAGCACGTCAGTTGGTTAATGGTCAATATTCTAGGACGGCTTACCGTGGATCGTTTGTGGCATTAGCGCCAGTATCTAATCCTCGCATTGTTGTCGCAGTGACCTTAGATAAGCCTAAAAAAGGTGGTTACTATGGTACTGTTATTTCTGGTCCAGTAGTGGCAGAAGTTGTTGAGCAAACACTTAAATATTTGGGTGTACCACCAGATGCGCCAGTAGATAGTATGAATACCACATCCTTAGAGGCCAATAACAAACCAGCTAAAACTCAAACAAAAAGGACGCAAGGATAATGACAACAATTGATTGGTTGAAGCAATTTACTGCTCAAGGATCTCATCTTCGGCTTGACAGCAGAGACATCCAGAAAGGGGATGTCTTTGTTGCTTGTAAAGGGCATCAGGTAGACGGTGCACGATTTATTCAAAATGCTATTGATAACGGTGCTGTGGCAGTATTGGTAGAAAAAGGCTTGGTGGTACCGCCAACCAATATTCCGGTGCAAGAAATAGTTGGGCTTAGACAGCAGCTGGGTAGTTTGGCTGATGAGTGGTATGGACATCCTTCACAACAATTGATGGTTATTGCTATTACGGGGACAAATGGTAAAACGTCATGTGTTAACTGGGTGGCTAGGGCGTTGAACAATAATAACATCCCATGTGCGACTATTGGTACCTTGGGAACAATATTACCAACAGGTGAAAATTTAGGTGGTTCATTGACAACGCCTGATGTATTGAGTATCCATAGATTATTGGCCGAATTGTTGATCAAAGGCATAAAAGCAGTGGCTATTGAAGCTTCTTCAATTGGTTTAGAGCAAGGACGGCTAGATAATGTAAACATTCAAATTGCAGGGTTCACAAATTTAACCCTAGATCATTTGGATATTCATCAAACCATGCAAGAGTATGAGCGTTGTAAGGGATTGTTATTCGCTTGGAAAAACTTAGAGCACGCTATTATTAATGTAGATGATGATGCTGGTAAACGTTTTTTTCAGCAAACTATAGCCAAACATAAACTTGCTTATACCATTCAAAACCTTTCCCAACAATATTCTCCTGCTTTGTCTGCTAACCATATTGATATCAAAGATAAGCGCATAGTCTTTGATTTATTAACATCGTCAGATAATTCTGTTCGGGTAGAAACTAAATTGGTTGGTGATCATAATGTTTCTAATTTGTTGTTAGTGGTAGGTGTTTTACAAGCGATGGGTTTTTCACTAGAAAAGATTATAGATAGTATTTCTTCGCTTGAACCAGTTCATGGGCGTTTGGAAATTGTGACTATTGAAGGCGTGACTGGTAATACTCTATCTTCGTTGCCCTTGGTGGTAGTGGATTATTCTCATACGCCAGATTCTTTATTACAAGCACTAAAGGCGCTACGTCCTTCTGCGACAGAGAAAAAGGGTAAATTAATTTGTGTATTTGGTTGTGGTGGCGATCGGGATCCTACTAAGCGTCCTGTTATGGGTAAGATTGCTGCTGAAAAAGCTGACCTTGTTTATGTGACTAGTGATAACCCTAGAACAGAAGACCCACAGCAAATCTTGAATCAAATTCTGCAAGCAATGCCAAAAGAGACTTTTGTTAATGTTGATCGTGCAGAAAGTATTGTAAGTGCTATATTAAAAGCAAAACCTGAAGATGTTATCTTGATTGCTGGTAAGGGGCATGAGACTTATCAAGAGATTAATCATCATAAATATCCGTTTGATGATAGCCACTGGGCAAAATTAGCGTTGTTATTGAAGTCTGGTGCGCATATTACAACTGATTCTAGAGCAGTTAAAAAAGGGGATATTTTTGTTGCATTAAAAGGTGATAATTTTGATGCGCATCAATTTTTGCAGGATGTCGCTGAGAAAGGTGCGGCGGCTGCTATTGTTAATCATGTTAATCCAAATGTAGGACTAGAACAATTTGTTGTTGATGATACGCTTAGAGCCTTATCACAAGTGGCAAGAGCTTGGCGTTTAAGTTTTGATATTCCAATTATCGCCGTAACTGGAAGCAATGGTAAAACAACATGTAAAGAAATGATTGCTTCAATTTTACGGGCTTATGTGGGAGAAGAGCATTGCTTAGCTACAGTTGGAAATTTAAATAATCATATTGGTGTTCCGCTTAGTTTGTTGAGACTTAATTCAATGGTAAAAGTGGCTGTCTTTGAATTAGGTATGAATCATCCGGGTGAAATTGCTACGTTGGCTCATTTAACACAGCCGCTAGTAGCAATGGTGAATAATGCACAACGAGAACATCAAGAGTTTATGAAAACCGTAGAGGCTGTGGCTTATGAAAATGGTGAGGTGTTTAAATTCTTACCTGCTAATGGTACAGCTGTATATCCAGCGGATGAAACATATACGTCGATTTGGAAAGGTTTATCAGAGCATGTGCAACAAATTCTGTTCGGAGAACAAGGGAATGTTTGGGCATCCAATATCAATACCACAGCAGGTGGTACAAGTTTTATCTTGCATTATGATGCGCCAGTAAATGCTAAGATTGCTAGCGCACAGATTCCTATTACCTTATCCATTCCGGGGGATCATAACGTGAGAAATGCTTTGGCTGCCGCCGCTTGCGCCTTAGCGATTAAAATCCCATTAGCCACCATCGCTGAAGGTTTATTGAATTTTTCGGGTGCTAAAGGTCGTATGCAAAAACAAGTATTAGATAATGGTACTGTGCTTATTGATGATACTTATAATGCCAATCCAGACTCAGTGATAGCCGCTATTGATGTGATGACTAATTTACCACAACCGGGTTTATTAGTGTTGGGTGATATGGGTGAGGTCGGAGATAATGGTCCAGCTATGCATGCTGAAGTAGGGCATTATGCCAAAGAAAAAGGTATTCAAACCTTATTTGCTATGGGAGAACTTTGCCAAGAGAGTGTCAATGCTTTTGGTGAGGGAGCATTGCATTTTACAGATATTGATGAGTTGATTAATGCCATTACAACGAGTCAATATAAAACAATTTTAGTTAAAGGATCACGCTTTATGAGAATGGAGCGTGTGGTGCAAGCACTTTTGAGTCGGTAGTGCTGAAAAGGAAAAATAAATGTTATACGAGTTATTTAAAGCATTATCAGGCACATTTACCTCATTATCAGTGTTTGAATATATCACGCTGCGAGCAATGTTAGCTTGTGGTACAGCGTTATTTATTGGTCTTATTGCGGGTCCTTATGTGATTCGTCGATTAACTGAGTTAAAGATTGGTCAAGCGGTTAGAGCATACGGCCCTAAAGATCATTTGGCTAAAAATGGTACGCCGACAATGGGTGGTGTATTAATCCTGATTAGTATTGCGATTAGTGCATTTTTGTGGGCAGATTTAAGTAATCGTTTTGTATGGGTTGTTTTACTAGTTACTTTAGGTTTTGGTGCTGTCGGTTGGGTAGATGATTACCGTAAAGTGGTTTATCGTAACCCAGAAGGAATGTCTTCAAAAGAGAAGTTTTTTTGGCAAACATTAATTGGTTTAATCGCATCAATTTATTTAAGTTTCGCGGTAGCAGCACCTGCGAATGCTGAATTATGGCCATTATTTAAAGACTGGGTATTAAGTGGTTTTACGATGTCATTGCCAGCACGTGCTGACTTAATTGTGCCATTTTTTAAGCATGTCAGTTATCCTTTGGGGGTATTTGGTTTTGCAGCATTAACATGGGCAGTCATTGTGGGCGCGAGCAATGCAGTAAATTTAACAGATGGTTTAGATGGTCTTGCTATCATGCCAACAGTAATGGTGGGTGCTGCTTTAGGTATCTTCGCTTATGTAGTTGGTCGCGTTGACTATTCAAACTATTTACTCTTTCCATATATCCCTGGTGCATCTGAAATGATGGTGTTGTGTGCAGCATTAGGTGGTGCCGGTTTGGCGTTCTTATGGTTTAATGCTTATCCAGCACAAGTATTTATGGGAGATGTGGGGGCATTGGCTTTAGGTGGGATGCTTGGCACTATTGCGGTCATTACACGTCAGGAAATTGTATTTTTTATTATGGGTGGCGTTTTTGTTGTTGAAACGTTATCGGTAATGTTGCAAGTGACTTGGTTTAAATATACGAAGAAACGTTTTGGTGAGGGGCGTCGTATTTTAAAAATGGCTCCATTGCATCATCATTTTGAAGTAGGTGGTTGGAAAGAAACTCAAGTGGTAGTGCGCTTTTGGATTATTACAATCATGCTTGTTTTGGTTGGGTTGTCGACTTTAAAGCTTCGTTAATACAGAAAAATCATGAGTCAAATTAATTCAAGTTTAAATGGTTTATCTATACTAGTGCTAGGACTAGGTGAAACAGGTTTAGCATCGGCTAAATGGTGTATGCAACAAGGTGCTATTGTTACCGTAGCTGATACGAGAGAGCAACCACCAGGATTGGCTCAATTACGTGAAGCTGGTGTTCCCGATGAGCGCTTTTTTTTAGGTGAGACAAAGGCACTCAGTAATCAGGCATTAGAGGGGGTGCACAGTATCGTATTAAGCCCCGGCTTAGCACCATTTCAGTCTCCTTTAAAAGAGTTTTTAGATGCAGCAAAGGCACAGAGTATTGAGGTCATTGGTGAGATTGAGTTATTCGCGCGAGCCTTAGTTGATTTGCAAAATAATCAACAGTACATACCCAAAGTATTAGCTATTACGGGAACTAATGGCAAAACAACAGTGACTACGATGACTAGAGATATGTGTCTCAATGCTGGACTAGATGCTGTCGCTGCTGGGAATATTAGTCCTTCTGCGTTGGATGCCTTGATGGAAGCTCAACACAAAAATACGCTACCAGATGTATGGGTACTAGAGTTATCTAGTTTTCAATTGCATACAACAGTCTCTTTAAAACCTAATGCCTCAGTCGTTCTGAATGTTACTCAAGATCACTTGGATTGGCATGGCTCAATGGAACATTATCAAGCGTCAAAAGAAAAATTATTAACCATGAGCGAAATTGCTATTGTTAATAGAGACGATGAATTAACCATGAAAATGGTGACCTATATTGATGATGTGAATGTGCGTTCATTTGGTAGTGATGAGCCAGTATTGGATCAGGACTTAGGTATTGAGACAGTCAATGGTATGGCATGGTTATGTGTGAGTGAGTATGATGATTTTGATGCGCCGATCACTAAAACAAAAAGAAAAACTCAAGAAAGACCAATGCGTTTTAATGGAGTCATTAAACGATTAATGCCAGCAGATGCTATGCGTGTAAGAGGTCGTCATAATGCATTAAATGCGTTAGCCGCCATAGGTTTGTGTAGAGCGATAGGGATTGCTTATACACCACTATTGACGACATTAAGAGATTATGAAGCGCAGGCACATCGTAGTAATTTTGTAAGATCAATTAAAGGTGTTGATTTTATTGATGATAGCAAAGGCACGAATGTTGGAGCGACACAAGCGGCCTTACAAGGTATGGGGCGTCCTGTTGTGATTATTCTAGGCGGAATGAGTAAGGGGCAAGACTTTTCATCATTAATTAATCCGATTAAACAATATGCACGAGCTGTTTTACTGATTGGTGTAGATAAAGCTATTATTGAGAATACTTTAAAAGAAACAGGTGTTCCGATAGAGAAATGTGAAACCTTAGAGCAAGCTGTTGAATTATCAATGAATTATGCTAAAGAAGGAGATGTTGTTTTACTTTCACCAGCATGTGCAAGCTTTGATATGTTTAAAGGTTATCATCATCGTGGAGAAGTATTTGTCAATGCTGTTTCTCAATTGGCGATAGAGTTAGGAGAGTTAACGTGAGCGAGGCAACAACTACTGTCAGGGGATTTTCACCTGTAAAACCAACAAGAACTAATATGCGTGATTATGATTTAATGCTTATTAGTACGGTGGGAGCATTACTCATTTTTGGCTTGATTATGGTGTATTCTGCGTCTATCGCCTTGGCTGATGGTCCTAAATATGTTAATGCTGATCGCTATTTCTTTTTTACCCGTCACCTTATTTTTATCATAGTTGGGGTTGTTGCTTGTTTACTTTCCTTACAAATACCCATGGGACTGTGGGAAAAACATGCTTTGCATTTATATATTTTAAGTGCTGTGTTTTTATTATTAGTATTGATTCCATTCATTGGTAGAGAAGTAAATGGAGCGCATCGTTGGATTCCTGTTGGTCCAATTAATTTCCAACCTTCTGAGTTAACCAAGTTTTCAATGATTATTTTTACGGCTTGGTATACGGTTCGTAAGAAACAATATATGAAGCAAGTCAGAGGCTTTTTGCCTATTTTAGGGTTTACTGCCATCGTAGCTTGTTTTTTGATTGCAGAGCCTGATTTAGGGGCGACTATGGTCGTTATCGCTATCGTTTTTGGCTTGATTTTTCTAGGCGGTGTAAATTTAAAAGTATTTGCTTCTTTAATCGTGTTAGCTGTGTTAGGCATTGTGGGGCTCATCGTGATGGCGCCTTGGCGGTTGCAACGTATTTTTGCCTATTTAGACCCTTTTAGTACTGAACATGCTCAATCGACAGGTTACCAGCTGAGCCATTCTTTAATTGCTGTAGGACGTGGCGAAATTTTTGGAGTGGGACTAGGGTTTAGTATTGAG
This sequence comes from Pelistega sp. MC2, assembly GCF_900099475.1. Classification (NCBI taxonomy): domain Bacteria; kingdom Pseudomonadati; phylum Pseudomonadota; class Betaproteobacteria; order Burkholderiales; family Alcaligenaceae; genus Pelistega; species Pelistega sp. MC2. Next base: position 770,080 of record NZ_LT628274.1, on the reverse strand, counting down.
AAATTACACTACTTACCCGAAGCACACACTGACTTTATTATGGCTGTGGTTGGTGAAGAGCTAGGTTTTATTGGTATTTTTATGGTAATTATGCTATTTGCGATTATTGTGAAAAAAGGCTTAAAAATTGGTAACCAAGCGATAGCAATGGATAGGGAATTTAATGGTCTTGTTGCACAAGGAATTGCTATTTGGTTTGGTGTGCAAGCTTTTATTAATTTAGGGGTTTGCTTTGGCTTATTACCGACAAAAGGATTGACCTTACCACTTGTTAGCTATGGTGGCTCAGCATTAGTGATGAATCTGATAGCCGTCGCATTGTTATTGCGAGTGGATTATGAAAATCGCTGCTTAATGCGAGGCCAACATATTGAGGCTAGAAGAAGAGGATAAGCATGCAGAATCAGGTAAAGAGAGCGTTAGTTATGGCCGGTGGCACAGGTGGGCATATTATGCCTGGTTTAGCTGTTGCTGCAGAACTTAAGCAAAGAGGCTGGGAGGTAAAATGGCTCGGCAATCCAGAGAAAATGGAAGGGAAACTTGTGCCTAAATATGGGTTCGAGTTATTGCCTATGGAGTTTGCCGGCTTAAGAGGTAAGGGTATAAAAGCTCTTATTAAATTGCCGTTTACAATGTTAAATGCTTGTTTATCTGCACGCAAAGCTATTAAAGCATTTAAGCCAGACATGGTACTTGGCATGGGAGGATATGTATCTTTCCCAGGAGCTTTAATGGCAAAATTTGCTGGTATTCCCGTTGTAGTGCATGAGCAAAACGCTGTAGCAGGAACAGCTAATAAAAGCATTGCTAAATTTGCAGCTAAAAAATTAACTGGATTTCCAAATGTGCTAGATGGTGGTGTGACCGTAGGGAATCCTGTACGCCAAGCGTTATTAAATTTAGCAAAGCCAGCAAAGCGATATGGGTCACGTCAAGGACCTTTAAACGTTCTGGTGGTTGGTGGTAGTTTAGGTGCAATGGCATTAAATACGTTGGTACCAGAAGCTGTAGCCATGTTGCCTGAGCAAGATCGCCCGATTATTACTCACCAATCAGGTGAGCAACATTTATCGGTACTACAAGCAGATTATCAAAAAGCTGGGGTTGAGGCAAAATGTGTTGCTTTTATTGATGATATGGCAACGGCTTTGGCTGAAACAGATTTAATTATATGTCGTGCTGGAGCGATGACTGTTGCTGAGGTGGCGGCGGTAGGGGTGGCGGCGTTGTTTGTTCCACTACCACATGCGATTGACGATCATCAAACAGCTAATGCTGAATGGTTAAGTAAAGAAAAGGCAGCGTTTACTTATGCACAAAAAAATTTAAACGCATTAGAATTATGTACTTTCTTAAAAACCTATTCGCGTGAGGATTTTAGCCAAGTTGCACAAAGAGCACATCAGATGGCATATACGCATGCCACACAAGATATTGCTGATGTCTGTGAACAAGTCGCTAAAGTTGGTTAGAGGACAAATATGAAACATAAAATACATCATATCCATTTTGTTGGGATTGGTGGCTCTGGTATGAGTGGTATTGCCGAGGTGTTACTCACTTTAGGTTATAAGATCAGTGGTTCAGATATGAGTGATACTGCTATCACTAGACGCTTGGCTAGCTTAGGCGCAACGATTTATAAAGGCCATGAGGCAAGTCATATAGAAAATGCAGATACGGTAGTGACTTCTACCGCTATTCAAGGAAGTAATCCTGAGGTATTAGCTGCTCGAGCTAAGAATATTCCCATTGTTCCTAGGGCGATTATGTTGGCTGAATTGATGCGTTTGAAAAGTGGTATTGCGATTGCCGGAACACATGGAAAAACAACAACAACCAGTCTGGTGGCTAGTATCTTAGGTGAGGCAGGCATGGATCCAACATTTGTTATTGGTGGAAAACTGAATTCAGCTGGTGCGAATGCACGACTAGGGACAGGTGAGTTTATTGTTGTTGAAGCGGATGAGTCTGATGCCTCATTTTTGAATTTATTGCCCGTCATTGCTGTTATTACGAATATTGATGCGGATCATATGGATACTTATGGACACGATGTAGCAAAATTACGTGGTGCTTTCATTCAGTTTTCACAACGATTACCTTTTTATGGAAGTATTATTGCCTGTACAGATGATGATAATGTTCGCAAAATTTTGCCATTAATTTCATGCTCTGTAACAACTTATGGGTTTAATGAGGAGGCAGATGTACGAGCGCTTAATGTCTGTGCTAAAGGTACGCAGATGTTTTTTGATGTTAAAAGAAGAAATCATCGCAAGGAAAATTTACCTGATCTGCATATCACCTTAAATACCCCAGGAAAACATAATGTACTAAATGCGTTGGCAGCAATTGCTGTGGCAACAGAGGTGGGGGCTTCAGATGCTTCTATTGCACAAGCATTAGAGAAATTTAATGGTGTTGGTCGACGTTTCACTCAGATTGGTGATTTTGCCGTCCCTCAAGAGCATGGTGGTGGTACATTTAAAGTGATTGATGATTATGGACATCATCCAGTTGAAATGGCAGCAACAGTAGAGGCTGCTCGTGGTGCTTATCCCGATAGACGTTTGGTATTGGCTTTCCAACCACACCGTTATACCAGAACTCGGGATTGTTTTGCTGACTTTGTTCATGTATTAGGTACAGCTGATGCGGTAATCTTAACAGATGTCTATCCTGCGGGTGAGGCTGCTATTGCAGGAGCAGATGGCTTAGCACTCTCTAATGCTATTGCAGAGGATGGCAAGGTAAATCCATTGTTTGTGAAAGAGGTGACGAATTTGCCACAGACAATTGTTGATTTTGTTCGTAACAATGATGTAGTGATTTGTATGGGCGCAGGATCTATCAATAAAGTCCCTAACCTTATTGGAGAATTGGTGAAATGAAAAATTTAGGTAAAGTTGGTGTTTTATATGGTGGCATTTCTGCGGAAAGATCCGTTTCATTGCAATCAGGACAGGGTGTTTATGAGGCCTTGAAAAGTAAAGGTGTGGATGCTCATCTTTTTGATACAGGTGAAAGAAGTTTAGCTGATTTGGCAGAACAAAAATTTGATCGCGTTTTTATTGCTTTACATGGCCGTTTTGGAGAAGATGGTTGTACTCAAGGGGTATTAGAGTTACTAGGGATTCCCTATACGGGTCCAGGAGTGATGGCATCTTCCATCGCTATGGACAAAATTATGACCAAACGTATTTTGCTAGAAAAAAACTTACCAACTCCTCGCTATTATGTGGCACGTAGTGAGGAAGATTTACATATGGCAGAAGAACAGCTTGGTTTGCCTATGATTGTAAAACCACCTCATGAAGGCTCTACATTGGGTCTGAAAAAGGTGAATGTATCGCAGGAAATTAGTGAAGCGTTTGAATTATCTAAGACTTATGAAAGTGAGTTATTAGCGGAACAATGTATTATTGGTAGAGAATTAACAGTACCAGTTATGGGTAAAGGAAGTGATGCTTATGCCTTACCAATTATTGAAATTATCGCCCCAGATGGTAATTATGATTTTAATAATAAATATATTGCTAATGATACAGTTTATGAATGTCCTGCAAAATTATCGCCTGAATTAACTGCAAAAATTCAAGAATATTGCGTTCAAGCATATAATGCAATCGGAGCTGAAGGATGGTCTCGAATTGATGTTATGCTAGACAAGAATAATCAGCCATGGATTTTAGAAATTAATACCTCTCCTGGTATGACATCTCACTCTTTAGTTCCAATGTCAGCTAAAGCTAATGGTATGTCATATGCTGATTTATGTGTTTATTTAGTTGAAACCGCTAGTACAAAAGTTTTTAAGAAATAGGTTTGTTTTGTGTTTAATAATCCAAGATTTTTAAATTTTATTGCTAATATCATAATGCTGGTTGCCATACTGGCATTACTTGTCGGCGCTGGTTCTTGGGTTATTAAACAGCCAAGATTTAATATTACCAAAATGGTTTTAGAGCCGAAGGAAGGGAATACGCTACTTCATGTGTCACCGGCCAATATTCAAGCGGTTATTGCAGGACATATTGATGGAAATTTCTTTACAGTAGATTTGCCTGCGTTAAAAGAACAAATTGAAAAAGCCCCTTGGGTTAGAAACGTTGATATTAGTCGTGTATGGCCTGATGGATTGTTGCTCCGAATTGAAGAACACGAGGCTTATGCCAAGTGGAATGAAAATCAGATGATTAATACCTGGGGAGAAATTTTTACGGCTAACCGCGCTGAGTTGGATAGTAATGTGGAATATCCCCAATATAATGGGCCTGATGGTTCTGAAAAATTGATAGTACAACGAGCGGGAGAGTTAGCGACATTATTATCACCATTAAATTTACATATTGATACTATGTCGTTAAGTGATCGCTATGCGTGGCAAGTAAAATTAAAAAATGGTTTAGAATTAATATTAGGTCGAGATGGTGGAGCAGAGGTTGTTGACCCGTTAGGAGGTAGCCAAGAAGCTGTCAGTTTTGCTGAAAATGTAAAGAGATTTGTTCAAGCATGGCCAGTTTTATTGGAAAGAACTAAAGGAAGACGCATCAAAAAGGTCGACCTCAGGTATACTAAGGGTTTTGCTATATCTTTTGATCAAGCAGTCGTTAACGAAGAAAGTACAGAGAAAAAATGAATCGTGATTCAAAAAGGGATTTAATAGTAGCTTTAGATATAGGCACCAGCAAGGTAGTTGCTGTTGTCGCTGAAGCACTACAAGCAGAGGGCCGCTTTGAAGTGTTGGGTCTTGGGCAAGCACCAACTCAGGGTGGAATACGCAATGGTTCAGTGATTAATATTGATATTACCGTTAAAGCTATTCAAAAAGCCTTAGAAGAGGCTGAGTTAATGGCAGATTGTAAGATTCGTGATGCTTTGGTAGGTATCGGTGGAGCACATATTTTAAGTTTTAACTCTAGTGGTATGGTGGCCATTCGTGACAAAGAGGTTACGAGCTACGATGTTAATCGCGTGATTGATACCGCAAAAGCCGTTAATATTTCTAATGATCAGCGTATTCTCCATGTGATTACCCAACAATTTATCGTGGATAGACAAGAGGGAATCTCTAGACCAGAGGGAATGGCAGGCGTACGCTTAGAGGTTCGTGTACATATTGTGACAGGCGAGGAAACAGCCGCACAAAACATTCTAAAATGTGTGCGTAGATGCGGTTTAGAGCCTCATCGCTTAACATTAAATCCATTAGCGGCAAGTAATATTTGTTTAACCGAGGATGAGAAGCAACAAGGCGTGTTGTTGATCGATATCGGGGCTGGTACAACAGGTATTGCGATGTATAAAGATGGATTTATTCGTCATAGCCATATATTTGATATGGGTGGTCAATTAGTGACCAATGACTTGGCGAAAGTATTCCATATTCCTGTGCCAGAGGCAGAAGATTTAAAACTAGAAAATGGGATTGCTAAAGCAAGCTTAGTTTCTGAAAATGATTTTGTTGCATTATCACCAGTAGGTGATCAAGGCCGTCAAGAAAGAAAAGTATCACACCAGATTATTGGTGAAATTATTTTCTCTCGGATGGTCGAGATTTTTGAAACAATTCATCAAGATTTAGAAGAACAAGATTTATCACCACACTCAGTGGTTTTAACAGGTGGTGGTGCTTTGTTACCAGGTATTGCTGAATTAGCCGAAGAGGTTTTCCAAATGCCAGCTAAGGTTGGTCGTCCTCTTTATTATGGAAGCTTGGCGGATGTTGTGTCTCAGCCGCAATTTGCGACCGTAATGGGCTTGTTATTAGAAGCTAGAGTTCATTTGGATCATTTACCATTTGAATCAAGTAAACAAGGATTTTTCAAAAAAATTTGGGAATATATAATGAATTAAACGACTTTTCATTATATAATTCTAGGTGAATGCATCTTAAAAAAGATGCGTATGTAGTATTGGTTGGGGAACCAATACTACATAGGAGACGATTCAAAGAGAATGACGAGTAGTCACGCACTGGTGTTTTCTTTGAGGCGATTTCCGAAATTAGCAGGGGGTTTCGTTAATGGTTTCGTTTTCAGGGGTTGATAATGCCAGTAGGATTCAACTTTATTGATGAAGTAGACACTTCATCCGCTCAACAAAGAGGTTCAAGTTTAGGTTTTGATATAGTCGATGATAGCCAACCCAGCAAGACACTCATTAAAGTAGTAGGTGTCGGTGGTGCAGGTGGTAATGCCATCAATCATATGATTGCATCAGGTGTAAAAGGCGTAGATTTTATTTGTGCTAATACAGATGCTCAGGCCTTAAAACAATCAAAAGCAGAGACGCAAATTGCGTTAGGTAAATCGGGTTTAGGAGCAGGTGCTCGTCCAGAGCAAGGTCGTGCTGCTGCTGAGATGGCTCGTGAACAAATTCGTTCTGCATTACAAGGTGCTCAAATGGTCTTTATTACTGCCGGTATGGGTGGTGGTACAGGCACAGGCGCGGCTCCTGTGGTAGCAGAAATTGCCAAAGAGTTAGGCATTCTTACGGTTGGTATTGTGACGAAACCGTTTGACTTCGAAGGTAGTAAGCGTATGCATATTGCTGAAGAAGGTGTTGCCGAGCTTTCAAAACATGTTCATTCTTTAGTCGTTGTATTAAATCAAAAGCTCATTGATATTATGGGTGAAGATGCAACTTATGAAGATTGCTTTAAAGAAGCAGATAGCGTATTAAATAACGCTTGTGCCGGTATTGCTGAGATTATTAATGTTCAGGGTATTGTTAACGTTGACTTTGAAGACGTTAAAACAGTAATGGGCGAGTATGGTCAAGCGATGATGGGTACAGCGACTGCATCTGGAGAAAATCGCGCAGTTAAAGCGGCAGAAGAAGCTATTGCTTGCCCACTTCTAGAGGGTGTTAACCTAAATGGTGCTCGTGGTGTTCTTATCAATGTGACATCTAGCAAATCTATTAAGATGTCTGAGATGAAGAAAATTAACGAAATCATTACTAGTTATGCAGACAAAGATGCAATGGTTATTACTGGTAACGCTTATGATGAAAGCATGGGTGATAAGATTCGAGTAACTGTTGTAGCAACAGGTTTGGGTCGTAACCTTGAGCTAGTTCATTCAGCAGAAGAAACTCAAACTCCTGCTGTCGCTACTGGTACAGACGGTATTCCTTTGTTCAATGATTTACGTTCATCTGAAAACTCATCTATTGGTTCTATCAGAATCCGTACGACTGGTCGTTCTCGTTCGTTAGGTTCTGGTTCTGATGCTGATCGTGATGTTCCAGCTTACTTGCGTAGACAAGCGAATTAATACAGTCTAAATTTCAACAAGACAAGGGCGGAAGCAGTATATAAGCTGGTTCCGCTTTTTATTTCAAAGCTAGGTATTTTGAAATAATATTAACTATAATTTGGATTTCTTTATTGTTATTTGGACTAAAATAGTAATCATTATTGAATAGTCTGTTTATAGGGTGAAATTCTCGTATGTTAAAACAAAGAACAATTAAAAAAATTGTGACAGCCACTGGAGTTGGTGTGCATTCAGGCCAACGTGTTAAGCTAGTCTTGCGACCAGCTGAGCCAAATACGGGTATTGTTTTTCATCGGGTTGATACCCCCGAGATGATAGACTTTCCTGCACAAGCAGATAAAGTTGGTGATACGCGCATGGCTTCTGTATTGCAGAATGGGCAATATCGCGTGTCTACAGTTGAACATTTAATGAGTGCTTTAGCAGGTCTAGGCATTGATAACATCCATATTGATGTCGATGCAGAAGAAATACCAATCATGGATGGTAGTGCTGCTACGTTTGTTTTCTTGCTGAAAGATGCAGGCATTATAGAACAAAATGCTCCTAAGCGTTTTTTACGGGTGAAAAAAACGATTGAAGTAAAAGAGGGTGAAGGTCATGAGGCAAAATGGGCAAGATTAGAGCCTTATGAAGGTTTTGCCTTAGCATTCTCTATTGATTTTAAACACCCAGCGATTAATTCAACAGCTAGTTTTGCTGAAATTGACTTTGGCAAAGATTCTTATGTAGACCAGATTGCTAGAGCGCGTACGTTTGGTTTTGCTAATGAAGTTGAAATGCTTCGTGGTATTGGTCTTGCTAGAGGTGGTAGTTTAGATAATGCTATTGTGCTTGATGAATATCGTATTTTAAATGCGGATGGTTTGCGATATGATGATGAATTCGTAAAACATAAAATTCTAGATGCAATTGGTGACTTATATTTGATTGGTTATCCTTTATTAGCACGTTATGTGGCTTGCAAATCAGGACATGGCATCAATAATAAATTGTCACGTGCTTTATTGGCACAAGAAGATGCTTATGAGATTGTAACTTTTGAAGATGAGCGTGATTTAAGACAGGCTGAAGCATTAAATAGAGATTGGCGCCTAGCTTAAATATATTCTTTTTAGTATCTAAATAAACGAGTTCACCATTAAGTGAACTCGTTTTTTTGTTTGAAAGAAAACTATATCAGGGTGTCTGGCGCTTTGCCAAAATAGATTTCAACGCATCGGCTAAATAACTTTCAGGGCTATGCTCAATTAGAGAGTGGTAAGCCTCATGGCAGGCCTTTTGAGCAGTAGGCTGTGTTTGTGGCAAAGATGATGAGGTAGGTGTTAGATCGCTATTAGGAATATCACAGTTATTCATCACTTTAATGGTTATTTTTTTTATTATTACATTTTTTTGCGAAAGTTCTTCAGCAAGACTCGGAATCATTTGCCGTATCTTAGTCGCTAATGCGGCATTGGGAACTGAGACGGTGAGTTGTGCATCGTTTAACTCCACGACCTTGCAATAATCGCCGAGATGATTGCTTAAACTTGTTTTAATAGATTCTTCAATATCAACAAATAAGCTTGCTTTAACCAATGTGGCGTGTATAGAGGGTTGAGAAGTGTTTCTCAAGCTGTTTAATGGACTCACAAAGCTCGATTGAATAGATTTACGTTTTTTATGTAATTGGCGATGAGTGATAAACATAGCAAAATAGCCACTTGAAAAACTTCATTTAGTCATTATAACAGTCATGATGATAGTACTGTCTTAGAGGGATGCGTTAATTGAGGATAAAGTAGTAAAATCACTCATAGTTTACTTCTAAAAATAGATAATGCTGAGCGTTGTAGAAATGAGTGAAATAATACCATTCTACATTCTTTATGCGTTAAACTATATAGCTTATAAAAATTTAATTAATTGATTGAAAAATGATTTCTTTATTCAAAAAACTCGTTGGTAGCCGTAACGATCGTCTGTTAAAGCAGTATCGTAAACTTGTGCAAAAAATTAATAGCCTTGAGCCTAGTATTCAAGCATTGTCAGACGCTGATTTAGCGGCTAAAACAGCAGAATTTAAACAGCGCTTAGCTGACGGTTCAAGTTTAGATAGTTTATTACCAGAAGCATTTGCTGTTGTACGTGAAGCATCTTCTCGAGTGCTTGGTATGCGTCATTTTGATGTTCAATTAATTGGTGGGATTGTTCTACACAACGGCAAGATTGCAGAGATGCGTACAGGTGAAGGTAAAACGCTGATGGCAACATTGGCTATTTATCTAAATGCATTGACAGGAGAGGGTGTTCATGTTGTCACCGTCAATGATTACTTAGCACGTCGTGATGCGGAAAATAATGGTCAATTATTTAACTTCCTTGGTTTAACCGTTGGAGTCGTTGTCCCAGGTCAGGATAATTTTGAAAAATATAATGCTTATCGTGCCGATGTGACCTATGGTACAAACAATGAATTTGGGTTTGATTATCTTCGTGACAATATGGAATATAGAGCAGAAGAGCGTCGCCAACGTAAGCTTGCTTATGCCATCGTGGATGAAGTAGACTCAATTCTTATCGATGAAGCTCGTACGCCGTTAATTATTTCAGGCCAAGCAGAAGACAATACTGATTTATATGTACGTATGAATCAAGTGCCTGCGTTGTTAACACGAATGAAAGAAGAGCCAAAACCTCAGGAGCCAGAACCAGAAGGTGATTTCTGGGTTGATGAAAAAGCGCAACAAATCTATCTATCAGAAGCAGGGCATATTCACGCTGAAGAAACCTTGACAAAATTAGGTATCTTGCCAGAAGGTGATTCTTTGTATGATCCTCGTCATATTACATTAATGCACCATTTGATGGTGGCATTAAGAGCACATAATTTGTTTTTTAGAGATCAACATTATGTTGTTCATGACGGTGAGGTGGTTATTGTCGATGAATTTACCGGTCGTTTTATGGCTGGGCGTCGATGGTCTGATGGTTTACACCAAGCTGTTGAGGCAAAAGAGGGTGTCGCGATTCAAAATGAAAACCAAACAATGGCATCTATTACCTTCCAAAACTATTTCCGTATGTACGGTAAATTGGCTGGAATGACAGGTACAGCCGATACCGAAGCTTATGAGTTCCAAGATATTTATGGTCTAGAAACAGTTATTATTCCAACGAACCTTCCAATGATTCGTCAAGATCAAAATGACCAAATTTATCTGAACGATGCTGAAAAATATGCGGCTATTATTAAGGATATTCGTGAGTGCTACGATAGAAAACAACCTGTATTAGTGGGTACAACGAGTATTGAAAATTCTGAGTTACTCTCAGAGCTATTGAAAAAAGAAAATCTGCCTCATGATGTGTTGAATGCTAAACAACATGCACGTGAAGCAGAAATTGTGGCAGAAGCAGGTATGCCAGGCCATATTACTATTGCAACTAATATGGCTGGACGTGGTACTGATATTGTATTAGGTGGTAATGTCTCAAAACAAATCATCCAGATTGAAGCTAATGAGCAATTAACGCCAGAAGATAAAGCTGTAGCTATTGATAAAGTACGCCAAGAATGGAAAGTACGTAACGAACAAGTTAAAGCAGCTGGTGGGTTACGCATTATTGGTACAGAGCGCCATGAATCTCGCCGTATTGACAACCAATTACGTGGTCGTGCAGGACGACAAGGCGATCCTGGCTCTTCACGTTTTTATCTATCCTTAGATGATTCATTAATGCGCATTTTTGCAGGAGATCGTGTTAGAGGGTTAATGGAAAAATTAGGCTCTCCTGGTGAACCTATTGAGGCCAAAATGGTTTCTCGCTCAATTGAGTCTGCGCAACGTAAAGTTGAGGGTAGAAACTTTGATATCCGTAAGCAATTATTGGAGTTTGATAACGTTGCTAATGATCAACGAAAAGTGCTTTATGGGCAACGAAATGAGGTCTTAGACGAAAAATCTGTCCGTGACATGATGGTAGAGTTGCGTGTAAATGCCTTGACCGATTTTGTACGTGCGTATATCCCAGAAGAGTCTTTAGAAGAGCAATGGGAGTTAGAGGCTCTAGAAACTGCTCTAGCTTCAGAGTGGGGGATTAAACTACCTTTAAAAGAGTTAGTGGCTAAAAATCATGACTTAGATGATGATGATATTTTAAAAGCTGTTCTTGATGAGGCGGATAGAATTTGCCAAGAAAAATTAGAATTAGTGGGTGAAGAGTCTTGGAGTCAGTTTGAGCGTTCTGTATTATTAGATCGTTTAGATGGTGCTTGGAGAGAGCATTTAGCCGCTTTAGATCATTTGCGTCAGGGTATTCATTTACGTGGTTATGCTCAAAAAGATCCTAAACAAGAGTACAAAAAAGAAGCATTTGAATTATTCAAATATATGCTTGAACGTGTACGTAATGAGACGTCAAAAATCTTATTGAATGTACAAATTCAATCACCTGCACAAGTTGAAGCTCTAGAGGAAGAACAAGTAGCTAAAGCACAGGAAATGGAAGATAAGATGAATTATCACCATGCTGATTATGATGAGGCATTAGCCGAGGATGTGGCAGTTAAGGAAGTTACATCTGATATGTTTGTCGGTGTCGGTAGAAATGATCCTTGCCCATGTGGTAGTGGTAAGAAATACAAGCATTGCCATGGCGCATTAAGCTAATTCTGTATAAGAAATACTAAAATAAATTCTCCCCTGTTTTATAGAGCTAAATATATAATGTTAGCCCTTGAAATAGGGGATTATTTTGTGTAGTTGAATATTGATTAAAGTAAGAAAATAGTTGCTAGTCCTAGGAAAATAAAGAACCCTAAGGCATCAGTAGCGAATGTTAACAAAACAGAAGAGCCAACCGCTGGATCTTTATTAAATTTAGCACGTACAAGAGGGATAAGTACGCCAAGAAAGGCACCAATGAGCATATTGCATATCATTGCTGTGACCATAACAATGGCAATTTTGTACGAATCAGAGACTAGCCAAGCAAAGAATGCCGCCATAATACTGCCTGTTAAACCGACTAATAGCGTTACATACGTTTCTCTTTTCAGCATGGGCATAATACTTTTAACGTTAATACGCCCCATCGCCATAGCCCTAATGACCAATGTGAGAGTTTGGTTGCCTGAGTTACCCCCAATCCCAGCTACAATTGACATCAAAAAGGCCAAGATAACAATTTGACTGACTGTGCCTTCAAATTGTGAGGCAATAAAGGAGGCTGTTGATGCGGTACAGAGGTTGATTAATAACCAAGGCGTACGGTTACGAACAGCGTGAGCTACTGAGGAGAAAGTATCCTCTTCAGCAAGACCGGCACGAGCAAGATCTTGTTCTTGAGAGTCTTCTTGGATGACATCTACAACGGCATTAATCGTTACTCGTCCAAGGAGGCGGTTTTCATTATCTACCACTGGTGCAGAAACTAAGTCATAACGTTCAAATGCTGAGGTGGCAACGGTATCGCTTTCATTTGGTGTAAGAGAAAAGAACTCTGTTTTCATTAGATCTTTGACGTGACTTTCAGGATCATTAATGAGTAAGTCAGCAAGTGATAAAACGCCGAGTAAATGCTCTTCACGATCAATAATAAATAACTGGTCTGTATGGTCGGGTAAATAATCTAGACGTCTTAAATAGCGCAAGACAACTTCAAGAGTAATATCCTCTCGTACACGCACCATCTCGAAATCCATGATGGCACCAACAGTATCTTTTTCATAGCCTAGGGCGGCTAATAACTGATTGCGTTCTTTTTCTGTTAGACCTTTCTGAACTTCAGCCACAATCTCAGCAGGAAGATCTGGGGCTAGATCGGCTAATTCGTCAGTATCAAGTGTTTCTGTTGCTGCCAACAAGTCTTCACGATTCATAGTAGCAATTAGGTCTTCACGAACCCAATCGTCTACTTCTAAAAGAATATCACCGTCATGTTGAGAACTTACGAGTTCCCAGACTTGCATACGCTCTTCATGAGGCAGAGATTCTAGGATATACGCAATATCAGCCGGGTGTAGTGGGCGTAGGAAGTTTTCTAACTCTACATGCTGCTGTCGTTTTAAGAGTTCTTCTACTAATGCGCCACTCTCGGTATTATGTTCTTCTTGTTGATGAACCAAATTTTGCACGAGTGATTGCTTGCTAAGAAGCATTTTAATATGCTCTAACACTTGTTGTGCATCTTCTGAGTCAAGCCTTTTTTGTGAGGTATTGACGTCTTTCTCTGTATCACTGTGCTGGTTTGGTGTTTTTGTCATAGGCAGCTAACCGAGTAAAAATTATGGCAAAGTTTTTAAAGATGGTTTTAGCATGGCGAAAAAATCATCAAAAAGAAGACGGTTTGTCGCAATCACATTCCCAGTGATAGGCCAAGGATGTTGTTTATATAAGTCTTGTACTTGCCCACCAGCCTCTCTGACTAGCAACGTTCCTGCTGCTACATCCCAAGGAGCTAGACGCATTTCCCAATAGGCATCAAAGCGACCACATGCTACCCATGCCAAATCTAGTGCAGCAGCACCATTTCGGCGAATACCTCGGGTTTGATGGATCGCTGCTTTTAGCATAGGATCATATTCATCTTCAAATGAAAAATCACGGAAAGGTAAACCTGTACCGAGTAAGGCATCCCCTAAGGTGGCGGTTTTATTGCAACGAATAGCTTGACCGTTTAACTGACATCCGCCAAAGTAATAGGCACTAAATAATTCTTGACGATTAGGGTCAAGCACAACAGCAACAATAGGTGTGTCTTCTGTGAGAGGAGACATGCCTGCACTTAATACTGTGCCTTTGTGAGCAACTAAACCAATAGAGACTGCAAAATGAGGAATGCCATGTAAAAAATTGGTCGTTCCATCTAAGGGGTCTATATACCATGTAGCTAATGAGCTTTCTGGTTGCTTACCTTGCTCTAATTGGGATTCTTCAGCAATAATTGCAAACTCAGGACATAGCTGAGTTAGCTTGGCAATAATGGCTTTTTCGGCATCTTTGTCAGCTTGTGATACTAAATCATTGCGAGATTTGTGTTCAATCACTAGCTCATCTCTATGATTGAAATATTCCATTAAAATTGCAGCACCTTGATGGGCGGCTTCTGTAGCAGCATGAAGAGCTTTTTGAAAGTCAATATTGGTAGACATGAGAAACCCTTAGAATTCAGAGCATGAAAGATTATAGATATCTTATTGTATATATTTAGCATTACAATAAAGAGTTAGTATTATACACGTTAGCTGTTTAAACGGCTCATTCGCTTGGTATTTATTTTTGTACTACGAGGCGATTAATGGATTGAACATGAAAACTCAGCCTCTGAACATTGCAATTTTAAGTGCCCAATACCTTAAGTATTTACCATCATTATTTGATTTTTGGCAGGGTCAGTCACGTCCTGTTCATATATTAGTTGTTGATGATGATCTCACGGCTCGTCGTGAATTATTACGACGCTTAAGCCAACAATCAATCTCGCCTATTTATGCACGCCTATTGGAACAATGGCCTATTGATTTGCTAGGTTTGCATCGATTAGATATTGAACCGTACCAATTTTGTTTGCATATTTTGAATACTAATCATCCTCATCCTTGGAAAGCATTTAGTGCAGATGTGGATGGTTTTATCGTCGATGAGATTAATCAAGAAGAGCATTTCATGGAAGCATTACGTCTGGCATCACCAATGCCTTTTGTCTATGCTGAAAAAAAATGTGTAGAAATGATTAAGAGTACATTGCAGTATCGACAGTTTTCTTTGCAATGTTCTCAAACTAGTGATGTTGTGATGGATAAATCGTCTGCACCAAATAGTCAGGTATGCTTGGATCCATTAAATTTATTTGCTCAATTTGCTGAGAATTGGCAATATTTACAGCCCACAAGTTTTCGTCCTGTCAAACAGCTAGCTGCTCAAAAAAAACGTGAAATTGCTATTATTGGTGCGGGAGTAGCTGGTGCAGGAGTCGCACATGCAATGGCAAATAGAGGGTGGCAAGTTACTGTTTTTGATCCTATGTTTGCGCATTCTCCCGATGAATTTGTTTTGCAGTTTGCGTCAGGAGCGATTACTCCATTAGTAACAGCAGATGATAGTCATAAGGCTAGGATTAGCAGGGCAGGTGTCTTAAGAGCACGGATACGCTGGCAAGCAATTGCTCAACAGGTTGGTATAAAGTATTGCGGTACGCTAGAACTTAATCGTGATAAAGGTCATGCTAAAGATTTGTTAGATGCTGTAAAGGCGCTGAATTACCCAAGTGAATGGGCGAGATTAGTGAGTGCATCGGAAGCAACGGAAATTGCCGGTATTCCTGTCGAACAAGATGGGGTATATTTTCCAATGGGCATGCAAGTTCCACCTGTTAAATTAGCTCATGTTTTATTACAGCATCCCAATATTCAGTGTAAGGCGCTTAAAATTGAGTGGATAAATAAACAAGCTGATGGGTATGAGTTGATTGGTGTGGACGAGGATGCTGTAGCGACAAAAGTTTTTTTTCATCAGATAGTAGTGGCTAACGCCATAGATAGCAAATCATTGTTAGAGAAAAATGAGTTGCATCGTAAGACACTTAAGTCAGGTAAGCAGGTTAATGCAATAAGTTGCTTAAATACTTTACACGCTTTATCAGGAGAAGTGATGATGATTCCTGATGATTTACTAAATGGTGGGCCAAAATGCATCGTAGGAGGACAGGGCTATTTTTTACCCTCCCAAAATGGATTTTGTGTGATGGGGAGTACCTATGTTCATAATGATTTAACTCCCAAAGTAAGCAAAGAGGGGCAAAAAGTTATTTGGGATAAAATTCCTTTATCACTTTCTCTAGATTTTGAAAGCTTACAACAATCAGCCACTATTAAGGGTAGGGCATGCGTGAGAGCTGTAATTCAAGGAAGGCTTCCCATTATTGGTGAGCTAGAGCATGCCAAAGGAGTTTGGCTTGCTTGTGCGTATGCGTCCCATGGGTTGACATGGAGTAGTTTGGCAGGGGAGTTGATAGGTGCAAGTCTTGAAGGAGAGCCGTTGCCGCTAGAACGGGATTTATTAGTAAGTCTGACACCAAAATAATGGTTTAGCCATAAAATTTTCTGAAGCTTATCATAAGAAATATTTCAGCTAAATCCTTGTATTTACTTTAAATTTTAATGAAAATCAGTCACAATAGCGGTATTAGACAAATAACGTCACCACTTTAAAAGCATAATTGTGATTCAGATCAAAAAGCTCAAGTTAATTGACCACCAACAAGGTCTTTGCCTATTTGAAATAGAAAAAGATTTATTTCTACGTATTGAGGCGACAGCACTAGGGGTATTTCGTATCCGTTGTGGTGCTAAAAACAAGATAGATGATAGTCTTCTTAATCCTCGTGCAAAAGAAAGACAAGAGTTATTATTGGCTCGTAATGAATTAAGTAGTGAGTTTGTTATTGAAGAGCATAAGAAAAACAGTCAGTGGCAAATTTCACATGGTAATACTAGCGTAGAGTTACAAGTAAATCCTTTTGCGATGATATTTCGTAGGGATGGAGAAGTTGTCTTAAAGACTACGGACGAAAATGCGTTAATTGTTGATACAGAAGTAGACGAAGAGGCGTGGACAATTAATTTTGCTCTTCCTAAAAATGATCATGTTTATGGTTTGGGACGCACAGCAGGAGCGTATAGTCGACGTGGCGAGGAATTATTTTCTGATGCACATGACCATCAGTACCTGCCGTTTGCATGGAGTACCAAAGGTTGGGGATTATTTCCTAACAGTTTAAAGCAAGTCAGACATCAGGTTGGTATCAAAAAAGCACCAACGATTTATCAACTGCAGATACATGATAATAGTCTAGATTTATTTGTGTATATTGGTACTGTAGCGGATATTTTTAATCAGTTTAGTGCCTCGCTTGGGCGACCGGGTCAGCCACCTTTATCTGCCATGGGTATTTGGCTTGATCAGATTGATGGGGAATCATTTACTGATGTATTAGAGCAGGCAGAGCAATTAGATCAAAAAGGTTTTGTCGTTGATACAATCAACCTCGCACCTCCTAGCGTATTTTTATTTCAAGATGATAAATTAACTCTTGAATGGGATACTGAGCGTTTGGGCGATGTTCGTCAATTTATTGCTGATTATTTAAAAGAAGGGAAGCATATTTGTGTACCTTCTTGGCCAGGAGTTCCTGTTGGTACTGCGTTATTCAAAGACTTAGAAGATAGGGCATGGTTGCTATTAGATGATGACGGTCACGCTTATCGAGTTAGTACGCCTTACGGTGAGGTGGGCATATTAGACTTGACTTATAAGGATGCTTATAAGTTTTGGGAATCTCGACATCAACAATTACTGGATAACACTGACACGGGGATAAACTTAATTGATGTTATTTCTATCCCTGATCATATTAATGCTAGACAAGGAGAGACGGGGGCTTTTTTACGTCAGCTCTATCCATTACGATTAGAGCAATCAATGTATGATGCTCAGTCTTATCACAAAATTCCTAAAGAAGCTTATTTGCGACGAGAGGCATTAAGTCTAAATAGTCCTCGTTACACTGGATTGCATTTACAGCATTCAATAAATAATTTTGAGGATATTAAGTCTTTATTGAGACTACACTTAACAACACAAGCAAGCGGAGTAATTTCTCAGACACATTCGTTGCTAGTGAATACTAATTCAAGTAATCTTTATTTACGCTTTTTGGCTTTATCGGTTTTTTCAGCTGGATTTAGTTTAGTGGCAGATAAGCAATATTTGCCCGACCAGTTTGATCAAAAAACACAGGAACAGATTAAAGTATTTTTTGATTTACGTTCTCGCTTAATTCCTTATGTGCTAGGAAATATTGAGGATGCGACAAGAACGGGATTGCCTGTTCAACGAATGATGGCAGTTGCTTTCCCTGATGATCAAAAAGCACATAAGTATGAATATCAGTTCTTATTTGGTCCTGCTTTGTTGGTTGCTCCTATATTGGATGGTGGCAATGAGGTAGAGATATATCTTCCTGAAGGTGAGGCTTGGTGGGATGTGAATACAGGAATCCGTTATGAGGGTGGCCAAGTTTTACAATATGAGTGTGATGTAAGTACGATACCTGTTTTTGGTAGAGAGGGACATATGCTATGTATGGGACCTGTCTTAGAAGGTTTATCCAAATTTAATACAGCGAGAATACTTGATCAAGTGTGGTTATTTGGTATGCCATTATATAACCCAGTTGTGATGCGCAATAAAATTCGTGTTATGCAAATGCAAGGCTCTAGTTATATTAAGGGCTTTGAAGGATTAGATATTTTGCAATCGTCGGGATTAGAAGTAAAACGACGTGGTGCTGAAGTACGTATTTCTCGTGAGCGCTAATAGCATAGAAATTTAATATGAGCACTCCCATAAAAAATCCTGCCAAAATAGTGCCTATCCTACGCTATCGTCATGTCACCCCAAATGGTGGTATGTTTAATTGTGCGCCTGAAATGTTTACAGCACATATGGCACATTTAGCCAACTATGGTTATACAGCACTTAGTGCTACAGAGTTTGAAAAATTTCTAAATGGTGAGCCTGTACCGAATCGCTCAGTAGTCATTACCTTTGATGGTGGATATTTAGATAACTATGTTTTTGCGTTTCCAGTATTAAAAAAGTTTGAACTTAAGGCAAATATTTTCCTGAGTACTAGCGTTATTAAACAAGGTGAGATAAGAGCTAGTTTTGATAGTAATGAAATTATCCCTTTTTGTCCTTCGCATGTAGAATGTAAACAGAGAATTAATAGTGGACACCCTGAAAGTGTTATGATGAACTGGGATGAGATTCGTTTAATGCTACAAAGTGGTTTAATTGATGTCCATAGTTTTGCACATACGCAGACTCGTTGGGATCAGCAATTAAATGAAGAAGGCAAAAATGCCGCTATCCAAAAAGAATTTGAGCAAAGTAAATCGGTATTAATAAGTGAAATTGGTTCGGTTAGTCAGCATTTTTGCTGGCCTAATGGCTACTTTGATGATGATTATCTCGCACTAGCAAAAGAAGCAGGGTTTAAATATTTTTATACCAATGATCCAAGGGGATTTAATACACCAACCACATCTCCTGATTACTTGTATCGTTATATTCCTTCAGAAAAAGGTGAAACTGCTTTTGGTTTGCAATTGTACGGCGCAAGACATCCCAATAAATTAGTTAGATTGTTTAGGCACTATAAGTCAGTTGAAGCCTAAGTTTTAAATAGGACTAAATTTCTAAATAGGACTAAAAACGACTAGGCAGGATAATATAGTTTTCCTATCAAGGAATAGGATAAAAATAAATATAGGGGAATGTTTAGAATATCACTATAGGTGGTGGGCTGGGCGAGATTCGAACTCGCGACCAACGGATTAAAAGTCCGCTGCTCTACCGACTGAGCTACCAGCCCTGACATATAACGTTAACAATATTAAGTTATAATGCGTGAATAAAAAAACCACTTATCAAAGTGGCTATTTTATTTCACTGGTGGGCTGGGCGAGATTCGAACTCGCGACCAACGGATTAAAAGTCCGCTGCTCTACCGACTGAGCTACCAGCCCGTGAAAGAAATATAATTATGTACGATAAATAATGTCTTGTCAATATTTATCTAGGGGTTAATCAGTAGCTCAGCGTAGTTTTGGGAATTAAAAGCGGCTTTTATACAACATGCCTAGGATAGGCAAGGATGCTTTTTAATTTATTTAACAAAATTAACAGTTTGGGTTATTTGCAAGTGAGTGGTTTCGCGAGTATGCTTATACTCAATAGATTTTTATCTATGTTTGTATGTAAAGGAGATCAAAATGGCTATTAAAGATTCTGAATATGTTAATCAAAGCCAAGAAACTGAATTAAATTATTGTTTAAGAAAACATGGTTTAGCTCAAAGTGCAGATAATCGTAAGGCATTAAAAGATTTATTGCCTCCAAGAACACGTACAGAAGAAGCTGATCGCTTAATTCTTGCAAATCTTGATAAGTTTGCAAAGAGTGCTAGCCAGTCTTAATACGCACAAACAATATATATAAATCCTTTAATTGCTACCGTGGTGATTAAAGGATTTTTTATCAATAGTATGTTTTTCTTTTTTTTAGTATATAGATAATAGTACTTCATTATTTTTATACTGGTACTATCTAATAGCAATATTACTTACGGCTGTATAGCAGTCTTTCAATCTACATAATCCTCTCGTTAAAATTCCTATCACTATCTATGCAATATTGATTAAATAGTGGGTACTGAATTTTTATCTTTGACTATACAAAATTTTAAAAATAAACTATTCTTATCGATAAATCTTCTATATTGTGAGAAGAAAAGGATAAATTATGTCAATATTGCCATCTAATTTTTATGATGAACTTTTACAATCGGATGGCACACCTCGTTTGGGGTGTGAACATGTCGCACAATGGTTAAAAGAAAATGAAGCCGCTGATATTGCTACATTAAATCAGCAGGCATTGTCCATGTTTTATCGTAAAGGAGTAACGTTTACTGTTTATAGTGAGGCAAGCAATATTGAGCGGGTGATTCCTTTCGATATTATTCCTAGAATTATCCCTCTAGAAGAGTGGCGAATGTTAGAGCAAGGTTGTACTCAAAGAATACAAGCCTTAAATATGTTTTTACATGACATTTATCACGAACGTAAGATTATCAAAGAAGGGCTTGTTCCTGCTAAACAGATTATGGTTAATGAGTGCTATCAACCATGGATGTATGATATTAAATTGCCATTTCCAATTTATGCGCATATTAGTGGTATTGATCTGGTTCGGCATGGAGACGGTAAGTATTATGTATTAGAGGATAATTTACGTACACCCTCTGGTGTGTCCTATATGCTGGAAGGACGAAAAATTACAGAGAGCTTATTACTTGATTTGTTTAATAAGCAAAAAGTTTTACCCGTAGATAATTATCCTCAATTATTAAAAGAGAATTTGATTGCGTGTAGTGGTAAAGATAATCCTCATATTGTAGTTTTAACACCAGGTAGATTTAATAGTGCCTATTATGAACATGCTTTTTTGGCTCGTGAAATGGGCGCAACATTAGTTCATGGTTATGACTTATTTGTTGAAGATAACTTTGTGTATATCAAAACAGTAAGTGGGCGACAAAAAGTTGATGTAATTTATCGTCGTTTAGATGATGCATTTTTAGATCCTTTGGCGTTTAGACCAGATTCTATTTTAGGTGTACCTGCTCTAATGGCGGCGTATCGGTCGGGTAATGTATTGATTTGTAACGCTCCAGGGACAGGTGTAGCAGATGATAAATCTATTTATCCTTATGTTGATGATATGATTCGATTCTATCTAAGTGAAGAGCCTATTCTATTAAATGTACCTACGTACCAGTGTCGTAAACCAGATGATTTGAAGTATGTATTAGCAAACCTTGATAAGTTGGTGGTTAAAGAAACTCAAGGCAGTGGTGGGTATGGAATGTTAGTGGGACCTAAGGCGAGTAAAAAAGAAATAGAAGAATACCGTTTACGCTTGGAAGCAGATCCAGAAGGGTTTATTGCTCAACCAACATTAGCACTATCCACTTGTCAAACCTGTGTGGATGAGGGTATTGCTCCACGTCATATTGATTTAAGACCCTTTGTATTGACGGGGCCTGATAAAGTTCGCATTGTCCCTGGTGGATTAACTCGAGTAGCCTTACGGGAAGGTTCACTTGTGGTGAATTCATCACAAGGTGGTGGTGTGAAAGATACATGGGTTGTTGATACTCAAACTGTACAAGGAGGTCAATAATGAATTTATTATTATCCACCGCCTATAATTTATACTGGCTTGGACGGTATATGCGGCGTACACAAGAGTTACTGCAAACTGCCCTTAAAACTAAACCACAAAAAAGGGCTGAAATGTTGGCTGTTATCGGTTATTCATTAGAGAATTTAGATGATAAATCGGTGTTTAACTTTTTGGTAGAAGAGGCGTTTCCTGAGCATTTTGAGCGGATCCATGCAAATGTTCAAGCCGTCCGTGCTGTCATAGATGCTGATGCTTCTGATTTATTTAACCATGTTCGTCGTCTGTATCAATCAGGCAGTCCAAGGGCAGCTGTTTTTCAACTGGCAGCATGTGATGCTGTGATGCTAGAGCAGCACATATTAGTTACCCAGTTTTGGCAGTTAGGTGACTATGTGGAGATGCTTGATCAACGTATTCGCCAGAATAAGGTAGAGAGTCGTGATTATCGTTATCTTGCTCAAGTGGTCACTAATTTACCAGATGGTACGGGTTGGGACAAAATTAAGCAACAAATTCAGGCCTTAGTTTTTACTACAAAAGATAGTGAGTTTTATGAATGGTTAAAACGACTAGATCAACTCTTTGAAGATGGTGTTTAAAGGAAGAAAAAATGAAGTTGCAAATAGATCATAGCACTCAATATTTTTACGCTAATTCAGCAAAGAGAAGTATCCAAATTTTACGTGTTACGCCACAGACATTGGCGCATCAGCGAGTATTATCGTGGCAATTAACCTTACCTCGTATTTCTGAAGAGTTTTTTGATGGTTTCGGTAATTTTTGTACGGTGTTAAATGTGACCGAACCTCACAATGTATTAAATATTCATGCACAAGGCATTGTGGAGATTGATAATAAGAGTGAATATAGCAATGATGATAGAGTGCCTGCAGATATTTTTCTTAATACGACAGGGTTAACTCATTGCTCGGCTGATATGTATGAGTTTACACAGAAATATACGGTGGGTGTAGGAAATCGTTCTAGCTTAAGTCGCTTAAGTCAGGCTATTTTGGAGTATATTCCTTATACGCCTGGAGCTACGAATGTGGCTACGACAGCGGTGCAATCCTTTGAGGCTAAACAGGGTGTTTGTCAAGATCATACCCATGTATTTTTAGCTTGTGCACGCAGTATTGGGGTGCCTACACGTTATGTATCTGGTTACTTATATGTAGAAGAGGAAAATCATTTGGCTAGCCATTCATGGGCAGAAGCCTACTTAAATAATCATTGGTTTGTTTTTGATGTGAGTAATCAACTATTCCAACCTCGCCAACACGTGCAATTAGCCGTTGGTCTGGATTATAACGATGCGGCACCATTGCGTGGTATGCGTCAAGGAGGAGGACAAGAGCAAATGGAGTTCTTAGTACGTGTATCGCCAGTTAAAGAGCAGTAAAATCGGCTATGGATTTTACTGCAATCTCTTTCTCATCGTAGATAGTTGCTTATGATTCCAGTTAAAATAATGTTTGTATAGTTAGAAAATTAGATAGAGATTGAGTACTATGACATATTGTGTCGCTATTCGTTTGCAGGATGGGATTGTTTTTGCTTCTGATACTCGTACAAATGCGGGGGTAGATCACATTTCTGTGTTTAAAAAGTTGTATACCTTTGGTATTGACGGAGAGAGAAGTATTGTACTCTTAACCTCAGGTAATTTGGCAACATCCCAAGCCGTTGTTAAGATGCTAGAAAATGGGGTAAAATTAGGTGCTGATGAGCATATTTTAAATGCGCCAACTTTATTTGATGCCGCACGAATGGTAGGCTCACTCGTTAGTCAAGTGGCAAGGGAGTCGCAGGCAAGAGCTTTTTCTCAAGAAAGCTTTGGGAGTAATTTCTTATTAGGTGGTCAGATCAAAGGTCAACTGCCTGAACTCTATCATATCTATCAAGAAGGTAATTTTATTAATGCCACAGAAGATACGCCATTTTTACAAATTGGTGAAGCAAAATACGGTAAACCCATCTTAGATCGTTCGCTAAATTACCGGAGCAGTTTAGAAGATGCTGTGAGAGCAGTTCTGGTCTCTTTTGATTCTACTATTCGCTCTAACCTTTCTGTAGGTTTCCCTATGGATTTATTGGTATATCGAAACGGGACTTATCATTTACCTAAAGGCATTAGAATTGATGCGAATGACCCTTATTTACATAATGTCAGAACGCAATGGTCTGATGGATTAAAAGCAATCTTACATAGTTTCTCTGTTCCGCCAGATTACTATTTCGAGTAGCAAAAATAGATCTCTAATCGTGGATTATTGATAACCTTTTTTTGTTGAAGGTTTTCGCTATCAATTATAAAAAAATTAATAGCGCTTAATACATGGGGGAAACCTATACGCCAAAGTACTACTGCATTAATAGTTACACATATCGTTATTATTAGTGTGATTAAGGAATAGCTTAGGTAATTTATATTAGTAAAACTGCTGATTGCTCTAAGTCTTATATAAGACTAAAATGACACAATGCCTTCATTTTATTTTCAGGTGTCAATCATGAGTAATGCACAATTTCGTAAACCTTTACCAGGGACTAATTTAGAATTTTTTGACGCAGCGGCTGCCGTCAATGCTTTGCAGGCGGGTGCTTGGGAAAAATTACCTTATACAGCCAAAATTCACGCTGAAAATTTAGTTAATCGAGCAACCAATGTTGATGATGAAACATTGAATAGTTGGCTATTACAACTTATTGAACGTAAGCAAGAAATAGATTTTCCGTGGTTTCCTGCACGTGTCGTGTGCCATGATATTTTGGGTCAAACCGCATTAGTGGATTTGGCG
Source organism: Pelistega sp. MC2 (assembly GCF_900099475.1). NCBI lineage: Bacteria > Pseudomonadati > Pseudomonadota > Betaproteobacteria > Burkholderiales > Alcaligenaceae > Pelistega > Pelistega sp. MC2. Next base: position 745,195 of record NZ_LT628274.1, on the reverse strand, counting down.
GGATTGCGAGATGCCATTGCCGATAAAGGTGGTGATCCTTCCAAAGTAAATCCAGTGGTGCAAACGCAATTAATTGTAGATCACTCGTTAGCGGTTGAGTGTGGTGGCTTTGATCCGGATGCTTTCCAAAAAAACCGAGATATCGAAGATCGTCGTAATGAGGATCGCTTCCACTTTATTAATTGGACCAAGACTGCATTTGAAAATGTGGATGTAATCCCTGCTGGTAATGGCATTATGCACCAAATCAATCTTGAAAAAATGTCACCTGTCATTCAGGTACGTAATGGTGTAGCGTTTCCGGATACATGCGTTGGTACAGATAGTCATACTCCTCATGTGGATGCTCTAGGTGTTATTTCAGTTGGTGTAGGTGGCTTAGAGGCAGAAACAGTGATGCTAGGTAGAGCATCAATGATGCGTTTGCCCGATATTGTAGGTGTTGAGTTGGTAGGTAAACGTCAGCCAGGTATTACCGCAACAGATATTGTATTAGCGTTGACTGAGTTCTTACGTAAAGAGAGAGTCGTCGGAGCATATGTTGAATTCTTTGGTGAGGGAGCTTCTAGCTTAAGTATTGGTGATAGAGCAACTATTTCTAATATGACACCTGAATATGGTGCTACTGCTGCTTTATTCTATATTGATCAACAAACGATTGATTATTTAAAAATTACTGGTCGTGATCCTGAGCAAGTAGAGTTGGTAGAAAAATATGCCAAACAAACTGGCTTATGGGCAGATGGCATGAAAGAGGCGGTTTACCCTCGTGTATTACGTTTTGATTTATCCACTGTTGGGCGTAATATGGCGGGACCATCTAATCCACATGCACGCTTTTCAACAACAGATTTAGCCCAAAAAGGTTTAGCAAAACCATACGAAGTACCATCTAATGGTGAAATGCCTGACGGTGCCGTTATTATTGCGGCTATTACTAGCTGTACAAATACATCTAATCCACGTAATGTGGTGGCAGCCGCATTATTAGCACGCAATGCTAATAAATATGGTTTAGTTCGTCAGCCATGGGTCAAAACATCTTTTGCCCCAGGTTCGAAAGTGGCTGAGCTTTACTTAAAAGAGGCTGGTTTATTAGGTGAATTAGAGAAATTGGGATTTGGTATTGTTGGCTTTGCATGTACAACCTGTAATGGCATGAGTGGTGCTTTAGATCCTGTGATTCAAAAAGAAATCATTGATCGTGATTTATATACAACGGCTGTATTATCTGGTAATCGTAATTTTGATGGTCGCATCCATCCCTATGCTAAGCAAGCCTTTTTAGCATCGCCTCCATTAGTAGTGGCTTATGCCATTGCAGGGTCTATTCGATTTGATATTGAGAATGATGTATTAGGCATTTTTGACGGTAAAGAAATTCGTCTAAAAGATATTTGGCCAACAGATGAAGAAATAGATAGCATCGTTGCTAAATTTGTAAAACCAGAACAATTCCGTCAGATTTATATTCCAATGTTTGATACAGGTAAAGCAGAAAAAGCAGCAAGCCCACTCTATGATTGGAGACCGCAATCAACCTATATTCGTCGTCCACCTTATTGGGAAGGTGCATTAGCAGGCGAAAGAACACTTAAAGGAATGCGCCCGCTAGCTATTCTTCCAGATAATATTACGACAGACCATTTATCACCCTCAAATGCTATTTTGCCAAATAGTGCGGCGGGTGAATACTTGGCTAAGATGGGGTTACCAGAAGAGGACTTCAACTCTTATGCGACTCATCGAGGTGATCATTTAACAGCACAACGAGCCACATTTGCCAATCCAAAATTATTTAATGAGATGGTATTAAATGAGGATGGAACGGTCAAACAAGGTTCTTTAGCACGTATTGAGCCAGACGGTAAAGTCACTCGTATGTGGGAAGCTATTGAAACCTATATGGAGCGTAAACAACCATTGATTATCATTGCAGGTGCTGATTATGGGCAAGGTTCAAGCCGAGATTGGGCAGCTAAAGGTGTTCGTCTAGCAGGTGTAGAAGCTATTGTTGCCGAAGGTTTTGAGCGTATTCACCGAACTAATTTAATTGGTATGGGTGTATTACCACTACAGTTCAAGTCAGGCACTAATCGAAAAACATTGGCATTAGACGGAACCGAAACTTATGACGTTATAGGTGAAAGACATCCTCGCACAGATTTAACATTGGTGATTCACCGTAAATCAGGCGAGACCGTTGAGGTACCTGTGACATGTCGTTTAGACACGGCAGAAGAGGTTAGTATTTATGAGGCTGGTGGTGTATTACAACGCTTTGCTCAAGACTTCTTAGAAGGTAATGCTTAGTTTTAACATTATAGTTAATATTTAAAATATATAAGGTTCAGTTATGAGTACTGTTTTTCCTGGTCAAATAAAAATCCCTGCTACGTATTATCGAGGAGGGACATCAAAAGGGGTGTTTTTTAAACTTACTGATTTACCTGAGGTTGCACAGAAGCCCGGTGAGGCAAGGGATAAAATTTTACTACGAGTATTAGGTAGCCCTGACCCTTATGGTAAGCAAATTGATGGTATGGGTAATGCCTCTTCTTCTACAAGTAAGGCTGTTATTATCAGTAAGCCATCTGTTCCAGATCATGATGTGGATTATTTATTTGGACAAGTGTCTATTGATAAACCTTTTGTTGATTGGAGTGGTAATTGTGGTAATTTGACTTCTGCAGTTGGTGCATTTGCCATTAATAATGGTTTAATTGATAAGGCTAAAATTCCTGATAATGGTTTTTGTACGATTAGAATTTGGCAAGCTAATATTCAAAAAACGATTGTGGCTCATATTCCTATTACCAATGGTGAGGTACAAGAAACAGGTGACTTTGAGTTAGATGGTGTTACGTTTCCTGCAGCAGAAATTCAATTAGAATTTTTAGATCCAGCTGATGATGGCGAAGAAGGGGGAGCAATGTTCCCTACTGGCAATGTCGTTGATGATTTAGAGGTGCCTGGTATTGGTATTTTAAAATCAACGATGATTAATGCAGGTATTCCCACTATTTTTGTGAATGCCGCTGATATTGGCTATGTAGGTACAGAACTACAAGATGATATTAATAGCGATCCCAAAGCCTTAGAAAAGTTTGAGACGATTCGTGCTTATGGTGCTGTGAAAATGGGGTTGATTGCAGATATTTCAGAAGCGGCTACACGCCAGCATACGCCCAAAGTGGCATTTGTAGCACCACCACAATCTTATCAAGCATCCAGTGGTAAGCAAGTGGAAAAAGAGAGCATTGACCTATTAGTGCGTGCATTGTCTATGGGTAAACTACATCATGCAATGATGGGAACGGCAGCAGTAGCGATTGGTACAGCTGCAGCTATTCCAGGAACATTGGTTAATCTTGCTGCAGGTGGGGATGAACGAGAAGCGGTGCGCTTTGGACATCCTTCAGGAACACTACGTGTGGGTGCACAAGCAGTGTTGGAAAATAATCAATGGGTAGTTAAAAAAGCGATGATGAGTCGCAGTGCTCGTATTTTGATGGAAGGATGGGTTAGAGTACCAGCCGATACTTTTTAGTTAATACTACGGGAACTGGTGCTAAAGGCTTATAACATTATAGTAAATAATTATTTTTCAACACAAAATAAAAACATTACAATCGGAAGCTAAATAGTTTTAAACTGTAAATCCTTTAATGTTGAATAATAATATTTCATGAGCACCACAAGCTATTTCTTGCAAGGTATTAAGGCAGCTATTCCGACGATGCTGGGTTATATCCCGGCATCGTTGGCTTTTGGGCTAACAGGCGCCAGTATTGGTCTCAGTCCTTTGGAGCTATTTAGTATTTCCTTTTTTGTTTATGCGGGAAGTGCACAGTTTTTTATTTTAGCCTCTTTGCAATTAGGCATGCCTATTTTAAGTATAGTGTTGTTGGTGTTTTTGCTTAATCTTCGCCATGCACTTTATGGTCCTATTATCGCTAAATACCTTCCTGAGTCTTTGAAATTACGCTTAGCTAAAGCTTTTTATTTGACCGATGAGGTATTTGCTGTTTGTTATTTGAAGCTAAAAGATATTCCTGAACAAGGTAAATCAGCATGGTATTTTGGATTGGGTCTCTTCGCTTGGTTCTCATGGCTATTAGGCACAATAATAGGCGTTTTTGCTGGTGCGAGCATTATGCAATCTTTCCCATTATTAGCAAAAACAATGGGTTTTTCATTAACGGCACTATTTATTAGTGTGACTTTATTGACCATGCATGCCACTATGCTACTTCCAATTGCTTGTGGATGTTTAGTTAGCATGGTAGTGACGTACTTTGGCTATCCTAGTTTAGCAATGATTATTGGTGCTGTGGTTGCTTGTTTCTTGTACCATCCTCATGCTAATTTGCCAGCGACAGAGGAGCATAATCATGGCTGATTTTCAAACATGGCATTTAGTTGTTGGCATCGCTCTGATGGCTATTTTGACTTATTTAACGCGTTCTTTACCTTTTGTATTAATGAAGAAAAGTAAGGCATTTAATCGTCTAGGTTCAGGTAGATTTGCCATCTTAGGGCCTGCGTTACTGGCGAGTACGACGAGTATTATTTTATTTTCTGAAGTGAATAAGGCTATTGATGGTCATGAAATATTGCCGTATGGATTAGCAGTCGTTGGTGTTGTCGTAACGCTGAAATTAAGCAAAAATATAGGCCTAGCAATGTTGATAGGCCTATGTGTCTATGGTTTAGGTTTAAACTATTTATAATAAAAACGGTCTTCCAGTTACTTGGGTGCTAGGTACTGCCATATCTTGTGCTTCCATAATGCCTGCTTCATAGGCAAGGCGACCTGCTTGGATCGCTAGTTTAAAAGCTTCAGCCATACGCACAGGGTCATGAGCTTGGGCGACAGCAGAGTTTAGTAAAACGGCATCAAACCCTAACTGCATAGCTGTGACGGCATCTTTAGGAGATCCAATGCCTGCATCAACCACTAGAAAGGCTTCTGGTAAACGAGAACGTAAAATTCGTAAAGCATAAGGGTTAACCAATCCTTGCCCTGAACCAATGGGTGCTCCCCAAGGCATCAAAATACGACATCCTGCATCCAGTAGACGATTACACGTCACAAGGTCATCCGTACAATAGGGGAAGACTTCAAAGCCATCTTTGATTAGTTCTTTAGTCGCTGTAATAAGCTCTATAGGGTCTGGTTGTAGCGTGTAATCATCACCAACGACTTCTAATTTGATCCAGTGAGTGTCAAAAATCTCACGTGCCATATGTGCTAGGGTAATGGCTTCTCTGGCTGTTTTACAACCTGCCGTGTTTGGTAATAAATGGGCACCACTTTCTTTTAATAATTGAAAAAACGTATTTTCTACACCATCTGTAGTGCTTTGGCTTAATGTTGTCTGGCCAGGGGCTAATTGTCTTTTTAAGCCAACAGTCACTACTTGAGCCTCTGAAATTTTAATAGCATCACTTAATACTTTGGGAGATGGGTAAGTAGCTGTGCCAAGGAAAAAACGACTATTTAAATCAATACCTGCTAGCGAATAACTCATAAAAACTCTTTTAAGGTTGAACTATCCTCCAGTAATTGGAGAAAAGGTCATAATCTGATCATTATTTTTTAGGATATAACTTGATCGCTGAGTACGTGGAATAAATACCTCATTAACAGCGGTAGCAATAGCTTTGGGATTATTTTCTTGTTGTAATTCTGTTTGAATTAACACGACAAACTCTTCCAAAGAAATTGGCCTTAGTAGGTCTTTAGGTTGTCCATTTATAAATACAGTGATTGCACTCATACTATCCTCATCTATTATACTTAAATCACAGTATATTCTGCGCCTAAAACTTCTTTTAATGCTTGTTCAACAGTAGCTGGTGCAATTAACCAACCATGTCTAAATAGACCATTAATTCTGCTAATACCGGGAGCAGTTTCTATTCGTGGGAAATTATCAATTAAGGCAGGTCGTAAATTAGTTTCTGTATGAATAATACGTGCCTCGGCAAGTTCTGGCAGAACGCTATGGGCTGCAGTCAGTAATTCTACAGTAGTCCTAACAGAAATGGGTGATCTATCTTCGCTTTCTATTTCACTGGCGCCGACAAAGAGGATATCTGGCTGACGAGGTACCAAGTAGACACGATAACGTGGATGTAAAAGCCTAATAGGTCGTTGCAAGGCGAGAGCAGGTGCTTGTAGCCATAGGATTTCCCCCCGAACTCCTCGTACATTTTGGCAAGAGAGGGTATGAGTATTAGCAAATTTAAGCTCTCTAGCTCCGACGCCTCTGGTATCAAATACCCAATCAAATGTAAACGTTTCTCTATCAGTAATGATTTTGTTGGCTTTTAGTTTTTGTACAGGCGTTTGCCAATGCCAGAGTGTGTTTTTGCAAGAAGCATATAGTGCATACATAGCTTCTCGAGTATGAATATGGCCTTCATTTTGTAGTGCCCACGCATGAGCTGGGCCTGAGATAGAGGGTTCTTCGGCTTTTAGTTGTTCAGTAGTTAATTTAATAGGTTTTTGGTCTACAGGTGCTTTTCTTTCTAATAAACTGATAAGACGTTGCGCTGCCCCCTCATCACCTCTGTGAGCAACCATGAGACTACCTTTATAGTGTAATGAAACAGGGGCATCTAGTTGAGGGACAATATGTTTCCAGAGTTCAAGAGAACGAACGCCAAGATTATAAATATGTTCATCTCCACTTTCTAATTCAGCGACATGACTTAGCATGCCTGCAGCAGTGAAACCTGCTGCTACGGGATCAGTGGGATGTGACGCTTTGTCAAAAACCTGTACTTGATGACCTTGCTGTGATAGTAAGAGAGCACATAAACGTCCGGCTAATCCAGCACCAGCAATACCAATATTCATAAAATTCCCTACCTGTTAATGGTTAAATGCTAGCATGACCTTTTAGTAAAGTGCAAATAAGCCCCCAAAAGAAATATATATTTTTTTATAATATAGGATACATATTTACTAAACATATAAAGCATTGTCTTTTTGGTATTGAGACTATCAAGACATCATCTCTTATGACTGATTTTACTTCCTCTGATTATCAACAAACTATCCCTGACAATAGTGAGGAAGCTCCTACACAAGTGAGTCATGCAGTTAGAATTCTACAAGAAAAATTCGGCTATCGGGGGTTTAGGGGAAATCAGCAAGATATCATTAATCACTTAATTGATGGGAAAGATGCTGTGGTTCTAATGCCCACTGGGGCAGGTAAATCACTTTGTTATCAAATCCCAGCCTTAGTACGCCCTGGGTCAGGTGTGGTGATTTCACCATTGATTGCATTGATGCAAGATCAGGTACAAGCGTTACAAGGATTAGGCATACGAGCAGCTTGCTTAAATTCAAGCATGACATGGGAGCAGATACAGGATACGGAAAACGCATGGTCAAGAGGATATATTGATTTATTGTATATTGCTCCCGAAAGACTATTAACGACACGTGCATTGAATTTATTGAAAAAAGTTCCCATTTCTTTATTTGCTATTGATGAAGCACATTGTGTATCTCAATGGGGGCATGATTTTCGTCCAGAATATTTAGGGTTAAATGAATTAGCTCGTTTATGGCCAACAGTGCCTCGTGTTGCGCTAACAGCGACAGCAACACTAGAAACTCGACAAGATATTGCTGACCGTTTAGCTTTTAATCAGGCAAAGTATTTTGTTTCTAGTTTTGATCGACCTAATATTCGTTATGAAGTGGTAGAAAAAGATAATGTACGAACACAGTTGATGCATTTTATTAGTGAGAACCACCATGGTGAATCAGGCATTGTGTATTGTTTAACACGTAAAAAGTGTGAAGTGATAGCAGAATTTCTAAATAAACAAGGTATTAAAGCATTGGCATATCATGCTGGATTAGATGCTCAAACTAGAGCAAAGCATCAGCAACAATTTTTATATGAAGATGATTTGGTGATGGTAGCTACTATTGCTTTTGGGATGGGGATAAATAAACCTGATGTGCGTTTTGTTGCGCATGTAGATATGCCTAAGTCGATTGAGGGGTATTATCAAGAAACTGGGCGTGCTGGTCGTGATGGCTTACCGGCAACAGCATGGATGGCATTTGGTTTACAGGATGTATTACAACATAGAAAAATGATTGAATCTTCTAATGCTGAAGAGGTTTTTAAGCAACGAGCACGAGAGCAATTACAAGCTATGTTGTCTTACTGTGAGTCATCCTTATGCAGAAGGGTGGCGTTATTAGCGTATTTTGGGCAATCCAGTCATGCCTGTGGTAATTGTGATAGTTGTGATAGACCTATGTCTACTTGGAATGCAACAATTGCAGCACAAAAAATATTATCTACCATTTATTGGTTATATAGATGTTATGAACAACGTTTTGGGGCCAAATATATTATTGATATTTTGTTAGGTAAGCATACGGATAGAATTGATGAGTTTGCGCACTATAAGTTAAGTACATTTGGAATAGGCAAAGAGTATGATGAAGCAACATGGCAAAGTATTATGTTGCAATTAATGGCACAAGGTTATTTGAATGTTGATATAGAAGGTTACTCAACGTTGACATTAACGCCTAAAAGCGTGCCAGTATTAAAGGGACAAGAGTCAGTATTCATGATACAGGCTCCCTCAAATACATCACAAAAATCACGTAATATTATGCCAGTACGTAAAAAGACGTTTGAGGAGCAATTTCCACAAGCGAGTGTACGTTATCATCAGCTTAAACAATGGCGAGAACAGGAAAGTCAAAAAGAGGGCGTAGAGCCACAATTTATTTTCACGGATACTACTCTGAAATATATTGCGTTAGAAAATCCTCAGACGTTAAAAGCATTGGCTAATATAGATGGTATTAATGCTTATAAACTAAATCGCTTTGGATTGTTAGTATTGCACGAATTAAATAGTTTACAAGTAAACTAATGGAGTATTGACAATCTCTTTTATAGTTTACTTTTAAACTAACAGTGTGTTGGCAATCTGTTATGGTATTTTGACGTGCAGGTTTTTTTATCTTAAGTCCAATGAGGAAACTATCAACTACAAAACCTGCACGCCGAAAGTATCTACTTTAGTAATAGACTGATAGTTTACTCGTAAACTAACGGTGTGTTGGCAATCTGTTATGGGATTTTGACGTGCAGGTTTTTTTATCTTAAGTCCAATGAGGAAACTATCAACTACAAAACCTGCACGCCGAAAGTATCCTCTTTGATAGTTTATTAAGAAACTAAAATAGTTCAGAATTATTGTTTTGACTTTTGGGTGATAAACCAAAATGTAGCCATGTATTTTGTGTGGCAACTCGTCCTCTAGGAGTACGCTGAATATAGCCATTTTGGATAAGATAGGGTTCAATCACTTCTTCGATGGTATCGCTTTCTTCGCCAATTGCTGCTGCTAGGTTATCAATGCCAACAGGTCCTCCGTCAAATTTATGAATTAATGTCTCAAGGAGTTTTCTATCCATAAGGTCTAAGCCTTGAGGGTCTACTTCTAACATGCTCAAAGCTTCTGTTGCACACTCATCGGAAATTAAGCCCTTGTATTTAACATCGGCAACATCTCTTACGCGTCTAAGAAGACGATTAGCAATACGAGGTGTTCCACGTGAACGACGGGCAATTTCCAAAGCACCAGCAGGTGTAATTTCAGCATTTAGCAGATGAGCACTACGAGTAACGATTTGTGCAAGATGCTCAGTGGAATAAAATTCTAAACGAGAAATAATACCGAATCTGTCACGAAGAGGATTGGTAAGCATCCCAGCCCTAGTAGTGGCACCTACTAACGTAAATGGTTGTAAGTCAATTTTGATACTACGAGCGGCAGGACCGTCACCAATCATAATATCAATTTGAAAGTCCTCTAATGCTGGGTAGAGAATTTCTTCTACAACAGGGGAGAGACGATGAATCTCATCAATAAATAAGACATCATTTGCTTGCAAATTAGTGAGTAATGCAGCTAAATCACCAGGTTTTTCAAGCACAGGACCAGAGGTTTGACGCATTTGTGAGCCCATTTCATTAGCGATAATATGCGCTAGTGTTGTTTTACCTAAGCCCGGAGGGCCAAATAAGAGCACATGATCTAACGGTTCATTTCTTTTCTTTGCGGCTTGAATAAAAATGCCTAATTGCTCACAGATTTTATCTTGACCCGTATAATCACGAAGTGATTTTGGACGTAGAGCTCTTTCTATCGATTCTTCTGAGCGATTAATTGGTTCAGCTTGAATAATTTCTCGCTGAGGTAAATTAACAGACAGATTATCAGGAACAATAGGCATTTTAAATCCTTAGTTTATCTTTATAAGAGTGCTAATGTAATACTAGGAATATAGGTAATTAATAGCAAACAGATAAATGATACAAATACAAATGGGAGCAATGGCTTAATAATCTGATCAACAGATAATTTGGCCACGGTACATGCCGCAAATAAGTTAACGCCAAATGGTGGTGTAATCATACCAAGTGCCAAATTAACAACCATAATGATACCAAAGTGTACTGGATCGACACCAAATTTTACCGCTACGGGTAGTAATAATGGTGCTAGCACGACAATAGAGGCAGATGTTTCAATAAACATACCAATAAAGAAAAGGGCAAGATTTACACCTAATAGGAATGTGTATTTGTTATCGAATAATTGGGCTAACCATTCACCTAGTTGATTAGGAATTCCTGCTCGATTCAATAAGAACCCAAAGAGTCCCGCATTAGCAATTAAGAACATGATAATGGCTGTAGAAATGACGGTGTTTTGGAATACTTTTTGAAGTTGAGGTAGCTTTAGTGTTTTGTAGACAAATACGCCAATAATTAAGGCATAAACAACCGCCACAACTGAAGCTTCTGTTGGTGTGAAGACTCCCCCGTAAATACCGCCTAAAATAATAATCGGCATTAATAAGGCGAGCTTAGCTTGGTTAAGTGCAGGCCAGAATGATAAACGATTTTCTCCATCGCGTAAGCCAAAATTATTGCGTTTTGCGTATAGCCAAACGTAGAAAACCAAGCCAGCAGCAATCAAGATACCGGGTAGAATACCACCTATAAATAAACTAACTAAATCTGTTTGCGTAGCAACAGCAAATAGAATCATAGGAACAGAAGGGGGAATAATCACGCCTAGCTCTGCGGCAGTGGCTTGTAAAGATGCAGCAAAAGGTCTAGGGTAACCATGAGAAATCATCGCTGGAATCAGAATTGAACCAACAGCGAAAGTGGTGGCAACACTAGAACCAGCGACTGCAGCGAAAATCATACACGTAATAACACAACTACAAGCCAAACCTCCTTGCATATTGCCAACCAAGCTTTTGGCAAAATTCACCATACGTTCAGAGATACTGGCCTCTTGCATTAGGTTGCCTGCCAAAATAAAGAATGGAATGGCTGCTAAAGGAAACTTATCTAACGATGCATAAAATTGCTGAGCAATAACTAACCAGTTAATTCCCGCCACTTCAATGCCTAAAAAAGAAGCTAGACCAATGGCAATCCCTACAGGGACTGTTAGTACGAAAAATACTAACATGGATAAAATCATGATTTGTGCCATGAGTACTACTCCATTGTTTGGGAATGATGAGAATCTTCTTTGCTAAACCATTGTACTAATAGAGCGATTAAGGCAATAGTACAGCCAACAGGAATAGCAAGATAAATCCATGAAATTGAAAAGTCCAAACCCGCAATTGATTGGAAACGGACACGATAAGTCATATTTCCGCCAATCCATGCTAACAGTCCAAGGAAGATGGCACAGAGTAAATTGGCGATATGGCGTACAATTCGACGTGCATTACTAGATAAAAATGTATTAATAACATCCACACGTAACATTTCGCCATGACGGAATGCCAAAATAACGCCTAAAAAGACAACCCAAATCAGTGATGAGCGAGTCCATGGCTCCGTCCAGGCTGCTGGTTCGTGTAATACGAAACGAGCAAATACTTGATAAATTCCTGCTATCACGGCAGACAGTAACAATAACTGAGCAGCGATAGAAACCAGTTTAAAGAGTATTTTATCAAGCCAATAAGTAAAAGATTTCATGATAGAAAATGTTAATCTCTAGAGATGAGTAAAAAGGGTTAGTTCTTACTAACCCCTCAGATTGTGGATAAACCTTTATTTTTTTAATTTTGACGTGCAGCTTTTCAAGTGTAGTCAATAAATCAATTAAGACTGATGATGAAAATCTGCACGTCGAAAGTACTACTTTATCGACAGCCTGAAGCGTTAGTTCTCACTAACCCTTACTGCTTACTAAAAACAAATAGAAAGCCTAAAGTATTGTTAGCAAGAATAATTATTTTGTGTTTTCAATACTATCAATCAGCTCTTTACTAAATTGTTTATAGTACTCAGGGTAAACTTCTTTAACGATTTTAGCAAAAGCATCACGATCAACATCTTCAGTAACTTGCATACCAGCATCTTTTAATGTTTGAACGCCTGATTTTTCGACATTGTCAACGAAATCACGCATAGCTTGACCAGCTTTTTTACCCGCTTCAACGAATTTTGCTTTTTCATCATCACTTAGGCCGTCATAGACGGAAGGAGAAACAATAATAACAGCAGGCGCATAAACATGCCCAGTTAAAGACATGAATTTTTGTTGTTGATTAAGTTTAGCTGATACAATCACAGAAGTAGGATTTTCTTGACCATCAATAGTGCCTTGTTGTAAAGCCGTTTGAACTTCAGGCCAAGCCATAGGTGTTGCTAAAATACCTAATTGTTTAAATGCTAATAAATGAACAGGGTTTTCAGTAGTACGGATTTTTAGACCTTTGGCATCTGCTGGTTCTTTTACCGCATGTTTGTTATTAGTTAGGTGGCGGAAACCTTGCTCACCCCATGCTAAAGCGACTAGCCCACGTTTTGGGAACTCTTTTAACATGTCTTGACCAATTTGGCCATCAAGTACTTTGCGAGCGTGAGCTAAGTCACGGAATAAGAAGGGAATGTCAAATACACCTGCTTGTGGTACAAAATTCAAAATTGCCCCTGTTGATAATACAGCTGCATCAACAGTACCTAGTTGTAAACCTTCGATAACTTCACGCTCACCACCCAAAGCACTATTAGCAAAATGCTCGATTTTGAATTTACCATTAGTGCTTTCAGCTAATGATTTTTCAAAGGCGTTAGCTGCTGCTCCATAATGAGAGTCTTTGGCTAATGCATAAGCCATTTTTAATGATTGTTCTGCAAACGCTGAGGTAGACGCCATAGAAGCAATGACAGCGCAGCTAAATAATGTTTTTTTAAACCAATTCTTTTTCATTTTTCCCCCTGGAAATACATAATTTATTAAAAACTTGAACGCATTCATTGCCTTGTGAGCAAATGTAGATAGTTCCCTTATGAGGAATAGTATCCTTATTTCGTTAAATTTTGTAACGCTAGACGAATACCATCAGCAACAGAAACATCGCTAGCTAAATTTTTTGTTGCATTATTGGCTTCTTTTTCGGAATAACCTAAGGCAACTAAAGCATTGAGTATATCACTCTTCGAGGATTGTTGAGTATTGCTTTGTGGTAATGTGATATTAGAAAGTTTGCCTTTTAGTTCTAAGAGTAGTCTTGCGGCTGTTTTTGCACCAATACCTGGGACTTTTACTAATAAGGTGGCATCTTGTTGTTCTATCGCCTGAGCTAAGTCAGTTGTACTAAGCCCAGATAGAATAGCTAATGCTGTACGAGCACCGATACCACTCACTTTAATTAAGGATCTAAACGTTGTTCTCTCTTCGGGTTTTAAAAAACCATAGAGAACATGTGCATCTTCACGTATGGCTAAGTGAGTGAAAAGAGTGACTTTTGCGCCGACTTCAGGCAAGTCATATAGCGTTGTCATGGGGACTTCTATGTCATAGCCTACACCATTGACATCCACACAAATTGTTGGAGGGGTTTTTTCTATTAATAAGCCAGTAATTCGTCCAATCATAATTTTTTCTTTTTACATGAATGTTAAATATGTAATCGACCACCACGCATTTTACTGGTATGAGTAGTATCTAAATCGAGTTCTTTGAGTTTATTTAGTAAGCTGGAGGCATGTGCATGCGTGATAGCACATGCTAGCGCATCAGCAGAATCAGGTTCAGGCATTGCGTTTAAATTTAGTAAATGTTGAACCATTATTTGGACCTGCTCTTTTCTTGCATGTCCTCGACCAACGACAGCTTTTTTTATTTGTAAGGCGGTGTATTCTGCTACATCTAGTCCAGTATCAGCTAAAGCACACATGGCAGCACCTCTTGCCTGACCCAATAATAATGTTGTTTCAGGATTCGTATTGACGAAGACTTTTTCAAGAGAAGATTCGTGAGGTTTGTAATGTTCAATGACCTCACGAATATGATCCATAATGTGTTTTAAGCGATGATGCAAAGGCAGATCCGTTGGTATAGCAATAGTACCACTTGCCACATAATAGATATGGGCTTGTTGAACATCTATCACACCATAGCCCGTTTTTCTAAGGCCTGGGTCTATACCAAGAATCCGCATAGTTCTGGATTAGTGACGGAAATGACGAGTGCCAGTATAAACCATCACAATGCCATGCTCATCAGCTGCATTAATGACTTCTTCGTCACGAATACTACCACCAGGTTGAATAATACAATCAGCCCCAGCCGCTACGATAACATCTAAACCATCACGGAATGGGAAGAATGCATCAGAGGCCGCCGCCGTATTTTTCAAGCTTAAACCATTTGCTTCTGCTTTGATGGCAGCAATGCGAGCAGAATCTAAACGACTCATTTGACCTGCACCTACACCCATTGTCATGCCATTAGCACAGAATACAATAGCATTTGATTTGACATATTTTGCCACTTTCCATGCAAACATAAGATCGTTAAGTTGTTGTGCTGTCGGTTGTTTTTTAGTGACTACTTTAAGTGATTCAGCTGGTACATCGAAGGCATCAGGGTCTTGGAGTAGCCAACCCCCACCAACGCGTTTTACGTCAAATGGGTTTTGCTCTGAGCCAGAGCTAACTTTTAACACACGAACATTCTTTTTCGCGGCAAGTAATGCTAAGGCATCTTCTGTGTATTCAGGCGCAAGCAATACTTCCATGAACTGTTTGCTAACTTCCTCGGCAACAGCCAAATCAACTTTGCGGTTAAAGGCAATAATGCCACCAAAGGCAGAAGTAGGGTCTGTTTTAAAGGCTTTTTGATAAGCTTCAAAAGGTGTAGCTCCAATAGCAACGCCACAAGGATTTGCATGTTTAACAATCACGCATACAGGTACATCAAAACTACGTGAACATTCCCAAGCGGCATCCGCATCAGCAATATTATTATAAGAAAGCTCTTTGCCTTGTAGCTGTTCATACTTACCTAGTAAGCCATTACCACGAACAGGGTCGATATAGAAAGCGGCTTTCTGATGAGGGTTTTCACCGTAACGTAATTCTTGGTGTTTTTGGATTTGAATAGTGACTGTTTCTGGCCATTGTTGGCGTGCTGGGGTACTTTCCTGTGCTGGCTCGGCATCAGTTAACGCTGTCAAATACTGAGCAATTGCACCGTCATAAGCTGCCGTATGAGCATATGTTTTGCTCGCTAATTTTAAGCGTAAGCCATAAGAAGGCTGGCCAAATTGGTCGATTTCTTTTAGGACTTGTTCATAATCGCTAGGGTCAATAACCACAGTGACACCACCTTGTTCGGTGCCATGGTTTTTCGCTGCTGCACGTAGCATAGCAGGACCACCAATATCAATGTTTTCTACCGCATCAGCAAAAGAACAATTTGGTTTTGCAATCGTTTCACGGAAAGGGTAGAGGTTGACTACTAATAAGTCGATAGGAGATATGCCGTGTTGCTCCATTGTGGCTAAATGTTCGGCATTATCACGGCGACCTAATAAGCCACCATGAATTTTAGGGTGTAGTGTTTTGACACGCCCGTCTAAAATTTCTGGAGAACCTGTATGTTCGGCCACTTCCGTAACGTCTAGACCTGCTTTTTTTAATAAAGCCGCTGTGCCACCAGTAGAGAGTAATTTAATGCCACGAGCCGCTAAAGCTTGGGCAAATTCAACAATACCTGTTTTATCTGAAACAGAAAGAAGAGCAGTGGTTAATTTCATGATGCGTCAATAAGATGGTTAGAAATAAGTTTTTTACGTAATGTATTGCGAGTAATGCCCAATACTTCGGCGGCTTTGGATTGGTTCCCATTGGTATAGGCCATGACTTTTTCAAGCATGGCTTTTTCTACACCATCCATGACCATATTCCACACATTTGAAGCGGGGGCATCACCTAATTCCTTGAAATAAGCGTCAAGATTCGCTGTTATACATTTATCGATAGGATCTATTTTATTCATTTTCTTCAAATCGAATGAGTTCATTAAACCAATCTTCCACAGCGTTAAATTGTTCTGAACATGTATTGAGTTGGTTCATTACTTGGATAAATTCTGTGGCACCAGGTAATTGGGCTACATACCACCCAATATGTTTGCGTGCTGTTCGTACACCAGTATGTTCACCATAAAACTGATAATGTTCATTCAAGTGCTGCAATAAAACCTCTTGCATTTCACTATAACGAGGAGGAAGTAATTCTTTCCCTTGTGCTAAGTAGTAATTTGTTTGTTTGAAAATCCAGGGATTTCCTTGAGCCGCACGGCCTATCATCACTGCATCAGCTTGCGTATAGTCCAATACGTATTTCGCTTTTTGAGGAGAATCAATATCTCCATTCGCAATAACAGGTATGGATAAAGCACTTTTAACCAGTTTAATGGTGTCATATTCTGCTTCACCATTATACATATCGGCACGAGTACGACCATGCAGTGTTAACGCACTAATACCTATGTCTTGAGCAAGAGTAGCAATTCGGAGCACATTTTTGTGCTCTCTATCCCATCCTGTTCTGGTTTTGAGTGTGACAGGTACATCTAATGGCTTACAAACTTGAACAACGGACTTTAAAATCGCAACTACTAGCTCTTCATGCTTTAGTAGCGCAGATCCTGAAGCAACATTGCAAACTTTTTTGGCAGGACAACCCATATTAATATCAATAATCTTAGCACCCTTATGGATATTAAATAGAGCGGCTTGAGCCATCATATCAGGATCAGCACCAGCAATTTGAACGGAAATAGGGTCAATTTCACCGTCGTGATTAAGACGCCTAGACGTTTTGACACTATCCCATAGTTTTGGATTGCTGGCAGCCATTTCAGACACAGCATAACCAGCCCCTAGTCGTTTGCATAATTGACGAAAAGGGCGATCGGTCACTCCAGCCATAGGAGCAACAAATACAGGGTTAGGCAATGTCCATTGTCCGATTTTCATGCATGAAATTGTAGCCCATTTACGTGGCTTAACGGGCATAAATAGGATAAAAAATATAAATATGATTAAAATATGAGCATTCAGAAAAAAGAGGTACTATGGATTTAACAATCGCTCAATGGCTTGAACCTTGGGAGTTTTCACCGACATTAATTATTTGTTTTTTGTTCAGTGCCTATTTATTTATTAAAGGCTCGCTCCATAGACCAATCGGTATAGTAAGACATTGCTTGTTTTGGTCTGGTTTTGTGATGCTTTATTTATCGTTGCATACCCATGTTGATTATTTTGCTGAAAGGGTGTTTTTTGTGCATCGTATTCAACATGTTTTTTTACACCATTTAGCACCACTCTTAGTAATGGCGGCTTATCCAGGACAGGTAATGCGAGCAGGATTGCCAGTAACGCTTAGGTTGAAATTAAGAAAATTTGAGCAAACCTCTCTGGCAATGACGTTACGTAAATGGTGTACAGATAAGTATTTTGTTCCTTTTTTATTTGTTTTCTTGGTGCTTGTTTGGTTAATCCCAACCGTGCAGTTCTATTCTATGTTGGATATTTATTTATATCGCTTGATGAACTGGTCTGTTGTGATAAGCGGTTTTATGTATTGGAATTTGATTTTAGATCGTCGTCCAGCCCCACCTGCGGCGATGACGGTTAAGGGAAGGATTATTTCTCCTATTTTAACGATGGTTCCGCAAATATTGGTGGGAATTTATATTGCTTTAACGCCCAATGATTTGTATCCACTGTTTGATTTATGTGGTAGAGCTGTACCAATTTCAGCGCTAGAAGATCAAGGATTAGGTGGTATTATTATGTGGGTGCCTGCGGCAATTGTAGAAAGTTTCGGTATTCTCGTCGCTTTAGCTACATTTATGCGATTATCAGCTAAGGGGCGACTGAGAGTAAAATAAAAGAGCGATACATCTTTTATATTTTAGATGTATCGCTTCTCTGTTTATTGCCCTAAAACCACTATCGATTAAGGCATACGAGAAATGGTTTTAAGAGTATTTGTCTATTAAACAAAATAAAAAACGCCAGTAATTAAAATACCAGAATACACTAATGCTATTAAGCAATAACCCATAATAGCGCGAGCATTAAGACCAGCTAGACCTAAAAGAGGAAGTGCCCAGAATGGTTGAATCATATTTGTCCAAGCATCGCCCCAAGCAATCGCCATTGCAGAAACGGTTGGAGGCACACCTAATTGGACGCCAGCAGGTAACATGATTGGACCTTGAACAGCCCATTGACCACCACCAGAAGGTACAAATACGTTAACTAACCCAGCACTTAAGAACGCAAGAGAAGGGAATGTTTCCGCTGTAGACCATGCAACGAATTGGTTAGTAATCATGGCGCCAAGAGAAGTACCACCATCAGCAGCCCCCATCATAAGACCCATAATACCACCATAAAATGGGAAGAGTAGAATAATACCACTAATTCCTTTGGCACTTTCTTCCATTGCACGAGAATATCTTTCTAGGGTACCATGCGCTAATAAACCTAGGAATAAGAATAAGCCAATCACAATATTTAATGAAAGTGAAAATCCTTTGCTACTGAAGTGACCATATATATAGGCAGCACCAAAGAACACTAAAATAAGTGCCAAGAAACGGTTGTCGTCAACTTTTTGAGCCCATGTATCTTTTGGTGGTAGTTCGATAGCTTCTTCGATCATTAGTTTTGGATCTACTTCAAAAGGTTTTTTAGGCATCATTGCCATATTAAGCAATGGTAGACCAATCACTAAACCAGCAATAATGGCTAAGTTATACCAAGAGAATAGCGTTTCAGAGACAGGAACTGCTGCTGTAATTGTTTGTGCAGAGATTTTTGCTAAGTCAGCACCACCAGTTGCTAATGCTAATGGAATAGAACCTGATAAACCGCCATGCCAAATCAAGAAACCAGAGTATGCTGAAGCTACTAGTAATGGGTAGTCAGCGCCTTTTACGTTACGTGCTAATGCTTTTGCCATTACTGCACCAACGATAAGTCCAAATCCCCAGTTTAACCAGCATGCTAAAAGTGCTACTAGTGTTACCACAAGAATAGCGACCTTAGGACTAGTTACTTTAGAGGCAATATTATCTAAGAAGCGACCTAGAACAGGTGCTTTAGCTAATATATGACCTGTCGCCAAGATAAGTGCCATTTGCATAGAGAAACCTAATAGACTCCATAGACCATTGCCCCAGAAACTACTAGCTTGTAAAAAATTTTGGTTGGTGAATGTTAAAACAGCCGTAAATGCCATTAAAGTTAGGATAACAACAAAGACAAAAGGAGATGGTAGGTATTGACGAACCAATCTCACACTAGCTTCGGTAATTGCACGAAACATATAGACTCCCTGTTCATACATAAGGTTTCATTGTTGTAAACATAAATAAGGGGAATGAAAATATTCCCCGGTTAGTAATAGATTGTAAATTATATTTTGTAATTATTACATTGGGATTAATCCTAATAAGGGTATAAAAAAACGCAGAACATAGGTCATGTTCTGCGTTAGGCGATTGATAGGATTGTATTTTTGATCAATACTAAGTCAATTATTTTTTAGAACTGTCAGTTTCTACTAGTATTAACGGTTCATTACTAATTGCTTGTACTGGTTTGCGTGCTCGACCTAGCTTAATACTTGGAGGAGTTATTTCTACCACCAAATCAGGCTTGGTTTGAATCCACTGCATTCCAGCACTTTCCACGACTTGAGTCAATGTAGCTGTATCTACCACTGATTTTCCATCGGACACTGTATTCATCGGTTGCTCGATGGCACTTGTTTGAACGATAGTCACACTAGTATCTTCCTCAGTGGTGGAATTGTCATCTAATTTAGCGGCAACAATAACCTCACTCACAACAGGAGGTTCAACTTCTTGAGGTAAATCAACAGCTACAGGCGGAACTGTTTCAGAAACCACAACAGGAGCTACTGTATCTGTAGTTTCAAAGACAGGTACCGGACTAGGCACAAGTGTAGCAGGTTCCACTATAGAGCTTACGCTAGTTGTAGTGTCAGTTGTTTCGCTAAGATTAGCTGTTTCAGGTACATGTTCTTTAACAGTCGCTACTGGCGAAATCTCAGATAAATCCGGTGCATGAGCATGTTCAGGATTTGTTTCGCTGTGATCAATTGTTTCAGTTACAATGGTAGCTGCAAGACCTGCTACACCCGCTACAGTGGCAGGAACAAATGTATTGTTTGTTTCTGTAGGAGGAGTTGCTTGCTGTTGGCTCAATACTTGTCCTTGCTGTGCTTCTTGTTGCTCTAATAAGACTTCGTTAGGGATGAAGGCTAGGTTTTCATTTGGCGTGATTGATTTAGCTTCATCATTTGGACGACGACCACGACGATTACGTCTACGACGTTTGCGAGCTTCCCCTTGGTCATTAGTGAAATCTTCACCTGTCGCATTATCAGTAGCACTATCAATAATATCATCGCCTAGGGCTTGAGAGCTAGTATCAGCATCTGTAACATAGGATGATTCTAAACGAGTACTATTTTCTTCAAAATTGGCTGGTTTAGTCGATACTGTATCTGCATCGGTGGCTGACACTTTTTGAGGTTTGTTTTGAGTCTCTTTTAAAACCTCTTTAGGAGCAGTGTTTTGGTTATTATTAGCTTTAGTTGAAGTTTCTTTTGTAATCGTCGTATTAGCTTGTTCAGCACTGGTCTCTTGACGTTGCTTTCTATTTTGGCGACGAGATTGACGATTCTCAACTTGTTCTTTAGCCGCTTCTTTGTTGGCCTCTTTAGCTGCCTTTAATTCTTCCGCACGCTTGGCTTTACGAGCAATAGCTTTATCGTCATCCTGAGCTTTTTCTGGACGACGAGGGCGATTGCGTTGCTTATCTTGGCGATTATGTTTTGGTTGTGCCGGTAACTCTTTTTTCTCTTGAGAAGCCTCAACAGAAGGAGTGGCTGGCGTACCCATAAACCATGCTTTGATGCGTTGGAAGAAACCTATCGTAGGTTCTTGTGCTTTTACTGCGGGAGTAACGGCAGGTGTAGGAGCAGGGGTTTCGCGATGAATTCCTTTAACAATTGCTTCAGGACGTTGTTTTTCTTCATCTTTTTCTTTTTTGTCTTGCCAAGAAAGTGTCGTATTTTCAGGTGCTTCAATCATTTCTAAGCTAGACTTTTGCTCATCCATACGTGGGTCGTCGTAACGAACACGCTCAATATCATGATGAGGTGTTTCTATATTTTTGTTCGGGATAAGATAAATACGTACTTTTAGGCGTGTTTCGATTTTTACAATATCAGTACGCTTTTCATTGAGTAGGTAAGTAGCTACTTCAACAGGAACTTGCGCATAGATAGCCGCTGTATTTTCTTTCATCGCCTCTTCTACAAGTAGGCGTAAGATATTCAGTGCACTAGATTCTACGTCACGAATTACGCCTGTACCATTACAACGTGGGCAGGTAACATGTGAGCCTTCATTAAGTGAAGGGCGTAAACGTTGACGAGATAATTCCATTAAACCAAAACGAGAAATTTTACCCATCTGAACACGAGCACGATCAACATGTAGAGCATCTCTTAATTTTTGCTCAACAGCACGTTGGTTTTTGCTGTCTTCCATATCAATGAAATCGATAACAATCAAACCGCCTAAGTCACGCAAACGGAGTTGACGAGCAACTTCTTCGGCTGCTTCAAGATTGGTACGCATGGCAGTCTCTTCAATGTCAGTACCTCTAGTTGAACGTGCAGAGTTTACATCTACGGCTACTAAAGCTTCGGTATGGTCAATAACGATAGAACCACCAGAGGGTAATTGAACGTTACGTGAATAAGCTGTTTCAATTTGGTGCTCTACTTGGAAGCGAGAGAAAAGAGGAACAGCATTTCGATAACGTTTTACTTTTTGGACATTTTCAGGCATTACATCTTGCATGAAAGCTAATGCTTGATTATGAATGCTATCAGTATCAATTAGAATTTCAGCGATATCAGGCGAGAAATAGTCTCTAATCGCACGAATAACTAAACTAGATTCTTGGTAGATGAGAACAGGAGCAGGGTATTGTTGAGATGCTGTAAAAATAGCATTCCATAGCTTTAATAAATATTTAAGATCCCAATCCAATTCAGGGGCAGTACGACCAATACCAGCGGTACGGGCAATCATGCTCATTCCTTCTGGTAAATCTAGTTGTGACATGGTTTCACGTAATTCTTGTCTTTCCTCCCCGTCAATGCGACGAGAAACACCACCACCACGAGGATTATTTGGCATTAAGACAAGATAACGACCGGCAAGAGAAATAAAAGTCGTTAGAGCCGCACCTTTGTTGCCACGTTCTTCTTTTTCTACTTGGATGATAAGCTCTTGTCCTTCGGTTAACGCATCTTGGATGCGAACGCTACGGACATCAACGCCTTCTTTGAAGTAACTACGTGCTACCTCTTTGAAGGGTAAAAAGCCATGGCGCTCATGGCCATAGTTTACAAAGCAAGCTTCTAGACTAGGTTCGATGCGAGTAATTACCCCTTTGTAGATATTACCTTTGCGTTGTTCACGACCTGCTGTTTCAATATCAATATCAAGGAGCTTTTGCCCGTCTACGATGGCAACGCGTAATTCTTCTTGATGCGTTGCATTAAATAACATGCGTTTCATATTGGTTCTTCTCAATAAAAATTTAATGCATTCACCATAAATGCATTAACCCTAGGTATCGAGGGCAAACCAATTGCTCATGCAAAGAATCCCATGACCAATAGTTGGTTGGGACTATCTATATTTAAGGCGCTCAAGCTATGTTGAGCATAAAAAGTTTTACTTAAAACCTAGACTAAGCTCTCTAGCGTAATAGGCTCAAAAATCTAGATTTTCTAATCTTTCACTGTGCACAAACAAGGTTCTAACAAACGGATATATGCATTTACGTGGGTAGGGGATTAAATATAAAACTACCGCATTTCATAACGTAAATAAGCATGCGTTTGTAACCTTCAATTACCGAAATAGCGACACCTTTGCGTTAATTCTCTCGCATCGTGCTAAAACGAAACACTGAGCTTTCTCTTCTGAAAGTTTCTTACGTGTGATAGGAGTTTTAGTCATTATGGTTAAACTATTCTCTCTCGGGTGAGCCATTATAGCATAGGGGGGGTAGATAAGAAAGAAATTAAAATCATTTAGTCAGGAATAGCTTTGCATCTTTAAGTATGGAAATAAGGTGAGCCGATATTCATAAAACTAAAATCAATTGGTTTGCGTTAAAATAAGCAATTAATTTACTGATGACAAGTATGGCTAAGCAATTATCATCTCCACTACAAAAAAAAATTTCCCCACAATCCTCTTCAGATAAGGTTAATGCTCTATTACAGGTGAGATTTGTGAAGATTGATGAGGGGGCTGATGGGCAAAGAATCGATAATTTTTTGCTACGTCAGTGTAAGGGTGTGCCGAAAAGTCATTTATACAAAGCTATTCGTTCGGGTCAAGTCAGGGTCAATAAAGGCCGTATTTCATCAGAATACCGTCTAAATGTAGGGGATGAAGTGCGAATTCCTCCTCTCAGAATGGCAGATCCTGATAGTAAACCACCTGTACCTAAAGCAGAATTTCCTATTATTTATGAAGATGATGCAATTTTAGTGATTAATAAACCAGCGGGAGTTGCTGTGCATGGTGGGAGTGGTGTTTCGTTCGGTGTGATTGAGCAGCTGCGATCGGCACGACCAGAGAGTAAGTTTTTAGAGTTAGCTCACCGGTTAGATAAAGAGACTTCTGGTTTATTGATTATTGCGAAGAAAAGAAGTGCATTGGTTGTATTGCATGACATGATGCGACAATCCGAAGGGCATAAATCTTATCTAGCACTCGTTGTTGGGGAGTGGACGGCGAAAAGACAAGAAATTAAGTTGCCACTATATAAGTATTTAACGCCTGACGGTGAACGAAGAGTACGTGTTGACAAAGAACATGGAAAATATGCACATACCATTGTCACTAAATTGCAAGGGTATTTAGGATATACTTTGCTTGGTGCTCAGCTTAAAACAGGTAGAACTCATCAAATAAGAGTGCATTTAGCTTCTCAAGGTTTTCCTATTGTCGGTGATGAGAAATATGGAAAGGATGAGGTTCGTGAAGAAGTCTCGAAAAAAGGCTTTAAAAGAATGTTCTTACACGCCCATCGCTTGCAATTTACGCACCCATTGACTGGGGAAAAATTGCTTTTGGAAGCCCCTCTGCCTGTTGAGTGTTTGCGCTTCTTAGATCAGCTAAAAAAAGGATAAAAATAATGAAGTTTTCATTGGTAGTGTTTGATTGGGACGGCACATTAATGGACTCAACGCATTCTATTGTTGTTGCTATGCAAAATGCAGCGAGAGACTTAAATTTGACGGTGCCTAGTCATCAAGACGCGAGTTGGGTTATAGGAATTACTTTAGTGGATGCGTTGAAACGAGTTATTCCAGACTTAACGGATGACTTGGTTGACGATTTTGTGACTCGTTATAAATATCATTTTTTAACTCGAGACCCAGATTTACGCTTATTTCCGGGTAATTTACAACTATTAGATGAGTTGAAAAGTAAAGGCACTCAAATGGCGGTGGCGACAGGTAAGAGTCGAGTGGGGCTAGATAGGGCTTTGGCTAATCATCAGTTGGGTCATTTTTTTGATGCGACTAGAACATCAGATGAGACAGCAAGCAAACCTGATCCACTTATGTTGAATGAGATAATGGAAGAGCTTATGGTTGAGCCTGAAAATGTGGTGATGATAGGGGATACGACACATGATATTTTGCTAGCTAAAAATGCTGGTGTGCATTGTGTTGCTGTTACTTATGGTGCACATTCTAAGCAAGAACTTTATGAGGCAAAACCAGATCATGTTGTCGAGAGTGTTGATGAGCTCCATCGCTTATTATCTATTTATTGCTAATTAGACGTAGAATAAAAATTTGAATAATAGAAATACTCACCAAGAAAGGATAGTGTCATGTGGCTCAAATTAAAACCAGTATTGTTTCTTATCTCGTTATTGCCTTTGGCAAGGTGGATATATTTGTATAGCGCACAACAATTAGGGCAAGATCCAGGATTATGGTTAATGTCTTCTTCTGGTCAAACTACCTTAAGTTTTCTAATTATTACATTATGTATGACTCCTTTGCGTCAATTGACTAAGCAACAGGGCTTTATCTTATGGCGTCGCATGTTTGGGTTGTTCACTTTTTTCTATGCAACTTGTCATTTGCTCTTATGGTCAGGCATGGAGCGACATTTTAGTTTCGCTTTGATGGGTAAGGATATTGTAGAGCGACCTGCTATCGTATTTGGTTTATTTAACTATGTCTTGTTATGTATCTTAGCTATAACGTCTAATCAGGCTATGGTACGCAAGCTAGGAAGAAATTGGCGACGTTTGCATCGCTTGGTTTATATAGTAGCGGTTTTTGCCGTTATACATGCTATTTTTATGCAAAGATCTGATGAGTCTATAGCGGATATTTATGCTTTTACCGCGGTTGTATTTATATTATTAGTATGGCGTATTGTTGCTCAACGTATACAGCAGCAACGTATTCAGCAACAATTGCAAGCGATTAAGCCTAAGTGATTTTATCCACTGATCTACTATTATGTTCAAAAAATTATTTAAATCTGTTGTTGCTATATGTTGCTTAGTATTGAGCGCTTGTGCGACGGGACCTGTAGATGAGTACCGAGAAGCAAAAGGGCAGGACAGTCGAGTTAAATATATTATCCTACATTACACGTGGGAATCCTTAATGGATTCAATAAAAATTTTAACCGAGCAAGAGGTTTCTGCTCATTATTTGATTACAGATGAGGAACCAGCTAGAGTCATTCAATTGGTGGATGAGAATCGTAGGGCATGGCATGCTGGAAAGAGCCAATGGGGTACAGACACTAACTTAAATGCTCAATCTATTGGAATTGAGATTGTTAATTTGGGACCCAAACAGAGTGGCAAAAAAGT
The DNA here is from genome assembly GCF_900099475.1 of Pelistega sp. MC2. Taxonomy (NCBI): domain Bacteria; kingdom Pseudomonadati; phylum Pseudomonadota; class Betaproteobacteria; order Burkholderiales; family Alcaligenaceae; genus Pelistega; species Pelistega sp. MC2. The sequence goes on along the minus strand of NZ_LT628274.1, from coordinate 718,806 downwards.
TCCGTCTGATATTAATCAATGGCAAGCCTATACTAGCTCACAAATAGAACGTCTAATTGTTTTATTAAAAGATATCCAACAAAGACATCAAATTCAGGGAAAAAATATTCTCGCGCATAGCGATATCGCACCTCAGCGTAAGCTTGATCCTGGACCAGCTTTTCCTTGGCAATGGCTTGCCCAAGAAGGGTTGGGGCGATGGTATGATGAACATCAGGTGGCTAGTCTGACTAGAAAATATAAAAAAGAGGGGTTGCCTAGTACACTCTCATTACAAAAAGCCTTGAAAACACTAGGTTATGATATTGAACTGACGGGTGATTGGACGAGTAAGAGTCAGCAAGTATTGCGAGCCTTTCAGATGCATTACCGACCGGTAAAATTTGATGGTAGGATGGATGCCCAAACGGCAGCTATTCTGATGAATCTTCGAGCGATGGAAGCGTCAGAGAACTAATTCTGTAGTATCTATTGTGGTACTTGTGGTTCAGAGCTGCTTCCGTTTGCTCAGCGGTGTACTGTTCAAGCTAAAAATAAAAATAAGGTAGCTTGTTTGTCAATATCAGGAACAGCTTGCTTTTTCCATTCAGCAATGGTGTAGGTTTTTATCCATTCGGCATCTGTGGTAATAGCACGCGCAATACAAAGTCTAGTGCTGGGTTTTAGGGTATCTAATAGGGATTGAAACATAGCTAAATTACGGTAGGGTGTTTCAATAAAAAGTTGTGTTTGTTGGTGCTTTTGTGAGTAACTTTCCCATTGTTGCAATTGCTTTACGCGTTCATGTGGTTGTACAGGAGCATAACCATGAAAGGCGAAACGTTGTCCATCCAGACCACTAGCCATTAGTCCTAGCAATAGAGAAGAGGGGCCAACCCAAGGAATGACTCGGATATTCATTTTGTGAGCTTCCTTGACGACTATGGCTCCAGGGTCAGCCACTGCAGGGCAACCAGCTTCGGAGACTAAACCAATACGTCCTTGACTTCCGGGGTTTTTTAACCATTCTCTAATCTCTTGTGGGCTAGTTTTAGATGTTAAAGTGTGAATGATAATTTCTTGGATTGGTTTTACTGGGGTAACAAGTTTTAGAAAAGCACGTGCTGTTTTAGCATTTTCAGCGATATAGACATCAATTTCTGATGCGAGTGTTTGAGCTTCTTGAGGAAGCCAGCGTTGGATCGGGGCATTACCAAGCCCTACCGGGATAAGATGTAAACTAGTCATTATTAAATGAGTCCTGCTTTTAGTGTTGGGTTAAGTCCAAAATGTCTTAGCATTTGTGCTAATTCAATGAGTGGGAGCCCTATAATTGCTGTTGGGTCGTCACTACTTAGTTTTTCCATCAATGTAATCCCCAAACTTTCTGCTTTGGCGCTACCAGCGGTATCAAAAGGTTGCTCAATTTGTAAGTAGTGATCAATTTCGGCATCAGTTAATTGTCTAAAATAGGCATGAGTAATAACATTTCTAGAAAGGATTTCTGTTCCTTTGCATACAGCTAGTGCAGAGTGAAATTGAACATGTTGTCCGCTTAATTGACGTAGTTGTTGTTGTGCTTTTACAAAAGAACCGGGTTTGCCAATAGGGTCATTTCCAAGGGTGGCAACTTGGTCTGATCCGATAACGATTGCATCAGGGAATTGTTTACAGATAGCCTGCGCTTTTTCTATAGACAGCCTGATGGCTAGTTCTACGGGCGATTCAGCCGGTTTGGGCGTTTCATCAATATTAGGTGAAATAGTTTCAAAAGGCAGTTGAAAACGTTCTAGCATCATTTTTCGGTATTTTGAAGATGAGGCTAAAATCAATCGAAATTCTGAGTTTTTCATTGTTTTATTTGACCAAAATTTAATATCAGGTTATTATTTTATGTTTCACGGGAATTGTGAGTTTCTACGGAAAGCACATTTTCGTATTATATATTAGGCTAATTCTAGTAGCTAGTGTGTTTGAGGTGCATTTAATAGATGCGCGGAGAGTAAAGTGGAGAAATATATTGATTTAATGGATTTGGTGCGTTTAGGGCACGAAGTTCATCAGCAAAATCCACTGTCACGCTTTTTGCGTCTTACGGAAGATTTACCAGAACAGACTGATGAAAATCAAGTGTCTTGGAGCATAAAAGGCCATCAAAAGCCGCATGGTCCCGCACTGGTAAAACTTAGTATCACGGCGAACCCACGGTTGCAATGTCAGCGCTGCATGAAATTATTTAATTACGATGTAGCTTCTGAGGTAGAATTACAAGTTGTCACGTCGGAGCGAGCATTTAATGCAGATGTCTCTGAATCAGGCGAAATTGACAATGATGCCTATGAGAAAATTTTAGCTAACAAACCAGTAGATATGTTGGCGTTAGTTGAAGACGAACTTATTTTAAGTTTGCCTTATATTCCTAAGCATGATATATGCCCAGAGTTGGCAGAAATGCCAGAGGATAACTTAGAGAAAAAACCTTCTCCCTTTGCAGTGCTTGAGAAGCTTAAACATTAATTTAATTTTATCTGTCTCTTAGCGATACAGTATTTTTTGGAGTCATCATGGCTGTTCAACAAAACAAGAAAACACCATCTAAACGTGGTATGCATCGTTCTCACGATTTCCTAACTAACCCACCAACAGCGATTGAGCCAACAACTGGCGAATTGCACTTACGTCACCACATTAGCCCTAATGGTGTTTATCGTGGTCGTAAAGTTCTAAAAACGAAAAACGACGAATAATTTTTATTAGTAAATAAAAACTTAATCGTGGTACGTATCGCTATTGATTGCATGGGGGGAGACTTTGGTCTCCCCGTTACTCTTCCTGCTTCCGTACAAGTAGCAGAGGATTACCCAGAGGTGCATTTTTTATTAGTGGGTGATAAAACCCAGATCGAAACTGCATTAAAATCAGCGAAACCTTCTCGACTATCTCAATTCACTGTTGTGCATGCTGAAGAAAGTATTCAGATGGATGACTCTATTGAGGTGGCTCTTCGTCGAAAACGAAAATCTTCCATGCATTTAGCATTGCTGGCTGTTAAAGAACAGCAAGCTGATGCTTGTGTCTCTGCAGGCAACACGGGTGCATTAATGGCTGTTGCTCGCTTCATATTAAAAACATTGGATGGTATTGATAGACCAGCCATTGCTTCTGCTATTCCTAATCAGTTAGGCAAAGGAACAACCGTCCTAGATTTAGGTGCAAATGTTGATTGCACACCAGAGCATTTATTGCAGTTTGCCTTAATGGGATCTGCATTATCACAGGCGATTGATGGAATTCCTGAACCAAAAGTAGGTTTACTAAACATCGGTAGTGAAGCCATTAAAGGCAATGACGTTGTTAAGAAAACAGGTGACCTTTTACAGTCTGCCCCTATTAATTTCATTGGAAATGTAGAGGGCGATGATATTTTTAAGGGAACTGCCAATGTTGTTGTTTGTGATGGTTTTGTCGGAAATGTCTTATTAAAATCAGTTGAAGGTTTAGCAAAGATGATCAGCAAGAAAATTAAAGAGAATTTTTTAAGTTCACTTTATAATAAGTTTGCTGCTTTAATTGCTCGTCCAGTGCTCTCTAAATTTCGTGATGAGGTTGATAATCGTCGTTATAATGGTGCTGCATTGTTGGGTTTACGTGGGGTTGTATTTAAAAGTCACGGTTCAGCAGATATACTAGCGTTTAGATGTGCAATTGAACGTGCAAAACGAGCTGTTGAAAGCCAGCTATTAGATAAAACTGTATTGACCATACAGCAAATGACGCATTTGCATCAAGAAACTAATCAGAATAATAACAACATCCTTTCATAGGATGTGGTGACATCAGGAGATTTAACCATGCCATTCGCAAAGATTATAGGTTCAGGTAGTGCTTTGCCAGAAAACATTGTTTCAAACGATGTTTTAGCTGATCAGCTTGCCAAAAAAGGAATTGAAACTTCAGATGAGTGGATATTTACGCGAACAGGTATTAAACAGCGTTATATAGCAGCAGACAATATTAAAACAAGTGATTTAGCGACTGAAGCGGCTAGAAAAGCGATTGAAGATGCAGGAATTTCAGCTGATGAAATTGATTTGATTGTCTTGGCGACATCAACGCCAGATTATATTTTTCCTAGTACAGCTTGTTTGGTGCAAGCAAAGTTAGGTATCAAAGGCGGAGCCGCATTTGACGTACAAGCTGTTTGCAGTGGTTTTGTTTATGCGCTTACAACAGCAGATAGTTATATTCGTGCCGGGAATGCTAAATGTGCACTTGTCATTGGTGCTGAGACATTTACACGCATTCTGGATTGGAATGATAGAGGAACTTGTGTATTATTTGGGGATGGTGCAGGTGCAATGGTGCTTAAGGTCTCTGAAGAGCCAGGTATTTTAGCGACACAACTAAATGCGGATGGCAGTTTACACACAATCTTGCGTACAGAAGGCGCTATTCATCATGGGCAAGTTACTGGAGATCCATTTTTACGTATGGATGGTCAGGCTGTATTTAAAAAAGCAGTGACGTCTTTAGAGGATTCTGCGTTAAAAGTTTGTGAGAAAGCTTCTATCCGTCCAGAGGATATTGATTGGATGGTGCCACATCAAGCTAATGTTAGAATTATTAATTCATTGGGTAGAAAATTGGGTATTCCTGAGGAAAAAGTTGTGGTTACAGTAGATAAGCATGCTAATACTTCTGCTGCAAGTGTACCTTTAGCTTTTGATGTTGCTTATAAAGATGGTCGCATCAAAGAAGGGCAAACTATCCTATTGCAAGGCGTTGGTGGTGGTTTCACTTGGGGCTCAGTTTTAGTTAAATTATAAGATAATAAAGAGGGAAGAGAAGTGATGAAATTAGCTATGGTATTTCCTGGGCAAGGGTCTCAAGCGGTTGGTATGCTTGATGCATGGAAAGAGGTTGCAGTGGTGCAAAACATTATGCAGAGAGCTAGTAATGCACTAGACCAAGATTTAGTAAACTTAATTGCTAATGGACCAGCCGAACAACTTAATCTTACAACAAATACACAGCCTGTTATGTTGGCTGCTAGTTACGCTATGTACCAAGCTTATATTGAGCAGGGAGGTGTTATTCCATCAGTAGTGGCTGGCCATAGTTTAGGAGAATATACAGCATTAGCCGCTGCAGGAGTGATTTCGTTAGAAGACGCAGTGAAACTAGTGCGTATTCGTGCAAATGCTATGCAAGATGCTGTTCCTGTGGGTGCTGGCTCTATGGCAGCTATTTTAGGTTTAGATGACGAAACCGTTCAAAAGGTGTGCAATGAAGCCGCACAGGGTGAAGTAGTTGAGGCAGTAAATTTTAATGCTCCAGCGCAAGTAGTTATTGCTGGGCATAAAGCCGCTGTCGAAAGGGCTTGTGAATTAGCCAAAAAAGAAGGAGCTAAGAGAGCATTAGTATTACCGGTCTCAGCACCGTTCCATTCTTCATTGTTAAAGCCTGCCGCGACTATTCTTGAAAAAGCTTTAAATCAACTGGATTTAGTATCTGCAAGCATTGATATTATTAATAATGTCGATGTAGAGACAGTAACAGACCCTATTCTCATCAAAGATGGTTTAGTGCGTCAAGCTTGGCATCCAGTACGTTGGGTTGAGACTATTCAACGTATGCAAAAAGAGGGTGTTACTCATATCGTGGAATGCGGACCAGGGAAAGTATTAACAGGTTTAGTAAAACGTATTGCGCCTGAAATTCAAGCGTTATCTATTACTGATCCTACATCATTAGCATCAACTTTGGATGCCTTAAAAAATTAAGGAAGAGTTATGACAAAAGAACTAACAGGTCAGATAGCGCTAGTAACAGGTGCGAGTCGTGGTTTAGGGCAAGCAATAGCTTTAGAACTTGCTAAACGAGGTGCGATAGTTGTTGGTACAGCAACGACTGAGAATGGTGCACAAAGTGTTTCTGAACAGTTAACTCCTTTTGGTGGGCGTGGCGTCGTGCTAAACGTGACTGATGCGGCAGCAAGTGATGCTCTTTTAGCTGAGTTAGCTGCTGAGGGTGGTCCACATATTCTGGTGAATAATGCGGGCATTACTCGTGATGGTCTTATTATGCGTATGAAAGATGAGGATTGGGATGCTGTGATTCAGACGAATTTAACAGCTGTATTCCGTCTTTGCCGTGGTGTAATTAGACCAATGGTTAAAGCCAGAGGTGGCAGAATTATTAATGTGACATCCGTGGTTGGAGAAAGTGGAAACCCAGGTCAAGTTAACTATGCGGCTGCAAAAGCAGGTGTTGCTGGTTTGACTCGTGCTTTAGCGAGAGAAATTGGTAGTCGTAATATTACGGTTAATTGTGTTGCACCAGGATTTATTGATACTGATATGACACGTGCACTTGGTGATGAAGCAACAAATGCATTATTAAGCCAAATTCCTATGGCTCGCTTAGGACAAGTGAACGATATTGCACAAGCTGTAGCGTTCTTAGCTAGTCCAGGTGCAGGGTATATCACAGGTAATACGTTACATGTGAACGGTGGTATGTATATGTCCTAAGGTTTCTTAGGCTGTCAAGAATTTTAATTTTTTGTTTTTGTTCGTTTTTTGCAAAAAATGAACAAATTTTTATAAAATGCAAACTGGCAGTTGTGTTTGTATTTACAGTAGTGAGTACATTGAGTGCTGATTTTTTTTTAATTTAAAACAACCCTTTGTGTTGCATAGGGTATAACTTGGGGAATGATCCCTATTGGAGATTTACATGGACATCGAACAACGCGTCAAGAAAATCGTTGCAAAACAGTTAGGTGTAAGCGAAGCAGAAATCAAAAATGAGTCTTCATTTCTTGACGACTTAGGTGCCGATTCACTAGATATGGTTGAATTAGTTATGGCTTTTGAAGATGAGTTCGAAGCTAGCATTACTGATGAGCAAGCTGAAACTATTACAACAGTTCAAAAAGCGATTGATTTCATTTCAGCTCAAAAAGCTTAATGAGATATCTGTTTTTTTGAAAATAGACAGAGGTAGTTCAAACAAGTATTTTGTACTGCCTCGTCTCAAAGAGCGTCTTGGAAAAATCTAGCAGTGTTGTTCTGTATTTTCCAAAACGCTTTTTTTAGGTCAATATAAAATTTCAAACATGATTTGAATGAAAACGGGAGTTGTCTGTGAAGAGACGAGTTGTTATTACAGGTTTAGGTATTGTTTCACCAGTAGGAAATACACTGGCTACGGCTTGGGATAATATCGTAAATGGACGTTCAGGTATTACTAATATTACTCGTTTTGATGCGAGTGCTTTTAATTCACAAGTAGCTGCTGAAGTGAAAGATTTTAATGCTGAGAACTATATCGGTGCTAAAGAAATTAAGCAGATGGACACGTTTATCCACTATGGTTTAGCGGCATCTATTGATGCTTGGCGTGATTCTGGTCTAGAAGTGACCGAAGAAAATGCTCATCGTTTTGGTGCTATTGTTAGCTCAGGCATTGGCGGACTTAAACGTATTGAAGAAACACAAACAGATTATTTAGCAAAAGGTCCACGCCGTATTTCGCCTTTTTTTGTTCCAGCCTCATTGATTAATCTTATTTCAGGTCACTTAACTATTATGTTAGGTTTAAAAGGACCGAGTTATGCTGTTGTTTCTGCGTGTACGACAGGATTGCACTCAATTGGTGATGCGGCTAGATTGATTGAATATGGTGACGCTGATGTGATGTTGGCGGGTGGTGCAGAAGCGACAGTTTCTCCATTAGGTATTGGTGGTTTTGCGGCTATGCGTGCATTATCAACAAGAAATGATGATCCTCAAACAGCATCTCGTCCTTGGGATAAGGATCGTGATGGTTTCGTATTAGGTGAAGGTGCTGGTGTTCTTGTTTTGGAAGAATATGAACATGCAATAAAGCGTGGTGCTAAGATTTATGGTGAATTTGTGGGCTACGGAATGAGTTCGGATGCTCATCACATCACTGCACCTGATCGTGAAGGACCATGTCGTGGTATTCAGAATGCCTTACGCAATGCTGGTATCAATGCAGATCAAATTAACTACGTTAATGCACATGGTACCTCAACACCGTTAGGTGATAAAAATGAAACTGAAGCATTGAAATTAGCGTTGGGTGATCATGCATATAAAACCGTTGTAAACTCGACAAAATCAATGACAGGTCACTTATTAGGTGCGGCTGGTGGTATTGAAGCAGTCTTCACAACATTAGCTGTTCATCATCAAGTTTCTCCACCGACTATTAATATTTTTAACCAAGATCCAGAGTGTGATTTGGATTATTGTGCCAATACAGCACGTGATTTAAAAATTGATTACGCCTTATCTAACTCATTCGGATTTGGTGGTACTAATGGTTCGATGATTGTTAAGAAAATTTAGGATTAACCATGTTAATCCGTTCTCTTCCAGACTATTGGGCAAATAGTTTAGTCTTGTCTCAGTCAAGAGGAGAATTACATATAAAAGCCCTATTATTGATGTTGGCAATTTTTGTCCTATTAGGAGGAAATTTCGCTCTCATGGTAGTAGGGCTTTTTTATGCTTACCAAAAACTTCAAAAAACCCCTTCTTTATGGGTATTATCATATTCTCCTCAACAGCTTAGTTTGGTTAGTGATGAACGGGCTTATCAAGGTGATGCTATTAATATTTCCAAGGGACCATTCTGGTGGCAATTGGCTATTCGAGAAATAGATGGAAAATGCTCCAATCCGATAATCATTTGGAAATGGCAGTTGTCTGATAAAGCATGGCGAAAATTTAATGTGGTCATGCATTATTTGCAGTACAAACAAGCCTAATCGCTTAATAAAAAATTTCCTCTTGTTTCATGGGGTTGAAAAAAAAATAGATGACTATAGACTATTGATATCCATATAAGACTCCCTATTGCAAGGATTCAACATGTTTACTTTAAAAAAATTATCTGCCTCTTTGTTAGCACTTTCTTTGGCCATTTCTTCATCTGCTATTGCGGAAAATAATATTTCTTCGGTATCTAATACTGTCCCTACTAGTCAAACGGCACCACTAGTGATGGGCTTACCTGATTTTACGCCAGTAGTTCAAGCAACAGAAAATGGTGTAGTAAATATTAGAACAATGAGCAAAGTAAGCTCGCAATCTGGGATGGGGGACTTTGATGGTAGCAATCCAGAAGACCTTTTCCGGTTTTTCTTTGGTCCTGATTTCCCTCTACAGACTCCTAAACGTAATACACCAAAACCAAGCAACCCTAATTCAGAAAGAATAGAGCCTAGCGGTGTAGGTTCAGGATTTATCATCTCAGAGGACGGCTATATTATTACCAATGACCATGTGGTTGATGATGCTACTAAAGTGATTGTGACGTTGAATGATGGTAAGGAATATACAGCTAAAGTTATTGGATCAGACAAACGAACTGATATTGCTTTATTGAAAATTGATGCTAAAGCTCTTAGTGCTTTAGCGATGGGTGACTCAGAGAAACTGAAAAAAGGTCAATGGGTCGTAGCGATTGGTTCGCCTTATGGTCTAGAGTCAACAGTGACTTCTGGTATTGTTAGTGCTATCAATCGTGATACAGGGGATTATTTACCATTTATTCAAACAGATGTGGCTATTAATCCAGGTAACTCTGGTGGACCATTAATTGATCTGGCTGGTAAGGTTGTGGGTGTTAATTCACAGATTTATACCCGTAGTGGTGGATTTATGGGAATTTCGTTCTCTATTCCTATTAATGAAGCGATGAAAATTGTTGAACAACTTAAAAGCACTGGTACTGTTCAGCGTGGTCGCATAGGTGTGATGATTGGTGAGGTTAAAAAAGAAGTAGCTGATGCGTTAGGCCTAAAAGATACTAAAGGTGCTTTGGTGAGCAATGTTGAACCTGGTAGCCCCGCTGAAAAAGCTGGTATCAAATCTGGCGATGTCATCGTTAGTTTTGCGGGCAAGACTATTAACAAATGGAATGATTTACCTCGCTTAGTAGGAATGACTAAACCTGGGACACAATCGGATATTACGGTATGGCGTCGAGGTAAAGAAATTACGGTACCTGTTACCTTAGACCAGACAGCAGCTGATAAAAAAGTGACTGCCACTGGCGAGAATAATGCAGATAATGCTAGTCAGTTTGATAAATTAGGTTTATCAGTCACTGAATTAACAGATGCTCAAAAACAAAAATTCCGTGTTAATAATGGCGTTGTAGTGAATGATGTCGAAGGGCTGGCGCAAGATGTAGGATTGCGTAAGGATGATATTATTTTGGCTATTAATGACAAAGATATCATGTCAGTAAAACAGTTTCAAAATGAGGTGAAACAATTACCTGCAAATAAAGCAGCTGCACTATTAATTCGTCGTGAAGATTTGACGCAATGGGTCACTGTTACACCTAAAAAATAAGTTACAATGTTGGATTGAATAATTTTTACTATTTTTTCGATGCAACACATTCGTAACTTCTCAATTATTGCACATATCGATCACGGTAAATCAACTTTAGCGGATCGCTTAATTCAACGGACAGGGGGCTTGGCTGACCGAGAGATGTCAGCTCAAGTCCTTGACTCAATGGATATTGAGCGTGAACGTGGAATTACCATTAAGGCACAAACAGCTTCTTTGCAGTACAAAGCTAAGGACGGTAAGACCTATAACTTAAATATTATTGATACACCAGGACACGTAGATTTTTCCTATGAAGTCAGTCGTTCATTGTCGGCTTGTGAGGGAGCTTTATTAGTCGTTGACGCAAGTCAAGGGGTTGAAGCACAAACAGTTGCCAATTGTTATACCGCTATTGACTTAGGTGTAGAAGTTATTCCAGTGCTTAATAAAATGGATTTGCCTTCGGCAAACCCAGATGAAGCTCGAGAAGAAATAGAGGATGTGATTGGTATTGATGCTCATGATGCTGTATTGGCGAGTGCAAAAACAGGCATGGGTATTGATGAGATCTTAGAAGTCATTGTAAATAAAGTGCCACCTCCCAAAGGTGATCCCAATAAGCCATTGCAAGCCTTAATTATTGATTCATGGTTTGATAATTATGTTGGTGTTGTGATGTTGGTTAGAATTGTCAATGGTACGCTTAAACTCAAAGATAAAGTGAGTTTTATGGCGACAGGGGCGTCACACTTGGTTGAGCAATTAGGGGTATTTACGCCTAAGTCATCTCCTCGTCCGCAATTATCTGCTGGAGAAGTAGGCTTCATTATCACGGGAATTAAAGAGCTTGCTCATGCAAAAGTGGGCGATACCATTACACTGGCACAAAACCCAGCCGCAGAACCTTTACCTGGATTTAAAGAAATTAAGCCACAGGTATTTGCTGGTTTGTATCCTGTTGAAAGTAGTGAATACGATCAACTACGAGATTCCTTAGAAAAATTAAAGCTCAATGATGCGGCACTCATGTTTGAGCCAGAAGTATCGCAGGCATTAGGTTTTGGCTTCCGTTGTGGTTTCTTAGGACTGTTACATATGGAAATTGTCCAAGAACGCCTAGAACGAGAGTTCGATATGGATCTGATTACGACAGCACCGTCTGTGGTATATGAGGTTGAAAAAACAGATGGTGAAGTGGTCATGATTGATAGTCCATCGCGTATGCCAGATGTAGGGTATATTCGTGATATTCGTGAGCCAATGGTCAATGTGACGTTATTTATGCCACAAGATTATGTGGGGCCTGTGATGACGTTATGTAATAACAAACGTGGTATTCAAAAGAATATGAGTTACCATGGGCGTCAAGTTCATTTGACGTATGAAATTCCATTAGCTGAAATTGTGTTAGATTTTTTTGATAAATTAAAATCGGTGTCACGTGGTTATGCTTCAATGGACTATGAGTTCTTAGAATATCGTAGTGCAGATGTGGTGAGAGTTGATTTATTAATTAATGGTGACAAAGTAGATGCTTTATCTATGATGGTACACCGTTCAGTCGCTCGTTATCGTGGACGTGAAGTAGTTAGTAAAATGCGAGGGTTAATACCTCGACAAATGTATGACGTTGCGGTACAAGCAGCTATCGGAGCTGAAATTATTGCACGTGAAAATGTTAAAGCACTGCGTAAAAACGTTTTGGCAAAATGTTATGGTGGTGATATCACTCGTAAACGTAAATTACTCGAAAAACAAAAAGCGGGTAAAAAACGTATGAAACAAGTTGGTAGTGTGGAGATTCCACAAGAAGCTTTCCTTGCTATTTTGCAAGTTGAGGATAAATAAGCGAGGTTAATAAACGATGGATTTTGCGGTTATATTTTTTATTCTTTTAGTCGTAACATGGGCGATTAAACTATTGGATAAATGGGTCTTAAAACCTCGTCGCGTTGCCACCTATGGTGCTGAGCATGCAGATGAGTATCGCTCTAAACTAGTAGAATATGCGGTTGGTTTTTTTCCTGTGATTTTATTTGTATTTGTTCTACGATCATTTGTGGTAGAACCTTTTCGCATTCCATCGGGATCGATGTTACCGACATTAGAAAGTGGCGATATGATTTTGGTTAATAAATTTTCTTATGGTATTCGCTTGCCTATTATTAATCAGAAAATTATTCCATTAGGTGATCCTCAAAGAGGAGATGTGGTGGTATTTAAATACCCAGTGGATACCAAAGTAGATTATATTAAACGTATTGTAGGTGTGCCTGGAGACGTTATTCGTTTTGAAAATAAGCGTTTAAGTGTCAATGGTGAACAGTTGCCATTACAAGAAGTGGGTCCTTATGTGAATCCAAGTCAGCAATCTGGGTCACCAATGCGTTTCAAAGAAAAATTGGGTGAAGTTGAGCACGATATTTTATTATTGCCCATGCAAGGCCAAATTCGTCCAATTGTGAACTTCCCTAAATTTGATCAATGTACTTATCCAAGTGCAACAGCGGTAGAGTGTAAAGTTCCAGAAGGTTATTATTTTGCTATGGGAGACAATCGTGATAATAGTCAGGATAGTCGTTTCTGGGGGTTTGTACCAGACAAAAATATAGTGGGTAAAGCCTTTTTTATCTGGATGAATTTTAATGAGTTTGGTCGTATAGGATCATCAGTAAACTAATGAAATACCAAAGATTACAAGAACGTTTATCATATAAATTCACAAATATGAATTTGTTAATGCGTGCATTAACTCATCGGAGTTATAGTATGCAGCACAATGAAAGATTAGAGTTCTTAGGTGATTCAATTCTAAATTTTTCAGTGGCTTCTTTATTGTTTACGTTATTACAACATCAAGATGAAGGTGATTTGTCGCGTATTCGTTCTAGCTTGGTTAATCAATCTACCTTAGCTGAATTGGCCATTCAATTAGAGCTACCAGATTTATTATTGTTAGGTGAGGGTGAGCTAAAAAGTGGTGGATTTAGACGACCTTCAATTTTAGCAGATGCTATGGAAGCAATTTTTGGTGCAATTTATTTAGATAATGGTATTGAACAAGCACAACAAGTGATTGAAAAGCTTTACCGTCCTTTATTAAAGGATGTGGACTTTTCAACATTGGGCAAAGATGCCAAAACATTATTACAGGAAATGTTGCAAGCTCGTCGTTTGCCTTTACCTCAATATACTGTATTAGCAACAACTGGTGCGGCACATGATCAACAGTTTGAAGTTGAGTGTAGTGTTCCTGATTTGAATTTATCTGCTTCAGCAACGGGTGGTAGCCGTAGAGCTGCAGAGCAAAGTGCCGCCAAAATTGTGATTAACCAACTTAAGCAAGTATCACCAAATAAGAAAAGCATTGTAAAAGCTAAACAACGTGTTGTTACCCAATTGACCTTACCAGTTGCAGTGGAGCAGGAGATAAAATGACTGAGCAGACATCTTTTAAAACAGGTTTTATTGCGGTCGTAGGTCGCCCTAATGTTGGTAAATCAACGCTTATTAATGCCTTAATTGGAGGCAAAATTTCTATTGTGTCACGTAAGGCTCAGACAACGAGACATAGAATTCATGGTGTACTAACACAAGATAATAAACAGTTTATATTTGTGGATACGCCAGGCTTTCAAACACGTCATGGTGGTACGATGAATCGTATGATGAATCGTGTTGTGACACAAACATTAGCCGATGTAGATGTTGTTGTGCATGTAGTTGAGGCTGGCAAATGGGGAGAAGGGGATGATAATGTGGTGCCTTTATTACCTACATCGAAAAAGTGTATTCTAGTGATTAGTAAAGTTGATTTACTCAAAAGCAAAAATGATTTGTTTGAATTTACCAGCAAAATCTTACAAAAATTTCCTTATGATGCGGTAGTTCCTTTGAGTGCTGTTAAAGATATTCAGCTCAATGTATTATTGGATGAGATTGCACAACGGTTGCCAGAAGGTGAGCCGATGTTTGATGAAGATGCCATGACAGATCGTTCAGTGCGCTTTATCACCGCCGAACTAATTCGGGAGAAAATTTTCCGTTTAGTAGGAGATGAACTACCTTATGCCAGCACAGTCCAAATAGAAAAATGGGATGAAACTCCAGAGGGTGTACATATCAATGCGTGTGTTGTGGTAGAAAGAGAAAGCCATAAACCCATTTTGCTAGGTGCAAAAGGTATGCATATGAAACGAATTGCGACGGAGGCACGTCAGGATATTCGAGAGATGCTAGATAAGCCTGTTTTTCTAGAAATTTATATCAAAGTACGTAAAGGTTGGTCTGATAAAGAAAGTGCTTTACGTGACCTTGGTTATGAGTAAACGTCAGCACAAAGTTATTGATGCCCATGCTTTTTTATTAAAAGCGATTCCATGGAGCGAAACGTCTTGTGTCGCTACGGTATTTTCTCGTGATTATGGACTCGTTGCAGGTATTGCTAAAGGTGCCAAAAGACCGTATTCCGTCATGCGTCCTATTTTGTCTCATTTTCAACCCTTAGTTGTCTCATGGAGTGGGACAGGTGAGGTGAAAACTATTACTCAAGCTGAATTTGATGGGTTTATTGCATTGCCGTCAAAAGCATTAATGTCAGCATGGTATTTGAATGAATTATTATTGCGAAGCTTACCCCCGGAAGATTCTTTTTCTATTTTATATGACGAATATGTGTTTGCTTTACAAAACTTAAGTTCAGGTCTAGACGAAAGAATCGTATTACGACGTTTTGAATGGTTGTTACTTAAAGAAGTTGGTTATGGTATGGATGAATCGATGCCTGATTTTTATCAGCTAGAGAGTGAACCATTATTGAGACAAAGGCTGAGACAAGCTATTGATAATTACTTAGAGGGTAAAACACTCAATACGCGTAAAGTGGTTACAGAATTAAAAAATAGCTATCCTCGTTAATAAAAAACGTATCCCCTGATTATGGAACGCTTTTGCTATAAACAAATAACAGATTGTTTTATATGCCTATTGGTCTATAACCTTGCCAGTTAGGCTTGTCTGGTTTTCCATTCGGATTAGCATGAAGATGAATGTATAAAGGTTTTGTGGTATGTTCATGTTGAAATTGATGTAGTGCTAGACATTGATCTACATCTTTAAGGTTATCTTTGTGTTGGTGATCTTTACCAACTAGAAGCGTCTGAAGAGCTTTCTGCTTGGCTTGCTCTGGACTATTTGCTACGAATAGTCCATAATCATGTTGCTCTGCCAACGAGCCAGGTGTATAACCACCGACATAAACAAAGAATAGTTTTTCTTGCTGATGCGTGGGAGGCGTTTCAGACAATATAATGTCAAAGCCGTCTGCCCAATTAAGCACTGTATAGCCATCGAGATGGATTTTATCTGGGTCACCAAACCAGCGTTGGCGTAGCGTAGGAATGGCTTCTTCAACATTGTGATCAACTACAAATTGTATGTCATGGACTTCAATAGTAGAAAAACCAGCATTTCCACCAAGATAAAACATATAGAGCTGTTGCATAGTAAAATGAAAAATATGATTAAGTAAAAAGAAAAAATAGCGGTTGCTATCTAAACATAAGTACAATCTCATTATATTAATAAGATTCGCTTTATTGTAGTTAAAATGCTATGGTCTAAGCCCAACGTCTATATGTCAAAAATAAAGAAAGGTTTGTTAATAAGTTAAAGTGTTTAGACGATAGTCGGTTAATTTTTACTAAAAGGAGTTAACTCGTGGTCAAGAGAAATCAGTTATCTATCCTAGCGATAAGCTTAATGACAGCAAGCCCTGCACTTTTAGCAGAAACATTTAACGTAGATAGCCATATCCAAGAAGTTATTGTCTATCCAGAGCAAGCGTATTTAACAAGACAGGCAAAAATTCATTTACCGGTAGGTGAGCACCGTCTAGTTTTTTCTAATTTATCTGAGCAAGTTGAAAGCCAATCCTTGCAATTTAAAGCAAATGGCTCTGCGCCTTTAACCCTCATTGGTGTGGAAGAACAACAAATAGAAAAGGATAAAATTAAGATCGAGTCTTTAGAAAAAATCAAAACTCGACTAAAAGAAGCAGAACAAGCAAAACAAAAAGTTATCGATCAAATAAGAGTGTTGGATGGTCAATTAGAGCTTATTAGTCAATTACAAAAAAATATTGCCTCTTCTGAAAGGCCATTTAATCTAGAAGAAGTAAAACAAGTACAACAATTTTCACGTCAATCTCAAGCACAGTTATTAGAGGAGCAATTAGGTCTGAGTGATAAACTTTCTGAGCAAGATAAATTAATTGCGGAAATTAACAATGAGCTAGAGAAAGAAAAAGAAAAACAATTTGGTCGTAATAAACAAGTGGTTGTTAGAGTCAGAGCGAGTAAAGAAGGTGACTATACTTTAGGATTAAACTATATTAACTATGGCGTTAGTTGGGTGCCTAGCTATCAATTATTTTTTGATAGCAATGCAAAGAAAATTCAGCTGAAATATACGGCTAATATCACGCAAAATACCAATGAGGACTGGGAAAATGTCAACGTTAAACTATCTACTGGTCGCCCCGTTCAGGTTGGTGAAGTACCAGAGGTAAGTCCTTGGTTTATTGATTATTATCAGCCACCAATGAGAACAAAACGTATGGTGACAAACAAAGGAATTGCAGGATCTCAAGCAATGGAAGCTACCGTGATGGCTGCAGCACCAGCGCAAGAAGAGGCGGCTGGTGTCGTCTCTGATGCGGCAATCGTTCAGGATAATCAGCTGGCGGTGACTTTTGAAATTAAACATAAAATTAATTTATTAAGCAAAGAAGAAAGCCAAGCCATTGAGATGCAAACTAGCAATCAGGATGTAGAAGTGGTGTATGCTTACTATCCGCAGCAACAAGACAAAGTATTAGTCACAGTAAAAGGAGAAAATAAATCAGAATATCCTCTTTTGGCAGGTGAGTTGCAAACGTATTTTGATGGTCAGTTTGTTGGGCAAGGAAGTTTACCTACCATTTATACGGGGCAAAAATTTACCCAATTAGTTGGCGAAGATCAAAAAGTTGTTGTTAAAAAATCACCACTTAAACGACTAGAAGAAACAAGTGGTGTGATTAATAAAACGAAAAAGCTTAAATTTGTAGAGGAAGTAACGTTGACTAATTCACATCCAGAAGCGATTGAATTAGTGATTAATGAGCGTATTCCTAGTTCAAGACAAAAAGATATTATTGTTACTTTACAAAGTCCTAATAGTAACGATATAAAAATGGATCAATTTGGTCGATACCAACAAACGATTAAATTAGGTCCTAAAGTAGACCAAGTAGTTAAAAAAGAATTTACTATTGAGTATCCAGCAGATAAAAATATCAATACAAATTAAATTTTTGTTAAGAAATGGGTTTTAAGCTATTGAAAATTTGTGTTTAAACTGTTAAAAAAATAAAAATTAGTTATAATGGTTACTCTATCGGATTGATAATTAATATGATTTTAAATGAAATATTAGTTATCTAATTATTATAAAAATTAACGCGCAGTCAAGGCGTGCTACAGGGATTTTAAGATGAAATTAACTCGTTTAGCTTTAGTAATGTCGGCTGGATTTGTTCTTAGTGCTTGCGGAAACTTAAGTAAAGTTTCTTCTGAAGGAACGGCAGATGTTTCTGATTTAGTTTGGCCTAAATTAAGTGCAGCACAATTTAATCATAGCGGTACTCAAGAGGGGTCATGGCCTAATTGGGATAATGTTCGTCTAATTGAACGTGGCATGAATAAAGACCAACTTTATAACTTAATCGGTCGCCCACACTTTGCAGAAGGTTTTGGAACACGTGAATGGGATTATGCCTTTAATTATCGTGAAAATGGTGAGTTAAAGGTTTGCCAATACAAGATTCTGTTCGATAAAGATATGAATGCACAAAGCTTCTTCTGGTATCCAAATGGATGTAATGGCAATGCAAACTATACATTAGGCGATACGTTATTTGATTTTGATAAAGATTACCTTACAACAGAAGGTCAAGCTGTTGTGCAAAATGTGGCTCAAGAGTTAACAAAAAATGGGGCAAAATCTGTTGTAGTGACTGGTTATACTGATCGCTTAGGGTCTGAAAGCTATAATCTTGACTTATCTAAACGTCGTGCGGCTACAGTAGGACAAGCACTTAAAGATAATGGTGTAACGGCTTCAATTGAAACAGTTGGTATGGGTAAGGCTCACCAAATCAAAGCATGTTCAAATGAGACAGGTCAAGCATTACGTGATTGCTTAAAACCAAACCGTCGTGTTGAAGTAAAAGCGAATGGTACAACACCAGTCACTGGTGCTGCAGGTAAAGAAGGACCATCAGCTTTATACGATAAATCTTATCCTCAACCACCAAAACGCTAAGATTGTAGTTTATTAGTAGTTTAAATTTTTAGTTATAGTAAAAATCGAATTGCCCCTCATTAGCAGAAAACTAATGGGGGGCAATTTTTTTAAGAGTTATTATTTTTTAAATTTATTCGCCTAGAGATAGAGGGCGATGCTAGTATTCATAAGCTGTATTATTTTCTCTTTATCTATTATTGAACTAGAAATTATTTTTAATAATATATTACAATATCAAAAATGATAATGAATATCATTTGTGTTTTTATAAAATTTTAAAGAAATTATATGTTACAACGTTTTAATTTATCATCAGTCGTAGTGGCTTCTGCATTAGTTGTTGGTATGGTAGGTTCTCTCCATGCTGCACCCGTTGAAATTACCGATTTAGCTGATCGTAAAGTGACAGTAGATGTGCCTGTTAAGCGTGCTGTTGTTGGCTTTTATTATCAAGACTATTTAGCTATTGCGGGTAAAGATGAGCTAAATAATGTCGTAGGGTTTTCTAAAGCTGTATGGACAGATTGGGCACCAGCAAGCTGGAAAGCATTCAGTGCAGCATTGCCTAAGCTTAATAGCATCGAAGACGTGGGTGAGGTAGAAGTAGGTACATTCTCTATTGAAAAAGTATTATCGCTTAAACCTGATGTCTTAGTATTAGCTAAATGGCAATATGATGCACTAGGTTCAGACTTAGAGCCTTTAGAAGCGGCTAAAATTCCAGTTGTTGTGTTAGATTACAATGCTCAAACAGTACCTGCCCATGTGAAAAGTACAGAAATTATTGGTACATTAACGGGTAACGAAAAACAGGCTAAAGAATTAGCGAATGAGTATGAGGCTGTTGCCAAAGATATTCAAATTCGCGTTGAAAAAGCTAACTTGCCAAAACCAAAAGTATATGTTGAATTTGGTAATAAAGGCCCTGCAGAATATGGTGTAAGCTTTGGTAAGAGTATGTGGGGATCAATGGTTACACTTGTGGGTGGCGATAATATTGCTAAGGATGCTGTAGAGTATTATGCGGCAGTTAACCCAGAGCTTGTCTTAGCGGCTAAGCCTGATGTTGTGATTATTAGTGGACGTGAAACAGAGCTTAAGAAAAATCCTCAAGCAATGGTCATGGTTTTGACATTGAAAAAGCAGAGGCGACTAAGCGCCTAGATGGTTATAAACAGCGCACTGGCTGGGCTGAGTTGCCAGCTATCAAAAACAATCGTTTATATGGTGCTTACCATGCAAACTCTCGTACCCTTTCTGATAGCGCATCTATTCAGTTTGTCGCTAAAGCTATTTATCCTGAGTTATTTGCTGATTTAGATCCTACAAAAACTTATTTGGATTTTTATAAGAAATATTTACCCGTGACACCAGAAGGAATATTCTATTTAGCACCAGAAGGTAAATAGATATATGAATGAATCGGTTGTTGTCGCCGATATTGTAAAGAACCAGCGTTTACTTGAGCGTAAACGCTGGTTTGTACTGTTGGCTTTTTTTCTTATATGTATGGTAGGGCTAGTGCTAGATATTGCCACTGGTCCATCTATGTTGCCGATTAGTGAGGTAGTAAAAGCATTAATTGGTCATGAAACGAGTGATGCTATTAGCAAGGTGATTGTTTATGATTTACGATTGCCGATGGCATTAATGGCGCTAATCGTCGGTGCTGCTCTAGGTGTTGGTGGAGCAGAAATTCAGACATTATTAAATAACCCGATGGCAAGTCCTTATACTTTAGGCTTGGCGGCCGCAGCAGGGTTAGGTGCTTCTTTTGTGATCGCCTTTGGTGGATTTGGCTTGCCACAAGCATTTGCCGTACCCATGGGCGCATTCGTGATGACGATGATTGCGTCGGGTATTTTGTTTCTATTTGCCTCTATTAAGCGGTTTACGTCATCAATGTTAGTGTTGGTAGGTATTGCGCTATTGTTCTTATTCCAATCAGTGCTGTCATTGATTCAGTTTATCGCTGCCCCAGAAATTTCTCAACAAATTTTATTTTGGTTATTTGGTAGTCTTACTAAAGCCACATGGAATAGTTTATTTATTACCACTGTCGTAACAACTATCTGTGTATTTTTCTTATCAAAAGACATGTGGAAACTGACCGCCTTACGTCTGGGAGAAGAAAGAGCGAAAAGTCTAGGAATTAATTTGCAATGGCTGAGGTTTAAAACATTGGTTTTTGTGGCCTTAATGACGGCGACAGCGATTAGTTTTGTGGGGGTGATTGGGTTTATTGGTTTAGTAGCTCCTCATGTTGCGCGTATGCTACTTGGTGAAGATCAGCGTTTCTTCTTGTCTGGAGCGATGATCGCCGGAGCTGCTTTCTTATCCATTGCCTCTGTTTTGTCTAAGGTCATTATTCCGGGTGCGTTGTTCCCTGTGGGTATTGTCACCTCATTTGTAGGTGTCCCATTCTTTTTCTGGATTATCTTAACGAAGCGCTAGGGAATCAACATGCTAATATTAAACAATATTTCAATTTCTCGTGGTGACTTAGTTATTGCTGATAAGGCTAATTTGAGACTTGAAAAAGGGAAAACTTATACAATTTTAGGTCCCAATGGTGCAGGTAAATCAACATTATTAAAAACAATCTTTGGGGAAGTTCCTTTCAAGGGAGATATCCATTATTTGGATATGCCACTGTCATTGAAACATTTGCTTAAATGGCGTAAACCTATTGGCTATATGCCGCAAGATACGGTAGTAGAAGCTTCTTTAACGGTATTAGAGGTAGTGCTGCTGGGACGTTTAGATGCCTTACATATGCATGTGGGGGATGAGTTATTAACAGAAGCCGCGAAAATGTTAGATATGCTCGGGATTGCGCATCTCGCGCATCGTGATGTTATGCGCTTAAGTGGCGGGCAGCGGCAATTAGTCATGTTTGCGCAAGTCCTGCTTCGTCAGCCAGAAATCTTGTTATTGGATGAGCCTGTGAGTGCATTAGATATGCATCATCAACTTAACTTATTAGAACATGTGTGTGCTTATACTAAAGCAAATCATGTTATTACCGTCATGATATTGCATGATTTAAGTCTAGCAGCACAATTTTCTGATGAAATCATTCTATTAGGCAAGAATAATGTCCAAGCACAAGGACACGCCGAAGAGGTATTAACAGCAAAGATTATTAGCGATTTATATAACGTTGATATTGAAATTTTGAAGGATAGCCTTGGATTACCTGTTATCCGTCCTATGCGTAAATTAACTTGACAAGGAAAATATATAATGCTTAAGAAATTATTAGTTATCGGTTTAATGGCAGCTTCAGCTCATACGATAGGGTTTGCTGCGAATCATGAAATTAAAATGCTTGACAATGGTACTGATGGCTCTATAGTATTTGAGCCCGGTTTTGTCAAGGCAGAGGTGGGTGATACGGTTACGTTTATTCCTACCAATAAAGGCCATTGGACACAAAGTCGTGTAGTGCCTGAAGGTGCGGAGAAATTCTTGTCAGAAGAGGATAAAGAGTTTACGGTTAAACTAACGAATGAAGGCGTATATGTATATGTATGCCCTCCACATCGTATGATGAATATGAGTGGTATTATTCAGGTAGGTAAAGCGACCAATAAAGAGCAAGCGGAAAAAATGGTTGTAGAACTTGAAAAACGTGCAAATGATAATAAAGGTCGCTTAGCCAAATACTTTGAACAGGTAAAATAGGTAGTTGGTTGTTAACTAGTGTTTTGAGTGTATAGGTTTTAGGTTAATCTGTATTATTGATTTTTTCAGTTTTATACTTACAATCTATCCATCACCTAATCATTAATGTTTTTCAATAAAACAATATAAGGCATAGAAACAATAGGTTTTATGCCTTTTTTGTTAAAGGAATATCAAAATAAAATGAAAAAGTTATTAGTAGCGACATGCACTGACTGGCCAAATCTCCCTGCGAATGTATTACCTATGGTTAATTTATTAGAGGAAAAAGGTATAAAGGTGACAGTGTCCCCGTGGCAGTCTAGCGTAGCCGCCGATTATATATTGCCATTATGTACATGGGATTATGCACAAACACCGATGGCTTTTTCAGAATGGTTAGCAGATATGAATAAGCATGGTTGCCAAACCGTCAACCCTGTAACGCTGATGCAATGGAATATGCATAAGTCCTATTTACAAGAGATTGCTAGTTGGGGGATTGATGTTATTCCTACGCAAGTTATGCCTCAAATCAATGCAGAAAAACTGCGAGAATTAGCGCTATCTATTTATCAGCAAACACAACAGCATATTGTTGTACTTAAACCGTTAATAGGACAAAGTGGGCAATCCGTTCAAAAATGGGATTGCTTGTCGTCAGAGCTACCTCATTTAGAGTGCTATCAGAACGGCTTGGTAATACAGCCTTACATACAAGCTATTGAACACTATGGTGAAACGAGTTTGATTTATTTTAATGGCGTGTTTAGTCATGCTGTAAAACGTCAGCCACCGGCAGGTGAGTGGCGTGCTAATTCAGCGTATGGTGTACAAATACATACCGTAGTGCCGAGTCAACAAGCCTTAGATCTCGCAACCGCTTTACTAGATAAATTACCTCATACACCTATTTATGCAAGGGTAGATGGTACGGATATATTGGCAGATAATCGATTCTTGCTTAACGAATTAGAAGTCATAGAGCCAGCTTTATATCTTCACACGAATCAACTAGCGAGTGAGCGTTTTGCGAATGTATTGCTTGAGATGATGGGAGTGAGTAAGAATAAAAATTACTGATAAATTCAGATGTATGACTGTCGTTAGATGCCTATCTAACATATTGCAGTACGTAAAAAAACGTTAAACGGAGACAGTTTCCGTTTAACGTTATAAAAAACTATATTTTAATTGATAGCTAATTAATCATCACCGCCAACAATACCAAAGATTTGTAAAAGACTTACAAAAATATTGTAAATGTTCAGGTATAAAGATAATGTTGCTGAGATGTAGTTAGTTTCCCCACCATTCACAATGCGTTGTACATCGAACAAAATAAATAGTGAAAAGATGATAGTACCAGCGGTAGCAATAGCTAGACTTAGTGCTGGAATTTGGAAAAAGATATTAGCTAAAGAGGCTAATATCAGAACGATAACACCAATAAATAATGTCTTACCTAAAAAGCTAAAATCACGTTTTGTTGTAGAGGCAATTGTTGCCATAACCGCAAAAATTATCGCCGTACTTCCAAACGCTAGGGCAATAATAGATGCACCATTCCCTAGTGACATTATTACGCCTAAAATACGTGAAAGCATAATACCCATAAAGAAGGTAAATAGCATAAGAAAGCCAATACCTGCGGCACTATGTTTGTTTTTTTCGATAAGGAACATTAAACCAAAAGCACCCACAAAGAAAATTAATGTACTAGCTAATGGACTCATGCTAGCGAATAAGTTGAAATTCAACGCTAGAATAGCACCAAGTACCGTTGGAATTAGCGAAATAGCTAATAAAATATAAGTGCTTCGTAAAACTTTATTACGAATGGTTATGCTAGTGTTAGCATGACTTGGCATAGAAAAATTGTCAGAATGTTGCATAAAAACTCCGATATTTAAAAAATAGGGGACTTGCATTCATTTTAACGTAGTTAAGACTTTTTACAAGATAGTTCACGACAAATAAATAAAATAAGTATTTCAATGAATTTAACTAAATAATCAATAGTGTTGAAGCAGATTACAAAAAGATACCAATAGTGTTTAGTGTTATTTCACAATTATTTGAAAAGTATATTTATTATTTAGAGCTGATGGAAACGCACTTCATGCCCTGATTGCTTGTAATGTTGAATACGTAGCTTCGCTAATTGTTTATCCTCAGGGTGATTTGAGACAATTTCTAAAACCTTATCGAATACCTCAAAAAAAGGTGGGCATGCTATATCAAGGTTTAGTAGCCAAGGCTTAGTGTCCTCTAAAAAATAGTCAAGAATATTTTCTGGAATTTCCGTTGCTACTTTAATCAAGGTAGGAATACCTTCTTTTTCAGATAGCTGATAATGATAAGGAGAATGGGGGATAAACGCAGTAGGATTAACCCCCCATAGATACTGGCTAAATGCCTCTAATCGTTTTAAGTCAGAGCAGAAAATCAGCAAAGGGCGGCCAGCCAAAAATTGTTTATACACAGTTTGGCTAGCTTGTTTTAGACGATGATCTGCTCCGTGAGCAACTTCAATACGGCTCATATTTATTTATTCAATAAAAATTCAACTAATAAAGGCACAGGACGACCACTGGCTCCCTTATTAGCACCACTAGTCCATGCTGTACCGGCAATGTCTAGGTGTGCCCATGAATATTTTTGAGTAAATTTTGCCAAGAAAGAGGCAGCCGTAATAGAGCCACCGGCAGGTGAACTAGCAATGTTTGCCATATCGGCAAAATTACTTTTTAATCGTTCGGAATAAGCCTCTCCTAAAGGCATTAACCAAGCTGTATCTTGTGCTTTCTTGCCTGAGGCTAGTAATTCTTCAGCTAACGCATCATCATTAGCAAAAAGACCAGTGTGAATATGGCCGAGAGAAACAATAATAGCACCAGTTAATGTGGCTACATCAATAACCGCTTCAGGGTTGAAACGTTCCGCATAGGTTAACGCATCACATAAAATTAGGCGTCCCTCTGCATCGGTATTTAAAATTTCAATGGTTTGACCAGACATACTTGTCACAATATCACCCGGTTTTGTAGCATGACCGCTAGGCATATTTTCTGTTGCTGGTACAAGTGCAATCACTGGGCGATTTAATCCAAGCTCGGCCACTGTTCTGATAACGCCAAATACGGTTGCGGCACCACACATATCATATTTCATTTCATCCATGTTTAAACCAGGTTTTAATGAAATACCACCTGTATCAAAGGTTACGCCTTTACCAACAAGTACGATAGGTTTTTGTTTAGCGTGTTTTTTAGACTCTGGTTGATATTGCAATACGATAAAGCGAGGATCTTGATTTGAACCAGCAGCTACTGATAAGAAAGAGCCCATTTTTAGTGCTTCTATTTGTTTTTTCTCTAACACTTCAGCAGATACTGTTTTATAGTTTTTTGCCAATGCTTTTGCTTGTTGGCCTAAATAGGTTGGCGTACAAATATTTGAGGGTAAATTACCTAATTCTCGGGTAAGGTTCATACCGTTAGCAATAGCTTGCCCTTGCGCTAAACCTAAGGCTACATCTTTATCAGTATCTTTATTAGTCGTGAAAACTAATTTTTTAATCGCAAAAGCAGTTAGCTTATCACTAAACGTTGCTGTGTACTCATAGGTAGCTAACGTTGCTGCACGTGCTGCAAAACGAGCAGCCTCCAATGAGTTAATTGTTTGATTTTCTGATAAGAAAGTAATTACCCCTTCTGATAGACTACTTTCTTTTAAATACTCGACGATAGCAGCTTGTGCTTTCATTAGATTATTCGCGTTATAATGGTCTTTTTTACCAAGACCAACGAGAACAACGCGCTCTGCAGCGATATTGTCTAACTCTCTTAAGACTAGTAGTTGACCTATTTTTGCTTTGAACTCTTTGGCAAGAATTTTTTTGATTTTACCCGCTGTATCAAGTTGTGCGGCAACGTCGCCTAAAAGACCATCTTCATAAACCCCTACAAAAAGAGCAGGAGTTTTTATTTGTTCAAAAGTACGATTGGATTGTGTGGTAAATTGCATTTTAAAACCTCTTTATTTAGATAATAGTATTATTACCCAAGTTTAATTATGTCGCTATTCAAACGCTCAGTTGTTGCTGAAATACTAAGTCATGCGGGTGTTGTTTTTTCAACATTGATTGTCGTATGGCTTAGTGTTTTGTTGGTGAGACTACTTGGACAAGCAGCTGAAGGCATTATCGGTGCGGATATTGTTGTTGCTATTTCTGCCTTTTCAAGTATTACGGCATTGCCCATTATCCTTATTGTTTCACTATTTATTGCTATTTTAACGACTATTTCTAGAAATTACCGTGAACAAGAAATGTTTGTATGGTTTTCTAGTGGTATTTCGTTATTAAATTGGATTCGCCCAGTGTTAAGAGTAGGGCTACCAGTCGCCATTTTAATTGCTATTTTGACAGTGGTGAGTTCTCCTTGGGCATATCGCCAAATTGAAGAATATCGCCAGCGCTATGCACAACGTTCAGATTTGTCTAAAGTGACGATGGGACAATTCTTGGAAACAGCTCAAGGTCAGAAAGTATTCTTTATAGAACCGTCTTCTAATCCTGATTATGAAACGGGTAAGGTATTTGCTCGTGATATGACTAAAAAGGGTGTGATTAGTATTATTAATGCAGATCATGCCAAGTTTAGTCGAAATGAAGAGACGGGTGAACGTTTTATTGAGTTGGAAAAAGGGAGTCGTTATGATGCGACGTTGAATTCACCAGAGTTCAAAATATCCACGTTTGATCATTTGAAAATGCGTATTGAAAATGAGAAAAAAATGTCTGAGAGCCAGATTAGAGCCAGCTCTTTAAACCAACTCAAGGCAAGACCGTTGGAGAAGCTTATTGCAGATAATAATAAAAAAAGTGACTCACAATTAATGTGGCGTTTTTCCTTACCTTTAGCAGCATTAAACTTAGCCTTATTAGCTATTCCATTAGGAGCTGTTAATCCTCGTCTAGGTAAATCGGGGAACGTCATTATAGCAGCTATTGTTGGGCTGTTATATATGAACATTCTCAATATGATGCGAGGTTGGATTGCCGCAGGAAAGATTGGTCTATGGACAGGATTAGTGTCTGTTAATGGCGGTGTATTATTGCTCGTTATATTTTTATTTTGGTGGAAAATGAGAGTTAAAGCACCCAAAAAACGACCAGTAGCATTACAAAAAGCTTAGTTGTTGATAAGTGGCGTGATCCTCGCGAATATAGCGAAAAATTAATGTTCCTTCATAGTTTTTTCGTTTGCCAACTTCAACTGTTAGTTGCCAGGTAGGAATGACTGCTTGGCTCTCTAATTGCTTAATAAAGTCATTCAATTCACCAGTTTGACGTAGATGGTGAATATAAAGTTCCTGAGCACTCCACAATAAACCCTCGTCAGGTCCTGTTTTTTGTTCATCCACAGTAAAGCCTGCATAACGTATAGCGTAGCCATTTTTTATTTTGTCACAGGACGGCACCATTACTTCAGCATTAAGCAATTGCTCTAGTGCTAATTTTGACGGACGAATACTTGGTGTTTTTGATTGTCCCGCACGCAAGGTGAGGAGTTCATCACACAAGGTCATAATATCTTGGGGATTGACCAAAGCTAAAAATTTATTATAAGAAGACCAGCTGCGGTCAGTTTCAGCTTGTTTGGCGCCATCACGTAATAATTTGATTTGCTCGGTATTCATAAGAGGTGAGTCTGAAAAACGAGCTCTATTTTACCAGATTATTATTACTAGGGATTTCCATAGGTTAAGAAGATTCTTTGATTTTTATTAAAGACTTATTGTAATTTACCAGTATGATTAAAAAATATTCGCTCTTTTATTTTCTTTTTAATTTATCGAATATCTTTCTATAAGGAGGGTTATATGGCAGACTTTGATACTGATTTAACGCAAAATGCGGCAAATTTTATTCCTCTTACGCCTGTGGATTTTATTCGTCGTGCGGCAGAGGTATATGGTCATCGACAAGCGATTGTACATGGTGATTTGCGTCAGACATGGAGACAAACTTATGATCGTTGTCGTCAATTAGCTGCGGCACTAAGACAACGAGGCATCAAGCGTAATTCTACAGTTGCTGTACTTCTATATAATACTCCCGCCATGGTTGAGGCACACTTTGGTGTGCCTATGTCTGGTGGCGTGCTTTGTTCGCTAAATGTACGATTAGATACAGAAGCGTTAATTTTTTGTTTACAGCATGGAGAAGCTGAAATTTTACTTGCAGATAGTGAATTTGCTCCCCATATTCCTCAGATAAAAAAAGCATGTCCTAATCTGACAATTATTCAAGTAAACGATAATCTAGGCCCGACAGATGTCGAAGATTTCTCTGATATCACTTACGAAGATTTATTGAATGAAGCGCAGGATTTAACGAATTGGGTGATGCCAGAAAATGAATGGGATGCGATTGCACTTAACTATACGTCTGGCACCACGGGCAATCCTAAGGGAGTTGTGTATCATCACCGAGGGGCTGCGTTAAATGCTATTTCACAAATTCTTGAGTGGGATATGCCTAAGTTCCCTAATTATTTATGGACATTGCCATTATTTCATTGTAATGGTTGGTGCATGGCATGGGCAATTGCAGCACGTGCTGGGGTTAATGTATGCTTAAGAAAGTTTGAACCTAAACTATGTTTTGATTTAATTCGCCAACATCATGTGACACATTATTGTGCAGCACCTGTGGTACACGCGGCATTAGCGAATGCACCAGAGGCGTTGAAAGCTGGTATTAATCACCAAGTTAAAGGTCAAGTGGCTGGAGCTGCTCCGCCAGAAGCTATTTTGGCAAATATGGAAAAAATGGGATTTGATATTAGCCATGTATATGGATTAACGGAAGTTTACGGTCCTTCAGCGGTATGTGCTGAACAAGAAGAATGGGCTGACTTGCCTGTATCAGAAAGAGCTGCCTTAAAAGCACGTCAAGGTGTACGTTATCATTTACAAGGTGATGTGGATGTACTAGATCCTGTTACGATGGAGCCTGTTAAAGCTGACGGTCAAACGTTTGGTGAAATTATGTTCCGTGGCAATATTGTCATGAAAGGATATTTGAAAAATAAAAAAACGACGGATGAGTCATTTGCGGGGGGATGGTACCATACAGGTGATTTGGCGGTAAAATATCCTGATGGCTATGTCCAAATTAAAGATCGTTCAAAAGATATTATTATTTCGGGTGGGGAAAATATTTCTTCACTGGAAGTTGAAGATGTTATCTATAAATTCCCTGGTGTGGCTACTTGTGCCGTCGTTGCCCTAAATGATGAAAAGTGGGGTGAAGTACCTGTCGCGTTTATTGAGCTTAAAGATGATGCCCCTCCAGTGACGGAAGAGGAAATCATTGAATACTGCCGTGAACATATGGCAAAATTCAAAGCACCTAAAAAGGTTGTTTTTGGCGAGTTACACAAAACAGCGACTGGTAAAATTCAGAAATTTGAATTACGTAAACAAGCGTCTGAGTTATTTGGTAGTTAATATTTTTATCTTGAGACTAAGAGTTGGATAATATTATCTGACTCTTAGACCTATATTGATGTTTAATGTATAGCGCATAAGATTTGATCAGAGTGCCTAAGGAAATTAGCAGACATATTAGCGCGATATAATAAACAGCTAAGGGGTTACTGATCATTTTTTTTATTAATGCAATAGCACTACCAGTGAATAAAATAATAAAGAAAGGATAATATTTTGGATTAGCTATCCATGACCATATATGATATTTTTGATTGGTCAAAATCCCAAGGGCCGCACAAAAATAGCCAATCGTACAGCCGATCAAGACACCAAGAGGATAATGAGCTCCTATTGCAACTCTTGATAGTGCTAAACCTAGCTCAATGATGATAAATATAATAAACCACGTAAGTTTATTGGTAAGGTTTTTAGGGCGAAGAGCAAATACCAATACAAATAATGTTGTCGCTATAGTTATTGAGTGTCCAGAGGGTAGGCTATTAAAACCTTTATAGACTTCGCCAATAACAACAAACTCTTCTTGACTAAACATTTGTGCAGGTCGTGGCATCTCGAAAAGGCGTTTCAGACCGTTAGATAAAATTGCAGAGCAAATTGAAGCTGATGCTAGAGCCTCCCATATTTTAGGTAAATACACAAGCACCAGACTTAATAGAGAGAAAGCAATTAACACATTACCTAGCTGCGTTAAGTTATATTGCAACTGAGGAAATTGGGAGAGCTTTGCATTTAAATACAAGAAAATAGGTTTTTGAAGCTCAGCATATTTTACTGGTGAAAAGCGTGGTAGTGAAATAGAACACCTATTACGAGACATAGTATAAGAATAGGTGGTATGAGAGAGTAACTATTGAGGGTATTTAAATTATGGGCGATTTTATTTGCCAATAATGGAGTAGTTGAAGGCGAAAGGTTTTTTTTCCCATAAAAAAACATGGCTATTCCCCAATAGTCATTTGAAAAAGATTAAAAATATGGTTTGAAGCTTTTTTGCTCTTTATATTTCTTATGCAAAAAGTAATAGTATTAGTAGTGCTAATTTTTTGACGTAATATTAAACGAATTTATGATGAAATACCACTCATTTAAGGGATATGAGTAATTTTTAAATGTCATCTAATGAGATTTAACCATAATTATGTATGTAGTTGTTCATACGAGATATTTTAGAGCTGCTTAATTTTTTCTGCAGAAAGTCCGGTGACTTTTTGGATAAGTGTTATGTCCATCCCCTCTGTTTTGAGGCTCTTCGCTACTTGAGTTAAGCCTTCAAGTTTACCTTCAGCCATTCCACTTGTATAGCGTTCATCTAATGCAATAAGGTGATTCCAATGGTATTTATTACGGCGAATAAAGTCCTCAAACTCTTGCGCCGTCATTTGAGCAGTATTGGCTTTTTGAAAGATTTCTCTAAAGGTCTTATCAAGCGTTAGTGATTCAGGCATGGTCTCTATTTCTCCGAGGTAGTTAATAAGATAAAGCCAAGCATCTAGGCGACTATGCTGATAGTCTAACTGATTTTTTTTAATTTTTGGGAGTTCCAGAAAAATAAGATTGAGTTTTGAGCTAATAGCCGTTCCTGTATCTAAATCATTCAGTCTGGTATGACTAATAAAGCTGTCTTTCTCAAAATAGATAAAGTTAACAAATGAAATCACATAGACTGGCTCAAGTGGCTTATGCCAATTGCTCTGAGTATTGAGTTGCTTATTCATGGACGTTATCCCATAGGCAAGGGCACGGTCAATATAGTGTGGCTGCTTGATATTTTGCATTTCGATGATCAGATGTGTGTTATCGCTGGTGGTGCAATAGATATCAAAGATAACATTACGATTGTCTAATTGCTTACCGATTTGTTCGGTATTGTTAAAGGTCAGGTCGATAATGGGCGGCTCTTTGCCTTGCAGAATGGCATTGAGGAGGTCAATCAACAAAGGCTTGTGTTTTTCTTGACCGAACATCCATTTAAAGACCCAATCCGTTTTAAGACTAAGGATAGGCGGTAGAGAGGGAATAGGTGTAGTGATATTTTCTGATGTATTGGGTGTGATAATTTGAGTAGTTGATGTTGTCTTACTCGTGGTTGTAAATAGAGAATTATCTAAAGAAGATGAAGGTATTTTGTCAGTCATAAGTGTGAGTTTCTATTGGATAACAAAGAATAAAAAATTATTTATTTATGCTAAAGTGAATAGTACTGACTGACAATTAGACAAAAATATCCGTAGAGGAAGATTATGTGATGAATGACAGAGCTTGTTAAAGGAAGAACGTTTTTTATAAGTCTTTATATTAATGATAGATAAAATATTCTATCTAATATTGTTGTCTAAGAGTTATTTTTTGTTTTTGAGTATTTATTCTCACAATGAAACAATAAAATTACGTAACTATTAGACAAAACAAGAGGCTTTAAAAGATGTGCTGCGTAATATTTTCATCTAATGGCAATAACTATCCTAGCGTTAGTTATCTTTTTCAAATCTCATTTATAATCGTATCAATTGTAACTATGTTGACCGATTATGACTGTTTTTACGCCCTTATCTCTTACTGAGTTATCGTCATTACCTCCCACGCAGACAACCCTTATTACCGCTAATAATCGTCTAGCGATGTTTATGAAAAAGCTGTTATTGCAACAGCGGGCGGCTGATGTGAAGGTGATTAGTCTGCCTACGATTATGCCTTATAAAGCATGGTTTCAGCAGTTAGCAACGACGTTAAATTTTCAGCAAGTGGAGATGCCTATTGTGCTTAATGAGATGGCACAGCAATGGTATTGGCGACAAGCATTACAAACGGCATTAAAAAATAGTGATGAGCCTTTGGTGAATATGGCAGCGGCAGCGGTCTCCTTGAATCAGGCACATAGTTTGGAGACAGAATGGGGGATTGAGGTTAGGGCGGATGAGGTCAATCCTGAATATACAGCGTTTTGTGAATGGCGTCAGCAATATCAACAGTTATTGGCGGCATTGCCTGCGTGGGATACGCCTGTTTTGGCAACACAGCTGCAGCAAGCGATTCAAGAGGGTAAATTAAAAGCACCTGCACATATTGTATTGTTAGGTTTTTATAGTTTAAGTGCGTATCAACAGCGTCTGCTCGAAGTGTGTATTGCTAATGGAAGCAAGGTTTATCAATTAGTATTACATCGTGAAAAGGCTCAATCGATAGAGGTATATCGTGCCGAGGATTCGTATCAAGAAATGTTATCAGCATTGATGTGGGCAGCACAGTATATTCAACGCAATCCTACGCATAAAGTCGCTTTAGTCGTGCCAGACTTACAGCATTCCGTCCCGCAACTTCGGCGCTTGCTCACGCTGATGTTTAAGGATACGGTATTGGATCAGCAGTGGCATATAGCGGTAGGGCGACCGTTAAGTGAATGGGGATTGGTACGTTCTGTGCTAGCGTGGTTCCGACTATTAGTACGTTTTCAACAAGGTGCAGTGGTGCTGGCGGATGTGGGTAATGCTTTGTTAAATGCAGAGTTTGCGTTTGACTCGTATTATCGTGAACGGTTGGCAATGTGGGATTGTACCTTGCGTTCTGGTACATCGGTAAAATTATCGTACAACGCTTTTTCTGATGAGTTATCAAAAATTCATCCTAGTCATGCTCAGGCTTTTCAAACGAGTATCGATACATGGTCTATGAAAAAAAGAACCTGTGCAGAGTGGGTGCAGGTGTATCAAGAGACCTTAAAATCCTTTTCTTTTCCGAGTGGTTTCTCATTAAATAGTATTAATTATCAGCTTTGTCAGGCATTTGAACAAGCGATGAAAGCCTTTTCTGTGTTAGATGAAATGCTACCTGCGTTGGGTGCAGATGAAGCCTTATCGTTATTTGAGCAACACCTTGGGCAAACTATGTTCCAAGGACAGCGCCCAGCTAATGTCGTACTCGATATCGTGGGGTTATATGAAATAGAGGGAGGGCAATGGGATGCTGTGTGGGTATCGGGGTTAACGGATAATGTGCTACCTCAAATTTCCAATCCTAATCCCTATTTGCCTATACGCAGTCAGCGTAGAGCACATGTGATGCATGCAACGCCAGAAAGTGAAATGGCATGGGCAACACAAGTTTTTGAGGCGATATTGCATAGTGCACCCTTAGTCGTATTTAGTTATCCGAGTCTCAAAGGTGAAGAAATTTTACGTCACAGTAGTTTTTTAAGCCCTTATCTAGCGACACAAAAAAACTTGCCAATACAGCATATTAAGTCTGCTCAAGACGTTGTGTTAGAAAAAATAATAGATGATTGTGGCTTGCCGATGCAAGGGCATGTTGAGGGTGGATATCACACCTTAGAGAAGCAATCCATCAATCCACTATGGGCATATGCTGTGCTGCGGTTACAGCTAGAAACGCTACCTGATTATCCTGAGACTGAATTGACATCTCTAGTAAAAGGTAATTTTTTACATAAGGTGATGGAGTTGTTTTATTTTACAGGGTGTCACCAAAGTAAGCTTCAAGATAAAGAATGGGTTACTCAGCAGTTACAGCAAGCCTTAGAGACGGCAGGTCAGACAGAATTATCACATCTAAGCTCTCCGACATTAAGAGCATTAACGATAGAGCGTGCTCGTGATCTTGTCTTGCAATTAATTGACTATGATGCCGAAAAGCGTTTGCCATTTAAGATTAGGGAAACGGAAAGACGTTATATGTTGGAAGAAGAGGGATTGCACTTTACCTTCAAAGTGGATCGTATTGATGAAAATGAGAAAGAGCATTTGATTTTTATTGATTACAAAACAGGAAGTTTGGAATCTGCGTCAGAATACAAAAAGCACTGGTTGGATCGTGAGCGCTTAAAAAATCTGCAATTACCTTTATATGCATCGCTGTTAAAGATTGCTCCTGCGGCTGATGTAGATGGGGTGGCATTTAGTAGTCTCTCTCGGCAAAAAGAATATTATGTGGGCCTCTGGCAAAATCTTTATGCTCATAATCAAAATGACAGAGTTTTGATTAACGCTGAGCAGTGGATAGAAATCACAGACAAATGGCAGTCTACGTTATTGTTGTTATTCCAAGAAATAGCAAGAGGTGAGGCTAAAAATCGCTACTTGGATATCGATGATATGAGACATTGTGATGTGTTGCCATTTTTAAGATTACATGAGACAGAGGAGGAATAATATGACGAAGCAAGCGACTGACCATATCGCACGGATGCAAGCGGTTAATCCTCATCATTCTTATATTGTGCAAGCACCAGCAGGATCTGGGAAAACGGAATTATTGACGGATAGAATTTTGTCCTTATTAGCGATTGTCAATAGACCAGAAGATATTTTGGCAATTACCTTTACGCGTAAGGCAGCGGCTGAGATGAAAGATCGTGTGATGAAAAAGCTAGAACAAGCGCGATCAAATGAACAGCCTGTACCTGAACACCAACAAGACTCAAGAGAAAAAGCATTGGCTGTGTTACAGAGAGATAGTGAGCTTAATTGGTCTTTGCTAGATAATCCAAGCCGTTTACGTATTCAAACGATAGACTCTTTTGCTCAATCCTTAGTCAGAATGACACCGAGCTTATCTGGTGCTGGGGCAGGGTTAAGCCCTCAAGAGTCGGCAGAGTCATTGCATCGAAAAGCGGTACAAAAAACATTTTCACAATTAGATACTCAAGAGAGTGTGCGTGTGGTGTTATCCCATCTTGATGTAGAGGTGGAAAAATTCCATTCTTTATTAGTTCAGATGTTAGATAAACGGCAAGGGTGGATAGCATTAGCCCAAGAACCAGCACTAGCGTTAACAAAGATGATGGAAACGCTTAACAATATTATTGAGCAAAATCTCAAGCACTTAGATACCTTGCTACCAGTGGGTTGGTTTTCTTATTTATCGCCTATTTTGCCTGAGGCGGCTCAGACCCTACATCAATATTTACTGGATAAAGGTAAAGATCCAAAAGAGAATTCATTAAAAATTTTTAAGCAATGGTCTGGAGAGCCATTTACGCATAGCATTGACGATATCGAAAAGTGGCAGGCATTATGCTTTTTCTTGGCAACGAATGACGGACCTATTCGGAGAGATTTGAGGGTTACAAGTGGTATCGCACCGAAAGCTCCGTTTAAAAAGGGCTTGGTAGAGTGGTTTGAAACTTTAGACGAGCGTTTGGTCGATGTAATCAGTGATGTTAAAAGCTTGCCAACACAATTAATTGATGCTGAAAATATTACCTTATTCCAACATTTTTTTGAGTGCTTATTGCAATGTGAACATAACTTGCAAAAAGTATTTCAAGAGGAAGGGGTGGTTGATTTTACAGAAATCTCACAACGTGCGTTGCGTGCGTTAGGTAGCCAAGAAGCTCCAACAGAGATGTTATTAAAAATCGATGCAGATTTAAAGCATATTCTGATTGATGAATTTCAAGATACAAGTTTTGCACAAAAAGAGTTATTAGATCTCATTACTTCAGGATGGTCTGTGGGTGATGGTCGTACCTTATTTTTAGTTGGCGATCCCATGCAATCCATCTATCGTTTTCGCAATGCGGAAGTGAGTTTATTTCTGACATTAGCTGAAAAAGCTGCCAAAAATACAGGACTTCCTGAGGCAGAAAAACAAGTAGTATTGGGTAATGTGGTGATGGACTTACTGCACTTAAAAGAAAATTTCCGCTCAGATGCTGGTGTAGTGGATTGGGTGAATCATATGTTTAAACAGGTGTTCCCCTCTGACAATCAGCCATCGCTAGGGGCAATTAGCTATACGGATTCACATCCCTTTAAACCCGCAAAGGAGGCAAATGCAGTTCAGTATTATCCATTTAACTTCACCAAACAAAGTGGAGATGAAGGTAAAGAACAAGCATTAAAGCAGGCGGTGTATAAAGCCGTAGCGTTGGTGCAAAATGTATTGGAGCAAAATAAAGCGTCTGAGAAGAAAAGAACGGTGGCTGTATTAGTGCGTTCGCGTACACATTTAGAAGGGTTGGCAGAAGCCTTGAACCAAGCCAATATCCCTGTTCAAGCGGTAAAAATGGTGCCATTAGCACAGACTGAAGAAGTGAGTGATTTAGTACAACTCATCCGTGCGCTTAGTCATGCTAGCGATCGATTGGCGTGGCTGTCTTTATTGCGAGCACCTTTTTGTGGATTAACTTTAGCTAGTTTAACGCGTTTATTTGAGGGGAAAATAGAGCGTAGTATTCCTGCACAGATGCAAGCGTATCGTCAGACACCAGAAGCATTAGCCAGTATATTATCTCCTGAAGAGCAGCAACGGTTTTTATTTGCAGCTCAAGCTTTACTAGATATTCCGTATCTACAAAGCGATATGACTTTTGCTACCTATGTTGAGTTAGTGTGGGAGCGTTTAGGGGCGGCGAGACTTTACGCGAGCGAAGCAGCACAAGAAAATGTGATGTCTGTGTTAACTATTGTGGAAGAATTGGCACCCTATGGCAATCTAGATTTGCGGGAGTTTGATCAGCGTATGGCTAAATTATTTGCTGCGCCAGTCAGTGAAGAAAACGCTGTGCAAATCATGACAATGCATAGTTCAAAAGGATTAGAGTTTGATGAGGTTATCTTATTTGGTTTACATAAAGAGCCTCCACCAAATAAAGGTGATTTACTTGAGATTGAGAATGAACAAGGGCATTTATTAATGGGTTCTATCACTCATAAAGCAAAAGACATTGAAGACCCTATCTCAAGTATTATTAAAAGACGTAATCGAATTAGACAACGCCATGAGGTTGATCGTCTTTTATATGTGGCGTGTACGAGAGCAAAAGAAAAATTGCATTTAATGTATTTACGGTGTGAGGATAAAAAGCCAGCGGCATCAACCATGCTATCTAGTATTGAGGCGTTTATTGACCCTACCTTAGTTGTGAATGCAGACGACATTATCTTAGAAGAGGCACCTAGCATATGGGCATTTGAAAGTGAGGGGGTTAAGCGTTTTACACTTGACACTATTTGTTCGCTACAAAAAGAGTTAGTTAGTGAAGATAAGAAGGAGGAGACTGTGGTTTCTCCTTCTGAAAAGACAGCCATAAGTACAGAGAAGGAAAGTAATCTAGCCGAAGGTATGCCGTTATCAGAATGGGTGTTTGAAAATAGATTGCATTCAGCAATAGGAACGGTAGCTCATGCTTGGCTAGAGCAGATGGGGCGAGCTAAGTTACAAGATTGGTCGATAGAGAGGGTGAAATCTGGTGTAAAACTGATTAAACGACAATTACATCAGCTCGGTGTCTATCCTCAAGAGTTAGAACAAGCCTCTTCACGAGTGATACATTTACTCAGTGAGGTGTTGAATGATGAAAGAGGGCAGTATTTGTTAAGTCATCCACAAGCCACACAAGAATGGCAACTTTATAATGAAGATAATCAGCAACGTATTGTGGATTTAGTCTTGGCAACAGAAGAAGGATGGTTAGTGGTGGATTATAAAACAAATCAACGCTTACCTAATGAGAGTGATGAGGCATTTAAAGATCGCTTACGTGTTTTATATACCTCACAGCTTCAAGCCTATGCAGATTATCTCTCAGGCTTGGATGGGCGCGCTGTTAAAACGGCTATTTATGCTTTAGATGGTTGTCAATGGATTGAGCTTTTATAAAACTATGCTACAATTATTTTCGGTGGGCCCCTTCGCATGGGTCGGCAGTGAATCTGGTCAGGTCGGGAACGAAGCAGCCATAGCTGTGCGGATCTAGTGCCGGAGTAAGGCTCACTCCTTATTTATACCTACACTTAATCCATGACAACAAATAATTATCTAGTCCTTGCACGCAAATGGCGTCCCCGAACTTTTGAAACACTTGTTGGTCAAGAGCATGTGGTAAAAGCCTTGTCAAATGCGCTAAAAACACAGCGCTTACATCATGCCTGGTTATTTACAGGGACACGAGGTGTAGGTAAAACTACCTTAGCACGAATTTTGGCAAAGTCACTTAATTGTGAGCAAGGTATCACACCAACACCTTGTGGTGTTTGTCAAGCATGTACCGAAATTGATGCAGGTAGGTTTCCAGATTATTTAGAATTTGATGCGGCATCCAATCGTGGTGTCGAAGAAATGGCTCAATTACTTGAACAGGCGATTTATGCACCATCAGTAGGTCGTTTTAAGATTTATACGATTGACGAGGTGCATATGTTATCAGGAACGGCATTTAATGCCATGCTGAAAACATTAGAAGAGCCTCCCCCGCATGTAAAATTTATTTTAGCGACAACAGATCCTCAAAAGATACCTGTGACAGTGTTATCTCGTTGTCTTCAGTTCAATCTTAAACAAATGCCTCCTGATGCGATTGTGTCGCATTTGCAAACTATTTTAAAACAAGAAGAAGTTGAGTTTGATGCAGAGGGTCTACGCTTATTGGCACAAGCAGCGGCAGGATCTATGCGTGATGCATTGTCGCTAACGGATCAAGCGATTGCTTATTCAGGTGCTAATATCACGGGCAACGCTGTACGTGATATGTTGGGTACAATTGATCAACGTTATTTGGTACGTTTTTTAAATCAATTAATGAGTGGCAATGCGCAAGGACTTATTGATATAGCGACTGAATTAACGAGTAGGGGATTTTCTTTTTCGAGTGCCTTAGAGGATTTAGCCTCGTTGCTGTCTAAAATCGCTATTGAACAACGCTTGCCTGGAGTGATAACAGCCGAGGATCCAAGCTATGACGATATTTTATCATTGGCTAAAGTAATACATCCTGATGCGTTGCAGTTGTTTTATAGTATTGCTATTCATAGTCGTTCGGAATTAGCCTTGTCTCCTGATGAATATACAGGATTCATTATGGCTGGATTGAGGATGTTGTCCTTGGTGTCTCCACATCAAGTGCAATTAACCTCACCTCTCACTACTGCAGGTCAAGGTCAAACGGTAACTACGCAATCTCCTGTTGAGCATGTAGAGGCTGAAAAAAAAAGTCCTGAGCAATTTGAGCAATCTTCATCTGCCATAACGCCTAACACTATCTCTTTGGCGCCAACCACTGAAATTGTTGATAAGTCTATATCTAGTGATGATACTGATACGGATATCAAGTTTGTCTCCGAAGTGGTTACTGATGCAGGGGAACTTTCTGAAGCAATAGTGCCAGAGTCTCTATCTGAGGAAATAAGCCCTGAGGAGTTGGAAAGAGAAATTTCAGCTATCTCTAACAGTGATACAGTGAGCCATATAGATGATGTGACAGAAGAAAATATGGCACCTTATTATCCGCCAGTAGATGAAGGATATTGGTATGATGGGGATAGTGTTACACCTCCAGCAGACTATATAATTGAACAGGAAAATGGGCAATCTAGTTCTTCTGTTCCAGAATCAGCACCATTGCAAGAGGATGCTATTCCTTTAAACCATATGACTCCTGACGCATGGATAGAAGTGGTTAAGTCATTAAACTTAAAAGGTATGGTCGGTGAAATTGCCAAGCATAGTGAGTGGATTGGTGTTGAAAATCAAACGGTATATTTAAGAATTTTAGTACAAGGTAGTGATAATTTATCCGCAAAAACTACTTTGACGACTAGCTTAACAGAGTACTTTAAAACACCGCTAAAATTGAAGTTTGAGTATGGTGAGGCGAATCAATCAGTACATGCGGTAGAGCAAGCTGAATTACAAAAACGTCAACAGAAAGCTGAACAGGATTATCAACAAAATACATTTGTACAGGCATTACAAGATGAGTTTCAAGCGATTTTGGTAGAGGACTCCATTAAGCCTGTATAGGGTAAACTTATATCGCAAATTATATAAAAGGATGAATAATTATGATGAAAAATCAATTGGCTGGTTTAATGAAACAAGCACAGCAAATGCAAGAGAATATGAAAAAAGCCCAAGAAGCTTTAGGTGATATTATCGTTGAAGGAGCGGCTGGTGGTGGCTTAGTGAAAGTCTCAATGACATGTCGTCATGACGTGAAACGTATCACGATTGATCCATCTTTGCT
Source organism: Pelistega sp. MC2 (assembly GCF_900099475.1). NCBI lineage: Bacteria > Pseudomonadati > Pseudomonadota > Betaproteobacteria > Burkholderiales > Alcaligenaceae > Pelistega > Pelistega sp. MC2. The sequence goes on along the minus strand of NZ_LT628274.1, from coordinate 677,934 downwards.
AGCAGATGCAGAAGAAAAAGAATTTCTAGAAGATCTAATTGCTGCTGCCGTGAATGATGCTTTACGTAAAGTAGAGACAACCTCAGCAGAAAAAATGTCTGCTGTGACAGCAGGGATGCCATTGCCAGGTGGATTAAAATTTCCATTCTAAGCTAAGGGCTATTATTAATGGCACTTTTACCTGATCCAGAACCGTTATTTGAATTGATTGAGGCACTAAATACATTGCCTGGGATAGGCAAGCGTACGGCTAGGCGTATGGCATACCATTTATTGCAGTACGATAGAGAGGGTGCGGCTAAAATCAGTGAAACAATTAATCAGGCACTTAACGAGCTAAAGCATTGCCAGATGTGCAATTCCTTTACAACAGAGGATATTTGCCCTATCTGTGCAAGTCAGAGACGAGACCATTCTCTATTATGTGTGGTAGAAACGGCAGCAGACTTGAATATGATTGAGGCAAGTCATGGCTATCATGGACTGTATTATGTACTTATGGGTAAAGTATCACCTTTGGATGGTGTTGGTGCACAAAAACTAAATCTTGAACGCTTATTTCATCGGGTGTTGGATTATCCTGTGCAAGAAGTTATTTTGGCGACTAACTTTACAGCAGAGGGAGAAACCACCGCTCACTACTTAGGCAATGTATTGCGAGATCAAGGGGTAAAGGTATCTCGCATTGCTCGAGGAGTGCCTAGTGGTAGTGAGCTGGAATATGTGGATGCAGGAACAATTGCTTGGGCATTAACAGAGAGACGTACTGATTAGTGCATCTAACTTAATCGCATCGGCAACAAAAGTTCGAATACCTTCGGCTAATTTCTCAGTCGCCATGGCATCTTCATTCAGCAAAAATCTAAAACGCGATTCTGACAAAGTTAATGGCTCTATCAAAGCTTGTTGAGCACTAGAGGCATCTAATACTTTAGTGCTTAATGAACCTTCCTGTTGAGAGAGTTTGGATAAAAGGTCTGGACTGATGGTTAATAAATCACAACCTGATAGTGCGAGAATCTGATTGATATTTCTAAAACTTGCCCCCATGATTTCGGTTTTCACCGCAAATTTCTTATAGTAATTAAAGATTTGAGTGACTGACTTAACACCTGGGTCATTGAGTCCTGCATTAGCGTTTTCATCCCACTGTTGCCCAGCTTGTTTTTTATACCAATCGTATATTCGCCCCACAAAGGGAGAGATAAGTTGAACATTAGCATCAGCGCAGGCGACCGCTTGAGCTAAGCAAAACACCAAGGTCAAATTACACTTAATGCCTTCCTGTTCTAGAATACGTGCCGCTTGAATACCTTCCCAAGTAGCGGCTATTTTAATCAGGACTTTTTGGTTGGAAATGCCAGCATCATTGTATTTTTGTATGATACTCCTTGCGCGATTGACAGTGGCTGCTGTATCGAAAGAGAGGCGAGCATCTACTTCAGTGGAAACACGCCCTGGTACAATATTCAGAATTTTTTGTCCAAACTTAACTAATAAATAATCAACGACATCTTCCATAGAACTATTGGGATGTTCTTTAATCGTTTCAAGCAATAAAGGACGATAATTATCTTGTTGTACCGCCTTTAAAATTAATGATGGATTGGTAGTGGCGTCAGTAGGAGAGTGTTGTTGAATTGTCTCAAAGTCACCAGTATCTGCAACAACAGTAGTAAATTGTCTTAAGTAGTCAAGCGAAGTAGTCATATATTTGTTTATTGTCCTAGGGGAATTACTATTAAAAAATAACCTCAAATATCCAGTATATGGGTATTCAAATTTTTTTCCTATCTTTAGAATCTATAGACACAATAATAGCAAAAGAGTATTAAATTTTCATAACAAAATAGGCTATTTTTACATTAAAAATTGAAAAAAAAGTATAATCAGAAAGTTTACTTACTGATTTTGAAATTTGGGGTTTTATGGCATTGTCATCACTACTGAAAGGAAATCAAGATTTTCCTAGCGCTATTTTGGCCCTCGCTGATGGAACGGTTTTTAAAGGTGTTTCAATTGGGTCAACTGGCCATACTACAGCAGAGCTTGTTTTTAATACGTCTATGACAGGTTATCAGGAAATTTTAACTGATCCAAGTTATACACAACAAATTGTGACCTTAACGTATCCACATATCGGCAATACTGGAGTTAATACTGAAGATATCGAATCTTCAAAAATCCATGCAGCTGGTCTTGTTATCCGTAATTGCCCAAGTCTCTTATCAAACTTCCGTTCTACACAATCTCTTCCTGATTATTTAAAAGAAAATGGTATTGTAGCAATAGCTGAAATAGATACTCGCAAACTTACACGTATCTTACGAGAAGGTGGTGCACAAGGTGCATGTATTTTGGTGGGTGATGATGTAGAAAAAGCGGTAGCATTGGCTAAGGCCTATCCCGGCATGGTTGGGCAAGACTTAGCGACACAAGTTAGTGTAACGACAGAGCAGGAATGGCATCAAGGAACATGGCAATTGGGTAATGGCTATACAAAGCCAGAACAAGATAAATATCATGTCGTTGCTTATGATTTTGGGGTGAAATCGAATATTCTTCGTTTACTAGCATATCGAGGTTGCAAAATTACGCTAGTACCATCTCAAACACCTGCTGAAAAGGTGTTAGCCTTAAATCCAGATGGTGTTTTTTTAGCCAATGGCCCGGGAGATCCGCAAGCAGTAGAATATGCGATTGAAACAGCAAAAATTCTTATTGATAAAAAAATCCCTTTGTTTGGTATCTGTCTAGGTCATCAAATTATGGGATTAGCGCTAGGCGCCAAAACAGTTAAGATGAAAACAGGTCATCATGGGGCAAATCACCCAGTCAAAGACTTGCAAACCGGTCGTGTGTATATCACTAGCCAAAATCATGGATTTGCTGTTGATGGCGATACCTTACCAAATAACGCTCGTGTAACACATGTCTCACTTTTTGATGGAACGTTACAAGGGTTTGAATTGACAGATCGTCCAGCTTTTTGTTTCCAAGGACATCCAGAAGCAAGTCCAGGACCACACGATATTATTGAATTATTTGACAAGTTTATTAGCCATATGGCGAAGTAGGGAATTATGCCAAAACGTACCGACATAAAAAGTATTTTAATTATTGGCGCTGGCCCTATTATTATTGGGCAAGCATGTGAATTTGACTATTCTGGTGCTCAAGCATGTAAAGCATTAAAAGCGGAAGGATATAAAACTATTCTGGTAAATAGTAATCCAGCTACTATCATGACTGACCCAGAAACTGCCGATGTAACCTATATTGAGCCTATTACTTGGCAAGCCGTAGAAAAAATCATCGAAATTGAGAAGCCTGATGCGTTATTACCAACCATGGGTGGACAAACAGCCTTAAACTGTGCACTTGATTTGGCACGTGAAGGGGTCTTAGCAAAACATGGCGTAGAGCTAATTGGTGCTAATGAAAAAGCCATTGAGAAAGCGGAAGACCGTTTAAAATTTAAAGAAGCGATGACATCTATTGGCTTAGAGTCTGCTAAATCTGGCGTGGCTCACTCAATGGAAGAGGCTTGGGATGTACAACGTAAAATTGCGGCAGAGATTGGGACATCTGGCTTCCCTGTTGTGATTCGTCCTAGTTTTACACTAGGTGGTTCTGGTGGCGGTATTGCTTATAACCCTGAAGAGTTTGAAACGATTTGTCGTAGAGGTCTAGAGGCTTCTCCAACCAATGAGTTATTGATTGAAGAGTCTATGCTAGGTTGGAAAGAGTTCGAGATGGAAGTTGTTCGCGATAAGGCAGATAACTGTATTATTGTTTGTTCAATTGAGAACTTAGATCCAATGGGTGTACACACTGGTGACTCTATTACAGTGGCACCAGCACAAACCTTGACTGATAAGGAATATCAAATTATGCGTAATGCCTCAATTGCGGTATTACGTGAAATTGGTGTTGATACAGGTGGCTCTAATGTACAGTTTGCGGTTAATCCACAAAATGGTCGTATGATTGTGATTGAGATGAATCCTCGTGTATCACGCTCCTCTGCATTGGCTTCTAAAGCAACAGGTTTCCCTATTGCTAAGGTAGCCGCACGTTTAGCTGTTGGTTATACGTTGGATGAGCTAAAAAATGAGATTACTGGCGGTGCCACACCAGCATCATTTGAACCGACCATTGACTATGTCGTCACTAAGATTCCTCGTTTTGCGTTTGAGAAATTCCCAATGGCAGATTCTCGTTTGACGACTCAAATGAAATCTGTTGGTGAAGTGATGGCAATGGGAAGAACATTTAAAGAGTCTTTCCAAAAAGCTTTACGTGGTCTAGAAGTTGGTGTTGATGGCTTGAATCAAAAGACAATCGATCGTGAAACATTACAGGTAGAATTGGCTGAGCCAGGTCCTGAGCGTATTTGGTATGTAGGTGATGCGTTTGATAAAGGCTTTAGCTTGGAAGAAGTGCATCAATTGACTAAGATTGATCCTTGGTTCTTACAACAAATTAAAGAAATCGTTGATATTGAATTAGCCTTAGAAAAGAAAACCTTAGCTGATTTAGATGAAGAAACATTGCGCCAGATTAAAAGAGCGGGTTTCTCAGATAGACGTTTAGCGTATTTGTTGGATACGTCAGAATCTGAAGTACGTAAAGTACGTCATCAATTAGGTGTTCGTCCTGTGTATAAACGCGTGGATACGTGTGCAGCAGAGTTTGCGACAAATACAGCCTATATGTATTCGACTTATGAAGAAGAGTGTGAGGCTCAACCAACTGATAAGAAAAAAATTATTGTTTTAGGTGGTGGTCCAAACAGAATTGGTCAAGGGATCGAGTTTGATTATTGTTGTGTACATGCGGCGTTGGCATTGCGTGAAGATGGTTATGAAACAATCATGGTCAACTGTAATCCAGAAACAGTATCTACGGACTACGATACATCAGACCGTTTGTATTTTGAGCCACTTACATTAGAAGATGTATTAGAAATTGTTCATGTTGAAAAACCTGTCGGTATGATTGTTCAATATGGTGGACAAACACCATTAAAACTAGCTCGTGCATTAGAAGCTAATGGCGTACCTATTATCGGTACTAGCCCTGAGTCTATTGATATCGCTGAAGATCGTGAACGTTTCCAAAAACTCTTACAAAAATTAAACTTAAAACAACCACCTAATCGTACCGCTAGAACAGAAGCCGAGGCGATTACGCATGCAGAAGATATTGGTTATCCATTAGTGGTGCGTCCTTCCTATGTATTGGGCGGTCGTGCCATGGAGATTGTGCATGAGCAGGCAGACTTAGAGCGTTATATGCGTGAAGCGGTGAAGGTAAGTAACGATTCGCCAGTATTGTTAGACCGTTTCCTTAATGATGCCACCGAAGTGGACGTAGACTGTATTTCCGATGGTGAAGCCGTCTTTATTGGTGGCGTGATGGAGCATATTGAACAAGCAGGTGTTCACTCGGGTGACTCAGCATGTAGTTTACCTCCTTATTCATTATCACCGGCGATTATTGAAGAAATCAAACGCCAAACGCGTGTTATGGCTAAAGCATTAAATGTAAAAGGCTTAATGAATGTGCAATTTGCAATTCAGAAAGATGAAGTTTATGTGCTTGAAGTAAACCCACGTGCCTCTCGTACCGTACCTTATGTATCTAAAGCAACAGGCTTGCAACTAGCGAAAATATCTGCAAGAGCAATGGCTGGTAAGACCTTAGCTGAACAAGGTGTAACTAAGGAAGTATCGCCAAGCCATTATTGTGTGAAAGAAGCTGTTTTCCCATTTGTTAAATTCCCGGGCGTGGATACTATTTTAGGTCCAGAAATGAAGTCAACCGGTGAAGTAATGGGTGTGGGTGAGACATTCGGTGAGGCGTTTGTGAAGTCACAAATTGCAGCGAGTGTTAATTTACCTGAATCAGGTCTAGTGTTTATTAGTGTTAAAGCACAAGACAAGGCAAAAGCAATTCCTGTTGCACAAGGTCTCGTGAAGTTAGGCTTCAAGATTGCGGCAACAAGAGGAACAGCGGCTACTCTATACGAAGCAGGCATTCCTGTTCAGGTAGTTAATAAAGTGACCGAGGGGCGCCCACATATTGTGGATATGCTTAAGAATGGTGAAATTAGCCTAGTAATTAACACGGTTGAGGAGAGACGTAATGCTATCAATGACTCGCGTGCAATTCGTACACATGCCTTAGCAGGTCGCGTTACGTTCTTTACGACGATTGCAGGTGCCCGTGCAGCTGTTGAAGGTATGCAATATCTACGTGAAGGTAAAGGCTTACGAGTATATCCTTTACAAGCTATGCATGCAAAAGTGAATAAATAGTATGATGATTATTTAGGCTTAATGTAACTCTTAATAAGAGTCAATCGTATTTACCAACTTAACGGTAAATACGATTTATTAGAAAATTAAAATAACTATGGACTACAATAAGAACATAGTTATTTTTTTAAGGGGTATATCGTGAAAGGCAGTGTAAAAGTTATTGACTATTTCAATTTTTTAATCGCTGGTGAATTGGCTGCTCGTGATCAGTATTTTATTCACTCTCGTATGTATTCAGAGTGGGGATACTCAAAGTTATTTGATCGCCTAAACCATGAAATGGCAGAGGAAACAGAGCATGCAGAAGCATTGATTCGACGTGTATTAATGCTAGAAGGCATTCCTAATATGAAGCCTGAGGCATTAAATGTAGGTAAAGATGTTCCTTCCATGTTGCAAGCTGACCTTGATGTAGAACTCACTGTACGTGAAAACTTGAAAAAAGGTATTGAACTTTGTGAGCAAGAAAAAGATTATGTTAGCCGTGAAATCTTAGTTGCTCAATTAATAGATACTGAAGAAGACCATGCTCACTGGTTAGAGCAACAGTTAGGCTTAATTGAGAAAATGGGTCTAGAAAATTATCTCCAATCTCAACAATAATGACTACTCAGGAAAAATCATTACGTGTATTTATTACAGGTGCAAGTAGTGGCTTAGGGAAAGCCTTGGCTCAGGTTTATGCCAGTCAAGGGGCTACACTTGGGTTATTAGGGCGTAAAGAAGATGCCTTACAAGCGTTAGCACAAGAATTACCCGGTCAGCACAAAACCTATGTTGTTGATGTGGCAGATAGAGAGGCGTTGCATGCCGCTGCTTATGACTTCCAGACGCTAGGACCAACAGATATAGTGATTGCTTGTGCAGGCATTAGTGTAGGCACGGTGACTGAATACTTAGAAGACTTTGAGACGTTTCGTCGAGTTTATGAAACCAATGTTTTTGGGTTGGTCGCTACGTTTGAACCTTTTATCGCTAATATGAAAAAGGCGAAGAAAGGAACGTTAGTCGGCATTAGTAGCGTGGCTGGTGTACGTGGTTTACCTGGTGCTAGTGCTTATTGCTCATCTAAGTCTGCCGTGAGAACGTATTGTGAAAGTTTACGAGTAGATTTATACAATACTGGTGTCAAGGTGGTGACAATAGCCCCTGGCTTTATTGATACGCCAATGACTAAAGTTGATCCTTATAAAATGCCTTTTTTAATGCCAGTAAATGATTTTGCACAAGTGGCTGTTAGCACTATTGAAAAGGGGTGCTCTTATAAAGTTATTCCTTGGCAAATGGGTGTAGTGGGCAAATTGCTCAGATTAGTTCCTAATCCTGTGTATGATTATTTTGTCTCAAAAAGAGGACGTAAACCTCGCCAGCATGAGATGCCTAAGTAAGTCCTATCATTCCTATTATTACCAATAAAAATGCCAGTCTCTTTTTTGCTAAGACGACTGGCATTTTGATTGTAGGCAAATTTCTTATCGGTTTTGATGTGCCTGTTTTTCATTGCATTTTAGCGTTAGAATCCACAGAGTTTTAACTTATATTTTGATGAATTTAGTATAATTTCTGATGAAATTTTCAACACATCTCTTTTAGGACTTCACTCTTATGTCATATTTTCCTGAATGGCGCAAAGTCGAGCAGATTACGCCAGGGACGGTCGTGGCTCCCAACGAATATTTACCCATTAGTCAATCCTTATTAATGGGCGCACAGCACGTTGTTGCTATGTTTGGTTCAACAGTTCTTGCACCATTATTAATGGGGTTTGATGCGAACTTAGCGATTTTAATGTCTGGTATTGGTACATTGATTTTCTTTTTCTTTGTTGGTGGACGAGTACCAAGTTATTTAGGCTCAAGCTTTGCCTTTATTGGTGGTGTAGTATCTGTTACAGGTTATACAGCAGGTTCAGGATTAAATGCAAATATTGGTGTTGCTTTAGGCGCCATTATTATGTGTGGCTTGGTTTACACCATTATTGGCTTAATCATTTGGTTTGCTAATACCAAAGGGAATGCATCGGAGTGGATTGAAAAATTAATGCCCCCTGTAGTAACTGGTGCGATTGTTGCTGTGATTGGTTTAAATCTTGCTCCTATCGCTGCTAAAGGTGCTATGGCAAGTGGATCAATCTTTGATGCGTTAATGGGCATGATGACTATTCTTTGTGTGGGTGGTGTTGCTATCTTTACCAAAGGATCACTACAACGGCTAATGATTTTAATTGGCTTAATTTTCGCTTATTTAATTTATTATGTATGCGCAAATGTTTTAGGACTTGGACAGCCAATTGACTTTACGGGTATTCAAAATGCCGCTTGGTTTGGTTTACCAACAATGAGTTCACCCGTGTTTGATATGAGTGCTATTACTGTGATTGTACCTGTAGCGGTGATTCTAGTAGCGGAAAACCTAGGCCATATTCGTGCTGTTAGTGCCATGACAGGTCAAAATTTGGATCAATATTTAGGTCGTGCATTTGTGGGTGACGGTGTGGCGACAATGGTGTCTGGTTCTGTTGGTGGTACGGGTGTCACTACCTATGCTGAAAATATTGGTGTGATGGCGTTGACTCGTGTGTACTCAACACTATTATTTGTCGTAGCGGCAATTTTTGCGATTATTCTTGGTTTTTCTCCAAAGTTTGGTGCCTTAATTCATAGTATCCCTGGTCCTGTACTTGGAGGTGTATCAATTGTGGTATTTGGTTTAATTGCAGTTGCTGGTGCACGTATTTGGGTCATTAATAATGTAGATTTTTCAGACAACAAAAATTTAATTGTTGCTGCGGTAACATTGATTATGGGGGCAGGTAACTTTGCGTTTGAAATTGGTAGTTTCAGACTAGAGGGTATTGGGACAGCTACTTTTGGTGCCATTATTCTATACGCCTTATTAAATCGTAAGTCAAAAACAGCAACAGAGTGATAAATATCAGTAAATTTCATTAAGACTACTTGAAATTAAACTAAAAATCACTATAATGTACTCAAGGGCGCTCTGCATTGCGATGCAGAGCGTTTAATTTTTAGGAAAACATAACTATAAAGGGACTTATTATGTCAACAGCTTTACCATTAACGGTGTCAGGGGCTAAGCGATTAAATGAGGAGTTGGCCCGTCTAAAATCAGTAGAACGTCCAGCAGTTATTGAAGCAATTGCAGAAGCTCGTGCTCAAGGTGATTTATCTGAAAATGCTGAGTACGATGCAGCTAGAGAGCGCCAAGGCTTTATTGAAGCGCGTATCAAAGAGCTTGAAGGTGCATTGTCTAATTCTCAAATAATCGATCCTACCACCTTAGATGTGGATGATAGAGTTGTATTTGGCGCAACAGTAAAATTGGAAGATTTAGAATCAGGTGATACTGTACAGTATCAGATCGTTGGTGATTTAGAAGCAGATATTAAGCAAAATCTTATTTCTATTTCTAGCCCAGTGGCTCGTGGTTTAATTGGTAAATCAGAGGGTGATGTGGTATTGATTCGCGTACCGTCAGGGGAACGTGAATTTGAGATTCTTGAAGTGAGTTACGTCTGAGACCAATCCTGACCCAATTATTGGGAGGATGGTATAAATACTATCCTCCTTTTTTTATGGGCTGAGATTTTTATCAAGGAAAAAGGTGTTAACTTCTAAAAACCTCAAGCCTTAAAGTCTTTTAACGTCCTCTACGACCGGCACGTAATGTTAATGCACTTCCTTTGCGAGTAGGGATATTAGGTTTAGCAGGACGTGCTATTACTTTGTTCGCTTTGGTTGTGCTAGTTGTGCGTTGAGGTTTTTTAGGTGCTAAGTCATCATTACCTTTTGGTGCTGATGATTTATATTTTTTATCCTTGATTGTTTTACCTGCAGCGGCTAATTTCTTGGGTGTATATTCTTCGTTCGGCGCTCGTCTACTACGCTCAAGAGGAGGTTTAGCTGGTGCTAAAAAGTGAGCATGCTCAGGCGTATTACGGAATAAGGTTAAGATTTTGCCCAAATGAGCGACTAACTGACAGTCAAGTTCTTGGGTGATGGTATCGGCAATAGTAAGACGATTTTCGCGGTCGTCCCCAGCTACTTGGACTTTTATTAGTCCATGAACTGTTAAACTATGGTCAATCTCTTTAAGGACAGAAGGTGTAAGACCATTGTCACCAATTAAAACGACAGGTTTTAGTGAGTGAGCTGCGGCACGTAGCGTGCTACGCTCTTTAGAAGAGAGTACAATTTTCGATATAGTCATTTTCGTTAAACTCAAACAGTATTAATTAGGATTTTAGGCAAATGCCCAAAAAAAAGTTCTCAAAAGAATGGATTCATCAACATATTAATGACCCATACGTAAAACTAGCCAAGCAAAAAGGGTATCGGGCAAGAGCGGCATTTAAGCTGATAGAACTTCTTGATACCGAAAAACTTATGCATAAAGGTGACATTATAGTCGACTTAGGCTCAACACCAGGCAGTTGGTCACAAGTTGCTCGAGAAAGATTGTTAGGACCTGGTGGTGTGATTGATGGCCGGGTTATTGCCTTAGATATTTTACCAATGGAACCGATTGCTGGTGTTGAATTTATTCAAGGTGATTTTCGAGAGGATGAGGTTCTTGAGCAACTTAAAGAAAGAGTGGGTGAGCAACAAGTAGATTTAGTGATTTCTGATATGGCTCCAAATCTTTCTGGCATTAGCTCTGCAGACTCAGCAAGGATTGAACATATTGTTGAGTTAGCGATTGATTTTGCGACAAATCATCTAAAACCAGAGGGTGCTTTAATTGTCAAGGCTTTCCATGGGAGTGGTTTTTCTCAATTAGTGGAGCTGTTTAAACGTCATTTTAAACGTGTCGTAGAGCGTAAACCACAAGCATCAAGAGATAAATCCTCTGAAACATTTATTGTCGGTAAAGGACTAAAAAATCGCTCTTGATTTCTAAGTTTTTCCCCTAATATAAAAAGAACGTAAATAGAGCGTACTTAACAGCCTGTTTTGCCCACAGGAATAATTTCTCATGTAAAATAGGTCTGTTAAGCTAAATTGTAATGAGTAAAACTGTCTGAGTTTTACGCAGGAGTATTCTACGTTGAACAAGAATTTTTCAAAATTTGCCATGTGGGCGATTTTTATCGTTGTATTGTTTACTGTATTCAAACAATACGATGATGTTGGACTGTCTAATCCTAATGGCGTATCTTATAGCCAGTTTATGGCTGACTCTAAAGCAGGAAAGATTAATTCTGTTGTTATCCAAGGTAATACACTAACCGTGACCCCTAATGATGGTCGACCTTATGAAATTACAACACCAAATGATATTTGGATGGTTGGTGATTTGATGAATGATGGTGTTAAGGTAACAGCTAAACCTATAGAAAAGGCCTCGTTCTTAACAACAGCGTTGATTTCTTGGTTCCCAATGATTCTGTTAATTGGCGTATGGATTTTCTTCATGCGTCAAATGCAAGGCGGAGGCAAAGGTGGTGCTTTTAGTTTTGGTAAATCTCGTGCCAAAATGCTTGATGAAAGCAATAACCATGTGACGTTTGCTGATGTTGCCGGGGTTGAAGAGGCGAAGGAAGATGTACAAGAATTAGTGGATTTCTTAAGAGACCCATCAAAATTCCAACGTCTTGGTGGACGTATTCCTCGAGGTGTCTTAATGGTAGGTCCTCCAGGGACAGGTAAAACGCTACTTGCGAAAGCAATTGCAGGCGAGGCTAAAGTTCCGTTCTTTACGATTTCGGGTTCAGATTTCGTTGAAATGTTTGTGGGTGTAGGTGCTTCACGTGTTCGTGATATGTTTGAGAATGCTAAAAAACATGCACCATGCATTGTTTTTATTGACGAGATTGATGCTGTTGGTCGTCAGCGTGGCGCTGGTGTTGGTGGTGGTAATGACGAACGCGAACAAACACTTAACCAGATGCTAGTTGAGATGGATGGTTTTGAGTCTGGGCAATCTGTGATTGTGATTGCGGCAACCAATAGACCTGATGTGCTAGACCCTGCATTGTTACGTCCAGGTCGTTTTGATCGTCAAGTGGTCGTAAATTTACCAGATGTACGTGGTCGTGAGCATATTCTAAATGTACATATGCGTAAAGTGCCATTGGCTCCCAATGTAAACCCATCTGTTTTAGCACGTGGTACACCGGGCTTTTCAGGGGCTGATTTAGCGAATCTAGTGAATGAAGCTGCTTTATTCGCTGCTCGTCGTAATGGTCGCACTGTAGATATGGTGGACTTTGAAAAAGCCAAAGATAAAATCATCATGGGTGCAGAACGTCGTTCAATTGTGATGCCAGAAGAAGAGCGTAGAAATACCGCTTATCACGAAGCTGGTCATGCGATAGTGGCGTGGTTATTACCTAAAACGGATCCAGTTCACAAAGTAACTATTATCCCTCGTGGGCGTGCATTAGGGGTGACTATGCAATTACCAGAGGGTGATCGCTATAGTATGGATAAAGAGCGTCTATTGAATATGATTTCAGTCTTGTTTGGTGGGCGTATTGCTGAAGAAGTCTTTATGAATCAAATGACGACAGGTGCTTCTAATGACTTTGAACGAGCTACTGCATTAGCGCGTGATATTGTGACTCGTTATGGTATGACAGACTCATTAGGTCCTATGGTGTATGCAGAAAACGAAAATGAGGTGTTCTTAGGTCGTAGTGTGACTAAAACGACTCATGTTTCTGAAGCAACGATGCAAAAAGTTGATGCAGAAATTCGTAAAATTATTGATGAACAGTATAAAGTTGCTCGTGATTTGATTGAAGCTAACCGTGACAAAATGGAAGTAATGGCTAAATCATTGCTTGAGTGGGAAACGATTGATGCAGAACAAATTGCGGATATTATGGCAGGTAAGCAACCACGCCCACCTCATGAGCCTGATAAACCTTATGACAGCAAAGGTGACTCAACACCTCCAGCATCTGGCGTAGCTGTTGTGGCAGCGGATGCTCCAACGGCAGTTGATGCTGACAAAAAAGAGGGTGGTGGCGATAAAAATGCCACAGAGCCAATCTAATCTGTTGTACTAATAAACATATAGCAATTATATGAATTCTATTTTTCAATGCGGACGCTTCGAACTACGGTTCGAACGTCCTTTTATTATGGGTATTGTCAATGTAACCCCAGATTCTTTTTCTGATGGGATGCAACATTATTCTACCCAAGAAGCTATTGCCCACGGCTTAAAATTAATTGAAGAGGGTGCGGATATTTTGGATATTGGGGGAGAATCTACACGTCCTGGTGCAGAGCCTGTTCCTATTGATGAGGAAATTAGACGTATAGTTCCTGTTATTGAAGGACTTAAGGACTGTGGCGTTCCTTTATCCATTGATACTTTTAAACCAGAGGTAATGCTTGCTGCTTTAGAGGCTGGTGCTGATTTGATTAATGATATTAATGCACTGCGTGGAAAAGGGGCTATTGAGGTAGTGCAACAGTTTCCAAATTGTGGAATTTGTATTATGCATATGCATGGTCAGCCAAAGACAATGCAAGTCAATCCGCCCGATTATAATAATGATGTTACCCAAGCTGTCTATGATTTTTTGGCTGAACGTATTGCTCAATTAGAGCAGAATGGTATAGCGTCAAATCGTATTATGATTGATCCTGGTTTTGGATTTGGTAAAACTGTTCAACAAAATTATCAATTATTAGCAAAGCTACCTCTTTTAAAATCTCTAAATAAGCCTATACTAGTGGGAGTTTCTAGAAAATCCATGATTGGTTCTGTGACTGGTTTGGATGTCAACCACAGATTATCTGGAAGTATTGCTGCTGGATTAGCTAGCTTGGATAGAGGAGCAGTGGTGCTACGTGTACATGATGTATGGCAAACAAAGAGCGTAGTAGAGGTATGGAAAACAATTGCACAGGAGTCGAATAAAAAATGAGTCGCAAATATTTTGGTACCGATGGGGTGAGAGGTAAAGTAGGTGGTCCAGTTATTAATGCTGAATTTGCTTTAAAGTTAGGGTATGCAGCTGGTCAAGTGCTAACGGCACAGCATGAAGGAAATAACCGTCCTGGTGTCTTAATCGGTAAAGATACTCGTGTATCAGGCTATATGTTGGAATCGGCTCTTGAAGCAGGGTTGAGTGCAGCAGGGATAGATGTTTTTTTAGCGGGACCTATCCCAACGCCTGCAGTAGCGTATTTAACTCGTGCATTACGTCTTGATGCAGGTGTGGTCATTAGTGCCTCTCATAATCCTTATTATGATAATGGGATTAAATTTTTCTCTGCACATGGTATGAAACTTCCTGATGAAGTTGAAGCAGAAATTGAGCGTTTATTAGATGAGCCTATTGGTTGCGTTGATTCAGAAAAAATTGGTCGAGCAAAACGTATCGAAGATGCGGCTGGGCGCTATATTGAATTTTGTAAAAGTACATTCCCTCATGACCTAGACCTAAGAGGATTACGTATTGTTGTTGATAGTGCTCATGGGGCTGCTTATCATATTGCACCACCTGTGTTCCAAGAGTTAGGTGCTGAGGTGATTACGATTGGATCGAACCCAGATGGTTTTAATATTAATAAGAATGTAGGTGCGCTACACCCAGAAATATTAGCCTCAACGGTGAGTGCTTATCGTGCTGACTATGGGATTGCCTTGGATGGTGATGCTGATCGTATCCAGATGGTTGATTCTAGAGGCAATATCTATAATGGCGATCAACTGCTATATGCTGTTGTGCTTGAAAGATTAAAAAATGGTCCTGTCAAAGGGGTGGTTGGCACATTAATGACAAACTACGGCTTTGAAAAACGGATGAATGAAATGGGTATTCCATTTATTCGTGCTAATGTAGGTGACCGCTATGTGATGGAACAATTACTTGCTAATGGTTGGCTATATGGTGGTGAAAGTTCAGGGCATTTATTGTGTTTGGATCGTCATACCACAGGGGATGGGATTATTGCGGCTTTACAAGTGTTAACAGGGTTAGTACGTAATAAGACAACTCTAAAAGAGTGGGTGAAAGATTTAGAGATGTATTCACAGGTTATGGTGAATGTTCCTATTGATTCTGGTATTGATTGGAAAAATCATGCAGGTCTAATAGAAGCACAAAAACAAGTAGAGCAGAAATTAGCTGGTCGTGGACGTACCTTAATCCGTGCGTCAGGGACAGAGCCAAAATTACGTTTGATGGTCGAAGCAGAAAACTATACGTTAGCGAAGTCATGTGTTGATATATTAGCCAACGTAGATTTGAAAAAAGCGTAGTGAATAAGTTGAGAAATAATAAAACAAACGTTTTATTATTTCAGACTGTCGATAAAGTTGTACTTTCGGCGTGCCGGTTTTTATAATGAGTTTAAGAGGTTGCTGTCTTTGTAATTTTATATAAAAAACTGCACGTCAAAATCAACAATCTGAGATAATAAAACAAGTGTTTAAATAATAAAACAAACGTTTTATTATTTCAGACTGTCGATAAAGTTGTACTTTCGGCGTGCCGGTTTTTATAATGAGTTTAAGAGGTTGCTGTCTTTGTAATTTTATATAAAAAACTGCACGTCAAAATCAACAATCTGAGATAATAAAACAAGTGTTTATTAAATAATAAAACAAACGTTTATTAAATAATAAAACAAGCGTTTCATTATTTCTTGTTTGTGAAAAAAAATTGTAAAATGTCTTTGCTAAACTAAACACTTTTATAAAGACTAAGGAAAAAAATAAGATATGCGTGAGATTCTCAGAACGCAATCATCAGATGTCCCAGGAGATGCGGGGCTTGTCTTAGGATTTGCAGAAACAGCGGCTGAGGTTGAAGCCTTGCAGCGGTTACGTTACGATGTGTACACAAAAGAAATGAATGTAATCTTTCCTGATGCAGTTGATGGCATAGATAAAGATAAATACGATGAATTTTGTGAACATTTGATGGTATGTGATGAAAGAAACAATCAAGTTGTTGGTACCTATCGCATATTAAGTCCAGAGCATGCAAAAGCAGCAGGGGGCTATTATTCAGAATCTGAGTTTGATATTAGTTCATTAGATAGTAATCGTCATCTACTTACAGAATGTGGTCGTTCTTGCACTCATCCTGATTATAGAGGTGGTCCAGCAATTATGCTGTTGTGGACTGGTCTTGCACGCTATTTATTCATGCATAACTATCGTTATATGTTGGGATGCGCCAGTGTTAGTCTAGCTGACGGTGGTATTCAAGCAGCAGAAGTTTGGCGTGCAGCTAAACAAGAGATTATGCGCCACCCTGAACTTTCTCAAGTCAAACCATTATTACCTTATCCACTAGATAAATTACCTGTCTTAGAGGGAGATGCTCAAGTTAAAGTACCTCCGCTGATTAAG
Organism: Pelistega sp. MC2; assembly: GCF_900099475.1. Lineage (NCBI taxonomy): Bacteria > Pseudomonadati > Pseudomonadota > Betaproteobacteria > Burkholderiales > Alcaligenaceae > Pelistega > Pelistega sp. MC2. The sequence continues at coordinate 661,267 of NZ_LT628274.1, read as the reverse complement.
GGGTATTTAAAGATTGGTGCAAGAATTTGTGGTGAACCAGCATGGGATAAAAATTTTAATTCCGCGGATTTCCCTGTGATTATTGATTCTCATTATATGGATAAGCGTTATTTAAAGCATTTTGGACTCTAGCATAAGCTGTTTTGAATCTCCCCAAACCACTAGTACCTTGTCAGGGATAAGTGGATGGGGAATCATTTGTCCACGGATACCATAAGTTTTTTCTAGGTTATCAGTGGTTAGCACTTGGTTGGGAACACCTTCCGCAATTAGTTTTCCCTCAGCGAGCAAGGCTAGACGATCACAATATAGTGCTGCTAGATTGACATCATGTAAAACAAGCAAAATGCCAATATTGAACTCATGTGCTAATCGTTTAAGACATTTGAGAACACTTTGTTGATGTTTAGGGTCTAGGCTAGATGTTGGTTCATCAAGTAAGCAATATGGGCTATTTTTAGTGATATGTAAAGAGGCAAATAGTTGGACTAGAATCCGTGCGAATTGTATCCGTTGTTTTTCTCCACCCGATAAGTCTTGGTAAATACGATCAATTAACGGTGAAACCTCTGCCCATTCACAAGCCTGTAAAATAAGTTTGTCTCGTTCTGATACAGAAAGTTCAGGAAAAGGATAAGTACCCATTTCAATCACATCATGTACGCTTAATTCAAAGTGTAAACTTGGGTATTGAGGTAATACACTGCGACAACGAGCCAATTGACTAGCAGGTGAGGTGAGAACATTTAATGAATTAAGGGTCACTTCGCCAGATAAGAGTGGTAAGGTAATTTTATCACCAGCCATAATAGTTGAAAGTGTGGATTTACCTGCGCCATTAGCACCTAATAATGCCACCACTTCACCATTCTTAATTGTTAATGATACGTGATCAAGAACAGGGCGTGTACTACTATGCTTGACTAAGATATTTTTTGCTACAAGACCTAAGACAGGTGAAGAAGATGTTGTCATTGTCATATACGTTTATTTCTTAGTAAGAGATAGAGAAAGAAAGGACCACCAAATAGACTCGTTAATAAACCAACGGGAAGCTCTGCAGGTGTAATGAGGGTTCTGGCAACAGTATCTGCCAATGTTAATAATAATGCTCCACCTAGGATAGAAGCGGGCATAAGTTGTTTGTGATTTGCTCCTAATAGCAGGCGCATAATATGGGGGACAACTAATCCTATAAATCCAATTCCTCCTGTGACAGCTACTAATGGACCCACTAAAAGAGCTACAGTGAGGATTAAACGTTTACGTAGCGCAACCATGGAGAAGCCTAAGTGGACAACTTCACGCTCACCCAGTAAGAGAGCATTGAGAGCTTTCCATTGTGAATAAAGAAAAAATAAACCAATGAGTGTCCAAGGGATTAAAAAATAGAGTAAATGCCAAGAGCTGGTTGCTAAACTTCCCATACTCCAAAAAGTTAAATCACGTAACTGAGCATCATTAGCTATATATGTCAGGATGCCAATACTACTAAAAGCAATGGCATTAATCGCAATGCCAGCCAATAAAAGACCAGCAATATTTCCAAAACGTTGTCCAATTAAATACGCTAGAAGAGTTGCGATCAGACTGCCCAAAAAAGCTAAAGTGGCAATAAGTGGTAGCCCTGCACCAAATAATACAATTGCAACTACTGCGCCTAGTGACGCACCTGCAGAAATTCCCATTAACCCTGGTTCCGCAAGAGGGTTACGGAATAGAGCCTGCATGACTACACCTGCAATGGCAAGTACTGCCCCAACAATAGTTGATAGAATAACGCGTGGAAGACGAATATCAATGAGTACTTTCTGCACTAGGGTGTAGGATTCAGTTGTGGATTTGAATAAAACCCCGCTTATTTCTGACCATGAAATACGAACAGCTCCGTATCCTACCGATATAGCAATGATAACCAATAGGCATACTGCTAGCAGTAGATGAAAATAAAAAGGCTTTTTTACAAAGTACATAAACTAGCTGTCATTAAAGGTTAGTGGCGGTTTTTATTTGGCGTATAGCCTCTCCTGTTCGAGGACCAAGCCCCATGGCAAGTAAGTCATCCAAAATAATAATACGATTATTTTTAGCGGCAGGAGAATTTATGATAGCAGGATGTGATTTTATTTTCTCTATACCTCCACTTGCTTTCGCGGAGAACTCTGTGACAATAATGAGTTCAGGTTCAATATTAGCAAGATTTTCTGCTGATACAGGTTTATACCCTTGTTGATGAGCAAAAATATTCTCAACACCAGCAGATTTCATAATTTCATCTGCAGCAGTATGCTTACCAGCAGCCATCAATGCACCTGTACGATTAATGAGTAAAACTGTTTTCAATGCTTTGCCTGGCAAAGCTTGTGCAGAAAGAATATCTTGTTTTACCTTATTAATTAGCTCCTCTCCTTGTTCTGATGCATTTAGTAATTGTGAAATTTGCTTAATGCGAGTATAGATAACTTCAATAGAAGGGGAGTCGGCAATCGTATAAATGGAGAGTCCTAAATTTTTTAAATTATCAATTGTTTTTTTGGGGCCAGCTTGCTCAGAAACAAGAACCATATTAGGATTAAGAGAAATAATACCTTCAATAGGTAAGGCTCGGTAATAGCCTACCTGAGGAAGTTGCATAGCTTGTTGTGGATAAATACTTGAACTATCAACGCCTACTAAATATTTTTCTTGATTGAGAGCATAAATAATTTCCGTAATACTTCCCCCTAAACTGATAATTCGATTTTCATGAGAGGAAGATATATTAGCACGAGCAATGGTGCTGTATAAGGTACTTAAACTAAAGGTAATAAGAATATAGAAGAGTATTTTTTTGATCATTTTAATAGTCATAGGTAATTTACTTAGTACATCATGATGGATTAAGGATATATTCTTTTGAATGAGTAGGAGTAATGTTTTGTATTAATCACTTTTCAATGGTTTAGAACAAATAGATAACATGAGTTGTCTCCATTCTGGTAGTTCGGGGTTTCCTGGCTTGCGAGCTCCAAAAAATTGAGCAATCATTTCACCTCCTTTTTCATAGAGCTCTAATGATGTAACCCATCCATCTTGAGAAGGTTTATTTACAACCCAAGCGCTGGCAATATCATTAGTGTTTAGGTGAAGATTGAATGTTGGGTCGAGCACATTAAACCATGGGCCTGTTCGGAGGAGTTTTTGTATTGGCCCAGTATGAATTTGAATTAAATGAGGGTTACCTACAAAACACATAATTGGTAGACGCGTATTGGCAGTGTGCGTAAGTATTTTTTCAATAATACTAGTAGGATTTTCTAACTTTTGTGCCAAATCATTCCCAGCTGAAGCGAGGGCGGTCAGGCGATGAATATTCCATTTTTGCAACAATGGAAAGAAATCATGAGTATCTTGCATGGACAACCATTCATCACGTAATTCACTAGGAGCCTGTGAAGTATACTGATGATGGACAGTAATATCTTCTAGAGGAGGGACAAGTTCAGAAGATGTAAAGTCAGCAATTAGTTGATGAAAAGCTTCGTTATTTGTTTTTTCAGTGAGATAAACCTTATGAATAGCCACCCCAGCTTTATCAAAAAATTGAATACTATGTCGACTATCTTGAGAAACAGCCCAGACAGTTTGCCAATTTGATAAAAATAACCGTAAATCAATATCGGCACCAAGAACCAATCCTACAGGTGCTTTACCTACAGATATTTTTTCATAGTTTCCTTGTTTTTCATGCACACACCATGGATTTCGGGTTAAGGCCATGACATGTCCTAGTTCTCCAAGGCGACGAAAAATTTCTCTAAATTGTGTTCCAAGAAAAACACTTCTTACGCCACAGCATTCAGCCTGTACAAGATCTCTTTCACTAACCCCTAATTTGTCAGCCACATTTTTGATTCGTAGATGAGGTTCTGTTGTAAGTAAGCTTTGAGCTTGTTCTTTTAATGTAGAAAGATCCATGAGATTTCCTTTTTGAAATAATAAATTGAATGAAATGTTGTCTTAATAGAACCAATCAGATTACTTTTTTCAAGAGTTAGATGTTACAAAAATGTAATTTGATAGGTGTTCTCTTTAAATTTATTTATGATATTATAAATGATAATTATTATCATTCTTATTATAAAGAAATAAATAGTTTTTAGAGGAATGTAAATGCAATTATTTCAGTTAAAACCATTAACGCTAGGATTAGGGATGGCATGTAGTGGATTAGTTTTTGCCCAAACGGATGCCACAGTAAACAGTACTAATAACGCCAGTAAAAAAGATACTGTTCCTATCTTATCTTCTATAGTTGTTACACAAGACTATTTAACAGACACCCCTGCAGCTGCTGATAAAAAAGTGACAAAAAATGAGTTGGAACGTGAAAATATACAGAGTTGGTCTGATTTAAGTAAACGATTAGATGCAGGATTGAATTTTAATGAGCGAAATAAAAGCATTAATATACGCGGCTTAGATGGTGATCGGGTTAATGTAACTGAGGATGGAATTCCTTTACCCTGGCTAAATGATGGTACTCGAGGTGTAACAGGTGGTGTAGATGGTATTAATTTTAATAATATAGCTAGTATTAATATTCAAAAAGGAACAGGTTCTCATGGTACAAATGCATTAGCTGGTACTGTAGCGATACAGACATTAAGGGCAAGCGACATTTTGACTGAAGGAAAGAATATTGGTTTTTTAGGTAGAAGTAGTTATTCAGGGTATGACAATAGCTGGTTGATAGATAGTGCATTAGCTGCAAGATTAGGAGCAAATACCAGGGCACTTATTCAATATGGTTATAAGCAAGGACATGAGGCTAAAAATAAAGCTTCTGTTGGAGGGTATGGCAGCAATCGTAGCAAGACCAATCCTCGTGATTATGATGTAAATCAATATTCTTTACGCCTTGAACATGATATGTCACCATCACAACGGATTGGTTTGGGAGTGAGTATGTACCAGTCTCAAAGCGAAATAGATGAATTAAATCAACAGGGCCCTATTATTAATTCGACTACGGGAGTTAAAACAGAGAATTATTCAATTGGTCAATATCAATCAAGTGAAAAAACTCAACGAGAACGTGTTTGGTTGGAATATGATTACAAAACACAAGAGAATTTCACTGGTTTGGACCAAATTTCAGCTGTTTTATATTGGCAGAAAACAAAACGAACAGATGGTATAGATGCCTATAGGAACCATAAAACAACAACACGCAGTGGGCTCGTGTATAGTATTCATCCTTATGGTGATTATATGCGTAGTAATATGGTTCAATCACAAAGTTATGGTTTAAATCTTAAGGCATCAGGTACGGTGGGAAATGAGGATTTTTCATCTCGTTGGATGACTGGCTTGTTATGGGATAGAGGATATTTTAAACAGTACTCTAGAGGAAATGATAGCTGCTCAAATGGGCAAGCACAAACAGAGTGGGATAATGTCACTTTGCCAGCGATAAAAACGGCGTTTACACTCTTAGGTATTCCATTATCTCAAAAGGCTTTGCAAGGGGCTTATACAGGTTATATGATGGGATGCAGTTTCTTGCATACTAATCAGCAGGATATCCCCAATGTTGATACCAATGATGTCAGTATTTATTTGCAAAATACGTTTGCTTGGAATAATAATACTTTTCAAGTGACTCCAGGTATTCGTTATGATTACTATCAACGCCACCCTAAAGGAACATCACAATTTTCAGCTTCTACTATAGATTTGTTAGCTGGAAGTTTTGCTAAAAGTAGTGATGGTTATTGGTCTCCCTCTATTGACCTACGGTATCAACCGATAGCAGGATTAAATTTTTATACGCGTTATAGTGAAGGATTTAGAGCGCCTACAGCTTCAGAGTTGTATATGCAATATGGTTCAGAAGCTAATTATTTACGTCGTGGTAATCCAAATTTACAACCAGAGACAAGCAGAGGTTACGAAATAGGGGTCATGTATGAGAATCAAAATCTGACAACTTCGTTAGCATTTTTTGACCAGTATTATAAAAATTTCATCGAATCTAATCTAGCTATTGATGAGAAAATTTATGCACAGTTACAAGCTCAAGGTTTATATCCATATGGTGTTTTTGAAACACGTAATTTGAATAAAGTCAGAATTTATGGTGTTGAAGCATCTGCCTTTTTAAATTTTCAACAAAATTGGCATTTAAGAGGCTCGCTTGCTTGGTCAGTAGGTAAAGATAAAACAAACAACACTTATCTTAATTCAGTTGCTCCTTTGAAAGCGATTATTAGTTTGGGTTATGACAAAACTAATTGGGGTTTAGAAGGAACATGGACATTAGTAGCAAAACGCAGCAAAGTGAGATATCCAGCTTCTGATTTTAAAGCAGGTGGATATGGAGTATTTGATTTGTTTGGCTATTGGGCACCAGAATCAGTTAAAGGATTTCGAGTACAGGCGGGGCTGATGAATGTATTTGATAAGAAATATTGGATTGCAACTAATCTTCCAACGTATACAGGTGCTAGTGGGCAAACTGATCGTTCGATAGACTATTATACAGAACGGGGTCGTCATGCTGTGTTATCACTAAGCTATCAATATTAGCAAGAAAAACATCCACATTACTATCGTTGTCACTAAGGCATAAGTGGCAACGATAAAGCATGAATGAAAAATGCCTTGGCCCTTAAAATTCTTCGATACTAAATTCAAAGCCGACAGATTCCCACTCTTTACTTTCAAGATCCAGGCTGTAGCGAGTGAGAGGGTGTGTCTCTAACCATCTTTTATCAATTTTTAGAGATATATGCTGTTGGCGATTGGTATTTAGTTGTAACTCTACTTTAGGTGGTTGACGTTTTCTGAGGAATAACACTGATAATCTTAAACACAAAATAGCCTGCCATTTGTCCATACTCAAATGCTGAATTTGTGCTTTGTTCAATCGACCTTGATGTAGTAGCGCTAATGTAGCTAAACGACGCTGATCATCTCTTGAAAAACCGGGCATATCGGCATTTTCTAATACATAAGCGGTATGTTTATGATAGGACACTTGAGAAATACTCAAACCAATTTCATGTAAATCAGCTGCCCATCCTAAAACACGACGCATATCTTCTTTATTATTGGCATTAATGGAATCAAAGAGTCCAAGAGCAAATGCTTTCACACGTTGTGCTTGTTTGGTATCAATATGATAACGTCGAATGAATAATTTAACTGTTTCATCACGTTTGTCTGATGCCTCATGGCGACCAAGCATATCGTATAGCACACCGACACGTAAAGCACCTTCACCTTGGTACATACGCTCAATTTTAAGTGTACGGAAAATAGCCAGCATAATGGCTAAACCAGCAGGTAAAACCTCCATACGATCGACTTTTAGTCCTCTTAATTCAGGCGTATTGGCTGAGCCGTGTTGAATAAGTACTTTTTTAAGCTTTAGCATGCCTTCTAGAGTAATGCCTTTGTCAGAAAAACCAGAGTCTTGTAGCACAGCCACTAAGGCTTTTGCTGTTCCAGATGATCCAAAAGCCTGCTCCCAACCCATTTTACGATAGGCTTTACTAATGACTTCTAATTCTTTGCTAGCTGCTAATTCTGCCTTTTCAAAGGCTTGAGCTGTAACTTTCCCTGAAGGAAAATAGGCTTTGGTATAACTTACACAGCCCATATGCAGAGATTGCATTAATTTTGGTTCTAAGCCCTTACCAATAATAAACTCAGTCGAACCTCCGCCAATATCCACAACTAAACGTCCCTCTTTAGATGGAGGAAGCTCATGTGCTACCCCTGAGAATACTAGACGCGCTTCTTCTTGACCTGAGATAACCTCAATTGGAAAACCTAAAGCATTCTCAGCTCTGGGAAGTAATTCATCAATATTTTTGGCAACACGGAATGTATTGGTAGCAACGGCACGAACTCTTGTTGCTGGAAAGTCATGAATACGTTCTCCAAAGCGTTGTAATACATTAACAGCACGTTGAATGGCTTCTTCACTTAATACATTATGCTCATTTAAGCCAGCGGCTAGGCGGACAGTTTCTTTTAATCGATCAATAGAATAGATTTGAGTGATGCCTTCATGTTGAACAATCCTGCCGACAGAAAGTCGAAAACTATTTGAACCTAAGTCAATTGAGGCAAGTAAATTATCCATTTCCATGTATCGCTACCTTTGCAATAAGAGTGGTTTAAATTTTAGCGTAAAAAAAAGCAATACAAGTATTTTTTAAAATAGCAGTCAGAATTAATCTCAATATAGGAAAAATAATTTAGACTGAAAGGATTAGCACGTTTAATGTAAACTTTACTTTTTCGCTATCCAATAGTCTATTTTCAGCGTAAAGATTTTTCGTCAATAAATAGTCATATTTATAGGGTATATTGGGAAGTTTATATATTTTTTGTAGCATCTAATGAAATAATAAAAACTAAGGTAGTACATTCTTACATTACTAAATATTAAACTCATGACATCCACGACGACTATGCAAATGCCTAATTTTATCAATCGAGAATCATCACTCATTCGTTTTAATGAACGAGTATTAGCAATGGCTGAAAACCGAAATACGCCTTTGTTGGAAAGGCTTCGTTATGTTTGTATTGTGAGTTCAAATTTAGATGAGTTTTTTGAAATCCGAATCTCTAATTTAAAAAGCAAGTTAGCGAATGACCCCTATACTGTTGATGCTGATGGATTAACGCCAATAGAGGCGTTTGATAGAATTGAAAAACAAGTCCATGCTCTTGTAGAGAGGCAATATGCATTATTGAATACAGATATTTTGCCAAAGCTACGACAGCATGGTGTTTATTTGTATAAGTCAAATGATTTTACAGAAAAACTACATGCGTGGGCAAAAGATATTTTTGAAAATGAAATCTTCCCGTTACTCACGCCAATTGGGCTAGACCCATCACATCCATTCCCTAGAGTTCTTAATAAAAGCTTGAATTTTATTGCGTCATTGACTGGTCAAGATGCTTTTAATCGGCATGCTTCAATCGCTATTGTGCAGGCACCTAGAGCATTACCACGTTTAATTAAAGTCCCTGAGGAGGTATGTGGGCAAGCAAATGGTTATGCTTTATTATCAACCTTAATGCAAGTATTTGCTTCTGAAATTTTTCCGGGAATGGAAATAAAAGATTTCTATCAATGGAGAGTAACTCGTAATAGTGATTTATTTGTTGAAGAAGAGGTACAGGATTTACGTTTGGCATTACAAGGGGAATTATCACAACGTAATTTTGGTAATGCCTTACGTTTAGAGGTCATGAAAGGGATGCCTGAGTATTTAGTGAAATTCCTTCAGCAAGAATATGGTTTAGATGAAAGAGATACGTACCATACTGATGGTTCGGTGAATTTGGTCAGAATTATGCCATTAGCTGATGTTCATGCTGGTGAGGGGTTACATTTTCCACCTTATCAAGCACCAATCCCAGCACCATTTAACAAAATGTCTACTAATCCAGCAGATATGTTTGCAGAGATTGCTAAACAAGATTTGTTACTGCATCATCCATACCAATCTTTTCAACCCATATTGCATTTCTTAAAAGCAGCGGCATTTGATCCTAATGTAGTAGCAATTAAGCAAACGATTTACAGAACGGGTGAAGATTCAGAATTAATGAATTTATTAGTTCAAGCGGCAAAATCTGGCAAGGAAGTCACTGTTGTTGTGGAATTGATGGCACGTTTTGACGAACAAACCAATATTAACTGGGCAGCAAAATTAGAAGAAGTTGGTGCGCATGTTGTGTATGGTGTTGTGGGACATAAAACACATGCAAAAATGGCTTTAGTATTAAGACGTGAAGGCAAGAAATTAGTTCGTTATGGACATTTAGGAACAGGGAATTATCATCCCAAGACAGCACGCTTATATACGGACTTTGGCTTACTGACTAGTCATAAAGATATTACTGAAGATATGGATAAAATCTTCTCGTTATTAACAGGGTTAGGAGCAAGACGACCGCTGAAGATTTTATTGCAATCGCCATTTACGTTGCATCAACAAATGCTTACACGTATTGATGCTGAGATTGCAGCGGCTAAGAGTGGCAAAAAAGCCAAAATAATGCTCAAAATGAATTCGTTGGTAGAGAGAGAGGCAATTGAGAAGTTGTATGAGGCGAGCCAAGCAGGAGTAGAAATTGATCTTATTGTTCGAGGAGTATGTGCATTAAGAGCTGGGGTAGAGGGCTTGTCTGAAAATATTCGTGTTATCTCGATTATTGGACGCTTCCTTGAGCATTCGCGAGTCTTTTATTTTTATGACGGAGGAAAAGAAACTGTTTTCTTATCTTCTGCTGACTGGATGGATCGGAATTTCTTTAGACGAGTAGAAGTGGCATTCCCTGTACTAGATGCTACTTTGAAAAAACGAGTTATCAATGAAGCTTTAACAATGGCATTTAAAGATAATCAGTTGGCATGGAAAGGTGAATCAGATGGTAGCTATACTTTGATACGTAATCGACGCCAAGCATTTAACTTGCATACCAAATTAATGCAATTGTTAGGATCACAGAAGTAAACTTAACTTTTATGTGGATTATGCCAACTGTCATAAATAGTGTCGAAAATATATAATAGAGACATAGAATAAGCTTATACCTGTCTAGAAATAGGCAGGTATATTTTTGCTCAAAATAGTTGGGTAATATTATTTTTATATTAAAAATCAATTGGTTATATTTATTGGTAAGTGGTGTGTGTTGCAACTTGTCTACATTTTTATATTGCATATTGTTGTTTTTTACCACTTATCTGATTTGGTTTTGAGTGAAATATTCATGTAATAATTCAGTCGTATGATGTCACCTAAGTAAGGTAATTACGATTAATTCAAATAATTCTTAACTTAGAAGGTGATGACATGTTAAAACACGCATTCAAAAAAATTACATTAGCAGTAGCATTAGGTACAACTGCATTTTCAGTTCAAGCTGCTGTTGAAGTAACTGGTGCTGGTGCTTCTTTCCCATACCCAATTTATGCTAAATGGGCTTCTGACTTTGCTGCTGCTACTGGCAACAAAATTAATTACCAATCAATCGGTTCTGGTGGCGGTCAAAAACAAATTATCGCTAAAACAGTAAACTTCGGTGCTTCTGATGACCCACTATCAGAGCAAAAATTAACTGAAAATGATTTATTACAATTCCCAGCAGTTATCGGTGGTACAGTACCAGTTGTAAACATTCCTGGTGTTAAAGCTGGTCAATTAAAACTATCTGGTGAAGTTTTAGCTGAGATCTTCTTAGGTAAAATCACTAAATGGAATGATGCAAAAATTAAATCAGCAAATAGTGATGTTAGCCTACCTGATGCAAATATCGTTGTAGTTCACCGTTCTGATGGTTCTGGTACTACTTTCGGTTGGACTAACTACTTATCAAAAGTATCTGCTGAGTGGAAAGAAAAAGTTGGTGAAGGTAAGTCAGTTAAATGGCCTGTAGGTCAAGGTGGTAAAGGTAACGAAGGTGTTGCTGCTTACGTTGGTCAATTACAATTCTCTATCGGTTATGTTGAGTACGCTTATGCTAAACAAAATAACTTAGCATGGACTTCTGTACAAAACAAAGAAGGTAAATTTGTTCAACCAGAACAAAAATCTTTCGCAGCTGCTGCTTCTAATGCAGACTGGAAAGGTACACCAGGTATGGGTGTTGTGTTAACAAATGGTGCTGGTGCAGATAGCTGGCCAATCACAGCAGCTACTTTCATCCTAATCAACAAAAAAGTTGAAAAACCAACAGAAGTTAAAACAGCTCTAGAATTCTTTGACTGGGCATGGAAAAATGGTGCTGAATCAGCAACTAAGTTAGACTATGTTCCATTACCAAAAGAAGTTACTGATTCAGTACGTAAAACTTGGGCTGCTGAATTAAAAACTGCTGATGGTAAAGCAATTTGGCAATAAGACGTACAGATAACACGTAACACTCAATAATGTTAGTGTTTTTGATCTAGTCTAAAAAACATGGCAGATCTAACCGACTGCCATGTTTTCTTATATAAAGTGATTTTAATAATGAATCAAACAACTAGCAATTCATCATCACCAACGCAGCGTAACGTTTTTGCAGATACTATGTTTGCAGGAACGACACGCTTTTTTGCTTTTTTTGTTTTTGTACTATTAGCAGCAATTTTAATCTCTCTTATCTATGGAAGTCGTGAGACAATCCTTGAGTTTGGGCTGAGTTTTTTTACCACCAATGATTGGAATCCTGGAGAAGATATATATGGTGCTGTTGTACCTATTATTGGTACATTAATTACGGCAGGTATTGCGTTATTTATTGCTGTACCCGTGTCGTTTGGTATCGCTATGTTTTTAACAGAATTGTCACCTATGTGGTTAAGACGCCCATTAGGTACGGCTATTGAGATGCTAGCTGCGGTACCATCAATTATTTATGGTATGTGGGGACTTTTTGTCTTTGTGCCATTGTTCCAAAAATATATTCAACCATTCTTAATTGATACGCTTGGCGCTATTCCTGTTATTGGCAGCCTATTCCAAGGAGCACCTTTTGGGGTTGGGTTGTTTACAGCAGGGTTAATTCTTTCTATTATGATTACCCCATTTATTGCCTCCGTTATGCGAGATGTATTTGATGTGGTGCCTCCTATGTTTAAAGAGTCAGCTTATGGTTTAGGCTCTACTACGTGGGAAGTTATGTGGAAAGTTGTTCTACCCTATACAAAGAATGGTGTAGTAGGTGGCATTATGCTGGGCCTAGGTCGTGCGTTAGGTGAAACGATGGCAGTTACTTTTGTGATTGGTAATGCATTCCGCTTACCGAATAGCATTTTTGATCCAGCCAACTCGATTGCATCAGCGATTGCAAATGAATTTAACGAAGCGGATGGTTTACAGAAATCTGCATTAATTGAGTTAGGCTTAGTACTATTTATTATTACAACCATTGTTCTTGCTTTCTCTCGCTTACTTGTCGCTCGTATGGCTAAGAAAGAAGGTAAACGTTCTTAAGGAAAAAGCATGGCAAATACTACTCTTTCTAATTCGGCTTTACATGCAGGTAATCCAATCTATAAACGCCGTAGTGTTGTTAACAAAATCATGCTATTTTTGTCATTTGTGACATTAGCTTTTGGTTTGTTTTGGCTGTTTTGGATTATTTTTACCTTAATCGTAAAAGGTGCAGGTTCTCTCTCACTGTCATTATTTACTGATATCACGCCAGGTCCGGGTGAATCTGGAGGGCTTAAAAATGCCATCTTAGGTTCTTTCTTGATGTCAGCAATAGGAACGTTAATTGGTACACCAATTGGTATTTTGGCAGGAACGTATCTTGCTGAATACGGGCAACGTGGTTGGTTAGCACCGACAACACGATTCTTAAATGATGTGTTGCTATCAGCACCTTCAATTGTGATTGGTTTGTTTATTTATGCGTTAATCGTGTCACAACAAGGCCATTACTCAGGATGGGCTGGTGCATTAGCACTTTCTATTTTGGTTATTCCTGTTGTGGTGAGAACAACGGATAATATGTTAATGCTGATTCCGAATAATCTGCGTGAAGCAGCGGTTGCATTGGGTTGTCCTAAATGGCGTATGATTACTAAGATTTGTTATAAAGCGGCTCGTGCAGGGATTATCACTGGTGTACTACTAGCTGTAGCGCGTATCTTAGGTGAGACTGCTCCATTATTATTTACAGCCTTATCAAATCAATTTATGTCATGGGATATGAATGCACCAATGGCTAACTTACCAGTGGTGATTTTCCAATATGCAGCAAGTCCATTCAAAGATTGGAACCAACTCGCTTGGGCAGGTGCGACGTTAATTACCTTATTTGTATTAGGTTTAAACATTATCGCACGTAGCTTATTCCGTAAATAAAGCAAAATTTAGGTAGATAAAAATGTCAGATTTAATATCAGCAGAAGATACAAAATTAGAAGTTAAAAATTTAAACTTTTATTACGGAAACTTCCACGCAATTAAAAACGTTAATATGCGTATTCCTCGTAATAAAGTAACCGCTTTTATTGGTCCATCAGGATGTGGTAAATCCACTTTATTACGTACGTTTAATCGTATGTTTGAACTTTATCCTGGTCAGCGTGCAGAAGGTGAGCTTTTACTTGACGGTGAAAATTTACTGACGACAAAAACCGATATTTCTATTATTCGTGCTAAGGTTGGTATGGTTTTCCAAAAACCAACACCATTCCCTATGAGCATTTATGATAATGTGGCTTTCGGTGTACGCTTATTTGAAAAACTTAGTAAGTCTGAAATGGATGAACGTGTTGAATGGGCGTTATCAAAAGCGGCTTTGTGGAATGAGGTAAAAGACAAATTAGACCAAAGTGGTAATGGTTTGTCTGGTGGGCAGCAACAACGCTTATGTATTGCACGTGGTGTAGCGGTAAAGCCAGAAGTACTTTTACTTGATGAACCATGTTCGGCATTGGATCCAATTTCTACAGTAAAGGTGGAAGAGTTAATTACTGAACTTAAAAAGGACTATACAGTAGCTATTGTTACGCACAATATGCAACAAGCAGCTCGTTGTTCTGACTATACAGCCTATATGTACTTAGGTGAATTAATTGAGTTTGGTGAAACTAACGAGATGTTTATTAAGCCTAAACGTCAAGAAACTCAAGACTATATTACTGGTCGTTTTGGTTAATCTTGGCTAAGAGTCTAGTTAATTATTTATAGTTAAAATAAATTAGTAGGTCACCTTCTTTGCGCTACGTTTCCTTTGAGAAACGTAGCGTATTTTTTATTGGTTAATCACCTAGTTGTCCATTATTAGAAAATAGGTAAGCGTCNATGAGCAAGTGATTGAGGGGGGATGTTGGGCGCATGCGCGTCGCAAATTCCACGATATTTACCAAGCCAACGGCAGCTCAGTGGCTGAACAGGCCTTACAACAAATCCAACGACTTTATCACTACGAGGCCGAGGCCAGGAACTTAAGTCCACCGGAGCGATTAGCCCATCGACAACGCCACATGGAGCCGGCACTTAAGCAATTAGAAAGGTGGTTGCGTAGTCAGTTTGAGCTGGTGCCGCCGAACTCGGCGATCGCCAAAGCCATTCGTTACAGCCTGAACAATTGGCTTGCCTTGACGCGCCTCTTGGAAGACGCTCAACTGCCGATGGATAATAATGCGGTAGAGAATTTGATACGTCCACTCGCGATTGGTCGCAAGAATTGGCTCTTTGTAGGTTCAGAGAAAGCGGGTCGACGTGCGGCTGCGGTGATGTCGTTAATTCAATCGGCTAAGCTCAATGGCCATGACCCTTATGCTTACCTTAAGGATGTGTTGGAACGATTGCCGACACAGAAAGCGAAGGACATTACTGAGCTTCTGCCTCATCGTTGGCAAGCGCCAAACGACACCAAGAATTAACACAATGCCCCGACAAAATCGGGGCATTGAACGTTTAAAAACGGAAGTCAATCGGAGTTCACCGGACGCTTACGAAAATAGGGTGATGTTAAGGGCTAGGATGTGCAATAAAATGCCCAATAGTCTCTTTGTCTTTTTGATGGATGAGTATTAATGGTGCACTAGCATAATTAGCAAAAATTAATTGGTAGGTGGCTTGTTGGTGGATACTATCGATAGTATTGTGATTGTTTAACAATGAACTACTTATTAAAGGTGAAGACTCAAAAAAAGCATCTAAGTTATTAGCTGAACTGCTTTCTAAAGAATGCTGACAAGAAATGTTGGCGTTATTAAAAATAGTAGCTAAGTCTTTGCTAGCGACTAAGCAAAATCCTATATTAGAAAGAATATAAATAAAACCGTTATCATCCATTAACCATGCATCTATACGTTCAATAGTCTCTGAGGTATTTAAAGTATAAAATTGTTGTTTATCATTTAGTTCTATAACAAAAGGAGCCTCACTTAAATCAATGAATACACGCTGAGGACCATTTTGAAAAAAATATTCGCCTTGTTCAGTATGGCTATAATTTCGAGCAATAAAAGCCAGTATTTGAGGGTTAGTAATCTTTTCTCCTAATGGATTTTTTGCATAATTACCCCCTTGATGTATACGCCATTCTCCAGACTGATTGAGTGATAACCAACCATAAACAGCGGGTACATCAGGCCATTTTTGCATTGCTTCTACAACGAGATCATCCATTATTATCTGCTTCCAATTAATAGGGTAATAAGTGAGAGGGGAGACATAGCTATGAATAGTTAAGTTATATTGTTAAATGTAATGATACATGATGACTCATAAAAATTTTAATTATTCCTATAGTCATTTTATTTGTGCATAGTACAGCCATAAAATAAACATGATTATTTTTTGAGCATAACCGAGCAAGTCGTTAGCTAATTTTTTTAGCTGATTGAAATATATGGAAATTTCTTTTTAATCCCAATATCTTCACTTACTACCCACAAAGTTATCCACAGAAGATGGGGATAACTCAATATTTCTTGGTACTGATCAAGATAAAAAGTAATTTATGATTCAATAGAAGGGGAAAATGAGAGCTTAAAGGCTGATGCTTATTTATTTAGCAGAGCAAAGGAGTTAGCAATCTTAGTGGACTAAGTTATTGATTTATCAAGAGCAAAAGAGATGTTAGAATTTTCTTAAAAACATAATCACAACCTTATCCCCAGATTTTTCGGATAACTATTGATAAGAGAATTAACCCCCAATAAGCACATGTAACTTATCAGGGGTAGTTTATTGGTGACAGTCGTTTAGTTTGAAAACAATCAATGTTAACTTTCTAATAGATAACCATAGTGAAAATGGGTGACTTTATAGGGCAGTCATTGATTAGTTAGTACAAGGGTTTTTCATCTAAACAACGCATTAAGCCAATAATAACTTTATAAATAAACCAGATATACCAGAGTAGCAAGACTAACCAACCAATTAAAATAATATAGGTTAGGAAAGCAACCGCTAAGGCAATCATGGAATACCAGAAAATCTTGATTTGTGAGCTAAAGTGACTCTCGTAAATAGTTCCTAGCGCATCACCACGGCGTATATAAGCAATAATGACGCCGACAAACATCGGTAACCCTGTAAACATAGAGATAATATAGATACCATAAACAAGCTTTGCGTAAAGCGCGGAGTTTTTTAGTTGTATATTCTCGCTATTGGCAGAGGAATTATTTGGACGGTTAATGACTTCATTATCCATAAGTAATCCTTATAAACGTGAGGGTAACAATGATAATCTTAATATGGGATTATTTTTATATTTTGCAAGAAGTAAAAACCGTAAAAATGAATAATAATTTAATCATCCATAAGGGTTTATACTTTTAGTTGAGCGTAATTTGAGTTGATAAATTAGACTATTGCAACAAGATAACTATTAAAAAGTGAATATGTATAGCCAAAAGAAAAATAAGCTGTTATAATTTTACGCTTAACCAGTTAAATGACATGAGTGTTAACTTTTGGCTCATAGATAACATTTTAACGAATCTCTTCTAACTATTTCGATAGTTTAGCATGGCGCGGTAGCAAAGCGGTTATGCAGCGGATTGCAAATCCGTCTAGAGCGGTTCGACTCCGCTCCGCGCCTCCACTTATTTATAAGGCTCTTGAAATGATTCAGGAGCTTTTTTATTTTCCTCAAAATACATCTTTTCCGCAAAAGCTATTTTGTTGGTACAACCTTATCGCCAAGACGATTACGTAAATAATGTTCTGTAGTAGACAATCTTTTGTATCCAAGCTGCTTTTGTGAGTGGCTCTGGCACCCTTAGTGTTTTTAGCCTTGTCTGTTCCTACCTTTGCTTTTGCTTCGTTAAACCACTGATTAAACGAGTGGACTAATCCTGTCAATTAGGAGAATTTTAAACAAGTAAAATTGTCTCCCAAAATCCTCCGTTATGTATAAGTTTATTTAGGGTGAGCAGTACAAGTTTCAATAATTTTTTAAGTTATTTTCAAGATAGTTTTTATTATTTTTCAGTTTTTTTGTTATTCTGATTTTTTATTAGTTATTGTTTTATAAGGTTTTTTTATTAAAATTCAAGATAATTAGTTTTTTATTTTTAAGATAATGGCAGCGACCTTTAAAGATTTTACACTCCAATTGCTAAATCCTTTTTCCTGCCATTAAGTTTTCTGTAAAGCGTGGTTTGGGCTTGGAGGACAAGGCAAAAATTCTTCATTTTTACGCACAACGGTAGCAGAGAATAAAGAAAGAGCGATATTTTTTATTCTTTGCTGATTGTATGGTGCAGGGTGAACATCCTGTATAACATTGGCTAAATTAGCAGTGTTAGTTCAAGGGGACAGTTCAGTATTGATTTCACAGGATATTTGTTTTATATAGTTTTCTTAGACCTTTTTCACTGCTTGCATCAAAAATTGTGGATAAATTCGTCCATTATCACGAACTAAGCGATGAATCTCTGATATTTGGATATGTGTAAATCCTGCTTTTTCGGCATATTCACTGAGTTTATCAGGATCAAAACCAAAATGTTGAACACCTTTAGCGATGTTATTACCATGAAAGGTTCCATCCTCTTCAAATAAATCTATTAATGCCAATTCTCCATCAGGATTTAGGCTGTTAGCAAACGCATGAAATAGACCTTGGGTATCTTTGACATGGTGCATAGCCATAGAGCTGACAATCACATCATATTTTTCAGGTAGTCCCTCAAAAATATCTTTTTCTACCGTTTCTATATTGGCGAAGCCTTTTTCGGAGAGAACTTTTAGCATTTCAGTCGATGTGTCTAAAGCGGTCACTTTTTCTACCAAGGGTGCTACTGCTGTGGCTAGTAAACCAGTACCTGCTCCAAAGTCTAAGACATGCATATGTTTGTCAAATTTAACTTTACTGAGGAGTTTTTGAGGAAGGGGAGCGAGTTGATTAGAGGTATGGCGTTTATCCCATTCACGAGCAGAGGCGTTAAAATGGTCAATTGAGGCGTTATTCATCATATCTCCTGATTTTTAGTTTTTTGCAATCTCGTTAGTTTAGATAGTTACTATACTCATTATAAATATAAAATAATTATCTTGATATTTTGTATATCAAAAGGTTGAGTTAAACAACTAACTACGAACTAAATGTGCCCAAATATTTTAATCAAAATGTGCCCAAATATTTTAATCAGAGTAAATATTCTTTAATGGTTATTATTAGTTAACGGTTATAAAGTAAGAAAATGAGTTATTGCGATTTTGTTAAGCAACTTTCTATGGCAACAGATGATCCTAATAAGGCTTATCATGACTATGCATATGGTTTTCCGATAGAGAATGATGATGAGTTATTTGAACGTTTGGTGTTGGAAATAAATCAGGCAGGCTTAAGTTGGACATTAATATTAAAAAAACAACAAGCATTTAGAGAGGCTTATGCTCAGTTTGATATTGCCAAAGTGGCTAAATTTACAGACCATGATATTGAACGTTTATTAAATGATAAAGGGATTATCCGTAATCGTCTAAAAGTTAATGCAGCGATTTATAACGCTAATAGAATTTTAGAGATTCAGGCAGAATATGGTTCTTTTAAAGCTTGGTTAGACTATCATCACCCTTTAAGTTTAAAGGAATGGGTAAAGGTATTTAAGCAGCACTTTAAATTCGTTGGAGGGGAAATTGTTAATGAATTTTTAATGAGTACCTCATATTTACCCGGTGCTCATGATGAGAATTGTCCATGTTATAAAAACGTTATTTCTGCCAATCCTCACTGGTTAAGAGAACTTTAGGGAATAAAAGGATAAATTTAATAGCCTTTTAGATGATATTAATGGATGAGTCAGTGTAAAAACGTTGAAAATACAACAGATTTTTATAGATTATCTTCCTTTACATAAAAACGTCAAAATGATTTTTTATACTTAAAGCAATTCATCAAAATTGTTTTGTATGAGTGTGATAAGAGATAAAGGGAGAAACCATGTTTATGTATATTCTTCTATTAAGTTTATCAGTGCTGTTAAGTTATTATTTATATCCTGGAAATTATCCTCTATACCCTGAAAGCAATCACTATTGTCAGCGGAAAAGAAGATTTTATAATTTAGAACCTCAGCGCAAGGCGGAAGCCTCATTCAAATTAGCATGGGGAATGATTTTTAAACAATCCTTATTGCACCCATCAAAAAGTCTAGAAGTCCATTCAATTGAATGGGCTTCTTTTTTATCAGCAAATGATAAAGCGAAATATATATGGTTAGGGCATTCAACGCTTTTAATGAATCTGCAACAGCAATGTATATTGACTGATCCGGTATTTGAATCTTCTGTTTCACCTTTGCCGATTATGATGAATCGTTTTCAACAAGCACCGGTACAATTAGAAGAAATACCTAAAATAGATATCGTCCTTATTTCCCATGTGCATTATGATCATATGGAAGCTAAAAGCATTAAAAAACTAGCCAAACAAGCGCATGTGCATTTTATTACTACTCTTGGTGCAGGATATTTTTTAAAGAAATTTGGCGTAGATGCTCATAGAATTAGTGAGCTAGATTGGTGGCAATCAGTAGAGATAAATGGTATTACTTATACGGCAGTCCCAGCAAGGCATAATGCACAACGCAGTGTATTTGATAAAAATAAAACGCTTTGGGCGGGATTTGTTATTGAGTCGGCACAGGCACGTGTATATTTTAGTGGTGATACTGCTTATGGAAAGCATTTTCAAGATATTAAACAGCAGTTTGTAGACTTTGATATTGCGTTCATTGAAAATGGTCAATATAACGAACGTTGGGAAGATAATCATATGTTTCCAAGCGAAACAGCACAAGCCGCAAAAATTTTAAATCCTAAACGTTTTGTGCCTATTCATTGGGGAGCATATCCATTATCAGAGCATACTTGGAATGAGCCTGTTCTTATGAGCATTCCTTTGGTTAAAGAATATGGTATTTCTCCGTTAACTCCTTATTTAGGGCAAGTTTTTGACATAGATACGGAGACAACTGAGTGGTATAAAGAAGACTAAAATTCACAAAATAAGTAGTAAAGCCAACGGAATGAGTTGTAACGTGTCAAAATACTCATCTAAATTAATACAGAGTATGATGATGAAAAATTATGTGCCAGGGCTTGTGCTGATTATTTGCATATATCTAATAGCTACTTTATTAACACACTATCAAATAGGATCCCAATTGGGATTTAGTCCATTAACATTTGCGATATTAATTGGGATGTTAGTGGGGAATACGATTTATCCTAAACTAGCGCCAAGAACAGATAAAGGAGTCGCTTTTGCCAAGGGGCAATTATTGCGTTTAGGCATTATTCTTTATGGTTTTAGGTTAACGTTTGCACAAGTGGCAGGTTTAGGTTTAGGCACTATTTTTATTGATTTATTTATGGTCAGTAGTACGTTTTTACTCACATACTGGATAGGCTATAAATATCTCAATATGGAAAAAAATACCGTTATTTTAACTGGTGCTGGATGTAGTATTTGTGGTGCCGCTGCTGTGATGGCAACTGCCTCTTTAATTAAAGCCAAAACAACAGAAACAACACAAGCAATTGCAGTGGTGGTGTTATTTGGAACCTTGGCCATTTTTCTTTATCCCTGGCTATATACACTATTATTTGATCCAAAAGATGCGGTAAATTTTGGGATTGTGGTAGGTTCTTCCGTACACGAAGTAGCTCAAGTGGTGGCAGTAGGTAAGCAAATCAGTGATGGGACAATGGATTTAGCGGTTGTCACTAAGATGCTACGCGTTATTATGCTGGCTCCATTTCTGTTTATTTTGTTGTATTTTATCAATCGAGATCAGACAGAAATATCAGCAAAAAATAAAGTGACTATTCCTTGGTTTGCGGTGTTATTTTTGGTGATGATAGCAATCAATTCCATCATTAATATCCCCGGTCAAGCCACACAGCTGATTACGCAAGTGGATAATATTTTGTTGACTATGGCGATGGCAGGTTTAGGCTTAACAACACATTTTTCAGCCTTTAAAAAAGCGGGTCCTAAAGCATTACTGCTTGGTGTTATTGTGTTTATTTGGTTAATTGTAGCTAGTTTAGTAGCTTATTATCTTGTGATTGCGTAGTAAAGACTAGTTTTTTTAATAATTAGTGACGAGATGCCGTTGTTTTAATGATTTATATCGTCAATAATAATTAAATTGTTTGTCAGCTTATTATTAAATACGATAAGGAAATATGATGAGTAATATTTTATATAAACAACAATTTTCCACACCAATAGGTGACATGATAACGTTGGCAACAGAAAATGGGGTGTGTTTATTAGAATTTCTGGGGACACGTCGATTAGAAGAAGAACAACGTGATTTAATGAAAATTTATCAAGCATCGATTGTGCAAGAAAGTAATCCATGGACTACTCAAGTAGAACAAGAAGTGGATGCTTATTTTGCAGGAACTCTTCAGGAGTTTACGGTACCACTGGTATATCCGGGAACTGTCTTTCAACAGCAAGTTTGGGAGGCGTTAAGACAACTACCTTTTGGTCAGACGAGTTATTATCAGGCGTTAGCTGAAAAAGTAGGTAAGCCATCCGCATTACGTGCAGTGGCTAATGCTAATGGTCAAAATCGAATTGCGATTATTATTCCTTGTCATCGAGTGATAGGTAAAAATGGTTCGCTCACTGGGTATAGTGGGGGATTAAATCGTAAACAATGGTTATTAGAGCATGAGAGAAAATACACTAATATAGATTCCTCTCATGCCTTTGAGTTGGTTTAATCATTAGCTTGTTAAAGTGATTTAAGTCGTTCCTCGCTAGGAACAAAATAATAAGCACCTCTAACCGCTTTGGATAGATGGGTTAGTAATAAATCAGTTTTACCGTCAGTTTCACCAAACATACTTTTCAATTGCGTTTCAATATTATGCAGTGTGGCACAATAAGCACAGAATATCAGACCATGCTCGCCAGAGATTGAGCCATAAGGCAAGCTACGACGTACAATTTTTAAATCTTCACCATTCTCTTGAAGATTAACTCTTCCTACATGTGAGTCAGGTAAACGAACATCTTCATCAAACTCAAGATCATCTTTTTTAGAACGACCAATAGACGCTTCTTGTTTAGCGGTGCCAATAGCATCCCATTTTTTTAAATCATGTTGATATTTTTGAAGAAGGACATATGATCCGCCAGCATCAGGTTTATCATCACCAATGATACCAACATGGGTGACCTCTTCATCACCTTGAGGGTTTTCAGTACCATCAACAAAACCGTCAAACCCACGATTTTCAAGCAAACGAAAGCCGTGTGTTTCACTTTGGATAGAAATAAGTTCGCCAAAAGTGGCTAAGACTTGAACAGCTAGTGCAAAGGCGACTGCCTGTTGTAAAGACTGAATATGGATGAATAAATCACATTGAGTCGCAGGAGCTAAACCATTGCCAAGGGAAGTAAAAGGTTTTAATTCTTTACCCTCTGACGAGTGTCCTAATTTGTGCCATAAATCGCTACCAAAGCCAATAGCAAGACCTAAATTATCATTAGGAAATTGTTGTTGCAAAGAGTTGAGTATTTGCAAACTATCTTTGCAGGCTTGTCTAATAGCATCTAAGTTATTACCATTCAAATTTGCTTCGATAAAAATACCTGATTTAAGATGATCAGGAACAATAGCACTTTGTGGTTTTGCCATGTGATAACTCCTTAAAATTCAGACTAACTATAGTTTAATTTTAGCCTATCTTATGAGAAAAGGCTTATTGTTTATATTTATCTGTGCCATAAGAAAAATATAAGAGTGTAAATATAGTACCGATTAAAAAATGCTCATCCAAAAGTTTTTTTTATAAAGCTTTTTATTATCTATAAATCTTAATATGCAATGTTATAACATAATAAAAATATTTTAAAATCAATAACTTATTGATTTTTTGCTATGAAAGAATTACACTGTTTGCAATAGATGTTTTTAATAATAAAGGAGTTTGAAATGAGTGAATGTAAAACACATGCAAATCATGAGCATATCCATGGTAAAAATTGTGGTCATACAGCCATTCAGCATGGAGATCATGTAGATTATTTACATGACGGTCATTTGCATCATGAGCATAATGGCCATTACGATGAACACACTATTGAAGTAAGTAATAAAAATCCTGATGGTTGTCATCCAGTAGACACTTGCAAAGGTCATGTGCATGGGGAAGGTTGTGGACATGAGGCCATTCCGCATGGTGATCATATTGATTATATTGTTGATGGTCGATTACATCACCAACATGGTAATCATTGCGATGATCATGGTCCTG
This sequence comes from Pelistega sp. MC2, assembly GCF_900099475.1. Taxonomy (NCBI): domain Bacteria; kingdom Pseudomonadati; phylum Pseudomonadota; class Betaproteobacteria; order Burkholderiales; family Alcaligenaceae; genus Pelistega; species Pelistega sp. MC2. The sequence goes on along the minus strand of NZ_LT628274.1, from coordinate 637,001 downwards.
TGGAAATCGTAAAATAAATTCTACGGATTTTGCTTAAGAAGAGAGCGAGAATACAGAATATGTATTCTCGTTTTTTATTTGACATATAAAGGTAAAAATTGGAGGAGAAATAATCCTCTCATCATTATTGTCTATTAAGCCAGTCGCCAATCTTAAAAAGCTGTAAAATTCCTGATGTGTGAAATAGGTACCTGTTTATTATGTGTTAGCGCATGATTCGGCGTGATAGAAGAAAAAGGACTAACAGTAGGCTCAGGTAGGGTAGTCATAGGAAACTTTACTATAGTCATCGATTTTCCAATATAGAATTGATTAGCTAAAAGTAAGGTGTAGTAGTAATGAATAATTGGATATAGTTGTGATACTAGCGAGTACTATTTTTTTAATAACGTTATTTTTTGTTATTTGGCAGCCTAAGGGCTTAGGTATTGGGTGGACAGCTAGTATAGGAGCTATTCTGGCTTTAATGGTAGGTGTCATTCATTGGCAAGATATTCCTGTGGTTTGGGGAATTATCTGGAATGCGACGCTTGCATTCATTGCGATTATTATCATTAGTTTGTTGTTGGATGAGGCGGGGTTCTTTAACTATATAGCGTTGTATATAACGCGATTAGCACGTGGTAGGGGAACTAGGCTTTTTGTCTTAATCGTGTTATTGGGGGCGCTTGTCTCTGCATTTTTTGCAAATGATGGAGCGGCATTAATCTTAACGCCTATTGTGTTAGCTATTTTATCTGTGTTGCAATTTCGTTTGCACACCACGATAGCATTTATTATGGCAGCAGGATTTATTGCTGATACGGCAAGTTTGCCTTTATTAGTGTCAAATTTAGTGAATATTGTGGCAGCAGATTTTTTCAATGTGTCTTTTAATCACTATGCCAAGGTTATGATACCTGTCAATATGGTATCCGTTGTGGCGTCTTTACTTGTGCTGTACTTTTTTTATCGAAAGAATATCCCTCACGGCTATGATGACTCTCATTTAATGTATCCAAAGGAAGCGATTAAAGATAGCTTAACGTTTGCTGTAGGTTGGGGAGTACTTATTTTTTTATATTGGATCCTTTGGGAGTGCCTGTTAGTCTTACGGCAGGGATAGGGGCTATTTTATTGTTATTAGTTGCCTTTTATACAAAGAAAATTAATGTGAACAAGGTATTGAAAGGAGCTCCTTGGCATATTGTGATTTTCTCACTCGGCATGTATTTGGTGGTATATGGTTTACGGAATGCAGGTTTGACAGACTACTTAACACAAGGATTAACGATATTGTCAGGGTACGGCGCTGGAGTGGCAACAATAGGTACAGGCTTTATATCGGCACTCTTATCATCGGTGATGAATAATTTACCTACGGTCTTAATTCAAAATATTGCGATCCAAGATGTAAATACAACGAACCTAGTGAAAGAGGGAATGATTTTTGCCAATGTTATTGGCAGTGATTTGGGACCTAAATTAACACCGATAGGTTCTTTGGCTACGTTGCTATGGCTACATATTTTAAATCGGAAAAATATACATATTAGTTGGGTTTATTACTTCAAGGTCGGCTTTATATTGACAGTCCCTGTACTATTTGTCACGTTAATGGCTTTGGTTGGATGGCTTTATGTTATAGGTGTGTGAGGAAAAATGAGAGTAGGGAGTTAAGGGAGAGAACAAAACTGACGTGTATGGGGGAGTGGAGCGGGAAACGAGTCTCGAACTCGCGACCTCAACCTTGGCAAGGTTGCGCTCTACCAACTGAGCTATTCCCGCATAGAGAAATTGTCACTAATATGACAACTAGAGTAATTGGAGCGGGAAACGAGTCTCGAACTCGCGACCTCAACCTTGGCAAGGTTGCGCTCTACCAACTGAGCTATTCCCGCATAAATTCAATGTGCTAGCGATGATTTCTAAATGGATAGACTTAGAAAATTTTGGAGCGGGAAACGAGTCTCGAACTCGCGACCTCAACCTTGGCAAGGTTGCGCTCTACCAACTGAGCTATTCCCGCATTTTCACTTGCTAATGCATCGAAAGAAAATAATTTTATCTATATGTGCTGAGGCTGTCAAGTGTTTTACATCGTCTTTGCGATTATAATGTGTTGTTTGATTATTTAATTTGGTTCAATTTTTCTTACATGTTTTCTCTAACTCATCTCAATACCTTCGGTTTAAAGGCTGATGCTAGCCATTTCTTTGCATTAGCTAATGAACAACAATTGCCAGAGTTACTTTCATTGGTTCAGCAATACCCGCATTATTTTATTTTGGGGGGTGGAAGTAATGTTGTTTTAAGCTCACATATTGAGGCGTTGATTATTCATAATCAATTAAAAGGTATTCGTTTATTACAAGAAGAGGAGTCTTTTTTTCTTGTTGAAGCGGCGGCGGGAGAGGTTTGGCATGAATTTGTTCGTTATTGCCTTGAGCAGGGGTGGAATGGTTTAGAAAACCTTGCTTATATTCCAGGCACAGTGGGTGCAAGTCCTGTGCAGAATATAGGTGCCTATGGTAAGGAAATGAAGAATTATTTTCATAGTCTAACGGCAATAAATGTCTATACTGGAGAACAGAAAGAGTTTTCCTTAGCAGAGTGTCACTTTGCTTATAGGGATAGTGTTTTTAAACATGAGGCAAAAGACTATTTAATTCTTCGCGTACGTTTTGCATTTCCCAAAAATTGGAAGCCCTCATTAAACTATGCCGACTTGAAAAATTTTGGTGGTTTATCTGAGCATAGTAGTGCGATGGATATTTTTAATGCCGTAGTGCAAATTCGTCAGCAAAAATTACCTGATCCTAAGGTATGGGGTAATGCAGGGAGTTTTTTCAAAAACCCCATCGTATCATCAGCCAACTATCAGACATTGCTACAGCAATTTCCTGCTCTTGTGGCATACCCACAGGAAAATGGAGAGTATAAATTAGCAGCGGGTTGGTTAATTGATCAATGTGGTTGGAAAGGGCGTGCTTTAGGAGCGGCTGGCGTTCATGATAGACAAGCATTGGTCTTGGTGAACCGTGGAGGAGCAATGGCAGAGGATATACTGACCTTGGCAAAAGCGATTCAGCATGATGTACAAGAACGTTATGGTGTATTAATTGAACCAGAGCCTATTTTTGTGAAATAGATAACCATAGGCTTAGTTATGTTCGCTATCAATGAGATGGTAGTGATTTATTTCATCGTATTAAAGTCATACTTCAAATAAGTAAAACAACGAGGTAATCTCAATCTGTTACAGTGATGAGATACTATGTTTAAATTTAACATAGACTAAAAATTGACCATTATTTTAGGATGGTTGACCATTGTTTTACCTAGGAGACGATTATGATGGATAAACAATTAGCCGTTGCAGAATTAATTAAAATCAGTAAGCAACAAATGGAGACTAATCCAAGTCGAGACAAACTACAAAATGTTTGTGATGCTTTAATAAAACTTGCTGCTCATAAGGAATGGTGGTCTGCTGAAGAATACCCTGAGCCAACAGGTGATGAACTTCAAAATCGTTTTTTAATTCACGCTGATGAGGATAACTCATACGCATTGTATTTGAATGTGATGAAACCAGGTAAAAAAATTGTTCCACATAACCACACTACATGGGCATGTATTGCGGCGGTTGAGGGAACAGAGCAAAATTACTTGTATGATCGTACTGATGATGGTAAAACGTCAGGTCATGCCACATTAGTAGAAAAAGCAAAGTTGTCTATTAGTCCTGGTGCAGGTATTGCGTTAATGCCTGATGATATACATGCAGTGCGTATTGAAGACAGTAGTATTCGTCATTTACATCTTTATGGTCGGGCATTAGAAACATTAACCGAGCGTTTGGCATTTGATATGGAAAATAATACCTGTAAAGTTATGGATATCGGTGTTAAAACACGTGTTTCGTAAGCATTTCAGCTAGGGAAAGTTATATACCATGTACATTCTTCCACAACAGTTAAAAGACTGGCTTTCTGATCACCATGAAATAGCTTTATTGGATATTCGTGAACATGGACAGTATGGGGAAAATCATCTGTTCTATGCGGTGTCCGCTCCTTTCAGTGTATTAGAAGATAGAGTTGTTTATTTAGTCCCAAGAGTTACAACACGTATAGTCTTATATGGTAACCATGCCGAGGAATCAATAGTTCGAACTTGCATGGAGAGATTAAATCAACTTGGTTATCAGAATGTATATATTCTGATAGGGGGGGTTGAGTCATGGGAAGCTGCTGGATTTAATACGTTTGCGGGTGTTAATGTTCCGAGTAAAACATTTGGTGAATTAGCCGAACATTTTTATCATACGCCATGTATCAGTGCTAAAGAACTATATGACTTACAACATCAAGCTAGTGCTAACTATATTGTGCTAGATGGTCGTCCATTATCTGAATATCAGAAAATGAATATACCAGGCTCTATTTGTTGTCCTAATGGTGAGCTAGCTTTACGTGCTACTGAATTAGCACCAGATCCACAAACAACGATTATTATTAATTGTGCTGGTAGAACGCGTAGTATTATTGGTGCACAGAGTTTGATTAATTTGGGTTTGCCCAATCCTATCTTTGCATTAGAAAATGGTACTCAAGGATGGTATTTGGCAGATTTTACGCTAGAGCATCATGCAGATAGAGTTTATCCTGACATAATTAGTTCAAAACGGGTTGTTGAGCTGCAACTTAAAGCCGCTAAATTAAGTGAAAGATTTGCTTTGGCAAAAGTCACCGTTGATGAAGTACATAGGTGGTTAGATGAGGATGAGGTGACTGTTTATCTATGTGATATTCGTACAGCGAAAGAGTATCATAATAGTCACTGGCCTAGTCTTATTCGTCATACGCCAGGAGGGCAATTAGTTCAAGCGACTGATGAATTTATAGGGGTGAGGAACGCTAGAATAGTATTGATTGATACAGATAATATTCGTGCTATTGTGACGGCGACATGGCTTAAACAGTTAGGGTGGGATGTTTATTTATTACCTGATGATGGCGATTTAAAGCGTTTATCTACGATCAAACGTGAGGTTACTTATCAGTTAAATCACACACAAGTCTATGACGAAGAGCAGCTGATTCAGTTAATTGAAGATAATGCTGATTTGATTATTTTTGATGCTCGTGCCAGTAACGAGTATCGCAAGGTACATCTGCAAAATTCTCAGTGGATTATAAGACCTCTTATAACACAATTGGCGCCTCAAAATAAACACACTAAGATATTAATCATTGGTGATAGTAAAGTGAAAAATCTATGTTTAGCTCAAGATTTTGAACAGCTTGGTTTTAAACAGATTTATATCAGTACGATTACAGCAAATTTTTTTCATCATACAGATTTGCCTATTTCAACAGATAGTACTGTATTGCAGGATAAGGATTGTATAGATTTTCTGTTTTTTGTACATGATAGACATCAAGGTAATAAAAAGGCTGCTCAGCAATACCTTGCATGGGAAACAAATTTAATTAAACAAATTGATGCACAGGAAAAAGCTACTTTTCACTTTGAATGATAAGGCTAGAAAATAGAGTTTGATAGGAGAAAATCCATAGCGTGTAAATGTCTACAGTTTATTATTGATAAAGTGGTAGATAAACCGCTATGGATGTGATAGCAAATAGTGTGATTATGGTGATGAAATTACATCACTCATACTGTATAAACCAGTTGCTTTATCTCTTAAAAATATAGAGGCTTTGCAACTACCTTGAGCATAGGTTGCTCGGCTAGAGGATTTGTGTGCAATTTCAATGCGTTCACCAGTACCGCAGAACATTACTGTATGTTCTCCAATAATATCACCACCACGAGCGACAGAGAAACCAATATGACCGTCCTGACGAGCGCCTGTGTGACCATGTCTTGCCCAGTCTGCGATATCATTGAGATTTTTACCCCATTCATTGGCAATGACCTCGCCCATGATGAGAGCAGTCCCTGAAGGTGCATCAATTTTATGCTTATGATGAACTTCGAAGATTTCTGCATCATAACCACTATTTAATAATTGTGCGGCTAACGCTAATAGTTTTAACGTCGCATTAACACCAATACTCATATTGGGTGCAAAAACAATAGCAATGTCTTTGGAGGCATCTTCAATGGCTTGTTTGCCTTGCTCATCAAAACCTGTTGTTCCAATAACCATTTTGGTTTTGTAATCACGGCAAGCTTTAAGATAAGTGAGCGTACCTTCTGGACGAGTGAAATCAATTAAGCAATCAGCATTCGCTAAAGCAGAAAGATCAGCAGTGATTAAGACGCCTGTTGTTTTGCCTAAAAAAGCCCCTGCATCTTGTCCTAAGTGATTACTTTCAGAATGATCAAGCGCAACACTTAACGTTAATTCAGGATGATTTAAGACAGCTTCAATAAGCATACGACCCATACGGCCATTAGCACCAGAAATCGCGATACGCATAATACGTCCTTAATGATAAAAAATGCAGGTATTTCTCCTGCATTTTGGATGGGTTTAAAAATTAAATTATTGCAATGGAGCTGTTTTAACAGTTTCTTCTGCATTGATAGTAGTAGAGTCAACGGGAGTCGTTTTTGTTTCTGTCGCTTGGGTATTAGGTCTCCAAAGCTGTTGAGTCTCATAATCTGATGGTTGGAAGTTTGGATGTTCATCGCCTTCCCAACGCGCTAGTAGTCCTTTTTGATTGAACCAGACAGAGAACTTAGTCAATACAGGGTCACCATAGCCAGGTTTGAAATAAAATGGATAATCCCAACGATCAGCATGGAAGATATCTGTTAAGGTAGGTGTACCAAGTGCATAGCGAACTTGTTCAGGTGTCATACCTACTTGCAGAAGTGCAATCTGATCTTCGGTAATCCAGTTACCTTGCTGAACAGGAGCACGATAAGGAAATCCCCATTTACCAGATGAACATGCGGTAAGTGCTGAAACAGCTAATAACGTGGCAACTAAGCCTTTGCGTAAAAGCAATGCAGAAAGTAGGTTATTCATAAGCTTGAATTGTTGAGATAAAATCTTAAAAAAAAGTTATTATATAAGTTCAACAGTAATTATAGAGTCTTTTAGATAAAATAATTATTGTTATGAGTTTAATCAGTAAATTTTTGTGAAAAGGCAATCTATGAGCGATCAAAGTGAATTGCAGAGTATGGGTTTAAAAGCCACGTATCCGCGTTTAAAAATTTTAGATATTTTTCGTAATACGACTGAACGCCATTTAAGTGCAGAAGATGTTTATCGTTTGCTTTTGAATGAGAAGGTTGAGATTGGTCTAGCAACTGTGTACCGTGTACTCACTCAATTTGAACAAGCAGGTATTTTAACGCGCAGTCAGTTTGATAATGGTAAAGCGATTTTTGAACTAGACGAGGGTGATCATCATGACCATCTGGTCTGCAATGCTTGTGGTAAGGTAGAGGAGTTTACTGATCCCGATATCGAAGAAAGACAACATGAGATTGCTAAGCAAAAAGGGTTTACATTAGCAAGTCATGCCTTGGTTCTTTATGGTATTTGTTCTGATTGTTCAAAAAAAATTAGAAAATAACCTCATAAGCTACTGAGTCATTAAAAACTACTCAGTAGCATGCGAAAGCATTTCTCTGGCGTGGTCAAGACTTGTCTCAGTAATATTCACGCCACCCAACATACGTGCAATTTCTTGAGTACGTCCTTCTATTGTTAATGGCTTAATCTGAGAAACGGTGTGCCCCTCTTTTTGCTGTTTACTTACTTGGAAATGTTGATGTCCACAAGCGGCCACTTGCGGTAAGTGAGTAACACAAAGTACTTGATGGGTTTTGCCTAATTGACGCAATAACTGTCCCACGACTTCAGCAACGGCTCCGCCAATACCAGTATCGACCTCATCAAAAATTAATGTAGGAACCTGATGAGCCTGATTAGACATCACAGATAAGGCGAGTGAGATACGAGCCAATTCACCACCTGAAGCAACTTTATTCAATGCTCTAGGCGTTGTGCCTGCATGACCTGCGACGTTAAATTGAATGTTTTCTAAACCGTAGGCACTAGGCTTGATATCTTGTAGTTCGATCTCAAATTTACCGCCTTGCATGGCAAGTGTCTGCATTGCTTGTGTAACATTTTTGGCTAAGCTATTTGCAGCTTGTTGTCGAGCCTGTGTGAGTTGCTTGGCGACAGTAAAATAGTTTTGTTGCTCTATTTTTACTTGTTTTTTTAATGCGTCTATATCGACCGTTTGATTAATTTTATCAAGCTCTTCTTGTAAGTATAGTTTATGTATATATAGATTTTCTGGTTCAATTTTGAACTTTTTAGCCAAATCAAACATAGAGCGCATACGTTGTTCTGTTTGCTCTAGACGTGATGGGTCTAAATCCAAACGATTGAGATAAGCATTTAAATCAGAGGCTGCTTCCACACATGTGATGCGTGCAGATTCTAATGTTTCATAGATACTCGCTAATTGAGAGTCTTTATTCGCCAGTTGTGAAATACGGGCACAAGCATGAGAGAGTTCACTGCAAATGGATTGTTGGTCATTATCTAATGCATTAAGTGTTTGTGCAACGCCTTCCATCAGTGCTGAGGCATGAGCTAAGCGATTATAGTCACTGTCGATTTGAGCCCATTCTTCTTTACCGGGATTCAATTGTTTGAGTTCACTTAATTGCCACTCTAAGCGTTCACGAATATGTTCTTGTTGCTCTAAATTGGTAATGGCATTATCCATAGTCTCTTGTGCTTTTTGCCATAACTGCCACGCTTGTTGAACTTGTTTAACAAGTGCTGTATGGCCTCCCTGTGCATCAAGCATAGTGCGTTGTGCATTTGGCTTTAATAATAATTGATGTGCATGTTGTCCATGAATATCAATTAGCATTTCAGAGAGTTCTTTTAATTGTGTCAAAGTGGCAGGCGTACCATTGATAAAAGCTTTGCTTTTACCTTGATTATCCAAAGTACGTCTAAGGACTAATTCATCAGTATCAATATCTTGATTGTTAAGCCATTGTGTCACTTTTTCAGAGGTTTCAAAAATGGCACTAATATCTGCTTTTTGAGCGCCTTCTCTGACCATATGAGCATCACCTCGTTGTCCTAATGTCAGGGATAGGGCATCAATGAGAATCGATTTTCCTGCACCAGTCTCACCAGAAAAAACAGTAAACCCTTTTGAAAAAGAAATATCAAGTTTTTCAACAATAACAAAATCACGGATATGTAGTGAAAGTAACATAGTCGTCTAGTAGATAAAAACAATACACTTAAGGTTTATCAGAAACTTCTGGCATGATATTCCAGTGAAGCTTTTTGCGCAAAGTCGAAAAATAACTATAACCAAAAGGATGTAAAAATTGCACTTTATGAGAGGCTTTTTTGATCATGATTTTATCGCCTGCTTTTAAGTCAGACCATGTTTGCATATCAAAGTGTACGCTTGCAGAACCACCAGAGCGACTAATATCTGATAAGGTAAGGGTTAGCATACCAGATGAAGGGACAGCAATTGGTCTATGCGATAGGGTTTGAGGGGCAACAGGGACTAATAAAAAGGCTTCAACCATAGGGTGAATAATAGGACCATTAGCGGAAAGAGCATAGGCGGTTGAACCTGTAGGGGTCGAAACAATTAAGCCATCGGCACGTTGGCTATACATATGTGTATTATCGTAGTCCACTGAAATTTCAATCATTCCACCTCGTCCAGAACGACTTAATACAATATCGTTAAGGGCTAAATCAGTTGTTAAGACTTTTTTATCACGGATAATCGAGCCTTCGAGTAGAGTCCGTTTTTCAATAGTGAATTTGCCATCTAATACGGATTTAACGGCATTGATGGAGTCATTAACAGGGATATCTGTGATAAATCCCAAACGTCCATGGTTGATGCCTAATAAAGGAACAGCATATTTACATAAATCTCTCGCTGCACCAAGCATAGTCCCGTCACCACCCATCACAATGACCAAATCAGCTAATTGACCTATCTGATCCAACGAACCTGTTTGGTATTCTTTTACTCCTGTGTTGAGGGCGGTATCTTTTTCAATAATCACGCGAATATTTGCTTGCTCCAAAACTTGCGCTAATTCGCGTAAAGGGGCATCCATACCAGAATCTTTATAACGTCCAATAAGAGCAACTATTGAAAAATGCATAGGTAAACCATATAAAATAAGTAGAATGAAAGTTCTTTATGTTGTTATTGTACTGATGTTTTAGAAATTTCATAAACTCTACGATAAAAAAATCATATTTATTCGGATAGCCATGGACGAACGATCAAATCATTTATTAACTGCTTTAATTGAACGCTATATTGAGGACGGTCAACCAGTCGGCTCAAAAGCGCTAGCCGGCTTATTTAAGCTTTCACCTGCAACTATTCGCAATGTGATGGCAGAGCTAGAGGCGCAGGGGTTAGTGCATAGTCCCCATACTTCAGCAGGTCGAGTGCCTACACCCAAAGGTTATCGTATATTTGTGGATAGGTTATTAGCGGTTAAATCATTTAGTACAGAATACTCAGACGAATTAAGCCATGCTTTTACGGATAATTCACCGAGCCAGGCATTAAATACAGCGGCTACCCTAATGTCCAATTTGACTCAGTTTGCTGGAATAGTGGTAACGCCACAACGTTCGCAAATTTTCAGGCATATTGAATTTATTCGTTTATCCGAAAAAAGAGTGTTGTTAATCATCGTCACGCCAGAGGGTGAGGTACAAAATAGGATTTTGAGTGTAAATAAAAACTATTCGGAAGCTGAGTTGATGAATGCGTCCAATTTTTTTAATCAGCATTTTTCAGGAAAGTCATTTCAGGTGGTCAAACAAGAATTAGCAGCTCAGCTTAAGCTTTTACAGGAAGATATTTCCAATTTGATGCAGGCAACCATTGAATATGCCGATGAGTATCGCACAGATAATATGTTGGTGTCAGGGGAGCGACATTTATTAAATATTTCTGATATTGCGTCAGATATGAATCGTCTAAAACAGACATTTTCGCTTTTTGAAGAAAAAACAGAGTTGATGCAATTATTAGATTTATCTTCTCATTCGCAAGGCGTGCAGATTTATATTGGTGGTGAGTCACACTTAGTTCCTTTGGAAGAGTTGGCAGTTGTGACAGCACCTTATGCAGTTGATGGTAAAATTGTGGGTTCGTTAGGCGTGATTGGTCCTAGTCGTATGTCTTATGATAGGGTAATTCCTATTGTAGATATTACCGCCCGCTTATTATCAAATGCATTGAGTCAATAGAATAGTTATGAATACAACGCCTATAGGTGTCTTGTTGGTTAATTTAGGCACACCAGAAAGCTTTCAAGTTAAAGATATTCGTCAATATCTAAAGCTTTTCTTATCTGATCCTCGGGTAGTCGAGTTGCCTAAATGGTTGTGGCAACCAATTTTACGAGGATTGATTCTTCCGTTTAGAGCCCCAAAATTGGTACATAAATACCGTAGCATTTGGCTGAAAGATGGATCGCCATTATTTGTTTATACTCAAGCACAAGCTAAGGCATTGCAGCAAGAGCTTGCAACTGAAAATGTTGTGGTAGATATGGCTATGCGTTATGGGAATCCGGACTTGGGAAGTGCAATAGAACGATTAAAAAAACAAGCCTGTGAGCGTATTCTTATTGTTCCGATGTACCCTCAGTATGCGGCAAGTACGACAGCGACGTTATTTGACCGAGTGGCTGAGCTTTCTAAGACGTGGCGTGAACAGCCTGACTATCGATTTATTAAACGGTTTTGCGCTCATCCTGATTATATTCAAAGTCTATCTACTAAGATTGCTCGGTACTGGGATAAAAACGGTACACCACAACGGTTATTATTGAGTTTTCATGGTTTGCCACAACGAGCTGTGGACTTGGGGGATCCTTATCAACAAGATTGCCAACAAACAGCTGCTTTGTTAAGAGACGCATTATCCGTTTATAATGTGCCCATAGATATTAGTTTTCAAAGTCAATTTGGTAAGGCAAAATGGATTGAGCCAGCGACACAAGCAGTACTTGAGGCTTATCCATCTCAGGGGATAAAACATATTGATGTGATATGTCCCGGATTTGTCGCTGATTGTCTTGAAACCCTAGAAGAAATTCAATTGGGATGTGCAGATGCTTTCAAACAAAAAGGTGGAGAGCAATTTCGTTATATCCCCTGTTTAAATGATGACCCAGAATGGATAAAGGCGCTAGCGAATATAGTGCGTGAAAGGCTGGGTTCTTGGTCTTAATTTGTAAGGAATTAGAGTATGTTAAGAAAAAATCCTCGAGGTGATTACCCAGAAGTTCATGAAACGGCTTTTGTGGATCCTACAGCGGTATTGTGTGGTTTAGTTAAAGTGGGTGCCAATGTATTTATTGGCCCATATGCTGTTATTCGTGCTGATGAAGTTGATGAGAATGGAGATATGGATCCGATTGTGATCGGTGCTAATTCAAATATTCAAGATGGTGTGGTGATTCATTCTAAAGATGGTGCAGCAGTGATTATTGGTGAAAACACGTCTATTGCACATCGTTCTATTGTGCATGGCCCTTGTGAAGTGGGGAATAATGTATTTATTGGATTTAATACTGTTTTATTCAATACCAAGGTGGGAAGTAAAGCGGTTATTCGTCATAACTGTGTTGTTGATGGGCATGAGATTCCTGATTCTTTCTATTTACCTTCTGCAACCGTTGTAAGCAAAGCGACTGATTTGGATGAGCTAGTAACTGTGCCCGAGGAAGCTAGAGAATTTTCAGAGTCTGTGATGTTAACCAATGTGAGTTTTGCTGCAGCTTATCGTAAAGTACAAAATACTTTTTAACATAAAGTTGTGCATTTTACCCAGATATTTTTCTGGGTAAAATCCATTTGTTAAAGATTTATTGGATTTACTTGATATTTTTATTATTGTCTCCATATAAGAGAAAGTGACTATAACTGTGTGGAGAAAATAATGTCTCAAGAATCAAATACACCTAGTGATGATTTAGAAAAGCAACCAGAAGCTGAAGTGCCTACTGTAGAAGAAACTACTGATCAAATTGTCGATAGTGTAGGTGCTGATAGTGAAGAACAAAAATTAATTGGTGAGTTACAAGAACAAGTCTTATCACTAAAAGATCAAGTATTACGTGCTCATGCTGAGATGGAAAATGTCCGCCGTCGTTCACATGAAGAAGTGACTAAAGCACGCAAATTTGGTATTGAGTCTTTTGCAGAAGGCTTAATTCCTGTCAAAGATAGTTTGGAAGCTGCCTTAGCTGTTGAGAATCAATCATTTGATGCGTTAAAAGAGGGGATGGACACAACATTGCGTCAATTGACGTCTGCTTTTGAACGTAACTATCTTAAAGAAATTGCTCCTGCTGTAGGTGATAAATTTGACCCCAATGTGCATCAAGCTATTTCATCTATTCCTAATAGTGATGTAGAAGCGAATGGTGTTGTACAAGTCTTACAAAAAGGCTATACCATTTCCGAGCGTATTTTACGACCAGCATTGGTTATTGTGTCTGCTGGCTAAGAAAACATCATGTCTCATTTAATCCTAAAAAGATTGATTGATAAGTGAAAGTATATTGTTTTTGGGCGTGCAGGTTTTTGTCATAGTAATCTTTTAAGTTTTAGGTAGAAAACCTGTATGTCAACATCATATAGAGAAGATTGCCAGACGTCTGAGACGTTTTTTCAAACGTTTACTATGGAGAAGGCAACCAGTGAGACATTAGACCAGTTGCTTACTCAAGAGAGTGGGCTGCTGGTTTGTTTGTTTTTATGGTGAGACAATTGCTATAACTGCAATGTGTTCAAACAATCAGCTTTGACTATGTCATCTGACATAAAGGCATTACCCATTCGATGGCTAGAAGCAAATGTTTATGAAGATGAGGCATTGGGCCGTCGATTTGCGTTGCATGGCATACCCACTTTTATCTTTTTTTATCAACAAAAAAAGCTTGGAAAGGTTTCTGGATGGCATGGTTTAGCGTATTTTCAGGAAGTGATTCAAACTATTCAAAAAAAATTTAAAATAACCCTTGAAAAAGAATTACCTTCCCTTATATAGAGTCCATAGACAGGCGAGATTGATTTCTCGGTAACAGATTTAATACATTTAAAGGTACATCAAAATGGCAAAAATTATTGGTATTGACTTAGGTACAACAAATAGCTGTGTGGCTTTATTAGATGGTGACCAAGTTAAAATTATTGAAAACTCAGAGGGTGCTCGTACAACACCTTCAATCGTTGCTTATGCAGCAGACGGTGAAGTGTTAGTTGGTGCACCAGCAAAACGCCAAGCGGTAACTAATCCAAAAAATACAATTTTTGCGGTTAAACGTTTAATTGGTCGTAAATTCTCAGACAAAGAAGTTCAAAAAGATTTGGACTTAATGCCTTATGCTATTTCTGCTGCTGATAATGGTGATGCATGGGTTGAAGCTCAAGGTAAAAAATTAGCACCTCAACAAGTTTCTGCAGATATTTTACGCAAAATGAAAAAAACAGCAGAGGACTTCTTAGGTGAAGAAGTCACTGAAGCTGTTATTACTGTTCCAGCTTACTTTAACGATAGCCAACGTCAAGCGACAAAAGACGCTGGTAAAATTGCTGGTCTAGAGGTTAAGCGTATTATTAATGAGCCAACAGCAGCTGCATTAGCATTTGGTCTAGATAAAGCAGGTAAAGGTGATCGTAAGATTGCTGTATTTGACTTAGGTGGCGGTACATTCGATATCTCTATTATCGAAATCGCTGATGTAGATGGTGAAAAACAATTTGAAGTATTATCAACAAATGGTGATACTTTCTTGGGTGGTGAGGATTTTGACCAACGTATTATTGATTACATCATCTCTGAGTTCAAAAAAGAACAAGGAACAGATTTATCAAAAGACGTATTAGCATTACAACGCCTTAAAGAAGCAGCAGAAAAGGCAAAAATTGAATTGTCTTCAAGTGCTCAAACAGAGATTAATTTACCGTATATCACAGCTGACGCATCAGGTCCAAAACACCTTAATTTAAAAATTACTCGTGCTAAGTTAGAAGCATTAGTAGAAGATTTAGTTGAGCGTACTATTGAGCCTTGCCGTGTAGCAGTTAAAGATGCAGGTATCAAAGTGAGTGATATCGACGACGTCATTTTAGTCGGTGGTATGACACGTATGCCTAAAGTACAAGAAAAGGTTAAAGAGTTTTTCGGTAAAGATCCACGTAAAGATGTAAACCCTGATGAGGCGGTTGCAGCGGGTGCGGCTATCCAAGGCTCTGTTCTTTCAGGTGACCGTACTGACGTATTGCTTTTAGACGTAACACCATTATCACTAGGTATTGAAACGCTAGGTGGTGTGATGACTAAAATGATCAAGAAAAATACAACGATTCCTACTCGTTTCTCTCAAACTTTCTCTACAGCAGAAGATAATCAACCTGCAGTAACGATTAAAGTTTATCAAGGTGAACGCGAGATGGCGGTTTACAACAAAGGTCTTGGTGAGTTTAACTTAGAAGGTATTCCACCAGCACCACGTGGTTTACCACAAATCGAAGTAACATTTGATATTGATGCTAACGGTATTTTACATGTATCTGCGAAAGATAAAGGTACAGGTAAAGAAAACAAAATTACGATTAAAGCTAATTCTGGTCTTTCTGATGAAGAAATCCAGCGCATGGTAAAAGATGCTGAAGCTAACGAAGCTGAAGACAAACGTCTAGCTGAATTAGCACAAGCTCGTAACCAAGCAGATAGTTTAGTTCATGCTACTCGTAAGTCATTAACTGAATATGGCGATAAGCTAGAAGCTTCAGAAAAAGAGGCTATCGAAGCAGCTATCAAAGAGGTAGAAGAGGCCATTAAAGGTGATGATAAAGCAGCGATTGATGCGAAAGTTGAAGCACTAGGTACAGCTTCTCAAAAATTAGGTGAGAAAATGTATGCAGATATGCAACAACAAGCAGCACAAGCTGAACAAGCCGGTCAGCAAGCACAACCAGCAGATGAAAACGTGGTTGATGCAGACTTTAAAGAAGTGAAAAAAGAAGACTAAGGTTTTCGAATGTACTAAAAATACCCGATCTGGCTGATAAGTGCTAAGGTCGGGTATTTGTTTAAGATTTTATTTTTAAGGGCGTAATAATTAATGGCAAAACGTGATTATTATGAAGTATTGGGAGTAGCGAAGGGTGCAAGTGAGGACGAGCTAAAAAAAGCTTATCGTAAACTAGCGATGAAATATCACCCAGATCGCAATCCTGATAATAAAGAAGCAGAAGAAAAGTTTAAAGAAGTGAAAGAGGCTTATGAGACTTTATCTGATTCTTCAAAACGACAAGCCTATGATAGATTCGGCCATGCTGGCGTTGATCCTAACCAAGGTATGGGTGGTATGGGCGGCATGGGTGGTGCTGGTAGTTTTGGTGATATGTTCGGCGATATTTTTGGCGATATTTTTGGTGCAGCAGGGCGTCGCTCAGCAGGGCCACAAGTTTATCGTGGTGCCGATCTAAAATATAGCCTTGAGATTACATTAGAACAGGCGGCTAATGGCTATGATACTGAAATCCGTATTCCTAGTTATGAGGAATGTGGTACTTGTCATGGTACAGGTGCTAAACCCGGTACAGAGCCTATCACTTGTCGTACATGTAATGGTACTGGTCAAGAGTTTATACAACAGGGCTTTTTCCGTGTTCAACAGACATGCCATACTTGCCATGGAACTGGTAAAGAGATCAAAGAACCTTGCAGTACTTGTCATGGTGAAGGTCGTATTCGTAAAACCAAAACATTGGCGGTTAAGATACCAGCTGGTATTGATGATGGTATGAGAATTCGTTCAGCAGGTGACGGTGAGCCAGGGATTAATGGTGGACCTCCAGGTGACTTATATGTAGAAGTTCGCTTGAAAAAACATCCTATCTTTGAGCGTGACGGTGAAGATTTACATTGTGAGGTTCCACTACCATTTACGACTGCGGCGTTGGGGGGAACTCTAGAAGTGCCTACACTAGGTGGTAAAGGGGAAATTTCGATTCCTGAGGGTACACAAACAGGTAAGACTTTCCGTTTACGTGGTAAAGGTATTAAAGGAGTACGTTCAGGTGTGGCAGGGGATTTATACTGCCATGTCTTTATCGAAACACCTGTGAAATTGACAAGTAAACAAAAAGAGCTTTTAAAAGAATTACAAAATTCCTTGAGTGAAGATTCTGGTAAACATTCACCTCAAAATAAGAGTTTTGCAGATAAAGTAAAAGACTTTTTTAGTTAAAAATAGTAGCTAATTACTTAGCACATAATTAGAGACCCATATAGATGATTATTTTCCTATATGGGTCTTTTTTCGAGTATATGATTTACCTGTTCTGGATTCTATAAAGCATACTTTTTAGAAGAAAGATTAGGCAAAATCCCCTGCATAGGCTGTACTCATCTCATTAAAGTTTAAATAGTCTCTAAAGGCGGCATTCACGTCTTCCACACTAAGTGCTTTAATGCTTTGCTCAAATTTGGCATTCCAATGAAAATCTCGCCCACTTTCTAAATAACGTAGCCAAGTTGAACTAACAACAGAATCTTGTGTACGAGCTAATGATCGAATATTAATGATGGATTCAATGCCTTGTGTAACTTCTTCAACAGAAAACCCATCACGATAAAGTTGTTCAAAGGTATCGGTAAGTACTTGCTTTAGGGTATCACGGTTGTTAGGTGAATAAATTGCTTGAATTGTCCATTCGGCAGAGGGCTCAAAAGAAGATGCATTAATGCTACTATTGATACTATAAGAGAGCCCCTTGTCAGCGCGAACAGCTTTGAATAGACGAGAGGTTTCATTACCACCAATTAAATGGTTTGCCATTACCAAGGCAGGGAAATGGGGATGAGTATTTTGAATAGGTAAATAGAGTTTACCTATGAATACTGCATTTTCTTTGTCTGGCGTCTTAATAATAAACTCTTTTCTTGGGAATTTATCATAGGGGTCAGGCATATAGTGGTAAGTTGGTGCTTTAGGCCATTTACTGAGAGTATCTTTAATTGTTTTGAGGGTTTGCTTAGCCTCAAAGCTACCAACAATAGCAATATCAATATCGCCAGCACCAAAATTAGTCTGTCTAAAAGACAAGAGTTGTTCGCTACTGATGGCTGCTACCGCCGCTATTTGCTCCTCAAAGGTCATTGCATAACGGAAATCATCTTTCTCATAATGACTTAAGTAACGATTTAAGGTGTGGGCAGCTTTAGCACCTGGTTCAGAGGAACTTGCTTGTAATGTTTGTGTGACTTGCTTTTTGAACTCATTTAGCTTATTCTCAGGGTAAGTTGCTTCTTGGATAAGATAGAAGCTAAAGTCCAATAATTGATTCAAATAGTCACTCGTTGTGGTGAGTGAAGCCACTAATTGATTGGCACTGATGTGATAGCTTAGCGAACCATTGAACGCATCTATTTGATCTTGAATTTGTTGTTGATTAAAGTTTTTTGCTCCCATCGTAATCATGGTTGCCGCAAGACCTGATAAGGTCGCTTGATTGTGTAGGCGATCTAATGCTGAAAATTTGATTCTGTATTTTGCAAATACACGATTCCCTCTAGTGGGCTTTGGCAATAACGCATAGTGAATTGTCCCATTATCAAGCGCTAAGGTACCTTTAAGCGTTTTTTCCTGAATATGTTCAGCTGATGTATCAAACGCGTCAATCAATTGATGTGTAGAATCTCCTTTATAGTTAGCAAACATATCGTTGAGATTAGGAAGCTCAATTTTTGGTGCACGTTTGATAGGCTCTGCTGGAATGTATTGTCCACTAGTACGATTGCAAGCAACAAAATATTTTTCAGCCGCTTGTTGAACTTGTTCGAGAGTTGTTTCTTTTATGCGATCTCTTTCTAAAAATAATAACCGCCAATCACCCGCAGCAATAGCTTCACTGATACTGATGCCGAGTTGTTCTGTATTGGCAAACAGTTTATTCCATTGATTTAACCAATACGTTTTGCTGCGATTAAGTTCTTCTTGAGTAAAGGGTTCATTAGCAAGATTCTCAAGAATGTGATTAAGTGTTTGTTGGCTTTCATCAATGAGTGATGAATCACTTAATTGAGCTCCAAAAATTGCTAAACCAGTACTAAATTGAGTACTAGACACACCAAAGGTATTGGATACGAGTTGTTTATCCTGTACTAAATGGCGGTAGAGGTGTCCGGATGGGCGATCACTGAGCATATTGATAGCCATATCTAGAGGGGCATAATCACTATGACTAGAAGGAGGGATATGATAAGCACTACCAATAGCAGGCATTCCCCCCGTTTTACGTAAAATAATATTTCTTTCACCGTCTTGTATAGGCTCAGCTGTAATATAGTTAGGTTGTATACTGGGTGGCTTTGGAATGCTAGAGAAAATGTCTACCACCAAAGCCAGAGTTGGCTGTATGTCAAAATAACCACTAATTGTTAAGGTAGCATTATTAGGTTGATAATAAGTATGATAGAAGGCTTGTAGTGCCTCTACACTCATCGTTGTTAAATTATCAGGGGCACCAATTGTTGGAACTCCTTGGTTATTCCAATGATAAGCAGCAGCTCGAATACGTTGAAATAGTACTTGAATAGGATTGTTTTGAGAGCGCTCACGTTCATTTAGAACAATATCTACTTCTTTTTTTAGATTTTCCTCATTAATCTGCAAATGTTGCATGGTATCGGCTTGCCAGTGTAGATACCACGATAGGGTTTCATTATTTGTGGCAAATGAAGCATAGTAATTAGTTCTATCTGTGTTAGTGCTACCATTGGCACTTAGGCCTTTTTGAGAGAATAATTCAAGGGCATTAGGATAGTTTTTGCTTCCTCTAAATACTAAGTGCTCTAATAAATGAGCCATTCCCGTTTGACCATATTGTTCGTGTCTTGAACCTACACGGTAGGTCATATTTACAGTTGTGCTAGGTTTAGAAGAATCTGGAATAAGTAATAGCTGTAAACCGTTTTCTAGACGGTATTCTGTGATGCCTTCAATGGTTTGAATAGCTGTTATTGTTTGTTTTGCAAAAGCTATCATAAAAAATTATTAAAAAAATAGTTTAAATAGTAAATATAAAGATAGTTAAAAGCTAGAAGACTATTTTGAAAGTATCTTCATAGCATTTTCAATACCTTCTACTGTGGTTGGATACATTCTATTGTGCATAATATCTTGGATGACTTGATTAGAGTGTCGATAGCGCCAGTAACGTTCTGGTTCAGGATTTAGCCAGACATAGTTGGGCCAGGCAGTAATCAATCTGTTCAGCCACGTTTCACCTGTTTCTTTGTTATAGTGTTCCACAGATCCACCGGACTGTAGAATTTCGTAAACACTCATGCTTGCATCACCAATAAAAATAACACGCCAATCAGCATTAAATTTATTGAGTACATCCCAAGTGGATATATAGTCCCGTTTATTCTGAGCATTATAACGCCATAGTTTTTCATACACACAGTTATGAAAATAATAGACTTCCAGATGCTGGAACTCGCTACTAGCCGCAGAAAATAATTCTTCAATAAGTTGAATATGGTCATCCATGCTACCACCGATATCGAGTAGGAGTAGTACTTTTATCGAATTATGACGTTCAGGAATCATCTTTATATCTAGATAACCAGCATTTTGTGCGGTACTTTTGATGGTATTATCCAAGTCAAACTCTAATGAGGAACTATCTCGTGCAAAGCGCCGTAAGCGTCTCAGAGCTAATTTGAAATTTCGAGTACCTATTTCTTGTTGATTATCATAAGCTTTAAATTGTCTTTCTTCCCAGACTTTAATTGCTGTCCGATGACCAGCAGATTCCCCTCCAATGCGATAACCTTCGGGATGGTAACCACTATTGCCAAAAGGAGAAGTACCACCAGTACCTATCCACTTATTACCACCAGCATGACGTTCTTTTTGTTCCTCTAGTCTTTGTTTAAAGAGCTCTAATAGTTTTTCCCAACCATGTTTTTCAATCGCGGCTTTTTCTTCATCAGTGAGTTGTTTTTGAAATTCTTTTATTAACCATTCTATCGGAATTTCTTTACGCTGCTGAGATATAGATGCTTCAATTTTTTGTGCAAATAAGGCAAATGCTTGGTCAAATTTATCAAATTGACTCTCATCTTTAATTAAGATCAGACGTGCAAGATAATAGAAATCCTCTAGAGTAGGAGACATAATTGGACGACGTAAAGCATCCAGTAATGTTAAAAACTCTTTAACAGAGACAGGAATTTGTAGTTGTCGAAGATGGAAAAAAAACGCTAGCAACATGATAAGAGTTACTATTTTACTGTGGAGAATTTATGTTAAATAAACGGTCAAGTAACAACATATCTTGTTCGTTTTTAATTAAAGCACCACTCATTATTGGTCTATGTGCTGGTTTACTTAAATCATTGGCAGAAAAAGCACTAGCCATTAATAGAGAAATCCAGTCCAAAAATTCGGAGGTAGATGGTTTTTTCTTTAATCCAGGGATGGCTCTTAATTGGAAAAACTGTTGGCTTGCTATAGCTAATAATTCCTGATCTATATGCGGGAAATGTGTTAGCACAATTGCTTTAAGTGTATCGGCATCAGGAAAGTTAATATAGTGGAAAAAGCAACGACGTAAAAAAGCATCAGGTAGCTCTTTTTCATTATTAGAGGTAATAATCACCAGAGGTCTATGTTTGGCTTGTACAAACTCTTGAGTTTCATATACTAAAAATTCCATTTGATCTAATTCTCTGAGTAAATCATTTGGAAACTCAATATCCGCTTTATCAATTTCATCAATCAAAACAACACAAGGCTCATCAGCAGTGAATGCTTGCCACAATACTCCTTTTTTAATGTAGTTAGCAATATGGTGTACTTTTGCATCACCTAATTGCGAATCACGTAAACGAGAAACCGCATCATATTCATATAGGCCTTGTTGTGCTTTAGTCGTTGATTTAATCGGCCATTGTAGTAGTGTGCGTTTCAGAGATTGAGCGACTTCTTGAGCAAGCATGGTTTTACCCGTACCAGGCTCTCCCTTAATTAATAAAGGTCTTTGCAATTGCAGTGCCGCATTAACAGCCAGTTTTAAGTCCTCAGTGGCAATATAGTGTTCAGTACCATCAAAACGTGGTGTGCTATGTGTTGGCTGCATAAAGTTTCCTTAATGGTATTAATTAATGTTTATTGATTCTTTTTTGAAGTAGCTCTAAATATAAATTGTTATTTAAGGGTGTCCCCAAACGTTGTGATTCCCAGATAACCTGTCCAAGACATTCCATAATTTCGTGCATAGCCTCATGAGGGTTAGATTTTTGAGCTAGTTGTTCAAAAATGTTTTTGATGCCAGGAGGGCTATTGATGGAAATTTGTTCCTCAATAGCTAGGTGCATGGACAAATGTAGAAAAGGATTTGTTTGACCTTTGCTAATTGAAAACTCTTGTTCTTTGGCTTCTGCTGAGGATAAAAGGCTATGATATTCGGGATGTTCTAGTATCCATTTTAGGGCAATCGATTCAATAGGCGCTAAAACGCTTTTATTTTGATGTTTTTGCCAAGTGGATAAAAAAAATTCTCGAACCTGGTCTCGGGTAGGATTAAACATAACAGAGTATCAGCCTTATAAGGAATAAGAGTAAAATAGTAGCAATTAGGTTATTATAATGGAATCCTTAATTTTATGATTTTATGGGGAATACTGTGTCATATCAACATATTCAAGTACCACTAAATGGACAAAAAATAACTGTTAATGATGACGATACTTTATCAGTACCGTCAAATCCGATTATTCCCTTTATTGAAGGCGATGGTGTGGGTGTAGATGTCACACCAGTGATGATTGATGTGGTCAACGCTGCTGTTGAGAGAGCTTATCATGGCGAACGACAAATTCACTGGATGGAAATCTATGCAGGCGACAAAGCAATTAAAGTCTATGGTGAAAATGACTACTTACCTCAGGAAACAGTAGATGTTATTAGAGATTATGCTGTCTCTATCAAAGGTCCTTTGAGTACACCAGTTGGTGGTGGTATACGCTCTTTGAATGTCGCTATTCGCCAATCATTGGATTTATATGTTTGTTTGCGTCCGGTGCGTTATTTGAAAGGTGTTCCTTCGCCATTACTTCATCCTCAAAAAACAGATATGGTTATTTTTAGAGAAAACTCAGAAGATATTTATGCTGGTATTGAGTTTCAAGCAGGCTCTGAACAAGCCGCTAAATTAATAGAGTTTCTCACTAAAGAGCTAGGGGTTAATAAGGTTAGATTCCCAGCGACTTCGGGTATTGGTATTAAACCCGTTTCGCAAGAGGGTACCGAGCGCTTAGTGCGTAAAGCCATTCAATATGCTATTGACTTTGATAAGCCAAATGTGACGTTAGTGCATAAAGGCAATATTATGAAATATACGGAAGGTAGTTTCCGTGATTGGGGATATGCGTTAGCACAAAGAGAGTTTGGGGCAGAGGTGATTGATAATGGTCCATGGTGCCGCCTCAAAAATCCAAATACTGGTCGTGAGATTATTATCAAAGACGTGATTGCTGATGCGTTTATGCAGCAAATTTTATTACGTCCTGTCGAGTTTTCAGTTATTGCGACATTAAATCTTAATGGTGACTATATTTCCGATGCTTTAGCGGCTCAAGTAGGGGGGATTGGTATTGCGCCTAGTGCAAACTTATCAGCCAAGGTGGCGCTATTTGAATCGACTCATGGTACAGCACCACGCTATGCAGGTAAGGATTATGTGAATCCAAGCTCGTTAATTTTGGCGGCTGAAATGATGTTACGTCATATTGGTTGGATAGAGGCGGCAGATTTAATTATTAAATCAATGGAAAAAGCTATTCAGTCTAAAAAAGTAACTTATGACTTTGCTCGATTGATGGAAGGGGCGGCTCAAGTGAGTTGTTCTGGGTTTGGGCAGGTCATTATTAACCACATGAAAAATGATTGAGAATAAATAATGTCTGACTTTAGTATTGCTGCCTTATATAAATTTGTTGATTTGCCCGATTTTGAACAATTACAAGAACCGATTCAAAAAGTGGCAGATGATAATGATATTAAGGGTATTTTATTATTAGCTCGAGAGGGTATTAACGGTACCATAGCGGGATCAGCGCAAGGTATTGCTAATATGTTAGCGTACTTGCGTAGTGATCCTCGTTTGGCTGACTTAGTGCACAAAGAATCATACTCTGATGATAAAGCACCTTTCCATCGCTTACGTGTCAGGTTAAAGAAAGAAATTGTCACCATGGGACAACCTAATGTTAACGCATTAAATGCAGGTATTTATGTTAAACCAGAAGACTGGAATGCGTTGATTTCTGATCCTGATGTTGTCGTTGTGGATACGAGGAATGATTATGAGGTTGGTATTGGTACTTTTAAAGGTGCTATCAATCCTCATACGACTAGTTTTAGGCAGTTTCCTGATTGGGTTCAAGAAGAGGCAAAAGAGGGCGGTGTACTAGATAAGAAAAAAACTAAAAAAGTAGCGATGTTCTGTACTGGTGGTATTCGTTGCGAAAAATCTACGGCTTATATGAAATCACAAGGGTTTGATGAAGTCTATCATTTAGAAGGAGGCATTCTAAAGTATTTAGAGACTGTTCCCGCTGAAAAAAGTCTTTGGGAGGGGCAGTGCTTTGTTTTCGATGATCGTGTATCTGTAGGTCACCAATTAGTGCCGGGTGAATATATTCAGTGCCGAGCATGCCGTCATCCGTTAAGCAAAGAAGATACAGCATCACCTTATTATGTACGTGGAGAAAGCTGTCCTTATTGCTATGACAAAATTAGTCCTGAACAGAAATCACGGTTTCGTGAGCGTCAAAAGCAAGTGGATTTAGCTAGATCTCGATCAGAATCTCATTTGGGCGCTAATATGCTAGAACAAATGGCTAAACGCAGGGCAGAAAAAGCACGTCAAAAAGAAATGGCTCGTCAGCGTAACCAGCAGACGAACAATGATAAGTAATTTCATATAAGTATTAACCCAAATAGGGAAAAACCTAGATGAAAATGTTGCTGTAAACTTGCATAATGAACACATGCAGGGGAGGAGACAAACTCTGCATTTAAGGAGAGTGGTACAAATAGTTCATCAGTAGTTATTTGTGCTGTGCAGTAGAGATGGCGACTAGTGTATGAGATTAATCATCAACTATCGTTCAAGCTAATAAATATAAACAAATTAAACAACGACAAAAAATGAACCCCATAGATTTTTATTTATGGGGTTCATTTTTTATTTATTTCATTCCTTATTATTTATTATTCAAGCATATTTAAAAATTATAACATTTAAAATATTAAATATGATGTAGTGTAAATAATCTGTCTTGAATCACGAAGTTATCACGTATTTACCAAGAAAGATTATCTATTAACTATATTATTATTTAGGAGCGAATAATGAGTAAATCTTATTTAGAAATTACCCAACGAGTGTCAAGCAATATGGGTAAATTACGCAAAGAAGTCCCTAGTGTCTTAAAGTCATTTAGTGACATGGCTGCTGCTTCTTTAGTAGATGGTGCGTTAAGCAAAAAAGAGAAAGAGTTTTTAGCTTTAGCTATTGCAGTGACTCAACGTTGTGATCCGTGCATTGGTTTTCACACTAAGGCATTAGCTAACTTAGGGGCAACGAGAGAGGAAGTAGCAGAGGCATTAGGTGTATGCGTGTATATGGGCGGTGGGCCTGCACTAATGTATGCAGCTGATGCTATGCAGGCTTTTGAAGAATTTACAAAGGCTGATTAATAACTCTGTATGGTTAGGCTTGACCTTGCTGAGTATGGAGGGTAATAAAGTAGCACTAGAGGCACAGGCTTTCTGTTTGTATGATAAAGTGATTTATTAAGTGATGATGAGGAAAGCCTGTCTGATAATATTAAATAATCGGAGGTAAATAGCTTACTTAATGCTCAACTACATTTAAGAGTAGAGCCAGTACTCCGGCAGCAATCAAAGGACCAACGGGAATTCCTTTAAAGAATGTTACGCCAATAACGGTGCCAATAATAAGTCCTGTAATAAGAGTAGGCTGTAATGTCATGAGACTTACCCCTTTGCCTCCTAACCAAGCAACGAAAATACCAACTACTATGGCTAGAATAAGCTTCCAATTAGTCACTAGTTCTAGTATGGGAGGGAGTTGTACTTTCCCTGATACGAGAGGACTTAGTACGCCTATGGTTAAAATAATAATGCCAATGCTTAAGCCATTGCGTGCAATCCAAGGAACATAGACCGATAGTGCGGTTTGTTGCATAATTAACAATACACAAGCAGAAATAGTGATGGCATTGTTATGGCTAATAACACCAAGAGCGATTAAGACGAGTAATAAGCCAGCTACTGAATCAAAATGAAAGTTAAACATATATTAGAACTACATAAATAAGGTTTCAAAAAAGAGGAATCAATTTTTACATAAAATTAATAATGCACCATCTCCTCCTAAGTTGTCAGGAGCGGTAACAAAAGCAGCTACTTTATCTAAGTCTTTTAACCATGAAATAACGCGTGGTTTTAGAACTGTTTCCCCTTCTTTTGAACCATAGCCTTTACCATGAATAATCATAAAACATTTAACATTGTGTTCAAAACAAGTATGCACAAAGCTATCAAAACGCTGTGTAGCTTGCTCTAGGTTAGAACCATGTAGATCTAGGGTTGCTTCAATCGGCCATACAAGTTGCTTTAGTTTTTTAATGACATCTTTCCCCATACCTGTAGAGAGAAAGTAGTGGCTATCATCATTTAGCATAGCGTGTTGTTTAGGTATAGGTGTTGTGGTGGCGGTTCTTGTTCTCTTAGGCAATATTGGTGTAGAGTTACCTTCGGCTTGTTCACGTTTGGCTCGATAATAGTCAGTATTTTTAAGGACACCGGCTTTACGATCAACACGATTGGTATTAGTCAGTGGAGTAACCCCTTTTACTGTTTGGTGAAACAGTTTGATATCCTCAGGACTCAGAGGAGGGGCTTTTCCCTCCTGAAGAGCTAATTGCTTTTGTTGCTCATGTTGTTGCTTTTGGTGCAATACCTGTTCTTTGGTAAATTGTTTTTGCAGTTTCTTAAGTGACTGCAAATCTCCTTTAATTGCTTTCATTTTCTTCTAACCAACGTTGAGCATCCAGTGCCGCCATACATCCAGTACCTGCGCTAGTAATAGCTTGGCGGTAAATAGTATCTTGTACATCGCCAGCGGCAAATACGCCAGGTACTGATGTCATTGTTGCTAAACCATCATGACCTGACTTAGTCAGAATATAGCCGTCTTTCATTGCCAATTGACCTTCGAAAATACTGGTATTGGGTGAGTGTCCAATGGCAATAAAGGCACCTGTTACAGGAATAGTTTCTAGTTCGCCAGTATCGGTATGTTTAATGCGAACAGCAGTTACTCCAGAGGAATCGCCTAAAATTTCATCAACAACGGCATTAAGACGTAACTCCATTGTATTGGTCTTAACTTTTTCCATCATTTTGTCAATCATGATAGGTTCGGCACGGAATTTATCACGACGATGAATGACATAGACTTTGCGTACGATATTTGAAAGATATAGTGCTTCTTCAACAGCTGTATTACCACCACCAACGACAACGACATCTTGATTACGATAAAAAAAGCCATCGCAAGTAGCGCAGGCGGAGACGCCTTTACCCATAAAGGCCTCTTCACTTGGCAAACCTAAATAGCGTGCAGAAGCACCTGTAGCAATAATCAGGCTATCACAGGTATAGGTATTACCCATATCAGAAGATAAGGTAAAGGGACGTTTGGATAAATCAATGTTTGTAATATGATCAAAAACAACGTTTGTATCAAAACGTTGAACATGTTTTAAAAAACGTTCCATTAGTTCTGGGCCTTGAACACCGTCAACATCAGCAGGCCAGTTATCAATTTCAGTGGTTGTCATCAATTGACCGCCTTGTGCTAAACCTGTAATTAGCATAGGTTTTAAATTGGCACGAGCAGCATAGAGTGCAGCCGTATAACCAGCAGGTCCTGATCCTAAAACGATTACTTTAGCATGTTGAGTAGTAGACATGGAATATTCACTCCTGAGAATGTTTTACATTCTTTGATAGTTGTTTAGTTATAATATAAAAAAGTAATTATAAATGAGTTTTATGGCACGTACTAAAAATACTTCTGAAAAACGTTACCCTCGTGGTGTAAGAAACGAACCCGAACAATCTCCAAAACCAAATCGTATCATCTCCATGATTGTGGAGGCGAAAGGGTTGATTTACCTTGCTATTACGGCAGCTTTAGCTGTATTGTTATTCTCTTGGGATATTAATGATCCAGGATGGGTAAGTACTACATCTAGTCCTAATCCAGAGGTTAAAAATCTGATGGGTAAATTAGGGGCGGTGACGGCTAATATTCTGTACTATGCAGCAGGGGCTTCTATTTGGTGGTTAGTCATTCTGGCTGCTCAGAGAACTTATGTCGCGTTTAAAAGTGTGATTAAGACTATTGTGATTGATCCTGAACAGGCAATTCCTGGTATTCGTTGGAATGTTTGGATTGGTTTTATCCTCGTGCTTCTTGGTTCAATGGGTATTGAGGCTAGTCAAGCACGTTTCTTTGAAATGGGGTTTCCTGGCGGTCCAGGCGGTATTCTTGGGCAAATGTTTGCCAGTTCGTTACAAACTTATATTGGCGTGGGACCTGCGGCAATCGTTCTCTTAGTGATGTTCTTATTAGGCTTAAGTTTATTTTTTAATTTCTCGTGGTTATCGTTAGCTGAGAAAATTGGTATGTTTATTCAAGGGGTAATCAATCGATTCGCTAACAAACGTGATGAGGAAGAAGATCGCAAGATTGGTGAGCAAGCAGCAGAAGTGCGAGCGACAAGTGTGGAGTCGCATAAAGTTGAGTTACCAGTCCATAATGAGCCAATACGTATTGAGCCTGCTATTAAACAAGTCAAACCTGCGACTCAAGTAACACAGCAAATTAAACAGCCTCAATTATTTACCGAACCAAAAGAAGCCGGACGCTCTGAGCTACCTTCTATTGAATTATTGGATCCACCGTCAGAAATGATTGAAACGGTATCGCCCGAAACTATTGAGTTTAATTCACGATTAATTGAGTTGAAGCTTAAAGATTTCAATGTAGAAGTAAAAGTAGTGGCCGCTCAAGCTGGTCCAGTTATTACACGCTATGAAATAGAGCCAGCGACAGGTGTTAGAGGGACAACAATTGTCAACCTCAGTAAAGACTTGGCTCGTGCACTAAGCTTAGTGCGTTTACGTGTAGTGGAAACCATTCCTGGTAAAAATCTTATGGGCATTGAGTTACCAAATCCGCGAAGACAGATGGTAAATCTATCAGAGATTATTGGCTCGGAGGTATATCACAATAGTAGTTCCTTATTAACTATGGTGCTTGGTAAGGATATTGCGGGTAATCCAGTCGTTGCAGATTTAGCGAAAATGCCTCACTTATTGGTAGCAGGGACAACAGGGTCTGGTAAATCAGTTGGTATTAATGCCATGATTTTATCGATTTTGTATAAAGCAGATCCAAATGAAGTGAAGTTAATTCTGATTGACCCTAAGATGTTGGAAATGAGTGTTTACGAAGGTATTCGCCATTTATTAGCGCCTGTGGTTACCGATATGCGACAAGCGGCTAATGCACTCAATTGGTGTGTAGCAGAGATGGAACGTCGCTATAAGCTTATGAGTAAGATGGGTGTACGCAATGTTGCCTCTTACAATAATAAAATTCGTGATGCGGAGAAAAAAGGGGAAAAAATTTACAACCCATTTTCATTGACACCAGAGGATCCAGAACCATTAAGCACTTTCCCATTAATTGTTGTCATCATTGATGAGTTAGCCGACTTAATGATGGCAATGGATAAAAAGAAAATTGAAGAATTAATTGCACGTTTGGCTCAAAAGGCTCGTGCAGCAGGTATTCATTTAATCCTAGCTACTCAGCGTCCAAGTGTCGATGTAATTACTGGGTTAATTAAAGCAAACGTTCCAACACGTATTTCTTTCCAAGTGTCGACTAAGATTGACTCACGGACTATTCTTGATCAGATGGGGGCAGAGTCCTTATTAGGTCAGGGTGATATGCTATATATGCCACCTGGATCAGGTGTGCCATTACGTGTGCATGGTGCTTTTGTGGATGATGATGAAGTTCATAGAGTTGTTGAGTTCTTAAAAACTCAAGGTGAGCCAGAATATGTTGAGGGCATTTTAGAAGGTGTGAGTTCTTCTGATAGTCTAGATGGTGTAGGTGGTGTCTTTGGCGGTGATGGTGAGAAAGATGAGCTTTATGACCAAGCGGTAGAAATTGTATTACGTACTCGTAAAGCATCTATTTCTTCTGTACAACGACACTTACGGATTGGTTATAACCGTGCGGCACGTTTATTGGAGCAAATGGAGGCTTCTGGTTTGGTTTCGCCTATGCAATCAAATAATAATCGTGAAATTTTAGTGCCTGCATCACAAAATGCTGAGGATTAACTTACTTTTATGTGAAATTACAAAGGAAATAATATATTAGGATTTAGTATCAAACCTGCGCGCCGAAAGTACGCTATTTTTAATAGTCTGAAATCATTTCATGATTGAAATAGCTTTTTGTTTTGACCTATAGGCAAAGGGTTAAAAATCAGTTAAAAAATAATTTTGACAGCTCCTTTAAGGAAATTGTTTACATGAAAAAAACAACTTTTATTCTTTCTGTTAGTGCAGCAGTGTTAAGCTCCAGTTTAGTATTTGCTCAAGAAGGAAAAATTAACGTTAATCCAGACTTATTGGCACCTAACTCTAGTTTACAAGTAGACTTAAGCAATGTAAGTTTTAATGAGATTCCAAAAGTAGAAAATAAAGTTAAAACAGATGCTCGTCAGCAATTGAATGACTTCGTTAAGAATATTAAATCGGCAACTGGGCAGTTTGCTCAAGCTACTGTCGGTGGCAAAAAAGCTAAGCCAGCAGAGTCTGGTGATTTTTCGTTTCAACGACCAGGTAAATTTGTATGGAATGTGACTAAACCATTGGCACAATCCATTATTTCAGACGGTCAAACAGTTTATCAATATGACCCAGATTTGATGCAAGTAACAGAGCGTTCGGCTAAAAATGCAGTAGGGGCGTCACCTGCATCAGTATTATTTGGTACAGGCAGCTTAGAGCAAAACTTTACGGTTAAAGTTTTACCTGCAAAAGATGGCGTTGAGTGGTTGCGTGCAACACCGAAGGTCTCTGATGCGGGAATGAAATACATGGATATTGCTTTTGCCAATAATTTGCCAGCTGAGTTAAAAATAGTGGATTCTTTTGGTCAAACAACAACGATCAAGCTACGCAATTTTAAAGCTAATGTTGCTATTCCTGCATCAAGCTTCAAATTTAATGCACCTAAGGGTGTTGACCGTGTTCGCTTAAATTAAATTCCTATGCAACAACAGGACGTAGATTTATTTTCGCAGAAATTGTTAAATGTTCCTTTAGCGGAGCAGCTGCGTCCTAAACATATTTCTGACGTTGTTGGTCAGACACATTTATTAGCAGAAGGTAAACCTCTACAAATTGCTTTCCAATCCGGGCGTCCTCATTCTATGATTTTTTGGGGACCACCCGGCGTGGGTAAAACTACGTTGGCTCGATTAATGGCAAATGGTTTTGATGCCCAGTTTATCGCTATATCTGCTGTTTTAGGTGGTGTTAAAGATATTCGTGAGGCTGTTCAAACAGCACAAATTGCTCAGTCACAGGGGCGAAAAACTATTTTATTTGTTGATGAAGTTCATCGATTTAATAAGTCACAACAAGATGCTTTTTTACCCTATGTAGAAAGTGGTTTATTTACTTTTATTGGTGCAACAACAGAAAACCCTTCGTTTGAGGTTAATTCAGCCTTATTGTCACGGGCTAGAGTCTATGTCTTAGAAGCCTTAAAACCAGAAGAGCTCAATATACTGATTGATAGAGCCTTAAATGTTGTGAATCAAACGCATCCCGAAACGCCTTTTATCATTGATGAAAAGGCAAGAGAATATTTGTGTTATTGGGCGGATGGTGATGGACGACGACTGATTAATGCGACAGAAGTGATTTTAGAATCTGCTCTCAATATGGGAGAATTTACCATCACTTCAGAATGGTTGGAAAAGTTTTTGCCTCAAAGTTTACGTCGCTTCGATAAGGGTGGCGATGCTTTTTATGATCAAATTAGTGCCTTACACAAGTCTGTGCGTGGTTCGAATCCTGATGCAGCATTATATTGGCTGACACGGATGCTAGATGGAGGGGCTGATCCTAAATATTTGTCTAGGCGTATTATTCGTATGGCATGGGAAGATATTGGATTAGCCGATCCTAGGGCGATGCAGATTGCTAATGATGCAGCAGCAACTTATGAGCGATTAGGGAGTCCAGAAGGGGAGTTAGCATTGGCTCAAGCAGTTATTTACTTGGCTATTGCGGCTAAGAGTAATGCTGGGTATATGGCTTATAATCAGGCAAAAGCCTTTGTGCAAAATGATAAATCACGTTCAGTGCCTATCCATTTGCGAAATGCCCCTACTAAATTAATGAAAGAATTAGGGCATGGTAAATCGTATCGTTATGCTCATGATGAACCTAATGCCTATGCTGCGGGAGAAACTTATTTGCCTGAAGGTATGGATAATCCTCATTGGTATAGACCTGTCCCACGTGGTTTAGAGATTAAAATAGCTGAAAAATTAGCCTTGTTAGAACAATGGGATCAAGAAGCTCGTAAAAATAATAAATCCTAAAATCTTTTTTATTGTTTGTTCACTATTTAGCTCGGTTACAATAATACCGTTAATATTTTTAGATAGGTTGTATGATGCAAGCACAGCAGTTTGCAAGTGATAATTATGCGGGTATTTGTCCAGAAGCATGGCAAGCAATGCAGGCTGCCAATGGGGGATCCGCCATCGCCTACGGTGATGATGAATGGACAGAAAAAGCATCTGATGGTTTTCGTCAATTATTTCAAACAGATGCAGAGGTATTTTTTGTTTTTAATGGGACAGCAGCTAACTCACTTGCCTTAGCTGCTTTATGCCAATCGTACCATAGTGTTATTTGTAGCTCTTTTGCTCATGTTGAAACAGATGAGTGTGGGGCGCCTGAATTTTTTTCTAATGGGTCTAAATTATTAGTAGCGCCCACGACTGATGGTAAATTAACCCCTGAAGTGATTCGTCAGTTGGCACTGAGTCGTACGGATATTCATTTTCCAAAACCAAGAGTAGTAACGATTACTCAGCCAACAGAAACAGGTCTGGTCTATACCGTTGAAGAAATTAAGGCCATTTCTGCTGTATGTAAAGAATTAAATTTACGCCTACATATGGATGGGTCAAGGTTTGCTCATGCATGTGAGTTTTTAGGTTGTGAGCCTGCTGATATTAGTTGGAAAGCAGGTGTTGATGTACTTTGCTTTGGTGGTACGAAAAATGGCATGGCTGTAGGTGAGGCGGTGTTATTTTTTAACAAAGAGTTAGCCGAAGATTTTGATTATCGTTGTAAACAAGCAGGTCAGTTAGCCTCAAAAATGCGTTTCTTAGCAGCACCTTGGGTTGGTATGTTGGAAACGGGGGCATGGTTGAAGAATGCACAACGTGCAAATCAATCGGCTCGTTATTTGGCTGAAAATATTAAAAATTGTCCCGGTATACAATTGATGTTTCCCGTTCAAGCGAATGGTGTATTTGTAAGTGCTAGTGAACAAGTACTCGAAAAATTACGAACCAAAGGTTGGCGTTTTTATACCTTTATTGGTGGAGGGGCTCGCTTTATGTTTGCTTGGGATGCTCAACAAGAACGAATTGACCAACTTATCGCGGATATTAAATCAGCGAGTCAAGAAGTATAATAATCGTTATACAGTTTAACTTTAAATTAATGTGGATATAGAAAAATGTTAGATCCTGTTTTATTGCGTAAAGATATTCAGTTTGTCATTGCTCAATTAGCCCGTCGAGGTTTGTCTTTTGATGTAGAGCGTTTTAATCAATTAGAAGCTTCGCGCAAAGAAGTACAAGTTGAAACAGAAAATTTACAAGCTAGTCGCAATGCATTGGCTAAAGAAATTGGTAAATTGAAATCGCAAGGTCAGGATGCTAGCGAAATCATGGCTAAGGCGGCTGCCATACCAGATCAATTAAAACAATTAGAAGAAAAATTATCGAGTATTAAAAATGAGTTAGATGCTTGGTTGATGACAATTCCTAACTTGCCACATGAATCTGTGCCTATGGGTAAAGATAGTGATGAAAATGTGGAGCAACGTCGTTGGTTCCCTGATGGGGGGTATCAGTCTAATCGAGAGCCAGAAGCTTTTGCGTTTGAGGTTCAAGATCATGTTTCATTAGGTGAAAAGCTAGGTTTGGAGTTTGATACGGCGGTAAAACTGTCTGGTTCTCGTTTTGCGTTTATGCGTGGTGCAGTTGCTCGACTCCATAGAGCATTAGCACAATTTATGCTGGATACGCATACTTCTTTACATGGTTATACAGAATGCTATACGCCATATATTGTTAATGCTAGTACCCTGTTTGGTACAGGTCAATTGCCTAAATTTAAAGAAGATATGTTCTGGGTAACTAAGGGTGGGGACGATGTCGATGAAAATGGTCAAGTTGTTCCGAAAGAGGAGCTTTATCTCATTTCAACCTCTGAAATTACACTAACAAGTACGGTTAAAGATAGTATTGTTGCTAGTACTGATTTGCCTATTCGTTTGACAGCGCATAGCCCTTGCTTCCGTTCTGAAGCGGGAAGTGGTGGACGTGATACCAGAGGAATGATTCGTCAGCATCAGTTTGATAAAGTAGAAATGGTACAAATTGTTAAGCCAGAAACATCTTACGAAACGTTAGAGCAAATGACTGGACATGCAGAAAAAATTCTACAATTATTAAAACTACCTTATCGAGTTGTGCTGTTGTGTACTGGTGATATGGGCTTTGGCTCTAGCAAAACCTATGATTTAGAAGTATGGATTCCTTCACAAAATACATGGCGTGAGATTTCATCAGTATCTAACTGTGAAGCTTTCCAAGCCAGACGTATGGGGGCTCGTTATAAAAATGAGCAGGGTAAAAATGAGTATCTACATACTCTTAATGGTTCAGGATTGGCAGTTGGACGTGCATTAGTAGCAGTGATGGAAAACTACCAACAAGCAGATGGCAGTATTGTTGTGCCAGAAGTATTAAGACCATATATGGGTGGCGTAGAAGTATTAAAGGCGTAAGAGTATGCTATTCCTATTATCTCCAGCAAAGAAACTTGATTATGATACGCCATTAAGCGTAGAGAAACACACACAGCCTTTATTTGTTAAACAAGCTCAAGAACTGATCACGGTTTTGCGTAAAAAATCAGTGCAGGATATTGCTGAGTTAATGTCTCTTAGTCAAGCATTATCAGAATTAAATGTAACTCGCTATGCAGAGTGGAAACCAACATTTTCGTTGGAAAACTCTCGTCAAGCAATCTTAGCGTTTAATGGAGATGTATATGAAGGTTTAAATGCTACGACATTAACGGCTAAACAATTAGAGTGGGCACAGGATCATATGGCAATTTTGAGTGGTCTTTATGGCGTATTGCGTCCATTAGATTTGATGCAGGCGTATCGCCTTGAAATGGGAACTCGTCTGGAAACCCCCAAAGGAAAAAATCTTTATGAGTTTTGGGGGAATCAAATTGCTAATTATCTGAATGAAAGATTATCAGCAGAAAAAGAGCCTATTATTATTAATTTAGCGTCTGAAGAATATTTCAAATCGGTAGACTTAAAAGCACTCAAGGCGAGAGTTGTACAATGCGTATTCCAAGAGTATAAAAATGGTACTTATAAGGTTGTGAGCTTCAATGCTAAACGTGCTAGAGGTTTAATGACTCGTTATGCCATTGAGCATCAGGCGAAAAAACCTAGTGACTTATTGGCTTTTGATGTGGAGGACTATGCTTATGATAAGTCCGTTTCGTCAGAGGATAAGTTAGTTTTTCGCCGCCGATTGGATTAAGCAGCCGATCATTATTCAGTAATTAAACGTTCAAGATACTTGTTTTTCAAACAAGTATCTTTTTTTACATTTAATCCTTTCTCTGGGGATTTTGACATGCCGCCTTTCGTTTTGGTGAGTAGATATAAACGGCTGATAATAACGAGCGAAAGCCTGCACGCCGAAATGGCCAAGATACTTGTTTTTCAAACAAGTATCTTTTTTATATTTAATCCTTTCTCTGGGGATTTTGACGTGCCGCCTTTCGCTTTGGTGGGTGGGCATGAACGGGGTTGATGATAAAAGGCGAAAGCCTGCACGCCGAAATGGTCAAGATACTTGTTTTTCAAACAAGTATCTTTTTTACATTTAATCCTTTCTCTGGGGATTTTGACGTGCCGTCTTTCGCTTTGGTGGGTGGACATGAACGGGGTTGATGATAAAAGGCGAAAGCCTGCACGCCGAAATGGTCAAGATACTTGTTTTTCAAACAAGTATCTTTTTTACATTTAATCCTTTCTCTGGGGATTTTGACGTGCCGTCTTTCGCTTTGGTGGGTGGGCATGAGCGGCTGATGATAAAGGGCGAAAGCCTGCACGCCGAAATGGTCAAGATACTTGTTTTTCAAACAAGTATCTTTTTTATTGGTAAAACAACTTATTATCATATTGGGGAAATTATGTTTTAATGCATTACTAAAATGTCATTTTGAGCCTTTATGTTAGGTTCTATTGAGAGTAAAAATATGAAAAATGCTGGAGTGAGAATTTTTGTTTTATTTGCAAGTGCTTATTTTATCTCTAATTTAGTGAGAGGGATGAATGTAGCGTTTGCTCCTTTTTTAATTAAAGAACTACAGTTAAATGCGACCAATCTAGGATTGTTAACAAGTATTTTCTTTATTGCATTTGCCCTTTTTCAACTTCCTGCGGGGATTGCATTAGACAAATGGGGAGCCAAAAAAACGCATGCTGTGTTATTAATGATCTGTGCTCTGGGAGGAATAATTTATGCTTTCTCTAGTAGTTTCAGTGGTTTGTTAATTGGACGTATCCTTATTGGCATTGGTATTTCTGTAGGATTGGCGGGTAGTATTTTAATTTTTACTCAGAGTTTTCCTATTAGTCGTTTGCCGTTGTTAACAGGATTAGTCGTCGCTATCGGTGGTCTAGGTGGGGTGGTTGTAGGCAAGCCACTTAGTTTTGCCTTAGAGCATCTTCATTGGTCGACTATCACTGTCATCATCTCTGTGATTACATTTTTAATTGGTATGTGTATTTGGTTGTTTGTCCCTAATACACATGTCACACATAATTTGAGTTTCAAATCTCAGTATGAAGGGACTATCAAAATTTTTAAAACTAAAACATTCTGGCGCTGGGTTTCTCTGCCTGCCGCTACGGGTGGTATGTTTTATGCAGCGCATACCTTATGGGTGCGTCCATTTATGTCTGATGTTTTAGGTTATAGCCCGAGCGAAATTGCGAACTATGTCTCTCTTATTGGTATTGCTATGGTATTGGGGACTACATCGACGGGATTATGCGCTCGAGTGGTAGAAAAGATAGGTATCAACTTGCATTATTTCAGTGGTATTGGTTTGATGACTTTTGTATTGATTGAGTTTCTATTGATATTGCAAGTGCCAGTTCCGCCTTTTATCGTTTGGTTTATGTTTGGTTTTGCAGGCTCTAGTTGGACAGTTAATTTTGCAAGTAGTGCGGAGATTTTTCCCAAACATATTCTAGGTCGTGTAACGACTTCCTATAATGTGATCTTTTTCTCTAGTATTTTTGTCACACAATTAGTGATAGGGTATATCCTTGACTTGTGGGAGCAGTTGCCTGACGGTCATTATCCAGTCGTCGCTCATTTGACGGCATGGACATTGTTTTTAGTTATACAGGCGATTGCCGCTATCTTTTTCTTATGGCCTAAACCGTTAACAGTAGATCCAAAACAGTTTGATTAAGACAGCTAGTTCTTATAAGCCTAATTCGAGCCGTACATTCCGAATGGTATGTGCGGCATTTTGCATTTGTTTGAGAGGTAGCATGAATGGTAAGTTTTCAGGCGTATCTTCTAAATGTATAGGTGTAGGAGGGTCGTCTTGTTGCTTAGTTTGTTTAAGTAATTGCTCAATATAAACAAAGTGGTCTTTTAATGTTGGACTTAACTTATCTAGACTCAGTAATAAAGGTCCTAGGGAGTTAATTTGACTAGTCATGGTGTTGAGTGACATGATTAATCGGTTTAAGTGTGAAATATTAAAATGATGTGATTTAGGTTCACTTAACATACGGGCATAACTTTCTGCAAATTCGGCATAAGCATTGTGAATGTTCCGTCGTGCTAGTTGCAAATCAATATATAAAGGATTACTAGCAAAAGTTTCAGCAGAATAATTATGTCTATTAAAACCACTTGTTAATGCTGAATCAACAAACAGTAATTCTTTTTCTAAATAGGTTAGACTGGCGTTAATAGTCTTATTAGCTAAACGCTTGATTTGGTTTTCTTCCCACCAAGGGAAGGCAAAGCTACAGGCAAAAGCAATAATACTAGCAATCACCGTATCTGCTGCACGTTCTCCAATAATTGTAAAAATATTGGGGCTAATAAAATAAAAACCAATAAGCACGTACATGGTAATAAACATTGAACCAGAACGGAAGAAATTCACAATCAATGCTTGTCCTAAAATCATGCAACACAACATACTAATAGTCAGAATGATTGGGTTAGTCGTAATGCTAAATAATAAGAGAGTTAGCAGACAACCAATAACAGTCCCTTGTAGACGCATCATAGTACGCTGACGAGTCAAAGCAAAACCGGGACGCATCGTTAATAGGATAGTGATAGTAATCCAATGACTATGTTCAATAAGCTTATCTATTAATTCATTATGCTCATAAATTAAAACAATACCATTGGTAAAAAGTTGCACAATAACAATGGCGAGCGTTACTCTAAGAGCGTATCTGAAAATGGCTGAACCAAAGTGGAGGTTGTCTAAAATAGGTTGTAAGCGTAAAGATTGATGTGTCCTGAATTGAAGCAACGATTTATCACGACGCATATTATCTAGTGCTTGGATATTGGCGTCATCACGTAAGTTATCGCAAATAATATCTACATAGCGACTGGCATTACGTAACCGACGAAGTACTTGGATAAGTAGGGCATATACTTCGGGTTCAGCTTTTGCCATACCAGCCGCTTTATATTGTTCTATTTCGTATTCGATAGCACGTAATTCAGCTTTAACACTATTACGATAAGGTGCTGTTGAGTTATGGGCTAATTTAAGGGCATTACGTTGTAAAGTACGGCTTAATTTTATTAGCGTATCACGCATAAACAGCATAATGTCATCATTTTTAAAGCGCTGGCGTAGGACTTCATAATCAGTCTGTGTTGCCACCATAGTATCCAAGAGGGCAATAATTTCGATGAAAACATTCCAGAGAATAATACGCTGACGCTGATGATCTTTATGATCCTCAGGAAGATTACGTAGTACATTATCTCTGGCAGCTTGGTGAGCATCCGTCATGGTAATCATATAAGGGAGAAGTTGGCGGAAACAGCCATCTAAATCATTGTCCACATCATAAAAAGCAGCTCTGGCTCGCATATAATCACCAGTGGCATAAACGGCACTGGCAAGGGTTAAACGTTCTTCGTGCAGACGAAAAATATAACTAATGGACAGACTAAAAAGAAAATAATAAGTACTACCAGCCAAAGAAATTAAAGCATAGTGAAAAATATCTGTCCCTTGAATATTGATGCTTAGTGAGAGTAGCATCATCATCAAACAAGCAAAACCGACTAATCCACCTCTCTTACCAAAGACGGAAAACATCGAAAATCCAAAGACTTGCAGGGAAATGATTAACCAAATGATAGATGGATAAGGGCGTGCTAGACCAGTGATTAGAGCCGCTAGGTTACCGGCAATTAGTACAAATAGCATTTCCTTGATACGAAAACGTTTTGTACCCCCTGGTTGGTCAATGAGAGCAATTGCTAGGGCACCAGCAGAAAAAGCAAAACCAAAATGATAAAGATTAAAAAAACCTATTAGTAAAATAATAGGTAGTAAGACCCCAATTCCTTGCCTAAGAGCAAAAAATAGATGCGGTCCCGCCATTAAACGATTAAATTTGCCCGTAGAAATATACATTGGATGGATAGATAAGCCAT
Source organism: Pelistega sp. MC2 (assembly GCF_900099475.1). Classification (NCBI taxonomy): domain Bacteria; kingdom Pseudomonadati; phylum Pseudomonadota; class Betaproteobacteria; order Burkholderiales; family Alcaligenaceae; genus Pelistega; species Pelistega sp. MC2. The sequence goes on along the minus strand of NZ_LT628274.1, from coordinate 596,697 downwards.
AAAGCTAGATTTTATCATGTTTTATCACTTATTTAGATGTGAAAACAATACAGAGCTATGGTGGTTTTTTAACAAAAATTGCCTATGTGCATTGCAATATTTTTGGGAATACGGTAAAGTTAATTTTCTTCTTCATCCATAGAAGAATGATGTACAAAAAAGCTAGCTACCCGCTGGTATTTGAGTGTACTTTTACAAGAAAATTAGTTGTTATATTGACCACAAGTTGTTATAGCGACCTCCATTTCGAACTTAAAGCATTTTTGCTATTTGTGCTGACTGGTTGATTTCTTAAGATCTTGTTGATTAAGGTTTGCAGGTGGGCGGTTTTTGTAAAACACGAAGCGCTGTAAATTTTGATAATCAGACTTAAGTACCCTAAAATCAAATCAATGCGGTTGGGCTAGTTATGAAAGGATTTATAATGGAACTTATTGGCGCCGACATTGTAGTGCGTTGCCTTGCCGAACAGGGCGTTAAACATGTGTTCGGGTATCCGGGTGGTGCCGTACTTTATATTTATGATGCCATCTACAAACAAAAAGATTTTGAGCATATTCTTGTTCGACATGAACAAGCTGCGGTACATGCAGCAGATGCTTATTCCCGTTCCTCCCAAAAAGTTGGTGTTTGCTTAGTAACGAGTGGTCCTGGTTTAACCAATGCCGTGACTGGTATTGCAACCGCCTATATGGACTCAATTCCTATGGTCATTATTAGTGGTCAAGTGGGAACTCAGGCAATTGGTGAGGATGCCTTCCAAGAATGTGATGCTGTGGGTATTACTCGCCCATGTGTTAAACATAATTTTCTTGTCCGAGATGTCAAAGATTTAGCCGATACAATGCGAAAGGCTTTTTTCATCGCTACGACAGGACGTCCTGGTCCTGTGTTGGTTGATATTCCTAAAGACGTTTCTATGGCACCATGCAAATATACCCCACCAAAAGGTGAGGTAAAAATGCGTTCATATGCACCGACAACAAAAGGCCATAGTGGGCAAATTAAAAAAGCGGCTCAATTATTAGCGAATGCACAACGTCCAATGATTTATGTGGGTGGTGGAGCAATTTTAGCTAATGCGTCAGAAGAGCTTAAAACATTTGTTGATTTGGTTGGTGCACCATGCACGACAACGTTAATGGCGCTGGGTGCATTGCCAGCTAATCATCCATCTTATTTAGGTATGCCCGGTATGCATGGTACATATGAAGCAAATATGGCGATGCAAAATAGTGATGTGCTGATTGCTATTGGCGCACGATTTGATGATCGTGTCGTAGGTAATACCAAACACTTTATGTCCCATCCTCGCAAAATTATTCATATTGATATTGATCCATCGTCTATCTCTAAGCGTGTTCGTGCAGATATTCCTATTGTGGGTAATGTCAAAGACGTATTGATTGATTTAAATACGTTTGTACGAGAGTTTGGCGGCCCTCGTGAGAAACAAGCGAAAGCGTTGGAGTCTTGGTGGAAACAAGTTAATGAATGGCGTAGTCGTCAATGTCTGGCATATGACACTGAGTCTGATTTAATTAAACCTCAATACGTGGTACAGACACTTTGGGAAGTGACAGGTGGTGATGCTTTTGTGACCTCCGATGTTGGGCAGCATCAAATGTGGGCGGCTCAGTACTATCGCTTTAATCAACCACGTCGTTGGATTAATTCGGGTGGTTTAGGCACAATGGGTGTCGGCTTACCTTATGCGATGGGTGTTCAAAAAGCTAATCCTGATGCTCAAATTGCTGTTATTACGGGTGAAGGCTCAATTCAGATGAATATTCAGGAATTGGCAACGTGTAAACAATATCAGTTTACGCCTAAAATTTTGTGCTTGAATAATCGTTATCTTGGAATGGTTCGCCAGTGGCAAGAGTTAGATTATGAAAAACGTTATTCAGAATCCTATATGGACTCAATTCCTAACTTTGTGAAACTAGCCGAAAGTTATGGGCATATTGGTATTCAGGTTGAGAAAAAAGCGGATGTTGAACCAGCTATTAAAGAAGCTTTTGGTAAATATAAAGATCGTTTGGTCTTCTTAAATATCATCACAGATAGAGAGGAAAACGTCTGGCCAATGGTGAAAGCCGGTAGAGGTTTAACAGAAATGCTTTTAGGCCCACATGATAAGTAGGAGCACAAGATGAAACATATTTTATCAGTCTTATTAGAGAATGCTCCTGGGGCTTTATCACGTGTTGTCGGTCTATTTTCTGCACGTGGATATAATATTGAAACCTTAACAGTTGCTCCTACAGAAGATCAAACCTTATCTAGAATGACGATTAGTACTACAGGCTCAGAGGAAATCATTGAGCAGATTACCAAGCACTTAAATCGTTTGGTTGATGTGGTGAAAGTAGTTGATTTAACAGAAGGTGAACATGTTGAGCGTGAATTGATGATGATCAAGGTTCGTGCTGTAGGCAAAGAGCGTGAAGAGCTAATGCGCTTAACCGAAATTTTCCGTGGCCATATTGTAGATGTCACAGACAAAACCTATACGATCGAGCTGACAGGTGATCAGAGTAAGATTCAAGCATTTATCAATACGCTTGAAAAGAGTTCAATATTGGAAACAGTACGTACTGGTATCTCTGGGATTGGTCGCGCAGAGCGTATTTTAAAGATTTAACAATGTATTAAGTTAGTAGTTTATTTAAATAGATATTAATTATTATTTGTGGAGTTAGTGATGAAAGTTTTTTATGATAAGGATAGTGATTTAAGTTTAATCAAAAGTAAGCAAGTAGCTATTATTGGCTATGGTTCACAAGGTCATGCACATGCTTTAAATCTTCATGATTCAGGTGTTAATGTGACTGTTGGTTTACGTAAAGGCGGTGCGTCTTGGAACAAAGCCGTTAATGCTGGTCTTAAAGTAGCTGAAGTGGATGAAGCAGTTAAAAATGCAGACCTAGTAATGATTCTTTTACCAGATGAGAATATTGCTGAAGTATACAAAAATCACGTTGGTCCTAATATCAAAGCAGGCGCTGCCTTGGCTTTTGCGCATGGCTTTAACGTTCACTATGGTCAAGTTGTTCCACGCAATGATGTGGATGTGATTATGATTGCACCAAAAGCACCTGGTCATACTGTACGTGGTACATATACACAAGGTGGTGGTGTACCTTCTTTAATCGCTGTTCATCAAGATACATCAGGTTCAGCTCGCGATATCGCTTTATCTTATGCAAGTGCTATTGGTAGTGGTCGTGCTGGTATCATTGAAACAAACTTCCGTGAAGAAACAGAAACAGACTTATTCGGTGAACAAGCCGTTCTTTGCGGTGGTGCGGTTGAGTTAATTAAATGCGGTTTTGAAACATTAGTGGAAGCGGGTTATGCGCCAGAGATGGCTTATTTCGAATGCTTGCACGAGTTAAAACTTATCGTAGACCTTATCTACGAAGGTGGTATTGCAAATATGAACTACTCAATCTCTAATAATGCTGAGTATGGTGAATATGTGACAGGTCCACGTGTAGTAACAGCAGAAACTAAAGAAGCAATGCGTCAATGCCTAAAAGATATCCAAACAGGTGAATATGCGAAGAGCTTCATTCTAGAAAATGCAGCTGGTGCACCTACATTAACGTCACGTCGTCGTTTAAATGCAGAGCATGAAATTGAGCAAGTAGGTGCTAAATTACGTGCGATGATGCCTTGGATTGCTAAAAATAAATTAGTAGATCAAAGCAAAAACTAAGCATAAAGCGTTTTGCGATAAATATAGGCTCACTATTTAAGGTGAGTCTATGTGTAAATAGACAATATTAGCCGTGGTGGTACAGGTACTCTTATATCACCACGTTATTTTTGTGTAGAAGCTATGTTGTTAGGATAGAGAAATTAATTGAAATGTTACTTATAGCATACTCTCTAATCCTCAGTATTTAGTGGTAAATAATTTGATAAATAATTCTTGATTTGTTTATATTTACGTAAGCGTCCGGTGAATACATGTATTCATTCCTGCTAAATTGCGCGACACTATGGTTTTGTGTATGTTAGGAGAAATCAATGCCGTCTTTAATGCGTATCGAGACCGCCCAACGAGTGGGAATTCAAGAGCAAGCGTCTAGCCTACTGGCACTAGATAGAATCATCCTGGTGAGTGAGGCGACAGATTTACGAGCAGGGATGGATACCTTGCGCACTAAGGCAATTCAGCGCTTTGGTCAGGTAGCACCTCACGAAGCCTATGTGTTTATGAATCGCACGCACACGCTTCTTAAATTACTCATGCACGATGCGATGGGGTCGTGGCTATGTGTTCGTCGACTACATGAAGGACGCTTTCACGGTGCAGGCTCACGGATGAATCCGGCACTGTCAGCAGAACAACTGCAGGCCTTAGCCTTGGGGCTGCCTTGGCATCGTTTAGGTGAAGCCGGTATCTATCGTTATTGTTAGTTTGATCGTGAGCTAAGTGGGGCGATCTTGTCAATTAGGTATTCTCGGGATCGCTTATTTTATCGGCATAAGGCATACTACGTCTTATGCCGAATTCTTTTGCTTTTCTTTCCTCTGATTTATCCCAGTTAACTGCTGAGCAGTTGCGCGAACTCGTGCTGCAACAACAAGCCTTAATTGCTCAACAAGACGCATTGATTGTAAAAAAAGCAGCACAGGTGGAAGAAAAGGATCTGGCCTATCGTCGTGTTCTGAGCGCTTACGAACAAGTGAAGATGGAGTTGGCGATCTTAAGACGCATCAACTTTGCTAAACGTAGCGAACAGCTCCCTGACCTACAAGCGAAACTTTTTGAAGATGACGCCCATGAGGATCTGGCTGAGCTAGAAACGATGTTAGACAACATCGGTCAGCAATTAACGTCCATGAGTGGTCAAGAGCACACACCTCGCACACCGTCTCGTATGCGTTTGCCGGCGGAATTGCCCTCGGTGGATATTCATTATACGTTGGAAAGCACGAGCTGTGGTTGTGGTGCTGAGATGCGTCATCTTGGGGATGATGTGAGTCAGAAACTGGATTATGTACCCGGTACTTTTAGCGTGGAGAATCACATTCGTCCGAAATACGTGTGTGATTGTTGCAAGACCCTCAATCAAGCGCCGGTACCTCCTCACATCATTGATAAGGGGTTGGCAACGACCGGACTGCTGGCGACAGTACTCATCATGAAGTATGCTGACCATCTGCCGTTGCACCGTCAAGAAGCCATCTTTGAGCGCAGCGGTGTACGCATTGCCCGTTCTACGCTGGCGGATTGGGTAGGCACCTGTGGCGCACAGTTACAACCGCTCGTTGATGCTTTACGCCAAGAGGTGCTCTCGCATTCGGTATTGCATGCCGATGAGACCCCCATCACTTACATGCACCATAAAAAGGGCAAAACGCAACGTGGTTATTTCTGGGTCTATGCCCCGGGTGCTTATGAGCAGATGAAAGCGGTGATTTATGACTTTAAGCCAGGTCGCTCAGGCGCTCATGCCCGCGAATTCTTAGGCGATTGGCGCGGTAGTCTGATGTGTGATGATTACGCCGGTTATAAAGCCCTCTTTGCCGATGAGCAAGTGATTGAGGGGGGATGTTGGGCGCATGCGCGTCGCAAATTCCACGATATTTACCAAGCCAACGGCAGCTCAGTGGCTGAACAGGCCTTACAACAAATCCAACGACTTTATCACTACGAGGCCGAGGCCAGGAACTTAAGTCCACCGGAGCGATTAGCTCATCGACAACGCCACATGGAGCCGGCACTTAAGCAATTAGAAAGGTGGTTGCGCAGTCAGTTTGAGCTGGTGCCGCCGAACTCGGCGATCGCCAAAGCCATTCGTTACAGCCTGAACAATTGGCTTGCCTTGACGCGCCTCTTGGAAGACGCTCAACTGCCGATGGATAATAATGCGGTAGAGAATTTGATTCGTCCACTCGCGATTGGTCGCAAGAATTGGCTCTTTGTAGGTTCAGAGAAAGCGGGTCGACGTGCGGCTGCGGTGATGTCGTTAATTCAATCGGCTAAGCTCAATGGCCATGACCCTTATGCTTACCTTAAGGATGTGTTGGAACGATTGCCGACACAGAAAGCGAAGGACATTACTGAGCTTCTGCCTCATCGTTGGCAAGCGCCAAACGACACCAAGAATTAACACAATGCCCCGACAAAATCGGGGCATTGAACGTTTAAAAACGGAAGTCAATCGGAGTTCACCGGACGCTTACATATTTACTTCTTTATTGGTTGTTTATATTTATATCTTAAACTAATTTTTAATATATAAAAGTTTCAAGTATGATCGAAACTTTTATAAAAAATTGATAAAGTTTAATTTATAAATTTATTGGTAACACAATGAAAAAAGATCTTATTTATCGCAAACGCTACCTGGATCGTGTACGACCGTTTATTGGCAAATCGCTGATTAAAGTCTTTACAGGGCAACGTCGTGTAGGCAAAAGTTATTTGCTATTTCAAATTATGCAGGAGATTCAAGCGAATTATCCACAAGCCCCTTTGGTTTATATCAATAAGGAAGACTTAGCATTTTCAGAAATGAGAACAGCAGAAGACTTGGCTTCATTTGTAATGGCGAAAAAAAAGAGTGGTCAGAAAAATTATATTTTTATTGATGAAATTCAAGAAATTGCTGATTTTGAAACTGCCTTGCAATCGCTATTTAAAGCTTTTTAAATCTGTGCGATCAGCAATAACTAAGAGTGCTGGTTCTTTCGTGTAGACCGTAAAGTTGTCTTTTATTCGATCGCTAATAATAACGGTATGAGTAACCGTATTAGTTATTTTTTTTAGGATACAATCAAAAAAATTTAAAAAATATAAAATATTTATGGTTATAACCAAAATAAAACTTTAAAATAATAAATAATTTAGATTATATCCATAAAAATTTATGATTAGCCGTCCAAACTATCTTCAGCAACTTATACCATTTATCAACAAACCTGTAATCAAAGTGATTACAGGAATTCGTCGCTCAGGAAAATCAACCGTTATAAAGTTACTACAAGCTGAACTGATTGCTCAAGGTATCAGAAATGAGCAAATTATTTATATTAATTTAGAGAGTTTTGCATTTAATGAATTCAAAACGGCGGATAAACTCTATGTTTTAGTTAAAGAAAAAATTCAAACAGCGGATAAATATTATTTGTTACTTGATGAAATTCAGGAAGTTATTGACTGGGAAAAGGCTGTTAATGCCTTTATGGTAGATTTCAATTTGGATTTGTACATCACAGGATCTAATTCACATCTGTTGTCATCAGAGCTTTCTACTTATCTTGCTGGACGATATGTGGAAATACCTATTTTTACGCTCTCATATAAAGAATTTTTAGATTTTAAGTCAGGTTATTTGCAAAAAAATATTGAAAATTCTACTATGCTTTTCAATGAATATCTGCAAAAAGGTGGCTTCCCAATGGTACATACAGCAGATTATCCACAAGAAATTGTGTATAAAATCGTACAGGATATTTACGCTTCTGTTATTTTGAGAGATACCGTTCAACGGCATAAGATTCGTGATGTTGAATTATTGGAGCGTATTGTGAAATACGCATTTGATAATATTGGTAACACTTTTTCGGGTAAAAATATTGCAGATTTTTTCAAAAGCCAACAACGTAAAGTAGACTTGAATACGGTGTATAACTATTTAAAAGCTTTAGAAAGTGCATTTATCTTACATCGTGTTGAGCGTTTTGATGTGAAAGGCAAAGAAATTCTAAAAACTCAAGAAAAATTCTATTTAGGCGATATTTCTTTGCTGCATGCTACCATGGGGTTTCGTGCGAGTTTGATAGCAGGCATTTTAGAAAATTTGGTATATCTTGAACTCAAACGTCGAGGCTATCAAGTTTATATTGGTAAACTTGGTGAAAAAGAAATTGATTTTGTGGCACAAAAGCAGAATGAGAAAATTTATATTCAAATTGCTTATAAATTAGAAAGTGAACAAACCGTGCAACGAGAGTTCTCCCCATTGCAATCTATCGCAGATAATTATCCCAAATATGTTATTACGATGGATGATTTTTGGCAGGAAAATATTGATGGGATTGTGCATCAGCCTATTTGGGAGTTTTTGTTGGAAGGGCATGGGATTGAATAATGATAGTACTGTTATATTATTTGGATTCTTATAATTAAGTAGATTTAATAATATTTTTTACATCATAGGTGAATTATATGGCAATACTTATTCCAGCAAAAAAAAATAATTGAAGAACATAAAGTTCCCCCAACTAATGGAGAAAGGGCGTTAATAAATTTTTTAGAATTTACACTTAATGATGAATATGAAATCTATTATCAACCATATCTAAATGGAAAGAATCCAGATATTGTCTTAATGAGAAAAGGAGGGGGTGTTCTAATTATTGAAGTTAAAGATTGGAATTTATGTCATTACTATATTGACGAGTCTGGTAATTGGGTAATCTCCCCTCAGAACCGTAGTGATTTAAGGTAGAATTTTCTATAAAGGAAATTCAATGCGTAAATCAAGATATACCGATAGTCAAATTTTAGCGATTCTTAAGCAGGCAGAGGCCGGTACGCCGCTGCCTGCGCTTTGTCGTGAGCACGGCATGAGCAGCGCCACCTTCTATAAATGGCGTGCCAAATATGGTGGCATGGACACCTCCATGATTGCCCGTCTTAAGGAGCTTGAGGCGGAGAATAAACGCCTCAAGAAGATGTATGCCGAAGAACGCCTGAAGGCAGAAATCATCAAGGAGGCGATGGAAAAAAAGTGGTAGCGCCATCTCGGCGTAAAGAGATGGCGCAAAAGGCTGTCCAGTATCGTGGTGTCAGCATCCGCTTAGCTTGCCAAGCCTTCGGCATCAGTCAAAGTTGCTACTATTACCAAGCCAAAGGGCGTGAGGAGAATGAGCTCATCGCCGATTGGCTGTTAAAACTAGCTGCTGAGCAGAAGACGTGGGGCTTTGGTCTTTGCTTTCTCTATCTTCGCAACGTTAAGGGTTTCAAATGGAATCACAAGCGAGTCTATCGCATCTATCGGGAGTTGCAACTCAACCTGCGCATCAAGCCGCGCCGTCGCATAAAACGAGATCGTCCGGACACTTTAGGAACAGCCACAGGCATTAACCAAGTCTGGTCGATTGACTTTATGCACGATACACTCTCTAACGGGCGCACCATTCGTTTGCTGACCGTGGTGGATGATTTTAACCGTGAAGGCTTAACTATCGGGGTGGACTACTCTCTACCCTCTGAGCGCGTTACACGCGCTCTGGATCAGGTAATGGAGTGGCGAGGACAGCCTGCTTGCATACGCATGGATAACGGGCCTGAACTCATTAGCAATCACATGGTGTGTTGGGCGAAGGAGAAGCAAATAACGCTTTTACATATCCAGCCCGGTAAGCCACAACAAAATGCGTATGTGGAGAGGTATAATCGAACCGTTCGTTATGATTGGCTGGGGCAACATCTCTACGACGATTTGGAAGAGGTGCAGCAGGAAGCCACGCGTTGGCTCTGGACTTACAATAATGAACGCCCGCATATGGGCATTGGTGGCATTACCCCACAACAAAAGTTAGAACGATTTTTTAATACTGTTTCTACCTAAAATTGCTACTAAAAATGGGGGGACTACACTTGCATGAGTAATCATTGTTGTGCCAGTCATCAGTAGTAGGGTAAAAAGATAACTGATTTTAGTAAACTTCATCATATTCTCCCATCGCTTAAATTTATTTTCTAACACTTTTCTGAAAATATTAGGATAAATAATAGTAGTATCTTTGGCAATATAAGCGTTAAAACAAAAATTAATACAAGTATTAGTATTAGGAAAATAGGAAATATTAAACAAAAAAAAGCCCTTTCTTTTTTTGATTTTGTGAAACACTTAGTATATGATTAAACCAATATATGATAAGTATATGTAGACCTTGTGGATAGGGAGCTTTTTATTGATTGGAAGGCTATTTGCTACAGGGTTTTTAGATTGTCCGTTTAGACGTGAGGTCTAAAGATGGGATGGTCTAAAGGAGAAATAGGTTTCTTTTTTGGAGTGAAATATGAAATTAAAAACGTTATTTGTTGCGACAACTGTTGCAATGGGTGCTCTTTTGTCTGCTACTGCACAAGCAGAAACACTAAAAATTGGTGTTGAGGCGATGTATCCTCCCTATGAGTATAAGGATGCTAGTGGTAAATTAATGGGATTTGATGTTGATTTAGCCGATGCTGTTTGTGCAAAAATGAATGTTACATGTGAGTGGGTTGAATCTAGTTTTGATGGCTTGATTCCTGCCTTAAATGCCCGTAAATTTGATTTCATTAACTCTACAATGAATATCACTGAACAACGTAAGAAAGTGATTAACTTCACTCAACCTATTTACCAATCACCATCACAATTAGTGGTTAAAAGTGATGTTAATGTTGATTTAAGTGCGGATAGCTTACTTAAAAATAATGTGACAGTTTCTGTATTGCAAGGTTCTGCACAAGAAACATATGCTAAAAAACACTGGCAATCTAAAGGTGTAAAAGTGATTTCTTATGGTAATCAAGATCAAGCATTTGTGGATTTATTAAACGGCCGTGTCGCTAGTACTTTTTTGAATACACCAGTCGCTAAAGAAACTTTCTTGAATAAACCAGAAGCGAAAAACTTTAAAATTGTCGATGAGTTTGCTAAGGACGAAGCTATTTTAGGTGAAGGTATTGCGTTTGGTGTACGTAAAGATGATGACAAACTTAAAAAACGCTTAGATGAAGCTCTACAAGCATTGAAAGAAGAGGGTGTTATCTCTAACTTAACTCAAAAATATTTTGGTGGCGATTGGGTCGTTAAAACCAAATAATAGGTGTATGACTGATGAATGGTTTATTTAGAGGTTAAATCATTTGTCATTTAAATACGGCTAGTCTAGTGAGAAATATTGGGCTAGTCGTAATTTCTTTGTGCTTTATTTTTAACCAAATTTATTGATAATTATGTCTATTCAAGTTCAATCTAAAATGCCTAGCGTTGGCACCACTATTTTCACTGTAATGGTTGATTTATTGAAACAGTATCCTGATGTGATTGGACTCTCTCAAGGGGCTCCTAATTTTATGCTAGCGCCAGAAATGATGGATTCTGTGTATAAAGCGATGCAAGCAGGACATAATCAATATGCACCGATGATTGGTATTGAACCACTACGTCAGCGAATGGTTGAAAAAATTGAGCATTTGTATGGACATCGTTATGATGTAGACAATGAAATTACCATTATGCCTAGTGCTAGTGAAGCCATTTATTCTAGTATCGCTAGCTTGGTTCATTCAGGGGATGAGATAATTTGTTTTGAGCCTGGATTTGATAGCTATATACCTATTATTCAATTGCAAGGCGCTATTCCAGTGATTGTTGAGCTGAAAGCACCAAAATTTGATATTGATTGGGATCAAGTGAAAAGTTTAATCAGTCCTAAAACTCGAATGATTATTCTTAATTCACCCCATAATCCAACAGGCCGTATTTTAACAGAGAGCGATATAGATGCCTTAATGGTATTAACAGAAAATACCAATATTATTATTCTCTCTGATGAGGTTTATGAGCATATGGTTTTTGATGAAGAGCCTCATCGTTCAATGTCACGGTATCCATCTCTTGCCGCTCGCTCTATTGTAGTCACATCGTTCGGTAAAACTTATCAAGTGACTGGTTGGCGTGTGGGGTGTTGTGTAGCGCCTGCTGAGCTGATGGAACAAATTCGTCTTGTTCACCAATTTTTGATGTTTAGTGCTAATACTCCTATTCAATATGCGTTAGCAGAAGTATTGGAGCGTCCTGATTTCTATTTAAAATTGGGCGAATTTTTTGAGCGTAAACGCGATATTCTTATCCAAGGTATTGAGGGCTCTCGTTTTGAAGTTATCCCTTCAAAAGGAGGGTTCTTTCAGTTACTAAAGTTTGATCATTTTATGCCTTGTTCTGATATGGATATGGTCAAATATTTAATCACCGAGGTGGGTGTTGGTGCTATCCCTGTGGGGGCTTTTTATAGCCAACCACGTGATACAGGTTTAATCCGCTTAACATTTGCTCGAGATGATGAGACCTTGAGAATTGGGGCAGAACGGTTAAAAAATGCTTAGTTAACTAAATAGTGGGCAATGTGTTATCAAAAGGTTAAAATAGTCAATTGTTTTTCCGTCAGGAGTACAGAATGACTCAGAAACCACATCGTGGATTTTATTTATTACCAAATGCCTTTACGACAGGTAATCTATTTGCAGGTGTATTTGCCATTATGCTTGCGATGAATGGGCGTTTTGAATTGGCATCTACCGCCATTTTTGTAGCGATGCTATTAGATGGTATGGATGGGCGAGTGGCTCGTCTGACGAATACGCAGTCAGCTTTTGGCGAACAATATGATTCTATGGCGGATATGGTTTCTTTTGGTGTTGCGCCTGCAATGGTGATGTATGCCTTTATGTTAGACAATTTGGGGCGTTTAGGTCTTATTGCGACATTTATTTATGTCGCAGGGGCTGCCTTAAGATTAGCTAGGTTTAATACGAATATTAATGTTGTCGATAGTCGATTTTTTCAGGGATTACCGAGTCCCTCAGCGGCAGCATTACTTAGTGGATTTGTTTGGTTAAGTGCCGAAAATCGTTTGCCAGAAACTGATTTTATGCATTGGATAGCCGTATTTCTAACTATCTATGCCGGTTTAACGATGATTTCAACTGCGCCATTCTTTAGTGGTAAATCAATTCTAAAGCGTAACGATGTTAGTGTAGAGGGCAAGAAAAAACCACCAGCATGGTTATTATTAGCCTTGGTACTTACCTTTGCCATTATCGCATTAGATCCAGCGATTATGCTATTTTTGTTATTTGTGATTTATGCTTTATCTGGTTGGGTGATTTATTATTTTCGTTGGAAAAAAGCGAGAGAATTAGTGGATATCAGGCATAAAGAAGATATTTCTCATGATCAAGAGGAGTGAATGAGATAATAGAAAAACTAATTAATGGTTTTTATTTCTTCAATAGAAAAAGCTAGGATACCTAATATGTGCCCTAGCTTTTTTAATGTTTTTCTGTAGATTTTTAATGCTTTTTGTTTAATCCCCAAAAATAAAAAACCTATCTCTTTCGTAACGGGGATCTGGGCCTGAATGATAATGCGTAACAGCCTCACCATAGCGACCAAAGTAAACATACATCAAGTTATTCCAGTAATTTGATTGTTTATAACGATAGGTCCATATAAGCTCATTTTTTTCACCCCAGCCAATACGACCTGTTTCAGCAGGAGGACCAAACATACAGACAACATCTTGTTGAGTCCATGTGCCTTTATCAAGTTGACGAAAATAATCTTCGTTCAATATAGAAACTACTTTATCAATATGACCAGTACTAGAGACGTTGGTTGCATAAGCATATTGCCCATTTGGTTGTTGAGTCCAAATCAAACGCTGAACGCCATCTTTTGTTTTGCATTGATAGGAAGGAGGGCCCATTTTTGCATAGACAGCATCAACAGGACTATTGCTAGGAATATCTCGGTAAGTTGAACAGGCGGATAATAGCACTGGAATAATAGCACTGGCAAAACGTAAGTATAGTTTTGGGGTAAACATCATTTTTTCCTAAATAGGTAATTGCATTGTCTTTTGGATAAAAAATAATATATAATTGCAAATTACGTTGTCATTTAAGTGTGATAGCGTAGCTTTTATTTTAACATTAATTCACGTTAGCACCTATTCATCGCTAACGCTAGTAAAAAGGAATAAATCATGTCAGTAGCAGACATCAATAAAGCAGATATCATAGGCCAATTTGCTCGTACACCAGGTGATACAGGATCTCCTGAAGTTCAAGTGGCTTTATTAACTGCTCATATTAACGAGTTAACAGAACACTTTAAAACGCATAAAAAAGACCACCACTCTCGTCGTGGTTTATTGCGTATGGTTAGCCGTCGTCGTAAGTTATTAGACTACTTAAAAGGTCGTAACCCAGATGCTTACCGTGCTTTAATTGAGAAATTAGGTTTACGTAAGTAATTCACCCTTTGTGGTTTTAGGGTTCAAGACCGTACACAGCACCAATTGGATCTGTGTGCGGTTTTTTATTGTTTGATTTGCCTAAATACATAGCATCATGGTGTATTTTGTAGTGGATAAAGGCAATTTATTAAAAAGGAAAGAACATATGTTCAATAAAGTGACTAAATCATTTCAGTATGGCGCTCACACGGTTGTATTTGAAACAGGTGAAATCGCACGTCAAGCTTCTGGTGCTGTAGTAGCATCTATGGGAGATACTGTTGTATTAGCAACAGTGGTAGCGGCAAAAGAAGCAAAAGCAGGTCAAGATTTTTTCCCATTAACCGTTGATTATGTTGAAAAAACATATGCAGCAGGCCGTATTCCAGGTGGTTTTTTTAAACGTGAAGGTAAACCTAGTGAGAAAGAAACCCTAACGTCTCGTTTGATTGATCGCCCATTACGTCCTTTATTCCCTGAAGGTTTTTACAATGAAGTACAAGTTATTGTACATGTATTATCAGTTGATCCAGAGATTGATCCTGATATAGTGTCTATGCTTGGTACTTCAGCTGCTTTAGCGATATCTGGTGTGCCATTTAATGGTCCTATTGGTGCGGCTCGTGTGGGTTATATTAATGGTCAATATGTATTAAACCCAACAGTAAGTCAAGTTGAACAATCTGATATGGATTTAGTAGTTGCTGGTACTGAAACGGCAGTGCTAATGGTTGAATCAGAAGCTAAACAATTGAGCGAAGAAGTTATGCTTGGTGGTGTTGTATTTGGTCATGAGCAAATGCAAGCAGCGATTGATGCTATTCATGCTTTAGTCGCTGAAGCTGGTAAACCAGAATGGGATTGGGAAGCCACACCGAAGAATGAAACATTAATTTCTGCTGTTAAGGCTGTGGCAGAAGATGGATTGAAAGCAGCTTATCAAATTCGTCAAAAACAAGATCGCTCAAGCAAATTAAAAGAAGTTGCTGCTCAAACAAAAGAAGCACTTGCAAAACAAGCAGAAGAGCGTGGTGAAGAAGCGCCAGACGAAGTGGCTGTAGATAATATTATTTTCGAACTAGAATCAGCGATTGTAAGAGGTCAAATTCTTAATGGTGAACCTCGTATTGATGGTCGTGATACACGTACAGTTCGTCCAATCTCTATCCGTTTGGGTGTATTGCCTCGCACACATGGTAGTGTGCTATTTACTCGTGGTGAAACTCAAGCCTTAGTGGTGGCAACATTAGGGACTAAAGCAGATGAGCAAATTATTGACTCTGTATTAGGCGAAACTCGTGATCGCTTTATGCTTCACTATAATATGCCTCCATTTGCAACCGGTGAATGTGGTCGCTTTGGTAGTCCAAAACGACGTGAAATTGGTCATGGCCGTTTAGCAAAACGTGCTCTAGTTCCAACATTACCTAAGCATGATGATTTCCAATACACTATTCGTTTAGTTTCTGAAATTACTGAGTCAAATGGTTCATCTTCAATGGCTTCAGTGTGTGGTGGCTCATTAGCCATGATGGATGCTGGTGTGCCAGTGAGTGATCATGTGGCTGGTGTGGCTATGGGTCTAATCAAAGAAGGTAATAAATTTGCGGTATTAACAGATATTCTTGGTGATGAAGACCACTTAGGGGATATGGATTTCAAAGTAGCAGGTACTGAAAATGGCATCACTGCTCTACAAATGGATATCAAAATCCAAGGTATTACTAAAGAAATCATGCAAGTTGCTTTAGCACAAGCACGCGAAGGTCGTTTACATATTTTAGGTAAAATGAAAACGGCAATCGGAGGTTCTCGAGAAGAATTATCTAGCTTTGCACCGCGTATGTTAACGATGAAAATCAATCCTGAAAAAATTCGTGATGTGATTGGTAAAGGTGGTGCAACTATCCGTGCTTTAACAGAAGAAACAGGTTGTTCAATTGATATTACAGACGAAGGTGTTGTGACCATTTCTTCTGCTGATTTAGAAAAAGCGAAAGAAGCTGAACGTCGCATTGCAGAATTGACTGCAGTAGTAGAGGTTGGTCAAGTATACGAAGGTACTGTACAGCGTCTATTAGATTTTGGTGGTATTGTACAAATCCTACCTGGTAAAGATGGCTTATTACATATTTCTGAAATTGCTAACTATCGCATCAATGATATCAATGATGTATTAAGTGTTGGTCAAAAAGTAAAAGTAAAAGTGATTGAAGCCGATGACCGTGGTCGTGTTCGTTTATCCGCTAAAGCCTTAGGTGGTTTGGAAGGATTAGAGGGGTCTGTACCTCAACAATCGACAGCAACGGTTGATTCTTCTGCAGAAGGACAGCCATCTGCTGAGTAATAGTTTTACAATTATTTAAATTTAAACCAATAAGAGCACTTTTTAACGTGCTCTTATTTTTTATTAAGCGTGAAAGAGTTGTTCACTCAAGGCATATTTATTTAAGTCTTGAAAGAGTATAAATCTTAAAAAGAAATATACTCTTTTAGTATATATTTATTGTGAATGTTCGCTTAGACTGCACCTTGATCAATCATGGCATTGGCGACTTTACGGAAACCAGCAATATTGGCACCTAATACTAGATTGTGTGGTTGTCCAAATTCTTCAGCTGTTTGTGATGCACTCAAATAAATATTATGCATAATATTTCGGAGACGTCCGTCTACTTCTTCAAATGACCATTGCAACATACTAGCGTTTTGAGACATTTCTAATTGACTAGTAGCAACACCTCCGGCATTGGCTGCTTTACCTGGACCATAAAGAATTTTGGCTTCAAGAAAGGCATGTACTGCTTCAGGAGTTGATGGCATATTTGCGCCTTCAGCTACTAAAATACAACCATTTTTTAATAGCTCTTTAGCATCAGCAAGATTTAATTCATTCTGTGTTGCGGAGGGAAACGCTAAGTCACATTTGATGGACCATACTGGATTACGACCTTTTGGATAGTCCTTGACGGGAATATATTTAGCATCTTTATGAATTTTGGCATATTCTTCTAGAGATTCATTCTTTCCTTGTTCTTTGAGTTGTTGTAAGGTACTAAGGTTAATCCCTGTTTTATGATAGATAAATCCTCTAGAGTCGCTACAACTCACAGGAGTAGCTCCCATTTCAATCAGTTTTTTGATGGTGTAAATCGCCACATTACCTGAGCCAGAAACCACAGCTGTCTTACCTGCTAATTGATCATTACGACTAGTTAGGAGACTATCTGCAAAATAAACAGCGCCATATCCAGTCGCTTCTGTACGTGCTAATGATCCTCCCCAAGGGATTTTTTTGCCAGTTAGTACACCTTCATAACTACCTGTTAATCGCTTGTATTGACCATATAAATAACCAATTTCACGCCCACCGACACCAATATCACCAGCAGGAATATCAATGGTGTCGCCAATATGTCGATATAGCTCTGTCATGAAAGATTGACAGAAACGCATAATCTCATTGTCAGACTTACCTTTAGGATCAAAGTCAGATCCTCCTTTACCACCACCAATAGGTAATCCTGTTAAGGAGTTTTTGAAAATTTGTTCAAACCCTAAAAATTTGATGATACCGCTATTTACGCTAGGGTGAAAACGTAGTCCTCCTTTATATGGGCCAATTGCTGAGCTGAATTGCACACGGTAACCTTTATTGACTTGAATTTTACCTTTATCATCAATCCAAGTTACTCTGAATGTAATCATGCGTTCAGGTTCAACAATACGTTGGATAATATTATGCTCGCTATACTTTTTTTCCTTTTTGAATAAGGGTTCTAATGATTCTAGAACCTCTTCAACAGCTTGATAAAACTCTGGTTCCCCAGGGCTAGATTGTTGAATTCTGGACAAAGTATCTTTAATAAGCGACATGATAATAATTCCATACAGATGATTTGTTAATGAAGAATATTATCTTACCCGTATTTTTGTCATAAGAGTGAAAAAACCTCAATAGAGGTAACTCGATTGAGATTGCATCTAGTGTTGCTAAATTTTATTGATGTTTTTTGACGTACAGGTTTTTTGTGTGGGGGATAGAGGTATCAGTTCACCATGTACAAATAAAAAAACCTCGATAGAGATAACTCTCCATCGAGGTTGATTGACTAACAAACTTACAGTGTTTTATGCGTTAATTTTTTGTAATAGTTCAGCTTTTTTAGCATAATATTTTTTTAGGTTTTTCTCTTTGACATGGCCGTAACCGCGAACTTCATCGGGTAGTTCCGCCAGTGCTATTGCAACATCTATATTATCAGTTGATAGTTTGTTTTCTAGCGTTGTCAAGAGATCCATATAGTCTTGAATTAAAGCACGCTCTGCACGACGTTCTTCGGTTTTGCCAAATATATCTAAACCAGTACCACGTAATCCCTTCATCTTAGTGAGAAGTTTAAAAACTTTAAATACCCAAGGACCATAAGCTTTTTTCTGCAAATGTCCATCTGCTTTTTTCTTACTAAATGTTGGAGGAGCCATATGAACTAAGATTTCGTAATCTTTACCAGGTTCTCCAGCAAAGGTTTTACGCAATTGTTCCATATATTCTGGTCTTGTATAGAGTCGCGCCACTTCGTACTCATCTTTATATGCCATTACTTTTGCTAAATTTTTAGCAGCAGCATCTGTTAATGCATGATGACCTGTCCCTAGAACTTTCTCTTCGGTGGCTTTGATTGGTTCAATCGCTTTTAAAAACTTATCAGCGTAAGCAGCATTTTGATAATCTGTTAAATAGCTTGATAGACGTTTTAACAGAGCAGAGGTATTTTCTGTGAATGACACAGTTTTTTCCTCTTGAATACCTTGTGTTTTAAGGCTGTCATTGCCAAAATGAGCAAGGTAACGCCCCCAATAGAAAGCATCTAAGTTTTTCTCAACAGTGACACCATTGAGCTCAATAGCACGTTGAATCATCTCAAGACGTAGCGGTACTTTACCTTTTTGCCATACATAACCTAACAATAATGGATTGGCGTAAATAGCATCCCCTAATAAAGTAAACGCATAGAAGGAAGCATCGATAAAATCACATGACTCTATACCCACCACTTGGTGTAAATCTTGTTGTGTCGCGAGGGAAGGGAAGCGCCATTTTGGATTACCAAATAATTCAGCAGTAGGGGACTTTGCTGTATTTACAGCAGCATAGGTTCGACCTTTTTGAACTTTAGAGGTAATTTCTTTAGATGTTGCTACAATAGAGTCACAGGCAATAATCAAATCTGCTTCACCTGTACCAATACGTGTTGCATATAAGTCATCTGGACGATTACCAATTTGAATATGACTAACAACAGCCCCTCCTTTTTGGGCAAGACCAGTAATATCCAAAATATTAACGCCTTTGCCTTCTAAGTGTGCCGCCATACCAAGTAAAGCTCCAATCGTGACTACACCAGTACCACCAACACCAGGCACTAGAATATTGTATGAACGATTAATTGACACAAACTCAGGTTGAGGAATATCTTTTTTATCTAGAGTGTTGCCTTGAGAGGTTGGTTTAATTAATTGAGCACCTTTAGCGGTCACAAAACTAGGGCAGAAGCCTTTTTGACAAGAAAAGTCTTTGTTACAGCTAGATTGGTTAATTTTACGTTTGATTCCCATCGGTGTTTCATGCGGTTCAATAGACAAGCAGTTTGATTGAACACCACAGTCACCACAGCCTTCACACACATCTTCGTTAATAAAGGTGCGTAGTGCAGGGTCAGGATAATCGCCACGTTTACGGCGACGACGTTTCTCTGTCGCACAGGTTTGAACATAAATAATTGCTGTTGTTCCTTCAATATCACGCAATTGACGTTGAACTTCATCTAAGTCATCACGATGACGAATTTCAGTTTCGCTGCGAATACCAAGTTTACGAATATTATCTGGTTCATCACTGACAATTACAATTTTGGTGATTCCTTCAGCCACTAATTGATCGTGAATTTGAGGCACAGTTAGTGTGCCGTCAATAGGCTGACCTCCTGTCATCGCTACTGCATCATTGTAGAGAATTTTGTAAGTGATATTGGCTTTGGCGGCGATAGAGGCACGAACCGCTAAGATACCAGAGTGGAAATACGTACCATCGCCCAGGTTTGCAAAAATGTGTTTTTCATCTGTAAAGTCTTTTTGCCCAATCCAGCCAACACCTTCTCCACCCATTTGTGAGAATGTATTAGTGTCCCTGTCCATCCAAATAGTCATATAGTGACAACCAATACCGGCTACAGCGCGAGACCCTTCAGGAACACGAGTTGACGTATTGTGCGGACAACCTGAACAGAACCATGGCTTGCGTTCAGTAATCACAGAAATATGTTTACTTTCTTTCTCTTTGCGATTGATGATTTCAATACGTGCGCGAATTCTCTCACGGACATCAGCAGGTAAGTCTTGTTTTTCTAGGCGTTTAGCAATTGCTTTTGCGATAACCGCAGAGGATAAATCAAGATTAGGGGGTAATAACCATGGACCTCTAGGCAAAGACCATTCACCACCACCATCTTCGCGTGCATCATACTTACCATAAATTTCAGGACGGACATCATCACGCCAGTTATAGAGTTGCTCTTTAATGGCATATTCCATGATTTGGCGTTTTTCTTCAACGACTAAAATTTCGTTTAAGCCTTCAGCAAATTCACGAGCCCCTTGTGACTCAAGAGGCCATACACAGCCAACTTTATACACACGGATACCAATATCGCTACAGGTTTGCTCATCAAGACCTAAATCAACTAAGGCTTGACGAACATCTAAATAGGCCTTGCCCGCTGTCATAATGCCAAATTTTGCCTTAGGCGAGTCGATCACAATCTTGTCTAACTTATTAGCACGTACATAGGCAAGCGCTGCATAGAGTTTATAATTATTCATGCGCTCTTCTTGCGCGGCTGGTGTATCAGGCCAACGAATATTTAGCCCACCTTCAGGTAACGTAAAGTTATCAGGAATAACTGATTTAACACGGTTTGGATTAACCTCAACAGAAGATGAAGATTCTACAACATCGGTTACGCATTTTAGACTAACCCATAGACCTGAATAACGACTCATGGCCCAACCGTGTAAACCATAGTCTAAATACTCTTGTACATTGGAGGGGTAAAGTACGGGAATACCTGCTGCTTGTAAATCATGCTCTGATTGATAGGCAACAGTAGAGGATTTGGCAGCATGGTCATCACCAGCAATTAGTAGAACACCACCGAATTTTGACGATCCGGCATTATTGGCGTGTTTGAAAACGTCCATCGAACGGTCAAGCCCAGGACCTTTGCCATACCACATGCCAAATACACCGTCGCGATTAGCGCCTTGGAAAAGATTTAGCTGTTGTGAACCCCATACAGCAGTAGCAGCTAGTTCCTCATTAAGTCCCGGCTGGAACACAATATCATGGGATTTCAAATGTTTTTTGGCTTTCCATAGGCTTAAATCCACATTGCCTAATGGTGAACCACGGTAACCAGAAATAAAGCCAGCCGTGTTTAAGCCAGCAGCCAAATCACGCTCTTTTTGTAAAAGAGGTAATCTCACTAGGGCTTGCGTACCACTCATGAATACACGTTTGTTGTTAGCTGTGTATTTATCATCCAGAGTCGTATTTTGAATCAGCTCTAGCTGTTCTTTAGTTAGGGGTGCATTCATCGGTTGTCTCCGCTAAATTTTATAGTGGTGATTTTTTGGTTTAGTTTAGCCTCTTTTTGTGTTATCGTAAAATTAATTATATTTCTATCAGGTATTAAAAAAACAAATGTCTAAAAATGTGACGTTAAAACAAATGCGGTATTTTGTCAGTGCTGCACGAGTAGGGCGATTCTCCATAGCTGCTTTGCATGAACATGTTTCTCAGTCAGCTATTACGAGTGCTGTACTAAATCTTGAGGAGGAATTAGGAGTGTTGCTTTTTGATAGATTACAGCATGGAGTGAGTCTGACGGAAGCTGGACAAGCTTTTTATCGACATGCTGTCTTTATCTTGGACTCTGTCAAAGAAGCGATGACGCTCCCTGAGTTGAAAACAATTCATGGCGTGAGTGGTTGTATCAAAGTTGGAGCATCTTATACGATGCTTGGCTATTTTTTGCCCGAATTGATTGCACGCTTTAAAAAAGCGAATCCATTAGTCACAATAGATTTATACGATATGACATTAGATGAAATGGAGCGAGGATTACGCAGTGGAGAGATTGAGATAGCCATTGGTTCTATTTCCAACATACAAGAGCGTCACCATTATGAAACAGAACTGCTAATTCGATCAACGAGAAGACTCTGGTTATCTGCTACGCATCCTCTTGGTGAAAAAGAACAAGTCACGTTAGAGGATATCGCACCTTATCCTTACATCATGATTACTGTAGATAATGCATTGGAGTTTACGGAAAAATTTTGGAAGGAAGCAAATTTAACACCTAACTATGTCTTAAAAACTAGTTCTCTCGAATCGGTACGGGGGTTTGTAGGACAAGGGTTAGGTGTCACTATTTTATCGGATATGGTATATCGTTCTTGGTCGTTAGATGGTAAAAAAATCAATGCTATTAAAATTGCAAATGGCGTACCTGATTTAGAGGGTGGTGTTTTTTGGTTAAAAAATAAAAAATTAAGTAAAGCCTCTGAAGCGTTTAATCAGTTTTTGGCTTATGCTAGCGTAAAATAGTTATTATTTTTCCGTGTTATTGAAGAGCTTTAGGTATTGTTCAAGGTATTAAATTAAGGGTATAGATTATGTGGGTAATAGCGATTATATTGACTGTTATTTTATGGCTATTACTGGACAATATTTTAATTGCCGCTATATTAGCCATTTTTGTCGTCTATATGTATAGTTTACTGAGAGCTTTGTATAGTGCCAAAAAAGGACAGATGATAGAGGGTTCACCAATAGAATCACAACAAACACAGCTTACTCACGAACAGCCCCAAACAATAGTAGCTAATGCAGAGAGTAGACAACCATATTCTCAAGGTAATCAAGTCGATTTATCAAATGAATCAGAGCAAGTAGACTCTTCTTATATAGACTATGTAGAAGGAAAATTTGATTAAGTTTAAGAGAGGATAGAGGAAGAGGGGGAGGAAAAAATGAGGGTATGGTACTATTGGGGTGACCGATGGGGCTCGAACCCACGACAACCGGAATCACAATCCGGGACTCTACCAACTGAGCTACGGTCACCACAGTAAAGAAATAAAATTATATCGATGACTACTTCTTTAATCAAGTTTTTTGTTGTTTTTTTACAAAAATATTCGTTAAGTATAATAAAAATCAATTTGATTAGTATCTCAACTATTATTTTGTAAACAGTCAAAATCTCAGCATAATTTTGACTGTTGTACTTAGAAAAATGAAGATTGCTGTTACATGTGAATAGTATTTGCTGTAATTACGTTATGCATTAATTTTTGGTAAACGACCAAAAATAACATAATTATCCAAGTATTGCCAAATTGTGCCTACTTCATTAAATCCAGCATGTCGTAAGGCGGCTATATGAAAATCTACGGAGCAATCTTCTCCACTGGTTTGGCGTTTGGTTTTTTTGGATGTATAAAATGCGTCACGACGCTCTTTAAGGGATGCTAATTGCGTAATTTGGCTAGCTCTCATCCACCAAGTATCCCAATCATCTTCACCGTTTGTTACGGCTTCTTGTTCAATTTGTTTTCGTATGGATAGTGACAATGAATTTAGCGTTGGCCAACGACTATCAAAACGCATATGATCGCCATTCATAAAAATACCTCCGGGCATGAGTAGTTCGCCAACCACTCCATAGAATTCGGCTAGAGCACCAGGGGAGAGCCAATGCAAGGCAGTGGTAGAAACAAGCGCAGATGGTTTGCCAACCTTTAATGTATTTGCTGCTTCTATTACTTTGTCACGCCAGATTTCATTAGATAAGTCAGCTTCTATAAGAATAGCTCTATCTGCATAGGGAGCTAATGATACTTTTGCCATTTCAAGTAACATCACATCAGCATCAATAGCAATGACTTTAGCCTCAGGAAATCGCTCTAATAATCGACAACTAAGTGAACCAGGTCCGCAAGCGGCATCAATGACGGTAAAATTATTTCCCAAAGTAGTGCCTAATATATCAAACATTATATTAAAACGTTCTTCTCTTTGTTTAATATAACCTTCTTGTTGACGATCCCAGCGAGCAAGTAGCTGAAGAATTTCATTATTAGATGGCATAAATTTTCCTTTAACTGTATAAAAATAAATTTAACTATTGCGCTGATTCCATCGCGCTAGTTTAACATCAAAATGGGGTGGAGCATTTTGCGCAATTTGTACAAATTGTCCTCTGACATTAAAAACTTTCTCTAAGAGACCTGATTCTGATAGTTTTTGAGGTGATCCTGTAAATACTAGATTTCCATGATGAAGTAATGATATTCGGTCACAAATAGCCATAGCATGGT
Source organism: Pelistega sp. MC2 (assembly GCF_900099475.1). Classification (NCBI taxonomy): domain Bacteria; kingdom Pseudomonadati; phylum Pseudomonadota; class Betaproteobacteria; order Burkholderiales; family Alcaligenaceae; genus Pelistega; species Pelistega sp. MC2. Next base: position 572,208 of record NZ_LT628274.1, on the reverse strand, counting down.
TAAGATCATGAATTGTAATGATAATTCCTACGCCTTTTTCTCGGCTTAATCGATAAGCAAGATCAAGAACTTCGATCTGATAGCCAATATCCAAAAATGAAGTAGGCTCATCTAACAACAGTATTTTAGCTTCTTGTGCCAGTGCAGCAGAAATCCATACTCTCTGGCGTTCACCGCCTGATAATTCACACAGATTTTTATTTGCAAAGTTAGCTAGACTAGTACTTTCTAATGCCCATGCAATGGTCTCTTCATCTTTGAGGCTGTAGCGTCGAAATAGCCCTACATGAGCAAAACGCCCTTGTCTAACCAATTGCTGTACGGTCATTTCATCTGGTGCTATCGGTTGCTGAGGTAAAAAGGCAAGGTGGCGAGCTATTTCCCGACGCGACATGCTTTTTATCGTTTTTTCATTTAGTATCACACTTCCTTCAGTAGGTAAAAGCAATCCTGCCATAGCTTGTAAAGCAGTACTTTTACCAGAACCGTTTGGACCGATAAGCACATGTATTTCTCCGGGATTTAGCTCAAAATCAAATTGATTAAGTGCCTTGTGTAAACCATAGGAGACTGATAATTGTTTGCAAGAAAGTAACATGGTATCCTCAAATCGTACGGCGTAATAATGTAATTAATAAAGGTACACCGCACAGTGCTGTGACAACCCCGATAGGAATTTCAAAATCCTGCCCGACCATACGTCCGATTAAATCACTAAAGGTGACAATAATAATTCCCGATACAATACTTAGTGGCAAAACTAAAGATAAATGACGACCAGCAATAAAACGTGCTAAATGAGGCGCAATTAGACCTACAAAAATGATTGGTCCTACTACACCTACGGCACTAGCAGCAAGACTACAAGCGAGTATTAATGCAAATGAAAAATGCCGTTTATAGGATAAACCAAAAGATTGTGCTACAGTTGTTTCAAAGTGTAGTAGATTTAGTGGGCGAGACAATAGAGGTAAACTAAGTAACCCAAATACTGTAAAAGGTAATAAAAATAAAACATGTTGCCAACTACGAGCATAAAGTGATCCCGATAGCCATTCGAGTACAACCTCAATCCGATGAGATCCCCAGCCAACCATCAATCCTAGCGCTATAGCATGAAGAATTGCTCCTATCGCAATACCACAAAGAGTAATTCGTAGAGGTCCCAATTCGCGTTGCAAAGCAAAAAAATAAATAATTACACCGGCTATTAGACCACCAATCATCCCTATTCCTGGTAGCCAAGCAATAGGCATTACCGGTTGAGATTCACTTACATTACCAGTGTAAACAGTAAATAATAGAAAAATAGTAATGGCTAGCGTAGCTCCTTGTGATATTCCCATAATTGATGGGTCAGCTAATAGATTTCTAGTGATAGTTTGTAAAATAAAACCTGCTACGGACAAATGCACACCTGCTAGCATACCTGTAATAATTCGTGGTAATCGAATATCCATAATAATTGACTGAGCAGTGCTAGAGCCTTGACCTGTAAAAGTCGCTAATATATCGCTTATGGGGATATCTACAACACCCAAAAATATCGCCAAAAAAATTGAAATAAGTGCTAAAACGGCCCAACCAACAATCAGTTTCCAAGATGTATATTGAGGTATGATATGTTCTTTAGTGCTTAGCATAGACTTCATTTCTTTGATCCTTTATTCAAAGAAAAGTTTGGCTTTTGTATCAAATAAATAAATACTGGCCCACCAATTAATGCCATGATGATACTGATAGGTAATTCTTGGGGGGCAGCAATAGAGCGTGCAATAATATCTGCTATTGTTGCTATTAAACCGCCCAAACTAGCTGCTAATATCACACTCCAACAGGGATCATCAGGTTGCAATAAGCGGACAATATGTGGTGTTGCTAGTCCAACAAAAGCAACTGGACCTGCAACTGGGACAACACCTGCAACTAAAATAACGGCTAAAACTAGAAAAATAGACTTCCAGAGATTGAAACGTAGTCCCATACTGCTAGCTGCCTCATCACTCAATACCATTAAGCTAAAAATACGTCGAGTCAACAATGCCCCACCAATGCCAATAGTCATCCAAGGTAACATGTAGGCTAGTTGTAACCAAGTTCGCCCTTGAAAACCTCCCGTTAACCAAAATAATAATGAAGAAGCTTGTGGACCAATTGAGATGAGTAAATAGGTAGTTATCGCATTGAAAAATAATGAGATACTAATGCCTGCTAATGCTAAATGTAAAGGACGCTTTAAATTACCACGAGTAATCCAAAAGACCATCAATGCGGCAGTAAGTCCTCCTAGAAGACCAATGAAAGAGTAAGAGCCAGATGATATTTTTGGAAAAAAGATATAGCAGGATACAATAGCTGCAACGGCTCCAGATGTTACGCCAGTCAATCCTGGTCCTGCTAATGGGTTGCGAGTCAATGTTTGTAATAAATAACCAGAGACTGCTAGACTGGCTCCTCCCATAAAAGCACAAATGCTCCGAGGCAAACGTAGCGTCCAAACAAAAATAGAATCAATTTTATTATCAGGAGAGAAAAGAGCGTTAATCATAGTATCCCATGTGAGTGGCCGTGCTCCAATCATTAACCCAATAAATATGACAGCAACGGCCGTACAGATAGAAGCTATTCCTATCACCATTGATCGTGATGTACGCATATTGATTGGAACAAAAGTCATTTATGAAGTTCTACAGGAATCATTTTTAGGGCTTCTGCTTTTACATCAATTTTAGGGAATATCTCTGGATAAAGATAATGGGCAGACTCTTTTAGCAATATTTCACGCGCAATTGGACCATTAGCTTCAGACCATTCATCCCCGGCATAAATTACACGCCCATTTTTTACGGCTGATAGTTGTTTCCAAATAGGATTATCCTCATGTGTTCGAACAGTATTACCCTTGTCATCTACTAGCCATTCTAATACTATGATAATGTCTGGATTCTTTTCTAATAAAGTCTCTAAACTGATATTTGAGGTGAAGCGGCCGTTAACTGGCATAGACCCCATAATATTCTTACCACCAAGAGCTGTCATAATAGATGCTGCTGTTTGTTCATCGTGAAAAGCCGAGTATGACCCAGCCCACATAATAACAAAGCTAGGATGTTTATCTTTGGAGACTTTTGTTAGGTAGTTAGCTAAATGCTGTTTAAATTCTTCATTAAGTTGTTTACCACGTTCTGGATAACCCATAATCTTGGCAACTTCAGCTACTTCTTTGTAGCTACCGTTTAGGAGTTCCATATTGTATGCAACATAAGGAGCAATCTTCTGTAATTGTTCTGCATTTGCAGCGGTATAACGTTTTATCGCAATAATAGTATCTGGTTTTGTTTCGGAGAGAAGTTCTAAATTTGGTCTGGCACGTTGACCTATTTTTTTTATATTTTTAGTTAATCCTCCTAAAAAGTCAGGATCACGACCCGGAATCATATAGGTAGTAGCAACAGGTTTGATACCTAATGCTAAACCAACATCAACAGCTAAATACGAAATTGCTGCAATACGTTGTGGTTTAGCAGGGACTTCAACAGTAACATTGCGATCATCTGTAATTGATAGCGTGTTATTATTTTGCGACGCAACTGATGTAGAGACAAATATATTGGCTAAAGCAAAAATTAACAAAAACCTTTTGGAGTGAAGAAATTTCATATTAATAAGCCTTTTATAAATAATAAAGCAAATGATTATCATTTTTAATAATAATTAAAAATGATAATAATTATTATTTCAAGATATTATTAAGATGGCTATTTAATTTAATAAGCAGCTAATATTCTTTTATAGGAAGCTAAGTTAATTGTTTATTATGAGGTTACTTTAGTGGAAAGGGAAATTATTTTATTTGTATATTGGAAGTTAATTTTAGAAAGAAAAGAGGTCTAGACAAAATGACGGATACCCACATAGTGGCAAAATGAGTTTGTGTCAGGGGGTATACAATAATATTTTGTAATAAGAAGATGGCGCCTCCAGCGAGAATCGAACTCACAACCTACCGCTTAGAAGGCGGTTGCTCTATCCAGTTGAGCTATGGAGACGCTAAGTCGGTAATTATACTGTATTTTTAAAATAATTTCTAAAAACAAACTTAATTAATATTCTTTTATAAAAAATGAAGACGTTTATTTAAGCTAAGTTTAGGGAAAAGCAATTTATTCTCAGTCTACTATTTAGAGAAGAATAATAACTCATTAATAGGCTCTCTTTATCTGCAAACTCTTGCCAGTAGCATTTGTGATGGTATTAATTTTTACATTTTCTTTATATCTTTGATTTTAATCTTGATGCCATTTTTATATTTATTTTGAAATAATAAGTTTCGTCCAATTTTATTGTTTTTAGGAGCATGAAATGCAATTATTGGCAGGATTGATGGCATTTGGCTTGTTCATCTATTTGATTTATGTATTGATATATACGGAGGATTTTTAATGAGTACCTCTTCAATATTATCGCTTATTGTATTTTTATTAATACTTTTTGCCCTGGCTTATCCATTGTCAGGTTTTATTGTAAGGAAAATGCAAGCACCTTTATCTACATCCGAACAGAAGTGGTTCAGTCGCTTGGGAATGCTATATAAGGATTCTTCTGGGAATACCTTTAGTGAAATGAATTGGAAACAATATGCATATGCAATTGTTCTTTTTAATGGAGTAGGTTTAATAACACTATTTGCTTTACAAATGTTACAAGGCTTCTTACCGTTAAATCCTGAAAGTTTTAAGGCACCGACCTGGCATTCAGCAATAAATACGGCTGTAAGTTTTGTGACCAATACTAATTGGCAAGGCTACAGTGGCGAATCCTCAATGAGTTATTTGACACAGTTGTTAGGTTTATCTTTGCAGAATTTTTTGTCAGCAGCAACCGGTATCGCTGTAGCATTTGCTTTAATTAGAGGGTTAATTAGTAAGGGTTCACAAGGCATTGGTAATGCATGGGTAGATTTATGGCGCAGTAATATTTATATTTTGCTTCCTATTTCTATCATAGTTGCTTTGTTATTAGTAAGTCAGGGAGTTATACAAACATTATCACCAAGCTTAGATTTTCTAAGTGTACAGGGTGATCATCAATCTATTCCTTTAGGACCTGTTGCTTCACAAGAGGCAATAAAAATGTTAGGCACAAACGGGGGGGGCTTTTTTAATGCCAACTCTGCGCATCCATTTGAAAACCCAACGGGATTATCAAACTTAATTGAAATGTTATCTATTTTCTTGATACCAACGGCATTAACTTTTTGCTTGGGCAAGATGAGTGGAGATCTACGTCATGGAATAGTGATTTTAGCCGCTATGACGGTGTTGTTTATAGGAATGTACTTATTGACACTAAGTAGTGAGTCAACAGGTAATACATGGCTTGCTCATCAAGTTCATGGATTGGTTGATCCATCAGTTAGTGGAAATATGGAGGGGAAAGAAACTCGTTTTGGGATAGTATCTTCAAGTTTATTTGCTACGGTGACTACAGCTGCTTCATGTGGAGCGGTTAATGCTATGCATGATTCATTTACTCCATTAGGTGGGTTAGTACCGATGCTTCAAATGCAATTAGGTGAAGTCATATTTGGTGGAGTGGGATCAGGATTGTATGGCATGTTGTTATTTGCCATTCTAGCTGTCTTTGTTTCAGGTTTAATGATAGGGCGTACGCCAGAATATTTAGGCAAAAAAATTGAGCCATTTGACATGAAAATGGTTGTTATAGGACTCCTAGTGTCACCTTTAGTTATTTTAAGTGGTACAGCACTTAGTGTTATTTTACAAGTGGGACAAGATGGGATTTTTAATTCATCAGCACATGGTTTTAGTGAAGTACTTTATGCGTTTAGTTCAGCGGCTAATAATAACGGATCGGCTTTTGCCGGCTTAGGCGCTAATACTCCTTTCTATAATTTAATGTTAGCTTTTGCAATGTTAGCAGGGCGTTTTGGGGTTATTTTGCCTGTTCTAGCATTGGCAGGTTCTCTGGGAAGAAAAAAACGCTTAACCGTCAATCTTGGTACCTTACCTACAAATACTCCGCTGTTTGTGATTTTGTTAATCGGTACTGTTCTATTGATGGGGGCATTGACTTTTATTCCAGCTTTATCCTTAGGTCCAATTATTGAACAAATCTGGATAAACCGTTAAAGAATTATTTAAAGGATTTTGTATGATGAAACCAGAAATAAAATCATTAACTAAAACTAAGAATGATAGTGAGTCTACTACTTTCAATACACATGGTAATGCAACAAAACAAAACATGCTTAATGCAAAGTTAATCAAAGAGGCAATAAAACAGGCATTTATTAAGTTGCATCCTAAAAAACAGTGGCGCAATCCAATCATGTTCGTTGTGTATGTGGGTAGCATATTGACGACATTACTTACTATTCAAATGTGGGCTGTAGGTCATAATTCAGACTCTTATTTCAACTTATCCATTAGTTTATGGCTATGGTTTACCATTTTATTTGCTAATTTTGCAGAGGCCTTAGCTGAGGGGCGAAGTAAAGCGCAGGCAGATAGCTTAAGGCAAACACGCCAAGATATCAAAGCACGAAAGTTGGAGAGTGTAGTCCACAAAGAGACGTTCACAGAGATACTTGCGAGCGATTTAAAAAAGGGTGATATTGTCATTGTAGAAGCAGGAGAAATGATTCCTGCTGATGGAGAGGTAATAGAAGGACTAGCCTCTGTAGATGAGTCTGCGATAACAGGAGAGTCTGCTCCTGTTATCCGGGAGAGTGGGGGAGACTTCAGTGCCGTAACAGGAGGTACAAGAGTTTTATCTGATTATTTGATAATAAAGATTACCCAAGATAAAGGGCAGGGCTTTTTAGATCGAATGATTGCTTTAGTTGATGGTGCTAAACGTAGGAAAACGCCTAATGAGATTGCATTAACTATTTTATTAGTTGCATTGACGTTTATTTTTTTGATGGTGTGTGTGACTTTGCTACCGTTCTCTAAGTTTGCTGTACTTTCTTCGGGAACAGGTGTGCCTGTGACAGTAGTTATACTAGTGGCTTTACTAGTTTGTCTAATACCTACCACAATTGGAGGCTTGCTTTCAGCCATTGGTGTTGCGGGTATGAACCGTATGATGCAAGCTAATGTAGTGGCTACTTCTGGTCGTGCTGTTGAAGCAGCGGGGGATGTAGATGTATTGCTATTAGATAAGACAGGGACAATAACATACGGAAATCGTCAGGCATCGCAATTTATAGCTGCTCCAGATGTTAGCGATAAAGAACTAGCTGAGGCAGCATTAATAGGATCATTCATGGATGAAACGCCAGAGGGACGAAGTATTGTTAAATTGGCTCAGCAAAAATTTAAATTCACTAATGAAGTGACTGAGTCAAAAGATTTTACTGTAATAGAGTTTAGTGCTCAGACTAGAATGAGTGGTATAGATATAGACGAGCGTAAGATCCGTAAGGGGGCGTTTGATTCAATCTCTCGGTGGGTTACAAATTTGGGGGGGATTGTCCCTGAAATTATTACTTTTCATGTTGAAAGTATTGCGCGTCAAGGTAGTACACCGTTGGTAATTGCCGATAGAAAAAAAATATTGGGTGTAGTTGAATTAAAGGATACAGTGAAAGCAGGTATTAGAGAGCGTTTTGCTGAATTGCACAATATGGGTATTAGTACGGTAATGATCACTGGTGATAATGTGTTAACAGCAGCTGCTATTGCTGCAGAAGCAGGAGTAGATGACTTTATGGCAGAGGCTACTCCTGAGCAAAAATTGACGCGCATTCGTAGTTATCAGGAGCAGGGCAAATTAGTAGCAATGACAGGAGATGGCACTAATGATGCTCCCGCTTTAGCTCAAGCTGATGTTGCCGTAGCGATGAATAGTGGTACTCAAGCAGCTAAAGAGGCAGCTAATATGGTTGATTTAGACTCAAATCCAACTAAACTTATTGAAATAGTGCAGATTGGAAAACAAATGTTAATGACTCGCGGTGCTTTAACGACGTTTAGTCTAGCCAATGATATTGCAAAATATTTTGCTATTATTCCTGCAGCTTTTGCTAGTACATATCCAGAATTAAAAGTGCTAGATATTATGGATTTAGGTAGCCCTTCATCTGCTATTTTATCGGCTATTATTTTTAATGCATTGATTATAGTGGGTCTAATTCCTCTTGCCTTAAAAGGGGTAAGGTATCGTGCCACTAAAGCAGCTACTTTACTAAGAATTAATTTTTTAATTTATGGTTTTGGGGGGGTAATACTTCCTTTTGTTTGTATTAAAGCTATAGATATTTTTCTAAATGTTTTTCATTTAGTTTAGGATTGGAGAATGTTATATCATGAATAATACAACGATTCTTAATAGTACAAATAGTGCCATTACGGTAACTAACAAAGAGAGTGTAATGACTAAAGTTTCATTTTTGAAGCCTACTTTTTATTTGTTTTTTTTATTGAGTCTTATTTTAGGTCTTATTTACCCTTTGGGAATGACAGTTGTTTCACAAGTATTGTTACCAGAAAAAGCGAATGCTAGTTTGTACTATGATTCGAATGGAAAAATAATAGGATCTGAATTGATAGGACAAAAGTTCGATTCCCCTAAGTATCTTTGGGGGCGCCCTTCGGCTAGTGGATATGATGCAAAATCGTCTGGTGGTAGTAATTTTGGACCATTGAATCCTGAACTTGTCAAAAATGTTCAAGAGAATGTGGATGCCTTGAAAAGTAGTCACCCAAATAATAATAATCCTATCCCCTTAGATCTTGTGACAGCTTCAGCAAGTGGACTTGATCCACATATATCTCCTGAGGCAGCTGCTTGGCAAGTAGGTCGTATTGCTAGGGAGCGTGGAGTGAGTCAAACCATTGTGCAACAAATTATACAAAACCATACTACTTTTCCTATAATAGGATTGTTAGGTGACCCTACGGTAAATGTTCTCGGAGTTAACCTAGAGTTAGATGCAATGATTAAGTAAGCTAAATGTGGAGCTGATATGAATGATAGTCGTCCATCACCTGATGAATTACTAGATCAAATACATCAAGAATTTATTGAAACCCAAAAAGGTAAACTAAAAATCTTTTTTGGCTCATCAGCTGGTGTTGGTAAAACATATGATATGCTCATGGTTGCTCATCAAGCACAAGAAAAGGGGCTTAAGGTAGTAGTAGGAGTTGTTGAAACTCATGGTCGTAGTGAAACAGCAGCTTTGCTTGAGGGTTTGACAGTATTGCCACTGAAGACCATTCAATATCGTGGACAAGATCTTAAGGAGCTTGATTTAGACGCTGCTTTAGAACAACGCCCTGATATTTTACTAGTTGATGAGTTGGCACATAGTAATGTACCAACTTCACGTCATGCAAAACGCTGGCAAGATGTGGAAGAACTCATTAATGCAGGTATCAATGTTTATACTACTCTTAATGTTCAGCACCTGGAAAGTGTTAATGATGTAGTTAATCAAATTACTGGTATCACGGTAAGAGAAACAGTACCTGACTGGTTTTTTGATTCAGCCAATGAGGTTGTATTAGTAGACTTGTCAGCTAATGAGTTATTAAACAGATTTCACAGTGGAAAAGTTTATCTTCCGAATCAAGCAAAAAAAGCGGTTAAAAATTTCTTTCGTAAAGGGAATTTAATTGCTTTAAGGGAATTGGCCTTAAGAAGAACAGCGGAACATGTGGATGCAGATATGCGAGATTATCGAAAAAGAGCTCGAATATCGCCTATATGGAATACAACTGATCAATTACTTGTTGGAGTAACAAGCACTGGAAATAATGAGGTATTAATACGTCATGCATATAGATTGGCAGGCAGCTTACATTCAAAATGGCATGTGGTTTATGTTGAAACTCCCCATTATATAAATAAAAATAAAAAAAAAGTATTAGACGCTTTAAGAATGGCAGAGGAGCTTGGAGCTACAACGCAAATTATTAATGCTAATACTATTGCTGAGGGGCTAGTTAGTTATGCACACCAATTTAATATAAGTAGAATTGTTATAGGACAACAGCGCCCCAAAATTATGAGTTTTGGATCTTCATTGGTTAATCAACTTTCCAATCAAGATGCTAAGCTTGATTTAATTTTAGTTAATCAAGTAGCTGAGAATGATAAGCCTATATCTCAAGAGGTTAGATCTGAGAGCTCAAATAATGGTAGCAATTATTGGTCTAAAGATAACTTATATGGTTATTTAATGGCATTTTTAGGATGTATAGTTGTTATTTCTTTAGCAACCATTACTCATTGGCTTGATTTAGCGAATGTGTTAATGCTATATCTGTTGGTAATTGTATTTGTATCAGTGAAATTTGGCCGTTTACCAGGTATTTTTGCAGTTTTTATTAGTGTTTTAAGTTTTGATTTTTTCTTTGTTGAACCAAAATTTTCTTTTTCGGTGAGAGATGTACAATACCTATTAACTTTTAGTGTTTTGATTATTGTATCATTATTGATTAATAATCTAGCGGTAAATTTACGTTTTCAAGTACATTCAGCGAGATATCGAGAACAACAAGCTAAATCAATCAGCCAATTAGCGCAAGGGTTAAGTGCTTCACGTAAAACCGATCAAATAGCCAGTCATGCAACAGCATGGTTATTACAATACTTAGCTCAAAATGTATTGATAATTACCCCAAATCATCAAGGACGTTTAAAAATAGCAAATAATACTCAAGCTTCTTTAGAATTTGACTGGATTGTAGCTCAATGGGTTTATGATAATAAGCAAAAAGCGGGTGTTGGCACACATACACTAGCGGCAAATAAAATGCAATATAGACCATTGATTGCATCAGGAAATGTTTTGGGAGTATTGGCCTTATATCCTAAAGATTTGACTTCTTTTAACGCACCAGAACAACAGCGTTTTTTGGATGTGGCAGTAGCCCAAATAGCTTTGGCTTTAGAGCGAATTTTTTTTGCCAAAATCGCCCAAGAGGCTGTGGTGAAAGCAGAGTCTGAACAGCTTAGGAGTACTTTATTATCAGCGTTATCCCACGATATTCGGACGCCTCTAACCGTGTTAACAACGCTAGCGGATAGCTTGTTAAAGGTCACAGATCAGCAACAACAATATCAGCTAGTAAAAGATATTCAACAACAAAGTAGAGCAATTCAACGATTAGTTGTAAATATTTTGGATTATGCTGTATTGCAATCAGGGGGGGTAACTGTGAATCAGCAATGGATAAGTTTAGAGGAGTTGATAGGAGGATTGTTACATCAATTAGAGTTTGCTCTGGATAACCGGCATGTTAGTGTAAAGATTCCCGAGGAATTACAGTTTGTCTATACAGATGAATTACTACTGGCAAGAATCTTAAATAATTTATTGAATAATGCTATTAATTATTCACCTCCACACTCACCAATCTATATCGAAGCAATGATTGCTGATAAATCACATTATCACATTAATGTTATTGATGAGGGGATGGGGGTACCTTTACAAATGCAAGAAAAAATTTTTGAAAGATTTACACGAATAAATACAGAAAGCACAGTGACTGGCTTAGGCTTAGGTTTGGCATTAAGCCGTGATTTAGTCAAACGATTAGAGGGGACATTAACAATGCATAATATCGTTCCTCATGGTGCTTGTTTTACCATTGAATTACCATTATTTGTTGAATAACGCAGAAAGGCGTATTATGATAGCGTTCTATAGGTGTTAACTATTTTTCAATGATTAAGAATTAGAAACATACTTAAATGAAAAAAATTTTAGTTATAGAGGATGAACAGCATATATCTCGATTTATCCTAAAAGTTCTTGAAGATGAAGGGTATCAAACATTTATGGCTCTCAATGGTCAGCGAGGTCTGATTGAGGCGGCATCACGTAGACCTGATTTAATCGTTTTAGATTTAGGTCTACCTGATGGTGATGGTGTGGATATTATCCGTGATGTACGTACTTGGTCGAATGTGCCAATTGTCGTTTTATCTGCTCGAGTAGATGAGCAAGATAAAATCAATGCCTTAAATCAAGGAGCCGATGATTATTTGATTAAACCATTTAGCATTGGTGAATTAATCGCAAGAATTAATGCCCAATTGCGACGCTATCAACATGGTGAAAATGATAATGCCATCATAAATATAGGCAATATAGAGGTTGATTTGAGTTGTCGTCAAGTCATTAAGAATAATGAAATTGTACATTTAACCCCCATTGAATATAAGTTGTTAATCGTACTATTACGTAATGCTCAAAGAGTACTGACTTACCAGCAAATTTTGAATGAAGTATGGGGAAAGGGGCATCAAACACAAGAGCATTATGTACGTATTTTTATGTCAAATTTACGTCAAAAACTAGAGGATGAACCGTCACGCCCTAACTATTTACTGACTGAGATTGGCGTGGGTTATCGATTAAGAATGTAATACTGTTAAAAACTTCTAGACTATAAAGAAGTTTTTAGTAATTATGTTTATTTAAATTCAAAAATTCTACTGATTTTGACACTATGACTGTTTTATTTGATATTCACCCAGACAATCCTCAGCAACGCTTTATTTATCAAGCAGCGACTATTATTAAAGAGGGTGGAGTAGTAGCTGTCCCAACAGATTCTAGCTATGCAATAGTGGCTCGCTTAGATGATAGTGATGCAGCGAAAAAATTGCGTCATATTAGGGGGCTGGATGATAAGCATTTATTGACATTGTTATGTAGAGATTTAGCAGAAATTGCCCATTTTGCTAAAGTAGACAATCAGCAATATCGATTGCTTAAATTGGCGACTCCGGGGCCGTGGACATTTATTCTTCAAGCAAGTAAAGAGGTTCCTCGTCGTGTGTCTCATCCTTCACGTAAGACAATTGGTATCAGGGTACCACAGCATGCAGTCTTACTTGCATTGATTGAAGAGGTGGGAGAGCCTTTATTATCAACTACGTTTATTGCTAAAGATGAAGAACATCCATTTACCGATCATGAAGATTTTATTGATCTTTATAAAGGGCAGTTAGATGGTGTAATCGTTTCGGGTGCTGTTTCTGCTCAACCAACGACGGTGATTGATTTAACTGGTGAGGTGCCAGAGGTACTTCGTCTAGGTATGGGTGATCCCGAAAAATTAGGTATCTTTAGTGATTGAAACATGAAGAATCAATAAATTGACTGTTTTCTTTTGTTTTTTTCATTTTATTGCTATTGCTAACGGTCATTTTCATTTAAACTAGAACATAATTATATTTTGGCTATTATTTTAGGACTAGAGTTATGGTAGCAAATGCTTTTGACTATCCTCAGTTTAAAGGCAGTATTCCTGCGTTAATCACACCGATGCTAGAAAATGGTGAGATCGATTTTGAGGCTTACAAAAAATTAATTGATTGGCATGTGCAAGAGGGTTCAGATGCTTTAGTAGTGGTAGGTACTTCTGGTGAGTCACCCACCGTTGATTTTGAGGAACATGGTGAACTTATTCGTGTCGCTGTGACTCATGCCAATGGTAGTATTCCAATCATCGCTGGTGTTGGTGGTAATTCTACAAAAGAAGCCATTTATTTAACACAACATGCTGAAAAAGCAGGTGCTCAAGCGGGTTTATCAGTAGTTCCTTACTATAATAAACCTACGCAAGAGGGGATGTATTTGCATTTTAAAACGATTGCCGAAAATACATCGTTACCTATCATTCTTTATAATGTTCCTGGTCGTACATCGGTTAATATGACTAATGAGACGATTATTCGTCTTGCACAAATCCCGGGCATTATGGGGATTAAAGAGGCTAGTGGTGATATTTCTCGTCTAGGGGAGCTTCTTCGTGATAAGCCAGATCATTTTCAAGTATATTCTGGTGATGATCCAACGGCCGCTGCATTAATTTTGCTTGGTGGTAGTGCCAATATTTCGGTGACGGCTAATGTTGCACCAAGAGCGATGCATGATTTATGTGTAGCAGCAGCTCAAGGAGATTTGGCAAAAGTTAGAGAATTAAATGGACGTTTAGCCACCTTAAATCGTTTATTATTTGTTGAAGCTAATCCTATTCCAGTGAAATATGCTGTAGCACGAATGGGTTTATCTCAATTAGGTTATCGTTTACCTTTATCTCATATGTCAGAAGGTAATAGAGTTTTAGTTGAACAGGCATTGAAACAAGCCGGTTTGATTCAATAATTAAAAAGGGTTATAAATAAATGCGTATGATGACCATGAAACGTATTGCTTCAGTTTTATTAGTCGGTTTTTCTTTATCAGCATGTAGTACGATTGATGATTTAATGGAGTCAGAACAAGTCGATTATAAAAGTACAGTAAGAGGTGATCCATTAACATTGCCGCCAGATTTATCATCTGCACAGATTAACCCACAATATTCAACACATGATGGGGCTGCATCAGCAGCAGCTTATAATCAAGCTTTAGCTAAATCTCAAAAACAACGTGCTAATGGTGGTGTTTTACCGACTGACGGTGAGATGCAAGTGCTACGAGAAGGTGATAAACGATGGCTACAAGTTAATCGTGATCCCAATGTTGTCTACCGAGATGTTATTGCTTTCTGGGGGAATGAGGGCTTTACCATCAACAGAGACAATCCAGCTGCAGGGATTGTTGAAACTGATTGGGCAGAGAACCGTGCCAAAATTCCAGGAGGACTCTTACGCCGTGCTTTAGGGTCTATTATTGATATGGTGGCTGATAGTGGTGAACGAGAGCGCTTTACTACGCGTCTAGAAAGAGTTAATGGCAAAACAGAGGTCTTTATTAGCCATGAGCGTATGGTAGAAACATCGATGGATAGAGATGGTACATCATTTAAATGGTTACCAGCAGAAGAGCAACAAGAGTTAAATGCAATTATGTTATCTCGTTTAATGGCATTTATGGGGGCTCCCAAAGAAAAAGCTCGTGAAGCAGTGAAAGCAGCTAATTCGACAGCAGCACAGAAGGCTTATAAAGCAGACTTTGTAGGAAATAATGTTGCTTTAGGGATGAATGCGAATCAAGAAAGCGCTTATCGCCAAGTTGGTCAAGCACTTTCAAGTTCTGGTTTTACCATTGATAGTTCAGATGCAAGTAAAGGGGATTATGTTGTTCGTTATCTAGATACGGATACAGGCGAAAAACGTAAGTCATCAAATATTATTTCGCGCTTGTTTGGTGACAAGGGTAATAAGATTGCTGTTCCATATACAATTAATGTTACTGGGGAAGGGTCTCAGTCAGTTATTAGCGTGCGTAATGCACAAGGAGCTGTTGATCAATCTGAAACGGCACATCGTATCCTTTCCGTATTACGAGAAAAACTTTAATTTAATGAGTTAGGTATAAAGTTATTCCGATTGAATACTGCTTATCGAATATAAAACCCCGTAAGTGAATTTACTTACGGGGTTTTAATTAGATTGTATTAGAGTAAGCTAATTAGCCAATTATTATTCAAATTAAGCCAGTACTAGCCAACCATCATCAATCCAGCGATGTAATAATTCAAAGGTTTCCATATCTGATAGACAAGCTTCACCAGCCGTGATATAACGATTATCCGCTAACTGTTTTAATAGTTTATTTAATTTGATAGTGACAGCTTCCCCATTGATAAACAATTGTTTATCACGATAAATGATGCGAGTTTTTCTATCGGTTTTAATTAAGGTCGATGCTGGTAAGTCCTCAATATTTATTTCCTCTTCAGCAAAATCAAATACACTTAATTGATTGGGCTCTGTTAGCCAACAGCCAAGAAAACGTACAGCTAAATCTTCAGTGAATTTAATTTTTTCAGCTGCTTTTAGGGCATCTGTAATCATTTTTTCAGGTAATGCAGCAGGGTGACTGCTCGCTTTAGCACCCTTGTCGTGATAGTAGCCAGAAACCTTAAAACCTTTTATCGCTGGTTCGGAATAGACACCACTTCCTAAGCCAGAGTTAACACTGACTTGATCGGCAGCGGCTTCAAAAATGCCGCGGACCATATTAGCAAACGATAATGTTCTGAATCCAAAAGAAATTGTCACACAGTCTTCTGTCTCAGCAATACCGTCATGAGCACATTGTGGTGGCAAATAGAGCATATCTCCTGGCTCTAGTACCCATTCTTCTTCTACTTGGAAATTTTCAAGAATACGGCAAGGTAAGTTTGGAATAAGCGTTTGATCTTTTTGCTGGCTGATTCTCCAGCGACGTTGTCCATGACCTTGAAGTAGAAATACATCATAAGTGTCAAAATGAGGGCCTACACCACCACCCTTAGAAGCAAGACTAATCATCACATCGTCAAAACGTGCATCAGGGACAAAGCGAAACAATTGAGCTAGATTAGCCACATTATCATCATGTAAGTCAACACTTTGAACTAATAGTGTCCAGTCATTTTCACTCATCTTCGGTAATCGTGAAATAGGTCCTTTTTTTAGCTTCCATTCACCATTAAAATTGGATACTAGACGAGACTCGACATTCTCTTGCTTGGCGAGTTTTTTTAAATTGGGTATGCTAATCGGAAGAGAGAAATTTTTAAATGCTTGGCGTATTAGCAATGGTTTGCGTTGCCAGTATTCTTGCATAAATTTCTCTGGACTACTGCCACCTAATAAATCTGTATTTTCCGTTAAATTAATCATTGTCATAGCTTATTGACGACCTTCGTCGTCTCCAAAAAGATTGCGAAGTTTGTATAAAGCATTGAGCGCCTCTCGGGGACTCATATTATCAGGGTCTAACTCATTAATGAATTGGTGTAGTGCTTGTAATTCCATGAAATTATCATTTTGTTCCTCATCTTGAATTTGGGCTTGAACAAATAAGTCTAGCTGCGGTGTTGGTGTATGAGCGGTATTAGCCTCTAATCGTTCAAGTTCTTTTTTAGCTTGTTTGATGACGGCGGCAGGAAGACCTGCCTTTTGTGCGACTTGAATACCATAGCTACGACTAGCGGGGCCGGCTTGAACCTCATGTAAAAAAGCAATACCCGTAGACGTTTCAGTAGCAGCAAGATGAACGTTTTTTACACCGTCTAGTTGCTCAGGTAGTTGAGTGATTTCAAAGTAATGCGTAGCAAATAAAGTAAGTGCTTTATTATGGGTTAATAAGCGACATGCAATTGCCCATGCCAAAGAGAGACCGTCGTAAGTTGATGTACCACGACCAATTTCATCCATTAATACAAGACTGTGTGCTGTACTATTAGCTAAAATAGCAGAAGCTTCAATCATTTCCATCATAAAGGTAGATCGCCCACCAGCTAGGTCATCAGCTGCACCAATACGGGTAAAAATACGATCAATAGTCCCTATGGAGGCTGAGGTGGCAGGGACAAAACTTCCCATTCTGGCTAATAAAGCAATCAGCGCTACTTGACGCATATAGGTTGATTTACCCCCCATGTTTGGTCCCGTAATTAATAACATTCGGGTCTGCGGATCCATATGGCAATCATTAGGTGTAAAGCGCTCTATAGTACGTTCTACGACAGGGTGACGACCACTTTCAATATGAATAGTAGGATGATCAGTGAGAGCAGGGCGCACCCATTCATATTCACGAGCGTGGTGAGCTAAGCTTGTATATACATCAATTAAGGCTAGCGTTTTAGCTAATTGTTGTAATGGTGTTACCCATTGTTGAAGGGATTGTAATAATTGATCAAATAAAAATTTTTCTCTACTTAAGGCGCGATCTTTTGCGGAAAGAACTTTATCCTCCCATGACTTTAATTCTGGTGTGATATAGCGTTCAGCATTCTTAAGTGTTTGTCTACGACGATAATGTTCAGGGACTTTATCTATGTGCGATTTGGTGACCTCAATAAAAAAGCCATGTACGCGATTGTATTCTACACGGAGATTGGGAATGCCTGTACTTTCTTTTTCACGTGCTTCTAATTCAAGGAGAAATGCGCCGCTATCACTCGCTAATAGTCTGAGCTCATCTAACTCCATATCAAACCCGTTGGCAATCACACCACCATCGCGTACCATCACTGAAGGCTCTTGTTCTAAGCTTTTAGCTAGTAATGGATATAGAGGGGCTGGTGTCAATAAAGGGTTAATTAATTCAGTCTCTGTGTCTAAGTTTATATAGTGAACTAGAAACTCAGCTAATTCAGGTAAGCTAGCAAGCGCTTCGCGTAGGCTTGCTAATTCACGAGGTCTGACAGAAAGTAATGCAATACGTGTACTAATACGCTCAATATCGGGAAAAATAGCTAATTTATCTCGTATGGTTTGCAATACTTGGTCAGGATGCAATTCTAAGGTACGAGGGCTTAAAAAGTGTTCAATAAAATTTAATCTTTCTTCAACACGTAAGTTGTCTCTCAAAGGGTGATGTAACCAATGTCGAAGCAAACGACTACCCATAGGAGTTTGGCAATGATCCAATAGAGAAAAAAGCGTAGGCGAAGTTTCACCGCTTAATGTCTCTGTGAGCTCAAGATTTTTGCGACTAACAGGATCAAGAATTATATAGTCTGAGCTATGTTCTTGAGTAATACTATGGATATGGCTGAGTGATTGGTTTTGTGTACGTTGTACATAACGTAATAATGCACCAGCAGCACAAATTGCACTAGTAAACTCTTCAATTCCAAAAGAGCTTAATGAGGAAATCTGAAAAAATTGAGTGAGCTGATGAGTAGCTTCTTTTAAGTCAAAATGCCAATCAGCTGTTTTGCTCATTGCGGCTGAGTAGGTTGTTTCAAATTTGAAAGAATCAGCCGTGATAATTTCAGCAGGAGCAATTCTAAAGATTTCAGATTCAATATTTTCATCATCTGTTTCGCAAATTTTAAATTCACCACTGGCTAGATTTAACCATGCAAGACCAAATTTAGGTTGTTTACCTTTATGTGGCTTAAATACAGAGAGAAGTGTTTTGTCGGAACGAGAGGGAAGAAGATTTTCATCCGTTAATGTACCTGGAGTCACAATACGAACAATTTTACGCTCTACAGGTCCTTTGCTTGTTGCTGGGTCACCTATTTGCTCACCAATAGCAACAGATTTCCCCATAGCGACTAAACGGGCTAAATATTGTTCCATGGCATGAGCCGGTACACCTGCCATAGGAATAGGCTCTCCATTAGATTGTCCACGTTTGGTTAATGTTAGATTGAGCAAACGTGCTGTATCAATCGCATCATCATAGAACATTTCATAAAAGTCACCCATACGATAGAATAACAATACGTTGCCAACCTCAGCTTTAAGGCGTAAGTATTGTTGCATCATAGGGGTATGCCCTGAAAAAGGATTTTGTTCTGTAGTTTGATCAGACATGCTGTTATATCGTGTTTTTGCTATTAATCATTGTGGTAATTTTAACATGCACAATAGTTAAAACAGTAATGAATAGTATTATTTCATGTGGACTAGAATTGATTAGAAATAGTAAAAAAAGAAAAACAAACTACAATAATAGGAATCATAAAATTTAAAAGGTTATCTTGATGGATTGGGTGAAAATGTGGGAGAGATATTCTCCTTTAGTAGAAGACTTTGTGCTTAATTTCTTTTCAGCAATAATTATTTTTATCATTGGTTGGTTTATCTCTAAATGGGTAGCTAGGGGTATCCGTCGAATGGCGATGAAGTCCAGTGTTATTGATAACACGGCAGTTCCTATGATACAAGCCATTGTTCTCTGGACAATCCGCATTATTGTTGTTATGGGTGTACTCACTCAGTTTGGCATTAAAACAACTTCTTTTATAGCGGCTTTAGGTGCAGCAGGTTTAGCGATTGGTTTAGCTCTCCAAGGAACTCTACAAAATATTGCGGCAGGTATTATGTTAATTATGCTAAGACCCATTAGAACAGGTGAGAGTGTAGATATTATTAGTGCGAATGTTTCAGGCGTAGTATCTGAAATTAGTCTATTTTTGACCCGAATTATCAAGTATGACGGTATTCAAGTGACTATCCCTAATAGTGTTGTATGGGGGAGTACTATCACAAATTATAGTCGGAATAAAAATCGTCGTATGGATATATTGGTCACGGTGAGTTATGGTGATGATTTAAATAAAGCTATTCAAGTATTACAAGAGGTAGTAGATAAACAAGATTTTATTCTAGATGAACCTATACCAGATATTTATGTTAGCGAGTATCGTGAATCAGTCGTCGTTATTACTATACGTTTATGGACGCCGGCTAATGTATATTGGACAGTAAATGCAGCGTTAATGAAAAAAGTACGAATCGCACTTGAAGAACAGCATTTCCAATTACCCGTACCAGCTAGAATTAGTAAAAATACGGTGGATGCTACAGTGTAATTAATTTGTGTATTTTATTTATTATTAAGGCTTAATACCCTTTAGGTGTTTCATCTAAAGGGTATTTTAGCTTTTTGCTAAGTTGTTTTTTAGGGGTGATAATAGGTTTTAGCTTATGCAACAAAAAAATATTTTAGATTGAAAAAATTTACTAGTGAACTAACTAGATTTAATTGTGTATAGAGCTATTTATTGTTATCGCTTTCTTGATGATTAGAAAAGGGTGAAGGTAGTTTTAAAATTTGTGTGCATACCCCGCGCATCATATCGGTCTCTTCTTGAGTCAGTTGGCTACGATTGAACCAGTGACGCATACGAGGCATCAGCTTTTTGGGATGAGCAGGATTGAGAAAACCAATATGTTCGAGAGCTTCTTGCCAATGTTGAATTAATGCTTCTACTTTCGCATGGGAGGCGAGAAGTGGATGATGGTCATGAGTGGTAGACTCTTTTACTTGGCTTGAATAAGCATAGCGTAATTCCCATGCGGCTAATTGCAATGCCTGGGCAACATTGAGAGAATTATAGGCTGGATTAGCGGGGATATGACAGATACGATGACAAAGACTTATCTGTTGATTATCTAACCCAATCCTTTCTGGTCCTAGAATAATCGCAATTTGAGTATTGCTATTGTCACTAAGGTGGTGGGTACTTTCAATGGCGGCTTGTCGAATATCAACAACGGGCGGTCCCATATCACGTGAACGTGCGGTTAGGCCAAAAGCAAGAGTAATAGGAGCTAAAGCTTGCTCTAAGGTGTTACAAATAATGGCTGTGTCTAAAATATCGACAGCACCACTAGCAAGGGCAATAGCATCAGGATGTTTATGCAAATCTGGATATTGAGGTGCTGCTAACACAAGTTCTTTAAATCCCATCGTTTTAATAGCACGGGCAGCAGATCCAACATTACCTGGATGACTAGTTCCCACCATAATAAAACGAGTACGATTAAAATAGTCTTGCATAATAACCCTTAAAAATAAGTAAAAAATATTAATTTCACTAGTATATAAGAACATACTCCTTTAAAATAATGGTTTATCTTATTTAGCCATAATTCTTTGACTCTTCGATTCACGATTGATTCCTTGACTCAGTATTATTGGCACTATCTTTAATCTCTTTAACATAGTAAAAAATGCATCAGTTTCTAACGATTGCCACCAAGGCTGCCCGTCGTGCGGGTAATATTATTAATCGTGCTAGTCTTGAATTAGAAAAAGTACAAGTGGCACGCAAAGGGGCTCATGACTTTGTCACAGATATTGATCGAGCATCAGAGAATGCCATCATCGAAATTATTCACGAAGCCTATCCAGAACATTCAATTCTAGGTGAAGAAACAGGTCTTACCAAGGGTACTAAGAGTGAGCCTGAGTTCCAATGGATTATTGATCCATTAGATGGTACTAAGAACTTTATCCATGGTCTTCCTGACTATGCTATTTCTATTGCTGTTGCCGAACGAGGCAAGATTATGCATGGTTTAGTCTATGATCCTAACCGTAATGAGATTTTCACAGCTTCTCGTGGTGTAGGGGCTTTTTTAAATGATCGTCGTATCCGTGTTAGTCATCGTACGCGATTAGAGGATGCATTAATTGCTGGGCGCTTACCTTATAATTCTTCAGACGAGGATAAAGCACGTTTTTATCACTTAATTGAAAAAAGTAATGCTTATCGTCGCTTAGGCTCAACAGTATTAGAATTAGCTTATGTGGCAAGTGGTCGTCTAGACGGCTATTGTGGTGCCAATCTTCAAGCGTGGGATGTCGCTGCCGGTAGTCTACTCGTATTAGAAGCAGGTGGATTAATTGGTGACTTTGACGGTGAGCAAGGTTGGATGAGAACAGGCAATGTTCTTGCAGGCTCCCCCAAATTATTCCCCCATCTAGTGAGTGCCATTAACGGTTAATTGGATATAAAAATGCTTGATTTTTTATTTTTACTAAAAGCCGCTTTTTTAGGTATTGTAGAGGGTGTTACTGAGTTTTTACCAATTTCAAGTACAGCTCATTTATTGATTGTTGGTGACTGGATAGGCTTTGATGCAGGTCAAGATAAGGTCTATGAAATAGTAATCCAATTGGGGTCGATTTTAGCGGTAATGTGGATTTATCGCCAAAAAATTAGTGACGTCTGTGTAGGGACGATTAAACGTAACCGTAGTGATTTGTTTTTTGTCCGTAATTTATTATTGGCTTTTTTACCTGCAGCAATTATAGGTCTTTTACTGATTAAATATATCAAGCAATTACTAGATGGTCAGTTTATGGTTTATGCCATTACATTGGTAGTGGGTGGTCTCATTATGTTATGGGTAGAAAGTCGCCCTGAAATGGCGAAACATACCCATCTAACAGATGATGATTTAAGTCATAAAACACAGCGTATTGAGGATATTTCTGTGAAGCAGGCACTTGTTGTTGGTTTTGCACAATGTTTAGCGATGATACCGGGGACATCACGTTCAGGATCAACAATTATTGCTGGCATGTTAGCAGGTATTCACCGTAAAACAGCGACGGAATTTTCTTTCTTCTTAGCTATGCCGACAATGATTGCTGCAACGGTATTGAGTCTTTACAAATATGGCTCTTATTTATCTGAGAGTAATTTATTAGCCGTTGTGATTGGTTTTGTAATGGCATTCTTGAGTGCCTTACTAGTGGTAAAAGCGTTATTAAGCTTTGTGGCAAAGTATTCATATAAACCATTTGGCTGGTATCGAATTATTTTTGGTTTGATTGTCGGGATATGGGCTTATAATCTGGTTTAAATTTGAACTGATATAAGTATAAATTTAAAGATTAAACCTCTTGTAGTGGCAAGAGGTTTTTTTTAGTCTGCAATATGAACTGGTATGGATATTTATATCTATCTCTATTTAAACGAATTTATCTAAGAAATGATATATTAACTATTACTTTATCAATAGAGTAATATCTAGTTGCTACGGCTATCCCATCAATACTGAGAACTATGTATGATTGATGGAAAATTAACAGGAACTTGTATGCATCAATTACCCATTAATATTAATGATTTATTAGCTAACCATAGTATTGAAAGTGAGCGTATTGAGTATAAAGAGGGTTGGAATCCTGAAAGTATTTTACATACAATTTGTGCTTTTGCTAATGATTTTTATAATTTAGGTGGTGGGTATATTGTAATTGGGGTAAAAGAAAAAGATGGTATTCCTCAAATTCCACCAGTTGGATTGCGGTCCGAACAGATTGATGTTATTCAAAAAGAATTGGTGAGTTTAGAAAAAAATGCAATTCAGCCGAGTTTCAATACATTAACAGCTACTTATAATATTCAAGGTAAACTAATTCTGGTACTTTGGGTTGTAGGTGGTGAAGTTCGTCCATATAAAGCAAAAAAAAGCTTGGGTAAAGAAAATAAAGGTTGGGCTTACTATATTCGTAAGCATACAAGTACAGTGGTAGCTACTGGAGCTGATGAGCAAGAATTAATCAGTCTTGCCAATTCAGTTCCATTTGATGATAGATTGCAGATTGCCTCTAGTCTTGATGATTTAGAGCCACACTTAATTCGTGAGTTTTTAACAGAAATAAAAAGTGATTTAGCTAAAGAAGCGAAATCTTTATCAGTAATAGAATTAGGACAACGGATGAATATCATTGGTGGTACAGCTGAAACATTGTTTCCTAAAAATGTAGGTCTGATGTTTTTTAATAGTACGCCAGAACGCTTTTTTCCCTATAGTCAAATCGAAGTGGTGTATTTTCCTGATGGTACTGGTGGCAATCAGATTGATGAAAAAGTATTTAAAGGTCCTGTTGGACGTATTGTTCAGGATGCTTTAATATTTATCAAAAATCTATATCTGAAAGAAAGAATTCATAAATTACCAGATCAGGCAGAATCTAAACGATTTTTCAACTTCCCATTTGAGGCGATCGAAGAGGCATTGGTAAATGCCGTTTATCATCGTTCCTATGAAATTCGTGAACCGATAGAAGTAAGAATAGAACGGACAGGAATAAGTATTTTGAGTTACCCTGGTCCTGATAGGTCTATTAGCTTAGATAAACTACAACTAGGTAAAGCAGTGAGTCGCCGATATCGAAACCGTCGGATAGGTGAGTTTTTGAAAGAATTGGATTTAACAGAAGGTCGGTCGACAGGTATTCCGAAAATTTTACGAGTAATGATGGAAAATGGTTCTCCGGAACCTATTTTTGAAACTGATGATGAACGTAGCTATTTTCTAATTCATTTACCAATTCATGCTGATTTTTTGGATAATGATGAGAGGAGTATTCAAGATACCCCCCAAGATACCCCCCAAGATACCCCCCAAGATACCCCCCAAGATACCCCCCAAGTGACTTCACAAGTGCTTGCTTTGTTACAAAGAATTGATGGGGAAGTGACAAGGCAAGACATGATGGAGTTACTTGATTTGAAAGATTCTAAACACTTTCGAAAAAACTATCTACAGCCTACTATCCAATTAAATTTGTTAGAAATGACTATACCAGATAAACCTAACAGCCGTTACCAAAAATATCGTTTAACGCCAATAGGTAAGCAGTTAATACAGGATAGGTAAGAGGAATACTGACAATAATTATTTTTTAAGAAAAGAAACTATATTCAATTCATTATTATCAAAATGGTGAATGATTGGAACTAATACATGGATATCGCTCAAGAATTTTTACAAACATTTAATCGATTAGAAAGTTACCTTAATCAACTAGTAGAAGGAGATGGTCATTACCCCTTTTATACATTGATTGATAAGGTTAAATCACGGCAGATATTTATTGCAAGACATGAAAGCTTTTTAAAGTACATGGCAAATATTCGTAATTTAATTGTGCATGATGAATATTATCCAAAGCGAATAGTACTTACGCCAGATGCTTCAATTGTGGATAAATTTAAATCCATTACACAACAAATTATTTCTGCACCCAAAGCTATTGATATCGCTAGTAAAGATTTAAAAGTATATGGTTTGAATACCTTATTGATTGATGTTTTGCAATATATCAAAGAGCGAGATTATTCACAAATTATTATTCAAAAAGACGATGGTCAGTATGGATTATTGACCCGTAAAACAATTTCGAGATGGGTTGAAAGAAATATTCATGATGGAACAGTTAATCTCAAAAATATCAAATTAACACAAGTGGTAAGTCTGGAGAAAAAACAAGAAACAGCTTATATCGCTGCACAGAAAAATATTTATGAAGTAGCCTCATTATTTGCTGATCAACAAAAAAGAATTCAGGCGATTATTGTGACACAGGACGGACAAGCATCTAGCCAACCAATGGGGCTGATTTCATTTTGGGATGTAAGTAGGGCGATAGTGGGGGAAGGGTGAGGTATAAAGAGTGAAAAATTTAAAAAGGTATAGCTAATTCCAGAATTACTTTTTTATTATTTGTAGAAGTTCAGACTTCATCTGACAGTTCCCCGTTTGACAAGCGGTGTCTGTCAGATTAGATTTAGCTCAGCTTTTTGCTGTTCCAAATCTGTTTACCATCAATCAATGTTTCTATGGGTGTTCGCCCACAGCACATCTTTCCTTGATGAGTTCGTTCATTATTATAGAAATCAAGCCATTCGTCTAGGTCTTTTTGCAAACTATCTAAATCAGCATAGAGTTTTTTGCGGAACGTTACTTGATAAAACTCCTGCAAAATGGTCTTATGGAAGCGCTCGCAAATACCATTGGTTTGAGGTGATCGAGCCTTAGTCTTTGTATGCTCAATTTCATTAATAACTAGATAAAGCTCATAATCATGATGCTCTACCTTACCGCAGAACTCTGTTCCTCTATCTGTCAGAATGCGTAATACAGGTAAATCATGCTCTGCATAAAAAGGTAATACACGATCATTAAGTAAGTCTGCAGAAGTAATAGGGGTTTTAGAGGTGTATAGCTTACAATGCGCTACTTTACTGTAAGTATCGACATATGTTTGCTGATAAATACGTCCTACCCCTTTTAAATGCCCCACATAAAAGGTATCTTGTGAACCCAAATAGCCAGGATGCGCGGTTTCAATCTCACCCATGGCTTACTCTTCATCTTTCTTGCGTTCAAGAGCTTGTATTTGTTGCTCATTCAGAATAATTCCTTCTTGCTGTACTTTCGCCTCTAAGGCGTTTAGACGTTTGGTAAAGTTCTCCAAGTTGTGCCGCAACCAAACGGAACGAACACCACTAGGTGATACAAATATTCCCTGTTTACGCAACTCATTGCTAATTCTTAGTTGACCATAGGCAGGATAATGAATCGCCATCTCTATCACCGCTAACTCAGTGGCTTCGTCCACTCTATTTTTAAGGTTAGGCACCCGTCTATTACGATCAATGAGTGCCTCTATACCGCCTTCTTCAACCAATTCTTTATAGCGATAAAATGTATCCCTCGATACGCCCATAATTTTGCATGCTTGCGACACATTTTTTAATTGCTCTGCTAAATTAAGCAGTCCTGCTTTATGTTTAATCACATTATTGGTAGTATGTAACATGAGAGTTTCCTTTTGTTTGTTTAAAAGATTCGCACCTCTTATTCAAACGGGAAACTCTCTTTTTTGCAACTCATTTGTCAGATTTGGTCTGAACTTCTACAACTTAGGTTTAATGAAAATCACCCTATCAAATTTTATAGGGTGATTTTTGTTTTACTCTATATTCTGTGCTTGTTCTCTTAATTGCTCAACTAACAATTTTAATTCAATGATAGCTTGTGTGATTTCAAGCGCAGTGGATTTAGAGCCTAGGGTATTAATTTCACGATTCATTTCTTGGAAAAGAAAATCTAAGCGTTTGCCAAGACTTTGTTTGTTTTTAGTTTTAGGTATGTTGCCTTGAGTGATGTCTGATTCTTGCTGGAGTAATGTAGCTAGCTCAGTTTGATGTGATTCTAGTCGATCAAGTTCCTCAGCTACATCAATGCGTAAACTAAATAGAGAGGATTCGGCCGCAATGCGAGCACTTAGCTCTTCGCCTTTGATATGTTCGAAGCCGTTAGGAGCTACTGCCTCAAGATTTTCGCGTAATTTTCGAGTTAATTTTTCGCGATAATCAGTATGAATTTGTGGCAATTTTTCTCTAATTTTTCCTAATATTTGTTGAATTTGTTGTGTGTAACCAAGCATTGTTTCAGCTAAGCGTTTTCCTTCTCTTGCTCGGTTAAGGATAAAGTTATCTAAAGCGTCATCAGTTGTCTTTATCAATAGCTGATGCCATTGTTCAAATGTATCATCATCTTGACTAAGTTGTTTGTTTTGGCTAAGGGTAATTAATTCACTAAGAGAAGGAGCGCCAGTATCAGGAATAATTTGTCTCGCTTGATTGAGTTGTTGTAAACAAAGTGCTACTACTTCATTATCCAATTGCATATCGTCTAAATTTTTATGCTTTTGTAGGGTAATCCGAAGTTCAATTTTTCCTCTGTTTAATCGGTTACTGAGTAGTTCGCGTAGTGCACTTTCGGAAGCTCGGAGTTCTTCTGGAATACGTAGGTGTAAGTCAAGGAAACGGTTATTAACGCTTTTGAGCTCAACAATTAATTGTCCTAAGGCGTGTTCGCTATGTTGGCTTGCAAAAGCGGTCATGCTATAAATCATGGAAAATTCTCTACTTGGTTTTGCCGGTTGGCAATATGGATTACAATTTACTCTATATTTTACATTGGATTTTAGAGAATGAATATGAATACACAGACTCGCCCAAATGGTAGGCAGCATAATGAGCTTCGTCAAATTAAAATCACCCGTTCTTACACTCCTTATGCTGAAGGATCAGTGTTAATACAAATGGGTAATACTCATGTTCTTTGTAATGCCAGTGTGCTAGATAAAGTGCCTCCTTTTTTAAAGGGAAAAGAGCAGGGGTGGGTTACTGCTGAATATGGTATGTTGCCAAGGGCTACGCATTCTCGCGCTGACCGCGAAGCGGCTAAGGGAAAGCAAACAGGACGCACACAAGAAATTCAGCGTTTAATAGGACGTAGTCTTCGTGCCGTAGTAGATATGACAAAATTAGGTGAACGTACTATTCATTTGGATTGTGATGTTATTCAAGCGGATGGGGGAACTCGTTGTGCCAGTATTACGGGGGCATGGATTGCGATGGCTGATGCAATTGAGCATTTGTTGGCAAAAGGTGATATCACTGAGAATCCTTTGAAAGATAAGGTGGCGGCTATTTCTGTAGGCATGGTAAATGGTCAGCCTGTGCTGGATTTGGATTATTCTGAAGACTCAGGCTGTGATGCTGATATGAATATTGTAATGACTGGGGCTGGGAGTTTTGTGGAAGTTCAAGGAACGGCAGAGGGAGAAACATTTTCCCGTAAAGAATTAAATGAGTTGTTAGATTTGGCTGAACAGGGTATTACTACCTTGGTTACTATTCAAGAACAAACATTAAAAAGTAATACTAAATAGTTTAAGGTTAAAGTGGCATGTCTAAAATTGTCTTGGCATCAAATAACAAAGGAAAATTAGCAGAATTTCAACAACTATTTGCTCCTCTAGGGATTGAGTTAATTAATCAGGGAGCGTTAGGTGTAGGTGAATGTGAAGAGCCATATTTTACCTTTTTAGAAAATGCGTTAGTTAAGGCTCGCTTTGCGAGTAAACATACGGGGTTACCTGCGATTGCAGATGATTCCGGTTTGGTTGTACCTAGTTTGAATGGTGCTCCCGGTGTTTTATCTGCTCGTTATGCATTAAGTTTAGGGGCGATAGAAAAATCCGATGCTTTAAATAATGCTTATCTATTGAAAGCCTTAGAAAACGTAAGTGATCGCTCCGCTTTTTATGTCGCTTGTTTGGTATATGTTCGCAATGAACAGGATCCATGTCCAATCGTTGCTCAAGCTTTTTGGCATGGTTGTATTGCTTTACAAGCAAAAGGTGACAATGGATTTGGTTACGATCCTTATTTTTACCTACCAGAGTTAGGTAAGACTGCTGCAGAGCTAACACCAAGTGAGAAAAATAGTATTAGTCACCGTGGGCAAGCATTGAGAAAATTATTAGCTGAGTTAAAAAATGCGTGATAAGCCAAGTAGTTCAGGATCATCGAATCAAAGAGTGACGATACCGATTGAGGTAGCTAGAGATAAATCGAAGAATAGCACTAATCATTCATCACTAACGTCTCTAATGACAACGTTAAACAAAGGAGTTAGTTTTACTCAACCATTGCCGCCTTTGTCTATTTATATTCATGTTCCTTGGTGTGTTAAAAAGTGTCCTTATTGTGATTTTAATTCACACGCTATTTCAGGTGAGATACCAGAAAAAGAATATTTACAAGCACTTGAACAAGATTTGATCTCTGTATTACCAAGTGTCTGGGGACGTCAAATTCATTCTATTTTTATTGGTGGTGGAACGCCAAGCTTGTTATCTGCTAAAGCGCTTGATGATTTATTAACCGTATTAAGAAATTTGTTCAATTTAGCGCCCTATACAGAAAT
The DNA here is from genome assembly GCF_900099475.1 of Pelistega sp. MC2. Taxonomy (NCBI): domain Bacteria; kingdom Pseudomonadati; phylum Pseudomonadota; class Betaproteobacteria; order Burkholderiales; family Alcaligenaceae; genus Pelistega; species Pelistega sp. MC2. The sequence continues at coordinate 542,448 of NZ_LT628274.1, read as the reverse complement.
TACGATGGAAGCTAATCCAGGAACAGTCGAGGTAGAACGGTTTAAAGCTTTTGCAGCATCAGGCGTGACTAGATTATCGTTAGGTGTTCAGAGTTTTAATGATGAGATGCTTAAACGATTAGGGCGTATACATGATAGTTATCAGGCGAAAAAGGCGATTGAGATTGCACAGCAATCATTTCAGCGTATTAATTTAGATTTAATGTATGCCTTACCATTTCAAACATTGGAAGATTGCCATCAAGATGTACAAACAGCGCTATCGTTTGGAACAGAACACTTATCTTTATATAACCTTACCCTAGAGCCTAATACAGTATTTGCCAAATATCCTCCTGAAGGTATTCCCGATGATGATTTAGCAGGGGATATGCAAGATATGCTGATTGATTTAACGCAACAACATGGTTTCGAGCAATATGAGGTTTCTGCTTATGCCAAAAAGAATGCCTACTGTCAACATAATCTAAATTACTGGGAATTTGGGGATTATATTGGTGTAGGGCCTGGGGCACATGGCAAAATTTCATCGCATAATCAAATTCTACGAACAGCACGTGTTAAGAATCCAGATAGTTGGATGCAAAAAGTAAAAACAAGTGAACAGCTTGCCGAGAGTCGATTATTAACAGTGGAAGATATTCCTTTTGAGTTTATGCTTAATGTACTGCGATTAAAGCAAGGGGTTCCAACCCATTATTTTTCTGATCGCTGTGGTGTTCCGTTGAGTCTGATGACAGCAAAAATAAACGAAGCGGTCTCTAAGGGGTTGCTGGATAGTGATCCCACAAGATTAAAAGCCAGTGCACTAGGCTGGCGTTATTTGAATGATTTACAAGAGATGTTCTTGATGGATTGAATTAAGATAATCATTATTAACTAGTTAGTTGTAATGCTCTTAGTATGTTTTTTTGTCTTAATTTAGCCCTCTTTGTAATCTTAAAAGGTGCACTACAATAAAAAGTAGTGCCTATAAAAAATAATTCGTTCCAAAATGAACCATAATGCACCAAAATAATACATTATTAAATTGATAACGCACCAAAATAATGCAATAATGAAAAAATAAACAGTGCGCTGACGGTAAAAAAGTTGGCACGGAAATTGCTTTAGCTAAAGTGATAAGTTTGAACGTTAGTGAAATCGTTCAACAAAGTTTAGATTTTAGGAGAAATCAACATGGCAATAACTGCTCAAGACGTTTTAAATAAAATGAGTGAAAACGAAGTTAAATTTGTAGACTTTCGTTTTACAGATACTCTCGGTAAAGAACATCATATGACTGTACCTGCTCATCAAGTGGATGAAGATAAGTTTGAGTCAGGTCAACCTTTTGACGGTTCATCTCTTGCTGGTTGGAAAGGAATCGAGGCATCTGATATGTTATTGATTCCAGATGCTTCAACAGCACGTATGGATCCTTTCCGTGAAGAGCCTACGCTAATTTTAACGTGTGATGTAGTTGAGCCTTCTGATTTAAAAGGTTATGATCGTGACCCTCGTTCTTTGGCTCGTCGTGCAGAAGCTTATTTAAAATCATCAGGTATTGGTGATACCGCTTTCTTTGGTCCTGAGCCTGAGTTCTTTGTTTTTGATGGTATTTCTTGGGGCGATGATATGTATAATCGCTTCGTTAAAATTCATTCTGATGAAGCAGCTTCAGCAAGTGCGCTTGATTATGACGGTAAAAACCATGGTCACCGTCCTCGCGTGAAAGGAGGTTATGTTCCTGTGTCACCAGTAGACTCTTTTGGTGATATGCGTTCAGAAATGTGCTTAGTACTTGAGCAACAAGGTGTACCTGTGGAAATTCATCACCATGAAGTAGCAAATGCAGGCCAATTAGAGATTGGTACTCGATTTAGTACGCTAGTTCAACGTGCTGACTGGAACCAAATCTTGAAATACACTATTCATAATGTTGCTCATATGTATGGCAAAACAGCTACATTTATGCCAAAACCAATCGTAGGTGATAACGGTTCTGGTATGCACGTGCATCAATCTATTTGGAAAGATGGTCAAAACCTATTTGCAGGTAATGGTTATGCTGGTTTATCAGAAACTGCGCTTTACTACATTGGTGGTATTATCAAACACGCTCGTGCCTTGAATGCTATTACTAACCCAGGTACTAACTCATATAAACGTTTAGTTCCTCATTTTGAAGCACCAGTAAAATTGGCTTATTCTGCACGTAACCGTTCTGCTTCTATTCGTATTCCGTATACAAGTAATCCAAAAGGTCGCCGTATTGAAGCTCGTTTCCCAGATCCATTAGCTAACCCATATTTAGCCTTCTCTGCTTTATTAATGGCTGGTCTTGATGGTATTCAAAATAAAATCCATCCTGGTGATCCAGCGGACAAGAACTTATATGATTTACCACCAGAAGAAGACAAAAAAGTACCTACAGTAGCCTCTTCATTAGAACAAGCGCTAGAAGCCCTAGATGCTGATCGTGAGTTCTTAACTCGTGGTGGTGTATTTAGTAATGATATGTTAGATGCTTATTTAGAACTTAAAATGCAAGAAGTGAATCGTCTACGTATGACAACTCATCCAGCTGAGTTTGATTTGTATTATTCACTATAAGTTTTAAAGTCGGTAGTCATTAAAGTGTTTTACAGGAGGTTCAACAATGTCTAGTACAACGTTAACTCCTGTAGCACAACAATGGCAAACATTTGATTTACTCCTGACCTGCATTATTGTTGCCAATGAGGCAGGTCAAATTGAGTGGGTAAATTCAGCCACTCAAAATCTTTTTGAACGTTCTCGGCGCTCTTTTATCGGTGCTACAGTAGCTTCTTTATTTGAGGATAAAGAGAGTTTTCAAAAAGCTTTTGACACCATTGTTAAGCGTCGTTCTGTCTCCGTTGCTTTTTCTGGAGGGATTGCTAAATTTGAATCCACAGAAACAGTGAATGCTGTTATGCATTTAAGTCATGACAATATCATTCTTGAGCTACATCCTATTGAACAGCAAGCCTTGTCAGAGCGTAGTATTCGCTTGGCTAGAGAACTTGAAATCTATCAGGAAACGTTTAGAAATCTTGCCCATGAAGTTAAAAAACCATTGGGTGGTATTAGAGGGGCTGCCCAACTGTTAGAGTTGGAGCTAGAAAATACTGATCATCAGGAATATACCAAAGTGATTATTGCTGAGGTAGATAGGTTACAGCAACTTGTGGATAGATTAATTAAACCAGCACAGTCTGGCTTGCAATTATCAGTGTTTAATATACACGAAATTTGTGAACGGGTATTTACCTTACTTAATGCTGAATATCAGGGAAAAATTACTTTTGTACGCGACTATGATGCTTCGATTCCAGATATAAAAGCAGACAAAGCGAAATTAGTTCAAGTGTATTTGAATATATGTGGTAATGCCGCTCAAGCGATTTTAGGAGCAAAGGAAGCGATTGAACAACCAAAGATTATTTTGCGTACTCGAATATTACATCGATATTTGTTACTAGATAAGATTTATCGCATGGTATTGTGTTTATCCGTGATAGATAATGGTCCTGGGGTACCTGCGAATATAGTAGATAGGGTTTTCCATCCTTTGGTGACAGGTAGAGCAAATGGGACTGGTCTGGGCTTAAGCTTAGCACAAGAATTAGTACGCCAGCATGGTGGATTAATTGAGTTCGATACAGTACCTGGTAGGACGGAGTTTAGAGTGTTGTTACCTATGGAGGATTCACATGAGTAAGATATGGATTATCGATGATGATCAAGGAATCCGTTGGGTATTAGATAAAGCATTACAAAGAGTTCATTTACAAGCTACCACGTTTGATACTGTTGATAGCTTACTTACAGCCCTAAAGACTAGTCAACCTCATGTGCTAGTAACTGATATCCGTATGCCTGATATGTCAGGGCTAGAACTATTGAAAAAAATCAAGCATGATTATCCGGATATTGTTGTCATTGTGATGACAGCATTTACTGACTTAGATAGTACGGTTGAGGCCTTCCAAGGTGGTGCATTTGATTATTTACCAAAGCCATTTGATATTAATGATGCCGTTAGTTTGATTCAAAGAGCTTGTGAGCATAGCCAAATGCTCAACTTGAATAAAAAATCTATGGCAGAGAGTGCAGATATTCCAGCGCCGTCTTCAGCTGATGTGGGAAAAATGATGACCCAATCGCATTCTAAGTCTATGCAAGAGATTTTCAGGGCCATAGGACGGCTTGCTCCTTCCAAAGTGACTGTGTTGATTACGGGTGAATCTGGTTCAGGTAAAGAATTAATTGCACGGGCTGTGCATGAGCATGGTAATCGTAAAAACAAACCGTTTGTAGCAATTAATGCCGCCGCTATTCCAAAGGATTTACTCGAAGCAGAATTGTTTGGGCATGAAAAAGGAGCGTTTACAGGGGCGAATCAACTACGTAAAGGTCGATTTGAGGAAGCCGACGGTGGCACATTATTTCTGGATGAAATTGGTGATATGCCACTGGATTTACAAACACGTTTACTACGCGTTCTCGCAGAAGGTTCTTTTTATCGAATTGGTGGCACTCAGCCAGTACATGTAGATGTGCGTATTATTGCGGCTACTCATCAACCATTAGAGGATCGTGTCGAGCAAGGGGTTTTTAGGGAGGACTTATTTCATCGGTTGAATGTTATTCGTCTACGTATCCCACCACTACGCGAGAGAAAGGATGATATTCCTCAATTGGCAAGGCATTTTCTTCGCTTATCGGCAGCAAGCTTAGGTGTACCTGTTAAGCAACTAAGTAATGAGGTCTTAGAGGCTTTATGTCAATTTGATTTTCCCGGCAATGTGCGTCAATTAGAAAATTTCTGCCATTGGCTGACAGTGATGTCTCCAGCAAGTCTAATAACTATGGATGATTTACCTCCAGAGTTGTTAGCAAGTCTTAGTGCCAAAGTAGAGATGGGATCTACCACTAAGGGTAGTCAATTAACGCATCAGACGCAGCCATTATCATATGAGCAAGGATCACACTCAGTAAGCCCTTATAACAATGTCGGCAAAGCAGATATTACAATTGCAGAGCAAGGGGGAATACAACATTTTCCTAGTGATTGGGAAGAGTTATTACGATTAGAGGTACAAAAAAGGCTGAATTCAGATGAACAATCTATCATGGATAATTTAAATAAAATCTTTGAAAAAGCCGTGATTGAGACTGCCTTACACTATTATCGAGGTCGAAAAATTGATACGGCCAATCGCTTAGGTATCGGCCGTAATACAGTTACGCGGAAATTAAAAGAGTTGGATCTAGAAGCGTAGCTTATTGAAAAAAATGTGGTAAGGATGTCACCAACATAGAAATTCCCGAAAAAGTCAGTAGCGTTAAAATAATTTGTTTGAAACGTTGCTGACTAATGCCATGGTACATTTTTGTCCCAAAATAAGAAGTGAATACAACGATAGGGGAAACAATATAAATGTATGGCAGCATATTGCGGGTAATTAAGCTATTACTAATATAGCTAATTAACACAACAATGAGCATGGCAAAGTTGAAGTTTTGAATGATGGAACGTTGAGTGTCTCTATCAAAACCTCGGATAGTACACCAAAGTGTTGGCAATGTGCCAGTGAAACCACCAAGTCCTCCCATGACACCTCCGCCCATACCAGCTAGTGCGTCAAAGAATCGATGTGTATTGGTTAGCTTAGGCAGACGATTGGCAAATAACATAAAAGGACACCATAGAATCAAGAAAACCCCAAGGATTGTTTTAAATTTATAGATATCCAACATAGGTAATAGATAGACGCCAATAGGGATGCCTACTAAACCACCAATAATAAAGGGTAGGATGAGTTTTAAATCAAACCCTCTTCGAACAGTAAATGCGGCGACTATTTGCCCGGTGAGTCCTCCTACAACCGTTAAGGCAGCAGCTAGTTGAGGTTCTAATACCCAAGCCCAAAAAGACATCGCCACTAGACCAAATCCAAAACCAGATAAACCTTGAGAGAACCCTGCTACAAGTGCACCAAAAGCAATAATAAAAAAAATACTGTCCATAAAAAAACAATTTTACTAGTCAATAAAATCGACTAATTAATATAAATAAAGAATAAAGGGGGTTAATCTTATCAGGATTTTACTAGTCTATAAATACAGGCTTACCATAATAAACACAATTATTTTATAAAAAGATAGCTTATTTTATTTTAGTGACATAGTGAGTATGCATAATTTTGCTAGAATAGTGAAGTCAATAATTTTTTTTAAAGGACGATGATATGACAGCCAAAACGATTGTACATACTGATAAAGCGCCAGCGGCAATTGGACCATACTCACAAGCGGTGGTTGCTGAAGGTGGAAAAAACCTTTATCTTTCTGGTCAGCTTGGTTTAGACCCAGCGACAGGAGCGTTAGTTTCCGATAATGTAGAAGAGCAAGTGCGTCAAGCGTTTAGTAACTTAACTGAGGTTATCAACGCGGCAGGTGGATCTTTAGAAAATATTGTTAAGTTAACGTTATTTGTGACTGATTTAGGGAATTTTGGCATTGTGAATTCAGTTATGTCAGAGTTGATTCCAGAGCCATTTCCAGCACGCTCAACTGTTGAAGTGAGTGGATTGCCTAAAGGTGGGTTGTTTGAAGTTGAGGCAATTGTTGTTATTTAGTTTAAATAGTAATTCTTTTAAACCAATAGAATTATTCCTGTAGTCCAGTGTAAATTTTGATTATATGGCAGTCAAACGAACAGCATCAGAAGAGAAAATGCAGGCACTTGGTTTGGTGTCAGATAGTGATTTTGTCTTTCATTTGCCACTACGTTATGAAGATGAAACCCAAATTCATCACATTGCCGATATTTATCCGGGACAAGTAGCTCAACTAGAAGGCGTTGTTGAAAATGTAGCGGTATCATATGGTCATCGTAAACAATTAACGGCAACGTTTAAAGATGCGACTGGGAAAATAAGTTTACGCTGGATTCATTTTTATGGCAGCCAAAAAGCACAATTAGAAAAAGCTGGCTTAATAAGAATCAGGGGAGAGGTACGAGGTAGTAGTATGTGGGGGTATGAAATTATTCACCCCAAAATATCTAAAGCGGGTCAAAGCCTACCGCAAACACTTACACCGGTTTATCCAAGTACTGAAGGTTTAACTCAACCAGTGCTACGAAAGGCGATTTTGGCAGCTTTATCACGTGTAGATTTTAAGGATACGGTTCCAGAGGAAATTAAGGAAAAATTTCACCTTCCTTCACTTAAAGAATCGATTTTTATACTGCATAATCCTAGCCAACATGAAAATACATATGCCTTATTGGATAAAACACATCCAGCGTGGCAGCGGATTAAATTTGATGAATTATTAGCACAACAAATAGCTTTGTATTTGGCTAGACAAGCCAGGACTCAGTTAAATGCACCTAAATTAACGTTTGATGATACGTTGTTATTTGATAAGGTACTTAAAACATTTGGATTACCTCTAACGGCCGCACAGCAACGTGTCATTCAGGAAATAAAACAAGATTTACTTAAGCCATACCCCATGCATCGCTTATTACAAGGTGATGTAGGGAGTGGTAAAACCATTGTTGCCGCTTTAACAGCAGCATTAGTTTTACAAAATCATCAACAAGTAGCGATTATGGCACCAACGGAGATTTTGGCAGAACAGCATTTTTATAAAATGAAAAAATGGTTTGAGCATACGTCAATTGAGGTGGTATGGCTATCGGGTAGTTTAAAAGTAAAAGAAAAACGTGAGGCATTAGAAAAAATACAGTCTGGTGAGGCTCAACTGATTATTGGGACTCAAGCATTAATTCAGAAGGGTGTGGAATTTGCAAACTTAGCCTTAATGATTATTGATGAACAGCATCGTTTTGGCGTGGGGCAGCGTTTAAGTCTCAGTAAGAAAGGGGAAGATAGTCAATTAGATATCGTGCCTCATCAGTTAAATATGAGTGCTACACCCATTCCACGAACCTTAGCCATGAGTTATTTGGCGGATGTTGATGTTTCTATTATTGATGAATTACCACCGGGGCGGCAGACAATTTTAACTAAGTTAATGTTAAATGAACGACGTGATGAGTTGTTGAATCATTTGAGGGTAGAGTGCCAGAGTGGTAAGCAAGTGTATTGGGTATGTCCATTGGTTGAGGAAAGTGAAACATTGCAATTACAAACCGCTGTTGATACCTATCAATATATTCAAGAATATTTGCCTGATTTAAAAATTGGTTTATTGCATGGACGTATGGCTGCTAAAGAAAAAGCGCAGGTGATGCAAGCGTTTGCTAATCGTGAATTGGCCATCTTGGTAGCAACTACAGTGATTGAGGTGGGTGTAGACGTGCCTAATGCTAGTATTATGGTTATTGAGCATGCGGAGCGTTTTGGTTTAGCACAGCTACATCAATTAAGAGGTAGGGTAGGTCGTGGTGATATTGCCTCTGTTTGTATTTTGTTATATCAAAATCCTTTATCTAATACAGCCAAATATCGTTTAAAAGCACTTCATGAAACAAATGATGGTTTTGAAATTGCCCGTCGAGATTTGGAACAGCGTGGTCCCGGAGAGTTTTTAGGCTTGCGACAATCAGGTGAACAGTTATTGCGTTTTGCTGATGTACATAGTGATGCTAACTTAGTTGAAAAAGCCAGAGAAGGCGCTATGCTGTTTCTTCAACACTATCCAGAACTAGCCCACCAACATGTAGAACGTTGGTTAAAAGGCAGAACGGATTATTTACGATCTTAATTATAAACAAAAACTATTAATCAATAATATTTAATTGTAAAAAATAGTGTTTTTTATAGATTTTTTAATTTTTTACGTTAGAATTGATAGGTAATTTTTATTAATAGGGGTAGGTGGAGGTAGCATATGACATTAATTGAGTTGAAATATGTGATTGCTGTAGCACGTGAGAAACATTTTGGTCGAGCTGCTGAAGCCTGTTTTGTTAGCCAGCCCACATTATCTGTAGCAATCAAAAAATTAGAAGATGAGTTAGGGGTTGCTATCTTTGAGCGAGGTGGTAGTGAAGTGTCAGTGACTGGTATTGGTCAGCGTATTGTCACTCAAGCTCAAAAAATTCTTGAAGCCAGTAGTTATTTAAAAGAGATTGCAAGACAAGGTCATGATCCTTTAGAAGGCCCCTTAAAAGTAGGGGTGATTTATACTATTGGTCCGTATCTGTTACCAAAGTTAGTACGTCGTCAATTAGAACTGACACCACAGATGCCATTGATTCTACAAGAAAATTTCACAGTTAGGCTGTTGGAGTTATTACGGTTAGGAGAAATTGATTGCGCTATTATGGCGTTACCATTGCCAGACTCTGGGCTTGAAATAGAACCTTTATATAAAGAGGAATTTATTGCGGCCGTTCCTGTGAATCATCGATGGGCAAATGCTTTAAGTATTACGACTGAAGAACTTAAACAAGAAACAATGTTGCTACTTGGAAGTGGACATTGTTTCAGAGATCAGGTTTTAGAGGTGTGTCCAGAGATGTCACGTTATTCTTCAACGGAAGAAGGAATTCAACGCTCCTTTGAAGGATCCTCACTAGAAACGATTCGCCATATGGTAGCGGCAGGGCTGGGAATCACTTTATTGCCTAAAAGTGCAGTGCCTGAAATAAGTACAGAGGAGAATAGTTTGGTACGTTATATACCGTTAGCTGACCCTGTGCCTAGTAGGGATGTTGTTTTGGCATGGAGACGTAGCTTTACACGTCAACCCGCTATTGATGCACTGGTAAAGGCTATTAAAGAGTCTGGCTTATTTGGTGTAACAATGGTTGACTAAATACCAATGCATCATCTCAATTTGGGCATTCTTAGTTTCTTAAGCAAGAGCGGAATAACTCTGTTAGTGCAGGGTCAATCGGTGTCTCTTGTTGAAGTGTAATTTTGCCATTAATATCATCTGTAGAGCCAAAAATATCGTAAACAGCTCTAGGTTTATCTGCCTCTGGACCAGGAATCATTCCATCATAATAATTTTGCATGATATATGTTAGGCTCGCAGCAGGATATTTTGCTTTTAATTTTTCTTGTAGACAAGAGGCAATAAATTTAACAGGAATATTTGCTTGCTCTTTATCCATTGTAGTGACTAGATGCGGATAGCGAGGCGTACTATCAAAAAGATCTGTTGTTGAGCAAGCACTTATAAGGGAAGTACTACATAGTGCAAGTAAAGTATAGCGTATTTTCATCATTGTGACCTTTAACTTTAAAAAAAAAGAGTTAGTGGCTTATGTTATCTTTAATTGTACTCAATTAGTTAGTATTGACTACCCAAATAGTATCACCAATAGAGACTTTGTGTTTTTCAAACCAACCTTGATTGACTTCTAAAGCAAACTTAGCTGGTTCAGCTGAGCAGATAGACGTTTGGTCTTGGGGTTCCATATTTCTAATATCAATGATTTTACTTTCGGCATTTATATAAGCAATGGATAAAGGGATAAAAGTATTTTTCATCCAAAAACAACGCGTTTGTTCATCTTCAAAAACAAAAAGCATACCGGCTTCTGTAGGAAGAGAGGCTCTAAACATGAGACCACGTGCTCTGGTTTGATTATTATCTACAACTTCAGTGCTGATTCTATGAGAATTAATTTCTAGCGTGATTTGGTAAGTTAGCTTATGTTGTTTAATAACGTCATCTAGGGAATGTAGTGTAAGATTTGCTGCAAAAGCGACAGGAGTTAAACTAATAAGGGCAAGTTTGCTAAGAGAAACATAACGTAGCAAGTTAAGAAAGGATTTGAACACAATACCCACCAGAAATAAGTTAAGATATTGTCATTGTAGCGGTTAAAAAGAGCGTTAGGAAGTTGTTATGTCAAAACTTAACGCTCTTTTAAATTCCTATAAATAGCCTATAGGAGCCAACATTACTTAGCTTCGGTAATATTAAGAGCTAGTTTACCCTTAGGGCCATCTGCTAGTTCAAAACTGACGCGTTGCCCTTCTTTTAGGGTTTTGAAACCAGACATTTGAATGGCAGAAAAGTGTGCAAAAAGGTCTTCTGAGCTACCATCCGGAGTAATGAAACCAAACCCTTTGGCATCATTAAACCATTTAACAGTGCCTAATTGTTTGTTTGTTGTTTCTGTTGTTACATTTTCAGACATAACGTCTCCTCACTTCAATTTTAGTTACAGTGTTGTTATGTCACAGAATATAAAGCTGATTTTGCATGGCGTCAATCCATGAAACTACTAATACTCTGTAAGTAAACGATAGAAATCGTTAAAATGGTAACCTTGATGATGATTGTATTTTAATTTTTTAACCTTATATTATGAGTACTGGTGTTGCAACTGAGCAGTCTATACAAGTCAAACCACCTACACCGTATGTGGTGGTTTTGCTAAATGATGACTTTACGCCCATGGATTTTGTAGTAAATATACTAAAAATTTTCTTTCATAAGTCTGAAGATGAGGCGACCCAGATTATGCTGGAAGTGCATTTTAAAGGTAAAGGTATTTGTGGTACTTATACCAAAGATATTGCTGCCACTAAGGTGGCACAGGTTAATTCTTATTCACGAGAGCATCAATATCCATTGTTATGTGTGATGGAACAAGCTTAGTGAGTGAGTTCTTCGTTTTGGAGATAGTATGATTTCTCAGGATTTAGAGGTTTCTTTGCAAAAAGCCTCTGTGATGGCTAGATTGGCGCATCATGAATTTTTGACAGTAGAGCATTTATTGTTAGCATTATTAGATAATCCTTCAGCTAAAGCTGTGCTAGAGGGGTGTGGAGCTGATTTGCCTACGCTATATCGAAAATTAGATGCCTTTATTGATGAGAATACGCCTAAATTATCTGAGGAAGCTATCGCCAAGGATTTTGATGTGCAGCCTACGTTAGGTTTTCAACGCATTATTCAACGTGCGGTATTAAGTCTAGGAGATAAGGTACAACGAGGAGAGGGGGTGACCGGGGCACATATTATTGCGTCTATGTTTTCAGAAAAAGATACTCATGCTGTCTTCTTTTTAGAAGAGCAAGGGATTACGCGCTTAAAAGTGACCCAATTTATTGCCCATGGACCAAGTGAATCTGAGCCAGTGAGTGCACAAGGCGATAACAAGCAACAAGCTGATGATAAGGACAAAAAATCAGCACTTGAACTTTATACGATTAATTACAATGAATTAGCTGCAAACGGCAAGATTGATCCCTTGATAGGTCGTGATGCAGAGCTTGAACGTGTTATTCAAGTGTTATGTCGTCGTCGCAAAAATAATCCCCTATTAGTGGGTGAGGCTGGCGTCGGTAAGACAGCGATTGCCGAAGGACTTGCATTGAGAATTATCGAAAGTGCTGTGCCAGAGATTCTTAGTGATGCTGTGGTTTATGGCTTAGATGTTGGGGTATTATTAGCAGGTACTAAATATCGAGGTGATTTTGAGCAACGGTTAAAAAATTTACTCAAAGAAATTGAACAAAAGCCTAATGCCATTTTATTTGTTGATGAAATTCATACCATTATTGGGGCTGGTTCAACTTCGGGCAGTTCCATGGATGCCTCAAACTTATTGAAGCCTGCATTATCGTCTGGTCGTTTACGTTGTATGGGGGCAACTACCTTTAAAGAATACCGTGGTATTTTTGAGAAAGATCATGCCTTATCAAGACGTTTCCAAAAGATTGATATTGAAGAACCCTCTATCAATGACACAATTGCTATTTTAAAAGGTCTAAAGTCTCGTTTTGAAGAACATCATCAAGTGAAATATGCGAATGCGGCACTTGAAGCGGCGGCTGAGTTATCTGCTCGTTATTTGAATGACAGACATTTGCCTGACAAGGCTATTGATGTTATTGATGAGGCAGGTGCAGCACAACGCTTATTACCTAAATCGAAACAAAAGAAAATTATTGGTAAGGCTGAGATTGATGCCATTATTAGTAAGATGGCTAAAATTCCTGCACAAACGGTATCCTCAGATGATATTAATAAATTATCAACGCTAGAGCGTGATCTCAAAACCTTGGTTTTTGGTCAAAATCAAGCTATTGAAGCACTGACAGCAGTGATTAAAATGTCACGTTCTGGTTTAGGTAAATTGGATAAACCAATTGGTTCATTCTTATTTTCCGGTCCTACTGGTGTGGGTAAAACAGAAGTAGCAAAACAGTTAGCGCAGATTTTGGGTGTAGAGCTTATCCGTTTTGATATGTCAGAATATATGGAGCGTCATGCTGTATCTCGTTTAATTGGCGCGCCTCCCGGTTATGTAGGCTTTGACCAAGGTGGCTTATTAACAGAGCAAATTACCAAAAACCCACATGCTGTTTTATTGTTGGATGAAATTGAAAAAGCTCATCCTGATATTTTCAATATTTTATTGCAGGTAATGGATAATGGCTCTTTAACTGATAATAATGGTCGTAAAGCGGATTTCCGAAATGTCGTGATTATTATGACGACCAATGCTGGTGCACAATTACTTAATAGTAAATCCATTGGATTTAATAATAGTCGTCAAGCAGGGGACGAAATGGTGGAAATTAAACGTCTATTTACCCCTGAATTCCGCAATCGTTTAGATGCGATTATTCCATTTGCACCATTAACCCAAGACATTATTCTGCGTGTTGTGGATAAATTCTTATTAGAGCTAGAAAATCAATTAGCTGTTAAGAAAGTTGAAGCGACTTTCTCGGATAAATTAAGAGAATATCTAGCAGAGAAAGGCTTTGATCCAGTGATGGGGGCAAGACCTATGCAACGTTTAATCCAAGACATGATTCGTAAAGCCTTAGCGGAAGAATTATTATTTGGTAAATTGGTTGATGGCGGCTCAGTGCAAGTAGATATTAATGATGACCACTCTTTAAAACTAGATTTTCAGCCTCATGCACCTGCCGTAAATTCAACAGGTAATGAAGCCTTATTATCTGAGAAAGAATAATAAAGCGTTATTTATGTTAATCAGTTCTTAGAAGAAATACCCTATCAAAAAAGATAGGGTATTTTTATGGTATTTTTGTGTTGATAGTATGTAATTAGTGTGTTTATTATATGGTATTTAATGGAATGAGATTATCGTTATCCGTAGCTATGTACTCACACTGACGGGTGTTATGAATTGAGAAAATTGTAGTAAACATATACAATGACTAAAGTATTTAATCATTTAATTTTAATCCCTAAGTTCCTAAGGAATAGTTATGAAAAAGCATTTATTAAGTTCTTGTGTTATTGGTGCATTTGTTTGCCCAACACTAGCACTGGCAGATATTAATGTCGGTATTGATTTATCGACGACTGGCCCAGCTGCCGCGATTGGTATTCAATCTCAAAATGCAATTTCGTTATGGCCTAAGACTTTAGGTGGCGAAAAATTAAATTATATTGTGCTTGATGATGCTTCTGATGTTAGTCGTGCAGTAAAAAATGTACGTAAATTGACGCTAGAGGATAAAGTTGATTTGGTCGTGGGTCCAAATTTGACAGCAGCAGCATTAGCATTTTTAGATGTGTTAAAAGAAACCGAAACACCAATGATTGCACTAGCAGCCTCTGCTGCGATTGTAGTTCCTGTTGATGACCCTGGTCGTAAATGGGCGTTCAAAATGCCACAAAACGATACCTTAATGGCAAAAGTACTTGTTGAGGATATGCTTAAGAAAGGCTATAAAAATATAGCTTTTATTGGTTATGCAGACTCATATGGTGAAAATTGGTGGAATGAATTTAATAAAGTCGCTGATAGTAAAATCAATGTGATTGCACGTGAATCTTATCAAAGAACAGACACGACAGTAGTTGGTCAGGTAATGAAATTAATCGCTGCCAAACCAGATGCTATTCTAATCGCTGGTGCAGGAACTCCAGCTGTATTACCTGCACGTACACTAAAAGAGCGTGGTTACAAAGGTCCAATCTATCAAACTCATGGAATTGGTACATTAGAGTTTTTACAAGTAGGGGGTAAGTCAGTTGAAGGGACATTATTCCCAACAGGTCCGGGCGTAGTAGCTCATACATTGCCAGATGATAATCCTGTTAAAAAAGTGGCCTTAGACTTTACTCAAAAATATGAAGCTAAGTTTGGTGCAAATACAGCGACTCAATTTGCTGGTGATGCTTATGGTGCTTGGATGATTGCTGACCAAGCAGCATCACGAGTTATACAAAAAGGTATCAAACCAGGAACAGTCGAGTTCCGTCGTGCTTTACGTGATGAAATTGAACAAACCAAAGAGCTTACCGCACCGAATGGTGTATTCAATATTACAGCGAAAGACCATCAAGGATTTGATGATAGAGCAACGGTGTTAGGTGAAATTAAAGACGGCAAGTTCCAATATGCGAAGAAATAGTAGTTTGAAAATATAAAATGAGGGGGTTACCACGAAGTGATAACTCCCTTTTTTATGTGTGAATAATGAACGTTTTCGGCGTGCAGGCTTTCATACTTGATTATTAGTGATGAACAGAATGAATAGTAAATTGAAAGCCTGCACGTCAAAATCAAAAAAAGAGAGTTGATTATTTTAAAGGGGGTTACCACGAAGTGATAACTCCCTTTTTTTATAATGGGGCATTAGATCTCTACTTTAGCACGCATTTCAACGACGTTATTGCTAGGCAATTTTAAGAACTCTGCAGCTGCACCAGCGTTTCTATGCATATGAGCAAATAATTTTTCACGCCATAATGCCATACCTTCCACATGCTCAGAAGCAATCACTGTTTCATTTGATAAGTAATAACTAAGTTCAGACGGCTTTAACTCAAAATTAAAGGATTGAATATTTTGTAGTGCTTCTGGAATATCAATATCATTTTTAAATCCAAAATTTAGTACTACTTTCCAGCAATTATGTCCTAAATAGGTGACATTAGCCCGTTTATGTTGACCAATCCAAGGAATTTCATGCATTTGAACAGTAACAAAAAGATTAGTTCTATGTAGGCATTTATTATGTTTTAGATTTTGTTTTAAGGCAATGGGGACGATATCTTCTTCAGCCACCAGAAAGACCGCTACTCCATCGATTAGTTGAATATTGTTAAAAAGCGTATGATAGTCGGTATGACAATCCAGTTTTTCTTGTAAGGCAAGATGCTGAGATTGTAATTCTAAAAAGTTTTCGTGCATAGCACTTTCAGGAGGCGTCCCTAACAGTTGAATTTTAGTTTCTGTATCGTTTAGTACTTTTTGTAAGCGTTTAGCGGTAAAACTATTAAAAAGTTGATCAAGGAATTGTTTTAAATCAACCTTGGTCGTTACATGAGCACGATGAACTAATTGTTGTCCATCACGCCATGTTACCATCATAATAAACATACTTGTCCCCAATAGGATAGGGAACCACCCGCCATGGAATAGTTTGAGTAAATTTGATGACCAGAACAATAAATCCACTATAAAAAACAGTCCTGTCACACCAAAGCAAATATAAATAGAATAATTCCATACATATCTAACGACAAAATAGGTTAGTGTGGTAGTAATTAGCATATCGGTACATACGGCAATACCATAAGCTGCTGCCAAGGCATTCGAAGTCTTAAACATAATGACAGCAAAACAAATGGTCAAAAATAATCCCCAGTTAATCATAGGAATATAAATTTGTCCTGTTTCTTTTATATTGGTATAAAAGACGCGCATTCTAGGAAGTAGCCCCAGCTGTATCACTTGCTTGGTAATACTGAATGAGCCAGAGATTAAAGCTTGTGATGCAATGACTGTAGCGAGTGTTGCCATTACAATCATAGGGATACGTAAGCTATGCGGAATCATTAAGAAAAATGGATTGATACTTGCTTCGGGATGATTGAGTAAGAAGGCTCCCTGTCCAAAATAATTAAGAATCAAAGCAGGCATTACAATGGTAAACCATGCTAAACGAATGGGTTGTTTACCAAAATGCCCCATATCCGCATATAGAGCTTCAGCACCAGTTACACAAAGGACAATAGCACCAAGTAAAATAAAGGACAATGAAGGATTATGGTGAATAAAAGAAATCGCATAAATAGGATTTAGGGCATACAGAATTTCAACGTGCGACAGTATGTGATAAATACCAAGTGCGGCAATTAAAATAAACCAAACCAACATAATAGGACCAAAAAACTTCCCAATACCTTTGGTGCCGAATTTTTGTACAAAGAATAAGCTAAATAAAATTGTTAAGGTCAGAGGAATAACTACTTCGTGTAGTTCGGGAGAGAAAACGGTTAATCCTTCAACGGCAGAAAGAACTGAAATGGCAGGAGTAATAACGCCATCCCCATAAAATAAACAAGTACCAAAAATACCAACAAGCAGAATGATGGAATGTAAGTTGGGGCGATTTTTAACACCATTTAGTGCTAAGGCCAACATGGCAATCAAGCCACCTTCGCCATTGTTATCTGCCCTTAAAACTAGGACAATATATTTTAAGCTGACAATAAAGGTGATTGTCCATGTAAATAAAGAAAGAATACCGTAAATATTTTGAGTATTAAAAGCGACGTGACCCGTAATAAAGACTTCTTTTACCGCATATAAAACACTGGTACCGATGTCACCATATACAACACCAATGGCGCCTAATGTTAAGCCAAATGATGAGCTAATTGTTGCTGATTTCTTCATAAAAAGAATGCAGAGTGGAAAACGGTGCTTATTATAAAGAAACTTGTTTTAAATGAATACGAATTTTTTGTTGAAAGAAAATCAACAACGGAATTTTTTGTTGAGGTTAAAAGAAATTTGGGGGATTTAACGTCGTTTAATCCCCCAAAGCTGTTAATTAACAGAAGATTTTTTTTTGTAACTTATTGAATTTTAATATTAGAAACTTCAATAATTGTTTTATATTTTGCATATTCTTTCTCTGCAAAGGCCTTAAAGTCTGCTGCAGAACTTGGAGTTAGATCAGAGCCCATAGTG
Organism: Pelistega sp. MC2; assembly: GCF_900099475.1. Classification (NCBI taxonomy): domain Bacteria; kingdom Pseudomonadati; phylum Pseudomonadota; class Betaproteobacteria; order Burkholderiales; family Alcaligenaceae; genus Pelistega; species Pelistega sp. MC2. The sequence continues at coordinate 524,528 of NZ_LT628274.1, read as the reverse complement.
TTTAATTGTTTTTTCACAGATTCATCGATCATCGCTTTAGCATATGCTTTATTTAGGGTTTCAATAACATCTTTAGGTGTACCAGCAGGGGCTACTACACCAAACCAAGTACCTATATCAAAACCATCCACACCTAACTCTTGCATTGTTGCTACTTCGGGTAAAAAATTAGAACGTTTAGCTGTGGTGACGGCAAGTGCTTTCACTTTTCCGTCAGCAATTAGGCTTTGAGCCGATGCTAGATTGTCAAACATTATCTGTGTTTGATTGGCTAATAGTGATAGTTTAGCGGGGTTTGCGCCTTGAAATGGGGCGTGTACAATCTCTAGATGCAATTTGTTTTTTAATAATTCACCAGCAATATGACCAGCACTACCAGCCCCACCAGAAGCATAGGTTAGCTTGCCAGGATTTGCTTTAATATAGTCAAATAGGTCTTTAGCTGAATTGATTTTTTCTTTATCTGCAAATTCTTTATTAATAATCAATACATTAGGAACATCAGATAGAAGAATAACAGGTGCAAAATCTTTGCTTGCATCAAATGGAATGTTGCTATATAACCAAGGATTAATAGCCATAGTAGCAACAGCGCCCATGGCAAGGGTATAGCCATCCGCTTTTTGTTTTAACATATAAGACATACCCACATTACCACCTGCACCGGCTTTATTTTCAACAATAACCGGTTGGCCTAAATCAGCTTGTACTTTTTCTCCTAGTAAACGAGCAACGGTATCCAAAGGACCACCTGCTGCATAAGGAACAACAAAATGAATGTTATCATGAGGATAATTGTTTTGTGCCAAACTATTTGTTGTTGTGACACAGCTTAGGCATAACGCTAGTAGGCTGACTATTTTTTTCATTGCTTTCATCCTTATTTAGTTAAACTAACCACGACCAGTACTACCGAAACCACCTTCACCACGAGTACTTGCATCAAAGTCTTCAACAAGATTGAATTCAACTTGTTGCACTGGAACAATCACTAATTGTGCCATACGCTCTAAAGGCTCTAATGTAAATGGTGTTTGACCACGATTCCAAATAGAAACCATTAATTGACCTTGATAATCTGAGTCAATCAGACCGACTAAATTACCTAGCACAATACCATGCTTGTGACCAAGACCAGAACGAGGCAAAATGATAGCGGCATAACCAGGGTCAGCAAGATGAATCGCCAAACCGGTTGGTACTAAGACAGTTTGACCTGGCTCAATCACAATGGCATCTTCTAAGCAAGCACGTAAATCTAGACCAGCGGAGCCAGTAGTAGCATAAGCAGGTAATTGCTCTTTGATACGTTCATCAAGAATTTTTAAATCAACTTTCATGCGAATCCTTTTGCTTAATAGCCGTGTTATGACGGTGTCGTTTGTTTTTCTTTTCAGGTGTCTTGTGTGGCCAAAATAAATAAATCACTAAACCAATACCTGAAATGACTGAGAAAATAGTAAATATTTCACTAAAACTAGAGTGTGATTTTTCAGCAATAGCCTGTGTACCTTTAGCTGAAAAAAATCCAGGAGCTAGCATCACAGGTAACCAGACAAGTGCTGATAAAAAATTAGCCAACTGAAATCTAAAAGGTTCTAGATTCATAATCCCTGCGACAGTGGGCATCGTTGATCGTACTGGCCCCATGAAACGTCCGAAGAAAACTGATAAAGTTCCATATTTTTTAAAGAATAAGCGAGAGTGAATAAAAAAACCTCTATGCTTTAAGAACACAGGTTTTCGGGTAATTTCCCATCCTAAGGAGCGACCTATATAATAGGAAACGGTATCGCCAATAATGGAACCAATAAATCCCCAAATTAGTATTGGCCAGGGATCTAAAGTACCTACCCCAATTAAGGCACCAGTAAAAATCAAGATGGCTGTTGCTGGAATCATTAAGCCGATAATAATTAAAGACTCACCAAAGCATAATAAACCAGTAATTGGACCCGCCCATTCTTGATTATTGGCAATGAATTGATTTAGTAAATCGATGTATTCTTGCATTGTCTTGAGCCAATTTATTTAATGGAAGGCAAGCGTTTTGCAATGGCTTGAATAAGATATTGTGCAGCAAGTGTTTTACTGGTGGTTGGCAAAGGTTCTTCACCATGCTCATCAAATAAAATCATGGTAGTTTCATCAGCATTCATGACATTTTGTGCAAGATTACCAACTAATAAAGGGACATTTTTGCGTTTGCGTTTTGCCTGAGCATAGTCGGATAGATTTTCTGTCTCTGCGGCAAATCCCACGCACCAAGGACCATTATCAAGTGCAGCAACTTCAGCGAGTATGTCTGGATTAGGAGCAAACTCTAGTTTAAGCCCATCTTGATGTTGTTTCTTTTGTTTTTGATCTGAATAATTACTGACATACCAATCAGCCACGGCAGCAACACTAATGAAAATGTCTGAATCATAGACTTGTTTCATGACAGCTTGGTACATCTCTCTTGCTGTATTCACAAATTCTGTTGTGACACCATAAGGTGTTGCTAATTGAGTGGGGCCAGAGACCATATATACGCTTGCACCGGCATTAAAGGCGGCTTCGGCAATTGCATAGCCCATTTTGCCAGATGATTTGTTTGTAATGACACGAACGGGGTCTATAGGCTCTTCAGTGGGTCCTGCCGTTATTAAGATCTTTTTATTGAGTAAATATTTGGTACTAAAAAAAGCAAGTGTTTCAGCAATTAATTGCGGTACCTCAAGCATACGACCATCACCAAACTCTCCGCAAGCTTGACTACCATGACCAGGTCCCCAAACAGCAATACCATCTTGTGTTATACGGTCAAGATTGCGTTGTGTAGCCGGGTTTGACCACATTTCTTTATTCATAGCGGGGGCAATAGCTAAAGGGCAATTGCCACGAGCAAGGCATAAGGTTGATAGTAAGTCATCGGCAAAACCATTTCCAAGTTTTGCCATAAAGTCTGCGCTACAGGGGGCAATGATAATTAAATCAGCTTGGCGGCTAAGGTTGATATGGGCCATGCTATTTGCCATACGGGCATCTTGTGTTTGGGTAAACACAGCTTGTCCACTGAGGGCTTGCATTGTGGTGGGTGTAATAAAGTGAGTGGCGGCTTCAGTCATCACTACTGTTACAGTAGCGCCTTGATCCATCAATCGTCGGCAAAGCTCTGCGCTTTTATAGCAAGCGATACCTCCTGTTAACCCTAAGACAATGCGTTTCCCTTGAAGTCTCATGCTAATTCCTTACTTTTCTTTTTAGAAAAAAATAATTCCTCAATAATAATTAGGGTTGCACCTACTGTAATAAAGCAATCTGCAAGATTAAAAGCAGGGAAGTAATATTGCCAGTTTTCCCAATAAAAGAGCAGAAAATCAATAACATGACCATAAGCAATACGGTCAATAACATTGCCTAGTGCTCCCGCTAAAATAAGGCTTAGTGCAAAGCAAAAAAAGGTATCCGTTTTGTGTTTTTTTAATAAATACAAAATAAAGCCACTTGCCCCAATAGCTAACACAATAAAGAACCAACGTTGCCAACCACCAGCATCTGCCGCCATACTGAAGGCAGCTCCCTTATTATAGACAAGAATAAAGTCAAAAAAGGGTAAAATATTTTTGCGTTCTAGAAACTCAAAATTATGTTCAAAATATAATTTCGATAGTTGATCTAGAACGATAAAAAGACTGGCAAGAATAATCCAAAAACGGTATGGTTTTGCTGGATTAGGCATATTGTCTTGACTCTCCATCACCAAATAAATTACTACTACAGCGACCGCAAATACTTGGATGATCTTTGTCTGATCCTACGTCATCGGTGTAATGCCAGCAACGCTCACACTTAGTATGGCTAGATGCATGAATACTAAAAGTTGGCTCATCGCCACTACCTTGAGAGACACGAATGCTAGAAACCATAAAGACAAAACGCAAATCTTGACCTAAGCTATTTAGTAGAGCAACATCGTTGGCATTGGCTTGAAGAGCAACTTCAGCTTGTAAAGAAGCACCAATAATACCTTCGCTACGCTTATTCTCCAATTCTTTATTTAATAAGGTACGAATTTCTAATAAACGTTGCCATTTTTGCATTAGCTCATTTTGTTGAGTAAATGTAGGCACTTCTTCATATAGCTCAGTAAATACAGTAATTTTATTAGCTAAAGATGTGTTTTTAAGGAAAGTTTGACGCATTTCACCCCATGCCTCTTCAGCCGTAAAGGATAGAATAGGCGCCATAAGTTTGACCATAGTCATCGTGATATAGTACAGCGCTGTTTGAGCTGAACGACGAGCTAAACTATTCTTGCCAGTTGTGTACAAACGATCTTTGAGCATATCAAGATAAAATGCACCTAAATCTTCTGAGCAGAAAATTTGTAGTCTAGCAACAGCGGGATGAAACTCATATTTTTCATAATTGGCTAGAATTTGTGCTTGCATATTCTTAGTAATGACTAAGGCATATTGATCTACTTCAATAAGTTTATCTTGAGGTACCAAATCTTTAGAGGCATCAAAGTCGTTTAAATTACCTAGTAAGAAGTACAGGGTATTACGGATACGACGATAGCTTTCAACCACACGTTTTAAAATTTGGTCGGAGATAGATAGTTCACCTGAATAGTCAGTAGAGGCTGTCCATAGACGGATAATTTCAGCACCTAGTGTATCGGAAATTTTTTGTGGTGCGATGACATTACCTAATGACTTACTCATCTTACGGCCATCACCATCTACAACAAAGCCATGGGTTAATAAGGCATTGTAGGGTGCACGACCGTATAACATGGATGATGTTAATAATGAAGAATGGAACCAACCACGATGTTGGTCAGAACCTTCTAGATATAAATCAGCAGGCCAAGCAAGCGTATCAGCATGAGAGCCTTGGCAGTCATGTTGTTGTCCACCTAATACGGTAAAGTGTGTTGTGCCAGAATCAAACCAGACATCTAAGGTATCACGATTTTTTTCATATTGATTGGCTTCATCGGCGGGTAATAAGTCTTGAGGCTCAATTTTTTGCCATGCTTCAATCCCTTCTTTTTCGACACGTTGAGCAATTTGTTCTAATAGCTCTACTGTACGAGGATGTAATTCACCTGTTTCTTTGTGGACAAAAAACGCCATAGGTACACCCCATTGACGTTGACGCGATAAAGTCCAGTCAGGACGATTGGCAATCATGGCGTGTAAACGGGCACGACCCCAAGCAGGGAAGAAGTTAGTATCTTCTACGGCTTTTAATGCTTTTTCACGTAGTGTACCTGAGCCATCATTTGGTGTAACATCCATACCTGCAAACCATTGGCTTGTAGCACGGTAAATAACAGGTGTTTTATGACGCCAGCAGTGCATATAGCTATGGTTAAGCATTTTTGTTTGGATCAGAGTGCCAATATGGCGCAATGTTTCTACAATTTTTGGATTGGCATCCCAAATGCTTAAGCCACCAAATAGAGGTAATGTACTGATATATTGACCATTACCCATCACAGGGTTGAGGATTTGATCATCTGTAATACCATGAGCTTTACAAGAGATAAAGTCTTCTACACCATAAGCAGGGGCTGAGTGAACAATACCAGTACCTGTATCAATGGTGACATAGTCAGCGAGATAAATAGGTGATAAGCGATTGAAGCCTTCATCAGCACGACTTAAAGGATGTTCAAAAGCGATATTATTTAAAGTAGAGCCTTTAGTTGTGGCAATCACAGAGCCTTCTAATTTCCACTGAGCTAAGCAAGCTTCATAGCGATCTTTGGCAAGGAGTAATAATTTACCGGTAGGTAATGCTTCGTTTAATTCCACTAACACATAGTCTAATTCAGGATGAACATTTAATGCTTGGTTGGCGGGAATTGTCCATGGTGTTGTTGTCCAAATCACCACGGCTCCGTCGGCAATGCTGTCTATACGAAAAGCCTTCGCTAGTTTTTCTTTTTCTGCAAAACGGAAAGCGACATCAATGGTAGGGTCTTTACGGTCTTGATATTCAACTTCCGCTTCAGCAAGAGCAGATTGACAGTCAAAGCACCAGTTAACAGGCTTTAACCCTCTAAATACATAACCTTTTTCTAAAATGCCAGCAAGTGCACGAATTTCGTTTGCTTCATTGGCATAATTCATCGTTAAATAAGGGTTAGCCCACTCACCAAGAACACCTAAACGTTTAAAGTCCTTACGTTGGCGTTCAATTTGTTCATGTGCATACGCACGGGCTTTGGCTTGTACTTCCGCAACAGGTAAATGCTTACCAAATTGTTTTTCAATTTGGATTTCGATAGGCATACCATGACAGTCCCAGCCAGGAACATAAGGTGCGTCAAAACCTGCCATGCTTTTACTTTTAATAATAATGTCTTTTAATACTTTATTGACCGCATGACCAATATGGATATCACCATTCGCGTAAGGAGGGCCGTCATGTAGAATAAATTTAGGACGCCCTTTACTCGCTTCGCGAATGGCTTCATAAACTTTATTTTCTTCCCATTCTGCAACCCATTTTGGTTCGCGTTGTGATAAGTTACCACGCATCGGGAAGTTCGTTTCAGGTAAATTTAAGGTATTTTTATAATCCATGATGGTCAAAATAATGTTGTGTGATATCGATATCTTTTTGAATAGTCGCCTTCATTGTCAATAAATCAGGGAATTTTTCTTCGTCTCTAATATATTGAAGAAAGGCAATAGTTACGATTTTACCGTAAGCTGAGCAAGAATGATGCAGAATATGTACTTCAAGTAACACTTCGCCATTGGTTTCTAACGTAGGACGAACACCTAAGCTAGCAATTGCAGGTAAGGGTTGTTCAGATAATCCTTCAACTTGCACAATATACACGCCTGAACGCAAGGCACAGCGTGGCATAACAGGAATATTTAAGGTAGGAACTCCAATAGTTCGTCCAATTTTTTTGCCATGAATTACATGACCACTAATAGTGTATGGACGTCCAAGAATGGCATTGGCTTTTTCAATTTTGCCAAATACCAATGCTTGACGTAACTCTGTACTAGAGTAGCGAATATGGTTATTATCTAGAATATCCTTCATGGTTTCTACTTCAAAACCATAATGCAGGCCAGCCTCTGTGAGTAGTTGAATATTGCCTGAGCGACGATGCCCAAATTTAAAGTCTTCGCCCACAAAAAGGTATTTAACTTGTAATTGTTTAATCAGAATCTCCTCTATAAATTGCTGAGGAGACATTTGTGCCATTTCTGCATCAAAATTTTTTAAATAAATAGCCTCAATACCTTGGCAGAATAGTGCATAGCTTTTGTCACGTAATGTCGAAATGCGAGTAGGGATTAGCTCAGGGCGTTGTTCTTTTAGGCCAAAATATTCTCTGGGATGTGGTGTAAAAGTAAGTACGCTAGGCACGAGCTGACGTTTACTCGCCTCTGTAACAACATGAGACAGTAAATGCTGATGACCAATATGCACACCGTCAAAGTTACCTATGGTTAAGGCTGTCGGTGAGATGGCTTTTTGATTACGATAAAGTTTAATAGAATTTTTCACGCTTAACAGTTTACAATTTCTATAATTAATTTGTAGGAGATTATCATGTCAGCACAAAAACAAGCCCCTAAACGATTCGTTATTTTAATCTCAGGAAGGGGATCTAATATGCAAGCTATTGTCCAGATGGCAAAAAAACGTGCCGATATTGAGATTGCTGCCGTGATTTCGCATAAAGCTAATAGTGCAGGAACGGTTTGGGCTGCTGAACAAGGTGTTCCAACAGCCGAATTATTACATAAAGATTATCCAGTAAGAGAAGAATATGATAAGCACTTAAAAGAGTTAGTACAAAGTTATCAACCTGACTATGTATTGCTCGCTGGGTTTATGCGTATTTTGACACCTATTTTTGTGGATGCTTTTCCTGGTAAATTAGTCAATATTCATCCTTCTTTACTACCAAGTTTTACAGGACTTGATACGCATGATAGAGCGATTGCTGACGGTGTCAAAATTCATGGTTGCACGGTGCATTTTGTAACACCTGTATTGGATGAGGGACCAATTATTGCACAGGCTATTGTGCCAGTACTTGCTAACGATGATGCTGATGCTTTAGCTGCACGTGTATTGGGTATGGAGCATCAAGTATTTCCTGCTGTGGTGGATTATTTAGCGAGAGATTTACTTCAAGTGAATGATGAGAAGAAAGTGGTGTACCAAGAGCCAGTTAAAACACTTTTTGTCCATGAGGATATTAGTGCTTCATAGATCCAAGTTTAACGAATTTGTTTGCTGTACTTGTCTCAACAGGTATTTGATCTAGAGCAAGCGATAAATACTATATTCCACTATAATAAACAATCTTAAATTTTCTTTGATTAATTGATAATGACTAGGCGTACTTATTCTAATAATTCCCGCTCAACCAATACTTCCAAACGTCACCAAAAAACGAGTGTTCCAGTGGCAAAATTACCTATACTGCAACAACGTATTATTCAGATAGCAGATGTTTTGGATAAAGTGCTTAAATTTCGTTTTCCTGCTGATTCTGTATTGTCTGCTTGGTTTAAAGAAAATCGTCAATTGGGCGGGCGTGATCGTGGGGATGTTGCCGAAGCTGTGTTTGATGTGATGCGCCACCTACGTCGCTATCGTCATTATGCAGAAAGTGGGGTAGGACCTGCGAATCAGCGTTTAGCTATTTTAGGCCTAGTCAATACAGTAGGTAAGGAACCCGTTATCGCTGTGTTAGAGGCTGCTCAGCAAGATTGGCTAAATCGTGTTTTACAAATTAATGTATCTAGTATTCCTCCAATGGTGCGTTTTAGTCAGCCTGATTGGCTATACGCAGAATTAAATAAGCAAGATCAAGCGGAAAGCTTATTAACAGCATTGAATACTAAAGCTCCTTTGGATTTACGAGTTAATCCTTTAAAAGTAGGGCGCGATGATGTATTGACTAAGCTTAAAGCGGATGAAATGTTAAGTAAATTCACTATTAGCCCTACGCCTTTTTCTCCTTATGGTATTCGCTTTGATGGAAAACCAGCGATTAATCGTTGGGAAGCATTTGAAAAAGGTGAGCTAGAAGTACAGGATGAGGGAAGCCAATTGCTGTGTATGTTAGTCAGTCCAAGACGCAGTGACATGGTGATTGATTTTTGTGCAGGTGCGGGGGGTAAAACATTATTGATAGGTGCTATGATGCGTTCACAAGGGCGTTTATATGCCTTTGATGTATCGGGTGCTAGATTGGCAAAAGCTAAGCCTCGTATCGCACGCTCTGGCCTATCAAATGTGACGTGTATTCAAATTGACAATGAAAATGATGTGCGTGTTAAGCGATTAATGGGAAAAGCAAATCGAGTGTTAGTGGATGCTCCATGTTCAGGGACAGGTACATTACGTCGAAATCCTGATTTGAAATGGCGTCAAACACCAGAAGATTTGGTAGAGCTTACACAATTGCAGGCGAAGATTTTAACGAGTGCTGCTCGTTGTATTACGTCTGGAGGACGTTTAATTTACTCAACATGTAGTTTATTGCCACAAGAGAATGAACAACAAGTGCAGGCATTTTTAGCCACACATCCAGACTTTTCGTTGGTATCAATTGAGCAAGTATTAGGAGATAGAATGCCATCAGGCTTAACATCTGTAGATGGAATGCTTAAATTACGTCCTGATGTACATGGTACAGATGGTTTTTTTGCGGCCGTATTAGAGAAAAAGTAATACATTTTTTACTGAGTAATAGTGAATAATTAAGGAGATACAATGAGCCAAATAGCATTTGTGACAGGAGCGACAGCAGGCTTTGGGGCGGCTATTTGCCGTGCTTTTGTTAACGCAGGTTATCGAGTGATTGGTGCGGCACGTCGTGCTGAAAAATTAGCTGCTTTACATCAAGAGTTAGGGGATAATTTTTTACCATTAGTCTTTGATGTGACTGATCGTGCTGGATGTGAAAAAGCCATTGCTAGTTTGCCAGTTGAGTGGAAATCGGTTGATGTGTTGGTAAATAATGCTGGTTTAGCCTTAGGGTTAGACCCGGCAGAGAAAGCCAGCTTAGATGATTGGGAAACGATGATTGATACAAATGCCAAAGGTTTAGCCTTAGTTACTAAATTATTATTGCCTCAAATGGTTGAGCGTAACCATGGTCATATTATTAACCTTGGCTCTACAGCAGGTACTTACCCTTATCCAGGCGGAAATATTTATGGGGCCACCAAAGCATTTGTGAGACAATTTAGTTTAAATTTACGTGCAGACTTGGCTGGTACGGCTATACGCGTAAGTAATGTAGAGCCAGGTCTATGTGGCGGTACAGAGTTCTCTAATGTGCGTTTCAAAGGTGATACGGAGCGAGTTCAAAAAACTTATGCTAATGTGGATTATGTTACCCCTGAGAATATTGCAGATATCGTGCTATGGTTAAATCAGCAACCGCCACATGTCAATATTAATGCCATTGAGATTATGCCAGTTGCGCAAAGTTTTAGTGCTTTATCTGTTAGTAGAAAAAGTTAATAGTTAACATCCATATAAGGGTGTAGATAGGTTTATAGTCAAACTATTTATCAGCTTATGTACTGTTAATGTTTAACAACCTTATTCATTTTTAATCCCCATTAGTGCTTGTCATCACGATGGGGATTTTTCATTGCTTCTTTGTGTAGAAGAGTTGTTATTTAGTCTGGAAATGTTGTTATTTTGCTGGAAAAAAATGAATACTCATTTCATTGCGTTATATCAAAAAAATTAAATATAGTTATCATAAGAAGATGACATAAATATGTTATGATTAATACATTGTTTAAATTTTTGTTTAAATTCCATAAACGTTTATTTTTAAAAGAAAAATATGCAATCAATTCTAGATTTTTTAGCGGGTGGTGTGTTGCAACTGAGTGTTTGGCAAGTGGTATTAATTACGCTAGTGCTAACGCATATTACCATTGCAGCAGTAACTATTTATTTACATCGTAGTCAGGCTCATCGGGGTCTAGATTTACACCCGATAGTTGCACATTTTTTCCGTTTTTGGTTATGGCTAACTACAGGTATGGTGACCCGAGAGTGGGTAGCTATTCATCGTAAACACCATGCTAAGTGTGAAAAAGAGGGAGATCCTCATTCTCCTGTCATTTATGGCATTAATAGAGTGTTATGGTGTGGTGCCGAACTGTATCGTGAAGAGGCTTTGAACGAAGAAACTATTAAACGTTATAGCCATGGAACGCCAAATGACTGGGTTGAAAATCATATCTATCTTAAACATTCAACATTAGGTATTTTATTGATGTTGAGTCTTGATGTTGTATTATTTGGTGCAATGGGCTTATGTGTATGGGCTGTGCAAATGGCATGGATTCCATTCTGGGCAGCAGGTGTTATCAATGGTCTAGGACATTGGATGGGGTATCGTAATTTTGCTAGTCCTGATACTAGCACCAACTTAGTGCCTATCGGTATTTTGATTGGTGGTGAAGAGCTACATAATAACCATCATGCTTATGGTACTTCCGCAAAATTTTCAAGTAAATGGTATGAGTTTGATATTGGTTGGATGTATATTTCTATTCTCCAGTTTTTTAAATTAGCAGAGGTTAAGAAAGTTGCTCCCAAATTAAAATTGGCGAAAAATATCCAAGATGAAGTTAATGAAAAAACCTTACATGGTATCATTACACATCGCTATGAAATTATGACGCGTTATGCGACGATGTTAAAAACAGCAGCTTTACAAGAGATTGCTAGGCTTAAACAAGACCCCAACGCGCAAGATGAAGTAGCTCAGTTAAATTTTGTTTCTCAACATATCACTCAATCAGAGCAAGGGCTTAACGAGACTGAAAAAGAACAGTTAAGTGCAGGTTTGCGTCAAAATCAACTGGTTGCCCAATTAGCACAGAAGCGTGATGAACTATTTAAGGTTTGGAATAGTTCAACAGCGAGTACTGAGCAGTTGGTTAATGAGTTACGCGCATGGTTGCAATCTGCTCAACAAAGTGGTGTGCAAAGTCTAGAAGAGTTCGCATTAAGATTGCGTCGTTACGCTACATGATCAATTTAGAAGAATTAAATCCTGAACAACGTACCGCCGTCACCACTGATGAGCGGTACGTTTTAGTTTTAGCTGGTGCTGGAAGTGGTAAGACAAAGGTATTAACCACTCGTATGGCTTGGTTAATTGAACAAGGTATAGCTAGTCCTGGAGGGATTTTAGCGGTGACCTTCACTAACAAAGCCGCCAAAGAAATGTTGAGTCGTTTGAGTCTGCAATCGCCCATTAATACACGAGCAATGTGGGTGGGTACCTTCCATGGTTTGTGTAATCGTATGCTTAGATCACATTATCATGATGCAAGATTACCACAGAGCTTTCAGATTATGGATATGCAGGATCAATTGTCATCTATTAAACGCGTGTTGAAACTGTTTAATATTGATACAGAAAAATATCCTCCCAAAGAAATCCAATCCTTTATCAATAATGCTAAAGAAAAAGGAGCGCGCCCAAGTGATTTAGCGCCAGTAGATCCTATGGAGGCTCAGTCAATTGAGCTATATCATTTGTATCAGCAGCAATGTGATAAAGAAGGTGTTGTAGATTTTCCTGAATTATTACTGCGTTGCTATGAGTTATTGCGAGATCATCCTGCGATAAGAGAGCATTATCAACGTCGATTTAAGCATATCTTGATTGATGAGTTTCAGGATACCAATAATCTTCAATATAAATGGTTGCGTATTTTAGCGGGTGAGCAAAATTGTATTTTTGCTGTTGGTGATGATGATCAATCTATCTATTCTTTCCGAGGTGCCAATGTTGGCAATATGGAAGAGTTTGCTCGTCAATATGCACAAGGAAATATTATTCGATTAGAACAAAACTACCGTTCGTATAACCATATTCTACATTCGGCTAATGCGTTGATTGCGGAGAATAAAGATCGGTTAGGGAAAAATTTATGGACAGATAGAGGACATGGAGAACCTTTACGAGTCAATGAATTATCTACAGATAGAGAAGAGGCACAGTGGATTTTAGAAGAAGCAAAGTCTTTAATTAATGAAGGCGTTGATAGAAAAGAAATTGCTGTTTTATATCGAAGTAATGCGCAGTCACGTGCGATTGAACATGCATTTTTTTCAGCTGGTATACCTTATCGAGTATATGGAGGCTTACGTTTTTTTGAACGACAAGAGGTTAAGCATGTATTAGCTTATCTTCGTTTAATTAATAATCTAGATGATGATAATTCATTCTTAAGAGTGGTTAATTTCCCTGCTCGGGGTATTGGTGCCAGAACACTAGAAAACTTAACAGATGCCGCACAAAAAATAGGATGTAGTTTGGCATTGGCGATTGGCGCTTTAAATGGTGCTTCTGCGACCAAATTAGCACAATTTGTTGGTATGATCATGACTTTAAAAGAAACTGCGAAGGTGCTAACTCTACCAGATTTAATCCAGCAAGTAATTCATGATACAGGTATAGAAACTTTTTATCAGAATGAGCGTGAGGGGGAAGAGCGTTTAGAAAATCTTCAGGAATTGGTGAATGCGGCTCAAACATTTTGTATTGAGGAAAGTTTTGAATCGAGCTCTGCTTTAGAAAAAGTCACTATTGCCGCTAATGATGATCAAGCTTTTCCGGAACAATTATCTGCTTTGGACATGTTCCTTAGTTATGCTAGTCTGGAAGCAGGAGATAATCAGGCTAAATATGGAGAGGATGCCGTACAATTGATGACAGTTCATGCAGCCAAGGGACTGGAATTTAAAGTCGTATTTGTGGCTGGCTTAGAGGAAGGTTTATTTCCGCATGAGAATAGCTTAAAAACTCACGGTGGTTTGGAAGAGGAACGACGCTTGATGTATGTAGCGATTACTAGAGCCAAAGAGCGTCTTTATCTATCAGGAGCACATGAGAGGATGCTGTATGGTCGCTCAGCTTATACAACGAGATCACAATTTTTAGAGCAAATTCCTGATGAACATATGAAATGGCTATGCCCTAAAACACGGTCTTATTCGTATAGTCAAGCTAATAGGGTTGATACTGATGCTTGGCAATCAGCGCCAACAACTACACGGAAAAACCCTTTTCAAAAAGGCACTAGCAATCTTTCTAGTATGGGTAGTGGTGTTCAGGTAAAGGATCAGTTATTCAAAGTTGGTAGTAATGTTCGTCATGCTAAGTTTGGTGATGGAGTTATTATTAATCTTATTGGGCAAGGGATTGAGGCTCAGGCCTTAATTATGTTTAAAGGAGTTGGTGTTAAAACTCTTGCTTTAGGGGTTGCCAAATTAGAAGTAATATAGTTTTAAATTCATGAAACTAATCGTTATAAATAAATAATTAGTTTACTGGAGTGGGCTATAAAATTAGGGTATAGTCTCAAGAAAATGCTCGTAAAGGATTGTATGATGAAAATATGGCAAAAAGTATTATTGGCTACATTATCTACAAGTGTCTTAAGTGCTTGTGTAGTACACCCTCACGATCGTGGTTATGAAAGGGGGAATAAGGCATATGGTCATTCTAGGGGGAATGGACCGAAGAATGGTGCATATCATTCACCAAAAGTTGAGGTATATGGTACTGTTGATGCAGGGGTAGGTTATTCAAATACAAAATATAAACGCAAGCATAAACATGAAGACGATTAAGCGATTTACTTGATGTTGAAAAGCTATCTGTCATTAGCGTCTAAGTCAAATTAATTGATAGTATTTATGATGATAGCTCAGATGCTGAAAACAAGTGAGACGATCAACCGAAACCAACACAGAATAGTGTTGGTTTTTTATTGGGGGAATCCCGATATTCAAATTAAACATAAAACTATACAATGTTCCTAATCTTTCGTGGGATTAGTGATTAATAATATTTCATACTAAATTGTAGTGAACTAAAGAAAAACGTTAATTATGTATTTTTCATCAAAAAGGTGGTTCAATATTGACCCCAAAATAACGTTCTTTTTCCCTTAAAAATAGTTGGATATACAACAAAAATTTATACCAACTTATTTTAAGGATTCACTATGGATAATTTTAAACATTTACCAGAGCCTTTCCGTATTCGCGTGATTGAGCCTGTAAAGCGTACCACGCGTGCACATCGAGAACAAGCTATTCTTAATGCTGGGATGAACCCCTTTTTATTAGATAGTGAAGATGTTTTTATTGATTTACTAACTGATAGTGGTACGGGTGCTATTACCCAAGAAATGCAAGCTGCAATGCTTAGAGGTGATGAGGCTTATAGTGGTAGTCGTAGTTATCATGCCTTAAGTCGTGCCGTAAAAGAAATCTTTGATTATGACTTTACCATACCTACTCACCAAGGCCGTGGTGCCGAGCAAATCTATATTCCTGTACTGATTGCTAAACGTGAAAAAGAAAAAGGTTTGGATCGCTCGAAAATGGTGGCGTTCTCAAATTATTTCTTTGATACCACACAAGGGCATACTCAATTAAATGGCTGTACTGTCAGTAATACTCCTGTGAACAATGCTTTTAATACCAGTGTTTATGAAGATTTTAAAGGCAATTTTGATGTAGAAAAATTAGAGCAGGGGATTCAAAGTGCAGGTGCGGCAAATGTTCCTTATATTGTGATGACAATCACTTGCAATTCAGCTGGTGGTCAGCCCGTATCATTAGCCAATATGCAAGCAGTTTATGCTATTGCCCGTAAATATGATATCCCTGTGGTGATGGATTCGGCACGGTTTGCGGAAAATGCCTATTTTATTCAACAGCGAGAACAAGCCTATAAAGACTGGTCTATTGCTGACATCACTAAAGAGAGTTATAAGTATGCTGATATTTTAGCGATGTCTGCTAAAAAGGATGCTATGGTACCAATGGGTGGACTATTGTGTTTCAAGAATGATGATTTTTTTGATGTATATACGGATTGCCGAACTTTATGCGTTGTTCAAGAGGGGTTTCCAACTTACGGCGGTTTAGAAGGCGGTGCAATGGAACGCTTAGCCGTTGGCTTACATGACGGTATGCGAGAGGATTGGTTAGCGTATCGTATCGGACAAATTCGCTATTTAGTTGAAGGATTAGAAGCGGAGGGAATTTATTGCCAACAGCCAGGTGGTCATGCTGCTTTTATTGATGCGGGTAAATTATTACCACATATTCCTGCTAATCAATTCCCCGCGCAGGCTTTATCTTGTGAGCTTTATAAAGTGGCTGGTATTCGTGCGGTAGAAATTGGTTCATTTTTATTGGGGCGTGATCCAAAAACAGGAGAGCAGTTACCTTGTCCGGCAGAATTACTTCGTTTAACCATTCCAAGGGCTACTTATACTCAAACTCATATGGATTTTATTATTGAGGCATTTTCTAAGGTAAAAGCTAATACGCACAATATTAAAGGTTTAGAGTTTACGTATGAGCCTAAAGTGTTGCGTCACTTCACCGCACGTTTAAAAGAAGTAGGGTAGGTTTTTCAGGCAGTCAGTTAAGATAGACGGTGACGATACTGAGCAGCCCCTATACATTGAATATCAGCGTATAGGGGCTGTTTACTGAAGTAGTTCTATTGCTTTATAGTCAAACTAACATTATGTTTAGATGGATAAATAGTGATGGTATATTAGCGTTTTAGTTTAGCAAACGCGGCTGCCATTGCACCTAAACCTTGAGAGCCCTGTTCTCTTGGGGTGTCTTTACGAGGAGGACGAGATGCCACACTATTGCTATCACGCTCACCACGTTTAACTGGGACAGAATCGTCATTTAAACGCATAGTTAGTCCGATACGTTTTCTAGGTGCATCAACTTCCTGTACCTTCACTTTCACAGTTTGACCAACACGAACAACATCACGAGGGTCTTTAACAAAAGTATCAGATAAGGCAGAAATATGTACTAAACCATCTTGATGAACACCAATGTCTACAAAGGCGCCAAAATTAGCTACATTGGTGACTACGCCTTCTAGAATCATACCGACAACTAAATCATTGATGGTTTCAATACCCTCTTTAAACGTTGCTGTTTTAAATTCAGGGCGAGGATCTCGTCCCGGTTTTTCAATTTCATTAAAAATATCGCGAACCGTAGGAACCCCAAATTTTTCATCGGTAAAATCAGTTGGTGATAGACCTTTTAAGGCATCTTTTTGTCCAATAATCTGTTTTACGTCCTGTTTAAGTTTGTCTAGAATACGCTCGACAACAGGATACGCCTCAGGGTGTACAGCAGAGGCATCTAAAGGATTATCACCGTCATTAATGCGTAAGAATCCTGCCGCTTGTTCAAATGCTTTGGCACCAAAACGTGAAACATCCATTAGTTTTTTACGATTTTCAAAACGTCCATTTTGGTCACGGTATTCAACAATATTTTTCGCTAAAGAAGCATTAAGACCTGATACACGGCTTAGTAAAGGGGCAGAGGCTGTATTAACATCAACACCGACAGCATTTACACAATCCTCAATAACAGCATCTAATGAACGAGCTAATTCCCGTTGATTAACATCATGTTGATATTGTCCGACACCAATAGCTTTGGGCTCAATTTTAACTAGTTCAGCCAGAGGGTCTTGTAAGCGGCGGGCAATAGAAACAGCGCCACGTAAGCTTACATCTAACTCAGGGAACTCTTTGGCGGCGAGCTCAGAGGCTGAATAGACTGAAGCACCTGCTTCAGATACGACAATTTTTTTAACCTGAGACTCGGGAATGGTTTTTAATAAATCAGCGACTAATTTTTCAGTTTCTCGTGAGGCTGTGCCATTACCAATAGCGATTAAATCGATATGATATTTCGCAATCAGTGCTAATAGTGTATGTGTAGAGCCAGTGACATCACGGCGAGGTTCGAACGGATAAATAGTTGTTGTTTCTAATAATTTACCAGTAGTATCAATAGCGGCTACTTTAACACCAGTACGGATACCCGGGTCAAGACCCAGAACAGCTTTAGGACCTGCAGGTGCAGCTAATAATAGGTCTTTTAGGTTGGCAGCAAAAACACTAATAGCTTCTTCTTCAGCTTTTTCACGTAATTGAGTAATTAACTCGGTTTCAAAAGCTGGTAATAATTTTACACGCCATGTCCAACGAGAAAGCTCCGCTAACCATTTATTTCTAGTGCTAGCATCTAAAGAATAGTCAGCATCTAGTGTTAGGAACTCACTGATATTGACTACACAAGGATGTGGTGTTAATGCCTCTTGTTCAGGGTCAAGACCGATACGTAGGTCAAGGATACCTTGGGTACGCCCACGCAATAAGGCTAAAATACGGTGAGAGGGGAGCGTGCGAATGGTTTCAGAAAAATCAAACCAGTCTCTAAAATTATCTCCTTCTTGCTCTTTACCCTCAATAACTTTGGCGTAGAGGTAAGCATATTTATTAAGATAGTCACGCATATAAGCGAGTAAATCGGCATTTTCAGAGAAACGCTCTGCCAGAATATCTCTTGCTCCGTCGAGCGCTGCCTTGATGTCATCAATTTTATGCTCAGGATTTAGGTAGCTTTCAGCAAGTGTAGCGGGATCGGCTGATTTATCGCTTAGAATAGCATCGGCTAATGGCTCCAAACCTGCTTCTTTGGCAATTTGTGCACGTGTACGACGTTTAGGTTTAAAAGGAGCATATAAGTCTTCTAAGCGTTGTTTAGAGTCTGCTGCATCAATTTGGGCTTGCAGCTCATCCGTCATTTTGCCTTGTTCAGTAATAGAATGAATAATCGCTAGGCGGCGTGCTTCTAATTCACGTAGATAGATTAGACGAACTTCTAAATTTCTTAAAATAGTATCGTCTAGACCTCCAGTGACTTCTTTACGGTAACGTGCAATAAAGGGAATAGTTGCGCCATCATTTAATAAATCTACAGTAGCAGAAACTTGTTGGGGACGAACATTTAGCTCTTGGGCTAACTGTTCAATAATACGCTTCTCATCAATCGTTTCGTTTACAGTGCTCATAACATCCTATTCAAGTTTATGTCAAAGCTTAAGAATGTATCACATTGCTTTCCTTAAATGTCAGTGAAAAAGCCATTGGTGCACAATTAGTGATTAAAATTTTGTAAAGATAGAAAATACTGTATAGAATACTGTATAAAATTAGGATAAAAAGCTCTCATGGTCATTTTTAAAGGGCTAATTCTGATACTATATGAACCATATTATTGGGCTATATTTTTGACGGCGAGCTATGTTGAGTTTGAATATTAAGGATTTTTTCGAAAAAAAATTAGCAAAAATTCAACCAGGTTATAGTATTCGTCAATCACAAATTGAACTCTCTTTAGCCATAGAAAAGACAATTAAAGAACATGGCACCTTGATTGCCGAGGCAGGAACCGGTACAGGTAAAACATGGGCATATTTAGTCCCAGCATTTGCATCATTGCGCAAGGTTATTGTGTCAACGGGAACAAGGGCTTTACAAGATCAACTTTATCGTAAAGATGCGCCAATGATAAAAAAGGCTACTGGTTTACCTGTTCAAGTGGCATTACTCAAGGGACGTGCAAATTATATATGTCATTTCAATTATCATCGCCTTGTAGATGATGAGTATAGTTTGCTAAAAAATCAACAGGAAGTTAAGCAGCTTAATGAAATCAAACTATTTTTCCAACGCACACAAACAGGGGATAAATCTGATTGTGATGGGGTGCCTGATAGTGCCAGTATATGGTCTAGGGTAACATCAACTAAAGAAAGTTGTTTGAATAAAGACTGTCCCTATATTGATGAGTGTTTTATTGCCAAGGCACGTGCAAAAGCCAAAGAAGCCGATATTATTATTGTTAATCATGCACTCTTTTTTGCAGATATCGCTTTAAGGCAAGAAGCCGATATTGATTTGCTTCCTTTAGCAGATACGATTATTTTTGATGAGGCTCATCAATTACCAGATGTTGCTACACAGTTTTTGGGTAGTACTATTTCTTTGGCCGATATCGATAAGGCCACTAAAGATATTGAAACAGTGACGGCAAGCTATGTGAAAAGCGTGACAGACTGGGATAAGCTATGTAAGGCTGTTAAATATAATTTGTTAGAATTGCGATTGCTTGCTAAGCCGATTGATGATTTACCTAACAAAAAAGTAGTCTATGAATCTATTCCTGATAAAGACAATTTTCTAACAGGCTTAGATACGTTATTAGATAGCTTAAATAATATATTATCTGCATTGGCTAAAGTCGTTGAGCATCATATAGATATTCAAGAAGTCTACAACAGGTTAAGCGCTTATTGTTCGGTGCTACAACAATGGGCAAATCCTGAAAAATTTAGTTCAGATGATAAAAATGTTTATGTGCGTTGGGTAGAGTTTGGTCCACATCAACTGAGATTTAGTCGTGCACCATTATCTGTCAAGGGATTTGCTAATTTTAAACGACCGGATCAGAGTTGGATTTTTACGTCTGCAACCTTGTCAGTAGCGAAAAAATTTACCCATTTCCAAGCACAGCTAGGGCTTTATGATGCGGAGTGTTACTCTTGGGAGTCTCCGTTTCATTATGCAAGTAATGGTATTATGTATGTGCCGACAAGTTTACCAGAAGTTAGGCATTCTACTTATGAGCAGTCGTTTGTCAATTTGCTTATCCCATTCATTCAAAAGACACCCGGTGGTGTTTTAATTCTGTGCACTACCTTAAAAGCAGTGGATAGCCTTGGAGATTTATTACAGCAGGCGTTTGAAAAAGCAAAAATAAATCGAACTATTTTTCGACAAGGTGAGTCAGCCCATCGTATTTTAGTAGATAAGTTTAGGGCGACCTCCAAAGGTGTGCTAATAGGTAGTGCAAGCTTTTGGGAGGGTGTAGACTTTCCAGGCGATTTGCTTACCTTATTAGCGATTGATAAATTACCTTTTGCCCCTCCTGACGATCCTGTACTGGCTGCTCGTATTGATGATTGTCGTAAAAAAGGAGGTAATCCTTTTATGGATATTCAAATTCCTTTGGCGACTATTGCACTTAAGCAAGGGGTGGGTAGACTCATTCGTACTGAATATGATAGTGGGGTTTTGATTATCGGTGATGAGAGATTGATTAATCAACGCTATAGTCGATTATTATGGGGAAGTCTACCTGATTTCTACCGGACGAGCAGGGCTGAGATTGCTTTAGAGTTTTGGGACTAAGAGATCTAAGGGGGAGCCAATAACCACTGATCTTTTTATCAGATAATTTTAGGTATAGTGCTTACGTATTAATTAAAAAGACCTCAGTGTTTTGACTGAGGTCTTTATTTGTGTAGATAGGTATGGAATTACTTAGTTAAACCAATTGTGTGGTGAGAACCAATCCGTCCAAGAAGAAGGACCTTCAAGACCATATTTATAATATTTACTATCAGGGAAGTTTTGGTCTAATACGCGTTTGGCATCGCTAGCCTGTTCTGGCATATTTAATTCTTCATATGATTTCATCATAATATACAAAGCACGTTCAGAGGCTTGAACACCGGAGAATTCACGTAAAACAGCTTGAGCACGATTGATAGCGGCAACATAGCCATGTCGTTTATAGTAGTACTCTGCTACGTTAGTTTCATTATCGGCAATAGTACTAACTAACCAAACTAAGCGCTGACGTGCATCAATAGAATAACGACTGTCAGGATAGCGCTCTACTAACTCTTTGAAGGCATGATAAGATTGACGCAAACCTTTGGGATCACGTTCACTAGGGTCTTGACCCGTATAACTTGTTAAGAACGCACTGGGTGGAGTAAACGTTACCATCCCTTTGAGGTAAAGCATATAGTCCGTGCCCGGGTGGTTTGGATATAGAGCTAAGAAACGATTAATGGCAGCTGTCGCTTGTTCTGGCTCATGGTCTTTCCAATTTACATACGCTTGATCAATAAGTGATTGTTGAGCATAGGATGTATGAGGATGACGATTTTCAATAACAGATAAGTAACGTCTAGCTGATTTCCATTCGGATTCACGAACACTTTCTCGAGCAGCGTCATATATTTGTGCGGCAGACCAGCCTTTAGTTTCATCAACTTCTTTTTGTAGAATGCCACAACCAGTCAAAATGGTTGCACAAAGGAAAATTAAGCTACCTTTATAGATTTGTTTCATATCAGTGCAGATGAATAATTAAATATTAAACGAATAACGCTAATCATACCATTACTATGAATATTCGTGTAGTTTTATACCGTTTAGACAAATTGGAAATCAATAACTACTACAATATTACATAGTTTTTTATTGAAGTCATCAACATGCCAAATAATGAAATAGAAAATCCTTTAGATGAATTATTGGATACGTCAGCACAAGAGCCTCACATTTTTAGACTAGATCGTGAAGTTAAGGGTGATAGGCTAGATAAAATTTTGGCGCAACTCATGCCAGAGCATTCAAGAGGTCGTTTACAAACATGGATTGAAGATGGGTTTGTTACGGTCAATGATAAAAAAACCAAAGTTAAACAAATTGTAGGTCCTGGTGATGTCATCGCCGTTCTTGAACAAGAAAGTGAGCAAAGCAAAGCATTTTCTCCTGAACCGATAGATTTTGACGTGATAGCAGAAAGTAGTGAATGGATTGTGGTTAACAAACCAGTTGGTTTAGTTACGCATCCTGGTGCAGGGAATTGGCATGGTACGTTATTAAATGGTCTTTTGTACCGTTACCCAGAGTTGGCAGTTATTCCTAGGGCAGGGATAGTTCACCGACTAGATAAAGATACTTCTGGTTTATTAGTAGTAGCAAGAACAGAAGTAGCACAGACACATTTAGTGAGGCAGTTGCAGGCACGCACAATGGGGCGTCGATATAGAGCGTTGGCACAAGGCATAATGAAAGAGCAAGGCACTGTGGATAAACCAATCGGTCGAGATACTAGAGTCCCCGTTCGTATGTCTGTAGATAAACCAATTGCACCTAAACCAGCTGTCACACACTATACATGCTTGCAGACAGGGGTATATGAAACTACTAAGGTAGAAAAAAGTGTGAGTCTAATTGAATGTAAATTGGAAACAGGTCGTACACATCAAATTCGGGTGCATATGGCTAGCTTAGGACACCCTTTGCTGGGAGATAGTTTATATGGAAGTCAGATTGCAGCTACACGACAAATGCTACACGCATTTAGATTGAGTTTTATTGATCCAAAAACAGAAGAAATGGTTGAGTTTGAAGCATCTATTCCAGATGATATGCAAACGTTAATAGATTCTATTCGATGGGAGTCAATGTGTTAGATAAGTTAGTAACAGGTCATAAATGGAATAATGTTTTTTATGGTACAACCACTCGGTATATGGCTGGAGTAAGTGAACCACCTTTTGATAGTTTCAACTTGGGTCTTCATTGTGGTGATAATCCAGAACACGCACAAGCTAATCGGGCTTTATTAAATGCAGCTTTACCTAATTCACCTATCTGGTTAAATCAGGTACATGGTACAGAGGTATTAGATGCTGATAGGCCTTTCGACTATCCAGCCAAGGCAGATGCAGCTGTAACAACATGTGATAAAAAAGTATTGGCTATTATGACGGCAGACTGTTTACCTGTCGTTCTTGCGGATGAAGAGGGCACAATTGTGGGGGCAGCACATGCTGGTTGGCGAGGATTGCAAGCAGGTATTTTAGAAAGAACTGTAGATCTTATGCGCAGTAAAAAACCAAATGCACATTTCAAGGCATGGATTGGACCTGCTATTTCGCAAAAAGTATTTGAAGTTGGAGCAGAAGTTTATGACGCTTTTGTGAGTCAGAATAGTAATTTGGCACCATTTTTTGAACCGGGTGTTGTAAATAAATACTTTGCTAACTTGTCTGGTATAGCAAACATGAAGTTGAAACAAATTGGTGTTAATATGGTAGAAGAGAGTAATGAATGTACTTATCTTGACAAACAACGTTACTTTTCTTATCGGCGAGAAAATCCCACAGGACGCATCGTAACGCTAGTGTGGAAGGGAGTATAAATCCCTATTTTGATTTAAGTCCAAATTGTTTAACCTATAGCTATAGAATGGGGAGGAGCGTATGTCAGAGCAGCAAAATAACGATATTAACGCATGGTTAGCACCGTTGTATCAATCTTCAGAGGCATGGCTTTCTTTACAGGCCAATTTTGTAAAAGATTTTCAACAGATTTTTTCACAGGCGTTGACTGGTAACTTACCAGAAATCAAGGATCGTCGTTTTAGTAGCGAAGCATGGAAAAAAAATCCCCAATTACTAAGTTTGGCACATTTGTATTTGTTATCTTCCAAAGCAATTTTTGATGTGTTAGACAAGATTGAACTTGATCAAGAAACAAAAGATAAATTAGATTTTGCGGTACATCAATGGGTAGATGCCGTTGCACCGTCGAATTTTTTTGCTCTTAATGCAGATGCTATTGAGACTTTCGAAAAAACGCACGGTGAATCATTACAAAAAGGTATCCAAAATTTAATGATGGATATCCAAAAAGGTCGTATGACACAGACTGATGAGGATGCATTTGAAGTTGGTAAAAATTTAGCTATTACGCCAGGTAAAGTGGTATATCAGAATGCTTTTTTTGAACTAATTCAATACGCCCCTCAAACAGAGACTGTGTACGAAATTCCTTTGTTAATGGTGCCTCCTTGTATTAACAAATTCTACATCTTAGATTTACAACCAGAAAACTCTTTTGTGCGTAATGCGGTTGAGCAAGGGCATACTGTATTTTTAATGTCTTGGCGAAATCCTTTACCAAATGATCCTGACGGTGTTCATCGTTTCACATGGGGAGATTATATCGAGCAAGGTGTGATGCGTGCATTGCAAGCTGTAAGTGAAATTACCAAAAAAGAAAAAATTAATACGCTTGGCTTTTGCGTAGGGGGGACAATGTTAGCATCAGCATTGGCTATCGCTAAGGCAAGAGGGCAAGATTATGCTAATAGTATGACGTTGTTGACGACTTTCTTGGATTTCTCCGATACAGGCATCATGCACGTATTTGTTGATGAAGCTAGTGTGGCTATTCGTGAACAAACAATCGGACAAGAAGGATTAATGCCTGCTAAGGAATTAGCGATAACTTTCTCATTTTTAAGACCGAATGAATTAGTGTGGAACTATGTGGTGAGTAATTACTTCAAAGGTGAGACACCACTTCCATTTGACATTCTTTACTGGAATGGGGATAGCACTAACTTGCCTGGGCCCTTTTATGCCTACTATCTGCGTAATGCCTATTTAGAAAATAATTTTATGGTACCTAACAAAACACAGATTGGAGATACAGGGCTTGATTTTTCTTTATTAGATATGGACACCTACTTATATGCGTCAAAAGATGACCATATTGTCCCTTGGAAGTCAGCTTATGCTAGCAAAGATATCCTTACGGGTGATATTAAATTTTGTTTAGGTGCTTCAGGTCATGTAGCGGGTGTTATCAATCCACCTGCTAAAAATAAACGTAATTATTGGATTAATAATTACATTTATGATGATGGTTATTTAAGTAGTGAGCAATGGTTTGAGGATGCTGATCAAATGCCAGGAAGTTGGTGGACTGATTGGTATGAGTGGATTGCTGAGCGAGCAGGTAATCGTATCAAAGCTAAGAAAACACTAGGTGATAGAACAATATATAAACCACGAGCAGATGCGCCCGGTGAGTATGTTAAGGTTAAAGCAGTTTAGAAATTAATTTAATGTTAAACTATTTCGATAATAGCAATTATACAAAAAGTAAAGGAGAATAAAATGAGCCGCAAGATTGCCTATGTAACAGGTGGTATGGGTGGTATTGGGACAGCTATTTGTCAGCGTCTAGCAAAAGATGGGTTTAAAGTCATTGCTGGCGCAGGTCCAAGTCGTAATTATCAAAAATGGCTAGATGAACAGGCGCAATTGGGATATACATTCTATGCTTCTGTGGGTAATGTTTCAGATTGGGATTCCACAGTAGCTGCTTTTAATAAAGTTAAAGAAGAACATGGAGCGGTGGATGTTCTTGTCAATAATGCGGGCATTACACGTGACGGTGTATTTCGTAAAATGAGTTTAGAAGATTGGACAGCAGTAATGGATACCAATCTTAATAGCTTATTCAATGTGACTAAACAAGTGATTGATTCAATGTATGAAAAACGTTGGGGACGCATCATTAATATCAGTTCTGTGAATGGTCAAAAAGGTCAATTTGGTCAATCTAACTACTCTACAGCTAAGGCAGGTATCCATGGTTTTACAATGGCATTGGCTCAAGAGATGGCGAGTCGTGGGGTAACAGTGAATACGGTTTCTCCAGGGTATATTGGTACTGAAATGGTTCGTGCTATTCGTCCAGAAGTTCTTGAGCAAATTGTTTCAACCATTCCTGTTCGTCGTTTAGGAACACCAGAAGAAATTGCTTCTATTGTTTCTTGGTTAGCTTCTGAAGATGCTGGTTTTGCTACTGGTGCAGATTTCTCTGTAAACGGTGGCCTACACATGAGTTAATGATAGGAAAGTAGTTAATGACTAATCTAACTATGCGTATTATTAAAAAGTATCCTAATCGCCGGTTATATGACACAGAATCAAGTGCCTATATTACCCTCAGTGATGTAAAGCAATTAGTGCTTGATAATATGCAATTTCAAGTAGTTGATGCTAAAACTGGTGAGGACTTAACGCGCAGTATTTTATTGCAGATTATTCTAGAGCTAGAAAGTGGTGGTGTGCCCATGTTCAATGCGAATATGCTTAAGCAAATTATTCGTTTTTATGGGCATGCCATGCAAGGTGTTATGGGGATGTATTTGGAAAAAAATATGCAAGCATTTGCAGATATTCAGAATTCCCTCACGGAACAATCTAGATCTTTATATAATCAGCCATTTAATCCTGAAACATGGTCACAGTTAATGAGTAATTTCCAAGTGCCAGGATTAAACAATGCCATGAATGCTTACGTGGAACAGTCTAAAAATTTATTTTTGCAAATGCAAGAGCAAATGCAAAACCAGACGAATACTCTTTTCAATGCGTTTAATATAGATAAAACAGAAAAGGAAAATAAGTAATATCAGTGTCTAGAATTCCTGTCAGTTTACTCTTAGGAAAAGCAGAACGGGTTAGATTGTCGATTAAAGATAATTTAACCCAAATTTTTGCATCCAGTGTATTTGCTCCATTGCGTCACAGCATTCCTTTAGCTCAAGGTGTTTGTCTATGTTGCCAATTGCATAATGAGACATCAGAAACACTAAGGAATCTTTTTATGCAAGCGTTACAACGCAAAATCCAACCTTTTCAGCATCTATTTTTAGACTGTCATGAAAATATCGATCCAGCGAATATTATTTATACATTAGGACAGGAGTTTTTTTTAAAAGAACGTTTTGTCTATGAGGCTACATTATTAGTGTTGGAGCCATCTGATATATTGATGATTGCTACGTCAACTATAGATACGAGTTTGTATAAGCTATTAAAAAATACAGATGCTATTGTAGTTGATGAGAATAAAATTGATAGAGAACAATGTGATTCATTTTATCAGCAGCTAGATCAGCTTTATCGGCAGTTTACATCATTGAGTCCACTTTTAAAGCCTGCAACTATTATACGGCTGGCTCATTTTGAAGAAGATTATCTTCAAGCGCGACAAGATTGGCTACTGAGAGAGCATCAACTCAAAAAACATCGTTTATTTCTATAACTTATTAAAAATTACTTTAATATTGCATAGATTTATTTTTATCCATTCATAAAGCAATACCCTATACATAAAAGTATTCTACAATATGGGGTTTAGTTAATTTCATCATTTTTCAGGAAAATTTACAGTGATTTCTACGGCAAATCTGACTATCCAATTTGGTCCTAAACCTTTGTTTGAAAACGTTAGTGTTAAGTTTGGTGGAGGCAACCGCTATGGACTTATCGGTGCTAATGGTTCTGGTAAATCAACTTTCATGAAGATTATTGGTGGTGATTTAGAGCCTACTTCAGGTAATGTCTCTTTAGATCCTGGTGTACGTTTAGGTAAATTACGCCAAGATCAATTTGCTTATGAGGATTGCCGAGTCTTAGATGTGGTCTTGATGGGGCATAAAGAGATGTGGGATGCTATGACAGCAAGAGATGCTATCTATGCTAATCCAGAGGCGACAGATGATGACTATATGAAAGCAGCAGAATTAGAAGCAAAGTTTGCTGAGTACGATGGGTATACAGCAGAGGCTAGGGCAGGAGAGTTGTTACTAGGCTTAGAAATTCCTGTTGAGCAACATAATGTACAGATGAAAGAGATAGCACCTGGATGGAAGTTACGTGTGCTTTTGGCACAAGCCTTATTTTCTAATCCAGATGTATTGCTGTTAGATGAGCCAACCAATAACTTGGATATTAATACGATTCGTTGGTTAGAAGGTGTGATTAATAGCTATCAAAGTACGATGATTATTATTAGCCATGATCGTCACTTTTTAAATCAAGTTTGTACTCATATGGCGGATTTGGACTATGGTGAAATTCGTATTTATCCGGGTAATTATGATGATTATATGTTGGCATCTGCACAAGCAAGAGAGCGTTTAGTTGCTGATAATGCTAAGGCAAAAGAAAGAGTAGCAGAATTACAAGATTTTGTTAGACGATTTGCAGCAAATAAATCAAAATCTCGTCAAGCTACGTCACGCTTAAAACAAATTGATCGTATTAAGTCTGAACAAGTTGAGGTTAAGCCATCATCTCGTCAAAATCCTTTTATTCGATTCGAACAAAATAAAGTGATGCATCGTTTAGCTGTTACAGCAGAACATGTATCAAAAGCTTATGATAAACCAGTGATTACCGACTTTTCTGCAATGGTAGAAGCGGGCCAAAAAATAGCAATTATTGGTGCTAATGGTGTGGGTAAAACGACCTTATTACGTTTATTTGCACAAGATCTGCAACCTGATAGTGGCGAAATGAAATGGTCTGAAAATGCCGATTTGGGCTATATGGCGCAAGATGTTTCAGAAGCTTTTGCCAACTCTATGAATGTGTTTGATTGGATGGCTCAATACCGTCAAGCGGGTGATGAGGATCAGCAAATTCGTTCTGTATTAGGGCGCTTATTGTTCTCAGCGGATGATATCGTTAAAGATGTAAAAGTATTATCTGGTGGAGAGAAAAACCGAATGTTTTTTGGACGCTTAATGTTAGGTAGACATAACGTCTTATTAATGGATGAGCCAACTAATCACTTAGATATGGAATCTATTGAGTCGTTACAGCTAGCATTAGAAAAATTCAAAGGAACACTTATTTTTGTCTCTCATGACCGTGAGTTTGTCTCTGGCTTAGCGACTAGAGTTATCGAGATCTTGCCTAATGGTGAACTGATTGATTATATGGGTGGCTATGAAGAGTACCTGGCATCACGAGGTATTGAAGGCTAATGGCTATATAATACGTTAAAGGTAAGCTAACTTACTTTGTAATCGCCTAAGTAACTGATATGTATACGTTAACGGCTGAGGTTTCTTTTGAAGAAACGATTAAAAAAAGTCTATTTATTTGTCATGCTGCGCCTGTAGAAACCGTAGAACAAGCAATGAACTTTTTCCAACAGCATAACCAAGCAGATGCTACGCATAATTGTTGGGCATTTAAGCTGAAGGATAATTATCGCTTTAATGATGACGGGGAGCCAGGAGGTACGGCAGGGCGTCCTATTCTGCAGGCGATTGAAGGACAGGACTTAGTGAATGTGGCAGTGCTGGTTATTCGTTACTTTGGTGGTATCAAGTTAGGTACTGGGGGACTAGTTCGAGCTTATGGTGGATGTGCAGCTAAGTGTTTGCAATTAGCCGAAAAAAATAAGATTATTCCCATGACTAAAGTTATATGTAGTGCCGAGTTTTCTGAAATGGCCATGCTTAAGTCTAGGCTAATGCAACCAGGTGTAGCGTTATTAACCGAAGACTTCAATGATCATGGTGTTACTTGGACGCTTAGTATTCCAGATACGGAACTAAGTACGCTAGAACAGCTCTATATTAATTTAACAAGAGGTAAAGGAAGCTGGTCTGTTTGAAGAGATAGTGACGGAAAAGCAGAAGCTTAAGTAGTGAGTTACTTAAGCTTCTATTTCTGTATGACAGAAAAAACGATGTAATAGAGCAATTGTTTCAACAATACGCTCATCGGTTAGATAATAAATACGCTCTCTATGCTTAATTTCACAGGCGACAAAACCAGCTTCTTTTAACAACATTAATTGATTAGAAAGAGCGGCTTGTGGCATATCTAGCAGATGAGATAGCTCAGTTACATTATGACGCTGTTCATGCAAGCTACAAAGAATAGCTAATCTATTTGGATTGGCGAGAAGCTTTAAAAATTGACTAGCTTCATCGCATTGAGCACGCATTTCTTGCGTATTAAGCATAGAACATTGTCCTTTTGTGTTGTTATCATATGGATGACGACAGAGGGTATCCATTCTTCAAAACGTATAGTTATAACATATACATCAGCAAATTGTTGATAGACTGAGAATTAGTTTTGCAAATAGTTACGATTCCATGGCATACCTTGTAATAAACGAGCTAATCCACAAAAACCTGTGATACCAGCAAAGAGTAAGCCTGCACCAACAAAACCACTGATGATGAAAAATGCGAGATGAATAAACCAACCAGCTAATACACCCACTAATATCATTAAGCCTGCAGCAATTTGTACTTGTCGCATTAGTTCTAATGGTTGTTTTTGATCTTTATAGGTGCTTAAACCTGCTTTTTTCCAACCATCAATACCATCTTGAAGGATATAGCATTCTTTGCCATTTGCACATTGACTAAGCAATGCGGCAGCACCACCAGTTCTCATTCCTGAGCGACAATGAAAAATAATAGTGGAAGCTTGTTCTGCCTCTTGTGGTAAACCATTGGTAGAAAGCTGTTCAGGCGTGCATTGAACAGAATTTTGGATATGTTCACGACGATATTCATTAAGCTGACGAATATCGATCAACAAGGCACCTTCTTTTAGTTTTTGTGCAACATCATTTGGACTAAGAATGCTAATACTCATTAATAACCTCTATATCTGGAAAAAACTACTTATTTGTATTGATACCTAAGAGTGAATAAAGAGCACAACGAGAAAAAATACCAGTAGCCAACGGAATAACACCAATCCAGCCCCAAGCACCAATATTTCCGTTTAAGGTTAAACCAATTAAAACTAAACCTAAAATAATGCGAATTGCACGGTCAATTGTTCCTACATTTACTGGCATATCATTCTCCTAAAATATTCAAAAAATAAAATATTAAATTTATTATATATTAAAAATAATTGATATGTAAAGAGAAGGATATGTATTTATTGAATAATTAATAATGATAAAAAAGAAGTTAAGAAGTGAATGAGAATAGGGAGCTATTAGTAAACAATCATTAGAGTTTAAGTAGTGAGAGAATACATATTGATAGAACTGATATATAGGAAATAGTGGATAGTGTTTTACAACGGTAGGATAAATGAGCGAGCTGATGGTAGAGGTCAGAATAGTCAAAATGACACAGAAAAAGAGACATGTTCATCGCTGTAACAAATAAAGCTAGAGCAGATGGTCAAACGATATAGAAGAAGAGGTAAAAGAGTGGGGCTAGAGCGCTAAGAGAGCAGAATGTAGAATAAATAGAGAGAATTAAAGAGTTAGGAAAGAATAACAAAAAATCATAAAACAAAATAGCTTTGTGCATATCCAATGTATATACCCAAAGCTAAGGGGGGTTAAAGATAAGCTATGTATTTAAGCAGGCTTAGATTCGTTCTTTTGCTGAGCTGCAATTTCCGCATGAACTTTTGCCATATCAAGTGCCTTGACTTGAGTGATAATATCTTCAAGGGCAGCAGGAGGTAATGCGCCTGCTTGGTTAAATAACATGACTTTTTCTCTGAAAATCATCAGTGTAGGAATAGAGCGAATATTAAAGCTCGCTGCTAAACCTTGTTGTTCCTCGGTATTTACTTTGGCAAAAACAATATCAGGATGTTTTTCTGCTGCCGCTTCAAATGTTGGAGCAAATTGACGACATGGGCCACACCACGGTGCCCAAAAATCGATGATAACAGTGTTAGTATCCGTTAATACAGAGGCAAAATTGCCTTCATTTAGCTCTTGAACAGACATAATATAAATCCTTTTTCTGAGTGGTTAGCGAATTACCTATGTATTATTGGGTAGTTTTCGATATTTTCAAGTTAAGCTGAAATCATCTGTTATCTCTTAAGAGAATAAAGGAAAAAGATTATCAATGTGAGCATAGAGAATTAGTTGATTAGTATATGGTTTTTGTAAGAGGTATTTTGGTTTTTATATAAGCTCCTTTATGTAAGAGGTGAGTTAATCAGGTTTTAATCAACACTATCTCCGTAAGAATAAGTCATACCCTGATATTTATTGCATAAAAGAGTCTATATCTATAGTAAGGCTAAGCTTTATACAGATTTATATAAACATATTAAATATATATTAATAATATGTTTAATATGTGTTTTTTATTGATGACTTAATGAGTAGTTAAATAACTTAGCTATATATTTATCAATTCAAAGAGTTAATGATAAAAAAATAGAAATCCCCTCTGATGCGTAAACATGAGAGGGGACTAACTATCAAAAATCGTCTATTTAATGATTCAATGAACAAAATGACTCAATTAATAGCTACTAAATTCCTAGACTTTATTAAGTGCAGCCAAGCATGCATCAATCGATGCTTTTTGAGTAGCCGCATATAATGCTAGTTCATCTTGAACTTTGGCGCCTAATGCTTCTTCAAACGCCGTGCGATTAGATGATTCATCATAATGCTTTTGTGCTGTACCTCCTAAGTTTGATTGGAAAATACCAGCAGCTGAAACAGGTAGAAAATCCTCATAGACAATCGGTTCAATACGAATAAGCCCATCATTTAAGAGTTGCGGTAAATCTGCTATAGAGACTGTCTTGTTAGGTTTTGCTCCTTCTACTGGGTAATAGTAGAAATAGGCAAGGTCTTGTGCTTGCAATTCAAGATACGTATCAGGAAAAGGTTCGAACGTTTTACTTAATACAGTCATGTATGCATCAGGATTATCCTCAATACGCTGTCCTTTTGTGGCAATACGAGTTTTATTTAATAACTCATCATATAATGCTCGACCTTTTGCTGTTAGAGCAATACCACGTTGTTCAATTTCACCAAATCGTGCTGTATGGCTACCGTCCACTTTATTATCCGCATCGATAAAAGAAACGGCTTCCTCTAGTGCTTTAAAACTTGTTTGACGTAATAGAATTGGACAGTTTCGACGAGGAGGGCCTTCAATAATTTCTTTAGGTGGAATACCTCGTTTACTCATACCTATTTGAACTTCATCAATATCTAAGGTGCGAGGTGTTAGATGGTTAATGTGAGGTCCTTTGAAAGCAACAACATCGGCAATTAATCGATGCTGATCATGTAAGGCTTGATAAATATCTTTTGACACTGCAGCTTCTTTGTGCCAACGGAATGTTTCCAATACTTCTTGTACAAAAATTTCTGCATCTTCCGCAGATAGTCCCCCTTGTTGTTCAGACTTTTCCGTTAATTCAATAGCTTTATCTGTGAAGATATTGCGGTTGGCTAAAATATTAGTTGCAGTTTGTCGAAGCTCTTCGTTATCAATAAGTTCTAAACGCAATAGAGAGGTAAAGATGCGGAATGGACTTTTATTTAATGACTCGGCTTCGATAGCACGAAATGCTGTGGAATGTACAGGAACGCCAGCAGGGGCTAAATCATAATAGCCTACAGGAAACATCCCCATAACGGCAAATACTCGACGAATTGTAAAAAGTTCTTCTGCTTTACCTAAACGAATAGCACCATGACGTTCTAAGTCTAAACGAGGTAATTCACCTGTTTGAGTCAGTTGATTTTTAATTTCAGGAGATTTTTCTAAAACACTTTTATTAACATCAGAGACAAGGCTAATCAAATCGCCATAAAGAGGTACCTCTTTTTGATACATATCTGACATCAAAGCAGAAAAGCGCGATCGAATTTCGTCAGGGTTTAAAAAATGAGACATTGTGTCGCTCCTTCTAGTAATTGTTTTTCTAAAGATTTAAATTTTAAAATCAGCATATTCTTTAAGAATGTCTGACAAAATAGTGAGTCCTTTCTCTAATATTTCTGGCTCAATAGTGAGTGGAGTGAGCAAGCGAATAATATGTCGACTTTTACCACTAGGCATCAATAACAAACCACGTTCACGAGCAGTGACTAATATTTTACTTAAGAGGGCTGAACCTGCACCAAATTCTGGGTGATATAACTCTATACCACGCATGGCACCTACGCCAGTTAGTCGACCTAACCATGGCGTTATGTTTTGTTCTTTCCATTGATGGTATGTTTTTTCAATTGTCTCTTCATAGTGTTTTGATGAGCTAAGGAAAGGTTCACTCTGCATAATGGAAAGAGTAGCTGATGCTGCTGCACAAGCAATAGGGTTACCTGAAAAAGTCCCCCCTAAGCTACCAACTGGAGGATAATTAACTAAGTCAGTTTTGCCAATGACAGCTCCCAAAGGCATACCACCAGCAATACTTTTGGCCAGTAACAGAAGATCTGGCTCTATACCTAAATGCAAGAAAGCGAATGGTTTGCCTGTACGACCGAAACCAGATTGAATTTCATCGAAGATGAGGATAATGCCATGTTTATGGCAGAAATCACGAAGATATTTGGCAAAGTCAATATCCAATAATTGGAATCCACCTTCTCCAAGAACCGGTTCAACAATAATAGCCGCAATTGTGTTGATATCTACTTCTATTTGAGTTAAACGTTCCAAAGCAGCTACAGCAGTCTCTTTGCTGATACCGTTATCCTTACTTGGGAACGGGATATGATAAACAGGGCCTGGTAAATTGCCTAAGCCTTGTTTATATGGATTCACTTTACCATTTAAATTGACCGTTGCTAATGTACGACCATGAAATCCTCCATCAAAAGCAATCACACCTGTGCGTCCTGTTTTGATGCGTGCAATTTTTAGTGCATTCTCTGTGGACTCTGCACCACAATTAGTAAGCATCCCAGCAAGCTCACCACTCATAGGGATAAAATCTACTAACTCTGCCATGAACTTTTTATATGGTTCATGCTCTGCGGCATTAAATGCGTAATGGGTCATTTTAGTGGCTTGCTCTTGGATGGCTTGGACAATAACTGGATGACAATGTCCGAGGTTGAGCACTCCAATGCCACCAACAAAATCAATATAATGCTTGCCATCAGTATCCCAGACTTCAGCATTTTTTCCGTGAGAAAGAGTGATTGGGTGAACTAGACCTAGTGCTGTGCTAATACCTTTTCTATTCATATAAAAACCTTTGTAAAACATATAATCTCAATCAAGTAGAGAGAAATTATGGTGATAGTCGGAAATAGTCGTTTAGTCGTTTAGCCGTTTAGCTTGACGTCTTTGAACTCTGCCATTTTTCTGTTTGGTCTACTACTTTTGCAGCGACTAAATCTCCAGTGACATTACCACATGTAAAAATCATATCAACGAGTGAGTTAATGCCTGCGGTTAGGGCAACAATTTCAATCGGTAAACCTGCTTGTGTAAATACGATTGACATACCGATTAAACCCGCACCAGGCACACCAGCTGTACCGACAGCGGCCATTGTGCCAATAAGTACGATAGAAACTAGTTCATTGAAAGATAAACTAATTCCCATAATTTCGGCAGCAAAAATCACAGCCATACCAAATCGTAGGGCAGTACCATTCATATTAACTGTAGCACCAATAGGTAAGGTTAATTTAGCCACACGCTCTCCAATGCCTGCTTTTTCTGCAGAACGAATGGTGATAGGTAAGGTACTTAAACTTGAGCTAGTGGCAAATGAAGTAAAGACAGCTTCTTTAATGTCACGATAAAATTGGATAACTTTAACGCCAAATAATTTTAGAATGATTGGATAGACAATCACTAGCAAAGCGATAACACCAATATAGGCAGTACCAATAAATTTTCCAAGAGCAATCACGGTATCCATACCTTGACTTCCTATGGTATTCGCAGTAATCCCCATGACACCGATAGGCGCATATTGCAAGATGCCAGCTAAAATTTTAGAGACGACTTCATTACCTGCCTCGATAACTTTGTAAATTAATTCACCCATTTCTCTTTGTTGAGCATTATCAGCGTGACGCAAAAAGAGAATCGCTAAACCCACGACAATAGCGACAAATACGACAGCAAGAATATCGCCATTTGATAGGGCGCTGAAAATATTACTCGGTACCATATTGATTAATGTATCAATAAACTTTGGGCTTTTTGGAGGGGTAACTGTTGCTCCTTCAGGTAGACTTAAGCCAACACCGGGGTGGGTAATTTGGGCAATGGCAATCCCTACAAAAATCGAAATACCAGTAGCAATGAGATAGAAGGGGAAAACCTTAGCGCCAATACGTCCTAATTCTCTAGGGTTTGAGTGGTTAACTGCAACGATAAGTGATAGCACAACTAAAGGAATTACTACCATACGTAATAAATTTAAAAATAGCTTGCCTAAGGGAGCTAATACGCTACTACCTTCCCCAAAGATGAATCCAAATAAAATGCCGAGAATAAAGCCTACCGTCATTTTCGACATAAAGGATTTATTCAAATACCATGACCAGATGTTCATATTGTGCTCCTATTTTTATATAACCACTTAATATGGTTGTGTGTTTTTTATTAATGTACGAAATACTGTACGAAAAGCAAAAGCTAGTAATTTTTATAGATTAAGGACAATATTCTTTTATGTTTGAATTATTTAAAAAATAAGGATTATCCCTAAAAAATGTTATGTCTTGTAATAAGAGAAATTTAATGGATGTAGTGATATTTAACAAACGAAAAAATAGACTCATACTATTCCGATTTGGAATATAGTAAAGAGAAAATTTCCAATGCCTATACAGAACAAGGACTGTACTAGCTCTCCGAGGAGTGGAAAGGTTCAATCCTAAAAAACTTAGGGATTATCATATGTTGCATATAAAGTGTTTTGGATAAACTGTAAAAACCGTGACAACATTATGACCACTTTTTTTAGGAGGTATTCTTATTATGATAAAAGTAAAATTATCTAGTTTAGCGACTGCTTTAGGGTTAGTGTTATCAGTTTCTGTGGCACAAGCTGAGGTAGTAAAAATCGCTGTCGTTAGTCCTTTTACGGGGCCAGTTACTCAGTATGGTCATATGACTCGGGATGGGGTAATGACTGCCATTGAAAAGATTAATGCTGAAGGGGGTATTAATGGGAATACTTTTGAAATGGTGGTGGTTGATGATGCTTGTGAACCTAAACAGGGACCTACTGCCGCTAATACGGTTGTAAATCAACAGATAGGTTTTGTTATTGGTCCATTTTGTTCTGGGGCGATAATGGGGGCTGCACCTATTTTTAATGAGCAAGGCGTAGTAATGATTACTCCTGGCGGAACATCTCCAACGGTGACCGCAGGCAAAAATTATGAAACAGTGTTTCGGTCAATTGGACGCGATGACCAACAAGCACCTGTAGCAGCCAAGTATGTGATGGAAAAGGTAAAACCTACGAAAATAGCCGTTCTTCATGATAAACAAACCTATGGTCAAGGAGTTGCTACGTATACGCGTGATAATTTAAAACAACTAGGTGGTAATGTCGTAATTTTTGAAGGTATTAATGCAGGTGAATCGGATTATTCGTCTGTGATTACAAAAATGAAATCAGCAGGTATAGATTTTGTGTTTTATGGAGGGCTCTATCCTGAATTAGGCTTACTATTACGTCAGGCTCGTGAGCAGGGGTTGAAGGCACAATTTATGAGTGCTGAAGGAGCTGTTGGTACAGACTTAAACGCTGTTGCTGGAGATGCTGTTGAGGGCTTATTAGTGACCTTATCTCCTGATTTCTCATTGAAGCCAGAAAATGCTGCAATTACTAAATTATTCCAAGAGAAGGGGCGTGATCCATCGGGTACTTTCCAAATGACTGCCTATGCAGGTGTTCAGTCTATTGCAGCAGGTATTAAAGCAACCAATAGTACTGACCCGATAGAAGTAGCGAAATGGTTGCATGGTAATAAAGTTGATTCTGTGGTTGGTCAATTAAGTTGGGAGCCATCAGGAGATTTGACCTCTTTTGACTTCCAAGTGTTTACATGGCACAAGGATGGTACTCGTACACTCATGAAATAATCAAATATTGCTAGTAAGGTTAGCTTGCTTATTAGGCAAGCTAACCTTTATTTTTTGAATGGTTTAGCTTTTATTCTCTTGAGCTAATATAGCGGCGGCAAGATCCTCTAAAGCATTTCCCACGGATTTGAAAATAGTAATTTCAGTATCACTAGTGCGACCAAGATGCTCTTTTTTACATAGCTGAGAAAGGTTAGCCTTGATGTCTTCTGCTTTTATCACGCCGTTATGGATGGGAGAAAGCAGATCGCCCGCTTTTAATAGTGCCTCTTCGGTATCAATAAAGACGGATGTGTTTTTGAAACAAGAGTCGTCAGTTTCTCGCATATCAGGTGTAAAACTACCAATTAAGTCTAGATGTACACCTGGTCGTAACCATTCCCCTTTAATAATTGCTTGTGTAGAAAGTGTTGCGCAACTAATAATATCCACTTGCTTAGCTGTGGCCTCTAAGTCATCGGCATAATGCGCATTAAAACCTTGATGGTTTAATTCTTTTACTAGTTGTTCGGCATTTTGCTGAGTTTTACTCCATACATAAATAGTTTTTAGAGGGCGTATAGCTTGATAGGCTTGAGCAATTAAACTAGCGACACGACCTGATCCAACAATTAGTAGAGAATTAGCGTCAGGACGACTTAAATATTTTGCTGCAAGTGCAGAGGCTGCCACTGTTCGGCGAGAGGTAATCACATCACCGTCAAACATAGATTCAGGTTTACCAGTTTTTGCTGAATATAGTAGGTAGACAGAGTGTAAGCCAGGTAAATGATAGTCGTGATTATGAGGGAAAACAGAAACAGTTTTGATACCCAACCATCGCTCAGATTGCCATGCAGGCATAATTAATAATGTTCCTAATGCTTCATTGTGTTGATTATTAATTTTATGAGTATGTCTAAGAGGAGCTTCGCAACCTTCAATAAACATTTTCTCAAGAGCATTAATTAAATCAACAAAGGGGAGTGCTTGTTCAGTTTGTTGGGCGTCAAAAATCTGCATATGATATTCCTAAAAGTATTATTTCAAGATTAAAGCTTTATAAAAATCTTTGCATAAGGAATTACCCTAATTAAGAAAAAAAGTAATCATATAGAGATATTTTTTCAGTTGACCTGTATTAGACTTAAACCATAGTATTAAATACTTGGTAAAGTAAATTTTAGGATGAACTGATAAAAGGAGAGAAAATGATTGAAGCGTTAATGAGCAAATTTGGTGTTGATTCGGCAGTGTATCAACAAGGTAGCTTAGCCGTTCATTCTCCTATTGATGGACAGCAAATTGGTCGCGTTAAAGAGCATACTATTGCAGATGTGGATGTGCAGATTCAACAAGCAGAAGTTGCTTTTAAGGCATGGCGTCAAGTTCCTGCACCTCGGCGCGGTGAGTTAGTCCGCATTTTAGGAAATGTGCTACGTGAGCATAAAGAAGATTTAGGTCGTTTAGTGTCTTTAGAAGCGGGCAAAATCACCCAAGAAGGCTTGGGTGAAGTTCAAGAAATGATTGATATTTGCGACTTTGCCGTAGGACTGTCTCGTCAACTTTACGGTTTAACCATTAGTTCAGAACGACCAGGGCACCATATGCGTGAGACATGGCATCCTGTAGGGGTCGTAGGTATCATCTCAGCCTTTAACTTCCCTGTTGCAGTGTGGTCATGGAATGCCGCGTTAGCACTGGTTTGCGGTAATGCATTAATTTGGAAACCCTCAGAAAAAACACCACTTACAGCATTGGCTTGCCAAGCGTTGTTTGAAAAAGCTATGGCACAATTTGGTAGTGATGCTCCCAAGCATTTATCACAGGTATTAGTAGGTGATGCTAGTGTGGGGGATAAACTTGTTACAGATCATCGTGTGCCAGTCATTAGCGCAACAGGTAGTACTCGTATGGGACGTATTGTAGGTCCTAAAGTGGCAGAGCGTTTTGGTCGTAGTATTTTAGAGCTTGGTGGTAATAACGCCATGATTCTGACACCAAGTGCAGATCTAGATTTGGCGATTAGAGGCATTTTATTTGCTGCAGTAGGTACAGCAGGACAACGCTGTACGACTTTGCGTCGCTTGATTGTTCACGAAAGTATTCGTGATGAGGTTGTGGCTAAATTACAAAAAGTCTATGCCTCTGTGACAATTGGAAACCCATTAGAGGGCAATTTAGTTGGTCCATTAATTGATGAACAAATTTTTAATCAAATGCAATTAATGCTAGAAAAAGCTACTCAAACTGGTGGTAAGGTATTTGGAGGTAAACGAGTGTTAGCTGACAAATATCCTGAAGCTTATTATGTTGAGCCAGCTATTGTCGAAATGAATGAACAAAATGAAGTTGTTAAGACAGAAACGTTTGCCCCCATTCTTTACGTACTTCCTTATAAAGATTTACAAGAAGCGATTGATTTACAAAATGCAGTACCTCAAGGCTTGTCTTCTTGTATATTTACCAATGATATTCGTGAAGCGGAAACGTTTATTTCAGTCACAGGTAGTGATTGTGGGATAGCTAATATAAATATTGGGACTAGCGGTGCTGAAATTGGCGGTGCTTTTGGTGGTGAAAAAGAAACAGGTGGTGGACGTGAGTCTGGATCTGATGCATGGAAGGCTTATATGCGTCGCCAAACGAACACGATTAACTATTCACGTGATTTACCACTGGCACAAGGTATTAATTTTGGGTAATTATTTCTTCATTTACGAGTAAGGTAATTTAGCAAGTGGCTGTCTAAAACAGATAGTCACTTGTTTTCAATAGTGTTCCAAAAGGTAAATTAAATGATACAAGACCAAGTTCTATGGCATACCCTAGTTGATTCAATTGATACTTATCCAAGACTTAACGGTGATACTAAGACACAAGTATGTATTATTGGTGGTGGTTTTACCGGTCTATCCTCTGCTATTCATTTGGCAGAAAAAGGTTATGACGTTGTCTTACTTGAAGCAAATCAAATTGGAGCGGGAGGGTCTGGTAGAAATGTGGGGCTTGTGAATCCCGGAACATGGGCAAAACCGGATGATTTAAATAAATATCTAGGTGACGAACAAGGAGAAATTTTAACGACGGCACTTGGCAAAGCCCCTAGTTTAGTGTTTGGTATGATTGATCGGTTCAATATTGACGCACAAGACAGTCGTACAGGTAATCTGCATATGGCACATAATGCAGAAGGTGAAGCAGATGTAGATAATCGTTATCAACAACTGACCCGTCGAGGCGTTAATGTTGAAGTATTATCCGGTGCTAAATGTCATGAATACTGTGGGACGACGAGTATTCAAAAAGCATTGTTGGATAAACGAGCAGGTACAGTTAATCCATATGCTTATGTGGTAGGTTTAGCTAAAGCTGCTTATCAATTGAACGTTAATATTTTCGAAAATACCGCCGTTCAACAGCTAAACCGTGTAGGAGATGCCTGGGATGTGGTCACCTCATCTGGTACTGTGCATGCAGATAAAGTAGTTATTGCAACTAATGCGTATACAGAAGGGGAATGGACTGATATTTTAAAAACCATTTATTTCGTTTGTTATTATCAAATTGCTTCTGAGCCTTTAGTAGGTGACGCTTCAGATAAAATTTTGCCTTATCGAAATGGTTCTTGGGATACTCGATTAGCCCTTTCTAGTATTCGACGAGATAAAGATAATCGCTTGTTATTAGGTACAGTTGGTTTGTCTGAAAATAAAGAAAGTTTGTATGTGGCTTGGGCTAATACTATGCTAAAAAAATATTTTCCTGAGTATATGGATCAGATCAAGTGGCAATATCGTTGGTGTGGTCGCTTTGGTTTTACTACAGAT
This sequence comes from Pelistega sp. MC2, assembly GCF_900099475.1. Taxonomy (NCBI): domain Bacteria; kingdom Pseudomonadati; phylum Pseudomonadota; class Betaproteobacteria; order Burkholderiales; family Alcaligenaceae; genus Pelistega; species Pelistega sp. MC2. The sequence goes on along the minus strand of NZ_LT628274.1, from coordinate 482,490 downwards.
CATATTATGCGTATTTTTGAGCCAGCGCCAGGGGTTGTAGCTGCTACCGCATTTAATGGTCGGGGTATTACGACAGGGACAATGTTAGGCAAAGCATTTGCAGATTATTTACATACAGATGATAGAAGTGTTTTACCGTTGCCATTTAAAACGATAGAGGAAAGCATTATTTCTTTCAGAAAGATGAGAGCGACGCTTTATGACACTGGTATTGCCCTTTATCACGCAGGACAATGCCTTAAAATCGTTGTTTAATCCATTCAATAAGTGTTTTGACATGAGGTACATCTGACTTATTAGATGGATGTACCATATAATAAGCACCATTTCGTTCCAACATATGTGACCAAGCAAGTTTCAGTTTGCCCGTTTGTAATTCTTCTTTGACAAAAATATCAGGAACAAGAGCTACTCCACATCCTGAAATAGCTGCATGAACTACGTCATAAAAAGAATCAAAGCGAGGTCCAGCAAAGACACCTTCCCAAGACATATTAGCTGAGGCAAAATAGTCAAGCCAACCATGTGGACGGATACGAGATTGTATAAGTGTGACACTATCAATGCAATTTGGATCAGACATTGGTAATGGATTGAGTTCGGGCGTACAGACGGCGACAAAATGACTATCAAATAATTTAATACTTGCCATGCCGGGCCATACACCATGCCCATGCAAAAAACCCACATCAAGCTCACTGGCATCGGTATGAATAAAATCACCAACTTGATCGTGTACATCAAGGTGGATATTAGGATTAGCTTTGCTAAAACCTTTTAAAGCAGGAATTAACCATCTAGCACAGAAGGTAGGATGAGAGACAATTTTTAAGGTAGCCATAGCATGACTATGAGCCAGAACATTTAATACTGATTCCTCAACCTTATTTAAGGCATCTTGTGTATCATGAAAAAATCTTTCGCCTATAGGTGTGAGCTCAAGACGCTGTTTGTGACGTATAAATAAATTGCAGTCTAGAATGCTTTCTAATAAAGCAACTTGTTTACCTACAGCACTTTGTGTCATATAAAGTTCTTTTGCTGCATGAGTAAAGCTTAAGTGACGAGCCGCGGTTTCAAAACAACGCAAGGAGGTCATGGAAGGAAATTTGCTGGCAGCAATTTTTCTCATATACATTCACATTTAATAAAGTACAACTGAACAATTATACGAAATAATTGATTTTAATATGATATATCGGAAGTATTTTAAGGGTTTACCTTGGTTTTACGAACAGATAATTCAGAGTAATATGTTGCAATGTAGCGATAGTTTCAACGGCGATCTTTATATTGACTCACAAGGTCAAGAATAGCCACAGTATTACCACTACTGAATTGACTATGCACAAAAGTTTTGTATTTCTTGATTGTAGCAAGACGTAGTAATACGTCTACATAGAGTATTGGATTTTTGATGTTTGAACAAAAGAAGTGGTTAGTGCTTGAGGATACACTACAAGTCATTTTATTAGCAGCATTAGCCTGCATTACTATGGGTAACGTATTAGTACGTTATTTTTCTACACAATCATTTGCGTGGACCGAAGAGATCTCAATTTTTTTATTAATCCTAGTTACTATGTTGGGAACTAGTTCGGCTTTTGTACGTTACCAACATATCCGTATTGAGCTTTTATTAAATCGAGCTACTACAAAGACACGTCAGGTACTTGATTTTTTATCAGGAACAATTTGCCTGTTATTCTTTATCTTATTTACTGTATTACTAGCCAAACTTTGTTTGGATGAGATGGAATATGGAGATGTCTCTCCTGCCATCGGTATACCAACATGGTGGTATTCTATTTTTTTACCTATATTATCAACATTAATTACTTTCAGATTACTTCGGCAGTGGTGGGTAATGTTAGTTGCGTTAAAACGAGGTGATGCATGATTGCTGCCTTGTTATTTATTTTATTTGCTATTTTTCTCATCATTGGTGTGCCCGTTGCCATTGCTTTAGGTGTTTCAGGTATTGTGGCGATTGTCTTTAATAATTTAGATACAACATGGTTTGGATTGATGAGTGTTCCTCAAAGTTTTTATGCAGGACTTTCTAAATATCCTTTGTTAGCTATTCCTATGTTTGTTCTATTAGGCACAATTTTTGAGCGTTCAGGTGTGGCACTGCGTATTGTTAATTTTGCGACAGCTGTTATTGGGCGAGGGCCAGGAATGCTACCAATGGTTTCAGTATTAGTAGCTATGTTTATGGGTGGTATCTCGGGATCAGGGCCAGCGAGTGCAGCAGCGGTTGGTGGTGTGATGATTGGTGCTATGACTAAGGCGGGGTATAAGCCAGAATTTTCTGCTTCAGTAGTCGCTGCTGGTGCTGCAACGGATATTTTAATTCCACCGTCGGTAGCGTTTATTATCTATGCTATTTTAGTTCCGCAAGCATCTGTATTAGATTTATTTGTTGCGGGAGCAATACCAGGCTTATTAGCGGGCATATCAATTATTATTCCTGCGATTTATCTTTCTCGTAAATACAAGATGGGGCTTTTGGAAAAGGATATTGAACGTCCCGCTATTTGGCCTAGTTTTGTGCGAGCATTTTGGGGATTAACAGCACCTGCCTTACTCTTAAGTGGCATGCGTTTAGGTTGGTTTACACCGACAGAGGCAGCTGTTGTTGCTGTGTTTTATGGTCTTTTTATTGGTATGGTGATTTATCGTACGATTACATTCAAAGACTTATTGATTATTTTACGTGACTCGGCAGAGTTATCAGCTGTTATTCTATTTGTGGTGACGATTGCTGGAATTTTTGCTTGGGCATTATCAACCTTAAGTATTATCGATCCTATTACAAAATTTGTGGTGAATTCAGGATTGGGAGAGTATACCGTTTTGTTATTACTTATTTTGCTATTGATAATTTTTGGTATGTTCTTGGATGGGATTTCAATTTTCTTAATTTTTGTTCCTATCTTATTGCCAATAGCAGAGCATTTTCAGTGGGATCTAGTATGGTTTGGGGTGCTGTTAACCATGATGGTGGCGATTGGTCAATTTACTCCCCCTTTAGCTGTCAATTTAATGGTGTCATGTCGTATTGCGAAAGTGCCTATTGAGAGTACTGTTCGTTGGGTATTGTGGATGTTAGGAGGAATGTGTGTCGCTTTATTGTTATTAGTGATTTTTCCAGATTTAGTGACAGCATTACCAAGATATTTAAATAGTTAAGGAGATAACATGAGAAAAATAGTTAAACAATTATGCTTAGGTGCTACATTAATGATGGGTATGGTGGCACTATCACCAATAGTTCATGCTGAAGGTAAATATAAGGATGAATATAAATTATCATTAGTGGTAAATACGACTTTTCCATGGGGGCAAGCTACTGAAATTTGGTCTAACTTAGTCAGTGAACGTACACAAGGTCGCATTAAATTCAAGATTTATCCGGGTACTTCACTTGTACAAGGAGATCAAACACGAGAGTTTCCGGCTATTCGACAAGGTATTATTGATGTGGCTGTTGGTTCGACAATTAACTGGTCACCACAGATTAAAGAGTTAAATTTGTTTTCAATGCCTTTTTTAATGCCTGATTATGCAGCAGTGGATGCTTTAACGCAGGGAGAGGTTGGTAAAAAGATCTTTGAACGAATTGAAAAAGCAGGTGTGATTCCTCTTGCATGGGGTGAAAATGGTTATCGTCAAGTGAGTAATTCTAAACAAGCGATTCGTAAACCAGAAGATTTAAAAGGATTAAAATTACGAGTGGTAGGTTCACCATTGTTTATGGATACCTTTACGGCATTAGGTGCTAATCCAGTGCAAATGAGCTGGGCAGATGCTCAACCAGCTTTAGCAAGTAAAGCGGTTGATGGACAAGAAAACCCACTGGCTATTTATAATGGCTCTAAACTTTATAATGTGGGTCAAAAATATTTAACACTTTGGAATTATGTAAATGATCCTTTAGTTTTTGTGGTTAATAAAGAGGTATGGAATTCTTGGTCTAAAGAAGATCGTGAAATTGTCCGTCAAGCGGCTATTGATGCTGGTAAACAAGAGATTGCTATTGCTCGCAAAGGAATTTCACCAGGTGATGATGGTTTAATTAAAGATATTCAAGGTCAAGGAGTAGAAGTAGTCTCACTAACAGCAGAAGAGTATCAAGCTTTTGTTAAAGCAACGCAGCCTGTTTTTGCTAAATGGAAAGATCGCATTGGTGCTGATTTGATTGATTTAGCTCTAAAAGATATTGAAAATCGTAAAAAATAGGTAGTATTTTTCTAAGTTAATGAAGATTGGTTTTTAATGCAATTTTGTTTATCTCCCGTAGACGACTTATCAAGTTACGGGAGAATATAAGAGGTGATCAGCAATCAACAAGTCTTTTTGAGCGACTATATTGAGAAGCTTTATAAAGTACAGTGATAAGTAGCCAGACAAAATAAAAAGCAGGACTGATAAAATCAGACCTGCTTTTTAGAATATCTTGGAGCTGTACCATCACTTATTGTAGAGTATATGCCCATATTTGGACATCTGCTAGTAAATTGCTAACTAATCAACAATATTTAACGATGGTTGCGAGGGCGTGCAATGGAACATAGATACGAGCCCAGCATTCTTATTGTTCAGATACGACTACATCATTCTTAAATACCCTAAACCGCAGTATTGACAAAACCTCGGGTGCGATGCATAATGGAGCCACTACTAAATTTCCAAGCGGTTTCCGCACCCGTCAGTCAAGCGGTTTTTTTGTGCCTATTGAATTAGGCAGTCACGTCTTTTATGACGGGTCGAGAACTGGAAATACAAGACCTTCGGGGAATACCAGTCGCCGTCTTGGAACGGTAGTTGAAGCCCGTCACCCTAATTTGGGTGATATTACTAACTAAATTTCCAAGGAGTTCAGTTATGAACAATCACATCAATAATGCTCAACAAGAGCAGATTCAGCAGTTATCTCTTAACGAAAAAGTCTCTATAGCCGTCGGCATGAAAATCTTGGCCGCACAGCTACGTGCACGTGATGCAGCTAGGGCAGCAGCGACAGCACAAGACCCTAAAACACGTCCAGTGTTTACATTAGTGAAGTAGGAGAGGAAGATGAAAGATTTAACGTTGGAAGAGATAGCAGAAGCCTTAATGACTGTTGAATTTGCCATTAACAGCACCTTTGACATCTGGGATCAATACGTCCATTATCACCCGATATCGATGGATAAGATCCTGGCCATTTTAGGACCACATCTAACGGTTCTTAATACATTGGTTGTGGCACTTCACGATAATGTGGATAAAGGCAACTTTATCGAAAATATGAATTAATCTATACAGAGATAACTAGAACCGTCCTATTTAGGGCGGTTTTTTGTGTATACATTTGATTGGTTTGTATTGGTTTATATTGGTTTGTATTGGTTTATATTGGTTTATATTCCTTTTTTTATACTAGATTGGTATAATAAATTAAACATATCATTTGATGTTTAGGAACACAATGCAAGGAGAATTGATATGAAAGGTTTTTTATATGAAGGATGGGATGGAAACTAACGTGAGTGAAATTGTGTTATATCTCGGTGAAACCATTGGCTTCTGGATACAAACAGGAGCCATTATTTTATCTGCTATTTGTGCGACTATTGTTATTTATCATAATGGCAAAATTGCACGTCGTAGAGCAACAATTGATTTAATTATTGCTGAGCAACGAGACGAAGAATATAACACTAAATACGCAAGCATTAGTAGGTTAGTAAGTGGTGGTGTTTGTTTAGTTGATTATGCTAAGTTTTTAGATGAAAAGCATGACGAACTGGATAATATACGTTTTGTATTAAATCGATTAGAGTTTATTGCACAAGGCGTACGAAAAAGAGCATTTGAAGAAGAAATTTATAAAGATTTGAATTTCACTAATCTCATAAAATTATGGAGTGCAGTGGAACCATTGGTTATGGAAATTAGAAGAAGGAAAAATGTTCCTACATATTATCAAGAATTAGAATGGATTGCGAAGCGTTGGAAAAAGCGAGGAATTAAAAAACTATAATTTTTAAATTAAAAATTATTCAAACCGTCCTTTAGGGGCGGTTTTTTTATGGTTAATGATGTAGTTGTTTATTTGCAAATTTGCTAATTTTTCTTTACATTATATGCAAATTTGCATATAATAAAAACATGTTCAACAACTTAGGAGTCACAGTGAAGCAAAGCGAGTTCCTAAGGTGGCTGAAAAGCCAAGGGGTCACAGTTGAGAATGGTTCCAAACATTTAAAACTGTACTACAACGGCAAAATAAGCCACCTCCCCAGACACCCAGCACAGGAGTTAAAAACGGGATTAGTCGAAGGGGTTAAAAAGCAACTAGGCTTAAAGTAAAAGCAAGCCACCGTAAGGTGGCTTAGCTGGCACACTGTGAACAGCACACAAACTTTAAAGGATTATTAATTATGTTTTATCCAGCACATTTTGAACCAGCCGAAGAAGGCGGATTTGTGGTTACTTTTCCTGACTTACCAGAAGGTATTACGCAGGGGGATACCTATGAAGAAGCAATGGAAATGGCAGAAGATATATTAATTTCATGCGTAGAGATTTATTTTGATGAGGAAAAGCAATTTCCAGCGCCTAGATTAGTTAAAAAAAGTGAAGAAGCCGTGTTTTTACCCGATAGTATTTATGCCAAAGTATTATTGCATAATACTATGCTTAGAGAAAAAGTAAGTAAAGCGGAGTTAGCACGTCTTACAGCGATTAGACCTCCAGAAATCCAACGTATTTTGACACCTAATCATAATACTAAGATTGATACGATTAGCCGTATTATGGCTAAAATAGGTAATCCTATTACGTTATCTGTGTCACACTAATTAGCTTTTTGTTATTCAAGCCGTCCTATTTAGGGCGGTTTTTTTATGGCTAAAAGCTGGTTTTCCCTGCTTTTTTTGTGATGAGTATCTGTGAATGCTTAAATATAAAAATAATTAATATAAAAATTATTTTGAATGAATTTAAATAATAAATATTCACGAAAAAAAAGTTAGGTATATGTACGGGAAAAGTGTAATTTATGTAATTTTTTTCTAAAATCGTCTTATAAGCCTTTATTCATCAGTGTTTTAGAAAATCTTAAAAGTGTAATTTTTATGTATCTAAAGTGTAATCAGGTTACAGTCTTAAAGTGTAATTTTTCGAAAAGTCAAAATATAATAAAATCAATAACTTATAAAAAAATTACATTTTAGGTTACAGTAAATTACAGTATGACTGTAATTTTTTTATATAGTATCTATACGGTTCTTCAGTATGTTTTACTATCAAATTACATAAATTACACTTTTCCCGTGCATATACCCTATTTAAAAGTTATTCTCATTTGATAAATGAGTAAAAAAGGCTACATTGAAATGTATAAAAGCGTAGTGCCCTATTTTTAGGTATAAAATCATCAAAACACGGATCTATAAAGGCTCTCTTAATAGATAAAAACTATTAAAATGCGTAGTTTAAACGCTTGTTTTAAATTTTTATCGAGGGCGCGGAGGGGTCGGACAAAACCTCCATTGCGGAGTTGGTTTATATTCGTTTGGTGGTACTTACATTCCTTTAGTTTTAATGTACTTAAATCAAGATATTAAAAAAAATAAAATTGAATGTAGGGCTTGTATTGGCTTCCTATGCGATTTTTGGTTTTTGCTTAAAAAATGAGTATTTAAGAGGCGTAATAGATAAAATCTATTATTGAGAGAAATCGAGGCGAGATAGTAGAGCGTACCGCCTAAATGTCATACAGACAGCCGTCCTTTCGGGGGCGGTTTTTTGTTGTATTCGTTTTGATTTGATTGTATGCGTTTGCAATCTTGGTATAATGGAATCTAAACACAGGGGGGTAGAGTTATGGAATTATTACAGAAATATACTGAGAAGTTGAATACTTGGTTAATGCCTAAACCTCTAGAAATTAATAAAAAGGATGTCATTATTCTTGATACTAAAAATGGTGCAATTAGATTGAATTATGCTAATAAAGAGGTACAAGAAAAAATCAGTAAACAGATTAAGACGTTAGCTAAAATCAGAATGAAGTAGGAGGCTTAGTGTATGGGCGTTGTTTTTATATTAATGATTCTCGTACTCGGGTATTATTATGTAAGTAATTATTTGCCTGCTAAGGTAGAGTTAAAACGTAGTAATGGATGGGAAGCCTATGTTAATCTTGGAAAACATGGGCTTATTTTTTTATTGCAAGGTTTTGTAATTTCTGCTTTTTTCTTTATAGCGCTTTGGCTGATAGAGAAATTATTCTACATCTTAGGTTCTTTATTTTCGTGGAATAGTATTGATTTGACAACATGGTTTTTTAAACCTATTGTTGCTGATTTTTGCGCAGGGTATATGTGTATTCTCGCTATTTCTTTTATTTTATGTAAAGGAAAAGTTAATGAAAAAAATAAGGATCGAGGAAAAATTTTGCATGAGCTTAGAGGTGCAGATAGTATTTTAAACTTAGTGATAGAAGCGGCGAGTGTTTTAAGTTTAGTAAAAATTTCTCTAAAGTCTAAGAAAGTGTATATAGGGTTGATTGATAGTGAACAGTTTGAGTATGCGGATTTAGACAATATCGTGATTATTCCATACTTAAGTGGCTATAGAGAGAAAGACTCTCTTAGCATAAAGTTTGATTGCAATTATGCTGTCGTTTATGATAAGAAAAAGCTGACATCAGAGGATATACGTTCATTTAGAATGGTTATCAGAACGCCAGAAATAGAGTCTATTTCATTATTTAATGATGATTATTATGAGGACTTTGAGTATTATGATTATGCTCAAGATACAGCAGGTAAGCCCTCCTAACAATTAATACAACCTCACTTATTATTCTCCAAGCTTAAATCGTAGTCTTTAAACTGAATAACTTCCTCCCCGAGCCACTCATTAATTGCACGGAGTTTAGACTGTAACGGTTTGATCTCGTTAATGTTGAATACTTTAGCTGCGTCAGAGATTGATCCGAATCCCCCCGTATTTTGAGGAATAATCCCCATCAATTGAGGAGGAACACGATGGGCAGCAAGAATATCGTCTCGAGTGACATTTTTGATGTTAAAAAATTCATCTTTGGCCGCGACTTCGGATAATGGTATGACTTTTAAACCGTCAGGCTTTCCATTAGGTGCATACATGAATAGGTTTCTGAAGTTACCTGGACCTTTGGATTTTTTAATGGCTTCACGTAAAGCTTCAATATCTTTGGTATCGTGCGATTCGTCTGTGATGTACATAATGTAGCCAGCATGCGAGCCATTTTTGTAATAGCGTCGTCTAAACAGCGTGGCGCTTTCGTTTAGCCATGCTGAACTAAGGGCGCTGAGATACTCAGGGATACCATAAATCTCTTGATCGATATCGGATTGGTAGATATGGCAAATGGAGTTATGTCTAAAGTCGATATGAGTACCGTCATTATTAAGATAGATATAGTCTACTTCATTGATTTTTCTACGAGTGTATTTAGCCATCACTCTACGTAACTTGTAGTTCTCACCTCTGAGATTGCGGATACGTTCGAGATAGGCGTTACCGTACACAAGGTAGTCCAGTAGCAACGCCTCAAAGTCGGCTAGGCTGAGTACTTTATTATTGATGTAGGTGCTGGCAATCACATTACGCTTGACAAAAATCGCTGAGGAGTGGTGTGAACTAGCTTTAAATGACTTACTTAACTGGTCAAAAGACATAGGAGGGTCATAGTAAATACTGTTTCTGGTGGCTTGTAGCATGGTGATAATATCGCTGCGATTAATCACCGATTCCTCTTCACCGAAGCTAAAGACTTCAATATCTTGTGTCATAGGCTGATTTCCATAATATTGTTAGAGTTTGCTTTAGAGCCGTCTAGTGGTTCATAAATTAGGACGTTCATGATTGCCCAGGCAAGATCACTATGTCCAGTGGCTTGCGTGCGTCCAGCGTTATAGGTGGCGTGTTGGCCACTAGCGGTAATCGTTTTCTTGATATTTAAAAAGGACTGTGCGATATCCGTATCCCCAGCGTCAAACTCCAAACGGCCATTACGCATCACGTGTTGTGCTTTAAGTACCATTCTATTTTTAAGGTCTAGGGAGTACTGTAGTGAGGTTACAGCTGGGTAGAATTTACGCACTAATTCACAAACGGCTGATCCAATCCCTGTAGTGTCGATAGCGATATGTTCGACTACATATTTTTTAGTCATATGCTTAATTAATTCAGCTTGTTGGGCGTAGTCCATACCTTTGTATGAAGTTTTTTCCAGCACTCTGAATTTGCCTCCGGGCACTTCAGGCGGTGCTACAACTACTAAGCCAGCATTATCACCAGTCAAAGAGGGGTCGTAGCCTAACCAAACTTTCTTTTGGCCAAAGGGGCGGAGTAGGTGAGGTTTAAAGTCTTCCCAGATTTCCCAGCTATCCACAGCGCAACGTTGCAGTAGTTCAAAAGCAAAGACAGAATTAGTATCATCCATAAACTCGCACAACAGCAAGTTTTTGAATTGATCGTCTGTGTATTCGTATTCTTTGAGGTCGTCAATGTCGAATAAGTCGCAACCGCCAGCTTCAGCATCGTAGATCGTCACAATTTGACGCCAGACTTTATCCTCACAGAGTACACCGTCTTTTAGTCGATTATGGCTTAAATCCATCGTGATACCTTTCTTTGTGGCGAATTTATCACCAGTCCAGAATGGATAGGCTTGATGGCTTTTAGATGATGGCGTAGAGAAATACGTTTTTCTCCATTTTTTGTGTAAAGCCATGCCTGAAGCAAGTTTGTTTAATTCTTCAAAGTTCGTCGTCCAGAAGAATTCATCAAAATAGAAATCGCCGTGGTAGCCTTGAGCTGTTTTACTCTGTGATCCGAGAAAATAAAGTTCAGCTCCGTTGGGTAGCTTGATAGGGTTACCTTCCAGTTTTACACCTGTTATTTCCATAACAAACTGTGCCATATAGTTTTTAAATATAAAAGCTTGCGCCTTTGAGGCTGATAAGAAGATTTTGTTGCGCCCTGTTTTATAAGCATCCACAATCGCCTCACGTGCGAAATACCATGTCGCCCCAATTTGACGTGATTTAAGAATCTCACGAGTGCGATGTTGACGATTGTTATACCAGTTTTTTTGATACTGAAAGATTTTTTCCAGAAAAGCTTTTTCTAACTGAGTAATTTGGTCATCATCTAAATAGTTTTTGATTTTGTTATAGCGATTTTTAAGCTTAGGGTTAAGATCTATTTCATTGCCTTCAGTTAAGTATTTATGAATGCGAGCGAAGCGTTCAAGCTGTCTTGTCAGTGCTTGAATTTCTTTATAGTCAGCATTGGATTTTTTTTCTTTTAACATTAAGTAATACAGTCGAATTTCAGCCACATTCTCAATGCGATTCACACAAGCAGCATCATCCCAGCCTTGACGGCGTTTCCATGCGGAGACAGTGCCAGGCTTTTCAGAGATACGTTCAGCGATATCGATAATACGCCAGCCTTGCCAATACAGAAACTTGGCTAACTTGAATTTATCAATAGTATTGTCAATAAGTAAGTCCATAACGACATTATGTTGATGACGTAACTATTTAAAAATAAAGGTTTTTTGTTATTAATGCTTTAACAAAAACAAACGATTTATTTATTAGGGTAGCTGATGCAAACTGTCCGTATTGTTAAATTCGTGAGGTTGTTATGGGACAAAAAACGAAATTTTTTAGAGTAGCGACAGAGGGTGCTACAGCAGACGGTCGTCGCATTGAACGTAGTTGGATTGAGCAGATGGCGAAAAACTACAATCCAGAAGTTTATGGTGCACGTGTCTGGTTAGAGCATTTACGTGGCGTCTTGCCAGATGGTATTTTTAAAGCGCAAGGGGATGTCTTAGCACTTGAGGCACGAGAGGTTGAAGACGGTAAATTAGCACTGTTTGCAGCTATCGACCCGACAGATGAGTTAGTCCAAACGATTCGTTCACGTCAAAAAATTTATACAAGCATTGAAGTATCCTCACGTTTTGCTGACTCTAATGAAGCGTACCTCACAGGTTTAGCCGTGACTGATTCGCCCGCAAGTTTAGGTACTGAAATGCTTAAATTTAGTTTGACTGGATCAGCAAATGATCGTTTTACGACAGAAGTTGAAGAAACAGTGATGGAGTTTGATGTTGAGGATAAAACCTCATTTTTGGATAAAGTGAAAGCTATGTTTTCAGTTAATAAAAAAGAGCAAGAGCAGGCAAATGAAGCAACTATTCTACAAGCACTGGACACAGTTTCTCAGGAGTTCAACACATTGGAGGCTTTGTGCCAATCACAGGCAGGAAAGATTGACTTAATAGAAAAACAATATAACCAGCTATATCAAGAGCTTGAATCATTAAAAACAATGTTTAATCAATTACCAGAACCAGTGCCACAACGTGAATTATCGACTGGAGGTAACGGTTATCAAACAGATTGTTAAAAACGCTTAATTAAAAATTTCATTTGTATTTCTAAGGTAGATGATTATGAAAAATAATACTCGTGTTGCTTACGATAACTATGTTGCTCGTCAAGCAGAGTTAAATGGCGTATCAGTTGCTGCTGTAGGTTCTAAATTTTCTGTAGAGCCATCTGTTCAACAAACGCTAGAAACAAAAATTCAAGAAAGTTCAGCCTTTCTCGGTCTGATTAATATGGTAGTGGTTGATGAACAAGAAGGTGAGACAATTGGACTAGGTGTCTCTGGCCCTATTGCTAGTCGGACGAATACGACGACAACAGCACGTGAACCACGTAGCTTACATAATTTAGATTCAATTAAGTATCGTTGTGAAAAAACAGATTTTGATTATTTTTTAAGCTATCAACAGCTAGATGCGTGGGCAAAATTCCCAGATTTCCAGTTAAAAGTGACTCAAGCGTTAGCACAACGTATTGCACTAGATAGAATCATGATTGGCTTCAATGGTACTAATGTTGCTTCACAAACTAATTCAGCCGTTAATACTTTATTGCAAGACGTCAATAAGGGTTGGTTGCAACTTATTCGTGAAACAGCACCACAGCGCAATATGACTGAATCTGAAAATGGTACGGGTAAAGTTGTGATTAATTCTACTGGGACAGGTTATAAGAATTTAGATGCACTAGTGGAAGATGCTGTCTCTAATCTTTTAGAGCCTTGGTTTTCTGATGATACTGAACTGGTAGTAATTTGTGGACGTAAATTAATCTCGGCAAAATATTTTGATATTACGAATAATGCTGATAAAGCAACTGAGAAGCTTGCGAATGGTGTATTACAGACTCGAAAAATCTTAGGAGGGTTACCTGCGATTCGAGTTCCATATATGCCAGATAACGCAATGTTAATTACTCGTCTAGATAATATTTCTATTTATTCTCAAGCGGGTGCAATGCGTCGCAGTATTATTGATAATCCAGCGCGTGATCGTATTGATAGTTTTATTAGTTCAAATGATGCTTATGTTATTGAAGATTTTGGTGCAGCAGCATTGATTGAGAATATCACAATTGAGGGCTAATTCTATGATGACACCAGCGCAACGTCACTTTTTAAAAAAATCAGCCGAGCATTTAGCATTACAAGAAAACCCAACTCAGCAAGTGAGCAATAAGTACCAATTAATGTTAGCAAAGTTGGCCACGGATAAACGTCGTTTAAAAGAAGTGAAGTCTTTAGAACGTCGTACTGAAATTAAAAAGGAAATTTTACCAGACTATTATGACTGGTTAGATGGTGCGCTGGCATCGGAACAAGGTAACCAAGATGATGTTGTTGTCACCATTTTGGTGTGGTTACTAGATGTCGGTGACTTTGAACGTGCTTTGGCTGTAGGTCAATATGCTATTCGAAGTCAAATGACAATGCCTGACCAGTTTGAGCGTGATATTCAGACGGTGATTGTTGATGAAATCTCTGACGCTGCGTTAAAAGCTCAGAAAAATAATCAATCATTCAGTTTGGATTGCTTGTATCAAGCAGAAGCTATTGCTGATGGCCATGATATGGCAGATCCTGCTAAAGCTAAGTTGTATAAAGCCATCGCAGTAGAAGAACATGCGAAAGGGGCTCTAGAAGAAGCCTTGAGACATTACAGATTGGCAGAATCTTTAAACGAGCGGGTAGGTGTTAAAAAACTTATACAAGCTATTGAAAAAGAGTTAGCCAAGTAAAGAACCTTCGCGGTTGTGGCCTTGGTGCGTGTGTCAATTGGCATATTCATTTGAATAAAAAAGGTTGCCACACGTACCAACTCACCACATAGGAGAGATGATGAGTTTTGCTGTAGCACAACCAGTACCTAGATACCCATTAGACAGTACAGAACAAAACGTAGATGTTATCGTTGGCGATGATTTGTGGCCAGATATTGATCCAAAAATAGCTAGGGTAGTGATTAGATTAAACGGAACAGTCACTAATGTACGTTTAGTGGAGTCATTAGAAAACTCAATACAAGCAGTTCAGAGAGAGCTATCTGAGTGGCGTAGTCAACAGGACGGTCTAAATGATAAGCAAAAAGGATTATATAGGCGAGCTGTTTATTTCACGACAAAGGCGGAGCTTATGGAGCGTTACCGTGATTTTGATAGTACAGAAGCAGGTAATAGAGTAGCTGATGCACTGGATCCAGCTATCCGTGATGCTTGGCAAACAGTCCGTTGGGCGATTAGTGACATTATGGAGCGTCCTCGAGTGACGATTGACGTCTTATGATAGTGATTGCTAAAGAAAATGACACGATTGATGACCTTTGTTGGCGTCATTTAGGTAGGACTGCTGATGTTGTGGAGAAAGTGTTAGAGATGAATCGTAACATCTCGCGACAAGGATTATTTTTAAAAGCAGGGACGTCTGTCAGATTACCGACTAAAGAGAAGAAAAACGCACAAATACAAACAGTTCGTCTATGGGATTGAGGAATTTTTATGCATGATTGGTTGAAATGGTTAAATGAATACATACCGAGCTTTATAGGTTCAGCTAGCTCTTTATTGTGGATGGACGGCTCTGTTACACGTAAGTTTTTTATGTTCTTAGTAGGGTTTTATGTTGGATATCATGCTGGTATTTATTTTAACGAATTAACGCATGTGCCATTAACGCTTTCTTGGATTGCTATGGGTTTATATTCTGTTTCTGTCATTTCAAAGGGATATGACGCTATCGCTAATATGAGCTTATTAGATTTTATTCCTGGTCTAAAACGCAAGTTTGGAGGTGATAAATGAGTAATTATATTTTTTTGATGTACTCAATATCATGGATCGTTACGATGATTGGCGCTTTTAATCAAAAATATAATGCAACGTTTGCCCAAGCGTTAGGTATGTCTTTTTTAGGGCTAGGTGCATTGTGGGGAGCATCAGTGCAGTGGCAGCACTCATTGATGAACTACCATGACCTAATGATCTCTACAGGGTTAGCTTTTTTTAGTGTAGGTACATTAATAAAGACTTATTTTTGGAGTAAAAAAAATGTTATTACGAAGAGATGATACGGGTACTGAAGTAGGTGATTTACAAAAAACACTTTACGAAAATGGCTATACAAAGGTTTTAAAGACGCATATTTTTGATGATGCGACAGAGGATGCTATTAAGACATTACAAAAACGTCATAGATTAGTAGTTGATGGCATATATGGACCTAAAACTGCTGCTGTGCTTTTTGGTAAAAATGCATCTAAATTATTAAAACAATCAGATTTACAGGCAGCCGCAGAATCGTTAGAGTTGCCAATTTCTGTAATCCATGCTGTTAATGAAGTCGAATCAAAAGGGCGTGGTTTTTTAGAGAACGGTAACCCAATTATTTTATTTGAGAGACATATTTTTTATCGGTTATTAGCTGAAAAAAAATACGATGTCATTGAGCTAAGTAAAAGTTATCCAGGTATCGTAAATAAAACACCAGGAGGCTATGCAGGAGGTCGCTTAGAGTATACGCGCTTAGCCGTCGCTGATACGATTAATAATGAAGCAGCATTAGAGTCTTGTTCGTGGGGTCTCTTTCAAATAATGGGATTTCACTGGAAAGATTTAGGCTATGAAAGTATTCATCATTTTGTATTAGAGCAGAGTAAAAATGAAGCGGCACAATTAGATGCGTTTGTGCGTTTTATAAAAAATGATAAGAAGTTGTATGCTGCAATGAAAGCTCAGAAATGGTCTGAAGTTGCACGTATTTACAATGGTCCAAATTACCGTCGTAATTTTTATGACGTTAAATTAGAACGTGCGTTTGAACGATATGCTACTAACAATACTTAGTTTTTGTAAGAACTACGGGCGTTTAATAGTTCTAGGATTGTCTGCTTTTTTATTAACCTATTTTTATTTGCAGTGGACAAAAACAGAGCAACAGTTAATAAAGTCACAAGTTGAAGTAGCTAGCTTAAGTAGCCAGTTAGTACGACTTAATCAACAAATTGCGTCCAATGATGAGGTCATTGAAGATTTATTAAACCGTAATGATGAGTTGCTGAAATCTTTTTCAGAAAAACGACAGACGATTAAAAAGGCACAACAGAATGAAAGCGTTAAGAGCTGGGGTAGTCAGCCTGTACCTGATGATATTAAGCGCGTGCTCAACCGTTAATCCGATATACCAGATTAACCAATGTCCAGTTATTACGACTTGTCAATTGCGTGGTTACACCATTGAACGCAATGAAGACTTAGTAGATGCTTTATTACAAGTAGAAGAAGATTGGTCATTCTGTGCGGCCAAAGTCGATGTGATTGTTCAGTGTCAGGAGCGAACTCGTGCTAAAACCCAATGAAGTGAGAGAGATTATTGCAAGGGCGAATCTGTATTTGCAAGAGAATCCAGATAAATTACAGGTGTTTATTGATGCAGGTAAGGTAGTGAGTACTGGTGCTGTCGGGTTATCATTTGAATATGACTACACATTGACCGTGATTGTTCAGGATTTTAATGGCCATGCGGATTTAATTGTTTTACCACTATTAGTCTATTTGAGAACAAATCAGCCAGAACTTTTTGAAAACTACAACAAAAATAAAGAACTAATCCAGTTCGATGTAGAATTTTTAGATCAGTCAAGTATTGATCTGATGTTAAAAGTAAACTTGACTGAACGAGTATTAGTACGTGATGATGGGGCAGGTAAATTGCGTGCTGAACATATCACAGAACCAGAACATCCAGAATTACCGAATCAGGATTACCATATCCAGATTATTGACCGACATACCGATGAACTTATCGGTAATATTACAATACCGAAGTGGCAACCCACGCTATGAGTGATGATTTAAATCAGTTAGAGACATGGATTGGTGACTTGTATGCACGATTAGATGCTAAGCATATGAGTCGTGTCAATCGGACTGTAGGGACAACATTAAGACGCTCACAAGCTCAACGCATTATAGCTCAACAAAATCCAGATGGTAGCCAATATGCACCTAGATCTAATCGTCGCTTGCGTACTAAAAAAGGGACTATCCGACGTCGAAAGATGTTTAGTCGAATACGATTAAATAAATACTTTATAAACGCTAGTAATGCCAATGAGGTGACAGTTGGATTTAGAGGTCGGAATGCTGTTATTGCAGCCGTTCACCAGTATGGTGAAAGTACAAAAAACTTTGGTCGCATGATTCGCATGCCAAAGCGTGAGCTATTAGGCTTAACTGACCAAGAAATAGAGACTATTCGTGATATTTACCTGTCTTTGTTATCAGGTAAGTAGCTAAATTTTGTTATACCCATAATAACAAAACACCCATAGCGACAATGATAAGCAACTATTACAAAATAGTCGCATGGATATTTTTGAACTTGCACGATTATTACAGAATCTGATTAGGCTAGGTACAGTGACAGCTGTTCGTCATAGTACCCCGTCAGCTGTTCGTATCAAGACTGGAGAGCTTGAGACCAATTGGATACCTTTTTTGACATTACGAGCAGGTGATGTCAAGACATGGTGTCCGCCGTCCGTTGGTGAGCAGGTGGTTTTGTTATCACCAGGTGGAGAGCTGACTAATGCGGTCGCATTGACAGGGCTTTATTCTGACCACATGGCGGAACCTAGTAATAGTGGAGCTGTGCATACGATTACCTATCCAGATGGTGCAGAAATCAAATACGACCATGGAAGTAGTGCGTTGAGTATCAGTGGAATTAATACATTAGAAATTAATGCTTCAGGGGCAATTAGCATTAATGCGCCACAAACAACGATTAATGGCATTGTTACACAATCAGGTGGTCCTATGAGTTCAAACGGTATTGTAGTTGATACACATAAGCATGCAGGAGTGATTCCTGGTGGTTCAAATACACAGGGGCCAGTATGAGTTTAGGAATGGATGCTAACACAGGCACATGGTTAAGTGATATTGACCACCTTCAGCAAAGTATAAAGAAAATTTTAACGACACCAATTGGTACACGAGTAGAGCGTCGAGAGTTTGGGTCATTAGTCCCTGACTTGGTAGATAGACCTGTGAATCAGGAGTATCCATTGCTTGTATATGCGGCTATTGCAACAGCGTTAATGCATCACGAACCGCGCTTAAAACTAGAACGTATGCAATTAGATCTATCTACTGGTACAAGACCACAAATAGAGGTGTCTGGTGCTGTTGTGATGGATGATTTTGATCAACAAGTAGATATATCAGTGGGGTTATAGATGGAGTTTAATACATTTGCTGATATTGACTTAAAGCGATTGCCAGCACCTAAAATTATTGAGTCACTAAATTTTGAACGTGTATATGAAACGCGTAAGTTAGAGTTTTTGGCAGCCGTACCTGAGTCAAAACGAGCACAAGTAGAAGCAACTTTAGCACTAGAATCAGAGCCTATCACAATCTTATTGCAACAATCTGCTTATCGAGAGCTCTTATTAAGACAGAGGGTAAATGATGCGACGCATGGCGTGATGTTGGCTTTTGCTATAGGTTCAGATTTAGATCAAATCGGTGCAAATAAAGGGGTATATCGATTAGTAGTGACACCAGCAGATGATACTACTACACCACCGACGCCAGCTGTAATGGAAGATGATGAAGCTTTTAGACGGCGCATACAGTTATCACCAGAGGGTTATAGTTGTGCAGGGCCCTATTCAGCTTATTTATTCTATGCATTGAGTGCGCATGGACATGTAAAAGATATTTCTGTGATGCGTCCACGGCCTGGTGATGTTGCTATCTACGTGTTAAGTAATCAGGGTGATGGCACGACTGAGCAAGTTGTCTTGGATTATGTCTCTGCAGCTTTAAATGCAGACGATGTACGACCATTGAATGATACGGTGCTGGTGAATGCTGGAGAGATTGTGAATTATCAAATCACAGCGACTTTGAAGTTCTACCCTGGCGTCCACAAAGAATTAAGCTTGTCAGCAACTAGATCAGCGGTAGAAGAATATACCCGTATTAATCACCGTCTTGGTCGAGATATTACGATAGCAGGAATTGTACACGCATTGAAACAAGAGGGTGTACAAGATGTCACAGTAACCTCACCAATGAGTAATTTGACTATCAGCAAACAACAGGCTGGGTTTTGTACTCAAATCACCTTAAATGATGGTGGTACTGATGAATAATGTCATTTTACAGCCTACGGCCAGCACAAACTGGTTAGAACGAGCTCTAGAGCAAGGTACAGAAACGGCATATGACTTACCTGTCAGACTCTCTGAGATTAAAGATCCTGAAAAGTGTCCTATTGCGTTTTTACCATTTTTAGCGTGGGAAGAGTCTATTAGTGATGAAGAGGGATGGGCTTTTGCAGAAGGTGAAGCAGCACGTCGTAATCTCATCGCACGTTCAGCCGATATACATAAGAAGAAAGGAACCATTTGGGCGATTCGAGAAGTATTTAGGATGCTTGGTTTAGGTGAAATTGAGCTTCTAGAAAATGTCGGACGTTTATTTTATGACGGTACCTATACACATAACGAAGAAATGATTTACGGTGGTGATTTCAGTAGTACGTGGGCGACTTACATTGTACGACTCAGAGTACCGATTACCAACGATCAGGCAGAAATAGTGAAGAAAATTCTCGCTGGTATTGCACCTGCCCGAAGCGAGTTAAGACGATTAGATTATAGTGCTGTAGCGATACGATATAACGCAGTTGCTACGCATGATGGAACATACAATTATGGGAGTGCGTAATGGCAACTAATACTTTTTTTGCTCAAAATCTTGTTTGGCAGACAGGCATACGACAATTAGAAACATCAGATCCTGTATTAGGTGGACCAGATGGAGTAAGTAATATAGCACCACGGCAGTTGGCTTGGCGAACAGATTTTTTGCTAGGCGCATTAGAAATTGTGTATGACAAGGTTAGACTTGATGATGGCTCATTACCTCAAGAATTAATCACACCTGTTAAGTCTGGAGGTACTGGACTCAAAAGTGTATCTAATGGTAGCTACTTACGAGGTGGACCTAATAATACATTGGTGACAGTATCTACTGCTGATGTAGTGACCGAATTAAAAGCACTATCTTATTACGATAATATCCCTAGTAATCAGACATCCCCAGTGATATATGTGCTTGGCAAAGGCTATCTAGAGTGGCAAACATTTGGATCTTGGAGTGGTTATGCTAGTTTGGGAATTGGTAGTTATGTTACTGATACTACAGTAGCACCACGTAGTAATACTATTGAGCTAATCGGTGGAGTATTTTCTAAAACAAAATATCCAGCTTTGTGGGCTTGGGCGCAGGCAAATAATCATGTTGTGTCTTCAGCAGTCTGGAAAGAAAAAACTTTTAAATTCCTTGATCTTGGTGGTGACAACTTTAAAGTACCTGATATGCGGGATGTGTTTATTCGTGCGACAGGTGTCGACGCTGACAGTGTAAATGCGTTAGGCTCGTATGGTCAAGACCAAATGCAACGTATTACGGGTATGATGGCGGACTTTTTATATCAATCAGTGACAAGTGATGCTTTAATCACAACTTCAGGTGCGTTTTATACGAACAATGACGCTTTAAATGTTGGTCATTCCGCTGCACAACTAACGACCCAAACACGACCCGGCGATGCTATTCATTTTGATAGTAGCCGAGTAGTCCGCACTGGCACAAAAACAATGCCTGAGCGTACACACCTACATCCTCGCATTGTCGCGTTTTAAAAAGCGATTATGCGTGGGTGTAAAGCAGTGTTCATACCCTCAATGATTAATTTGTAGTCTGATGTCGAACTCCCGTAGGACGAATTATCAGAGGTAACTGGGATATGACCACCTGTCGTATCAAACGATGTCCCACCCCAAGTATTACTTGTAAAGTGTGTATGAGCCTTAATACCATCAGACTGATAAGACCCTAACTGTCTAACATTTGCATTGTCAGATACTTTTTTGAATGCCATTTTAAATGGCTTTTTTTATGGATAAATGAAATGATTACATACCAATTAGACGAATTTTTTTTATTTTTTTGTGTTAATCCTGATTATAAAGACAAGCCAAACTTGGCTGTTTTAACGGCTCCACCAGAAATCCCAGATGGGAAAGTGGCTAAGTGGAAAACGGAGCTATGCCCGATTAAAGACGTTACATTTGGTGATGCTGGAACAGGTCAATGGATAATATTAAGCGATAATCGAGGTAAAACACTCTACAACACGATTGATGGTTCCAACTACTCTGGAGACTATATAGGTATTGGTGATTTACCTAATGGTGTTACAGACATTGTCCCGCCGTCACCATTGCACGAATGGAATGGTACAGAATGGTCGATTTCCTCTGAAGTAGAAAGTGAACAAGAGGAAAAAAGAGCCATTACTCTTATAGAAGCACGCATTGCAGATGGCGTAGCAAAATACAATTTTGCTGTTCAGCCGTTACAATACGCAGTTGATTTAGAAATGGCAACACCAGAAGAGGAAACTCTACTTGCAGAGTGGAAAAAGTATCGTGTATTGCTTAACCGAGTAAAATCACAGGAAGGCTATCCATTTGACGTGGAGTTTCCTGCAGAGCCTGTATAGGTATCTTCTGCCATTAAATTTTGAATTAGCTTTATTTGTTCTTTACCATAAATAGATTGAGCAAATTTCTGACTTAACTTATGTGCATCTGGATGATAATACCTTAGTAGCATACGGGTATCTTTATGGCCTGTAATTTTGGCTAGTTCATGTGTTTCGTAAACTTCGGCTAACCTTGATGTCGCTTCATGGCGCAAGTCGTGAAAACGAAGATTGATAAGGTGATGAGGGTTAGGTATTTGCTTTTTCTTTTTACAAAGATGCTCATATTCTTTTCTAGCTCTCTTACATGCACGGTTAAAGGCGGATGTTACGGCTGTTGTTGATATATTAAATAATTTATCCATATTATCATTCTTTGATAAATAGGTGACAAGATAGTACTTGGCAAGTGGTGTTAGAGGAACAAGCCTAGAAGTACCATTTTTTGTATCAGGTAGGTATATTGTGCTTTTTTTAGATCGATAAACTTTTTTCTAATACTGACAAGCTCAGATCGTCTCATAGCTGTTTCTAACGCTAATGTAATGATTAATGGAAGAAAGGATGATTTTGTTGATTGTAATATCCAATCAATTTCATTTGAGGGGCAATCTATAGCATTTACGCCTTTAATTTTAATATCTGTAATTAACCTCCTGTTTCTATCATTAGAAACTGACGGTTTTTTTACTAGTATGACAGGATTTTCTGGAATATAAGACCATAGCCAATCTCTGCGCATAACAGTATAAAGATTTGAAAGAATAGCGAACCGTCTAGAAACTGTGGCTGGGTTTAGGTATTTTAACCATTCATCTTTGATGCGATTAAGGATGGGAGGTTTGATAAGCCCTACAGGTTTATCGTAAATAATAGTTTTAGACCATGCTCGTACTAATGAGGTCTCTTGGTAAAGGGATTTTTTCTTTGATGAAATTTCAATTAAGTAGCGATTAAAAGCTGTTTCAAGAGTAGGGCTTGATTTAAGTTGTCGTAAAGTATGCATAAATCTAATAGTTTATGTATGAGAGGAATGATATGGATAATCAATAAATATAATTAAGTAATTAAACTAATTTAATATTTTTATAACCAGCCCCTGAGTAATTTCAGGGGCTTTTTTATTGGATTCAAAATGGATAGTGAAACAAAAGCAGCAGTGATGAAGATGTCTGTAGCAGGAGCAGGTGCATCATTGTATGGACTTACTTTGAACGAGTGGATGGCCTTGGTCACGATTTTTTATGTCGTGATGCAGATAGGTTTGCTGATACCAAAATATTGGGAACTGATTTTTAAGCGAGGTAAAAAATGACTGATATTAAAAAACAAGTTTTTGGACTGATTGGGTCTGGGGTATTGGCTATTTCAGCTGCAGTGGTGGGGTATTTTGAGGGCAAACGCAATTATGCTTACTTAGATGTGGTCGGTGTTCCTACTATCTGTTATGGGCATACGTCTGGAGTTGCGTTAGGTGATTATATGACGGATGAGGAGTGCTTAACATTATTAAGAAATGATTTGAACGTTTATTACAAAGCCGTTGTGGATAGTGTAAACGTACAGATGACTGAAGTACAGACAGCAGCGCTTGTTAGCTTTGCTTATAACGTGGGCATTGGCGCATTTAAGAAATCTACGTTACTTAAAAAATTAAATGCTGGAGATAGGATAGGGGCTTGTGATGAATTAAGGCGGTGGGTGAACGCAGGAGGGAAACCTTGGAAAGGCTTAATCAATCGCAGAGAAGTAGAACGTTGGATGTGTCAGCTTTAATTTCTTTAAAACATATTAATGGCGTTCAATAAATGTTCTCATTAATAATACATAAAAGAAAACCAAAACTGCGGGAACAGCTTTGGTTTAGAGATTAACCTTCAAATAAATGAATATGATGGAGACCATCACAAGTGAATTTTAACATAGATTTAAAGGTGGAAAAAGTGCTAGAAAAGTATGAGAAATCCTCAAGAGTACGCACATTAATCAATAGGTTGGTATTTATATTATTTCTGTTTGTTTTTGGAACATTTATTTCGGCTATTCGATGGTGGTGATATGTATAAAAAATATCTAATCGGATCAGGAGCAGTCATTTTGACTGCTCTTTTTGTTTATACGTATGGGCAGTATCAATATGGAATCGGTAAGAAAGACGCAGAGACGGCTCAATATTTAGCTGATTTAGAACAGTTTAAAAATCAGGTAAAGCAGTTACAGTCGGTATCTGCTCATATCTCGCTTTTATCAACACGTCTACAGTCAATATCTGACGATATTATTAAGGAGTATAACAATGAAGTTATTCAAAATCCTCTGTCTACTGACTGCATTATGTCTAATGGCAGGGTGCGTCTCATCAACGACATCATTAAGGAGAGCACCACTACCCGTCAATCTAGCCAAGTCTTGCCCAGAAGTGCAACAAATAAGTAGTAACTCATGGGACGCACTCGCACAGTCTTATATTCAATTAGTACGTGACTATACAGACTGTGCGATGCGCCATGATGCTGTGGTTAGAATGTGGGATAAGTAGTAAGTTATCTCATCAACGCTTCTTTCATGCAAGGGAAGATGTGATGCATTCTATCCCACGGTTCTGTATAGCCATAGATTGGACTATGCTTTTTGCCTTCTGGTGGGCATTGAGCAAGAATTTTTTCAAATAAAGGCAGCCTTTCTAATAGACTATGCTGATATTCAAAGCCTTGGCTGTATAGTGAGCCAGCATGTGCGTTACCCAAGAGGCGTAATGGTTTTTCTAACCAACGTATGGTGTCATTCATATAGCATGCCATTGTAAACACACTCATGATGTCATAAACTTCTTCCTTTGTAAAAGTGAATGTGTTGCTAATAGGTGCAATATGTGTTGTTTTTGTGTTATCTTCTACAAGCTCCCACTCGACATAGTGCCGTTGAACAATGCTTACCGCTTCTGTAAAACTTTCCTGAGGTATTTTGCGATAAGGTACTTTGTAATGTGACTTTAACTTGCTCCATGCTTGTACTATCGCTCCTGCTTGTTTATCTCGAGGGAGTTTTTTGGCATTATTAACCACCAATTCTCTCAGTGATTTTTGTTGCTCTTCGGTGAGTAGATCCGTTGGTTTCACTGTGTAGCTGTAACCACCAGTTTTGCGGATCGTGGGGAGGACTTCAGAAGTGACCCAACGACGGAATTGTTTTACTTGTTCTTTACGACTTTTGAAAGCTGCATGATATAGTCCACTTTCCGAAATAATTAAAATATTTTGCTTTCCACCAAGGGTACTCATATTATGAGTACCCTTTTCATCATCATCTAAAATTCGAGTCAGATTTGATGCATCACGATAGCCGAAAATTGTAGCAACTTCTGAAGCGATGAACCAAGCTTCATTGTCTTTGTTGATGACTTGGATAGATTGAGTTTTGAAATTAAAAGTTGTGACATTCATTGTTTTGTCCTTTTCTAGAGGAACCAACAAAGGCTGTTGGCGGCCAAGAGCTAGAAACCGTAAAACAGGACGGCGGACGTATTTCCACGAGGGTATTGTATTAGTCGCACTCTCGGCCATAGAAATCTATGGACGAAACAATAGCCACAGACTGACGGGGTGGCTCAACCGCTGTTCTAAGTGTTTCTAGCACTTAGACTCATCATAACTCATCAGACAAGGTTTGTAAACAGGAGTTGGTGGTGAAATTGTGGGGTGAATGAAAATAATAACGACCAAATAATAAAATGACACGTTTTAATCACAACAGCAAATTGATATATTGATTCAGATAGTGTATTTATTGCTTCGAATTTTCTCTATAGCCTTTATCCACAAGGCTATGGTCTTTTTAGAGTTGTGGCAAAATTGTGCCATTTTGATGTCAAAAGCAGTAGAAAATAGTGGAATTAAGACGAAAATTACAGAAACTACATTTTCTAACTATTTGATTTTATTGAGTTTTGAAAAATCAATGGTCGGAGCGGCGGGATTCGAACTCGCGACCCCTTGCACCCCATGCAAGTGCGCTACCAGGCTGCGCTACGCCCCGACTAAGTCAGCTATTCTAGCATAGTATTTTGGTAAAATAAATAGTGTCTTTTTAATTATTAAAATCAATAACTTGGCTATTAAACCATGTTGCTTCACTAATCTCTTGATCAAAAAAATCAATATAAATTTTGTTAGTTTTACTACTTACGTGGTAGTGCAAAAGACAATTATTTTCTTCATCGTAGAATAGACCTGATATACCATCGGCATAGTCAGGAATATAGCCGTATCTCATAAAATGCAGGTAGATATCCTCGGCTTCTTTGCCTAAATAAGGTGAGTCAGCATCAGTGCATTTTGGATAAATACATCTTGGTGCAAGTGGTAGATTAGGATGCAATTTTATTTTCATCATTAGACTTTATCTAGACAAAGTTTATTATTTACAGGAATGTTGAATTAGTATACGCAATTATTTAATACGGGCGTGTATCACAGGACATAAATATCCTAAATATTTGCTATAGGGCGTAATGTTCTTCTTGTTAGCAACGCTTAATTACTTAAACTAATCCAGCAATGTTTTATCCATGCAAGGGGCTATTATTTTGGTAGTTTCTTTGGTAATGTTTAGCATTTAGTATTATATGCCAGTGCAAGCACATAGGCAGAATAGATAGTAAAAGGTGCCATTACGAGCATAAGCGAGATGGTAAGCATTACTATTGATCATTCGCTATATGTATTAAGTAGAAAAAGCACTATTAAGTGTTTTTCTATTGCCTATCGTTTTTGGGGATCAGTGGTTGGTAGGGTAATTATCAATTCGAC
This sequence comes from Pelistega sp. MC2, assembly GCF_900099475.1. NCBI lineage: Bacteria > Pseudomonadati > Pseudomonadota > Betaproteobacteria > Burkholderiales > Alcaligenaceae > Pelistega > Pelistega sp. MC2. Next base: position 455,671 of record NZ_LT628274.1, on the reverse strand, counting down.
AAAATAAAACTTATTTTGTGTTATAATGCAATGTATTATAAAAAGGATGGAAAAATGTACACCATTGTTGAGAGTGAAATCTTTAAAGGTAAGGTAGGAAAAATCTGGACTGAAGAAGAGCGTTTAGAGTTTTTTACTTATCTTTCTCAAAATCCTCTAATGGGTGATGTAATCAAGGGGGCTCAAGGCTTACGTAAAATCCGATGGCAACCCCCTGGAAGAGGAAAAAGAGGAGGGGCTAGGGTTATCTATTTCAACGTATTTGATGATGGTTTTATTTTGGTTTTAGATGTTTATGTAAAAAATGAACAAGAAAACCTATCAAAAAAAGATTTAAAGTTACTTTCGGAGCGTAAAAATGCTTAAGAAACAAATTAAAGAAGCGACAAAAGACTGGGATATTGAGGCGATGTTGCAAGCGGTGGTCAGAGATGATCCAGAGATGAAAAAACATCAAGAGAGTCTACGTCAAGCCTTATTAGAGGCTAAGAGTGGACGCTTTGCTCGTAAAACAGAGGTTGAGGTGTCCCCTATTGTCCAGACTCGTCATAAAGTGGGCTTATCACAAAGTAAGTTTGCGAAACGCTTAGGAATTTCTGTTAATACTTTAAAATCGTGGGAGCAAGGGCAACGAAACCCAAGTGGTGCTGCCTTAAAACTCATTCAGCTGTTGGAGAAGCATCCTGATTTAGTGATGGAGTTGGCTTAAAAAAACAAAACCCACTCGGGGAGTGGGCTAGGGAAGATAATTTAACTATCTACTATAACCAATTTTTATCAATAAGCTAGTTTTTAAAAATCTAACTTATTGATTTTACTAAAAAATTGGTCCTCCCAGCTGGACTTGAACCAGCGACCAAAGGATTATGAGTCCTCTGCTCTAACCAACTGAGCTATAGGAGGTAAGCTGCCTATTATACTTTATTTTGTAGATTTTGCAAAAATTTAATTAGAATCTGAGAAGAAATAAAGCGAGCTACTTCTGTTAAAAAACGTTTGAAATCTGTATGAGCGGTCTGATCTGCTTTATCAGAAATAATACGCATCACGGTAAAAGGTATGTCGTATTCATAGCAGACTTGTGCAACAGCTGCGCCTTCCATTTCTGTACAGAGTCCTTCAGGAAAGACGGAAATAAGGTCAGCAGCAGTTATTCTATGTCCAACAAATTGATCACCACTAAGAATAAGTCCTTGATGAATGCGTAGGTTATCTAAAGAGAATGTTTTGAAAGCATCACGAGAAATGATCTCATGGATATTATCGTTGATACTTGGATCTAAGAATTCATGTGCTGAGTGTAGTAAGGCGTGATTTAACTGTACATCACTTTCAAAAAATGTCTTGCCTAATAAAGGCACTTCGTAGCGAGGGAAAAAAGGATCTGCGTCTAAATCATGCTGACAAAATGAGGTACCAATAACAATATCACCTATATTCACATTGGGTGCTATGCTCCCAGCTAAACCAGTAAAAATAATTCGTTTAACATTGAAAGATTGGATTAACGTAACGCAAGTGGCACTAGCCGCTACTTTTCCTACTCTAGCTAGAACAATAATGCAATGCTGTCCATAGAGATTACCTTCATAAAAATCGCGTCGTCCAATGGTATGTTTCACCATATGCTCTTTCATTTGATCAAGTAAGTCAGCAATTTCTTCAGGTAAAGCCGCAATAATTCCGAGCGTCATATTAATCGTCCCAAGTAAATAGGGTAAACAGTTTATTGTTAAAAATTTTAAGTAGAAATAATGAAGGGCTTAACATATAAGCCCTTATAGTACCGTATTGAATTAAATTTCTTTAATCCTCAATTAATCTTCCTTGCGTAAGTGAGGGAAGAGTAATACATCACGAATGCTAGCGCTATCCGTAATTAACATCATTAAGCGATCAATACCGATACCACAACCACCAGCAGGAGGCATACCGTACTCAAGTGCACGAATATAGTCAGCATCATAGTACATTGCTTCTTCGTCACCGGCATCTTTAGCACGAACTTGAGCCATAAAGCGTTCTGCTTGGTCTTCAGGGTCATTTAACTCAGAGAAGCCATTGGCAATTTCACGGCCAGTGATAAATAATTCAAAACGTTCAGTGATACCTTCTTTTGTATCTGAAGCACGTGCGAGTGGAGATACTTCAACAGGATAGTCAATGATAAAGGTAGGATTCCATAATTGGCTTTCTGCTGTTTCTTCAAAGAAAGCTAATTGTAGACCACCAAGACCTGCGTTTTTAATGGCAGGATCATTCATATCCGCCCCTAATTTTTTCAACTCACTACGCAAGAAATCACTATCACTAAGTTGTGCTTCTTGGTATTGAGGGGCATATTTTAGTACGGCTTGAACCATTGTTAAACGTTCGAATGGTGACTCTAAGTCTAATTCTCGTCCTTGATGAGTAATTTTTGCTGTGCCTAATGTTTTACGAGTTGTCTCACGAATAATTTTTTCCGTGAAATCCATCATCCAGTTGTAGTCGGTATAGGCTGCATAAAATTCCATCATCGTAAATTCTGGATTATGTCTAGGACTCACACCTTCATTACGGAAGTTGCGATTAATCTCGAATACACGTTCAAAGCCACCAACGACTAAACGTTTTAAGTAAAGTTCAGGCGCAATTCTTAAGAACATATCCATACCCAATGCATTGTGATGGGTAATGAATGGCTTGGCAGAGGCTCCTCCTGGAATAGGGTGTAGCATAGGGGTTTCGACTTCTAGGAAACCAGCTTCTGTCATTAAACCACGAATTGCATTCATGGCAAAACTACGTTTTTTAAAGGTCTCACGTGTTTGCTCTGTCATGATAAGATCAACATAGCGTTGACGGTAACGCAATTCTTGGTCAGCAATACCATGGAATTTATCAGGAAGAGGGCGTAGCGATTTGCTAATTAATTCAACAGATTGAGCATGAATAGATAGCTCACCTTTATTGGTTTTAAACACACGACCTTTTACACCTAAAATATCACCAATATCCCAGGTTTTAAATGCCTCGTAGACATCCTCGCCAATATGAGCTTTGTCTAAGTAGACCTGAATTCTACCTGTTGAGTCTTGTAAAGTGGCAAAACTTGCCTTACCCATGACACGCTTTAACATCATACGACCAGCGACACAAGCAGGAATTTCTTTAGGGTCTAATTCAGCCTTTTCTAATGAGTCATAGGCTTGATGTAAAGCTTGAGCTGTATTTTCTGGACGAAAACTATTGGGGAACGCTACACCTTTTTCTTGGCGGATCTTATCTAACTTTGCGCGTCGTTCAGCAATTAATCGGTTTTCGTCGAATTCAGGGGTTTGAGTTTGTTCTGTCATGATTAGTCTTTAATTAAACGAATATCTGCAAGGGTTTGAGTAGCAAAATCATCACTTAAACGATATTTTAAAATTTTATCTGCTACTTCATAAGGAGCACTAAGTGCTTGGTTTGTATGTAAATCTTTAAATCGTTGTAGATTAGGAAAGTCGTCTACGGTGGAATTACGAATATTAGCTTGCATACCTGTATCTAAAACACCAGGAGCTAACGATACAATTTTTGCAAAAGGAGCTTCTAGTTGAGCCACTTCACTATAACGGTCTAAGGCGGCTTTGCTTGCACAGTAAACAGCCCATCCAGGGTAGGCTGAACGCGCTGCTCCTGAGGAGATGTTGATCACTTGGATGTTAGCACCAGAATGTTGTTGACAAGCAGTAAGGAACACACTAGTTAGTGTGATAACGGAAGCAATATTTAGATTAAATGTATGCGCAATTTCTTGTGCTTTGTCAGATGTCAGCCCATTAAATTGCTTGATAGGACCTAGCTCGCCAGCATTATTAATTAATAAGTAATTATCAAAAGATTGATTTAAATATGAATCAATTTGACGGGCAATACAGCTTACTTGTTCCATATCGCTCAAATTTGCCGAGAAATGAATATGCTGACAGCCGAATTGCTTGGCAAAAGAGGAAATCGTTTCAATCTCATCTTGGCGAGCAATAGTGATTAAAACCTTGCATTCCTTAGCTAACTTTTCTGCTAGAGCAAGTCCCAATCCTCTGGATGCACCTGTGACAATGGCAATAGTCATTAGATTCCTTGTTTTAAACTAGCTTCAATAAATAAATCCAAGTCACCGTCAAGTACTTTTTGAGTATTTGAAATTTCAACATTGGTACGTAAATCTTTGATGCGACTTTGATCCAAGACATAAGAGCGAATCTGATGTCCCCAACCTACATCTGTTTTTGCATCTTCCAGTTTTTGTTGGTCAGCCATACGTTTGCGCATCTCTAACTCATAAAGTTTTGAACGAAGCATAGACATAGCCTCTGCTTTATTACGATGCTGAGAACGGTCGTTTTGGCATTGCACGACAATACCTGTTGGCTGGTGGGTAATGCGAACGGCAGAGTCCGTTTTATTAATATGCTGACCACCAGCACCACTAGCACGATAAGTGTCAATACGTAAATCAGCGGGATTGATGTCAATCTCAATAGAATCGTCAATTTCTGGGTAAACATATAAACTAGCGAATGACGTATGTCGACCATTAGCTGAGTCAAAAGGGCTTTTGCGAACAAGGCGATGAACACCACTTTCTGTTCTTAAAAAGCCAAACGCATATTCACCTTCAACTTTAATGGTAGCTGATTTAATACCAGCAACATCACCGTCAGATTCTTCTAGTACTTCAGTTTTAAATCCTTTGCGTTCGCAATAGCGTAAATATTGGCGTAATAACATAGAAGCCCAGTCTTGCGCTTCAGTACCACCAGCTCCTGCCTGAATATCGATAAAGCAATTCATCGGGTCAGCCGGATTGTTGAACATACGTCTGAATTCAAAACCTTCAATAATTTCGCCATATTTTTTAGCATCTTCTTCAATGGCTAAAAGTGTTTCATCATCATTGTCACTACTGGCGAGTTCGAATAGATCTTGACTATCTTTAATGGATTGTTGAAGCTCAGTTAGAACAAGGACAATATTTTCTAGGTTCTTTTTTTCTCGACCGAGTTCTTGTGCTTTTTCAGGATTTTCCCAAATTGTAGGGTCTTCCATTTCTAGATTAACCACTTGTAGGCGCTCTGACTTCGTATCAAAGTCAAAGATACCCCCTAAGGGCTTTTTCACGCTCTGCATAGTCAGCTAAAGTGTCGGCTAGCTGATTCTGACGTTCAACTTCCATGTAAATTCCAGTGATAATTTTAAAGATTAAGCTGATTATTTTACCTTATTTAGACTAATTAGATACAGTCTGAACCGCTAATCATTGAATTTGCTTGAGAAAATGAATAAAGTGCATGAATAAAGAACAAGACGACAAAAACAAGAAACATCTATTACATAGAAAAATTTCTTGTTGCTTGCTCAAAATACGGGGATTTAACTAATTATTTAGGCTGATTAATATTGCCAAAAGCACCACCAACTGTACCGACTACGCCATCAACAGACGCATTGGGGTCTACCATATGGCAAGCCTGCAAAAGAAGGATAAAGCTGAATAAAATTAATTTTTTCATCATTTTTTACATAGCATGTCTAACCATTAATTGAGTATAGACATTTCCATTCCAGTAATTAGGGACAAACTCATAGACTAATTCTACGGTATTATCAACACTTTCTGTGTGATTAAACCAAATAGCATCAAATATCATACCATCACGTTCTACTTGTAGTTTTAGGTGTTTTTCTTTTAATAATCGCTGATTTCTAACGCTAAAGACATCTCTAAATAAGGGGGGAGGAAAACCTGCACCCCAGACAAATTGACTCAAGCCAACCGCTGTTTCTGCTGTTGCATAAGCGACATCTAAAGATCCATCGGTTTCGATTAGGGGATAAAAAGTCGTTTTACCACTAATATCGACAACCGCTTTATCAAAAGCTTGAATGAATTCAGTAAAGTCTTGCTCTGCAATGGTTAATCCTGCTGCCATAGCATGACCACCAAATTTATGAATGAGGTTAGGGTGGCGCTTTGATACTAAGTCAAGAGCATCCCTGAGGTGGACATCAGGAACAGAGCGTCCTGAACCACGAATTTCTCCTTCATCACCTGGTGCAAAGGCTAAGGTAGGTTTCCAAAACTTTTCTTTTAAACGTGAAGCAACAATACCGACTACGCCTTGATGCCAGTCGGCATTAAAAATACAAATAGAATGTTTAAGTGTAAAAGAATCACTTTCTATTTCTTCTAATGCCTGCTCGCTCATGTCTTGCTCAATATTACGGCGTGCTTGATTCCATTGATCTAATTCTTTGGCTAGGGATAATGCTTCATCATAGTCTTGGCTAATGAGGCAACGGATACCAATACTCATATCGGCTAAACGGCCAGCGGCATTGATACGTGGCCCAATTTTAAACCCTAAATCCATACTATTTGCTTGGTAAGGATTTGTTGACGCAACATCAAATAAGGCTCGAATACCGTACTGCATTTGACCAGAACGGATTTTGTTTAAGCCTTGTGTCACTAGAATTCGATTGTTTGCATCTAGTTTGACGACATCGGCAACCGTACCCAAAGCGACTAAATCAGCTAATGAATCCAAACGAGGCTCAGAGATAGTCTGAAAATGACCTCGTGAACGTAACTCACTACGTAAAGCGATTAGGGTATAGTAGATAACACCTACACCGGCTAAGTTTTTAGAAGGGAAAGTACATCCTTTTTGATTTGGATTGATAATAGCTAATGCATCGGGGAGAATATCACCAGGTAAATGATGGTCAGTAATGAGGACTTCCATGCCATACTTTTTGGCTTCAGCAACTCCATCGACACTGGCAATACCATTATCGACAGTGATCAAAATATCTGGCTTTGGATCTACTCTCTCCATAATCACATTAATGACAGCGGGTGATAAGCCATAGCCTGTTTCAAAACGATTAGGCACAACAAAATCAACATTGGCGCCCATCATTCGCAATCCGAGTATCCCTACTGCACAAGCTGTTGCACCATCGCAATCATAGTCAGCAACAATTAGGAGGCGTTTACCCGATTGGATAGCATCAGCCAAAATTTTTGCCCCATTCGTTACTTGAGAGAGTAAAGAGGGGGCGATAAGCTGTTGCCAAGATGTTTGCGTCTCAGCAATATCCGATACACCACGAGCAGCCCATAGTTTAGCCATAAAGGGATTTACCCCTTGCTGGATAAGTTTCTCAGCGTAAGAGGTATTAACGGTACGATTGTTTACTTGGACAGAGACCACCATTGCTTCCAGTTGTTTTTGTTATTAAAAATAGATTTCACCCACGAATCAGGTGTTAGGGTAACAATTCTATCAAAACCTATTAGTTGAATTTGCTCTATTTCTTTCTGATGAGAATTTAATTGTTCATCAATGCTAGGTAAGGTGGCTAACCAAGTCCCCCAGTCTTGATGTAAATGAGGTAAATATAATTTATCTATAATCAATGTCTGGGTATTCTGGTGTTTTTCAGTGTTAGACAAAGGCTGCATAAAATGATTCAATTGCGCTCCCCCATAAATCCAAGCATGATTGAGTGGTTTTAATCGCTTTTGTTCTCTAGCTTGGTTGACGGGATGATTAAAAAGAGTCATTTGTACTTCATTTAAGAGTGCACGTAATTCTCTTGGTAGTGATAATTGACGATACCAATCGTTAAGATTACCTGTCGCTAATAAACTAGGGCTTGGTAATGGGTGGTTAAAATTAGCTCCCATATCAATCAAAGCATAGCGATGATTGTGGTCTAGAAAAGTAAAAGGTGTTTGTTCAAAAAGCGATTTAACCGTGTCAAATAATTGCAGGGTCTCACTTTGCTGTGCACCTAGTTCATCATATAGAAACAGACTGGCATTATTTAATCCCATCTCAGCGTGGCTTAGCTCCATTAAATAAATGTTTTCTGATGGATAAGTGTTAAAATGCTGAGAACTATGGTAAGCGTAAAGAATACCTAAGCCTTTGGCACAATACCCATCAAGGTGTTGATAGTGTGCTTTTTGGAGTTGATAGTATTCATAAGGTGTGCAACCGATGGATTCTAAATCAAACCATTGTGTACTGGCAGAATGGGTTTGTAATAGGCGAGTAAAATGCGGGGCTTGTTTAGGTAAATAAGCCTCACTTTCTTTTGCCATTGTCGTGTGGGGTAATGCCCCTAAAATAATTATTTCCATAGCTGAAATTGTACCTGTATTTATTTTAATTAGAAGAATTATTGTGAATTTACCTTATGAAATTTGGATTGGTTCTCGTTATGCTGGATTGACGAGATCCAAAGGAAGAGGGAAAAAGCGGGATCGCTTCGTCTCTTTTGTCGCGGCAAGTTCGATGGCAGGGATTGCCTTGGGTGTCGCTGCATTGATTGTTGTTTTGTCGGTAATGACTGGTTTCCAAGTGCAAGTCCGAGATCGGATGTTATCTGTATTACCTCATATTCAAGTGTATAACCCAGGTGTACCAGCGACAACAGCTATTGAGGATTGGAAAAACCTCAAAGAGCTTACGATGAAAAATCCTGAGGTAGTAGGTGCATCTGCTTTTGTGGCAGCAAGTGCCATGTTAGCACGTCAAGACTCGTTAAAAGGCGTAGAGATTCGAGGTATTTTGCCTGAATCAGAGGGTGATGTATCAGATTTGCCAAAGCAAATGCAACAAGGGGATTTGGCTTCTTTACAACCGGGGTCGTTTAATATGGTGCTAGGGACTAGAGCGGCAGCTCAGTTGGGCGTTGAGCTTGGAGATACCGTGCTAGTGATGTCTCCTCAGGGGTCAATGAATCTAGCGGGATTTTCACCAAGGATGCGGCAATTCACTGTTACAGGTATTTTTGCCTCAGGTCATGCTGAATATGATTCAAATTTAGCCTTTATTGCGGTTAAGGATGCGGCAGTCTTATTTAGAGATTCTGGTATAGCAGGTGCTCGTCTCAAAATTAAAGATATGATTAAAGCACCACAAGTGGCGAATGAATTAACGAACAGTTTGCCACCAGGATATATTTTGAGAGACTGGACGTATGATAATCGCACATGGTTTGCAGCGGTCAAAACAGAAAAACGTATGATGTTTATGATTTTGGCGTTGATTGTAGCTGTGGCGGCATTTAATTTATTATCTTCTTTAGTGATGTCTGTTAAAGATAAACAATCAGATATTGCTATTTTAAGAACATTAGGCGCAAGTCCTAAATCTATTGCGGGTATTTTCTTGGTACAAGGCTCTTTGATTGGTATTTTGGGAACCATCATTGGCGTGGGGTTAGGTTGTCTAATTGCTTATAATATTGATGTGATTGTGCCATTTATTGAAAATCTTCTTGGTACTCATTTTATTGACCCGGGTGTTTATATTATTAATCAATTACCTTCACAAGTAGAGCTTGATGAAGTGGCAACAGTTGGTATTACATCGTTGGTGTTATCGTTATTAGCAACGTTATACCCAAGTTGGCGTGCGTCTCGTTTACAACCTGCGGAGGTTTTACGTCATGACTAATCAAACAGTTTTACAGATTAATGCTGTGACGAAGTCTTATTTCGATGGGACAGAGCATCTTGAAATTTTACGAGGGGTTGATTTATCTGTCTCTCAAGGTGAAATGCTAGCTATTATTGGTGCCTCTGGATCGGGCAAAAGTACCTTATTGCATATAATGGGTTTATTAGATCAGCCAAGCTCTGGGGAGCTTTGGATTGATGGTACAAATGCAGCCAAACTGAATGAAAATCAGCGTAGTAAGTTACGTAATCAAAAACTAGGCTTTGTATATCAATTCCACCATCTACTACCTGAATTTACAGCATTAGATAATGTGGCTATGCCATTGATTATGCGTAGAGTTTCTTATGCTGAGGCGCGTCAGCAGGCAGAAGTAGTATTGGGTAAAGTTGGTTTAGCGGAGCGTATCCATCACCGTCCTGGGGAGTTATCTGGGGGAGAAAGACAACGTGTAGCTTTAGCGAGAGCATTGGTCGCTAACCCTGTGTTGGTGCTAGCAGATGAGCCAACGGGTAATTTGGATACGGAAACAGCGGAGAGTATGTTTAGTTTGCTTAAAGAGGTTAATAAAGAGTTTAATACCGCTTTTATTATTGTGACTCACGATCCCAAACTAGCGGCTTTAGCCGATCGTCAATTGGTGATGGAGAAAGGCGTATTAAGAGGGTAGATAGTCAGTGATTTATGTGGTTGGATAGGTTTTATCAATTATGCTGAAAGCCTGTCCATTGATATTAATCAAGAGAAATTTATTCACACCCTACGGCTAAGTTCAAAAGGTCAGTTTAAAACTGACCTTTTTTATGGAAATTATTTCAAAACTGAAGCAAAAAATAATCACTCGCTACACTTTAGTTAGCTGACGAGTAATTAGATATTTTATGGGTGGGAAGTTATTACTAAAACGCAATACCGCTGAGCGTAATACTTTCACAGGCGTATATTCAGTCGTAAAGAGTTTAACAACTAAGTTTGTACCATGATACAGCGGTCTTGTATTAAGCATATGTTGACGCTCGTATTTGACTAATAAACTTGGAGAAGCAATATCGTGACCTGCTTTGGCTGCCTCGGCAATAAGTCCCCCTAAAATCGTCCCACTTTGTAAGCCTAAGTTATAGCCTTGGGCCGTCACAGGGTGCATACCAACAGCGGCATCACCAATGACAGCACAAGATAAACCATAGAAACGTTGGGCGTGAACACCTACTAAGGGGTAACTGACGATTTTGCCATCTAATGTCATATCGCCTAGCTTATGATTTAGCTGAGCCATAATACTTTGAGCGAGCTCCTCAGGGCTTAAGTCAGTAATCTCATGCGATTTATGAGTATCAATTGTGACTACACAGCTAGAAAGATTTTCTTCCAAAGGTAGGATAGCAAGTGTACGTCCATAGTGGAAGCATTCTGTAGCGGTATGTTCATTAGAAATAGTATGACGCATACGGAAAACATGTACCGTACGACCAAAATCATTCATATCAGCACCAATACCCATTTTACGGCGAGTGTTTGAGAAGCGACTATCTGCAGCAATCACCATGCGTGCACTGATCTTGTCACCATTCTCTAAGGTGACGGTAGCGCCTTGAGTGCTAAGACTCACATCATTTACACCTAAACCATAGCGAATTTGAACATTTTTTTGATCTTTAATGGCTTGATAACTCGCCTCTCTAATTCGATAATTAGGAATAAGAAAACCTAAACCCTCACCAGGAATGCGAGGTTGGCTAACATCAAAATGCAGTTGATAATCTGAATTACCATTGATTACTGTGGCATCTTTTAAAAGGTAAATTTCTTCTACTGGCAGATGATCCCAAATACCCAGCTGCTGCATAATTTGACGAGAAGAATGGGTAATAGCAATCTCTCGACCATCAAACGCGGGTGTGCTTACACTACTTTCAGGCTGTTTCTCTATAACTAAAATAGAAACGGGACTATTGGCTAGCGAACGGCAGAATGCTAAACCAGCTGGCCCTGCACCCACCACAATAATATCAGCGTCAAAAGACATTATGCCTCCCTAATGGGGTTACTAAAAGTACAATATAAATATTTAACAATAGCCTCCATTTTAACAAATTGCAACGATAACCATGCTAATAGATACACATTGCCACTTAGATGCCCCAGAATTTGATAGTGATCGCCCAGACGTTATTCGTGATTGCCAAGTATCAGGCGTTGGTGCTGTAATTATTCCTGCGGTATGGCGTGAAAATTTTGTCACGGTAAAAACATTAGCCCATCAATTTCAAGGAGGCTACTACGCCCTTGGTATTCATCCTATGTATGTACGCTATGCCAAGGATGAGGATTTGCAAATATTGGATCAGACAATTGAAGAGGCTTTACAAGCAGAAGATGAACGTCTGGTGGCGGTAGGAGAGATTGGGTTAGATTATTTTGTACCAGAAATCTCATCAGGATTGGAAAAAGAGCGACAAGAATTTTTTTACCAACAACAAGTAAAGATGGCAAAAAAGTATGATCTTCCTGTGCTATTGCATGTGCGTCGATCTCAGGATCGGGTACTTAAATATTTAAGACAATATGATGTGAGAAAAGGTATTGCTCATGCGTTTAATGGTAGCGAGCAACAGGCAAAAGCCTATATTGAACAGGGTTTTTGTCTTGGGTTTGGAGGAACAGCAACATTTACCCGTGCTTTACAAATTAGACGATTAGCTACTGAATTGCCCATAGATAGCTTAGTATTGGAAACGGATGCACCTGATATTCCACCTGCATGGTTAAGCAAAGATAATCCACGAAATAGTCCAGCTTTTTTACCTCAAATTGCTCAAGTAATAGCGAATTTGAGAGGAATTACACTGGCTGAGCTCTATGAACAAACAGCTATAAATGCCCAAAGAGTATTGCCTCGTCTAAAAAATCATTGTCATATGTAAAGTAGCTTATTACGGTAATATGCCGCTATCTATTTCAGATGCAATAGTAGGGATGAAGTAAGCGATTTAGTTGCTACGTACGGAAAAATCCTATTGGATACTTCTATCCACTTACCCCTATGCTCTTATATAAATTCACCTAAGATAATCAATTGACTATGCGAGTTAAATGGTATAGCCAGAGGGTATTTCTATGCTGTCTTTTTTTGGCTAGGTGATGATTGATATGCTGAGTCTATTTCTGGCGGGAATGATTCTTGGTTTTTTTGCCGTACAACGCTTAACAAGCTTACCTACAACCATGACTCTTTTGTTTGGATTGTTGAGTTTAGCTGTCATATCTTATGGTTTGTATTTTGACACTATCAATAAGTATTTTTTAGAAAAAAATCCGTTAATCCCAAAAATAAGAGAGGTTAGAGAATATTGCTGCACTCACCAAGGATTAGCCACTAGATTTCCCTTGTTAAATAGTTTTTTTAGCTTCTTATTGGGGGTGAGTGTGGCAGTTTGTTATGTGCTTTTGCTAGCATATCCTCGCTTATATAACCAACTTAGTGACAACTATGATAATAAAGTCACTACGTTAGATCTCTGTGTAGTGAGTCTAGCTACCTATAGGGATGATTCAATAGAGTTTGATGCTGAATTACTATCGCCGATAAAGGGTATTCCTTCTACTATTAGAGTGCTGTGGAATCTATCCTCTACGTTTGATTTGTATCAATCGAAAAAGGTAGCTACGAAGCCGACATTAAGACCGGGCGACTGTTGGAGAATGAGTTTACGACTTAGAAAGCCAAATACCTTGATGAACACAGGAGTGTTTGATAATGAGACCTACCTTTTTCAAGAAAATATTCGAGCATTGGGAACGGTGAAGCAGACGCCTGAAAAATTAGCGATTCAACAGCTAGGGTTTAATACGTATATTCAGGCTGTCCGAGATAGGGTTAGAGAGCGTATGCAAGCCTATTTACAAGGTAAGCGATATGCAGGTGTGATTCAAGCCTTGGTGATAGGAGACCAACAAAGTATTGCACAAGCGGATTGGCAGCTATTTAACCGTACTGGAATGACTCATTTGGTGTCTATTAGTGGCTCTCATATTACGATGGTTTCTAGTCTTGCCGTAGCGGTGAGTTTAGTCTGTTTCAAAAGAATACGGTATAAGCGAAAACTACTTGCTGATTATGTCGCCCTTAAGTCTTTTGCCTTAGGAATAGGTGTTATTGTTGCTTTATTGTATTGTTTATTAGCAGGCTGGGGGATTCCTGCTCAACGTACTTTTTTGATGTTATTAATTTTTTATATAGTGGAGTTAAGTAAACGAAAATTTAGTTCGATTTTTTTATTATTGTTAGCAGCGGTAATTGTGTTATTGCTTGATCCTTGGGCAATATTAACTACTGGCTTTTATCTGTCATTTGGGGCGGTGGTTATCTTATCTATTATGGTAAACAAACTTAAACAAACACCTCACAAGAATAATAGTCGAATCCGTAACGTTTGTTTTTTTATCAAGGAATGGCTGCTGTTGCAAGGTATCATAACCATAGGAATGATGCCTTTTTTAATCCAGTTTTTTCATCAGGTATCTTTAATTTCTCCTATCGTCAATAGCTATGCCATTTTAGTAGTAGGGTATTTAATTACGCCATTAGCGTTGTTGCTAGGTATATTCAGTGTATTAAATCCATGGCAAACACTTAATCAGTGGGTCGCTGATACGTGTCATCAACTATTGGAATGGGTGATGCAATTAAGTAGTTACCTAAGTGAATTTACTTGGGCGGTTATTGATGTGGGGGAATTACCTGAGTGGATTAACGTGTTAAGCGGGATCGCTTTATTGATTTACTTGATGCCCAAGGGTATTCCTTATGCGCGATTAGCACCGATTTATTTTATGCCCAGCTTTTTATATGCACCACCAATGTTACAAGAGGGAGAATGGCAGATCCATGCTTTAGATATTGGTCAGGGAGGAGCTGTACTTATTCAGACACAACATCACACGCTATTATTCGATACAGGTTTACGAAGTTCTCCTCATTATGAGTCCGGCACCAGAGTGCTAATTCCTTTTTTAAGGGCTCAGCATATCCATTCGTTGGATGCGGTGGTTATATCACATGCTGATTTAGATCATAGTGGTGGCTTATCTAGTTTAGTGGAAACAATTCATTTAGAAAAAATGTTTGCCTCTTTTCAAGTTAATCGCTTTATTGATGAAGAGGAGCGGCGCTTGGGAAAAATCATTAGTAGCAAAAACCCACAATTAATGTATCAGCAATGTAAAGAGGGGGTGGAGTTTGAGTGGGATCAGGTAAGGTTTCATTTTTTAAATAAAGCTGAGCAAGCTACTATTCCTATTAAGTCTAAAAATTATCAAAGCTGTATTTTATCCATTGAAGGGAAGTATGATCGTGCGCTATTGACGGGCGATATGCTACAAGAGCAAGAGCGTATGAGAAATTGGCAACATTACACCTTAGTGCAAGTGCCACATCATGGCTCCAAAAGCTCATCAAGTGAACACTTTATTCAACAAATAGCAGCGAAGTATGCTTTTGCGCAGACGGGCTTTTACAATAGTTACCGTCATCCTCATCCTGTTATTGAAAAACGATGGCAGGATTATGGTAGTCAGTTTTTTAATACAGCCTTAACGGGAGAAATAGTGTTTGCATCCACTCATTTGGGTTTTCATATTAGTCAATGGAGACATCAGCAACGACGATATTGGCATCGATAAATGTAGACATTGTGGTATAGTGGATAAAAACTATGGGAGTAAAAAATGAGCTCTTCTCAACAAGAACCACGTCTGAAATTTGTGACATGTGCTAATCCTCAAGGTTTTCACCGTATGGCCTATTGGGAATGGGGTGATCCACATAATAAGAAAGTGTTGATTTGTGTGCATGGACTTACACGGACAGGACGTGACTTTGATGAAGTAGCACGTCGTATGAGTCTGACGCATAGGGTGATATGTCCTGATGTTGTGGGACGTGGGGCATCAGACTTCCATATCAATCCAGATTATTATGCCGTGCCTTTTTATGTGGCTGATATGTTAACCTTGATTGTCCATTTAGGCGCTGAGCATATCGATTGGCTAGGTACATCCATGGGTGGGCTAATTGGACTTGGGCTAATGGGGGCTCGTTCACAGTTACAGATGAGTTTAGGGCATAATCAGTTTTTGCCTCCTCAGACACAACTACCAATTAAACATTTTATTCTTAATGATGTAGGACCTCGTCTTGAAATACAAGCACTTAATCGTATAGGTGACTATATTGGTAAAAAAGTTACGTTTGATACCTTAGAAGAGGCGGCACAAACATTAAAAGTAGTATCGGCTTCTTTTGGACCTATGTCTGATGAACATTGGTTGGTGTTTGCTCGAGCAGGTCTCAAACAAGAAGGTACTCAATGGGTGACACAATACGATTTAAAATTGGCAGATTCATTTAAAACAGCTAATTCTAGTACATATCTTGAGGTTAGTGAAAATCTGCTCTGGGGATGCTATACAGCAATTGATTGTCCTATTCTGATTATTCATGGCGAACAGTCAGATTTATTGAGTGCACAAACGGTGGAGCAAATGCTCGCTTTTAATGCTAGGGCGACGGCTAAGCATATTCCACTGACAGGGCATGCACCGGCATTATTAGAGACTGAACAAGTTGATATGGTTCAGGATTTTTTATTGGATAAGTGATATGGAGTATTCAGGTATAGATTTACATTGCCATTCTACGGTTTCTGATGGTGTGCTTACTCCCACACAGCTTGCTCAGAGAGCTTATGAAAATGGAGCAACATTGTGGAGTTTGACTGACCATGATGAAGTAGGTGGTCAAGCAGAAGCACGACAAGCTGCATTAGCGTTGGGCATGAGCTATATCACTGGAATAGAAATTTCAGTGACTTGGCTCAATAAAACGGTGCATATTGTGGGGCTTCATTTTGATCCGGAAAATACGACTTTACTGAATGGCTTGCAAAAAATACGTGACGACCGAGTCAGTCGTGCACATGTTATGGCAGCCAGATTAGAAGAGTTTGGGGTAAAAAATGCGTTTGAAGGAGCGCTTGCTTTGGCAGGGAATCCTGACTTATTAAGTAGAACACATTTTGCACGTTATATGGTTGAACAAGGCCATTGTAAACATATGCAAGAAGTATTTGATCGTTATTTAGGCGATGGCAAACCTGCCTATATACCGGGCACATGGGCAACATTATTGGAAGCGGTGACGTGGATTACAGAAGCGGGAGGAACTGCTGTTATCGCTCATCCGGGACGTTATAAGTATTCTAGTAGTGAGTTTTCTACGCTATTTCATAGCTTTAAACTGATGGGAGGCACGGCAATTGAGGTGGTGACTGGTTCACATAAACCTGAGCAATACCATCAATATGCCAATGTGGCAAAACATTATGGCTTTTTTGCTTCTTGTGGATCGGATTTTCATGGACCAAATGAAAGCAAAATGGATGTGGGTAAAGTTCCTGAACTACCCTTAGGGCTGACCCCTGTGTGGGAACAATGGCTAGATGATTAGCATATGATAAGAAATAGTAGATAGAGCAATTAATAAGAAGATATGAATAAAGCGTTTGTAAAAGAAACTGAACAAGAAGATGATGACCCACAGGAAGCCTTAATTCCTAAAGGGTTAAAAAATTACATGACATTACAAGGCTATCAAGTATTGAGAAAAGAGCTTGAGCATTTAGTCAAAGTAGAAAGACCTGATGTGGTATCGGTGGTAGCATGGGCGGCGTCCAATGGAGATCGCTCTGAAAATGGGGATTATTTATATGGTAAAAAACGATTAAGAGAAATCGATAGGCGTATTCGTTTTTTAACTAAGCGATTAGAAATCGCTGAAGTCATTAATCCCGCTACACAACCCAATAAGGATCAGGTTTTTTTTGGTGCCACTGTTATTTATGAAAATCAAGATGGTGAAGAGGTACAAGTCACCATCGTCGGTATTGATGAAGCAGATCCTTTAAATGGCAAAATTAGTTGGATATCACCAGTCGCAAAAGCATTATTAAAGGCACGAGAGGGTGATAGCGTACACTTGATGACTCCAGCGGGTAAGCAGGAATTAATTGTGTTGGACATTATTTATCCTGACGAATAAATCCTTATTTACCGAGTGCCAACGATGAATATTGCCGTTATTAAAGGACAGAGCGCATGTGTTTGAATACGACTTATTTTTCAACGTGTTCTAAGGTATATAACGCATGTGTATCTTCAGCGAGATGTTCTTTAAGATATGGCAATATTTGCTCTAAAGCAGGGTATAGGGTATAGGGAGGATTAATAATAAACATCCCACTTCCATGCATACCATAGCCATCTTTGCTAGGTTTTTTAATTGTCAATGATGCATTAATCCATTCAATATTGGGTAATTTTTGCAGGTGCTGCACCATATCATAGACTTCTTTACGCTGAACGAGAGGATACCAGATAAGATAACATCCCGTCTGAAAACGTTCTAAGCCTTCTTTCATCGCCTTGATGACATGGCGATAATCATGCTTATCTTCATAAGAAGGATCTATCAGAGTAATAGCACGGCGAGTAGGTGGAGGAAGTTGAGATTTTAAGTACTCAAATCCATTTTTTGCAAAAATACTGACCTGTCGACGAATTTGTGCATCTTGTTGTTGAATATTATCCGTTAGGATTTCTACTTCACTAGGATGTAGCTCAAATAGACGCAACTTATCTTTATCACGCATATACTCTAGTGCAATCCAAGGAGAACCGGGGTAGAATTGAAGCTCCTCTCCAAGGTTTAACTCCTTGATATATTGCACATAAGTCGCCAAATCTTCTGGTAAGTTAGTGCGTCCAAATAAACGACTGATGCCCGTTTCAAATTCGGCATTTTTCTCAGCCCATTCATCAGCCAAATCATAAATACCAGCCCCTGCATGAGTATCAATCACCCAGTAGGGATTTGGTTTACGATTAAAGTAATCTAATGTATGAATTAAAACGGTATGTTTTAACACATCGGCATGATTACCTGCATGAAAAGCGTGACGATAACTAAACAATATAACCTCGAAAATTTAACAAGTGAACAAGATAGTATTTTAGAGTAACAGCAACGACTAAGCCATAGAGGCAGGTACACGCTCTAATTCATCGGTAAAAATAGCGTCACATCCCCAAGCTAGCAATTGTTTAGCTCGTTGATAATCATTGACTGTCCATGCACAAATACGGTAGCCATCTTTGTGAATTGTTTTAATTATTTTTTCAGTTAAGGTGCTTTCACGAGGATTCACGGCAACACAATCTAATTTTTTTAGAATCTGTTTAGCATTATCATCATATTGTTCACATAGATAAGCTCTAGGCAGTTCAGGAGCTGCTTTGTAGGCAGCTTCTAGTGCTTCAGCTGAGAAAGACGATAGTAAAGGTAGGATTTCGGCATTTTTAAACCAAGAAGAAACAGCCTCTGCCGCTAGTTTACCTGTGATTTTTTCACGACCGGGGCATGGTTTGATTTCAACATTACAAATAATATTGTTTTCTTGTGTAAAACGGATAATACTTTCTAATTTAGGAATGGGTTCACCCGTATAAAAGGCAGAATGCCACTGACCCATATCAAACTCTAGTAATTCAGCATATGTTTTTTTAGCCGCTAATCCTTTGCCATTTGAGGTACGTTTGATATCGTCATCATGTAAAAGAATTAATACATTATCTTTGCTCAGTTTTGCATCAAACTCCACCATATCAAAGCCATAATTTAAACCACAGCGCATAGCGGCAAGTGTATTTTCTGGTGCAAAATGACCACCACCACGGTGAGCAATAAGACGAGGATAAGCCCAAGTTGTAGACATAATAATCCTTTAAAAACAAAGATAGATAAAAACATGCAAGTAAACCAAATACTACGACCCAGTTTATTTAATAGGGTATCGCATGGTTCCTAGTACGCGTATTGTAAAGCATGCTCTGCAAATATGGCATATTTTTAGGGAATATTTTTTTAATATTCTGTTAGAATAGATGGTTACTTATCGATATGAATAGAAAAGTAATCTAGTTTATGTCATTGTCTGGCTACTGATTGGCTGGTAGTAATGATGTAATCAATAAACAATTATGCAATCTAGAACGAAGAGAAAATAATATGTTAGAGTTTTTTCGCCGCCATTCACGTTTAGTGATGATA
Source organism: Pelistega sp. MC2 (assembly GCF_900099475.1). Classification (NCBI taxonomy): domain Bacteria; kingdom Pseudomonadati; phylum Pseudomonadota; class Betaproteobacteria; order Burkholderiales; family Alcaligenaceae; genus Pelistega; species Pelistega sp. MC2. The sequence goes on along the minus strand of NZ_LT628274.1, from coordinate 436,000 downwards.
CTCTTGTTTGTCCTTGTGGTACCATCCTTTGTCTTTTTTGGTGTGGCTGATTACCAAAGTTTTAATACGAATGAAGTTCCACTGGTAAAAGTAAATAAACAACAAATTACCCAACAGGATTTTAACCAGTCATGGACACAGCGCTTAAATGAATTACGCGAAAGCCAAGGTCAAGCATTTGATGTCAGTAAAACTGACACACCAGAGGCACGTGAACAATGGTTAAATGCATTGACAGATCGTATGGTTGTAGAGCAAACAGCCGTAAATGACAAATTTTCTGCTCCTTCCTCTCTAGTGCGTCTACAAATTAGTCAATTACCTCAAACACAAGAAAATGGCAAGTTTTCTATGGAAGCCTATAATCGCTTTTTAACTAGCGTGGGTATGACGGCAGAACAATACGAAGCATATGTAAGAAATTATGAGTCTTTAGGGTTGGTAGTTAATCCTATCGCAGACAATGTGATTTTACCAGCTGCCACATTAGGTGCTATTGAGAAATCAATGACAGAAGAGCGTTTAGTGCGTTTCCGTTTTATTAGTGCAGAGCAATTTGTGAAAGATGTTACGCTATCTGATGATGAATTAAAGCAATGGTATGATCAGCATAATAAGGCATTTGAGATTCCAGATTATGTAAATCTTGACTATGTTTTATTAAATCAAGACGCAGCGGTAGCACAAGTTCAGACTCCTGCTGAGGCAGAGCTAGAAACATACTACAAAAACAATCTTGCTCGCTTCTCCACTGTAGAGCGTCGCCATTTAAAGCATATTCAAGTGGATGATTTAGCTAAGGCTCAAGAGATTATTGCCAAAGCAAAACAAGATCCTGCTCAATTTGATGCTTTAGCTAAAGAATTTTCTTTAGATGCAGGTACTAAAAATTCAGGTGGTGATTTAGGTATGATTCGCCGTGGCGAAATACCAGAGCTTGATACGACTGTATTTGCATTAGCACGACCGGGTATCTCTGAACCAGTGAAAATGGGAAATGATTACCATGTTTTCCAAGTAGTGACTATTGAGGCAGGAACGGTTAAATCTTTTGCTGAAGTAAAAGATGAGGTAACTAAAGAAGTTCGCCTACAATTAGCTTCTGATAAGTTTGCCCATTTAGCCACTGAATTGACTCGCTTAGTTCAAGAACAACGTGATTCTTTAGCACCTGTGGTTGATCAATTAGGGTTAAAAGTACAGGAAGTTGCTGGAATTAGCCGTACAGGTCTGTTAAGCAAGGAAGAGGTTGGTGATAAAGCGGTTGCTGGTACAGAGCTAGCGAAAATTTTCGATACACCACGCGTGCGAGAGGTAGCTTTTTCTGCGGATGTGTATAACCAACAGCTTAATTCTGGAGTGATTGAGCTATCACCATCAGAGTTTTTAGTTGTGAGAGTTAAAGATAAAGTAGCTAAACACATTCCTACGTTGGATCAGATCAAAGGACTAGCAGAAAGCAGACTCAAAACAGAAAAGGCATCAGCGTTAGCTCAAAAAGACGGTGATAGTGTATTGGCTCAAGCACAGCTAAATGCTACGACAGATGGTTTTGAGCCTGCTGTACCAGTTAGCCGTATTGCTACCAATTTACCAGATAATGTATTAAGTAAAGTAATGGATGCGCCTAGCGATAAATTACCGTTCTATGTGGGTTTATCAGTAGATAATGGCTATTTATTGGCTCGAATTGAGTCAGTCACACCAGAAAAACCAGAATTAAAAAATCTATTCCAACAATTTAAATCTCGTTTGGCGAGTATTGTTGGTGTAGAAGCGGGTAAAGCTTATACCCATAATTTACGTGCTAAAAACAAAGTAGAGTTTTTACCAGCGGCTAAAGAAGCTATTGCGGGTGAACAAAAACAATAAGGTAAATGTGTAGACGTTTAACCGACACTAAAATCAACATAATCAACCTAAGCCCATCAAAGAATTTCTTGATGGGCTTTTTTGATAACGACAGTGATTAGTGTAAAAAAAGAATAGTCTGGGAGTCTAGAAGCCTATAGTTGTTTTATAGAGATTGACCAGACTGAAAAACGCTTTTCCTTTCTTTGATAGTTATCGTTTTAAAAGAGTATTCAAAAAAATTAAGTCTCTTATCTAATGTGTAAATAGATTTATACCACTTAATCATCAGTAAGTAATATCTGAAAAAGAATAATTTATATTTTCAAAAGTAATATAAAAACAATAAAACATTATTATTTGAATTAAGAAAATGGCGTTATACTGCTACTCAAGGATTAAATCTATTGGCTATAAGCGTTCATGTTTTAGTCAAAATTATTATAAATAGTGTGTTACGCTACCGTCGTGGCAGTAGTTATCTATGTAGTCTCTGCTCAAGCACTGAAGCGTTTAAAACACATAGCGTTAAAAAGGATTAGAGAAATGTCTAAATGGTTTGAAAATAATGCTCAGTCTATTGGCCGTACACCGCTTATTAAACTTAACCGAATTGGTGATGGTGTTAAAGCCACTATCTTGGTGAAGATTGAAGGACGTAATCCAGCTTACTCTGTTAAAGACCGTATCGGTGCTGCGTTGGTTAATGATGCGGAAGAAAAAGGTATTCTTGGTCCGGGCAAAGAGATTGTGGAGGCAACTAGTGGTAATACAGGTATTGCACTTTCTTATGTTGCTGCTGCAAAAGGATATCCAATTACGATTGTGATGCCAGATACAATGAGTTTAGAGCGTCGTAAGCTAGTGGTTGCACTAGGTGCTAAACTTGTCCTTACTGAAGGTGCTAAAGGAATGAAAGGGGCTATAGCCAAAGCAGAAGAAATTGTGGCAACTGATCCTTCTAAATATGTATTACTTCAACAATTTAAAAATCCAGCTAACCCTGCTATTCATGAGCAAACAACAGGACCGGAAATTTGGGAAGATACTGATGGAAAAGTCGATATTTTTGTCTCAGGTGTTGGGACTGGAGGCACGCTAACAGGGGTATCTCGTTTTATTAAACATACAAAAGGTAAAGCTATTCAGACGGTTGCTGTAGAGCCTAGTGCTAGCCCTGTAATTACTCAATTTCTTAATAAAGAAGAATTAAAACCTTCTCCTCATAAAATCCAAGGATTGGGTGCTGGCTTTATCCCTGATACCTTAGATGTCTCATTGATTGATAGTGTAGAGCAAGTTTCTAATGAAGAAGCTATCCAATATGCCTTACGTTTAAGCCGTGAAGAGGGCATTTTGTCAGGGATTTCAAGTGGAGCAGCAGTAGCAGCGGCTATTCATGTTGCTTCTAAACCAGAGAATGAAGGCAAATTAATTGTCGCTATATTGCCAGATTCGGGAGAGCGTTATTTGAGCTCTACATTATTTGACCAGCTTTTCGATGAGAAAGGATTGCCGATAGCGTAAATAATGGTATACTAAGCACTTAATCAAGTTAAAGCATTTCAAAGGCAAACCTGTTAATTTATGTTAACAGGTTTGTTTTAGTTTTTATAAGGCTTTACAATCATGTCAGCTATTCTTAGTCAATTATTAGCTGACTATTTTTGTATTGATAAACTATTTGTGACTTTTTTTACTGAGCAAGACCAGACGGGTGATGGCCAATCGCTAGGCATAGCCATTCATGGTGATTGGACTATTCATAATTATGCGGAAATCAAACAGGCTTTAAATACGTTTAAAGCTCGTGGACAGTCATATATTTTGCACTTAGAGGATGTTAAGACGCTAGATACCGCTGGTGTATTGTTATTGGCGGACGCTTTTGGATTGGGTAGTTTAGAAAAAGCGTTATCTTCAGATAATTTACCCACAGAAAGAAAAGCGATGGTAGACGCTATCGTCAGTGCTATTCCCCATGAGGATGCATTAAAATCACCGCCCAAACCTTTTTTTCTTACGGCTTTTTTTGAAAATCTAGGTATTCAGGTTGTTGATCTTTGGGAAGAGTTTCTGCATTGGGTGGGTTTTTTAGGCCTAGTCATTGTTGCCTTTTTCCGTGTGTTGATCAATCCTGCTAGATGGCGTCTTACTTCATTGGTTGCAAATATAGATAGCAGTGGTTTTAAAGCGGTTCCTATTGTTATGCTACTATGCTTTATGGTGGGTGCTGTAGTGGCTTTTCTAGGGGCAACTGTACTAGAAAATTTTGGTGCACAGGTATTTACCGTGCATTTAGTGACTTTTTCTTTTTTGAGAGAGTTTGCAATTATCTTAACCTCTATTCTTATTGCCGGCCGTACCGCGAGTGCCTATACCGCACAATTAGGCTCAATGAAAGTGAATGAAGAAATTGATGCTTTGCGTGCTTCAGGTATTGACCCTCTAGAGGTTTTGGTCGTTCCAAGGATACTAGCCTTAGTCATTGTGATGCCAATTTTGACCTTTTTAGGTATGATGGCAGGGATTTTTGGGGGCATGATTGTCGCGAAATTCTCAATGGATATTTCTCCTTTATTGTTTATTGATATCTTAAAGAATAATGTTGATGTTAGGCATTTTTTTGTCGGTCTTGTAAAAGCCCCAATTTTTGCTGTGGTAATTGCTATTACAGGGTGTATTGAGGGATTTAAGGTTTCTGGTAGTGCGGAGTCAGTTGGCGAACATACGACGAGTAGTGTTGTTAAATGTATTTTCTTGGTGATTCTATTGGATGCTTTATTTGCTGTTTACTTTATGGAGGCAGGATGGTAGACGATAATTTATCGAGTCATTCAACTCAAGAAGTAGATACATCACAGCAGGTAGATACACCAGCAACGATTGACGCATCCACTCAGCAGGAACGCAAGCAACAGTACATAGTAGGTTCTGATGATAGGACTACACCCGTGATAAAGGTTAGAGGACTAGATAATGCGTTTGGTGATTATTATGTACACAAAGGCTTAGATTTGGATGTGTACTCAGGTGATATCTTAGGTGTTGTTGGTGGATCTGGGACAGGTAAATCGGTTTTATTAAGAAGTATTGTCGGACTACGTACGCCTACTGCGGGTAGCGTAGAAATCTTAGGTAAATCCATTGATAGTTTGTCTGATAAAGAGCGTGCTGTATTAGGGAGAAATTTGGGTGTTCTCTTTCAGGCAGGGGCATTGTATTCGTCTCTAACCGTACAGGAAAATATTGCTTTTCCTTTGATTGAGCAATTAGGTTTAGCCAGAAAAGATGCCGAGCATATCGCTATGCTGAAAATTCTATTAGTGGGCTTACCTACCAATGCGGCGCTTAAATATCCAGCAGAGTTATCTGGAGGGATGGTTAAGCGTGCATCATTAGCAAGGGCATTAGCCTTGGACCCTAAAATCTTATTTTTAGATGAACCTACGGCTGGGCTGGATCCTATCGGTGCCGCGGCATTTGATCAGTTAATGTTGACGTTAAGAGATGCCTTAGGCTTGACGATGTTTTTAATTACGCATGATTTGGATACCTTGTATACCGCATGCAATAGGGTAGCTGTACTTTCTGAAAAAAAAGTATTAATAAACGATACGATTGAAAATATTGTAAAAGTTGATAATGAATGGATTCAGGCATATTTTAATGGTCCACGAGGAAGAGCCGCCTATACGGCTCATGAACAACTAGGAGTTAAATAAAATGGAGCCTAAAGCTAGGCATATACTTATCGGTTTGTTTACGTCAATCATGATTTTGGCTGCCGTGGCCTTTGCTTTTTTTCTGACTCAGAACAAAGGTCAGGAAAAGTATTTTTATAAAGTTCTCTTCCAAGAAAATGTCACTGGACTTGCCAGAGGGAGTGCGGTTCTTTATAGTGGTATTAATGTAGGTGAAGTTGTACGTTTAACGTTAAATAAGAAAGATCCTCGTCACGTAGATGCCATTATTTCAGTGGATAAAGATATTGTGGATATCCGTGAGGGTGTCAGAGCTAGATTACAGTTAATGGGTGTCACCGGACAAGCGGTAATTTCGTTAAAAGGCGGAAACCCAAATTCACCACAATTACCAAAAATCACTGAATTACCACCTGAGGATGATGATGATACGTCAATTGCAGAGATGATTAGTCGAAAAGGAAGTGAAATTTTTTCTAACCTAAAAGGTGAAGATGGTGTAGCTAAAATTGAGTTACCAGTTATTCCTAGTGATACGTCTCCATTGAGTGCCTTGTTAGAGGACGGTCAGAATGCAATGGCAAATTTAACAGAGATTAGTTTAAATTTAAAAACCCTTTTCTCTGATAAGAATATGAAGCATGCAGGGAATATTTTGGAGCATATCGATGGTCTTACAGGTACTGTAGCAGGTGAAGATGAAACGATTAAAGAAGTCATTAAAGGTGCCAATAAAACAATTGCTGAGTTTAATAAGACACTGGCTAGTTTTGAACGTTTAGCTAATAACACCGATAAGATGTTGACTTCTGAGGGTAAAAAAGCGTTAAGTAATGCTTCTCAAGCGATGATTAGCTTGTCGGACTCAACAAAAAAAATACAAGGTGTTATTACACAAAATCAGGGTAATTTGAACCAAGGTTTACAAGGATTTAAAGAGCTTACTCCCGCTATTATTGAGTTTAAACGTGCATTTGGTTCTTTACAAAAAATTTTACAGAATATGGAAGATAACCCTGGTGGATATTTTATTGATGGCAATGCCATGAAGGAGTTTAGACCATGAGTATTAAGCGATTAGCGGTGATGTCGAGTATAAGTTTATTACTTGGGGCCTGTGGTATTTTACCGAGTAACCCTGCTTTGCAAACGTATCAGTTACCTGCGGGGAGTACTCCTATACAAGTAAGCATGTCATCTAAAAGCTTGTCGATTCCAGAGCCTTATGCCAATCGTGTGATTAATCATCAACGAGTTGCTGTGGTATTGGATAGCCTTGAGGTGCAAGCCTATGAGGGGATTCGTTGGGAAGATACTGCTCCTAAAGTATTCAGGGATCGATTAGTTGAGGATTTTCGTCGTGCTAATGCGTATAAAACAGTACTGATTAATGATGAACAAGTCACCGTAGATCGTTCTTTGCGCTTGGATATGCAGGCCTTTCAATTACAATACAAAGAGAAAAAGCCGTATGTTGTCATTGCTGTAGGGGTAACATTGATTAACCGCTTATCCGGTACTGTATTAGCGGCAAAAACATTTCATATTGAACGAGAAGTGCCTAATGTCAATGTTGATACGATAATGCCAACATTTGCACAAGCAGTAGATCAAATAAATGCTGATATTATTAGCTGGACCCGTCAGAACGATAGATAATGAAGATAGTATTACAAAAAGTGGCACAAGCATCTGTTAGCGTCAATCGAGAAGTAGTCGGTGAGATTAAAGAAGGCTTGTTGCTACTCGTTGGTATCAGTCCTGAGGACACACAATCGGATATTGATTATATCGCCCGAAAAGTGACTCAAATGCGTGTTTTTGAAGATGAAACGGGGGTTATGAATCTATCTGTTTTGGATAAGAAGGCAGAGATTCTTTGCGTGAGTCAATTCACGTTATTAGCGTCTACCAAAAAAGGAAATCGTCCTTCATATAGTCAAGCGGCAAGACCAGAAATAGCATTACCACTGTTTAATCAACTGGTGGAAACATTTTCTGTTATATTACAAAAACCGATACCAACAGGTGTTTTTGGGGCACATATGCAAGTGAGCCTTATTAATGACGGTCCAGTAACCATACTCTTGGATAGTAAACAAGTATAAGTGGCTACTGTTTACGAGGAAAAAAACTATGTCAATGAGTGAATGCTTATTACAAATAGATCATTTATCTCGCATTGATAGTCAAACTGGACGTGTATTTTTTAAAGATTTTTCCTGTACGGTTCATGCTGGGGACAAAATATTAGTAGATGGTGTATCAGGTTCGGGTAAATCCGTTTTTTTAAGAGCCCTTGCTTTATTGGATCCTATTGAACAGGGCAAAATTTATTTAGAAAATACGCTAATTACGCCTAAGAACGCCTCTTTTTATCGTAGTCAAGTGTTGTATATATCACAAATGCCTGTGGTTGAGGGAGAAACTGTACGCGATATGTTGGAACTACCTTGGGGACTATCCATTAGGAAAAAGAGCACGTTCCCTGAAAAAAATCTGCAAACTTATCTGCAAGCCTTACAAAAAACGCCTGATTTTTTAACGCAATCGACAAAGTTATTATCAGGCGGTGAAAAACAATTATGTCAGCTGTTAAGAGCCTTATTAATTAATCCTAAAATATTATTGCTTGATGAGCCAACGTCTGCACTGGATGCAGAAAAAGTGACATTAGTAGAAGCCTTATTAGAGCAATGGTTAAGTATGAATGAACAGCCTAAAGCGTGGTTTTGGATTAGTCATGATAATGCTCAAAAAGCGAGAGTAGCTGAGCGGCGATTATTGGTTCATGACCAGCTAATAGAAGAGGTAGGGCGTTATGAATTATCATGAGATTGGCTTAACAGAAATATTTTTAGCGGCTTGTTTAGTATTTATTAATGGGCTGATTTCCTTTGTCTTAAATTTAGGCTTAGGTAAATCATTATTGATTGCCAGTATTCGTACTATCGTCCAGTTAAGCTTAATTGGAATTATCCTGAAGTGGATTTTTTCTATTAATGAGTTTTGGGTTGTGTTGCTATGGGTAACGCTGATGATGGTTATTGCAGCTCAAGCCGCCAAAAATCGACTATCATGGTCTTATTCAGGTATTTTTCACGATACGTTTATATCTGTTTTTATACCAGCTTGGTTCGTTGTTATTGTAGGGATTGAGTTAATTTTAAATATACAACCTTGGTATAGCCCACAATATTTAATTCCTATGGCAGGTATGATTATTGGAAATATTCTTACCGCGATTTCTCTTGTGCTGAATAATTTATTGTCGCAATTAACATCACAAAGAGAACGGGTAGATAGTTTACTAGCACTTGGTGCAACCCCTTGGGAGGCTTTTCGAGGGCAAGCCGCACAGGCAGTTAAAACAGGTATGATGCCTACTATTAATAGTATGACTGTTGTGGGGCTAGTGAGCTTACCCGGTATGATGACAGGGCAAGTATTAGCTGGCCAAGACCCAGAACAAGCCATACGGTACCAAATTGTGATTATGTTTTTCTTAGCCGTGGGAACAGGTCTTTCCTGTGTTCTGTTGGTATATACGGTATTTAAACGGCTTTTTGATGCTAATGGCACTTTCTTATTTAATCGCTTAATGATGAATGCTAAGAAGAAAAAATGAAACAGTATTTACGCATAGAAGGACAAGAGCAACCACTCTTATGGCAATCAGAGCATCAAGCCAAATTACCTAAGCAGTGTGTATGCGTGGATGATTCATTGACAGCAGAAAAAGCACTTAACTTTGCTCGTAATGGTATTGTGATGTTGTGGCAAGGGGATTATCACAATGCCAAACAATTATTAAGTGCCATGGCTAGGCATATTGATAAAAAGAAAAAGAAAAAATTGTCATCTTCTATAGGTAATGGGATAAGTTTAGATAGTAGTAGTGATGGTTATGATATATCAGAGACTAAGTGCCCAGATTCATCACAGCACCAATCACATTTACTCAAAGAACAATTCAATTTATACCGTTTAGCACAAGCGCAAAAAGCACAAATTCTCAGTATGCTATTGCTTAGAGTGAATTATGTGGATACGCATTTCATGATACCGTTAAGACGTAGCCCAGAGATTGATTTGGCTATTAGACAAGTGTGTTCTTGGCAAGAAGACTTTGTGATTTCTCTTAGAGAATTGCTTGGTATCATTGGTGCCTATGAGTGGAGAAAAAAGGGAGTAGATGTAGCTGCGCTAGGTAAAGACGCTAAAATTTATCCTTTTTATGGTGTGTTTTCTCCTATCAGGGGAGAGTATTTGGCATTAGTTGCCCAAGCACCATTACCATCACAAACCAATATAGCGATTGAAATTGGCTGTGGTACAGGTGTCTTAGCCGCTATAGTCGCCAAAAGAGGGTTTAGCAAAGTCGTTGTCACTGATATTTCTAAGCGTGCTATTGAGTGTGCAACATATAATCTACAACAACTCGGCTTAAATCACTGTGTTGAGGTACGTCAACACGCCTTTTTCCCACCAGAATCGGCTGATTTAATTATCTGTAATCCGCCTTGGTTGCCGGCCAAAGCCAGTACTAGTCTGGAAGCTGCTGTGTATGATCCTGATAGTCAAATGTTAAAAGGCTATTTATCGGATCTTGTTAAACATTTAAATCCAGATGGGGAAGGGTGGTTAATTATGTCTAATTTAGCAGAGTTACTTGGGCTAAGAGGCGAGACGCAATTAGAGGACTGGATTAGCACAGCAGGTTTAAGAGTCAAAGCCAAATATGATACGCAGGCACAGCACAAAAAAGCACGTGATGGGCAAGATATATTAGCAGAAGCAAGACAACAAGAAGTCACCTCGTTGTGGGTATTAGTAAAAGCGTAATTTTTAATAAAAAATGTGCCATTACTTAGTATTGAGCAGTCATGACTTTACATTTAACACGTCCAGTGTCAATACTAAGTAAGGCTAAATACGAGTCTAATGAAACTGGTTGACCTTAAAAACTATTGGCAACTAAACGTCATAAAATAAGCATCATCAGGTGAGCCTGAACCAGTAGGAGATAATTGTTGCACATTAGCGACTTGTTGTGGCGAGCATAATTGTTGCGCAGATGCCATACAACCTTCCCAGTTAGGGGCACTGTTAGCATTAGCAGAGCATTTTAGCCCGTAACTATTTCGATTGCTTAGGTCTATATTCCCAGTGGTAGAACAAGCAGCTAATAACGCAGTCAAAGAAATAATAATGAGTTTTTTCATTTTTAATCAATCGATAAAAAAATAAGCAAAGAAGAAATAAAACAAAGTATTTTAAACATCAAAAAGTGGCATCAATCTCTAGCCTATATGACTAATTTACTGAGTAACACTTTGTCTGGTTAATGATATTTTCTCATAAACCGTCGCCAAAATGTTTGATACTTAAAAGATTATATTGTTTATCTTGTGTCATTACCCTAACTTTTGATAGATTAGTAGTATTTTATAGCACGAAAGCATGCTTAGTACTGTAAATTTGCTAGTTAATTTACTTTTGATGGCGCTATCCTATCAAAAGAAATCATAACACTCACAATGGCACAACGATGTTGGGTAGTGATAGATATTAGTATGAAAAAAATAACAATTGAAAGTGAGCAAAACAAGTAGGATAAATAGCTCAAAAATTACAACAAAATGTTACTGGCAAATAATAGTATGCTTACTTACTAATATTAATTTATAGCTATTTATAAACACGGGCATCATTCAAGGGGCTAAACCCCAATCCTTGAGTTTATCCTAATCTTACACTCATTAAAGGCATTTTTAGAGGAATAGGAGAGGAATAATTATATTTTTTCTATTGTAGAGACATACAAATCTCTTAATAGTACCCAACTACTTAGAGGTTAAAGACTAAAACATAATAGCGAGAATTTCCTATATAAATGTAATAGTCTGTAGCTTTTATCATGATTCGGGTGTTCACAAAAAAGATCGTATTTGTTAGCATTATAGTAAGATACTAATTAATTCATTACTTTTATTAAAGGGAGTTTAGTATGAAAAAAGTTTTATTGACAGCATTAATGGCGTTATCTGCTACAACAGCATTTGCAGAGAGCGAGGTTGACAATCGTCCTGCTCGTCAAAAAGCTCAGGATATGTATGTAGAGCCTACACTACGTATGAAGCAAACAACAACAACATCAAATGCAGGCACAGGCGAAGTAATCCGTGTCGAAGAAAATACAAAAGTTATTAATCATGCAGGCGATGTGGTAGGTGGAACAGGTACTACAACACCGGAGGTAGCACCTCAGGCACAGCCTACTCAAGGAACAATGCCTGCACCAGCTGTTCAGCCACAACCTGAACAAGTAAAACCTGCTGTTGAGCCTATGAAAAAAGAAATTACTGATAAAAGCCGTGTTATTCAATAAATGATTACGAAGGTTTAGAGTTTAGGGTTTAAAAATTAGGGGGATTTCCCCAATTGATAAAACCTATCGTTATAGCGTCTAATGCCACAAGAAATAATTCTTGTGGCATTTTTCTTGATTAATAACCTGAGTAAACGCACCTCAGCATTTTAAATCAGTAGATGTTTCACATTTCTTAAAAAGCTTTTAAGAGCACTATTATTTGGTATTTTTTGTTTAAATTTACAGAAACTAATAATTTTCTTATAATTAAACTGCCATTTAAAACTAAATGTTTATGATTTTTATTAATAAATAGAAAATAGGGAGAAGTTATGGGTTTAAATCCTATGTATGTAACGTTTGTCCTTTACATTATTGCCGTATTAGGGATCGGGGTTGCTGCTTATCTTGCTACACGCAATTTTGATGATTATATTCTTGGAGGCCGCCGACTAGGTGGCTTTGTAACGGCTATGGCTGCTGGCGCATCAGATATGTCAGGTTGGCTATTGATGGGTTTACCGGGCGCTATTTATGCGAGTGGCTTAATAGAGGCGTGGATTGCAATTGGGTTGACGATTGGTCAATACTTTAACTGGTTATTAGTATCAGGTCGTTTACGTGTACATACTGAATTAAATAATAATGCTTTAACGCTACCGGAGTACTTTGCTTCTAGGTTTGGTGAATATGGGAAGTTATTAAAAATAGGTTCAGCAGCGATTATTTTATTTTTCTTCACTATTTATAGTGCTTCTGGTGTTGTTGCTGGTGCGCGTCTATTTGAATTGTTGTTTGAAGTGGATTACGGAACAGCTATCGTATTAGGTGCCGTAGCAACGATTATTTATACCTTTATTGGTGGTTTCTTAGCCGTGAGTTGGAGTGATAGCCTACAGGCGACACTCATGTTTTTCGCGTTGATTTTTACGCCAATTGCTATTTATTTGCAACTAGGTGGTGCCGAAGAATTGAGCGCAGCATTTGCAGCTGCTTCACAAGCGACTAATATTCCCTATTCTAGTTTAGTACCAGATACATCAAGTGCTGCTATTATTGGGATTATCTCAGCCGCTGCATGGGGGTTAGGATATTTTGGTCAGCCACATATTTTGGCTCGCTTTATGGCATCATCGTCTGTTAAAACACTAAAAAATGCACGTCGTATTAGTATGACATGGATGATTTTATGTTTACTTGGCGCTGTATTAGTGGGGTATTTTGGTATTGCTTACTTCCAAGAGCATCCTGAGCAAGTGGGGGTATTAAAAAGTAATCCAGAGCGTATTTTCATGGTGTTATCAACTATTCTATTTAACCCATGGATTGCAGGAGCTATTTTATCGGCTATTTTAGCGGCGATTATGAGTACCTTAAGTGCTCAATTATTAGTTTGCTCATCAGCCCTAACAGAGGACTTCTATAAAGGCTTTTTGCGCCCACAAGCTAGTCAAACAGAATTGGTATGGATTGGTCGCTTGATGGTATTAGCGGTTGCGGTATTAGCTATTTTCATTGCCCAAGACCCTAATAGTAAAGTGCTAGGATTAGTGTCTTATGCATGGGCAGGTTTTGGTGCAGCGTTTGGACCAGTAGTGTTATTTTCAGTATTCTGGAAACGCACTACAGCTATTGGTGCCTTGGCAGGTATGATTGTAGGTGCTGTTGTTGTCGTCTTCTGGAAAGATGTCAGTGGTAGTGCTTTATATGAAATTGTTCCAGGCTTTATAGCATGCTCGGTAGTACTTTACGTTGTCTCTTTAATGGGTAAACCACCTGCTGAAGTTGTTCAACGTTTTGATACAGCGACTCAAGAGTTTAAACGCTTAAGTGCGGAATAATAGGTAGAGCCTATTTGATACTAGACTAATTTATTAATATAAATAGACAATAATAAATAAGATGGTGGTAATTAACTATCTGGGAACTAGATATTAACTCTATTGACTATTAGTGAATTATGGAAACCTTGTTTAGAGAGCTTATTGCTCTAAACAAGGTTTTTTTTATGTAAAAAATAAATAGAAAGTGAATAGAAAATGGATAGGGCAAATCTATCCTATTCATCTTGATTCTTAAGGGAGATGGTTTTATTGTTAACGCTCGATAGCTATTACTATTAATGGGAATAAGACATACAGAATAAATAATAAGCAATAAGAAAGAGCTTGCTATGAAAATATCGGGCGAGGAGGATGGCAGCTATTAGAAAGGAGTAAGAGCAACATAAGGGTGATAGGTTTTATAAAGATTATAAGTTATATCATAAGAATCATAAGAGTCATAAGAATCATAAGTTTAATACGTTAGACCAAGAAGAGTATATAAACAGGATTGATGGTATAGATGGATAGAACAGATAAGGTGGATAGGACAGATGATGTGTATAGGATAGATGAAGTGGAGGTTATAGAAGGTATAGATGACTCAATGAATCAACAGAGACATATTCCATTATGGGCTGGTTTAGAAAAGCATCCGCTGACAGCAAAACAATATCAAGCTTGCTCTTCTAATGCACAGAGTACACTTGTCTTGGCGGGTGCAGGAACGGGGAAAACCAGTACCATTGTCGGTCGTTTAGCCTATCTTTGGGAAAATCATTTAGCCAATGCGGAGCAGGTATTATTGCTAGCCTTTGCTGTAGAGGCGGCAAATGAGATTAATGACAGGGCATCAAAGATTATGCACCATTATCCGTGGATTAAAGAGCAGGCAGAGGAAAATCAAGGCTTTCAAGCACGCACTTTTCATAGTTTAGGGTGGTCGATTATTCAAGCCGTTGAACAAGCGGAGAAAGAGCAACAGTACAAAGAACAACAGGAGAAAGAACAATATAATCAGCTAAGACTAGACGGAGAATATTCAACTCAGGTTATAACACCTAATTCTTGCGAAGAAAATGGAGATTTATTTTCACAATCAGAGGTAAATTCCTTCTCAAAAAATACATGCTTAAAACTAAGTGCCTTAGTGGATGAGGAAAAATTAAAGGAGTTTATTGCTAGTCATCTTAAACAGCAAATTAGCCATAAAGCTATTTTTACTTACTTTACGTTTTATCACCAACCAGTAAGGGCATTGGTATGGCGAACGCTGAAAGATGATTATGTGCAAAACCAATTAGAGCTAATCATCGCTAATACGCTTTACTATCACCAAATTCGCTATATCTATCAAGCACATTTTAAAGAGGATATTTATTTGGACAAAAAAAGCGATGAGCCTTACCGATGCAGTTTTTTGATACCTGAGCTGAATATCTATGTTCAAGTATTTGATGCATATTTACATGATATAGATGAAAACCATACGCTAACAAGTTTTAGACATATGACGCGTGAAATTCATCAGCAGTATAAGACATCATATATTGAAATATATAGAGATACGTGCTGCTTTTTTAATGTAAATTTGATCATCCATACAGATACCAATATCTATATAGATACTAATATAGATACTAATATTGATACTGTTAATAGTATCCATATCAAGGGTGATATGGTAGAAAAACAAAATGTATTTATCTGGTATGACTATTGGAATAGTATTTGTTTAAGTTTAAAAGAGTTAATTGTATATAACCAATCGCCCACACAATATCAGGAGCAGAGCCAATATCAACTACACCATGTAGTGCAACCACCATGTCAATATCAAGAGCAGAAGTCGTTTGAATCCATTCCATTGGCGATTAATAGCCCGGGAAGGCTTGATGAGCTGATCGCACTTTTACAAGATTATTTTATCTATTTGAAATCTGAAGGAAAAACAGCGGCTAATTTAGCAGAAGAGCAAGCGCAGCTTGAACAAATTAATCAGCAAACCAATCATTATTTTTCTAGTGAACGTATACAAGAAAAACAACACTTAGCAGAAATAAAGGAACAACAAAAAAATCAACAGCGCAATACAGGTATAAATACTGAAGACTTATCATCAGAGACATTAATGCTGACATACTGGATTAATAGTGAAAAAATGTTTATATATTCGTTGTTAATCCCTATTTTTGAGGCTTATGAAGATTATTTACGTGAGGAGCAAGCTATTGATTTTGATAGCATGATTAGCCTTGCTACACATTATGTGCAAGAGGGTAAATTTCAAATTCCATGGACAGATATTTTGATTGATGAGCTTCAAGATATATCTGTGGCTCGTTTTAAATTGATTCAAGCAATGCGACAACAACGGCCTAGCCTTCGTTTATTTTGTGTAGGAGATGATTGGCAAACAATTTTTGAGTTTGCTGGTAGCCAATTAGCGTATATTCGTCATATTGAAAACTATATTGGCGATACAACAAAAATAAGTCTGGACGTGAGTTTTAGGTTTCATCAAGGATTGAGCGACCTAAGCAGTGCATTTATCCAAAAGAATCCTTCGCAATATAAAAAAACGTTGCAGGCACTTGAGGTTAAACAGGAGGAAGGTAATGGTGTCACGCTGGTACCATATCAACGTGAGCAACGCCAAGAGTATCAATTTCAGAATCAACAATCCCAGTATCGATATCAACAGAAGCTTCAATATCAATGTATTGAGCAGCTTTTATCGCGTATTGAACAAAAGTATATATTATCTAAACTGACTCCATCATCAACGGAAACAGTGTTTCACCCTACAAAAATCACTTGTCTTATATTGGCACGTTTTAATCATTTATTACCAAGTGAGTCACAATTAGCAATTTATCAGCAAAAGTTCCCATCTATCCATTTACGCATGTCAAGTATTCATAGTGCCAAAGGGCAGGAGGCGGATATTGTGATTTTGCTTGGCTTAAATAAGGGAGAGTTTGGCGTACCTTCAGAAAAAGCAAGCCGTTTGGAGAAATATAAACCGACTTTCGAGCAATTCCCTTTTGCCCAAGAGAGGAGAGTTTTTTATGTTGCACTGACCCGCGCTAAGAAGCATGTGTATTTGATGTATGAACAAGATTATCCAACACTTTGCAATGATAAACAACGTCAATCTATATCTGAGACTAGTCATTCAGTATTTTTAGAAGAGTTAATAAGAGAGTTTACTGTGAGTATTGAACCTTTAGTTGATAACCCTGACGTTCCTCAGCAATCTCAATCCCAATCGCAATTCTTATCTTTTATTCTACGTAAATTGAGGGCTTCTTTTAATAGAATAGCGGAGTGATATTATTTTAGGTCTAACTATTTTTAATATTAACGTTTAGAGAGCCTAATTTAGACTGACAAAAAATCGTGTTTTTAATAAATGAATATAATTACGCTATTCACGCCAAGAGATAAATAATTGATTTTTGGCTTAAATAGAGAAGATACGTATTCTGAGTAGAGAAAAGTTCTCAAATTAAATGCTTATGAAATTAAAAATAAAGCCGTGAGAGTCATGAACATTCAATTAGTTTAACTATAAATAGTTTAAAAGAGAACAATAAAAATCTCTTTAATATTTTCTTTTTACTTACATAACCATCAACATTGTGAGGTTGGGAATTTATTTGGTAAATTAAAATATCAAAGGGGTATTATGTACTAGAGAGTATCTATTAACGCTGAGTTAGTATAAGGAAAATAACAACGTAGGTCTAACGGCCTAAGACAAGACAATAGCAGCTCAAGATAAGATATGGCTAGCATTGATAAAGGTTAAACCATCCACAATATTATCTTCATCCTCACAGAAAAACACCACCGTATCACCGTCATCCATATTGGCAAGAATAGACTCCATTTCATCAGCAACATCAATCTGTGCATTCAGTTCACCAACGTGTACATTATGACCTGTTTGAAAGCGTTCTTCAGGAATAATGTGGGGGAGGGCATCGAAATCTGTTTCAGATAGGTAAAAACAAACAAACAGGGTTAAATTATTAACCTCTGTTTTGATTTCTAAGCCACCCTCAAATTGGCGATTTATCTCCGAATGGAGGAAATAATCACTGCTACTCATAACCTAAGATTTCTTTTGTAATAAATCAGTTGGAGGAGGGATATCTGCTGGTGGAGGTGGACGATCATCTTTTTTACCTGCACAAGCGACAAGCAATAGGCTACATAGGAGAATAGGGATAAATTTTTTCATTATGATCTTCTGTAAAAATACAAAGGTTGTTTTAAATCGTTATAAACAGTATTTCAATCATACTACTAAAAAGCAGCTAAGAGTAATAGTTAAGCCGTTAATACAGCAAGTAGTTAAGCAGTTAAACTGTTAAGTAGTTCAATCGTTAAACGATTAAGAAGCTAAGTGTCTAGGATCATTAAACAGTTAAATAGGAACAAAACTAAAAGAAACAAAACTAAAAACGGCTGTTTAAATTTCAATGGTGATGATTTGAGCTGAATAGCTTCTATTCAAGTAAAATAAGAGGTGTTATTTTTGACTAGCAGACTAGCCGTTATGCTGTCAGTTTATACCTATAATATTTGTACGCTTCAGCCGAATGAGAAAAATTATTCATATCGATATGGATGCTTTTTATGCATCAGTTGAGTTAAGAGAGAATCCTCATCTAAAAGGCTTGCCTGTTGTGGTAGCGTGGGACGGACCACGTTCAGTCATCTGTGCCGCCTCATACGAAGCAAGAAAATTTGGCTTGCGTTCAGCCATGTCGGTAAGTCGAGCTAAGAAACTATGTCCTCAAGCTATTTATATTCCTCCCCATTTTGAGCTATATCGCCAAGTATCTAGACAGATTCGTCAGATTTTTGAGCAATATACTCACTTAATAGAACCTCTTTCTTTAGACGAAGCTTATTTAGATGTGACGCATAATTTAAGAGGTATAGCCTCTGCAACGGAAACAGCTAATTTGATTCGTAAAGAGATTTTTCAACAAACACAATTGACAGCTTCTGCAGGCGTTGCGCCGAATAAGTTTATTGCTAAAATTGCTTCGGATTGGAATAAACCAAATGGTATTTGTGTAGTGTCCCCTCAAAAATTGATGGCATTTTTATTACCACTTCCTTTAGAAAAAATACCCGGCGTTGGAAAAGTGACGTTGTCAAAGTTTCATCAGCTAAATATGTTCACTGTGGAAGATATGTCTAAGAGAAGTTTAGAGGAACTGACTTTTCATTTTGGTAAATATGGGCTACGGTTGTACGAATTAGCTAGGGGAATTGATGAGCGTCCAGTACAGGAAAGGCAATTAGCTAAACAAATTTCTGTTGAAACAACATTTGATACTGATATTCCGATTATGCAAATGAGCGATGTATTAACCCGTTTGAGTGATAAATTATGGCAACAATTGCTCAGGAAAAATCGTTTTGCTCGTAGCGTTACAGTAAAGTTTAAAACACAACAATTTAAGGTGATCACACGTAGCAAGACATATGACGTGCCGTTTCAATCAGAAGAGGATATGCTAAATGCAGCAAGGCAGTTATTACTATCCACTCAACAAGAAATGCCAAATAAGTTATTTCGCTTATTTGGCATTGGTGTGGGCACTTTTATGGATGAGGAGCAATCAGCACAGATCTCATTGCTTTAATCGTTAAACGACAAATTTTAATGCTAAAGACTTAACTCTTTTCAATCTTAATAATTAGTTGCTAATGAGAAAGTTTAATCATTAAAATTTTAACCCTTAACAATCCATAGTTTATTCGCTTGTGAAGCGTATGTGTAAACGTTAATCCTACTTATATCTATAGCTTAAAGCATTATAGAGCAGCTTTGAGTAATTGAGATACTTTACCCATATCTGCACGACCAGCTAATTTAGGTTTAAGAATAGCCATCGCTTTACCCATAGCAGGTGCACCAGTTACTCCTTGAGCTGCTACTTCAGCAAGAGCCGCTTTAATTTCTGTCATTAGCTCTTCATCAGATGCTTGTTCAGGTAAAAATTCAGATAAGACAGCTAATTCCGCTTTTTCAGCTTCTGCTGTTTCTGTACGACCTGCGGCTTCAAACGCTGAAATAGACTCTTTGCGTTGCTTAATTTGTTTTTCAATAATAGCTAAAACATCGCCGTCAGATAGTTCGACTCTTTCATCCACTTCTTTTTGTTTGATAGCGGCTTGTAAAAAACGGAGCGTTGCTAGACGTGCTGTTTGTTTAGCTTTCATCGCTTCTTTTACTTGCTGGGTAATCGTTTCTTTTAATGACATGATGAATCTCTTTAGATGAATAGGTATAAAAAATGAATAAGTGTAAAATACAAAGATACAAGATAATCTATGGTGTTATTTTAGCAGAGTTAAAAAGCACACAAGCAATATAATAATGAGATGAAAAGGTTTTTTATGTCACTTTTTACCATTGAACAAGCATTACAACCCCAAGGTGGGCAGGTATCACAGCTATTTATGATATTCACAGATGCACATGAACGTCATGATAAACAAGCGGGCTATCAAGAAGTCATTCAAGCTATTGCCAAGACATTTCCTAGCGCAGCAATTGTCTTAGCAAGTCCTGGGGAAAAATTAACTCATTACGAATCATTAGTTGAACATCATAGTTTGAGTGATGAGCAAATTAAGTCTTTTGTTCAACAACATCAGCAGGATTTACAAGGGCTTATTAAAACCTTTCAATCTCATTTACAGATTGATTCTGCGGCAACGGCTGTGATTGGTATAGGACAAATTGGTAGTTTAGTCTTAGAATTAACCAAGCTTGCAGAGCCTTTGGCGGGTAGGGTGATTACGTTTGGTAGTCGTTATGCCGAGTTACCAACAGAAAAATTGTCATTGGATCAAACGATTCATTTATTACATGCAGGACAAGATAAATTGATTCCTTTTGCACATGCTGTTAGTGCACAGCAAACAATTGCTGCCCTTGAAGGAGATGCAACGATTGATGTTGCCCATCAGATAGAACATTCATTTTCTACGCTATTAATTGAGCAAATGATGCAACGCTTGTTGTCGTGTGTGCCATTGCGTTATTGGAAAGAAGCTCAAGAAAGTGCCTTAAGTCCTGACCCAGCTTCTAAACAGGATAGCATTCATTAGGACATTCAAGCATAAAATATAAGGCACTAAAAAAGCATAAAGACTAAGAATCTGACCTTTCTTAGTCGCTATGCTTGGAAATACTATATACCTATATACAGGTGATTTGTTAAGTTATGCCGTATTAATAAAGTGACGGATAATCGTTTTGCACGATATGACGTACACGGATAGCATCGGTAAAGCGAGTAACCGTTTTCTCACCATTGAGAAGAACAATTGCCATATCTTTACCATTAACTTTTGAAATCATCACTAAGCAGTTGCCTGCTTCACGAATATAACCTGTTTTAGAAATACCAATTTTCCAGTCGTTATTACGGATTAAACGGTTGGTATTATGGTATTTTTGAGCACGACCACTTGCTGTCGTGATAGTGTAGTCATCACTAGTGGTAAATTGGTGAATAATAGGTTCTTTATAAGTAGCTTGCAATAAACGTACCAAATCTTGAGGTGATGCTACGTTTTGGGGAGATAAACCAGTTGGCTCAACAAAACGGCTACGTGTCATACCAATCGTGCGTGCCATAGCATTCATTTCTTTCACAAAATTTGCTTCGCCACCGGGGTAAGTGCGTGCTAAAGCATGTGCGGCACGGTTTTCAGATGACATCAAGGCTAATAATAATGCTTCACGACGAGTTAGGGTAGTTCCTACAGATAGACGAGAAGCAGATTTTTTGACATAGTCCACATCATCATTAGTGATCGTAATTAGCTCATCTAAATTAACTTTTGAGCGAGCGATAACTAATGCTGTCATTAATTTAGAGATGGAAGCGATTGGGCGCACCGTATTCATATTTTTTGAATACTCAATATGATTGTCATTTAATGACATCACCAAAGCGACTTCGGAGTTAATAACACCACCACCTTGAGCCATACCTATTACTTTGGCAGACGTTAAATCATTGGCGGCATTTATATTATCTTCTTGAGCAAATGTAGCTTGCCCCAAGAAAAGAGTGCACAAAGCACCATAGCAAAATTGCTTAGATAGTTTCAGTAGCATAGATATAATTTATTATAGGTTTAGGGTATGGCTATTATAGCGTTTAATTTAAAAAAAATATATAGCAAAATTAACTATTTAGGGGTTTTTCCTAAAAAAAATTTTAAGTTGAGGTAAATCTCAATTATTAACCGTGAGAAAAAGTCCAATAAAAATAACAAGATGCTAAAAACCAATAGGTATCATGTTTTTAAACTTTTTTACAATTTTTTCGATTATTACTTTTTCATAGGAAAAAATGATCATCAATATTTTGTTTTATTCTCTTAACTGAATAGATAACAGAAAAAAATAGCAAAAAACAGTAAAATAGAGGCTTAATTTGGCGAGATAACTAATTCCTAGCTCGTTTTTATTTTATCTTCTTTTTTAAGCGAAACTACAAAGTGACGACTTATCAATTTATCCCCGGCTCTATTGCGCTGACCTCATTCAAAGCTGAAAAATTAATTGAAGACCTCAAGAAAACTCAGATTCCTGTACAACAAATTTCTGCTCGCTATGAGCACTATGTATTTGTGGAGGGTGAGTTATCTACTCAAGAACAGACACAATTAGAGAATTTACTGAATTATGGCAAGACCTCAGTAGAGGATGACAATAAAATCAATGATAGATTTCTGGTGCTAAGAGTGATTCCTCGTGTAGGTACTGTATCACCTTGGGCAAGTAAGGCAACGGATATTGCACATAATTGTGGATTGAGCAATATTAAACGCATTGAGCGTGGTATTGCTTATACGATTGTGCCAGAGTCAGGCTGGTTAGGAAGTAAAAAATTCTCTGATGAACATATCCAACAAATTGCTGATGTGATTCATGATTGTATGACAGAGTCAGTTGTTAATAGTGACTTTGATGCATCGACCCTAATGACGGAATTAGAGGGTAAGCCTTTGCAACAGGTTGATGTGTTGAGCGAAGGTAAGCAAGCGTTAGAAGTAGCAAATAAAACGCTAGGTTTGGCTTTATCAGATGATGAAGTGGACTATTTACACAACGCATTTAGTGAGTTGGGGCGTAATCCTACAGATGTCGAGTTAATGATGTTTGCGCAGGCAAATAGTGAACATTGCCGCCATAAAATTTTTAATGCCACATGGACAATTGATGGACAAGCTCAAGAAAAAACATTGTTTGGCATGATTCGTGATACGCATAATGCTCAGCCACAAGGTACGGTAGTTGCTTATTCTGATAATGCGGCAATTATGCAGGGGCGAGAGGTTAATCGTTTTTACCCAATTGAGTCTGCTGGTTCATCAGCTCGTTATGGTATGCACCAACGTTTGACTCATACATTGATGAAAGTGGAAACACACAACCATCCAACAGCGATAGCTCCTTTCCCCGGTGCTTCTACTGGTGCTGGCGGAGAGATACGCGATGAAGGGGCGACAGGACGAGGCTCTAAGCCTAAAGCAGGCTTAACAGGCTTTACGGTGTCTAATCTTCATCTAAATGAGGCGACAGAGAAATGGGAGAGCGATTCTCATGGCATGCCTAGCCGTATTTCAAGTCCAGTGGATATTATGATTCAAGGACCTATCGGTGGTGCTGCCTTTAATAATGAGTTTGGACGCCCAAACTTATTGGGTTATTTCCGTGTTTTTGAACAGACAGTAGCGGGTCAGAAATGGGGCTATCATAAGCCAATCATGATTGCGGGTGGTCTAGGTAGTATTGATGATAAATTAACCCATAAAGATGAAATACCTGCAGGGGCTTTACTTATCCAGTTAGGTGGTCCGGGTATGCGTATTGGTATGGGTGGTGGTGCCGCTTCTAGTATGAGTGTGGGTAGCAACACGGAGAGTTTGGACTTTGATTCTGTACAACGTGGTAATCCAGAACTAGAACGACGTGCACAAGAAGTGATTGATGCATGCTGGCAATTAGTGGATAAAAATCCTATCGTGGCTATCCATGATGTGGGTGCTGGTGGTCTGTCTAATGCTTTCCCTGAATTGGTGAATGATGCTGGACGTGGTGCTATTTTTGACTTAAAACGTGTTCATCTAGAAGAATCCGGAATGTCTGCGGCAGAAATTTGGAGTAATGAGTCACAAGAGCGTTATGTATTATCTATCCTGCCTGAGAATTTAGACTTATTCGATAAGATATGTGCACGTGAGCGTTGCCCTTATGCTGTTGTGGGGATCGCGACTGAAGAGCGTGTATTACGTGTGGTAAATGGTGAAGGCTTGCCTGGTGAAGTAGGTGAAACGAGTACCCAATTGGCAACAGTCGTTCGTCCTGTTGATGTGCCTATTGATGTGATTTTAGGTAAACCTCCACGCATGCATCGTGATGTTCAGCGTGAACAATTGACTAGTGCACCTGTGGATGTGGTTGGGCTAGATTTTGATGAAATTGGTCGTCAGGTAATGCGTCATCCAACAGTGGCAAATAAAACTTTCCTAATTACTATTGGTGACCGTAGTGTAGGTGGGTTAAATGCACGTGATCAGATGGTGGGTCCTTGGCAAGTACCTGTAGCAGATTGTGCGGTTACGTTAGATTCTTATGAGGGATATACCGGTCAAGCGATGGCAATGGGTGAAAGAAGTCCATTGGCTATTATCAATGCGCCTGCATCTGGTCGTATGGCAATTGCAGAGTCTATGACTAATCTAGTAGCGGCTGATGTTGAGAAGATTGAAGATATTAAATTGTCAGCCAACTGGATGGCGGCTACTGGTGTCAAAGGTCAAGATGCTGCCTTATATGATACAGTGACCGCGGTGAGTAAGTTCTGTCAGGAAGTAGGTTTGTCAATTCCTGTGGGTAAAGACTCACTCTCTATGCGTACATCATGGCAACAGAATGATGAAAAACAAGAGGTGATCTCACCGGTTTCTCTGATTGTGACGGCTTTTGCTAATGTGAGTGATGCGCGTAAGACATTAACGCCTCAATTGAGAACAGATTGTGGTGATACAGCCTTAATCTTCATTGATTTGGGGCAGGGTAAAAATCGTCTAGGAGGCTCAGTCCTATCGCATGTTACTAATCAATTTGGGCATGAAGTACCCGATATTGAGGATGCAGAATTATTACGTAAATTCTTTGTCGCTATTCGCGCCTTAGCACAAGACGGTGCAATTTTAGCGTATCACGATCGTTCGGATGGTGGTTTATTTGCGACGGTGGCAGAGATGGCATTTGCTGGGCATGTGGGTGTTTCGGTAAACGTGGATATGCTTACGTTTGATGCCAATAGTGCCGATTGGGGGGATTACAAAATTAGACCTGAGCAAGTCTCTGTACAGCGTGATGAAAGCACCTTTAAAGCATTATTTAATGAAGAGTTAGGAGCTGTTATCCAAGTTAGAAGTAGCGATCGTGATGCTATTTTACAAGTCTTGCGTGAAGCAGGCTTATCATTATGCACATATGTAATTGGTAGCTTAAATAACAAAGATAAAATTGAATTTTATCGTGATGGTCGGGTTATTTTTGACTTTAATCGTGCTGATTTAGGTCAGGAATGGAGTAAAGTTAGTTACGAGATCATGAAGCAACGAGATAATCCAAAAACAGCCTTGGCGGAGTTTAATCGTTGGCAAGATACAAGTGACCCAGGGATGTCACCCAAAGTTGCTTTCAATCCTCAAGAAAATATTGCTATGCCGTTTATCAATACGGGAGCAAAACCAGCTGTCGCTATTTTGAGAGAGCAGGGATGTAATAGCCATATCGAAATGGCTTGGGCATTTGATAAAGCAGGGTTTAATGCTTTTGATGTGCATATGACAGACTTGATTAGTGGTAGAACAAAACTGAGTGATTACCAAGGCCTAGTTGCTGTAGGTGGATTTAGTTATGGCGATGTGCTAGGTGCAGGTGAAGGTTGGGCGAGAACCATTCGTTTTAATGCACAATTAGCGGAACAGTTTACAACGTTCTTTAATCGTCCTGATGTCTTTGGTTTAGGTGTGTGTAATGGTTGTCAGATGATGGCAAACTTGGCAGATATAATCCCTGGCGCTAACCATTGGCCAAAATTTACCCAAAATACCTCAGCCAAATATGAGGCACGATTGACTATGGTTGAGATTCCAGAATCACCGTCAATCTTCTTATCTGGTATGGCAGGTACACAAGTGCCTATTGCTGTTGCTCATGGCGAAGGGTTTGCTAATTTTGCGGCTCAGGGCGATATTAATGAAGTATATACAGCACTGCGTTATGTCAATAACAATGGCATGATTACAGAGGCATATCCAGCTAACCCAAATGGCAGTATTAATGGTATCGCTGGGGTGACAACAGCCGATGGTCGCTTTACCGTTATGATGCCTCATCCTGAACGTGTGACTCGTAATGTGATGATGTCTTGGAGCCCTGAAAAATGGGGCGAACAGGACTCAGGTGGAGATTATTCACCTTGGATGAGAATGTTTATGAATGCGCGTGTGTTCTTAAAATAATTCTCTTTTTATACAAATGGCAAAGCAGATAGATTCAATATTTATCTGCTCTATAATTAAGTGGTTGTAAAACGCTTACAAATCAACGGTTTATTGATAATTGACTTGAATATTGAATTTGATAGGCGTATAATCGGTTTTTGTGCTTGGAGTATTTCATGCGTCTCATTAAAAAAGCGCTTACCTTTGATGATGTATTATTGGTTCCTGCGTATTCAAATGTGTTGCCTCGCGACACGTCTCTAAAAACTCAACTCACTCGTAACATTTCCCTTAATATTCCTCTTATTTCTGCTGCCATGGATACCGTGACAGAGTCGCGATTAGCTATTGCTATGGCTCAAGAGGGTGGGATTGGTATCATTCACAAAAATATGTCTGCTGACCAACAAGCGTTAGAAGTGTCACGTGTTAAGCGACATGAGTTCGGTGTGGTGATTGATCCTGTGACTGTTTCACCACAAACAACAGTGAGAGAGGCTGTTGCCTTACAAAAAGAGAATGGTATCTCTGGTTTGCCTGTTGTTGAAAACGGTAAAGTAGTCGGTATCGTGACTAACCGTGACTTACGTTTTGAAGATCGTTTGGACGAACGTATTGCTAACGTGATGACACCAAAAGAACGATTAGTTACCATGAATGAGCATGGTACGTTAGAAGAGGCACAAGCCTTAATGCACAAACACCGTTTAGAACGTGTTTTAATTGTAAATGATGCTTTTGAGTTACGTGGTTTAGCGACGGTTAAAGATATTTTTAAAAATACAGAGCATCCTAATGCCAATAAAGACGCCCTAGGTCAATTACGTGTTGGTGCAGCGGTTGGTGTTGGAGAAGGTACCGAAGAACGCGTGAGTAAATTAGTAGCAGCTGGCGTTGATGTGATTATTGTTGATACAGCACATGGACATTCTCAAGGCGTATTAGATCGAGTCCGTTGGGTAAAACAAAACTTCCCTAAAGTAGATGTTATTGGTGGCAATATTGCTACAGGTGAAGCAGCTCTAGCCCTAGTTGAGGCTGGTGCTGACGGGGTCAAAGTAGGGATTGGTCCTGGCTCTATTTGTACTACACGTATTGTTGCAGGTGTAGGTGTTCCTCAAATTACCGCGATTGCCGATGTTGCCAAAGCACTAGAGGGTTCTGGTGTACCGCTAATTGCTGACGGTGGTATTCGTTTCTCAGGGGATGTATCAAAAGCATTAGTGGCTGGTGCGCATGCTTGTATGCTTGGTGGTATGTTTGCAGGTACAGAAGAAGCTCCTGGTGAAGTCATCCTATTCCAAGGTCGTTCGTATAAATCATATCGTGGTATGGGTAGCTTAGGTGCGATGGAAAAAGGATCTGCTGATCGTTATTTCCAAGATAATGAAGCCAATAATGCAGATAAATTAGTACCAGAAGGTATCGAAGGTCGCGTACCTTATAAAGGTAGTGTATTAGCTATTATTTATCAATTAATTGGTGGTGTGCGTGCCTCAATGGGGTATTGTGGTTGTGCTTCCATTGAAGATATGCGTACTAAGCCGCAGTTTGTGGAAATCACAGCGGCTGGTGTGCGTGAGTCTCATGTACACGATGTACAAATCACTAAAGAAGCACCGAACTATCGTGCTGATTAATTAGCCTATTTAGTAATGTTTATCCCCTATTTAAAGAGTTTTCTATAAGTAGGGGATTTCTTATATAAAGACTGAACAATGAATAATATCCACAATCATAAAATCCTTATTTTAGACTTTGGCTCTCAATACACGCAGCTAATTGCACGTCGTGTGCGTGAAATCGGTGTTTATTGCGAACTTTGGGCATGGGATGTCTCAGAACAAGCCATTAAAGAATTTAATCCAACAGGGATAATTTTATCAGGTGGTCCAGAAAGTACCACGGAAGATAATAGTCCAAGAGCACCTGAATATGTATTTAATGCAGGCGTCCCAGTATTAGGCATTTGCTATGGTATGCAAACAATGGCAATGCAACTAGGTGGCTTAACCGAAGGGTCTGAACACAGAGAATTTGGCTATGCCGCTGTGGATATTAAAGTCAAGGATAAATTACTCGGTGATTTAGGTGATGAGCTGCAACGTCTAGATGTGTGGATGAGTCATGGTGATAAAGTTACTAGACTACCAGAGCAATTTCAGGTCACAGCGGTGACATCAACATGTCCAATAGCGGCTATGGCAGATGAAACTCGCCGTTTTTATGGTGTACAGTTCCACCCAGAAGTGACACATACGAAAAAAGGTCTTGAATTATTAAAGAACTTTGTACTTAACATCTGTGCTTGTGAAGCCAATTGGACTGCTGAAAACATTATTGAAGATGCGGTAGCTCGTATCAAAGCACAGGTTGGTGATGATGAAGTGATACTAGGCTTATCGGGTGGTGTGGATTCATCCGTGGCGGCGTTATTATTGCACCTTGCTATTGGTAAAAATTTACATTGCGTATTCGTGGATAATGGTTTATTGCGTTTAAATGAAGCTGATCAAGTGATGCATATGTTTGGCGATAAATTTGGTTTAAATATTACCAAAGTGGATGCAGAAGCTCGTTTTATGGATGCATTAAAAGGGGAGTCTGATCCAGAAGCTAAACGTAAAATTATTGGTAAAGTATTTATTGATGTTTTTGAAGAGCAGTCTAAAAAACTCAGTACAGCAAAATGGCTTGCCCAAGGTACTATTTATCCAGATGTTATTGAATCAGCAGCCAGTAAAACAGGCAAAGCTCATGTCATTAAGTCACATCATAATGTTGGTGGCTTACCTGATTATATGAAGCTAGGTCTTGTAGAGCCATTACGTGAATTATTTAAGGATGAAGTCCGCAAAATTGGTTTAGCACTTGGCTTACCAGCAGAAATGATTAATCGCCACCCATTCCCGGGACCAGGCTTAGGCGTGCGTGTATTAGGCGAAGTGAAAAAAGAATATTGCGATTTATTACGACGTGCCGATGCGATTTTTATCGAAGAGTTGCATAAAGCCGATTGGTATTACAAAGTTAGCCAAGCCTTTACTGTATTCCTACCCGTTAAATCAGTAGGCGTTATGGGTGATGGGCGTAAGTATGATTGGGTGGTGTCTATTCGTGCTGTAGAAACAATTGACTTTATGACAGCGCATTGGGCACACCTACCTTATGAATTACTAGGCAAAATCTCTAATCGTATTATCAACGAAGTGGATGGCATTTCTCGAGTGGTATACGATATTTCAGGTAAGCCTCCAGCTACGATAGAATGGGAATAATTAGGACAAGGAATAGTCCTAGTGGACTATTCCTCGCCTAATTATTCTGAGAGCCTCTGGCTCGAAGTGGGATTCTGAGAGCCTCTGGCTCGAAGTGGGATTCTGAGAGCCTCTAGCTCGAAGTGGGATTCTGAGAGCCTCTAGCTTGTCATAGTACTTCACTTTTTTGACGGTATAATTGACGGTAAAAATAAATTTACCGTCATTTTATTGCTAATTTTACCGTCAATTTCTGACGCTAAAATCAAATCCCTATAGCAAAGATGCTGATTTTGCTTCGTCTCTTGCTTCTTAATCATCCACTGTCCAACAATCATTCGTCACATCTAATCGTTTATTAGTATCTTTAATTCAACCCTCTAAAACTGATTTACGTCTCGTTACTATTTGCTATAGGTTTGACGTAAGTAACATGTAAAAATAATCTTCTATCATTTAAATTCAGTTTAGAGTGTTTAATCATTTTATTGATAAGAGAAATAAAGAATAGGAGATTGTCATGTTAAAAAAATCATTGATTACTACTTTGCTTGGTGGGCTATTATTAAGTTCGCCTTTGTCTTATGCCAACCAAGCAGGAAACGACAATCATGAAACAAAAAGACGAGCGACTATTACTGATTTTCCTCGGGTAAAAGCGTTAGCTGAAAAAGGAAATGCAGGTGCGCAAAATAATTTAGGCTTAATGTATCAAACAGGCGATCAGGTCAAACAAGATGGTAAATTGGCTGTCCAATGGTTAGAAAAAGCAGCAAAAACCTTACCAGAGGCGAAATATAATTTAGGTCAAACCTATTTAGAGGGCTTGGCTGGTGAAAAAAAAGACTATGAAAAAGCTCGCTCTTGGTTTGAAAAAGCGGCGAATGACGGTTATGCAAGTGCCCAATTCCATCTAGGTCAAATGTATTATTTACCTCAAGGGATACAAAAAGATGATAAACAAGCAATTAAGTGGTTTAGTTTAGCGGCTGAGCAGGGGCATAAAAACGCGCAATTTAATCTAGGGCAATATTATTGGTTCGGTAAGGGCGGGTTGAAAAAAGATCCTCAAAAGGCAAAAGAGTTACTTGAAAAAGCTTCTGCACAGGGACAAATAGAAGCACAGGCATTGCTTGGAATGATTTATTTATCAGGAGAGGGTGTTGAGCAAGATTTTGCTAAAGCCAAGCCTTTGTTGGAGAATGCTTCAAAAGAGGGTAATGCAGACGCATTATTTCATTTGGGTTTGATGTATGGTGATGGCTTGGGTGTAACAAAAGATACTCATAAAGCAATTCAATACTACACAGAAGCAGCAAGCAAAAATTCAAGTCGAGCACAATTTAATTTAGGTGCTATTTATGCCAATGGCACAGATGTTCCACAAGATATTGATAAAGCCAAACGTTATTTTACACAGGCTTGTAATAATGGACAGCAAGAAGGATGTGATGCTATTAAACAAATTGAAAAAGCAATCGCACAATAAGTTAAGTTTGGGGTGATGTAAAATAGATTGTTTGATGTAGATTGTTAACGATGTTGCAATTGGATGCGAGTTACTTTATAGCCTTGTCAGGTAGTGCTGATAATCCCCGTTATGGGATTATTTAAGTCTTAGAGGCGATAGGATTAAAGCTTGTGGCTATTTCAGATAAACCCCCGCATTGGGGATAGAGTTTGTTTAGATTAAATAGTTATATTGTGATACAATGAAATTACAACGTAGTAACAGGAGTATTGCAAATGTCAACTAATTTTAATTTGCGTTTAGATGATCAGTTAAAAAATAAATCGTTTAGTGTGATAGAGAGCTTTGGCTTAACACCTAGTCAGTTTATTCGTCTTGTGCTTAAGCAAGTGGCTGATACAGAGAGTTTGCCTCTATCTTTTGAGAAGAGAAGGGATACGTTAAGTAAAAATGGTGAAAAGCTGTTGCTAGAAGCGATTGAAGACGTTAAGCAAGGGCGAACCACTCGATATGAACGCTTAGAGGACTTTGTTAAAGCAGTGTCATGAGAGCACTACAAACTTCAAAGCATTTTGATAAGGACTTAAAGAAGTTTGGTTTATGTACTGAGCTAGTAGAAATTCTTAGTCCCGACCAGCAGTTTCACACTTAAGGATATTTAGGTAGACTTAATAACTCTTAAAAATCCTTATTTCTCAATCTGTTAGGTCGATTTCCGACAAACAATACAGTGATTAAGCGGGATTTAATATTATATAAAATCCTTGCTTTTTTACGGTATCAAATTAGTCTAAAGTGACGGTATTTCCTATTTTTAATGGAGTAGATACCGTATGCTTACAGACAAAGAAATTAAGACAGTCATTATCCCTTCCAATAAATCCTCCAAATTAACAGACGGAAAAGGTCTGTATTTGCTTGTTACGAGCCGTGGTAATAAGTATTGGCGATTTGATTATAAGTTTAATCAGAAGCGCAAGACCTTGGCTTTGGGGGTCTATCCAGAAATCTCATTAAAACAGGCACGAGAGCTGCACCGTAAAGCCATGCTCCTTTTGGAGCAGGGAACTGATCCTATGGTTGATAAGACACAAAAACAGGCTATTATCAATCAGGATAAGGCAAATACATTTGAAGTGGTTGCTCTTAAGTGGTGGGACTACTGGCACTATGGAAAAGCACAGCATTACACCCAAACGACATTAACAGGGCTGTATAACGTTGTGTTCCCAGAAATTGGCAATATTCCCATTAAAGAACTTGTTTACTCTGATATTAGACGCTTAATTGAATCCATTGTGGCTAGAGGTGCTTTTGATATTGCCAAAAGAACACTACAAAAAATTAATCAAATCATGAGATTTGCGTATGCTCGAGAGTATGTGACAGTACCTTTGCCTGAAATTCGTCCAGGAGATTTGATTCCTAGCCGTAAAAGGGTTAACTTTAAGCGTATTCATACTCACGAAATTCCTCAATTACTAGAAGATATTGATCTATACACAGGCTCTCCAATTACAGTTATTGCCATTAAATTGATGTTACTTACGTTCGTGCGGACAAGTGAATTAATTAATGCGCAATGGAGTGAATTGGATTTACTCAATCATCGTTGGATTATTCCTGCAGAGAGGATGAAAATGGGTAAAGAGCATATTGTGCCATTGAGTAAACAAGCGCTTAATCTGTTAAGAGAATTGCATCATTATTCATCTGGGACAAAGTGGCTATTTCCATCTAGCTCAGGCAGGAAGGGTGAGAAATCTATATCAAATAACACGATACTGTTTGCTTTATATCGTATGGGATATAGAGATAAAATGACCGGGCATGGATTTCGTGGATTGGCTAGTACAGCATTGCACGAAATGGATTTTCCTCATCAGCATATCGAAGCACAGTTGGCGCATGCAGAACCAAATCGGGTTAGTGCTGCTTATAACCATGCAACCTACTTGAAGCAAAGGGTAGAAATGATGCAGGTGTGGGCTGATTTCTTGGATAATCATGCTCCGAAAGGGTTCTTTGATTATAATGAACCAAAGGGTCACAGAGCTGGTTTTAAGACAAGTACATACGAGGTGCTTAGTCGTCGTTTTGGAGGTGAGGTGCCAAGCCGTTTTGGAGTAAAATTTTTGGATGATTAAGTTATAAATTTTTGGCGCGCCAGCTTTCAGGATCTTTTAAAAACTCACTGATGGTAGTGGCACGCCATCTTAAAAATTTGTGCCCTTTGATATCAGGTTCTGGCATTGTTTTTGCGTAATACCATTTTCTTACTGTGTTCTCACTTTTTAGCCCGAGAATATTTGCTATATCTCGGGCTGACAATAAGTATTCTGGTGATATTGGCGTATCAGTCATGGTTGCTCTCTTAAAGGTTAGTTCATGGTAGGGGTTCTCTTCTAAAAAAATTCTATAGTGTTTTCTTGTGATAATAGTGCTTTGGTCAATACTCTGTTTCTCAGGGTTCTTACCAAAGCACACTGCATACTTGAGTATGCAGTGCCTTATCTGACAACTGTTCTGCCCGGTCAACTCGATTAATGCGTTTCAACAGTTTTTACTCCCTCTGAGGGTTCTGCTCATTTCGCATCGTAAATATAAGTGTTTACAGCGAGTAATTTCCACTTCATGCGCCCATGATATGTCGGACAGGTAAACTCAACCTTGTCTATGCTATGGTGTGCATACGTGCTTTGTATCATAGTGGATACCAGGCGCACCGACAAATCGCCTGTAATGACTTTAAAATGAGTGTGTCATTAGTGAATTACTTGCGAGGTAATTCTATGATTGCAGGTTGTTAAGGAGCCGATAGAGCGATTGGTCGTCTCTATGGCTTGATATTAACTAAAGTTTTTTTGATGGTCAATTAAATAAATATTAGTTGGTTGTTAAGCAACATTTAAAATTAACTTTAGTTTAATTTTGGAGAAAGAGAATGTTTTTATGCTATCCTTTCTTGTTTAGTTAATTGTTTTTCTTCAAATTTTTGTATTTTCATAAGAATATAGTCCTCAATGTCCTCAATGTATTCTGCAGGTAGGTGCCGTAGATCCTCTAGTGAGATTTTTTTGAATGGTGAGGTCGCATTACATCCGTTAACTAGCCAAGAAATGGATACGTCCAGGCAGTCAGCCACTGCGATTAAATGAGTGCCTTTTATATTTTTTGTGCTGCCTTTTATCCACTTGTTAACTGCTGTGGTTGATACACCAGCTATTTTTGCCAAATCTAACTGGCTTACACCCTTTTCTTTCATTGCGTATAAGAGTCTTTCAGAAAAAGTATTCATCATCTTTCTATAATCCATCTTGACATAAAAATTAACTAAAGTTATTATTTTTGAAATTAATTTTAGCGTCTAAAATTAACTATAGTTAAATGATACATTAACCTAAGTTAAATTGAAAGGGCAATATGAAAGATAGCAACAAAATTATTGATGAGCTTGGTGGGACTGCAGCCGTTGCAGAATTATTTGGTATTAGTGATGCTGCTGTTTCGAAATGGAGGGTTACTGGGATTCCAAAAGCTAGGTTGATGTACCTAGAGGTAAAGTATCCAGAATTAATGAAAAAATGTCATAAGGAAAGCTGAGTGGCTGTTTTTGATGGCGATATTTTTCAAAAAGAAAGAGAGCTGGGGTTTATGAGCCGCTATTTGGCTCAAATATCCCTGCCTCATTCTAAGTTGAATACGCATTATTTTGAGAGAACTACTGGGTTGATGACTTTAAGTATTCTTTCTAATCCTAAGATAGGTTGTCCTTATGGTACTTATCCAAGATTATTATTAGCATGGTTATGTACCGAAGCCGTCAAAACACAAAGTCCCATCCTGTATTTAGGTGTAAATCAGACTGAGTTTTTAAAAAAATTGGCGCTTAGGAACAGTGGTAGTTATATACAACCCTTACGAGAACAAACAAACAGACTTCTGTCCTCCGTTTTTAGAATAGATTTTAAAGATAAAAATATTAGTGGATTTAAAAATATTTTATTGGCAGATTCAGGGTTTGAATTGTGGATTCCTCAGAAAAAAGAATGGGAGTCGTGTATTAAACTTAATAAAGATTTCTTTGATTCTATTGTTCAGCATCCAGTTCCTTTGGATTTAACGATTCTACATTGTCTACGAAAAAGCCCAATGACGATGGATGTTTATGTGTGGTTGATATATAGAGCTTATAGTATTTTGGTCTCAAGAAATCGAGCTGTTAAAATCTCATGGGCTGATTTGCAATTGCAGTTTGGGGCGAATTATGGTGGTGAGGTGGAGAATGAGCATTTGACTGCAGATCAGTTATTGAAGAAAAGACAGAAAGGGTTATATAACTTTAAACAAAGTTTTGTTGAGTCATTATCTAAGATTAAACAGTACTATCCTAATCTTGATTCTGTTGTATCTGCGAATAGCCGTTTTTTGATCATTACTGGAGCAAGATTGATTAAATAAAACGTTAGATGGGTAGAAAAATAACGTTAGAAGGGTAGAAAAAATACGTCATAACGGTAGAAAAAATTTACCGAAAAAATCATAAAAAGTTATTAAAAATCAATTTGTTGTGTATTCTTTGTTTGAGGTGCAAATAGCTTCCAACTAGGTAAGCAATACAACTTAGATTTTGAGGAGGGATTCATTAGAAGTATATATTCAGGAATTGCATGTTCAAAACCCTTTGCCTCACATATTTATTTTATTTTATTTTTTTTTTTTTTTTTTTTTT
>NZ_LT628274.1:0-398871 GCF_900099475.1 Pelistega sp. MC2 | reverse complement strand
TTTGTTTTAATTTTTTTTTTTTTTTTTTTTTTTTTTTTTTTTTTTTTTTCATATTTTCTTGTTGAATAATTGTATGAGGTCAGATTTGATTCATACTTATAACACTCTGTTTTATAAAAATTTATTGATTATTTCGAGTTCATTATGTAATATGCTTAGAGTGAAATTATTTTTAACAAAAAGTTGATTTTTGGCTTTTAAGTTACTTCATAACTATCTTCGGGTAAATAACGTAACATCTCTCTTGTTGAGCGTAGCTAGTTGCGACATGAAGGTCGTAGATTAAAGGATGATGATGGGTGTAGCGACGGTATGTAAAAAAATTTTTGGCTGGTTTTTGATTACTATTCTGGTGGGTATTATAGGTAGTTGCAGCTATATTGCGTATGGTATGTGGGAACCTTATCTAGATGATATTTATTATCCTATGCCATTAAAGGCGGATGGTAGTCAGTTTGAGTTTGAGTATAGACCAGGATGGGCGATATTGCGCAGGCAGACATTGGCACTAGGTATGAAAGCGAGTGACTTTTATGAGCATGTACAAGGATCAGGTCTTGGCGTTAAGTTAAAACTAGAAATCTATCAAGGTGGTGAAAAGCAATATGAAAATGTTTTTCTATTTAGGGGATGTAATG
Source organism: Pelistega sp. MC2 (assembly GCF_900099475.1). Lineage (NCBI taxonomy): Bacteria > Pseudomonadati > Pseudomonadota > Betaproteobacteria > Burkholderiales > Alcaligenaceae > Pelistega > Pelistega sp. MC2. The sequence continues at coordinate 398,233 of NZ_LT628274.1, read as the reverse complement.
GGAAATATACAGAAAAGCCACAAGGAGTTCAAAAACCATTTTCTATGATGTACTGTACAGGTGATTCGTTAATGAAAAAGATAGATGCGTATGGTACAAGTTTTTTTAAGTTTCAGCCATATAAGACTTATCGTATTGTTGTGACAGATTTGGAAAACGAAAATCCTCAGTTATCACGTATTCCAATTTTTGTAGGGTTGATGGGGGCTTATGCGTTTCGGACAGTGAAATTCGCAGACTTTAGGTTTTGATGATGATTATAGATGTTTTCATGTAAGAGGAGAGTGGTTTCATGGAATATTTTTTAACAGTAAAAACCGCTAATCCTGGCACACCTTATGGTGATTCAGGTAAATCAGATGCGGGACATGTATGGTTTGAGCTTAGCCAACTACAGGAAAATGGGATACCAGTTCTATTTGAGGATAAGAAAGGTAGATTGAGACCATTTATTAGTTCTGGATTTGCTTCTAAAGCAGGTGGAGACGCTATTGGAGCGGGCTCGGTGTTTGATACAGATACCGATAATTATGGCTATGCTAACCAATCCATAAGAATCAAGATTACGGAGCAACAATTCAATGATCTACGTCAGTTTCATACAACACAATCAGTTAATGGTGTTACCTTTGATGCAAGTTACTACAATGTAGCGAACCATAACTGTGTAACTTATTTAAGTGCTGCTTTGGAAGCGGCAGGACTTAACAAAAATAATGAAGTGCTAAGTTTTAATGGTGCAGTTGGAAAGTTTAATTATCAGAAAAGATTTTTCTTCCAAAATCCATTTGGAATAAGCGAATCTGCTTGGATGTTGGTTGATGCCATAGAAGGTGCTCCAATGAACGTCAAAGATGATCTTTTAAGAGTATTAAAGCAAAACAATGCAAATATTGCTTATGTGACGGACAAGATAGACGACAAATTTGTAACAAGAGATATAAAAACTGATAGACCTATTGCTACCTCCTTCAAAGAGCCTGACAGATTTAGCGAGGCTACTGTCCTTAGCATCAAGTTGGCTAGAGATTTGAAGAACATCGCACCTAAAAATACTTTTGAAATAAGTAATCCCCGAAGCGTTGTTCTCAAAGACTTGCATGCACAAGGTTTAGATATTCCACTCATTAGCTCAATTAAAACAACGACAAGCAGAGAAAGAAACATTGATGTTTCAAATTCAGAAATATCAGGGTATTGTTAAAATTGAAAGCTCCAGGCTAAAAGACTTAGATAGACTTCAAAAACAAGCCGCTATTTCTAAACATGAGTTTTTTATTCATCAGACTAAGGTTATTGATTTGCAAAATGAACTGAAGATGAATCAAAATAAATTGCTTGAGATAGAGGAGAGCATTCGTCAAGCTGAAAGTGCTTATGATTTATTGCTATTGTCTTTTAGACGAGATACACAAGATAGTCTTCGTCAAGCTAGAGAAGATGTGGAACAATTGTTGTACGAAGAACAAAAAATGGAACAACGTCAAAAAACAACGACGATTACATCACCTGTCACAGGGACAGTGCAACAACTAGAGATTCATACTGTCGGTGGAGTAGTGACCGAAGCACAAAACTTAATGGTAGTGGTTCCAGAGCAAGATAGGCTAGAAGTAACAGCTTTAATCACAAATCAGGATATAGGGTTTGTAGGGGTTGGCCAACCTGTAACGATTAAATTAGATGCTTTTCCTTATTCTCGATATGGTTATGTGACTGGTGTAGTGAAGTCTGTGAGTTTTGATGCGATAGAAGACAAAGTATTGGGACTGGTTTTTTCAACGGTGATTGGTATCAACCAGGATTACTTGATGGTGAACGATCAAAAAGTTCCTTTTAGTGCTGGGATGCGAGTAACGGCTGAAATTAAGACGGGAGAAAGACGAGTGATTAGCTATTTATTAAGCCCATTGAAGGAAACAATTAGTGAAAGTATGAGGGAACGATAATATAAAGAGTTTGTATTTTTACCATTTTGATTGTATATATAGGTGTAGGTTATTTTTTAAAGTGAAAACTTATTAAAGCCAATATTATGAGGATGGTTAGAAGAATAAACTCTAACCATCCTATTATGCTCTTTTATGCTATATTAAAAAGATTGTTTGAATGCCAGGGTAATGGTGCGTCTTCGTCCATTGAAATCAAATTTGGTATTTTTGTTCACTTAGCCATGAGAGCATGAGTCGTAAGTAGTTATGCAATTGGGTAAGTAATACAATCCAAATACAAGGTTATTCTTAGCAAAAAATTAATTATCTATGTTTTAGTATACTTAATACTACTTCCTTTGATTATTCCAATAGGCACGAATAATCATATTAGAGGAGGTTAAATGATATTTCTGTTCAAAAAATTGTCTCAATAATTTCATTCCAGATCTGTTAAATGCTCCCCAGACCTTTTCAATAATTAAAGGTTTTCTTTCTAAGAAATGTTTTATTTGAGTACCATATTCTTCTTCATTTGTGATAGTAAAAGTATGGATTTTAGTTCCAGGAGGAGTTTCACAATCATTGAAGTAATTTAGGTCTGCCTCATTGCGCATTTCTAGCAAAACAAGAGGTGGGCGTATATTCATCCAATTGTTTAGAATTTCAGCAATGGCAGGAAAAGCAGTTTCATCCCCACATAATAATACAATACCAGTATCCAAGTGAGTGATAGATTCGTTTTTTTCTCTTATCGTTGTGATAATACTTCCCTTTTCTTGGTGTTTTAACCATTCAGAAGTTGGCGTAACACCATGATTGAAAAAGTCAATACTGATAGATTGATTGAAATAATTTATTTGTCTGTATGTGTACGCACGAAATATATTGTCATTTATAGATATAGCGGCAAAGAATGCTGGTTGTATATTAAAGTGCAAACCGTCCAAAGATTGTAATTTTATGCGTGTAAATGAAGGACTAAGAGTATATTTTTCCTTAACGATAAATCGTCGAGTATAGCTTATGCTAGTATTACCTTGTTTTGCAAGAAATTCGTTGTATAAATTAATAAAGTAGTTTAGAGGTGAGGTTTGATATTTGGGAAAATTATAAAAATAAGGTGTACTGCGTTGATCTGTTTTGTGGGAGATATTAACTAAAAAGCCTTCATGGAAAATATCTTTGATAGTTACTTTTTGAGTCTGTTTAAAAGGAGTAACTAATCGGATGAAAAGCAAAAATTCATAATTGTTATCGTGGTTTAAACTGTCAATCCAGTAATTTTTTAAATCTGATTCAAAAGAAGTATAACAATTTAATTGAGTCATTATATTGTTCCGTATACAAATACACAGTGCTCTCTCTAGTAAGAATATATAAACAATAATTTACTTAGAGAGAGCTGTTTTAAAGAGAATTTATTCATAGGGTGATTACAGCATCACGTTCCCACAAGTGTTCATTTCTGTGTGTTGTGAATATGACAGTTGTTGGTAGTGTTTTTATGTAGCTAATCACCATTTTTTCAGTAGCTTCATCTAGGGCTGAAGTAGCCTCATCCAGTACTAAAATAGGAGTGCTTTTCAGTATAGCCCTAGCGATGCAAAGACGTTGTTTTTCTCCACCTGATAGCATGGAACCATTTTGCCCTACACACTGATTAATGCCTGCAGCATTTCTTTTAATAATAGAGGATAGCCCTAACTTAGTTAATACCTCAATTATTTGAGAGTCCGTAATTGATCTTTGACTAAGACGAATATTATCAGCAAGTGAACCCGTAAATATCATAGGGTTTTGTGGAACATAGGAAATGAGTTTTATGAATTCGTCATAATGGTATTTAGTAACGGATTTTTCTCCTAATTTTATGATTCCTTGTTCTGGATCATCAAAACGCATAAGCAATTCAAGTAAAGTAGTTTTCCCTGAACCACTTTTCCCCTTTATTTGTATTCGTTGGTTTTTCCAAATATCAAAAGAAACGTTATTTAGTACTCGGTTATGACTAATATTGTGGGCAGATAAAGGAAATATTGAATTTGGTAGATCATATTCTGCTTCATTTTTTAGCGTAGGCGCATGTGTTAATTCATCGTATTGAATAAATGCTCCCCTGATTGATGTTAGAGTTAATATTGCATTTGCCAATGCTTCAAAAGGCGAGGATGCTCTGGTAACTAAAATAGCCAATATCAGGATATTGATCTGTGAATTATCTATAACTAGTAGGTATGCAGAGGTGATAATAACAGGTAGCAGACTGCTCGTATAAGCAAAAAAAGTAGCGATTGCTGAACCAAAATTTAGTTTACCTAGAACTTTTTCATTGTCTCTCCATACTTGTTCAAGTTGCCTTGTTGAAGCTGACATACCTACGTAACTTCTTTGTACTTCAATGTTTTCAATAAATGTAATAATCTGTTGAGCTATTTCATTGTCTAAAGTTTCTTGAGATTTTGCGGCTTTTTTTAAGAATTTTTGCCCAAGCAATTGCATACCAAAGGCAGATATGAGTGCTATTGTAACTAGAGTAGCAATTTCAGTTCCCCAAAAAATGGCGATACCCAAGGTAATAAAAATAGGTAAAAAAAGGGCATGAATAAAAGTTTGTAATTGATGAGCTGGTAAACTCATAAGAAAAGGAATTTTTTGAGATGTCATACTATTGACTTTGGCCTGAGTTTCAAGACAAAACCAAGATAGTTTAGCTGTCGATAAGGTATGTTCTAGTCCTTGGTACAGGATGCCAGCAACCTTTACTCCTGTTAAATATCCATTTCTAACAACAACAGTAGTGAAAATGATGTACAAAAGAGCCAACATCAATATTTCTGAAGGTGCTTTTTTGTACATTATGAATAAACATAAAGTGATATAGAACATGCTTTCAACAAGTGCAACTAATATCCAACCAAGGGATATTTTTGCTAGTAAACCGTGAATTGATGTGGGTATCAATGCTACAAGATTTTTATTTTTGTGAGTCATTTAGGTATTTCCTAGAGTTATTTGATGATCTGCCATAGCTATTATTGAGGGACTATGGCTTATGATAATAAGCGTTTTATGAGTGGCTTGGATATCCTTACGTAATTCGGTAATAATTGCCATAGCTGTTTCTTCATCTAAATTACTGGTTGGTTCGTCTAACAAGATTACTTTTGATTTTGTTAGAAAAACTTTCGATAGTGCTAATCGTTGAAGTTCCCCCCCAGAGAGTGAGTTTAGTTTTGTGGTTAGAGAATGGAATAACATTGCTTTATTTAAAGCCCCTATAAAACTGTCGTTACTAAAGTTAGGGAAAAAAACTCTAAGATATTCCTCTATTGTTGTTGTAGATGTTTCCGTAGTTTGAATATTTTGCGGAATGTGCAATACCGTAGAATAGAAAAAATCTTCAGAAAGTTGGTGTATTGAAATTCCATTAATTTTAATAAAACCAGAGCTAAGTGGTTGTACACCTGCAAGTGCTTTTAGGAGCGTTGTTTTTCCTGTTCCACTTGGTGCAGAAATGGCAGTTATTTCGCCAGAGACAAAGGTTTGATTAAAATTTTTGATAAGTATTTTGTTTTGTACTTGTATGCATGCATCCTTTACAGAAAATATGATACCTTCTCGCATGTTGGGAGGGTGTTTTTCCCCCCAACTAATTGTTTCCTCTAGTAGAAGATTATTTAACCGATTAAGGGCTGCTTTTCCTAAGCTAACATAGTCTAATCCATGTCCTAATCTGAGAACTGGGATTACAAATGCTAGACTAAAAAATAATGAACCGAATATGGTTATATAATCTTCCTTGTAAGTTAGTAAATAGGTGATAGTAAATGTGGCGACGGCTTGCAATAAGGAAGTAGCAATGGCAGATAGTGTTGCTACTTTTTTTACCCAGGTTAGCATTTCAGTTGTAAATTTTTGGCTTTCTTTTTTATATTGCTCAATAAAATTCTTCTCAGAGCCATAAATTCTTTGAATTTTAATCCCTTTAAAATAATCATCGACAATAGAAATGATATTTTTGATAACCTGCATCCTCGCCTCTCCATCTCGTGCATTTGTATATGGCACTACTATTAAGTAATAAAGAGATGCAATGAGAGCAGGAGTAAGAATAAATAAGGATTTTAATCCGATAAGGGTTATAAGAAAATAGACAGATGTACCAGGAACGACAATGAAACAAACAAATTCACTGGGAAAATGTGCCATCAAGTAATGTATGTGATGCACATCTGTGGTCAATAGAGATTTGAGCTCTGTATTGCCATATTTGGCTAATGTAGTAGAAGGAAGGTGTGCTATGTGCTGTGCTGCGTTTAAGCGAATTTTCTGAGCAAAATTCAATTCTGCTGCGTGTGCATAATAGCTAGATAAAGCATATCCTCCTCCAGCAATAATCCAAGATAGTATACAAAACAATAGGTGTCTTGTATTTTGTGAGTCTACAAATGCTAGTAATTTCCAGAATCCATATAAAGTCGATATACCAGCAAAGGTTGCTAAAAAAATACTAAGCAAAAGAGGGAAAAACTGTTGTTTTAAATCTTTTTTTATCTTAGGTGATAAATTTTGAGGTAGTATTAGCATGATGATACGTTTATCAGGTGAGGTCAAGTATAATGTCTGAAAGAATACCAGAAAAACAGTTGATATCCTGATGGTGGGGTAATGCAATTAAGTGAGACCAATTATTTGTCGTAGCAAGGCAATGTTTCTTCCAGACATTTTCTGATGGTTTTGGAAAGGCGACAGTAATGGAGTTTCTGTTTCGTAATGTTTTAATGTTAAAACAGTTGAGTTTGCTTTCTATGCATTTTGCAAGATTTAAACAGTGTCTTATTCTTTTTTTCCATGATTCTACGGAGTACTGTTGAATAGCATACCAAAACATCAATACAGAGTGAGCATTTCGTGAACCACTAATTGTGTGATCTAGTGAATCTATATAGTCAATATGTTTAGAAATAGTGTTCAAAAAGCGTTGACGGGTAAGGACTATTCCACATGGAATAGGCATTCCAATCATTTTATGACCAGATATAGCAATTGAGTCTATACCATCGTTAAAATTAAATGGATTCGGGTTATCAACGAATGGTAAAATCATTCCACTAAGGGCTGCATCAGCGTGTAGGAAATAATTTTGTCTGGGGATTCCTAGATTTGATAATGCATTTTGTATTAGATTAATATTATCAATTGCACCCAGCATAGTACTGCCTATATTAGCAAAAATAATAGGTGTTTTATCGTTGTGTTCCTTGATACTTCTTGCTAAAAGATCATAACGAATTTCTCCGTTTGCCGAGGAGGGTATTTCTATTAGATTTATTCTGAGAAGGTTGGCTATTTTTAGTACAGAGTAGTGAGTTTGATCTGAACAATAAAGATTTCCTGTGGGAAATAAGGATCTTGCGATGTAGCATGCGAATAAATTACCTTCTGTTCCTCCGTTTGTGACATATCCCCAACTCTCTTCAATAGGCAATGAAAATAAGTTTGAAAAATAGTGAATGACCTCTCTTTCAAAAGAAAAAGTATTTAGAGCATAGTTGCTGTCTGTACGCCAATCACCACAATTGTTCATTGAAAACTGAAAAAAGCGGAAAAGAGGAGAGTAGTCAAAAGAAGCTGATTCTGGATATCCTTTATTGAAATATTGGTTTTCTTTACAGTATTCCCAGAAATTATCCAATATTTGTAGAGTTTTTTTAGATGCTCGCATAACAAAAACAAAAATAAAAATAAAAACGATTATCATTTATTTTATATGATAAAATGGTTTGCTAATAGTGTCAATTTTGGAATAATGTGATGAATAATTTGACTCCAATGCAACAGGCATGCTGGTTTGGACGAGTTAATCAACTTATTAATGCTGATGGACAAGAAACAGTATCATCTCATCTTTATATCGAATTTTTAGGTAGGAATATAGATGTCATGAAGTTAATTCAGTCTATCAAGAGACTGTATTCAATTCATCCTATGATGCGACTTCGGTTGAGTCAAGAAGGAGAAGTAGATTTTATTGATGAAGATAAAATTCCTGCGGTAGTTTGTGATGATTTGCAGGGTAAACCTGATTTAGCAAATTTATTTATTTTTGAAAAAAGAAAAAGTTGGGAACACCAAGTCTTGAATATTTGGGATGGTGAGGTTATTAAATTTTCAATCACATTACTAGATGAAGGGCAGTTTATTTTACATATAGATGCGGATATGCTGGCTTTAGACCCATCGTGCATACCTGATATGTTGGAGGATTTATGTAGATTATATAGGGGAGAAGAATTGGAGGCGATGCCTAGTAATATATTTTTTGATTTCATTTATGGTAGAACGCAAAGTCATCACAGTGGTTTCTCTTCTGCTCAGAAGTGGTGGGGTAATAAGGTTAATAAAATTGCACCATGCCCTTTAGAGAAAATAGGTAATTTTGAAGAAAAAAGAAAAGTAAAGAGTGTTAGATTGTATAAATGGTTGACAGAGCAGGAGTACATTGTTTTAGAAAAAATCGCACGAAGTAATGGTTTTACGCCTAGCGTTCTTACCATGAGTTTGTTTGCTTATGCCCTAAGTGAATATATTGGTGAAAACTATCGTTTGAGCATTCCAGTTTTTAATAGAAGGCCACCAAGGGAAGATAAGGATAGGTGTATCGGGGAGTTTGCGAACTTTACTATAGTGAATGTTAATTTAGAAAATATTAATTGTTTGCGCAATTTATGCCAGGACATAGCAGTGGATTTGTATGAGAAGTTAGATTATAGCGATTATGATGGTGTTTTAATTTTACGTGATTTGTCTCGGAAAACAGGAAGAATCGAATCTGCTCCTATAGTGTTTACTTCTGGGTTGGATATAGAAACAGGCAATTTGTATTCAGAGAGAGTGAAAGAGGTATTAGGATCATTGAATTGGACTATTTCTCAGAGCTCTCATGTTGCATTGGATGCTCAAATAGTAAGGGTCGAAAATAATGTATTGATTAACTGGGATGTTAGAGTAGATATTATTCCTGAATACATTGCCAAGGCAATGTTTCGCTCCTTTTGCCAGTATATGTTTTCAGTAATCCAAAACCTTGAGTTTCTTGATGAGGATATCCGTAAATGAGAAAAAAAGAAGGTGTAAGACAATTAACCTCTTTACAAATGAGCTATCTTTTGGGGAGAAAGTCTGTACTGCCACTAAGTGGAGTCTCAATGCAAGAGTATAGAGAATATTATGGACGTATAGATAATTCACGGTTACTTAGTAGAATAAAAGATATGATAGGCTATCACGAATGTTTACGTACCTATATTGATGAGGAAAATTATGAACAATATGTTGTTGATGAGCCGGTGCTTAATGTAGATGAAATAGACTTGAGAGAGAACTTGGGAAACGAAGAATGTTTTATACAAGATTTTAGGGAAAAATATAGTCATGAGGTTCTGGATCTTGGTAAGCCATTGTGGAATATTACTTTAATACAGCGCAGTAATGGGTATACAACTATATTTATAAAGTTTGATGCTTTAATTGTTGATGGAAGGTCTATTTCTATCCTCATTAAAGAATTATTTGAGGACAACTTTTGTATCAAAGATGTCCATGAATCCGAACAGAAAAAAATAAAAAATATAGAACATATCCGTCGAGATAAAGCATATTGGGTAAATAAATTCTCTGATTTGAGATATAACCCAATAAAATGGAATGTACCTATTACGGAAATTAAGGAGTCTAGATTCAAAAGAAAATCCTTATTAATTAATAATAGCATTGAAGAAATTAATAGGTTTTGTAGTAGGAATGGACTATTTGTTAATTCTTTTTTGATTGCTGTAATAATGGAGGTGCTGGCAACATGGAAGAATACTGAGTCTATTTGTTGCGCTCTTCCTGTATTACCGTTATATAAAACGAAGTTGTCCAATAACTCTTCTTTCATCGTAGTAAATTGGGAAAAAGAAACAAGAGGTATTACTCTGGAGTCTATAAAAGAATTACAGGTTGAAATTATGGATAGAATGGAGCATCTCCATTTTTCTGGAGTTGAGTTGGGTAGGTATTTAGCGCACAAGAACAATATACAGGCACCTTTGCCGATTGTTATTACTAGTGGGCTTTCGTGGATATCGTTATCAAAAGACTGCGGTGTGTCACAAATAAGTGGATTAACTCAAACACCCCAAATCATAATGGATGTTCGTTTTCAGGCAAAAGAACCAGAAGGGTGTTTAAATTTTGATGTTGATTTTGTTGAGCAAGCTATCTTTGATGAGGATGTTGTTTGCTTATTAAATCTAATCCAAGAGCAATTAAACACTGTGATTACAGCTTCATGATACTAGGAGTGACTATATGGATAGTATGGATATTATAGGGATAGGAATAGGACCTTTTAATCTGGGACTCTCTGCGCTATTGACAGAGCATAAAAGTATATCAAGTCTATTTTTGGATAGAAGAGAGGAGTTTCATTGGCACAAAGGCTTATTAATCAATAATACTACTTTACAAGTTCCTTTTCTTGCTGATCTGGTAACTATGGCCAATCCAACTCATAAACTGAGTTATTTGAATTATTTACATCAAAGGGGTAGATTGTACCAGTTCTATTACTATGATAATTTTTTAATTCCAAGGACAGAGTATAATGATTATTGTCGATGGGCTTTATCTCATTTGAGTAATTGTAAATTGCAGCATGATGTATATCATATTGAATATGATAAGTTACAGCAGAGTTTTGTTGTGCACAGTCGATTTTTAGATAATGATGTGCAATTTTTAGCTAAAAATTTGTCTATAGGTATAGGGACAAAACCATCATTGCCTCAGTGTATTATGGATCTGAAAATAACGCATCCACGAGTAAGGCATAGTGCTGATTTTCTGGATATAAGGGAAGATTTAAGGCGCTGCAAAATAATCACTGTCATAGGCTCAGGTCAAAGTGCAGCAGAGTGTGTATTTTCTCTTTTATCGGAGATGGATGATGAGTCTATCCAGAAGGGGGCTCGTATCCAGTGGATAACACGTTCACCTGGTTTTCATCCGATGGAGTTTTCTAAGCTGGGACAGGAGTGTTTCACTCCTGCATATATGGAGTATTTTCAATCATTAAACTTGTCTAAGAGAAAAAATATTTCAAAAACACAGGGGTATCTGTATAAGGGGATTAGTTTTACGACAATTGCAGATATCTATGATTTGATTTATGAAAAAACAGTTGGAGGAAAAGATTCAGGATTGTTGCTTTGCTCAAATTGTGAGCTAAAAACTATAGAGAATATTGATAGTAAACAAGGTAATTTACGGTTATTGTTTGAACATATACCATTAGAAAGAGAATTTAGTCTTGATTCTGATGCGGTTATTTTGGCTACTGGTTATAGTCATCAATGGCCGGACTGGTTTGAAAACCTTAAAAAGGACTTGTTAGTAACAGATGAGTATAATAATTATATAATTGACACAAATTTTTCATTAAGGTTGCAAAGTGGAGTTCAAGGGCGCATCTTTATGCAAAATGCCGACATTTTTCAACAAGGTGTTGGGGCTCCTGACTTAGGGATAGGTGCTTATAGAAACGCAGTTATTATCAATCAATTGTTATCTCAGAATTATTATCATATTCCAGAAAGAACGTCATTCCAAAATTATGGATTGCCCGAGTTATAACTGCTTGCTTTGGACTATTTAGTGAAAAACCTCTGCTGGATAAGACATATTATCAGCAGAGGTTTTATTTTTTGGGAAAGATATTAGAAGTTAATAGTACTAGAGAGTAAGAATGTTCGTCCTTGTCCTACGGTTAAGAATCCACTTCCTCCCCCTAAGACTTGGCCTTGTCCCCAATAGGCTTTGTTTGTCACATTATTGACTAGAGCTCTAAAAGTAACTTCTTTACCTGCAATTTTGGTTTGATAGCGTGCTCCAATATCAAAAATGGTTCTACTAGGAAGAGTAATTTTATTAGTTGCGTCAAAGTATTGTTTAGAGCTCCAAGTTGCGTTAGCCATTAAAGTTAGACCTGGCGTAAATGGGGTATCCCATTCAATCCCCAGTTTTGCTTGTTTAGTAGGTATACCAGGAGCTGTATTTCCTTGATTAATTCCGCCAGCTGTTTTAGTTAACTTAGGCTGAATAAACGCCAATCCTCCCATTAAACGCAAATGTTCTATTGGTTCTCCAACAAAAGTCCATTCTAGCCCTCGGTTGCGTTGCTCTCCACCAAAAGAGAAAACATTAGTATTTGGGTCTGTATAACTACTTGGTTTTTTAATCTCGAATATACTGATGGTATTTGAGAAATTAGCAATATCAAACTTTACCCCAGCCTCCATTTGTTTTGTTTTATAGGGAGCAAAAACTTCTCCTGCATTAGCTGCCGTCAGAGGAGCAGAGGCTCCTTGGCTTAAACCTTCCATATAGTTTGCGTATACAGAAACCTGAGGTGTTACCTTATAAAGAATAGCGAATGCAGGAATAGTTGCACTCTCATCATAAACTGTCTTAATATTCGTAAGAGGGTTGGTTGATTTATCAATCACTTGTTGATGGCGAAGACCTAGAGTAAACTGTAACTTATCATCAAACAATGAGATGTTATCAACAAATCCAATGCTTTTCAGCGTAAGTCCTCTTTTTAGAATGTGCATAGAAGGATCGACATAAATCTCATTTCCCCAAACTGGATTATAGAGATTAGTTTTAATCATCTGACGAGACCTTCCACCATATTCATTTTGATCATGGTGATAATAGGTGGTGTTTAAGGCGACTTCGTGTCGTACATTTCCTGTCATGAAATTACCACGAATCCCTACATCAGCAGACGTTTTTTCTACGTCAAATCCCAGACCAGCTAATGAGGTCGTGAAAGTTCCTGATGAATCATTGATAGTTGCTCCAGCTGCGCCATTATAGTGATAATCTGACTTACTATGTCCAATTTTTCCATAGATTGATAATCTGTCATTAAAATTATATTGTGAACTTAATATCACGGCTTTGTCCTGCATCCTTACAAAAGACCAATCAGGAGTTAATAACGTATCAGGATCAGGAGGAGATGGTATACGCTCTAATGTTCCTAGACTAGATATACCTCGATTAACCCCATCCACATGATTTTTGCTGTAATAACCAGTTAATAACACGCTGCCTTTTTCTCCTGTCCAATCTAAAGACAAGGAGGCTAGTTGATTTTTTTGCTTTTGATCCTTAATAGAACCCTCTCCACCTCTGGTTAGCCCATTGAACCTGATACCAAATTGCTTTGTATCCCCAAACCTTCTCCCAATATCAGTATGAACCCCGACGTTTGCATTAGACATATAACTTGTGGTTAATTGTGTTAAAGGTTCACTTCCTGCTCGTTTAGGCATTACATTGATAACCCCACCCACAGAGCCTTTTGGTGTCATACCATTTAATATTGCAGAAGGTCCTTTTAAGATTTGTATGTTTTCAAATAGCTCTGGCGATGTACGATAAAAAGGAGCCATACCTATAAGCCCATCAACTGTAACATCATTAGGATCCACGTTAAATCCTCGTATTGAATAGTTTTCACTCCATGACCCACTGGCTTTATTACTAAAGAAGCTAGGATCAGTTTTATCAATAACCTCTGTGATATCTCTAGCCTGGATATCACTTACATACTTTTCCGTAAAATTTATGACGTTGAAGGGGGTGCTTTTATCGTCTTTATTGCCCCAAAAACCTAATTGATTAACTTTGCTTACTTGCCCTCCAGGATAATAAGCATCGGAAGTATCAGCAACGATAGTATCCAGTTGTGAAACTGAAGAATTAGTATTTTTTTCTTGAGCAAAAGTGCTGCAAGCGAAAAAAGAGGAGATAATTGTAGCCAGTATAGGCTTCATTTTGAATGATATATGATTCATAGACATATTTTTCCTTATGAATGATAATAAAAATGATTATCATTGATATTATATTTTAAATAATATAAATTTACGAATTATGTCCATGATGTTGTAAAAAAACAAATTTTGGAGAAATGAAAGAAAGTAGTAGGTATCAAATTGTTGAGAGTACAAGTCAAAATTACATTGGTTAATTAGGGGGGAGGATGCGTGATAGCGAGTTTTGATATATCGAGTTTTATATATAAATATGAATGATGGTAGACAGGTAAAAGAGTATTTTCTAGTGAATGCAAGTGCAACAGAGGAAGGGCAGTAGCAGGAGCCTGTCTACCATGGTAATAGTTAGGAAAAGGATGGATGTTTGGGATTGTCTACCTGCACGCCCGATAAGTAGTTAAATTATTTCAGTGATGTGTCATTGTTGATACCCTTTTAATACATCGTGAATTATTATTTTTATCGCTGAAGGACTTGCTGCTGCAGTGTACCAGGCTTCGGCATCCACAAAAATAATATTTCCAGATTTCCATGCCTTTGTATTTTCTAGTAGAGAATTTTTGATGGAGTTTTTACTTATCACTGACTTTTTTTCCATTACTGCTGTTCTATCAATAATGTAGATAATATCAGGATTCGCTTGATTGATTAACTCACTAGAAATAGGGTAGCCATGCAAACTGTTCTGCTGAAGGTTGATGGCCGGTTTTACCCCCAAATCCTGAAATACGAAACCATATCGTGAGTTAATTCCAAAATTACTAAGACTCCCATTATTATGAAGAATAATAAGTGCTGTTTTAGGACTGTTTTGAGTAACCTTTCTTACTTCCTTAATTTCATTATCTAGTTTCTTGATAAGTTCTTTTGCTTGATTTTCCTTTAAAAAAATGAGCCCTAAATCTAGGAGATGTTTCTTTATGATTTCTACTTGATTTTGACTGTTTTTATAGTTTATATCATAACGAAGAACAGGAGAAATTTCTTTGAGTTTTTCGTAGATACTATCATGTAATGGAGACGCTAAAATCAAATCCGGTTTCGCTTTATAAATTTTTTCTATGTTGGGCTGGACAATTGCCCCAATATCTGAAACAGTTTCATTGTTTTGATATGTTTTTAGGTAATGTGGAATGAAATCCTTTGGCATGGCAATAAAAGGAACGCCTAGGCTATCTAAAAAATCTACGTCATTCATATCAAGGACAGCTACCCTTTGAGGATATTTAGAAATGACAGTATTACCCAAATCATGAGTTATACTCACCGATTGGTATGTATGAGTTTCTGTTGTTACATTTTTCCCATCAGTAGAATCTTTGCAGCCAGATAGTATTGCGAGAATTGTTAAAGATATAATCCATATTTTAGATTTCATGGTAAACCTCAGTTTGTTTAAAATAATTACAAAAAATTGAGTTGTTTTTCTGAAAAATATCAAAATTAATGCCATATAAATCAGATAGTGTGGTGTTTTTGATGATTTCTGCTGGAGTTCCTTGAGCAAATATAGTTCCCTCTTTCAAAGCCACAATATAGTCGGAATAATTACTAGCAAAATTAATATCGTGGATGACTAAAATTATGGTTTTTTTCTTGGTTGTGCAGAGGTAATTCAGGGCTTGCATTAGTTCTACTGAGTGTTTCATGTCTAAATTATTTAGTGGTTCATCAAGTAGTAAATATGGGGTATCTTGTGCTATAGCCATTGCCAAATAAGACATTTGTTTTTGTCCACCACTTAACTCATATAGTTGTTCGTTAGCAATTTCGTTTAGTTTTAGAAAATCTATAGCTTCTTCTATTATTCTTTTATCTTGATTATTTAAAGATCCTTTCCCGTAAGGAAATCTACCAAATTCAACTAACTCCCTAACGGTTAGTCGAAACTTATTGTCTAAACTTTGAAGCTGTGTTGCCACCTTCTTTGCATAATCCATAAATGCGATATATTCAATATCGCTCCCATTTAATAGTATTTTCCCTGAGCTGGGGCTGATGAGTTTAGCCATCATCATTAATAGAGTTGATTTTCCTGCACCATTGGGGCCAATTAATGATGTGATAGACATTTGGGGAAAAGAAACAGAAATGTCTTTTAATACAAATCTATTTGCGTATTTTTTTGAAATATTTTGGATTTCAAACATGATTTTTTTTAAACAGTAAAATGAGAAAGAAATAAGTGCCACACACTAGATTCACAAGAATATTGACAGTTGTTTTATAGTTGAAAAAGTGTTCCACTAGTAATTCGGTAATAATAAAAATGAGTATCGTTAATAGCGAGGCTAAAGGTAAGATATGTTTGTGTTTTGCACTGTTTGTTAAGGAATAGGTGAGATTTGAAATAAAAATGCCTATAAAGGCAGTTAATCCTATTAAGCTAGTAGATATAGCTGTTAGTATGGCGATGACTACTAACCATAAGTTAAGATAAGAGGAATAATTCACTCCAAGAGACTTTGCATGATATTCGCCCAAGGCTATAACATCTAGTATCCGCAATGAGTTTTTTATGATAAAAATAGATACTGCTGTAATTGTCATTGTAATGACTAAGGTTGTAATGTCTGCTCTATTAAATGAAGTTTGGATCATGCCTTGCAATACTGAATATTCTCCAGGGTTAATGCTAAGTTGAATGATTTGTGAAGAAGTTATTAGTACGAGGGAAATAATAAATCCAAATAATAAAAAGGTATACATATCGCCTTTACATAAAGGGAAAATGTATTTGTGTAGCGCAAGGGCATACACTAGTACTATGATGGTAGAGCTAATAAATATTCCTAAGGAACCCAATAATGAAATGCTTGTTGTTCCGAAAAATAAAATTAACAGTGACTGCCATACTAAATAAATAGCTTCATATCCCATAACCGAAGGAACCAGTAGATGGTTATTTGTTATGGTTTGGAATATTATGGATGAATTGGCGATACAAATACCACTAACAATTATTGTTGCTAATCTTAGCATCCTATGGGGTATGATGTAGCTAAAATCCATGTCAGAATCGTAGAACAGGAAAATTATTGCCAGAAATAGGGTTCCAACAATGATGCTTATTTCTAAAAATTTTTTTAACATTTTTTGTTCCCTTTTAGAATAAGAGTAATAAAAATAAGCCCTCCTGTGACTCCTGCGGTTAACCCTATAGGTATTTCGAGGGGATAAATAATTAATCTACTCAAAATATCACAGAAAACCGTGAAACATGCTCCTCCTAGTGCAATGAGTGGTAAGGTTTTGGATAGATTATCTCCGTATTTTAGTGTGATGATGTTTGGAATTACTAGGCCAACAAAAGGAATCGAACCTGCTATTACAACTGATATTGATACCATGCAGGAAGCTAGGATTAATCCCAGAATGGTGATGGTTTTGTAACGTAACCCTAAACTAGACGCTAAGTCTTTGCCAAGACGTAGTAACGTAAAATGTCGAGTGAAAAATGCAATGACAATAGTGATAGGAACTAATAGAAAAATGGCTTCATATCGGCCTTTAACTACTTTTGAAAAGTCTCCTATTAGCCAATTTTGCATATCTTGTAGCATATTATTGTGGTATGCATAAAATTCTGCGATCGAACTGAGGACGCTGCCAAACATAAGTCCAATAATAGGGACAAGAATTGTATTGTTTAAGATAATACGCTGACTGATTATGGTAAAAGTAAAACTAGCAATGAGACAAAAGCATACTGCAAACAGTATCTTAAACGTCATGCTTTCTGTCTGAAGCATAGTCAGAGATACTAAAATACCTAGTTTTGCGGCATCCATTCCTCCTGTTGTGCTTGGTTCAGCGAAACGGTTATGAGTTATATGCTGGAGTACAACTCCAGACATTGCTAGACCTGCTCCACATAATGATAAAGTTATTAATCTGGGTAAGCGGCTAGATAACAGTATTAACCATAAATTAGACGGTATATGGTGAGAAAATATTATGTCAGTGGCACCAATAAGAATGGAGGCAGTACCAAGAAGAATAAATACTGTCCATAGAGCTAAATGAGGAAGTTTCAATTTTACCAAGTTTGACATAAATGATTTTATATTAAATAATAATGATATTGATATTTATTATCAATTATAGCATTCTAAAATTTAAATAGATTTATATTCAATTATGAACAGTGAAAATACAAACGTAGGTGGAATAAATATGTCCTCATCAACAGATATTTTAGGAATAATTCTTGATGAGTTTAGGAAAGCTCTTAGCGTTCCAGAAATGAATGAGGATGACGATTTTTTTGATTTTGGTGGGCATTCTTTGCTGGCTACTCGGATACTGGTTTCTCTAAAAAAGAAGAATATTATGGTAAGTTTCAATGACTTTTTCCAATTTCCAACAGCACGTGGCATTGCTAGCGTAGCAAAAACAAAACAAGATCCAAGTGAAGAAAAATCAGCTAGTGATTCAGGTCTGAGTGATTCATCACCTTTAACGTTTACTCAACAATTTTTATGGGATGCATATGAGGCATTTGATTTCAGTCCTATATACAATCTCCCGTTTGCTATTGAATCTCAGGGTGATATAGATGAAGAGACTTTTGCGCTGTCTTTTTGCGACGTAGTAGAAAGACATCCATCATTAAGGACGATTTTCCACAAAGAGAATGGTAGGGTAGTGCAAACTATTATTCCTATGGAACAATTATCTAGATTTAAATGGTATTGGGGGAGTAATGAAAATAAAGAATTTTCGTTAGAGAAAGAATCCACTTATAAGTTTGATTTATCCAAAGAGTTGCCTCTAAGAGTTCGTTTTGTCAAATATGATAAGAGAATATTGATTTCACTATTGATACATCATATGGTTATTGATGAATGGTCTCTTAATACATTAATGCAAGATTTAAAACATGCGTATTCATCAAGAATAAAGAATCTGTCTGTAAAATGGAATCGCAATCCGAAAACGATGGTTGATTTGTGGAAGGAAAAAAATGTCCAAGGACTTAATAAACAACATTTGCAGTATTGGGTGGAGATGCTGGATGGGACAGTAGATAGGTTGAAGCAATTACATGCATTATCTGCAGATTCTATTACATTGACAGCGGCTAATTCTACTGGAATTTTTTGGGACATAAATTCATATAATCAAATTTATAGTTATGTACAAAAAAGAAAAATTTCGATTTTTACTCTTTTTTACTCTATCATTAGTATTGCTTTGATGAAATCTTATGATATGAAAGAGGTTATCGTTGGTACATCATCGTCGGGAAGAGATGATAGTCGTTTTTTTGATACAGTTGGGTATTTTACGACCATGATTGCTCATCGTTTATCATTACGAGAAAACGATAAACTTGATGGTTATATTACTAGGGTGGCAGAATTGGTAAATGAATCACTGGATTTTGCTTCTATTCCTATTGATATAGTGCAGAAACACCTGAGTAATGATAGTTTAGGATTGATATTTGATGTGTACATTCATATACATGTTAATAATGCCTTACATGGTTTTATGGATGAAGCTCAGTCAATTTATTACAAACAAATTCCTCCGCCTAAAAATATATCAATGTTCGGTATTCACTTTGAACTTATGGATAACATCACGGCATCTAATCAGCATGAATTGAGTTTGATTGTGACTTATCAAAAAAATAGATATTCAGATCAAGAAATAGAAATTTTATGTACGAGGGTTGAACAAATATTATCTTTTATTCTTCAGGGAGAAGAAGACATTTTGGTTAGTAAACTTTTTTCATAGGTGGTAAAGAATGGATATAGAAAACCTTGGGTTTGGTAACTACCTAGAAAAGATTTACTCCAACTTGTTTTGTGATGAACTTGATAAAGTCGCAATCATTTGTGGTGACAAAAAGATTAGTTATAAAGAATGCTCCCAAAATGTCTATAACATAATGTCCTTTTTGAGTAATCGACAGAATAGACAAGATATTATTATTGTTAAATTACATAAAAGTCCCGAATTTATTTTTGTGACCTTAGCGTGTGCTTTGATGGGGGTAATATGGGTTCCTATTGATATGGATTCACCTGATAGTAGAAAGGAATACTTTGTCCAGAATTGTCGAGGGACTCTTATTGTTAGCGAACAGTCTGCTTCCCACTTTGCTGGAGTGGAGAATGTGAACATACATTCCTTATTGCAGATATCAACAGCAAAAATAGACAATGTTTCCAATAAAATTCCTAGTTTGGATAGATTGGCAGCATATTACCTTTATACATCAGGTAGCACAGGTGTCCCCAAATGTGTAGTACTGAATCGGCAAGCAACATCGAATGTAATTCACGAAACAGTAAAACGCTGGGGGTTGAATAATGATGATGTATTTATTGCTATTACTCCGTGTCATCATGATATGTCCATTTTTGATATTTTTGCACCATTTTCTTTGGGAGCCACATTAGTGGTTCCTACTAAAGAGCAATTCAAAGATGCTGAAGCATGGGCTAAGTTAGTTGCTACGAATCGTGTTTCCGTATGGGTCAGTGTTCCTGCCATTGTTGAAATGTTATTTATGGTGACAGGGAAAGAGGATATAAAATCATTGCGAATAATTGCTCAAGGAGGTGATTATATTAATCCATCAATGGTATGTGAATTGCAGAAAACTTTACCTGATTGTCAGTTATATTCCTTAGGAGGGCCTACAGAAACCACTATCTGGAGTATTTGGCACAAAATTTGTTTGGACGATCAGCATTGTATTCCATATGGGAAACCATTACAAAATAATGTTTATTATATTCTTGATGATAGGATGCAGAGTTGTCCTCCTTTTAAAGAGGGAACCATGTATATGACAGGCATTAATTTATCTAATGGTTATTTAGTCGATGGAGAGATACATCATCAAGATTTTGTAGAGCTACATTTAGATAATGATAATCCACCAGAGCTAGCTTTAAAAATGAGTGATAAGGGGTATTTTGATGAAAACGGAACTATTATCTTTTGTGGAAGAGATGTTTGGTATCTTAAGGTAAAGGGTACAAGGATATCTGCTTTGGAGGTGGAAAAAGCACTGAACAGCTATTATTTAATTGCTACTAGTGTTGTTGTTTGCAGTAGAAATCCCTTAACAGGGGAAAGTGATTTGGTGAGTTTTTTAACTCTAAAACACAAAGGAGAATTTTCGCATTCTCAGTTACGAAAATATCTCCGAGAGATTCTTCCTATATCTCATATTCCTAGCAAATTTATCGTTCTTGACAAGATGCCTCTATCTAATAATGGAAAAGTAGATAGGGCATCTATTCAGAAAAAGGCGGACGAACTTTATACTAAGGAGTGAGTAGGGCTTATTTCTTGATTTTACCTACAAGAGTATACTGGAATATATCAACGATTGTGATGGAGTCTGGCATTTTATAGGCATCAATGTTTTGTGAGCTTAGAAACTCCCGGACTTCTTGCAATGTAATATATTTCTCAGGCTGCTGCAGGATGATATTGGCATGGATTCTTTCGCCTAATAGCTCGTCAGGAATGCCGACTACAGAGACGTCTTTTATTTTGATGTTTTTCAGTAACAGAGTCTCTAGCTCGCTAGGAATAATTTTTTCTCCTGCTCTGTTAATAATTTCTTTGCAACGACCAGTCACTACTATATTTCCTTTTGAATCAATAAATCCTAAATCCCCCGTTCTGTAAAAACCATCAGGGGTGAAAGATTTTTTGTTGATTTCTGGAGCATTGTAATATCCATTGATTGTATACGGGCCTTTGGTGATAATTTCGCCTATATCTCCCTTGGGTTGGGGTTGTAAATTTTCATTTATGATTAATATCTTATCATGTGGAGAAATGGGTCTGCCTTGTGTATTGGTTATGGTTTCGGTGTCGTCATCCAGTCTGGTGTAATTTACTAATCCTTCTGCCATTCCATAGACTTGTTGAAGTTTCATATTAGGGAAGTTTTTTGTAAATTTTTTGGCCAAGGTAGGGGATAATTTAGAGCCTCCTACTTGAATGACTCGTAAAGAGCTTAAATTGTAGTATTTTAGTTTTGTGCTATTTACCCAGAGAGTCACAAGGGAGGGAACTAGAGATACTTGGGTCACATGATGTTGTTGAATTAATTCAAAGCAGGTATCTGGACTACCATCACGTGCAATTACTATTTTCGCTCCTGAATATAGAGCTCCTAAAATGCCAGGTGAACTCATTGCAAAGTTATGAGAAATAGGAATAGCCACTAGTTGCACTGATGATTTATCTAAACCAGCTATTTTGGCACTTTCACGAACGGAGTAAAGATATTCATCATGTGTTCTGGGAATTAATTTGGGAATTCCTGTGGTTCCTCCTGAAAGTTGCAGAAATGCAATAGAGGTGGAGTTGTTGCGTACTGGATTTATAGTGTGATTTTGGTTGGTGAGAGTAGTGTATATTTCTCCGAGTTGAAAGTTTTTGATGACTCGTAAAGATTCAAGAGCGGCAGGCATGTTTTTTATAATTTCTTCTGCTGTATTGTTCTCATCAGGCAAAGATACTCTAACATATCCTTTTGCTGAAGCTAATTTTGCTATATGATAGATTTCATATGAATTGTGCATATGCATACAAAAAATGGGTTTAGCTCCGGTATAAAATATTCCAAATAAAGCAATAACAAAATCGGCACTGTTTGGAGCTTGTAATAGCACAAAATCATCCTTTTCAATACCTATAGTCTTTAGATACTCCCCAAAATTCACGGATAAGTTAAGTAGTGTTTCGTATGAAATAGTATAGTTGCCATCCACAATGGCGATATGATCTGCATATTTATGGCAGCTTTGTATAAGAAAATCAAAATGAGTTTGTCCTGTCCAGTAGCCTAGGGACTGGTATTGTTTAATTCTATTTTCATCGAAAGGGATATATAAGTTATTCAAAATATTCACCATAAATAATAATGATAATAATTATCATTATCTGATATAATGTCGATAATTGCAATGAATCAACGGATTTTATGAGTACGACATATAACTTATTTTGTCTTCCTTCTGCAGGTAGCAGCGCATCAATGTATGGTGAGTGGAGGAAAAATACCCCAGAGTGGCTTAAGGTTTTTCCTATTGAATATGCAGGTCATGGGGGTCGCTGCAATGAATCCTTGGCAAGCAGTACTGGAGAGATAATAGATGACATCTTACAGTGTATTTTATCTGTGGCGAGGGAAAATATCATCTTATTCGGCCATAGTTTGGGTGCAGCTTTAGCAGTAAGATTAGCTAAAAAAATGAGAGAAATTGGTATTGAGCAATCGGTAAGATTAATGATATTAAGTGGTAGACCAGCTCCTAGTTGTTTGCAAAGTTCACAAACACATCCTTCTCTTTGGTCTCATGAGGAGCTTGTTAATAGAGCGAAAAGATATGGAGGCATCCCAGAAATTATCTTAAATGAGCCTGATATCCTTTCCTTCTTTTTACGTATTTTACAAAGTGATTTATGTATAAATGAAGAGTTAATCAAAGAAGATAAAGTAATTTTTAGCTTTCCCATTTGGGGTATGACAGGCGAAGATGATTATGTTGCACCGCATAAATCTGTGCATCAATGGAAAGAATGGACAAATTGTTGGAAAGGAGTATCAATCTTTCCTGGTGGGCATTTTTTTCTAAGAGATGAAATGAGTGTTCAGCAAATTATTGAGGGGATTAGCAATATTGTATCCTCATTTGAGCAATAAATTAGGAGAATATATATGAAAAAAGAGTTAGCCACTATTGTTTCAGAAACTTTAGGAATTCCTGAAAATGAAGTGCCTTATGATACAAATTTAATTTCAGTTGGTTTACATTCCTTAGCGTTGATGAGTATCGCAGAGAAACTAACTGAAAAGTATGATCGAAATATCAAGTTTTCCGCGTTAATGGCTAATCCAACGATTGAAGGATGGGAAGCGTTAATAAAAAATTTAATAAATTAATTTAGTAAAAAGTACCCAGGGAGAGTCAAAAATGAGTCATAGGAGTTATCCTTCCTCAACTTATAGTCAGATTAGATCATTAATTGATGGAAGGTCAATCAGCCGATTTCAGTGGAAAATTATAGCCATATGTTTTTGTATTGTGCTACTCGATGGCTTTGATATTGCAATAGTTGCTTATATTGCACCTTTATTAAAAACAGAATTGTCATTAGGTTCGCAACATCTTTCGTATTTGTTTATGTCAGGTGTTTTAGGGCTTATGCTTGGTAGCATGATATTTGGATCGTTGGCAGACAAATTTGGGCGAAAAAGTGTGCTCCTTGTATCAATGTTGTTATACGGAGTAAGTACTTCTCTGTGTGGTTTGGTTGGCAATATAGACTCTCTAATATTTTTAAGATTTATTACAGGCCTTGGCTTGGGTGGTGCAATGCCAGTTAGTATAGCATTATGTGCTGAGTATTCTCCTGAAAAGCATAGAATGCTGTTGTGTACACTAGGATGGAGTGGTTTTACAGTGGGTATTGCTGCAGGAGGATTTTTTTCAAATTTTTTACTTGAACAGCTAAGTTGGAGTTGGTTATTTTATATAGGAGGAGTCCTCCCTCTACTTTCTATGCTTGTCGTGCTAAAAGAGCTTCCTGAATCTTTGGAATATTTAGTGAGGATAGGGGATAATAGGAAATTATCAATGATTTTGAAGAAAATTAATCTTCAAATGAATGATATAGTCCCCTCAAAGGAAAATATGGTTTTGAGCTATATAGAGAAGGTTCCTACAGTTAGATGTTTATTTACTAGGGACAATATATTGTTAACTTTATTATTATGGGTAGCTTTTTTCTTCTCTTTGATGGTTTTTTATTTATTAACCTACTGGATTCCTTTACTATTCGATGAGCTCTATTCTTTAAAAGAGGTAAATGTTCTTACTGCTATGATTCCTTTAGGAGGAACTGTAGGTGCTTTTATATTAGCTGTATTCATTGATAGGAAAAAAGCAGCTTTTCTGATACTGGCAATATCATATCTTGCTAGTTTTGGCCTTTTATTGTTTGTACCTTCAGTAAGTGGTGACTATTATAGTTTGCTCATTTGCTTATTTTTTATTGGTTTTACTATAGCAGGAGCACAAAACGGGCTAAATTTGGTTTCTGCTACTATTTATCAGGCATATGCTAGAGCAACAGGTGTCGGATGGGCAATGTCGAGTGGTAGATTGGGATCGATTGTTGGATCATATATAGGAGCACTTCTTGCTCAAAATAGTATAGAAACTTTCTTTAATTATCTGTCTATTGGCGGAGTAGTTTGTTCTATGGCGTTATTAGGTATTTTTCTCTATAGGAAATTAGTAGTTATCTAAAACATATGGAACAATAAATTGGTTGGGAAATATCTTAAACAATATGTTAATGCTCCAGCATACGTAGATGTCTGGTACTGTTCATTGAAAAATGATGTTGTTGATGAACTGGCTGATGAGTGTATTTCATTTCTGTCAGAGAGAGATTTAAATTCTATTACAATGTATCGTATACCGTCTTTGGCAAGGCGGATGATTGTGACGAGGGGACTGACAAGGAAAATTCTATCTTTTTATGTAGATGGAGTACCGCCTGATAGAATTTGTTTATATACGACAAGTTATGGAAAACCTTATCTGGAACCATCCTTGAATGTTTATTTTTCTCTTTCTCACTGCTCTGATGCCTTGGTTGTGGCAGTAAGTAGAAAATTTGATGTTGGGGTTGATATAGAGGATATTTATGGTCAATCTCACCAAAATATTGTTCCGTTTGTTTTATCTGATAATGAATTGGAAATCTATACAGGAGCAGATGCTGGCCATAAGGAATCTATATTTCTAACATTTTGGACTAGGAAAGAGGCTTACGTAAAATGCCTAGGGATTGGGCTAACAGATAATCTTAACAGAATAGATACTAGCAACTTCTTATCGAAACAAATAGTTTTTCAGGGAAAATATTTTGAATGTTTCTCTATTGATGTTCCTGAAATGAACTGTATATCTCATTTAGTTGTCAATGCAAATTCAACTTAAAAGAGTGTGTTAGTTATTTTGTCGTTGGTTGGTAGTTATTAGCCTTCTTATTGGAGGGATTAGATATTTTCTGGTAGGACTCATATGTTTTCCCTTTATACACAAAGAGAGTTACTTTATATAAGGAGAGTTAATATATATTTAAACTAATTCATCAATTGACTTCTTCTTTGGCCAATCAATGGTTAAGTGATTGTTTGTTTCTGTAGCAGTCGTTATTTGTTGTTCTTTTATTTTTTTGGTGGGAGGGGTAGATTGAGAGCTCGTTGGTGAAATATCTGCACCTTCCTCTTTGTGTTTTCTAATAAATTTACTTATAGCGTCAATGGTTACTTGTACTTCTTTAGTTGAAAGGTACTCTTGAATATTTGCTAGTGATAGTCCATTCTCTCTCATTAGAAGAATCTCTTCTTTGAAACGCAGCATTCTATTTCTTGCATTGGGTTTTAGGGCTAATTTTTGTTTTATAAAGGCATGAACATCTTGTTCCATACGATATCCTAGTAAAGTATATTTTTATGGTTGATGGGGTAGTTTGATCCTAAAAGGATTGATTTATTCTTTAATAAAGGGTTTTAGGTATATCAATTTCTAGTTTCTCTAAAATTGCCGTCAGTGCAGTGCGCATGAATCGCATATGCTGTAATATTTCATCCATATAGATGTCAGGATGTTGTTTTTCTGGTGTATGTTGTGCATTTTGTTCTAGGTTAGGTGAAGAATTATTAAGTAAATCCATCAATTCTACTTCAAGAAAAAAATGTCTTTTAAATGTTTCTTTTTTGATGTAGTTAAGTAAGTTTGTACAAGACTCTTGCGTGCGGTATTGATATTCATTGAAGGAAGGTAGTGATTGTAATATGCTATGGCTGTTTATTATAGATAGATGAATTATTTGTACTTTTAGTTCTGCTATAGCATCAGATAAGGGAGAATTTGGAAAGGTATCCTGGATATTCTCAATATGCTCAGTATAGAAGCTGTGAGTATGTAAAAAAGAAGAAAAGAATTGGTGTATTAACGTACAAAAATCATTGTTTTCAGTCCATTCATTCAATAGATCACAGCGGATATCGCTATCATCCTGTATAAAGTTATCTAATTTATCGGGATAAGGAATAGGGAGGGGATAGTTTAAATCGTAGAGAGTCTCTAAAAATTGTGCTGTGATGGTTTCTATCTCTTGATTGGAGAGATGGGGTAATTGGTTGTTATATTCTTTTTCCACTTTTCTTGTGATTGCAATTATAAGTTCTATCCAATTTTTTGCTTTTTCTGTGGATAAAAATGACAATATGAAGATGGGATTAAGAGTACCAATATCTATCAGCTCTCTAATTTTTTCTTCCATCTCGATTGACATATATTCGTTTTGTTTCCACTTTGTAATTTGTGTTGGCGATACTGATAGCATTGTAGCTAGTTGCTGTTGTGAGCAAGAAAGTAGTTGCAATGTTAATTTAATGAGGTGTGCATTCATAATATTTCCTTATATTTTATATATTAATTATAATAAAAATATTATTGTTATAGTTAATATAGTAAAATTTATTATAATATTTTCAGGTAAAATTATGTTGTTAAATAGTCAATATGAAGAGTAATTTATTAGTTAGTTCATTCACAAGCAGTGAAAAATGTTATACTGACAGACCGTAGTTTCATACTACCAAGTATTGGAGATTGATGATGGCAAAGAGAGTTGCAATGTCTTCGATGTTTTTCCTGACAGCGGCTGGTCGTTCTGCTTCTCGTGTGCATATGCCAGTTAGCCGACTGAAGAAGTCGGCGAGGAATATATCAAAGACTATTAGACCTCTCCGCAGTAGAATGGATTATATTAACTTTAATTTGCGTGAGATGGAAGATCGTGTAAACGGTAAGTTCGTTGAATTACCAGATGATTTACACGGAGATCAATTGATGAAATGGCTGGAGACTCGTTAATTGTTTTCGGTTTCATTTGGTGAAAAGTTTCTCCAAGAATTTAAGTGCTTTCCCAAAGCTGATCAAGAGAAGATTATTCAGTTCGTTGATTATGTGCGAAAGCATGGTTTTGTTGGTCTGGAGGGGCGGAATAAATCTTCTATCAATGTATTGAGTACTGATCCTGAGTTTTTAGCCAAGGTTTCATACGCAAGAGAACATAATTTGTGGCATTACCACATTGGAATCCCTGAATATACACCTGACACTCCATTTGGAGACCGAACGTCAGAATGGGTGTTACATTACATCCGAACTGATGACACTATAAAAATCATTGAGTTAGGTAGTCATCCTCCCTTTAAATTACCTAGGCAAGAGTATTTAAAATAAATCAACAGTCTATTGTTTTTGAATTAATATAGTTATTTATAATTATTATAATAATTATAAGCACAGCATATACTACCTCATACCTTATTGATATTTTACTAGAAGAATGGTATTAGAGCGTCTAAATGCAGGATAGGCTATCGCCGGGAAAAATGGACACATTTTTCCAAAAATTTGGCTTTGCCAAAAAACATTTTGCGGCTATGTGTACTTTTGACTCATGGAAAAAATCTTTACTTGATAGTGTCAAGTTTAAAACATCTACTTTCCTGCTATCTTAATTTAGGAAATAGTTACACTATAATTGTAGCTATTTTTCTTAGGTGTATATTTGAAAGTATTTTATTTCTTTAGCTATCATTGATTAAAGCAAAGTGAATGAAAGAGAAGATGTTATTTTTTTAAATAGCGGGAATGGTATGCGCACTTGAAATCTGATAATATCAACTCATGCGCTAAAATTTCTTTTTCTGCATGGTGATCAAAAGTTTTTATTGCATGCGTCATATAATTATCACCATAACTTACTCGTAAGTATCGATGTGCATCGTTCTTAGCAAGAGCTAGAACCGTGATATCTCCAAACCTCTGCGCATCAATTTTTTTCCACTCATTAATAAAAATATATTCATTGGGCCAGATATTTTGAGCAGTTTTTTGGGAGAAATGTAGTAACTTGTCATTTATCGGCTTGATGGGGAACAAATCAATCCCTGGATGTTTATAGTCGTCATGTCCAGATAACATTTTTAACCCGTGCTCTGGGTATAGCTTGATAGCCCCCCATTTTTCGTAAGTCTTTGTACAGGTTTTGTATCCGTTTTCCTTAAACTCATCCTCTAATCTCAATATGCGATAGAAATCATCTTGTAGAAACATGACATCCGCATCATCGTCCCAAGGAATCAATCCTTGATGGCGAACTAATCCAAGCAAACTTCCCCCACTTAATGTATACCTGATACCATGCTTATTGAAAACCTTATGGACCACCTCAAGACCTTCATAGATTAAGTCCACAACATATTGCTCAGTTTGGTTAAAAGCGTTTCTTAAATTTTGACTCATTTTAACCCCTTTTCATCTTGAAGACTAATAGATACGAGTAATTACTGACTTTATAGTCGTCGAAAAGACTAAACCCAAGACTAGTTACTAATTTCTTCAATTCGTTCTTTTTATATGGAATCCTTCTATTATTTGCGAACATGTCAAGATGCATGAGAGAACCTACTTTTGTTTTTTCATCAAACTCATGGATTATCAGCACACCAGAATCATTAAGTAATCTTTTGCTATTTGAAAGTATTGTAAGCACATCGTCTCGAGAAAATCCCATTAAAAAACGAGAAAGCAAAACTAAATCACTCTTCAAATTTTTGAATGAATATTTTTCCTTATGCAAAATGTCCATTAAGAAAAAATTAATTTGTTTGTTTATCTTCAAGGTCGCCAAGAAATTCTTGTCTTGGAGAAGTTTTCTATTGTTGTCTAGTACCTTAATACTGATGTTAGGCATCGTTTGAAGAATATGAGTGATGACACCTCCTTTAGCTCCCCCCACATCACAAATACTATCGATTGTAGGAAAGTTTTTAAATATATAATCACAAATTTTTATAGGAAAATGATACAAGCCTTCTGACATGGCCTGATAATACAACACATCATCATCTATCGTTTTTTTAGGCTTTTTATTCTTGATTTTTTCAGATAATGTATCCCAATTTTTGCTTCTTGTTGCATCAAAAAGCAATAGATTTTTGATACTTTGAGAGCTGCTGCAGTCAAAATAATTTAACAAATGAGAAGGTAGTAAATATTTACCACTTTCTTGTATCTCTAGAATGCCCCAAGCGACTAGACAGTTCAAAACCAATTCTATGCTGGTTTTGTCTGTTTGAGTGTGTGTAGCTATTTCCTCTAAGCTGCTAGCATTATGACTAACCAATACATCAAACACCCCCACCTCTAAGGCTGACAAAACAGCCCTAGACAATCTAAAATTAAATATCAGTGAATGTAATTGGGGTACATTAAGGTGAGAATTCATTTTAAATACCTACATGCCATAAGGGAATAGATTATTTAGCTCTAATAAATCAGTTCTAATTCGTGACATTGCCTTCGCCATGAGAGATAGCTCTTCAATACTATGAATCATTCTGTTATAAATTACATTTGATGTATCAAGATTATCTAAAAAATCTGAGACATTTCTGATGATAAGGTGATTAGGTGTAAATATCAGTTTGTTGTTTTTTGTTGCGCTTCCCCTAAGTTCAAAAACAGGATAACTTCCTCCCACCCCAGCAGAGACAGTTACTAATAGAGCAGGTTTGAAACCTACATCATGCGCAGTAATACCCATAAAAAAATCCTTCACAACAGGAGGAGTCATTCCCGAATATTCAGGGACAACAATAACGATTGCATCAGATTGTTGAAATTTTTTTAATAGAGTCTCCCTTTTTGTCATTTCTTCTTCAGAATAAGAGCATTTCCATGCAAGTTCTGGGTAATCTAGCAGTTTCAAATATTCACAAAAGAAATGAGTTTTTGCTTGCTGGCAAATTACTTTTGCTACTGAATCAGATGCCCCGTTATATTGCTGACTCCCTGAAATAACCAATAAATGCATAATCTCTCCTAAGTTTATTCATTACAACGACGAAAATGACTGCCCCGATTATATTAAAAATAGACAGTAGTATTATGACGATTAAAAAATCTTGAAATAAAAAGCCTACTAAGTAACAAGCAGTATGCAAACATATAATATACGCAAAGTCAATAAATAAAGATTGTCTCCCTTTATTCAGTGCCGGTAGTGTTTGAGATAATAGAAACATCATCCCTCGTCCAGCTACCGTTATTGGAATAGTCCATAGAAAAAAACTTAATAATTCTATAGCTTTGGTATTATATGAAGATATAATTATAGAGAACGTATCCTTCCCTAATAATAAAATTATTGCGAATGCAGACTGCCATGCAATAATTAAGCAAACTGCCATGTAAAAATATTTCTTTATTTCTAATATTTTCCTGTTTTGAAAAGACTTACTGATAGCGACACTTGCAGCTATAGAAATAGCAAACGAAGGAGTCATAATC
The DNA here is from genome assembly GCF_900099475.1 of Pelistega sp. MC2. Classification (NCBI taxonomy): domain Bacteria; kingdom Pseudomonadati; phylum Pseudomonadota; class Betaproteobacteria; order Burkholderiales; family Alcaligenaceae; genus Pelistega; species Pelistega sp. MC2. Next base: position 366,970 of record NZ_LT628274.1, on the reverse strand, counting down.
AAAGGTTGTATCTTTGAAATTATTCCCATCATTGCTATTTCAGCATCGCCTAATCTAGCTATATAATAGGTGGATATTAAGACTGATATGGGCCAGAATATAGAGGAGGTTACCGTGACTAAGGCAGTTCTCAACAGGAAGAGTGTCTTTTGTATAAGCATCTCAATTTGTATTTGATGCTTCCCAAAAGAATAAGAATGATTTTTGGTAATGTAATAACCAAAAAGTACAACTGCGAATAATTGTGATAGTGCAGTGCCATATACCGCCCCGGAAATTCCTAGACCTATTGGATGAAACATCAAAATGGGCGATAGAAAAATGTTCAGTATGCAAGAGAAAATGATAATTATTGTTTGTTGTTTGTACATATCAATAACTCTCATCATTGCAGCACCTGCAAAAAACAACAAGGTTGCTCCATATGATATAACCCACGAAAGAAAATATGTTTGTGCTAGTTTGACCGTGAGTAAACTCTCCGAAAAACTTTCAATAATTTTATGAAGAATGATAAAATAGAGCGATAGTGCTATTATGCACAAGAAACAGATTCCTGAGAACAAAGGAGGGAGTATCTGTTTTAGGAATTGAGAGGAGTTTTGGTATTTTGTAGTAAAAATAGAGACAGCTAAAGCGAATCCACTAGCAATGGTGTTAAATAACCATACAAAAGGACTTATAATCCCTGCTGCAGCCAACTCATGAGTTCCAAGCAATGAAATGAAATAAATGTCAACAACTCCGTAGATAGAGGATGCTAGTAGAGATAACATCACGGACATTGCTTGTTTATTAAATACAAAAATATCTGACAAATATCTTCTCATAGAGTATTAATCTCTTATTATTTCATGATAATACGGAAGCCTACTGCATACCTATCTACTCCATCACTGCTTTTTACACCGTGCCTTCTAGACACTCTACAAAGATCAGAGAATCTACTAAAACATCCTCCTTTAGTTATTTTGTAGCGGTAACCATCATTTGTCACCAAGTCATCGACAATGAATTTTCCTTCTGGATAAGGATGGTAGTCAGAAATGGTCAATTCCTCAACATTTCCTGCCAAATCATATATGCCGTTTGGAGTGGCCCCTAATTTGAAACAACCAACTGGAGTTGTAGACATTATTCCTAATTCTGCAGTATTAGCATATTCCGGAGAATAGGTATCTCCCCAAGGATATTCTCTAAGTGATTGGCCTGCAGCCCACTCCCATTCAAACTCAGTTGGTAATGAAAATGTTTTACCTGTTTTTTTGGAAAGCCATGAACAATACTTTAGAGCAGATTCAAATCCTATAGAATACACGGGATGGTTAGATTTCTCTATAGGGAAACTACCAAACGTCCACGATGACGGGACTTCTGCATCATAATTTTCTAGCAAAAAAAGGTAATATTCTAAATTAGTAACGGGATAAATTGACATCCAGAAGTCATCAATAGTTCGCAAATGTTTTGGTGTTTCTTTCATAATCCATTCTTCTAGCACACCAACACAGCTATACTTTTCAACAATTTTTTGAATATCCTGTTCATCAATCCCTATTTTTGCTTCTCCTCCCTTAATAAAAACCATGTTAGGAATTTCTCCTGGATTTAATCTGGGGTCTCCTAGAAGACTCAATAACCTTGCGTAATGTATAACCTCGGAAAGATCGTTTGATTGATACATTTTTTTTAAAAACTCATTTCCTTGATTGTTTTTGGTCTTTCTTATATTCAGGACTTCTTTATGGATATAAGAGTTTCTTTGGATGGTCAAGATAGCATCAAAATGTCGTCCAACCTTGGCATCATCACATTTTCTTGCAATAACTTTCTTCATAATGTCTCCAAATTATAATGGTTTTTGCTTATTTTCAGATTTAAATATGTTCAGTATAACTAGTATCAAAAAAAAATAAAAGAGGGTAAAAGGGACTATTATGCGAAAGAATATTATTACTTTTGGTACTTTTGATTTGTTGCATGTCGGACACATAAATTTTTTATCTAGGGCGTCTCAGCTAGGGAGGCTTATTGTCGGAATAGCAACAGATGAATTAAGTTACAGGAATAAGAACACTATTCCTGTTATTCCTCAAGAGCAACGCATTCAAATGGTTCAGAGTATCTGTCATGTAAGTGAAGTTTTTTTAGAGGAAAATTATGGTGGATACATAAATATTAAAGGAAAAAAAGAATACATAAAAAAATATGGAGCTGATATTTTAGTCATGGGAAATGATTGGGAAGGAACGTTTGATTATTTGAATAATTATTGTGAGGTCATATACTTAGAAAGAACAAAAAATATATCAACAACACAAATCATTAATAAGATTTTGGAGCGATAGTATGAAGGCATGGTGTCATGGCAATATGGATGCATATACTCAGTCAGCTAAAGTAACTAGCGCAAAAGGAGTGCATGTTCAAATTGATAAAAGTACATTTATAGATTGTGTAGCAGGTATATTGGGTGTGACTCAAATAGGGTATGGAAATATTGTGTTGGTCAAAGAAATGTCACGTTCAGCTCAGAATCTTTCTTTTTTTCCTTTAGTTGATGGATTTTATACGGATCCTAGTATTCTTCTTGCAGAAAAACTGAATGAATTGACTCCATTTATTCATGGTAATAGCTACTCTTATTTCCTAAATAGCGGTTCGGAGGCCATTGATACTGCTATGAAGATGGCAGTCCAATTTCATAGAAATATAGGACATCCAACAAAGAGGAGATTTCTTTATGTAGAGGGTTCCTATCATGGGTCGACTATAGGAGCAACAAGCATTTGTGGAATAACTGCCATGGAGGAGGTTTACAGAGGACTACTCCCAGACAATATCAAAATTAGCAAACCATCTATATTAGAAAGTGATTTATCCAATGCAGAATTAGATCAATGGTTTCAGAATCTCCTTGATATTATCCATCTTGAAGGTAGCCATAATATTGCAGCACTTATTATTGATGCTATAACGGTGTCGGGAGGGGTTAACATATTAAATATTTACTTTTGGAGTAAATTGCAAGATATTTGTAAAGAATACGATATCCTTCTGATTATTGATGAGGTATTTACAGGGTTTGGGCGAACTGGAAGGTGGTTTGCCTCTGAGATTTGGAATATATCTCCCGATATCTTAGTGTTGTCAAAGGGGATATCTAGCGGATATTTCCCTATAAGTGCTACGGTTGCAACAGAAAGAATAAGGGCAGCCTTTGGGCAAGGAAATGAAAAAAAATTCATTCATGGAGGTACTTATTCGGGACATCCAGTCGGATGTGCCGTTGCCCTAAAAAATATTCAATTATTAACAGATCTTAATGTTGTAGAGAAAGGAAAACAGATAGAACAGTATTTTTTAGAATTAAAGAAACGATTATCAAAAGTGTTTTTTCTACAAAATATCACTGTGGTAGGAGCCATGATTAGTATGGAAATTATTTGTCCGAATTACGATATGATAAACAAATTGAGTACTAAGCTAAAGCATCTTTTTTGGAAAGAACGTTTATTAGTAAGAATTGTAAACAATATTATTTATATTCACCCTGCATTAATCATTCAAGAAAAGGATATAGTGGAAGTAATTAACCGTTTCTTATTTTGTATTTCACAAATCAACGGAGATGAATATGTTACCTAAAATTAGAAATAGTACCATATTACCTATCACTAGGGGAAAAGAGAGTACAGCTGTTTTGTATTCTTTTTCTAACTTATCAGACGGAAATGAGCATTTTGCTTTAGTATTCAAGAGGCATGATGGTATAACACCTAAACAAACTCTTGTCAGAATTCATTCAGAATGTATAACTGGAGATGTGTTTGGTTCAAAAAAGTGTGACTGTGGAAAACAGTTAACAGAAGCATTGGAATTGTTGGGAAAATATGGGGGAGTTTTAGTTTATCTAAGACAGGAAGGAAGAGGAATTGGGCTTTACAATAAAATTGATGCATATGTTTTGCAGGAATCTGGATTTGATACTTTTGAGGCGAATAACTACTTAGGTTTTCCAGAGGATAGCAGGGACTATAAAGTAGCTGCTGAGATTTTACAGGTACTAGGGGTGAAGGAAGTTAATTTATTAACCAATAACCCAATCAAAGTATCAACAGTAGAGAGATATGGTATTTGTGTGAGTAAGGTAACTCATACAAGAAAATTTCTTTGTAAAGAAAACAAAAAATACATAGAAACAAAAATCAATAAAACAGGGCATTTTTTTGATAATGTTTGAAATCTCAAGGAGACTCAAGTGATAGAACATTTTGCGCCTATAAGTGGAGTATCGGTCTACAATAAAGGATTGCATCCTTTAATAGCCACCGCAGGTTATGATAACCAAGTCATCCTTTGGGATGCTAGCTTGGGAACCTCTATTTCCAGGGGGATGCACGATCATCTAGTAAATCATTGTGACTTCTCTCCTTGTGGTAAATTTTTAGTTAGTGCAAGCAGTGATTATTCTGCCAGACTCTGGAGTGTCCCTGAAATGAGGCTAGTTGCGGTACTGCAAGGTCATACTGATGATGTCATGCAAGTGAAATTTGCACCTAATGGTAAGTATATTGCAACTTGTTCATATGATGGTTCTATCGGTTTATTTACTGCTGAAGGAGAGTCAATATGTTTTTTTAAAGGACATCAAGGGCTTATCGAGTCTATAGATTGGTCAGTTGATTCTCAATCAATAATTTCCTGTGGAACAGATAGTACTATCAGGGAGTGGGATATTCAAGCCAAGCAGCAAGTATCTCAGCTCAAAATAGATAATTATGATATTGATGCAATTGTTGTATTAAGTGATAAAAATCTTCTCTCTGGAGATGACAGGGGGATTATTACTTTGTGGGATCAAGAAGGAAAAAAATTAACAGACTACCAAGCACATAATTCAGGTATAAAAAGGATAGTTGTTGATTATAACTCTCAGCAAGTTGTTAGTCTCGGGTATGATCAAAAAATTATTGTTTGGAAGTACGAGTGCGGTGAGTTGATAGAAATTCAGAATAGTTCTTTTTTAAATTCAATATGGGCAAGGTCGTGTGCTTTTCTTGATGAGAGCAATCTAGTGTTGAGTACATTTGGTTCTACTTATGCTTTATGGTCTTTTCCTGAGAATAAGTGGTACTTAAAAAATTATCGGTCATCAAAATCTTTAAACGCCCTAGACGTACATAGCAACCAAATTTATGCTATTGGTGATGCCGGTATAGTAGTTCATCAAGGAAAACTAACTTCTTGTGGGTCAAAATCTTTATCTAATTTTATTAAAGTGACTCCAGTCGGTACTTTTGTGGGAGGACAAACAGGAGAAATCATTGAAACAACAAAGAATACTCTTATTTATAAACATTCATCTCCTTTAAATTGCTGTATAACATTTGTAAAGAACGCTACATTATATTTGGCTATTGGATGTTATTCAGGCGATATTCTAATTGTAGAATTAACACAGACAGGAGAGGTATCTGGTATTGAAAAATACACCTTGCATACTAATGCTATTAAGGGAATTGCTTTTTACAACGCACAATTATATACAGGAAGCGCTTCTGGGGAAATGTGTTCTTTTAGCGTAGAGAATATGAGTGTAAGGAAAAGGATTCATGAAGCACATACAAGTATACTGAATGGGATATGTGCATATGAGAAAGGACTTGCGACAATATCTAGAGATTTGACTTTGGCTCTTTGGGATGAAGATTTAAACCTTAAAGATAGAATACCTTCTCGCCACAAATTTTCTATCAAAAGTATCGCAGCATCATTAACGGGCAGTGTTATTGCTACAGGTTCATATGGTGGGACTATAGATTTATTTGATGTGTCAGAAAAAATATGGATTGGAAATATTCAACGCCCCTCTATGTCAGGAATTTCTAGTATCTGCTGGCATGATGGTTTACAGAAGTTTGTTGCATCTTCGTATGATGGTCATGTTTATCACGTAGATGTTTAGGGGGCTTATTGAAATTTAACTACAATCTATCTCAAATATTTGAACTTCTCTCTCAAATAGTACTACTGTCCAGATAAGAGAGATTAAGCCGCCAGTTTAACAAATTCAGCTGGTGGCTTAATTTCGTGGATTATGCGGCCTCATATAGTGTTAGAGTAAGTCAATTTGATGTATACAAGTATAAGTTTCCTCCGAAAATAATGTTTGCATTGATTGATGGGAAAATTGACAAAAAATAAACATGGATAAATACAACTACACTCAGAAAGGAATATAGGTAATGAATTTCTTTGAAGTATTTCCTGAGTCCTCGTTTTTAATTAATCCGCTTCTACTGTTTATCCTATAATTTTATAGATACAGTACATATTATCCCTATTACTGCGAAACCAATCCCGTGTTGATTATTTTTTGTTATCTTCATAATAGCGGATAATGCAAATGAGGTGCTACGTAATATAATGCATCGACGCTTGCAAACTATTACTGTTTTCTATTGTGTTCTATACAATACACTCGCTATGCCTCTTATCTTTGATAATGCACAAATCGGCGAGTTTTTTTGTATTAAGGATTGGAATGAGTACTTTTAACAAACCAGAAAAAAGTAATGCAGAACTCATTATTGAGTGGAAAAAACGTGGCTTATGCATTCCTGACGAACAACGAGCGCAGCAGCACTATTACAATCCTTCTTATTAAAGAAGCGGATTGCTAAAAATTTAGGATTAAATGCTGAAATTTTAGAGTCTTGGTTAAAAGCATTGAACAGTATTCGTAATATTTGCGCTCATCACAGCCGTCTTTGGAATAGAAAGTTAGGGATTGCCATTAAAATTCCCCAATCATCACAAATCAGATGGTTATTTGTAACGCCTTAACACTCACAACTTAATAACGTTCAGTTTGAACGCCGTATTTATTCTATTCTTGTGGCATTACAAATGTGCTTTACACTATTAGCCCAAAATCTAGTTGGGCAAAACAGCTAACAGCATTCATGGATAAATACCCAGAAATATCGCTCTTTAATATGGGAATGCCTACTACGTGGTATCAAGATCCTTTTTGAAAAGAAGCGTTAACATAAAAACATTACATTTTGATTTCTAGAAGTTGCCCATTTTAATGTAATAGTAGGATTTTTCATTTCTAGGTAGATAAGCTACAAGTGAGTTAATAACCAAAGAAAGTCTATCGTTTGATTTTAATTGGAAATATTTTTCTGAATTTAGTACTTTTACTAATGAATAGAACTTTACTTAAGTTAAAAAAACAGTAAGAATGTGAATATGCAATTAATTTCAATGTATTACGATAGAGGGTGTTATGCGCAATATTTCTACCTATACATTACTGTGCAGCGTGATTTCTTCCGCTTCTGCTTTGGCGGCTAATACGGGTGAGAGTTTTTCTCATGCAGAACAACAAAAAATAGATGCGCAGCAACAACAATTACAGCAGACGCAAGAGCAGGTTAGGCAAGCCACATTTGCTGATCATAGAGAAGTGCATGTTGAAACACCCGTAGAAAAAAGCATTTCTTTTCCTAAGGAAGAAAAGTGTTTTCCCATTAAGGAATTACATCTAACAGAACTGCATTCAGAGCACCCAGCTACCATTGAGCAACTTACTGAAGACGATTTAAAAACGGATTTTGATTGGGCATTAAAAGCAGTATACGCCCCCAAAGACTTTCAGCTTCCATATTGCGTAGGTGAAAAAGGCATTAGTGAAATTATTAAACGAATCCAGAATGCCATTATCAATAAAGGCTATGTAACGACAAGAGTATTAGCACAGCCACAGGATTTACGCACGCAGAAACTCATACTGACTGTTGTACCTGGCAAAGTGAGACATATTATTTTGCGTGATCATAGTCAACCTAAGAAAGCTCTTAGGGGGACAGTATGGTCAGCGTTACCTGTAGAACAAGGTGACATTCTTAATATACGTGATGTAGAGCAAGGGCTAGAGAATTTAAGAAGACCAGCTCATACGGAGGCTAATATTCAAATAGTCCCTCCTCAAGAGGGGCAATCATTACCTGGAGATAGCGATTTACTGATTGATTTTAAACAGCATTTTCCCTATCACCTAACATTATCATTAGATGATAGTGGTAGCAAAGCGACAGGGAGGCTACAAGCAGGGGCTACTGCTTCAGTAGAAAACTTATTCTCACTTAATGATGTATTTTATGCGTCATGGACACAGAGTATTCGCAGACATAGTGATGATCCAGGAAGGCGAGGAAGTCGTAATGGAAGTTTGTATTATTCTGTTCCTTGGAAAAATTGGCTATTTAATTTTTCTATGAGTGAAAACCGCTATTATCAAACCATTTTTGGTGCATTTACCAACTATGAATATTCAGGTCGGAGTGTGACGACCAATCTAGGTGTCTCTCGTGTACTTTATCGAGATAACTCACGTAAGACGACGGCAAATTTTGGTTTTTGGCATCGACGCAGTGCTAACTATATTGATGGAGCAGAAATAGATATTCAACGTCGTCGCATGGCAGGCTGGTATGCGGGACTGTCACATCGTGAGTATATAGGTAAAGCGACCTTAGACTTTAGTGTGAATTATAAGCAAGGCACGGGAGCCTATAAATCTATTCCTGCTCCGGAAGAACGGTTTGATGAAGGGACTTCACGCCCTCGTATTATTACGGCCTCAGTTCGTTATAAACAACCTTTTACATTGGGTAATCAGCCTTGGCAATTTCAGTCTAGCTGGCAAGCTCAGTGGAATAGAACGCCGTTGATTTTACAAGATATGTTTAGCATTGGTGGACGTTATACCGTACGAGGCTTTGATGGTGAGCTAACACTTATGGGAGAGCATGGTTGGGTGTGGCGCAATGAAGTTGGCTGGAATGTGCTGAATAAAGGGCAAGAGGTCTATCTTGCGATTGATGCGGGGCATGTCGGAGGTCCTCATACCAAGGAGCTGTTGGGTAATAGTCTTATCGGTGCGGCATTGGGCGTGAGAGGCAATTGGAAAGGTCTCTCTTATGAATGGTTTGTGGGTACACCATTAGATAAACCACAAGGGTTTCGGACATCAAAGCTAACAACAGGATTCAATCTTAGCTATCAATTTTAGTTGGGACAGCATAGGAGAAAGCAATGAATAAACATTTTTATCGTGTGATCTTCAGCAAGACTTTACAGCGTTTAGTGGTTGTATCGGACATTACTCTTTCAGAAGGCAAGGCTAAAAGTGAGGGAATAGGTCTTCCTACTTTGTTTTCCAAGGTATGTGGATGGTCAGTAAAACCGTTAATGATAGGTCTCTATAGTTTATTGGGTGCTATTTTAGTGCCAGCACAAGCGCAAGAGTTACAAATCCGAGCCGATAATACTGCCCCTACTAACCAGCGTCCTGTTATTTTGGAGACCGCTAATGGCATTCCTCAGGTGAATATCCAAACGCCGAATGACAAAGGTATGTCATATAACAAATACCAACAATTTGATGTAGATACACGAGGGGCTATTTTAAATAATAGTCGTAAAAATGCACAAACCGAATTAGGAGGTTGGGTGCAAGCTAACCCCTATTTAGCAGGCGGAGAGGCCAAACTGATTGTGAATGAGGTCAATGCATCACGTCCTAGCCAGCTAAAAGGGTATGTAGAAGTGGCTGGGCAGAAGGCAGATGTGATTGTGGCAAACCCGAGTGGTATTCATTGCGAGGGATGTGGTTTTATTAATTCTGGACGGACGACTTTAACGACAGGGCAAGTTCAAATTGAAAATGGTTGGGTAAGTGGCTACCAAGTTGAAAAAGGGACGGTGAGTGTTGCTGGTAGGGGGATGGATTCAAGCCGTCAAGATTACACGGATATTATTGCCAAAGAGGTGAAGGTTAATGCAGGTATTTGGGCAAATAACCTTAAAGTTACCACGGGGAAAAATAAAGTCTCCAAAAATAATGATGCCGTACAGGTTATTCACACAGGAGAAGAAACGGCACAGCCCGTTGGTTATGCGGTTGATGTGGCAGAACTAGGAGGGATGTATGCAGGACAAATTCATCTTGTTGGCACAGAGAATGGTCTTGGGGTACGTAATGCAGGGCATATTGGTGCTAGTGTAGGCGAAGTAAGCATTACGACTGAGGGGCAGTTAGTGAATACAGGATATATTGGTGCACAGCAAGATGCCACTATTCAGGCTAAACAGGCTGTTGCCAACAAAGCCTCAGGAGTTATGTATACGCAGGCAGGGGATATAGCGATTACCAGCCAACAGCAAGGCATTGAACAACATGGTAGCCTCATTGCTAAAGGCAAGTCACAAGGTAAAGGCAATATCCAATTGAGTGCTAAAGAAACTATTACACAGACCAAAGATAGTCTCGCTGAGGGTAACATTCGTTATCAAGCAAAGCGGATTAAAGCGAGTCATGAGGCAAGATCGGCAAGTGGTGTGGTATTTAATAGCATGGAGAGTGCAGAGCCCAAAGCGTTGGATACTTTATCCGAGGCAGGCTCACAGACGCAACTGTTAGCAAGTGAAGTAGCGGAGCTGCATGGGCAACATCTAGCGCAGGGTAAGTTAGATATTCAAGCGAATACAGTAACATTAGACGATGCCACTTTGAATGCTTATGACATTACTGCTATCTCACGGCAAGGTGATTTACAGACCAACCGAGTGACAGCCTATGCGGAAAATCTTGCGCAATGGTCAACCCCAAATTTATTATCGACGCAACAAAGTCATTTACAAGCAAAGCAACATCTTGTCAATGCCCATCAACTGAATAATACACAGGGGATTTGGCAATATACAGGTAACACTGATTGGAGGCTTGCATTAATAGGTGGGTTGGATAATACACGAGGTATTATAGAAAGCAATAGTTCACTGGTACTACAAACATCCGTGTTAAATAATGCCAATGGGATTATGGATGTCCTTGGTACACTCAACATAGATACACAACAAGGTGATGTGAATAACACCCAAGGGATTATCAGTGCTAAGCAAAGCATGGTGATTAATAGCGGTCAATTTGATAATACTGAAGGACTTATCCAAAGCCAAGAGTCAGTAACGCTTGATACTCATCAGAAAACATTTATTAATCAAAAAACGCTTAATACTCAATATGACAAGGGGATTGTCAGTCTTGGTCATATTACGTTGACAGCTCCCATATTACAAAATGACCAAGGTTATATTGGAGCCAGAGATAGCGCCAAATTACATTTATCCAATGAGCTACATAATCAGCAAGCAGAGATTGCCACTGGAAAATCATTAGTGATTGATGGTAATCATTTAACCATTAATAATCGCTTGGGTAAATTGTTAAGCGGTGAACAGTTGACGATTCAAGCCGTGCAATTAAGCGGTGATGGTGAAGTGCAAAGCGATGGTGATTTAAGCGTTACCCTACAGTCGGATTTTACGGCTTATACAGATATTAAAGCGAAACACAATCTTTCTTTTGTGACCAGTGGCAATATTCTGAATAAGGCAATGTGGATAGCAGAAAATGAACAGAGCGTGACTGCTAACCACATAGAAAACACGCAAGAAGGTACTTTTAATGCAAAAGATGTGCGACTAACGGCACAAAACTCCTTAGTCAATAGAGGTCTAATCAATAGTTTTTCTGTAGCTGATGATAGCCTAACACTCTTAAAAGCCAACCAGATTGAGAACATAGGAACAGGGCGTATCTATGGTGATCATGTGGCTTTACAAGCTGCTTTATTGCGTAACCAAGATGAGCGAACAGACGATGTACATTCGGCGGTGATTGCTGCTCGTCAACGACTAGATATTGGTGTACAGGATAGCATTAATCACACAACCATTTATGAACCAGGTAAAAAAGGCGGGGCATCTATTTACAGTGATGGAGGCCTCTATTTTGGTCAAACATTGGATGAGGAGCATCACGCTGTAGGGCAAGCTAATACCTTACAAAATCGCAGTGCAACGATTGAAGCGGCGAGAGAGATGGTTTTAAACGTCAATAATATTGTAAACAGCAATGATTACTTTAAGACGGAAATACAACTGGATAGTGTGGATAATACTTATCGTCATTACTTACGACCAAAAGACGATGATCAGTTAATTAGTTGGGACTTGCTAAAATGGGCGAGTTATAGTCGAGCAGGTAAGGTAGTTTGGAAGGACACGGCTGAACCGACGACATTACCTGCAAATAATGATTTTGAGGGAAATCCACTACCAGCTCCAAATACACAGATATGCCAAGATCCTGCGGCTGGAACAGGATGTCAGATTAACCCTGATTCACTTTATCCACCAAATAGTCCTGTATGGGCTTACTTTGAGATAGAAGCTCCTACACCAGAACCAGAAGGCCTACCTTCGGATATGCCTGATGAAGAGGATTTAATTGCACCCATTGAGCCTACTAGAATCGATGGAGAATCTGAGGAGGCTTTTGCTCAGCGGCAGAAAGACTATCAGCAAGCTAAACAGACATATGAAGATAATCTGAAACGTCGTCAGCAGATCATGGCGACTTATGGTGATTGGATTACCGATACAGAGAATAAATATCTGCAATTAGATGCCGCGATTGAAGCACACAACAGTAAGTTTACTAAAGGTAAGACATATTATGACTTCTGGGATGTAAAAATTAATAAAACAGAAGTAAAAAAAGACAAAATTGTAGCCAGTAAGCCAGGTCAGATTCTTTCTGGTGGGGATATGACATTTAATGGTAGTCAGTTTACCAATGATAAAAGTACGGTGATAGCAGGCGGGGCACTAACAGCGTCTCATGCGATTCGCAATATTGATGGGCAAGGTATCAAAATTACGACAGACTACGGTACGCAGCAATGGACGTATAGCCGATGGAGAGGTGGATTTAAGCGTTATCACGAACGAAAATGGAAAGGTGTCCAAGATTACCAAAGAGAGAATCGAGAAACCATTACTGTGCCTGTGGTGGAATATCGACAAAACTATGATTATCGCCAGATTACCCAGGATTTAGCGGCACGTTCAGTAGCCGTGGATAATAAATTACAGCTTAATAAACCGATAGTGACAGAAAATGCACAATGGGAAATTCGTAGCATTTCAGTCGATACACGTTTACCGAGTTCAAGCCTTTACCGTATCAACCCAGCAACGGATAGTCATGTTTTGATTGAAACCGACCCAGCGTTTGCGAATTGGCGCAAATGGTTAAGTTCAGAGTATATGTACACGGCTTTACGTAGTGACCATAATCAGGTGCTAAAACGTTTAGGTGATGGTTACTATGAGCAAAGGTTAGTGCGAGAGCAGATTAATCAGTTGACTGGGCGTCAGTTCTTACTGGGGTTTGATGACTATGAAACACAATATAAGGCCCTGATGGATAATGGTATTACATTTGCACATCGTTTTAACCTTGCTCCAGGCATTAGCTTAAGCGAGGAGATGGTAGCACAACTAACGTCTGATATGGTGTGGTTAGAAACGCAACGAGTTACTTTAGCGGATGGTCAGCAAGTTGATGTCTTAGTCCCTCGTGTTTATGTTGTTACTCGCAAAGGCGACATTGATGGGCAAGGAGCGCTTTTAGGCGGTAAGCAAGTGAATTTGTTGGGCAATGAAATAGTGAATCAAGGGACTATTGCGGGACGAGATATTGTCAACCTTAATAGTCGCACTATCCAGAACCTACAGGGACGTATCTCAGGTAGTTTGGTCGCTTTAAAGGCAGAAAATATTAGCAACCTAGGGGGGCAGATTGATGCAGAAAAAGGACTGGCGATTCAGGCAAGTAAAGCATTCCGCCATGAATCCACTACTCAATCCTCTGATATTCATCTGGGGGCAGGGTTTCAACGTCAATCCACCAACTTAGACCGTAAGGCTGTCTTACGAATAAGTGGTGACGGCGATATGATGATTGCCGCCAAAGATATTCATCTAAAGGGAGCGGAAGTTGTTAATGATGGCCAAGGCAACACCTATATTCAAGCGGCTAATCTATTAAATATGACCGCCCTAGAAACAGGTCATTCCGAAAAGCTAGGAACAGGAGACCATCGTCGAACTGAGGATAAAACCACCTCGGTAGTGAGTGTCGTACAAGGCAAGGGAAATGTGACCTTGACAGGGAATGACATCTATAGCGAAGGCGCTGAACTGACCTCCAATCAGGTATTGGCTCTATTAGCAAAAAATAACATTACACTAGACAGTGCGACAGATACACAATCACTCACGGAATACCATCGTTATAAGAGTGGTTCTGTAGTATCTAAGAAAACCAAGACAATTTACTCAGAACATGATCAAAGCATTCAAAAAGGTAGTTTACTGAGTGGCAACCAGATTTACGTACAGGCACAAGATATTAGTGCAACAGGCAGTCATATTGTAGCGGATAATGATGTTACTCTAATGGCTAGCAATAATCTGGATATTAAAGCGGATACCAACACGTATCATGATCATTACGAAAAACACGTAAAACAGTCAGGTGTTTTTAGCTCGGGTGGTTTGGGCATAACGATAGGTAGTCGAAAAGAAAGTCATCGGTATGATGAAAAGGGGACAACCCAATCGGATGCAAGAGCAACTATCGGTAGTTTAGGGGGAGATGTCCACTTAGTAGCAGGCAATCATGCCAATATTCTAGGTACTGACCTTATTGCTCAAACCGATAAAAATATTGATGTTCTTGCCAAAACCTTAAAAGTAGAAGCAGGTAAAGACGTTATAGAGAGCACAGAAGACCACGAGTTTAAACAGTCAGGTTTGACCGTATCCCTTTCTTCTCCAGTGACTGATATAGCGATAAAAGCACGAGACAGCATCACTCGTAGTCAACAAGTACAAGATAGTCGTTTAAAAGCCCTTTATGAAATCAAAGCAGCTCAGGAGGGGGTATTAGCGGCACAAGAGGCCTCAAAAGCGGCTCAAGCAGTGCAATCAGGTAAAAGTTCAGACTTTAAAGTCTCCGTGTCAGTGGGCGAGCAAAAATCAGAATCACATAGTCGAACCACACAGGTGATACACCAAGGTAGTACCTTAAGTGCAGGTAATGTGAATTTGACAACCACTGAGGGGGATTTAGATATTATCGGCTCATCCATCAGGGCAGGCAATGCGACCTTAGATGCGACAGGTGACCTTAACTTATTATCGACACAAGATACGATGAGTAATCGTAGTGATAATAAGAATAGTGGTTGGAGTGCAGGGGTATTTGTAGGCTATAGCGGTGGTAGCTATGGTTTCGGAGTGGAAGGCTCTGCCCAAGTAGGAAAAGGGCATGAGAACAGCGATAGTGTTACGCAAGTAAATACTACCGTACAAGCGGATAAGGCGACACTTCGTAGTGGACAAGACACGAACCTAAAAGGTGCCGTGGTTAATGCTGACCACATTCAAGCCGATGTGGGACGTAATCTCACCATAGAAAGCAGACAAGATGAGCAACACTATGATAGTAAACAAGTTCAAGCCGGTGTTTCCGCATCGGTAGCGATTTATGGTAGCGGCTCTAATGCCTCAGTGAATGGAAACCTGAATAAAGGTAAGCTCAATTATGCTCAAGTTGAAGAGCAGAGTGGCTTACATGCAGGCAAAGATGGCTTAGACGTTACCGTGCAGGGCAATACCCACCTTAAAGGTGGTGTAGTGGATAGCCAAGCCACAGCAGATAAAAACCACTTTAGCACAGGTACGCTCACCACAGAAAATATCCATAACTATAGCGAAGTGAAGGTGGAGAATATCGGGGGAGGTTTTTCAACCGACATGTCTCAGAACATGGCCAATGGGGCAGCCGCAGGTCTGAGTGCGCTGGGTAATGTGAATCAATCCGATAGCTCTACTACCCAAAGTGCGGTAGGGGATAATATTCAGCTAACCGTTAAACAAGGAGAAGTCCCTACTGCTCTATCTCGTGATACGCAGAACGCTAATGCCAAGACAGAGCGTTTTGATATAACAGAGGCAAGAGAGCGTCAAGAGATGGCGCAGGTGATTGGTGAGATAGCCAATAATAGTGTGGCGATTGCCCTCAAACCTCGCTTGGATAAAGCAGAGCAGGATAAGGAAGAAGCCCAACGGCGTTTAGATAAGAATCCTAATGATGCACAAGCGCAAGCACAGCTTGCACAGGCCAACACCGTCATTGCCCAATATGGACAAGGAAGTGATATTCAGATGGCAGTACGGGCAGTCACGGGTGTACTACAAGGCATTGCAACGGGCAATGTAGGACAAGCAGTGGTGGGAGGACTATCCCCTTATGCGAATAAGTTAATTAAAGAGGCAACGACCGACCAGAGCGGTCAGGTCAATAAAGAAGCTAACTTGATGGCGCATGCTTTACTTGGTGCCATAGAAGCCTATGCCACAGGTAATCATGCAGGAGCAGGAGCAGCCGGAGCGGTGGCAGGAGAGTTAGCGGCAGGGCTGATTATTAAGCAACTGTATGACAAAGATAGCCCAGATGAGTTGACCGAAGCGCAGAAACAAACCGTCACAGCATTGAGCCAATTAGCGAGTGGATTAGCAGGTGGCTTGGTGGGTGATAGCACCTCAAGTGCTATTAGTGCGGCAGAGCTTGGAAAGCGAGCGGTGGAGAATAACTATCTCTCAAAAGAAGAGGCTAAGGCATTGGTTTCCAAATATGAAGCAACAGATTCTCCCTTGGAGAAACTTAAAATACTTTATGAGTACTTAGCTATATCCGAACATAACGATGAAATTTTTGATTCTGTATGTGCCAATAATCCTGTGTTATGTCTTGAATTAATTTCAGAAGCACAAGACGGTTCAGTAACTTTGATGAGGGGTAAGGATAAGTTTGCCTCATCTCCAGAATATCTTGATATTCGAGTCTCTAATGCTAGGGCAGGAAGTAACACAGAATGGACAGAGTTTCATTGGAGCAATTTAATTCCTAGTCAAAGGGAAATTACTCCAAATCAAGAGCTAGCAGACCAATTGGCTAAAGCGATTAGCGAGGGGCGGGTTCTTCTGACGAAGAAAAGTGCTGATTTATTGTATCAGTTAAATACGAATCCTGATTTAGTGGTTTTGATGGATCCTTCCAGTGTTAGTTTTGTTAGAACTAAGGATTGGGAAAATTTGGGGAAAGGAGAGCGTAAAGCAGTAGGTAGGGTATCTTATTTAGATGGAAATAACTGGTCGATTCTGGGAAGTATAGCTGTAAAACAAAGAAATAATGGGGAGTATCATTTATTTGATGATGTTTATGATTATGACATGCATTCTTTTGATGATGCGAGAGGTTACTGGGATAAAATTAAAATATGGATTAGAAATATGGAAACCAAGCAAGGAGAGCCAGGGAAAGGGGGAACATCATTCAATATTAAGATGCAAGATAAACCCATTAAGTATCAAGAGAATTAGTATGAACAATTTGCTTTTTGTTGTTAGAACTGTGTTGCTCTTATTGTGGAAATTAGTTCTTTTTATTCTTTTTTTAATTGGTGTTTCTGTTGTATGGGAGGGAATTAATTTATTAAGAATGTAGGGAGTACTTTTTCATGGTAGAAAAACTCATATTAGTTTGGAAATACATAAAACTTTTCTTTATTTGTGTAGGTGCTGTTTTTGTCGTGATTGTGGGTATAGCAGAATCTCTACCATATTATGGGGCATGGCGATTTCATAACGAAACGCAGTTGACCCTAACGTCTGGTGCTTACGGAACAACCTTTATTGGTGACTGTAAGGATGATGGTTGTATTGGTGTTTTTGGAGAGGCGATATGTTTTTGTCGGGTAGAAAATAATCATGTTATTGCGGTAAGCCATTTTATTGATTCTAGTGGTTCGGCACTGGTGATAACGCCAGAACTAAGGTACGGTATATATGACTACGTGTATAAGCGTAAAAGTAGTTTTACTCAAGATGGATTTCTTGCAACCCTTAAGAAAAGGTTTCCTAAAACATACCAAGATTTTATAGGAACGAGTGAGAAACATCTTCGATGTGCGAAAGCAACTTATATAGATCCTCCTCTGAAAGAGTGTCCGATATATTCTCATAACTCATAGAACTGAGAGGAGAATTTGATTTTCCGCAATACGCATAATTATTTTCTAGAAAAAGGAACTGAAAATGAGAAAATTAAGTAAATATTTTTTCGTTGGTATGTTCTTATTTTCAGCTCCATTTTTTATGGCTACTGTGGGCTTTGTTTTGTACGTATATTACCAGTATGGTTTGGCATATCTTAGTCTAGAAAATTTTTTAAAATTTCATGAAGATGCTTTTATATATAACTTAAAATTTTTCGGGATAATTATATTAATAAGCGCATTAAATACAGCTGTTTCTGAAAAAATTGATGCTATGGATGCGTATACCATACAGAATGCTACATACTCTTTAATATTAAGTGTTGTTGGGGCTATACTAGTTTGTGTATTGGCAAATACTTTGTATGAACAGAGAGATATATATCATCTTGTTTTATTAGGTTTTGTTGCTATCACTAATATATTTGTTATATTAGAAATTGTCAAAAGTGGTCTTAGAGGAAAAGATAATTGATGTGATTAGTCCTTACCGTTAAAAGTTTGTTGTGATGTAGAGGAGGCGCTTTGTAGTAGGCATGGGCTGGCGCAAGGCGAGCCTACTTGCAAAAGGAATGGTGCTACTTAATAGAGAAGGACTCCACTATTTAACCGTATTAGACCAGTACAGCACAGGTAAATTGGAAACGGTCTATAACATTAAAGTAGAGGATTTCAGCACTTACCATATCGGTCATTTAGGTGTCTGGGTACACAACGCAAATTGTTGTGACTTTGTGAACACCTATGGTGATATTGAAAAGAAATTTATTGAGGGTGGTTGGGTTGATAAAACCACAGGCAAAGTACAGTACCTTGATCCATTCGATGGGGTTCGCAAAGATTTTCCAGATGGCGCTAGGGCATCTGTTGACCATATTTTTCCAAAAGATGGGTTTGATAAGATTACGGGATTTGACCGCTTACCTAAAGAGGTTCAAGAAGCCTTTATCAATGACCCAATGAACTTACAACCGTTACCAAAAGAATTAAATTCATCTAAGGGAAATAAAGTGGAAACAGGAACAGATGGTTGGAGAATGTATGTTAAAGAGGGTAAAGAGATTTCGCCTGAGTATCGTGCTTATCTTAAAAAAATCCAAAGAGAGATGGAAGTGAAAGTGATAAGAGAACTTGAGAAAAAAGGACTAAGATAATGTTTTTTTCAAAGCAAGATTTATATAGACAATTTACACATATTTATACGACTTTTAAGGATATACCTTTTGAATCCTTAAATTTGCATGATATTGATAGGGAAGTCAATGGGTATCATTTTATTCAAGAGAGTAATGGAAATTTATTTAATTACCTTATTGAGCCTTTTAAAAGTTGGCAACCAAAAACTTATAGTTATTTAACTAATGGAGAGTTTTTTTATGCGGTAAAAAACTCTCCATATCCAGGTCTAATGGGAGACATTACTCAGTTAGGGATTATAGTAGGGGGGAGGGTATGCTACATACAATATACCCCATATACCTATGAAAAAAAGACAAGTAGATATCCCACTATCCCTCTAGAAATCCTTAACTCTTGGCTTTATCGAGCCGAGGGGTGGGATATGGCGGAATCAACAGTAATTGATATTCATAGAGGTGTTTTGCCTTCAGCAGTAACTTATTCTGTATCACCAATAGATTCAATAATAGGTGGTTTTACTGATAAAACAGATAAAGCATTACCTCAATATACTGAATTTTTAGAGTCTAAATTTAATCATCCTTTTCGCCAAAGCTATCACATTAAAGAGTTTATGGAGGATAAATACTTTGAACTACGGTGTTTGCTAGATACACGGTTAGATGGAGACTGGGGAAAAAATGGTTTCCAGCTATTTGTCTCATCGCATAACACCGAGCGTAATGTGTATGTCGTACCAAGAACAGATGTGATGCAAATTAAAAAACTCTCTCATCCAGCAGAAGCTATTGATAGCTATGCAGCACACCTATTGTCAGGGAAAGAAGGGGAGTTTGATTTTCTGCAATATACAGAAGATTTTTAAGTGCAAGGAGAAGTCCCTACTGCTCTATCTCGTGATACGCAGAACGCTAATGCCAAGACAGAGCGTTTTGATATGACAGAGGCAAGAGAGCGTCAAGAGATGGCGCAGGTGATTGGTGAGATAGCCAATAATAGTGTGGCGATTGCCCTCAAACCTCGCTTGGATAAAGCAGAGCAGGATAAGAAAGATGCCCAACGGAGTTTAGATAAGAATCCTAATGATGCACAAGCGCAAGCACAGCTTGCACAGGCTAATGCCGTCATTGCCCAATATGGACAAGGAAGTGATATTCAAATGGCAGTACGGGCAGTCACGGGGGTACTACAAGGCATTGCAACGGGCAATGTAGGACAAGCGGTGGTGGGAGGACTATCCCCTTATGCGAATAAGTTAATTAAAGAGGCAACGACCGACCAGAGCGGTCAGGTCAATAAAGAAGCTAACTTGATGGCGCATGCTTTACTTGGCGCTATAGAAGCCTATGCGACAGGTAATCATGCGGGAGCAGGGGCTGCTGGAGCGGTGACAGGAGAGTTAGCGGCAGAGCTGATTATTAAGCAACTGTATGATAAAAATAGCCCAGATGAGTTGACCGAAGCGCAGAAACAAACCGTCACAGCATTGAGCCAACTAGCGAGTGGATTATCAGGAGGCTTGGTGGGCGATAGCACCTCAAGTGCTATTAGTGCGGCAGAGATTGGAAAGCGGGCGGTGGAGAATAACTTATTAGCAAAATGGGATTTAGAAGAGCGTAATAAACTGTTGGACAAGTTTGAAAAGCAAGCGACTCTCTCTCGTATAGAGCAGGATGTGATTAGTGCGCTGTTGATGAAAGATGCTAGAATAGATGAATTGTTGCTGCGTTATCAAACTCATCCCGAAGAATTAACTGATTCAGACAAACAATTTTTAACTCAAATACTGAGAGACTATCTACAGTCTTATGCAGATACGGATGCCAATGTGAAGTATAAGTTAGGTTTACTTGATTGGGGGATAGATTCTGTCAGGATAGATAGCCTTATTGATGGGGGACAGTGGTTCGATCGTCCAACAGACAAGATTAAAAGTTATTTGTATCAACAGGCTCTCCGAACTAATAGTCCTGAATATCGAATTGCGGAAGGTGTGCATGATGGATTATGGTTGGTTGGACCTAAGTTGGGTATTGTGGCAAAAGAGAGTCCTATTGCAGTGAAAGTATTAGGTAATCCTGTAGTTCTTAATACAGCAGGAGGATTGGCTGCCAATGCCACAGCTCAAATTATGGTAGGTCAGCCGTTCAGTTGGGCAGAGTTGATAAGTGCTGGAGTAACTTCAGGTATGACAACAGGAATGCCTCTGGGTAAAACGCTTATTGTGAACGCAGGAATGGGAGCAGCCACGAGTTTTGCTGTCAAGGGAAATATACCTCAGGACACAGCGTTATCTGTTCTTGGGGGAGTGGCAGGAGAAAAACTACCGCATCCTGTATTGAAAATTTACACTCCAGAGATGCTTCAAAAGTTTCCTGATGTTCTTGACAAGTATTTCCCTTTTTCTGACGATAAAAGTGAGTAAACAGTGAGAATTATTATTTTCCGCATATTTTGTAGACTTTGCATACTTTTTTTATTCTCTTTATGTCTATTAGAAATAGCTGTTATTGTTCATTTTCCTAGCAAATATGGAATTGAATACTCAATCAGACATTTTTGGGAGATACAACACACTGTTTTGCAAGTTCAAATTAGAAAAGCTTTTTTGGTGATGTTGTTAGGAGATTTTATTGGAGGTAGCTTTTTTAGATATATTTACGATCTTAAAGAGGATGATTCAAGGAGGTAGTGGTGATAAAAGCTTTGCCCTATGTTTGCCGAATGATAGTTTCACTATCAAGTGTTTTCTTTGCTATGACACTATCCGCTTTGATGAGTGTTGCGTTTAACGATGCTATGACCTTGCGTCTTGATCAAATTATTTCTTATCAAAAAGAAAGGTTTGTGATTTGTCTTATCAGTGGAATGATTGTTTTTTATGTAGACAAGTTATTTAATTTGTTTCCGACAAAATCTGGCTGGTGGTTCTTGAATTCTTTGAAGTGGACAGTCCCTGTTATGCTGGTTTTGGGTATATGGGTTTATTTTAGTGTGGACTTTAAAAGTACGCTTCAAATCTTTTTTGCAGTATTTTGGGTATTCACTAATGCACTCACCATAGTTGAAATTACGAAACACATTTTGGAAGTTCCCGACAAAGCTGCATGGCATAAGAATAGCAATATAAAAAAACATGCTGATGTTCACTCTAACCACCATCTAGCCATGCAGAAAGAGTATGCAGAGTTGCTGTTAGAAGAGGAGCTTAACAATAACGCTTTTAGTGTGAATAACGTCTATTCCCAGAACAGTGAACCAACAACATTATTAACTCATAGTTCAAGCCCTTTTAAAAATAGAAGTGTTGTAGGGGAAATTTGGGAAAAAAGTAGATCTAAACACTCGGATAAGGAAAGTGAATAGAGTATAAGTTTCTGAACGCAAGAGTGTCCAGATAGGTGTGGGTCAAGTTTATCAAGTAAAAAACTGGTCAACGATACGGGAGCTTGTGAATGATACAAATAGTATTGTAGAGGCGACAGAAAAGGGATTTAATAGTCTAGCGGAACGCTCAGGGTATAAAGTACTTAAAGGCGGTAAGTATAGAGCAAATAATGGCTTTGACCATGTGTGGCAGGCCAAAGATGGCTCTATTGTTATTGTGGATAGTAAACAATTAAAAAATGGGGCGTTACAGGTGAGTACTAAAGGAGCGAAATATGGTGATGATTTTACTAACCAATTATCTGAGGACTGGATAACAGCTGTGGAGAAACAGTTGCCTAGGGATGGTGAAGTTAGACGAGCTTTTGAATTAGCCAGAGAGTCTGATTCGCCAATTAAAACTATTATCGTTGCTGTAGATAAGTCAGATAAGACTGTAAAAATTATTCCAGTCAAGATTCCAAATAAATCTAGGTCAAAGTAATTTTATTAAGGATGTATATATGTCAAGACGTAGAAAAAACCTTGTAATGGAGAAGTATAAAGTCTATTTGGGGAGTGTTGCAGAACGAAGTTACCAGGAGTCGGTAGATTTTTGTAAAGGGTATGCAAAGGAACTTAATCCTAATGATGTGAATTATGAAAATATTACTCGTAAACTAAGAATTATTGATAGTGGTGTGGGTGATCCTTTTGCTTGTATGATGACTCTTAGCTGGATGTACGAAGGACAAGCCTCAGTCGATTTGGTGGTTCATGGGGATGTGCAAGCTTTTAAGCAACATGCTTATGTGGCAGCTAAGTTGCAAATCTTATCGGAGAAAAAACCCGATTGGGGTTATTGGCGCTATAGCACAGTATATTTTTTGCATTTACTTTCTGATAACCCAGAATTAAAAGAGTTTTTAATATCGCAACAGGATATTATTTCAGGAAGCTTAGATCAACAGACTTATAAGGGAGATAATATATATCCTTATTTTAATCGTTCGACACTGTTGGCATTATCAGGGGATTGGGAGTGTTTAAAGGAACGTAGTTTACGTTTTCTTAATGATTCTAAAAGAGCAAAAAAAACAGCTCAACTAGAACCTGATTTTAAGTTTTTCCTGGCATTAGCCAACCAAGATGCGGAAGAAATGAAAAAAGTATTAGAGGAAATGTTGGAATATCGGCTATCGACAAGAGCAAAACAAGATTTGAATATACACTTCGACTTTTATTTATATCTACCTGTGCTGACCTATGCCAAAATTGCTGCCATTCACGGTTTTGACCTTGGAATAGATAGCCCTATTGCACCCAAAGAGCTCATAGAGGTGAAGCCTTTAGAATCCTACGAAGACCCTTACGATTTTATGAAAGAGTTTGATTTTCATCAACCACAACAGGTATGGATAGATAGATGGAAAGCAAAGATGGAGGCTGGGTTGGCATGGAGAGAGAGGGAATACAAGAAGCTTAAGAATAGAATCCTAAGACTCTTTGGACGTGGCGGACGCCTAATAGATTTACAACCTAGCTCACCGATAGATAAGAAGTGATGCTTATGTGCAGACCGTGAACCAAGTTTTTTAACTTTACTGTTCATGCTTTGTTAGGTGTAATAGAAGCCTATGCTACGGATGGTTATACATAGGCTGGCGCAAGGCGAGCCTACTAGAAAAAGGAATGGTGCTACTTAACAGAGAAGGACTTCCCTATTTAACCGTATTAGACCAGTACAGCACAGGTCAATTAGAGACTGTTTATAATATCAAAGTAGAGGATTTCAGCACTTACCATATCGGTCATTTAGGTGTCTGGGTACACAACGCAAATTGTTGTGACTTTGTAAATACCTATGGTGATATTGAAAAGAAATTTATTGAGGGTGGTTGGGTTGATAAAACCACAGGCAAAGTACAGTACCTTGATCCATTCGATGGGGTTCGCAAAGATTTTCCAGATGGCGCTAGGGCATCTGTTGACCATATTTTGCCACGAGCAGAATTTAAGGAGATACCTGGATTTGAACGTTTGCCTGAGAATGTTCAAAGGGAGTTATTGAATGATCCGTTGAATCTACAACCGTTACCTAAAGAATTAAATGCATCTAAGGGAAATAAAGTGGAAACAGGAACAGATGGTTGGAGAATGTATGTTAAAGAGGGTAAAGAGATTTCGCCTGAGTATCTTTCATATCTAGAAAAACGACAAGCATTTATAAAAAAGAAAGTTGAGCAAGAAATCAAACAAAGAGGGGTACGATAATGTTTCTTTCAAAAAAAGATTTATATGAACAATTTACGGATGTATATACTAATCTGAAGAAAATTCCGTTTGATACTTTAACATTTCTTGATGGTGAGAAAATTTTTGATAGTTTTCACTTGATAGAGGAAGCAGGAGACTCACTATTCAATTATTTACTTAAACCTTTCGAGGCTTGGCAACCAAAAACATATAATTATTTAATGAATGGAGAGTTTTTTTATGCAGTAAAAACCACCCCATACCCAGGTCTAATGGGAGATATTACTCAGTTAGGGATTATAGTAGGGGGGAGGGTATGCTACATACACTATACTCCATATACTTATGAGAAGGATAAGAGCGATTATGCTGTTATTCCTTTAGCAATGCTTAATTCTTGGCTTTATCGAGCAGAGGGGTGGGATATAGCAGAAAGAACAACAACAAGTATATTTCGTGGAGTCTTACCTTCAACTTCTACATATAATATGTCTCCAATATATTCATTGCTTAGAGAAATGGCAGATAAGGAACGGCGTGTACTACCTCAATATGCCGAATTTTTAGAGGCGAAATTTAATCATGCGTTCCGTCAGACATATCAAACCGAAGAGTTTATGGATACTGATAAGTATTTTGAATTGCGCTGTTTATTGGATACCCGATTGTCAGATGACTGGGGAAAAAATGGTTTCCAACTATTTGTCTCATCGCATAACACCGAGCGTAATGTGTATGTCGTACCAAGAACAGATGTGATGCAAATTAAAAAACTCTCTAATCCTGCGGAAGCTATTGATAGCTATGCCGCGCATTTACTATCAGGTCAAGCAGGAGAATTTGATTTTCTGCAATATGCAGAAGATTTTTAAGTGCAAGGTGGGGGTAGCATAGGAATAGGTTGATTTGTAGAGATTCTATTGTGTTATCTTATTTAGGCTATCTTTAAAGTTGTCTATTTAATCATTATGCAGACGGTGAAAAAATGGGTTATGTTGATACGAGATATGCATCCGACATTAAATGTAGAAGTTCAGACCAAATCTGACAAATGAGTTGCAAAAAAGAGAGTTTCCCGTTTGAATAAGAGGTGCGAATCTTTTAAACAAACAAAAGGAAACTCTCATGTTACATACTACCAATAATGTGATTAAACATAAAGCAGGACTGCTTAATTTAGCAGAGCAATTAAAAAATGTGTCGCAAGCATGCAAAATTATGGGCGTATCGAGGGATACATTTTATCGCTATAAAGAATTGGTTGAAGAAGGCGGTATAGAGGCACTCATTGATCGTAATAGACGGGTGCCTAACCTTAAAAATAGAGTGGACGAAGCCACTGAGTTAGCGGTGATAGAGATGGCGATTCATTATCCTGCCTATGGTCAACTAAGAATTAGCAATGAGTTGCGTAAACAGGGAATATTTGTATCACCTAGTGGTGTTCGTTCCGTTTGGTTGCGGCACAACTTGGAGAACTTTACCAAACGTCTAAACGCCTTAGAGGCGAAAGTACAGCAAGAAGGAATTATTCTGAATGAGCAACAAATACAAGCTCTTGAACGCAAGAAAGATGAAGAGCAAGCCATGGGTGAGATTGAAACCGCGCATCCTGGCTATTTGGGTTCACAAGATACCTTTTATGTGGGGCATTTAAAAGGGGTAGGACGTATTTATCAGCAAACATATGTCGATACTTACAGTAAAGTAGCGCATTGTAAGCTATACACCTCTAAAACCCCTATTACTTCTGCAGACTTACTTAATGATCGTGTATTACCTTTTTATGCAGAGCATGATTTACCTGTATTACGCATTCTGACAGATAGAGGAACAGAGTTCTGCGGTAAGGTAGAGCATCATGATTATGAGCTTTATCTAGTTATTAATGAAATTGAGCATACAAAGACTAAGGCTCGATCACCTCAAACCAATGGTATTTGCGAGCGCTTCCATAAGACCATTTTGCAGGAGTTTTATCAAGTAACGTTCCGCAAAAAACTCTATGCTGATTTAGATAGTTTGCAAAAAGACCTAGACGAATGGCTTGATTTCTATAATAATGAACGAACTCATCAAGGAAAGATGTGCTGTGGGCGAACACCCATAGAAACATTGATTGATGGTAAACAGATTTGGAACAGCAAAAAGCTGAGCTAAATCTAATCTGACAGACACCGCTTGTCAAACGGGGAACTGTCAGATGAAGTCTGAACTTCTACACATTAAATATGCTTGATGAGTATGTTACCAAGCATATTTAAATTTCATTTATACAAAATTTCGGACAGGCTCGACAAACTAGAATCACATGGTCATTTCTGGTTCATCGGGCTCTATTGTGGGTAGTTCCACTCCAATATTTGTTGTTTTTGCCTCAGGATTGATGCGCCATTTAGAAATATCTCCATTAAATGGACTATCTGCTAACATATATGACATCTCCATGACGTTGGAGACATCCCAGCAACTGATGTCGCCATCGAATTGACTATTGCAAAACATACAACGCATACTTCGTACATTAGATACATTCCAATTAGAGATATTTCCGTTAAATGGGCTTTCTTGGAACATATGCGACATATTTTGTACGTTAGATACGTCCCATTTTGATATGTCATTATTAAATTCACTTTCGTAGAACATCGCTTCCATATATTTAACGTTGGAGACATCCCAGCAACTAATGTCGCCATTGAATTGACTATAACGAAAGAGATCAGACATATCTGTTACTTGACTTACATCTATATGGTTAAGATCTGCGTAATATCCTAGGCGTAGAATTTCTTGTTCTACAATAGATTGAATTGTGTCATCTGTTGCGATAATTTTTTCCAAGTTTGGCAGATAACTACCAGACTGTATTTTTTGGTTGATGTCCAACCAGCCATAACCCTCAATATTGAATTCAACTTCATTGAAAGTTTGTGCTGTATTAATATTTACCTGTAATTCATGCTCCAACTCAGAGAGTGTTATTTCTGCTCCAGTTGAAAAGTATGTGTTATCTAATGCGTTTACAAAATCCCTGATAAATTCAGGGTTGTTGATTTCTCTTTTATTATTCGGAAATCTATCTTCCATATTGTTTAGCAAAAAATCGACCGAATAAAAGAGTTGTTCTTTGGAGATTCTTACTCCATTAATTTCAGCTTGAAAGTATTGATTGATTTTAGAATACATTTGTCGTTCCAAATAAAAAACCGCCTTTAGGGCGGTATGTTCAAAGTAGGGGGGATAACAATGCTGTGTTAGCTTTTTTTATTTCATACCTTGCTAGTGTCTATTGTTCATAGTCTTGGTAAGAATAAGGGGGGCAATATTTATAGGAATAAATTAACCATTACTTAGTTGTATATACAATTTAATTGTGAATCAAGTTGAATTACCTTGTTGTATCTAGGTGTTTAAAGTGTTGGTGTGGAACAAATCACATCAGCCACTTTACTGGTGTGTGTATCAATTAATTTGGATAATTCATCTAGCTTTTGGCTTGTTAAGCTAATTGGTTTGCCCTGATTAAGAGCTTTGGCGATCTGATTAATATTTTTACCAAGCTGATAAAGCTGATAGTTACTTTCCCGTAACACTTGGATTTGTGTAGCAGACATAATTTTTGTGTCTTCCGTATAATTGTTTAGTAGCATGACAATAAAACGATTTAGGCTCATGCCTTGCGTTGAAGCTAGGGCTGATAGTTGCTCCTTGTTTTTTAACTGTATTTCTAACCGTGATCGGGATAATTTTGGAAGTTGCTTATTTTGTGACTTAATGCCACTTTGACGTATCCAGTATCTAATTAATGACGACACAGCGTAAGATCCTGTTAGTTGTAAAGCTAATGCTTTCAAATTTGCATAATCCGCTTCTGATACGTTTCTGATTCTTAAATGAATTTCTCGCATAAATAAAACCCTCAGTTTTACATTACTATTTCTGGTTCTTGGTCTTGGCCAATAACGTTGTCCATTATTGCTCCTTCTAAGCAAGCACCAGGCATTCGGGTGTCGGTTAAGTCTGCTCCTGTTAGATTAGCATTCGTTAAGTTTGCTTCTTCCAAGAATGCACGCATTAAAAGTGTGTTAGATAGATTGGTCTTGGTAAGGTCAGTACTTGCTAAGTTTGCCTCAATTAAATTCGCATTAGATAAGTTTGCTCCTGTTAAATCAGCCCCAGCAAACATTATTCCAGATAATGGATGTCCCTCAAGATTTACATTTCGCATCTTGCATCCTAGAAAATTAACACCACGTAGGACTGTGTGTGTTAAATCCAGATTGCTAAGATTGGCACTAGCTAAATTTGAATGCCTTAAATTTGTTCCTGTTAAATCAGCCTCTATAAAATTGGCTTTTTGGCAGTTTGAGTGGGCAAAATCGGCTTTGAATAGCCTTGCCTCGCTAAAATTCGTGCCATACATATTTGTAGCATAAAGTTCTGGAGTGCCAGATTAGCATTGGACACATCTGCTCGATCTAGGTTGGCACCCGTGAGGTTAGCTTGATATAAATTAGCTTCTGATAAATTAGCTGATTCTAAGTTTGTATTTTTCAGATTTGTGAAAGTTAAATTCGCACCAGACAAGTCCTTGTGACCAAGATTCAGATTGTTTAAATCCATTTCTCTTAAATCTGTGTGATCAAGTGATACACCAGCTTTTACAGCAGCCATTACGGTTTCTTTAATACTAGTTGATCCTGGTAATTCAAATCGTACTTGTCCGTCAATGGTCATGAGCTTATCGACGGGTAGTGGCATTACACCAATATCTCGTGCTTCCTGTTCATGCAAAACTTCACGCTCAGGGAATTTTGCACTGGTAATGTCCACGTGCTTAAGGCTAGCGTTACCAAAGTATGAATTAGAGAAATCTGCTCCAGTAACATTAGCTCGCAAAAAATTAGTATGCTTAAAACTAGTGCCGTCAGCGACTACACCACTTAAGTTGGCATCTGTAAAATACACATCTTCAATGCGAGAACCTGATAACTTCGCCCCTGATAGATTGGCTCCTTCAAGGTCTGCTCCTTTAAGCCAAATACCTCTTAAGTCCGCCTCCTGCAAATCAGCTCCCCGTAAATCAGCAAATGCTAAATTAGTTGATGCCTTTTCCTTAATCAGGGTCTCTAGCGTTTCTTTAATGCTTTTTGCCTTTTTGTCTTCATAAATGACCTCACCAAACATATCTTTAATCTTCATCTAAATCTCCAAAAAAGAAAAACCACTTAAGAAATTCTTAAGTGGTTAGAAAGGTTATATACATAATTTAAAAAGTTAATTCGCTATCTTGTTCACGTTGTTTTTCCTGCTCAACCTGCGTTTTAGCAAAATCCCCCAATATCTTAGCTTCTGTCTTGAATCCTTCAAGGTAGAGACGTTTAGATAGAGTTTTCGCCTCCTGAGCAGTCAATTCGTGATTATCAATAAAGGTTTGAATATTCCCTTTATGTGCCTCATCAAACAACTCATAAATTCGATAGCGTTCAGGGACTTTGCCTGTCGTAATCGCTTCGTTAAACTCATCTTGTAACCGTGTAGTGGGTTCTGATTTTTCCAGTTCTCTGGTTAACTCACCGATTTCTCTTGCTTCTGTTTTATGTCCTTCTTGATATAGTAGGCGAGCCAATAACTTATATTCTTTAATCAATAGTTGCTTACCTTCTAATTGTTTTTCAAGAAAAGGAGAGAGAGGTTCTTTTCTGTCCTTAATAGCATCTTTCAGTTGTTGAAGACGTACATAGTTAATTTCTGAAAATCCTCCACGTTTTTCAATATGCTCAACCGTGCTGTTTTTGGCTTTCTTATATTCTCCACGATGTACTCGTTTAGTGGCAGTACATTCCACACCTTGCTCACGCATTTTTTCGGCAAACAGTAATCGCCATTGATGATAGGTTTCTTTGCGAGGATTAAGGCGTTTTCCATCGTACCCCATCATAGATACTGCCAAATGTACATGAGGTTCATCAGTGTCTGTATGTAATGCCATACACCATTCGTGATTCGCATCAAAAACTTGACGAGCAAATTCCCTAGAGGCGTTAAGTACTGCCTCTGGTGGAGTACCCTTAGGCATAGATAAAACAATGTTTAATTTTTGTTTCTTGCCACTAATATCCTCTACTAAACCTTTACGACGCCATTCTTCGGTAATGTCTTTACCTGTATTATGACCTGTGAGTATCCGCCCGTCTTTTGTTTCCACTTCAACCTTTCCATTACGACTGATATACTCAAGGTGGCTTCTTATAGACTTTGTATTTTCTGGTGGCGGCTTGCCATTCACTAGCTTCCGTTTAGGTGTTTTAACCACTACTTCGGGTACTTTTTTTCCTCTGCGGAGATTGGCAATACCAAAGTTACGTTTTAGCCTTACACCACCACCTTGACTACTGCCACTAACCTTTTTTCTAACCCTCCGTTCAAACCCCAGGAGAATATCTTCGGCTCGCTTTAATGCACTGGGCATAGCTTACTCCTACATGATTATTGCTTGCTCAGCATACATCTCAAGTCCTAATGTGCTTTTATCTACATCAGGATGTAAATTCCAACCTGAAATATCTCCTGTAAATGCAGATTGTTCAAAGATACTGTGCATCATATTGACATTGGAAACATTCCAACCTGAAATATCACCATTAAACTGGGACTTAGTGAACATAGCAGCCATATCTCTCACATTACTGACATCCCACTGAGAAATATCACCATTAAATTGTGAGCCCATAAACATAGCCGCCATGTCCTTTACTTTTGATGTATCCCAACCCGAAATATTCCCATTGAATGGAGAATTGGTAAACATTCCTCGTGTGCTAATAACACTAGAGGTATTCCAATTTGAAATATCACCGTTAAAGGCTGCATTAGAAAAAGTGAACCGCATATTTCTCACCTTGCTTACATCCCACTTAGCAATATCGCCATTAAAAGGGGATTGGGAAAACATAAACATCATTGATGTCACATTAGACGTATCCCAACATGAAATGTCCCCTCTAAACTGTGTTCGTTCAAATAAACGGTTCATATTTGTAACTTGTGAAGTATCAATATGATTAAGGTTTGCCTCGTTACCCAAGCGTCTAATCTCATCTTTTATAATTTGATGAATAGTGTCATCAGTAGCAATAATCTTTTCCACGATGAAAATCTCCAAAAGAAAACCGCCAAGGTATCCCTAGGCGGTTAGTGAATATGAAAAAATCTATAAAGTTGAAGTTAAAACAGTTTGGGGAAGACGTTACGACTACATTACTATTTCAGGTTCTTGAATAATGTATCTTGCATTGATTTGCTCCTTAATATGTTCAGGAGCAAAATC
This sequence comes from Pelistega sp. MC2, assembly GCF_900099475.1. Taxonomy (NCBI): domain Bacteria; kingdom Pseudomonadati; phylum Pseudomonadota; class Betaproteobacteria; order Burkholderiales; family Alcaligenaceae; genus Pelistega; species Pelistega sp. MC2. Next base: position 334,828 of record NZ_LT628274.1, on the reverse strand, counting down.
CAACACATAAGAACTAATCCGTTCTGCATCGTTACAGGCCTTAATCAATTCATAAGGAAAATCTTTGATGACATGAATCCAGTTAGCCACATAACTCAAGTGGTTACTGGTGTCATGTGAAATACCTAAATCCTGTCCAAGCATCATGCTAGCTATCTCTGCTCGTAATTCCTCTTTAGCATAATCTTGAGTCCCAAACATTGCTGTTGTTAATCGATTTAGACGACTTTCATGTCCAGTCCAATGCCCCAATTCGTGTAAGACAGTATCGTAGTAATTTTGTGCGGAAGGAAATTGTTGAGTATGTGGTAACACAATTTCATCACGAGATGGGTCGTAGTAAGCACAATTACCGTCCTCATGCTTAATTACTGCACCAGATGTTTTAATAATTTCATCAGCAATCCTATGTACATCCCAGTTTTTTTCTGTTGGGTCAAGTTGTAGAGGGGGAATTCCATCAATTTGATCAGCATTGAACACTGTAAAGTAATTTATAATGGGTTTTTTCAGTTTTACTCTTTCTTTAATAACGTTGCCATTATTGTCTTTGATGGGGTTGCCTTGCTCATCTTTTTTTATGTCGTCTTTCTCCCAGATATACTTCTGCAATGGAATTCCTCTAGATCCTTTTCTAACTGCATAACCAGCCTCCTTGGCTTGATTAAATGTCAAGTAGCGAGGATCTTTATAAATCTGTACCATTAACATCAATCGATTGGCTCCCCGGTAAGGTTTACCAGTGATTGCATTGTATGGGCGAGGAGAATTAGTCCATGGCTGTTGCCATGGTGCAGTTCCTTTTTCTAATTCAATAATGATTTTTTCAGCAAGTTGTTCAGCGAAAGACTCTTTCTTTTCGTTAGCCATACTACTGCTCCAAAAAATAAGCAGTGTGATTACTCACACCGCCTGTTAAGTTAAAAGATAAGACTTATAAACTAGTCAAAGGTATAGGTAGCGCTTACTACACCACCGTAGTGTCCACGATTGTTGCCGCTGACAGCCCCCTTGAGAAGGAACTTACCATTAGAACTCATGCGTGAAATACCTAGGGCGTATGCATTTTGGCCACGATAAGCAGATCCAGACATACTGACAGATGTCTTGCCAGGCTGGGTTGATTGACCTAGTCCAGCAATCGCCATTGCAGATGCAGTACCAGCAAAGGCATCTTTGCGTAATGTTTGCACTTCACCGCGTAACGATTGAATATCTCCAGTCATACTGTTCATACGAGCTGATAATACTTGTGTGTTGCGATCAAGTGCTTGAATCGCACCACCTACACTGTTATAAACACCAGTGGCATTAGTAGTTACATCTTTAATCGAGTAAGTTGGTGTAGTTACACGACCGTCTACCGCAGTAGCACCTCCACCGAGATGTTGTGCTACATCACCAGCTAAGCGGCTAAAGTCTGTCTTAATATTAGTCACGTCGCTTTTGTCTGCTTTAGTTTCTAAAGAAATATTCAGTGTATCGCCAGTAATCAATCCTTTATCGCCTTTGGCATTCTTACCATTCCCTAACTTCTCTTGCCATTTTTGTACATCCGTTGTGATAAGGTTGCTGGCATCCTTGTTGGCTTTGCTGTCTAAGTCTTTTTGGACTGCACCTTTAATTGTGTCATTAGAGACATTGACTGCATAAGTCTTAGCATTACCATCTGTACCTTCTGTGACGGTGGTGTTAGTTCCTGCTACCACTTTGACTGCACCCTTAGCAAGGTTCTTAATCACCGTTTTACCATCCGTAGTAAGGTTATTCAGGTTAGTGTTGGCTTTGCCATTTAATGCTGTATTGATACCGTCTAAACTAGTATTGATATTAGTAATATCAGTTTTATCTGCTTTATCTGATAATGCAGCAGTTAAAGCTGTATTTAGCGTATCGCCAGTAATCAATCCTTTATCGCCTTTGGCATTCTTACCATTCCCTAACTTCTCTTGCCATTTTTGTACATCCGTTGTGATAAGGTTGCTTGCGTCTTTGTTTGCTTTACCATCTAAGTCTTTTTGTACTGCCCCTTTAATCGCTTCATTAGAGACATTGACAGCATAGGTTTTGGCATCGCCATCGGTGCTTTCAGTCACAGTAGTATTGGTTCCTGCAATAACCTTCACAGCACCTTTGGCAAGGTTCTTAATCACCGTTTCACCATCCGTAGTAAGGTTATTCAGGTTAGTGTTGGCTTTGCCATTTAATGCTGTATTGATACCGTCTAAACTAGTATTGATATTAGTAATATCAGTTTTATTTGCTTTATCTGATAATGCAGCAGTTAAAGCTGTATTTAGCGTATCGCCAGTAATCAAGCCTTTATCGCCTTTGGTATTCTTACCATTCCCTAACTTCTCTTGCCATTTTTGTACATCCGTTGTGATAAGGTTGCTGGCATCCTTGTTGGCTTTGCTGTCTAAGTCTTTTTGGACTGCACCTTTAATCGCTTCATTAGAGACATTGACAGCATAGGTTTTGGCATCGCCATCGGTGCTTTCAGTCACAGTAGTATTGGTTCCTGCAATAACCTTCACAGCCCCTTTGGCAAGGTTCTTAATCACCGTTTCGCCATCACTCGTAATGTTATTAAGGCTGGTATTGGCTTTGCCATTTAATGCTGTATTGATACCGTCTAAACTAGTATTGATATTAGTAATATCAGTTTTATCTGCTTTATTACCTAATATCGTATTAAGAGCTTTAGTGTTACTATCAAGTGCAGTTAATGCAGCTCCCACATTACTATAATTTTGAACGGTTGGTGATTCACCTGTCACGTCTGTGATACTGTAAGTTGGGCTAGTTACACGACCATTACCGTCTACCGTTGCACCTCCGCCTAAATGCTTGGCGACATCAGCAGCTAGGTTATTTAGTGCTGTTGCTGTGGCACTGTCTCCTGTTGCACTTGTTGAACCGACACCGAGTAGGGTTTTCCAAGTTCCAACGTTCACGTTTGTACCGTTTTGTAAAATATCATAGATTTGGCTACCGTTGATAGCGTCTTTACTGGTTTGGCTAATCGTGCCGTCAGCTACATAGACAATCTTACGTTGTGCTGTGGCAGATCCGACAGATACAGTATTGTCACCGCCATCTGCACTGTTCGCTCCGAGGATTACAGCATTGTTAGCTTTTGTCACTACATTAGATCCAAGCACAAAAGTATTGTTGCCCGAGTTATGTGGGTTAGTGGCTTCACCAATGGTATTGTTATTACCAAAAGCGTAACTGCCGTCACCATAGATATAATCTGGGTCTCCGAATGCCCCAGAATTGTTACCCAACACATTGTGACCTGTACCAATAGCGATTGAGTTAGTGCCTGTCACAACTGAACCTTTACCCATAGCGATTGAATTTTCGCCAGTAACAATAGTATCTGTGCCAATCGCAAGTGAGTTAGCGCCTGTTGCGAGGGCATTTGTGCCAATGGCATAGGCATTTTCGCCAACATTGGTCAAGTCGTTTAGTGTTAAAGCGTCACGCAATGCTTGTAATCTATCTTGTTCAGATTTGAGTTCATTCGCTTTAGCAGTGAGTTGTCGCATGATTTCTTCATATCGCTGAGACAAAGCAATGTCTGCGTCGCTAGGGTTTGTGTTGTCATACGTGCTTTTCGCCTGATCTGCTGCGGTTTTTAATCGAGCAATCTCTGCTTCTTTCTCGGCAATCGCATTTTTATTAATGCCTAGAGCCTCTTCTAGCTCTTGTGTTAATTTTTGCGTAGTAACTTTATTTTTTAATAAAACATCAGAAACATTTTCTTTGTACCAAGCATTATGAGCTTGGTAAATTTGATTATCAAATGAGGTTACATCTCCATTATAGAGTGATGGGATACGTGTAATGCTCATTGCTATTGCTTTAGCCTTATTGAATGCCTCTACTTTTTTATCTAACCAAGTCGTATTTTTCGTTTCCTCATACATAGTTTGATAATAAGCTATATCTAATGCGTATTCCTTAAGCATTAGGGAGTTATCAAGATAAGAAGCATATCTTCTTGCTTTACTATTATCTTCATCTAAGAAATAGTGATTCTGATTCAATAGTTCGGGTAAACTATCCCTAATTTTCTTGAGTGCTTCTTTTTGATTTTCATATGTTGTCTTGGTTATAACTCTTTGAAACTCTATGTCGGTTGGTTGTTTGTTTTTAAACAGAGACTCAAATCTCTGAACATCATCAATTTCAGCAACAACAGTTCCCTTCACTGTTGGCATAGCTATATCTCTACCTCTAACTAATCTTAGTTTTTCCCCATCTTGTATCAACCTTGTAGTATCGTCATAATCATAAAAAGGGTCGTAGCCAACGAAAGCAACATAATTATTATCTAAATTTAGTACAGGGAGACTGATATTGTATTTGGTTATTGTGTTGTTATAGGTGTCTATAACATTTTGGGCTATTGGGGTTCCGCTGACTACTTGGCTTTTGAGAGCTTCTATTATAGGGAAGCGGATGTTTTGTTTAATATTATTACTTTCGTTTTCGAGTATTCTCGCCTCTCCTAATGCCGTATAGTAGCTACTTACGTAGTCTTTGTAAAAATCCACACTTAAATTAAGTGTTGTGCCTTCTTCTGCAATCGCCTTGAGTTGTGTGGCTGCATTTGTAAGTCCTTCGTCAGAACTAATATCTACATTTTGGATACGACTAATACCTGTTAAACGACTGTTTAAATCGTCAACCTTAGCTTGAGCGTCTTTTAAAAATTGGGCAGAGCCTGCGACTGTGTCATTATACGTTTTTAACTTGTCTTGCCATACGTTATAAGCAGATTGTTTTGCCAATCTAACTTGTTTTACTCGTTCGCCAGCTTCGATCACGTCTGCTTCGACCTTGCGGATGTTTTGTAGTTCACCTAAGAGACGGTTTGTATTAGCTTCGGCAGTGGCAATATCAGCTAGCTTTTGCTTGTTTTCATTAAGTTTTTGGGTAATGGAATCCTTGTTTTCATTACCGCCTGTTGCAACTGCATTTTTACCAATGGCTACGGAATTCTTTCCTGTAGCTATTGAGCCTTGTCCACGTGCACGTGAGCCTGTACCCATTTCTAATCCTGTATCATCACCAACATTATTAATTGTGATATTTACAACATTGGGTTGTGCGTCTTGGGCAGTCGCATAATTCATAGAAAAAACAGCACTAAGTGCTAATGCAAGTGTAGTTTTCTTCATCATAAATAAGTATCCTTAAGTAAAAAAACCTCCACCGTGAAGGGAAGGAGAGGTTAGGTAAAAAGTGAGTAAAAAACGCCTATTAGGCATGGATTGATAATCTTGATAGTTAGTGAAAATAAAAGTAATTTAGCTACATCACCATTTCTTTCTCTGGAACTTTATAGTTTCGTTCTTTGATTTGTTGCGTCTCTGGAACTTTTGGCCGTTCTTGTTCCATTCTCTTATCAACGTGTTGTTGAATTTCAGGAGGTATATTAAGCGTGCCATTACTAATTGCTTTTTCGTAATTGGTTTCAAAGTTGCGTTTAATGTCATTACGCAAGTTCTGATCCACTTTTGCTAATACTTTGTTGGCAATTTGAATAGCTACCTTTACCACGAACTGTTGTGCTTTTGATAATGTTTCAAACCCCTTGATACTTTGAGCTTGAATAAGCACTTCACTTGGTACAGTACCGTTATCCACTTGCTCATAAGTCGCATCTACATCAATATCTGCCTGCTTTGATACTTCAATTTGTGCCTCACTAGGGCGGGTTGAGGACTGCATAATTAAGGAATCAACTGTACTATGTGTTTTGATAACATCCTCTTGTCGTTCCACATCTAAAGGGATATTTTTTGCATTGTCTAACTGGTGATTTTGAAAACTAACTCCATCTATGTCTGCATTTTCAAAATTAGTACGATAAAACTTGGCATCATTTAAACTAGTGCCGTGTAGCGTTGAATCTGATAAATTAACATCTCTTAAATCAGATTTATCCAAAGATGTATTTGTAAAATCTGTAGACATAGCCACGGAGCCTTCCAGGTTTGCTCCATCTAATTTGGATCCTGTTAAGTTAGCACCTGATAAATTAGAGTTCCGTAAGTCAACTCCCCTTAAATCTATATGACTTAAATCGGCATTTGGTAAGTTAATGCGCTTTAAATCGGTCTTATTGTTAAGTGCCTCAATTAGAGCATCTTTGATTGTTATAGCCTCTTTTGACGCAGTGTATATTTTGTTGCCATCCACATCTCTTAGCGTGATAGGTAAAGCGTATCTTATTTGGTCTGGTATATAGGATGACTTATCAAATATCACATTACTAATCGTTGCGCCGTTAAGTGACCCATCAAACGTAGCTCTTGTCATATTTACGTTGATGAGTGTACTACGCTCGAATTGAGCGTTTTTACCAAAACTGGCTCCTACTAAATTAGCATCAGTCAAGTCAGCCCCTGAAAAATTAGGGTTGCGCAGGTTATGAACAAAAGCAAGATTAATACCTCTTAAATCAGCTCCTCGTAGATCTAAATTTTCAATCATTTGGTTATAAGGTGTCGCTTGTGCAAGTTCTTCGACTGCCTCTTTTACTGTTCTTGCAGTAGATGATTTATATATTTCATTACCTGCAGTATCTTTTAATATAATTGGCTCTGGCATAATTTACTCCAATAAAAAACCGCCAGGAATTGCTCCTAAGCGGTTGGTTAGAAATAAAAATCAAGTTACATCACCATCTCTGGTTCAGGTTCTTCCAATGTTGGCATTTCATACTCAAGATGTCGAAATGCCTCTTGAAAAGACTTTTTTATGTGATCTAGCCCTCGCAACTGTGCTAAATCATTAAAGTCTGATGGGGGATTCGGTTGGTTAAGTTCATCCTCGGTGAAGTCAGGTAACAATACAACAGCGTTGTTAGAAAAGATGGCTTTAGCTTCATTGGCGTACTTTTGACCTGTACCGCTACGATCAAGGTCTGCGCCAATCACGACTTGTAAGTCGGTTTGTTTAGCAAGTTTTTCTGCAACTTTTTTAAGATTGTTAGCAGAAAAGCAAACAACGACGGTTTTCCCTGTCGCTAAATGAAGAGTTGCACCAGTGGCTACCCCTTCCACCAAAATAATCTCTTTGTTTTCTTTGGCTTTTCCCCATGTACCTAACATCATGCTAGACCCACCTAGGGAAGCATTTTTATTAAAACGTTTATCTCCATCAGGAGATATGGTCTGCACGCCATGAAGCTCACCGAATTGCCGAGCAGGGACTAGTAGATTGTCTCCCTCTTGGCGTAAATATTTAGCAATCGTTAAGGCATTAATCCCTTTTTTTACCAAATACGGATGGTTAATCTGCGCTCCTTTGGCTTTTTCCCAACGTTCATTAGCGACCTTTCTAGCAGCTTCTTGCTGACGAGCTAATTCTCGTTCACTTGCCAGACGGCGAGCCTGCATTTCTTCTCGTTTTTGCCGCCACTCCTCTTTTGACAGAGGTTGCGGTTTTTTTGCAGGAACAAAACCATTTCGTTTTGCCTCAAAAAAAAGCGTACCAATATTGATACGCCCTTCTTTAAATGATTTCCACGCAGCTTTTGCATCACGAGGATTGTAGTTGGGTGCTGTTTGCGACCATTCATCCCAGATCGCAAAACCATTTTCACCATATTCACTTTTTAGCGCTGCGCCAGTTTTAATCCATGTTTGACGGTCTTCACTGGATAAGTAGGTTAAAGCCGCACGAACGTTGGCGTAGTTGTCTTCGTAGTAATTTTTTATCGATGACGACGGAGAGTTAGTATTCATAATATTTCAACTCCAAAAAAAACCGCCAGGGATTGCTCCAAGGCGGTTGTGTTTGAGCGATAAACAGCTATGCTGCTTCTTTGAGTAAAGTATCTAAGAGGGTCTCATATCCTTGAGATTCTTCCCGAATAGATTCTTTAATAAGATGACGTATATCGTCAGGTAGACTATCCAGACCAAATCCAAATTCCACCATTTTTTCCAAACCAGCAGCTGCGCTATCGACCATATCCGTTATGTATTTCACAACTTCTTTGGCCTCATCTTGTTGCTGCATCAGCTTGGGTTTTGCCGTTGTATCTGGTTTAGCTGCTGATAAATTGGGAAGATCCAGGAGTGGAATTTCTGGTGGGGGATACCCTAGCCGTTTGGTAAATTCAGGATCTTCATAATAGACAATCTTTTTAGCACGAATAGCCGCAATACCTGTCATACTGATAATGCAATCCGTCGTGGGCATTGTGCGAAGTTCTTCGGGTAGCATCACTGGTCGACGTTGGTCGCTAATGCTCGTGCTACTGTTACCGATACTACCTTTATTTCTGGATGTGCTTTTAGCTTTGAATGTCTCATGGCCAATGATTTCCGAAAACTCTTTAGCGTCCTCATTGTCCCTAGGTGGATAAATAATTTGACATTCAAAGTTAGTACTCATACTTTTAGCACCATCCTTTGTATATAGTCTGTTAAGTTGACTTAAGTTCTGAAAAATGGGCATTAAGCGTAAGTTATAACCTGCGATATAGGCGACTGATTTTTCGATGATATCGACCTTGCCCATTCCTGTAAACTCATCCAACAGCAATAGGCATTGATATTTTAGGTCTGGATTATCCTCTGGTAATTCCTCTGTATTGACTGATATTAACTGACTAATAAATAAGTTAATTAGTCTGCTGAATTTGGCAAGATCATTGGGCTGAATGCCAATATAAATACTCATTTTTTTCTTGCGTAAATCACGCAAATTAAAATCGTCTTTACTGGTGATTTTGCCGACAATCGGATCTATAAATACCGATAAAGGAGCAACCATGCTTGACATAACACTCGCCGCTGTTTGATCTGATGTAGTCGCATAGCTCAGTAAGTTATTTTTGCACGCACTACTAAAATATGGAGATTTAGCGACTTCTTCCTTAATCCATACTGCACAATTTTTATACTTGCTAGGATCGGGGGTTGTTAAGGCATTAAGCCGTGTCAATGTCGGAGTGTCTCGTGCTTCATCCCATTCTGGTGTGTCTTTATACAGTAACTCATACTCAATCATATAGAGCACTAGACCCACAAATAATTTTTGAGCCATTTCCGCAAAAAACTTTGCATTACCGTCCCCACTTTCTGGTGCGGTATATAAGATGTTGGCAATATTAAAAGCATCACCGACCATGCGGTAGGGGTCTCTTGATACGTAACTAATAGGATTCCAACAATGCGAACGTCTATTCTGTGCACTGGGATTAAAAAGAAAAATTTCTTGCTCCATCACATCATGACGATACCCTGCTGTAATTTTGAAGTTTTCAAGTTTTGGGTCAAATACGACAAGGCTATCCCGATAGTTGAGGCAGTTGGGGATAACAATGCCCACACCTTTGCCTGAGCGAGTGGGAGCTGCTAAATAAGCAAACTGTTTACCCGACCAGCGTAAGAATTTTCCATTGAATTTTCCAATCAGAATTTCAGGATCTTTCTGGTTAGTCTTGAATAGACCATGTTGGGTAATTTCGCTCATCAGTGCAAATCGTGATGAACCGTGCAATTCTCGTTTGGGTTTTTGCATCAGTAAAACGGCCATAGCAAGCGTCACTAAAACAGGGAAAACTCCAGCAACGATACAACCTAATCGATACATGAGGTTTTGCTCCCAAGCCTGACCTCCGTACCAATAGGTAACAAGCGTTAATGGATGGGCAAACTGACTGATATTATTAAACTTAAAAAATATCATCCCTCCAATCCACTGACCCAAAATGGCAGAAAATAAGAAGGTGATTATTAGGATATTACGAAGAGTTTTCTTGTTGTCCATAGCTATCCTTGCAATGCTTTTAATTTTGCATGAGGGTCGTAATAGAGTTCCTTGAGTTTTGTTTTTTCGAAAAAACAAACTACATCAATCGTTGACCTCACAATATTGAGAATGTAGTCATAGTTCATGCCTTGACCCGCCGTGCTTTCTTTTGCAAGTTGCGCAATGCGGTAGTACACGCTTCTTGCGTCGTTGGCATGAACAGAAGTTAGCCCTCCTGCATGACCTGTGTTCAAGGCTGAAAGATAATCCCAGGCTTCATCGCCTCTTAATTCTGTTAAGAAAATACGGTCAGGCTTAAGACGCATACATGATGCAATAACTGCCTTAGCGGTAACGTGTTCTTTATAAAAGAGATGTAACCTGTTTGGGTGATTAGGCAAATCAAGTTCGTGTGTGTCTTCAATAGTAATGATACGGGTGTCAAAAGGGACAAGATCTGCTAATGCCTTGGTGAAGGTTGTCTTGCCAGAGCCTGTGCCACCAACCATACAGATATTGAGCTTTTTCTTGATTGCCAGTTTAAAAAACTCTTCAATACGTTTTTCGTCTTTAAGGCGTATCAGCTCCTCTTCATAGGGTTGCAAACCCTTTTGTTGATGTAGTGTGTGTGCCACATCCACAAAACCATCTAGCCTGCCTGTATTTGCATAATCTTCTAGCTTAAAGCGGCTTGTTGAGGGTTTACGAAATGAAAATACCACTGTTCCAGTTTCACACGCTGGCGGTATGAGAATATGACAGCGTTCACCGTCTGGAAGAGTGACGCTGTGCATGGGACTTTTAGGACTGATGTGTTTTTCATTGTAGATACACAGCACATTTGCGAGCTCCATGCAACGGTTAAGTGTGAGGTTTTCTTTCTCAATGCGTTCCTTACCATTGGCTCCCTCGATAAAAATTTCGTAGGGACGATTAATCATTACTTCCGTAACACCTTTGGTGTTTAAGAGTTGTGTGATACCTAATTTGTCTAAAATATTTCTTACGCTGACATCTTTTCTTAATTCAGGCATTTTGTTGTTCATCCAAAAGAAAACCGTCAAGAAGAGGGGCTTCAAGGCGGTTTAAATTAACTTTATGCTGTTTATAGGGTTAAATCTGGTTCTTCATAATCCATAGATGGATCAAGATCCGATAATTTAAAGACAAAATCTGTACTGTTCTTTGGAATCAACTTGAGTGCATACTCATTAAATTGTGCTTGGTGCATATTATTTTGACTGAATGTTGTGTCACCCAAAAGAGCATTAATGAAGTTGGCATTAGTCAAATCGCATTTTGAAAATTCGGTGTGATTAAGTAAAGTGTTATTAAACTTGGCGTCCTTTAATTTGCAGTCATGAAAGCAAGTGCCACTAAGGTCTTGATTATTAAAGTCCATACCAGATAAATCAGCATGAGCTACATAAGCGTTATATAAAAAGATGCCCTGATTGAGCATTTCTTGTACTGCCTCTCGCTCGGTTGTGGCTGTTTGAGATTCGTATACAGGTACGGCTTCTCCATGATTGCTCCAGATAATCATATGTTATCTCCTTAAGATGAATAAAAAACCACCTAATGTATGTAGTTAGGCGGTCGTGAAAAATAATCTTATAAAGATGTTAGGTAATAGTTGTGATAGTTCGCTAAGTGCCATGAGTGATAAAAAAATTTTCCTTCAATGTTTTAAATTCAATTATTAACTACTCCATTACATCACTATTTCTGGCTCTTGCTCTCGGAATTTATCGTTAAATTTCGCTAAGTTTTCTTCTAATCGTTGACTTTGATAACTAATATCACAAAAACCATTATCTCTTGCAACAATGGTGTGCTCCAATAATGTGTAATCAAAAATTTCTAGTGCAGCATCCACATCCTCAGTGAAGCGAAGATCTGCAGGTGATGCTTCGGCATTACCTGATGGGTGGTTATGAGTGAGTACACAGTATTGATTGTCTGGATTGGACTGCATTAAATCTAATATTTTATTAGGAGATACTATCGTCTTATCTACTGTACCCTCTGATAGGGTGTGTAATGCAGTCACACCTCCCTTTTTATCTATCGTTAATAGGAGTGCATATTCGCTATACTGAGGGTTTAATTTTGCAGCTAATAAACAGTCAATTTGTTTGCGATCATTAGCGTAGTTTAATCCTACAATTTCTCTCTTTACATGGTAATCAATGTACTCATTAAACCCTTTAATGTCTTCGATAGTCGTCGTTTTTTTAGGTTGATAATAATATTCTTTAAGCTCGGTTTTATACGCAGTAAAAGGTTTAAGGTACGAGAGAAAGGCATGGCTCATAGATATACTTAACATCTGGTCGTTCTCTGCTAACGAATAAGTGTCGTTATTACCTACGGCAATAACGTCCAAGCACCTTCTGTCAAAAATAGTCAGTTTATCTGCCACTTGTTCAATAGTTTTAAGGGCTTCTTTTGATAAATTCTGCACAGAAGAGGAGACTATCAATCCTGTCCAGTCTTTGTCTTCTAAAAGTGTTTTTAGGATGTCTTTTGTATTATCGCTTGTGTCTATAAACTTAATAGCCTTAACCTGAAACCTTGCATCTAAGAGTGTGCATGCCAGTTTATTTTCTGTACTCACTGAAATACTAGTTTGAGCAAGATGCTTCATGTCGGCAGAACCACGAATACGCATTTTGTCTGATGATGTTCTCATAGGAGAGCGAATATACGATGACATCCAGGATACATATTTATTGGTATCTATTGAAAGGGGAGAGCACTTTTTGATTTTGGTGTAGAGTTCCTCATGATTGGTAGATTGGGTCAGTGTTAAAAGGTCTTCCATGGCAAAACTCCATAAAAAAACCGCCTCAGAATTTCCAAGGCGGTGCTGTTTAATCATTAGACTAGTCTATTTCTGTAGCACATTATGCTCAAAAGAGGCTCGTAGTGCTACTGCTAACTGTTGTCCTTTTTCCGTTTGTAAAAACAGCTCATCATTGAGTAGCTCCATTAACTTGATGTAGCTTGGGATTTCTTGACGTTTGCATTCATCCCAAAAATCCTTATTCATTGTGTTCTCCTGTTAAATAGCGGTATTGATCGGGTAGTTCGCAGTAGAGCATATAATTTTCCAATGAGATACCTAATGCCTGTAGTAACTGCTTGCCTTTATCACTTTCTAGGTAGGCTTTATTCTGTAAATGGGACAAAAGCGTTGGAACATCTTCAATTTTTTGGGCTTTTAGCTCTTCCCAAAAATCCAGTTTGTGTTTCATAATCATTGCTTAATTTCCTTATCTGACATAAACAAGCTCATAAACATTTCTAAAGTCCACATCACGCACCACGATAATATTTAATAGTGCGCCTTGGTTAACATAACCAGTTGGGGGTATATTAATCGTATTGCGTAATGCCTCTTCTGCCATGTTTTGCACATTTTCTTGCGTGTTTTCAAAACGGTAATCCTTATTGTCCACACGATTACTTGCTATGCCCATTACGTCATCAATCATACTCAGCATAATTGCGCCGCCAAAACGTTCCCAAAAGTGGGTATCCACCTGTGCTTCTTGACCTGCGGCACCCAAGGCGTCAGAACTTGGGCTACCAATTTCAATGCGTACGCCTTTGGGGGTTTCTACGGTATTCCACATTATAAAAATACGCGCCTGACCCTGAGTTAATCCTGCCGTTTGCTCACCGATAACTTCTGATCCTCGCTCAATCAAAAGTACTTTACCGTCGGCGCTGTAAACGTCCTTATTCACAATACAACGAGCAAAACCTGGTTGCGTCGTGATGATTTTACTGTGCAAAGTGCAAGCGATAGTTGTCCCCTTACGCAGTAAATAAGTTAAATCTGTGCGTTTTTGGGCAATCACAGACGGAGTAACCGTACGTGTCATCTTATCATTCAATGGGGATCCTGTTTCAGTCTCTGCACGTGGTTGGTCTTGCGATGCCTCTTTTGACTTCGATGTTAAATCAATAAGCACATTACCGCTCAAGCGGCGTACTTCATTCTCATCAATACTAGGCGTTTCTGGGGTTGTTGCTGGCAGTGCCTCAACTGTTGTTGAGGGTGGCTCTTGCTCTTCTTTGGGTTCGGGCTTTTGTTGATTCTGCACCATTTGCTGTCGTTGTTCTGACAACAGTCGGTTCATCTCTTCGGAGAAATTTGCTTTGGGTGCAGTATTAGCAATAAGATCTTGTTGTACTACCGCTGTCTCATCTTTTGTCTTAAAAGACAAAATTGATATGACTAACATTGCCAGAGCAATCAATATGCCGACAGAGATAAACAATATCCTAATTTTGCTTGTTGCTTTTTTTGACGAGCTAGCCAACGTTTCTCCTCTCTCTACGGATATATCGTTTACTTTTTGGTCTAACGTTGTATAGTCCGTCGTTGAATCAATCGTAGGCTCTTGCTTTTGTTGCTCTTTTTTTCTACCGAACATATTAATCATCTCCTGTAACTGTGGCTGGCTTAACTATGCGGACAGCGTTATCACTGCTTGTACCTGTATGATTAAAATAACCCTTACCATCAAATCCTCTATTATCAATGCCCAGCACATCATTGCCGAGACGCAAAATAAACGTTTTTGCTAATTCGTGTACTATGACTGTATAACCTTTAACGTGGTAATTTACCAACGATTCTGTGCCGTCTGGCATCACTTTATAAACGGATGGCAAATCCTTATTATTGTTAAATTCCAAATATGTAAAGCGACCATCGTCATACATAGCGGTTGGTGCAAGGACTTTGTCACCGTACCCCCAGTACTCTGTATTAGATTTATCTGCATGCACATGATTGCCGTCAAGGACGTTCTGTGCTTGTTGCTGTTTTGCTAGTTCAGCTTGTTGTTTCGCTTTGGCCGTGTCGGGGTAATAAAACCGTAGTACATAGGTATCTGCTTGACCGGCTTTTCCCTCCACTGACAACTGAAAAACATAAGTACGTTTATTCGTATTAACGATGAGATTGGTTTCTGGGTTATTAACGAGTGGCTTGAATAAAATATTATTGCCTTTAACGGCTAAATTCCAGGCCTGACTATCCCCCATCCCCAATAGGCCAGATTCTTCATCCAGGATTTCACCTTCCTCGAACTGCACTAATACTGCTCGACCTACTGCTGCTTTAATGTGATAAACCTGGCTAGGATTATAGGTGGCTGTTTGTATACGTGGATCAAGTTTAGACCCTTGCGGTACTATCAGCGCATTAGCTGTACTAACGCTCAATAAAAAAGCTGTCGCAATGGACAGCTTAGTCATCATATTCTTCATAATGTTATCCTTAGTTTTCACTTAGTGTTCAATATCTGTCGTGTAACTGGTGATTTTAAAGCCAAGAGGGTTTACTAATCGTTCCTCTTCTGGTACTGCTTGGTTTTGGTATTCGTAAGCAATAGTGGCAATAATCTTTTGAATAACAGGCTGTTTATTTAAATCACGTAAATCCTGTAACTTTCGCTCAAACCTTACTTGCGCAAGTTCACCGACATAACTAATAGATATAATCTTAATATCAACCCGATAGTCATTTTTAAATATCTTATAAGGAGCTTGCTCGCTCGAATAAAAGTTTTCTATCTGCTTACGTTCCTTGTTAGATGAGAATGCCATCGTCGTGTTGTAATTACTTTGTACTGTATTCCAATCATAGCTTTCTCTGAACATCACATAATTTCTAAGCCAATACCGATCCATTGCCTGTTCTTTAGCAATCTTTTGTTCTTTGAGTGCATAAACGATATCTGTTTGTCCTGTATTATTATCCACACGGATGACGTATGGCTCCACTGTTTTGAGCGGAGCTAGAAATGCAACGGCCGATATAGCAGCTAAAGTGGTAATAAGGCTTAAACCACATATACGCCAAGCTAGTTTATTATTGTGCTTTATTACATCAATTTTGGCGCTCTCAAACTCTTTAGCAGCGTTAATCATCTTTGTTGCGTCCATTGATGGGTTTGTTTTACTCATTTATATTTCCTTTATTAGTTAGAACAAGAGGGGAGGTAGGTTTTTCTATCTTTTTGGGGTTGATAGGGAAGGGGGCACCTGATGGCATTTTGGCAGGTTTGTGTGTTGAGCAAGCACTTAGCAATAAAGCGATAGCTATGGCGAATAAAGTTTTCATTTAAATACCTTTTGAAATAACTAAATTAGACAAAAATTTTAAAAATGATGGACAATAAAAAACCGCCTATAAGGCGGTTGGTAAATATTTTAGATCCCCAGTTGTGAATGCGAACCCATCCGAACAAGTACTACCGTATTTTTATCCGGTAACTCATATAGCAACACAAGATCAGGTCTTAGGTGACAATTTCTTAACCCTTTAAATTGACCTTTCATTGCATGGTCACAATATTTTTCTGCTAACGGTGTATCTGTACGCAGTAGGGTTAGAACGTTCGTAAACTCGTTCGAGTTTAGAAATAATCTATGTTCGCTGGATTTTTCTCGTTTAAAGTCTTTTTTAAAACGGGAAGTAAAAATTACCTCACGCATTTAAGTCTTCCATTAACGCATTTAGGTCAGAATAGCGTTTAGCTGATTTGTTTTCACGTGCTTCTTTGATAGCAAGCAGAGTTTCTTCACGAGGGGTACGGAATTTGACAGGAAAACTTTTTTCTTCAGCAATAGCGGTTAAAGTAATCCTGATAGCATCTGATAAGCTCATGCCAATGCTTTGTAACACAATAGAAGCATTTTCTTTAATGTCTGGGTTTACTCTTGCTTGAACGATAACACTTGCACTCATAGCTCACTCCTGTATGACAATGTATATACAAATAATATAACTTATTTAAACAAGAATCAAGAGGCATTCAAAAAATAAGTGATAAAAAACCGCCTTTGACATTTGAGGGCGGTTAATCTTTATAAATTGTTAGTTAATTAATTTTTTAGGGGGATGTTCTTTTTGCCATTCATCAATAATTTCCTGACAACCAGGAGGGAGTTCTAAATTAACTGCCTTTTTGTTATAACAACTATTATATTTTGCATATTTCTCTTTTAATTCCATTTGAGCTAATTGTTTTTTAGCCAATTCTTCCTGAGCACTTTTCTCGTCATTGCAAGCAGTCAATAGTCCTGTAGACATTAATAATAAGAGATATACAAATAACTTTTTCATAAATTGTTTCATGGAAAGGTGAGGTTCCCTACAAGGGTAACTCACTTGTTGTTAAGTATAAAACTACCAAAGCTGTAACTCTTCAAATGCACGCTTGTGGTATTCATAGCTGTATTTCATGAATAGACCAGCTAACATAACCCCCATACCTGCACTTACGTAAAAATTATCAATGCCTGCTGCACCAACAATACCACCAGCCATCATCATGGATAGCATACCTGTCAATCCACATCCCATAAGGATAGACATCCACTTGTGCAGAACGATCAGTTTCTTTGCAATAAGAAAGAAGGGCAATACCAACGCATAAGATAATCCAAGAGAAGCGTACCCAAACTTCTGTACTTCTTCTGGTGTCCCATGTGGATATTGTCCTACACCGAGTATTTTCAATGTAATAAAAGAGGTAATCCCAGCAAAGATTATGGCGTAAATGAAAGCATAAAACAAGAATAGCCATGAAGTATTTCTTTTACGCTCGTAATCAAATAGCTGCTTTTGTAGATTTAATTTGTCCACAATTATTTTCCTTTCTTGATTGCATTTAAAACTTTTAATGCAGGGTTTGCCATTGCAGCTAATTTTCTAACTCCACTTTCGGCTGTTGCACCTCCAGTGAGAGCGGCAACAATATTAGGTACATTCGTTGCAATAATTAAAGACAGTATAACAAAAACAGCAAAGAATACAACTATAAAAAATACGTCTGCAATACCACCTATCTCAGCTCCAACACTACTGCTTGATAATTGAGTTAACTTGCCTTTAATCCATGTTAATTGAATCGTGGATATAGCTGCAAACATGGCTACGGTTAAACAAAAATTCAAACATTGCCCAATCCAGTTCATCCCATATTGCCTGGTACTTGGAAACATCATACTCCCAAGAAAAATCGGTCCAAATAAGAGAACTAAAGCTAATGATAATTTGGTTACTAAATAGTAGAACCATAAAACAAAGAGATTAACAGATCCTAAAAAGCCGACCAATATCCCCCCCAGGATTGATACTAATGGTATTACAATTTCGGTAAATCCTATTTGCTCACTTCCCCAATTAATGAGAGACATCGCTATTTTAATTACAGTATCAAAACTGCTTCTAATAGCTGATTTATCTAAAGATGAACCAACAATAACACTAGCCAACTCGTCAGGAAATTGGTAAATTACTTTTGCTAATTCAGTATACATTTGTACATTAAATGCAAGAGCAGTAATTATTAGCAATCCAACTACTTGCTTAGTCATTGTTACAGCGACATCATCAAAACCACTTTTGTAGTATTGCGCTACCAAGAAAATCATATAAATTGATAATGCTATACCAAAGACAGGGGCGTATTCATAAGCCAGTGTTGCTGATTTATCAAACAACTCTGTCCCTAATGAGACTTTGAAGAGGTTATCTATGGCATTAACTAATTCCAATAGAAAATTCATAATGCTCTCCGATTAATTGCAATCTTTAAGAGGTAAACCTGCTGCTTTCCTGTCGTGACATACTACATTCTTAATATATTTTTTATGCTGTAGTTCCTTTTGTAACTCATATGCTCTTTGCATTTGATCTAGCTTAACCTGTTGATTAGAAATAGCAGTCTGTTCTGCTGCGATACGATTTTGCAAATCTGCGCTTGCTTTAATGTCTGTCGTAGTGTTAATTTTATTCGTTAGCTCTTCAATACGAGAAATACGTTGTTTTATGTCACTAAACGTTTGATCGGTACTATCTAGCATAGACAATAAGCCTTTTGTTCCTGCTTCAGGATCGAATTTGTCGTTTAATCGTGTGTTATTAGCTATATCTTGTGTTTTACTGTAAATCTCTTTCCAACTATCTGGGACATTATCAATGACGTTGCGTGCAATATTACCCATTCCACGTCCTCCTGTCATGGCGGATACTTGGTTTTTAAGTTCTGTAAGCTGCTTAATTTGGTTTTCGACTTGGTTTTTCATCTCAGCTATCTGTTTGACAAAATTAGCAGCATCTTGTGCAAGTGCTGCGCCATCAATGACAGGGATGCCTCCAGCCTTCGCAGTGGTAATTGCAAAAATACTAGAAATTACTAAAACAATATTTTTAAATTTCATCATGATAAAAGTTCCTATTTAGAGACATAAAAAAACCGCNAAAAAAATATTTTAAATTTTAATAATAAAAAAATTTCTTATTTAAAAAAAAAAAAAAACCGCCATAAGCATGCATCCTTGTGGCGGTTGGTTAAAAATTTGTGTTTTGGGCTGTTAATTATTCTTCTTAAGGCAGGGGGGCATTTTCCCATAAAAAAACCGCTTTGTTTAGCGGTTGTGGAATACTTTAGAGACTTATTTCTTATTCTTCAGGAGACTGATTTATTTCCTCATTATCTAGATTATAAATTTGCTCTTTAAATGCAGGAAGGGATAGCTCAATCGTTCTGTATACTATGTTATAGTCTACCTCAATGTAGCCATGTATCACTGAATTACGCATTTCATAAGCTGACCTAAGTGTTTGTGCTATTTCAGTATGATTTTCTAAAAATTGAGGATATTCTTTTCTGATATTATTACTAGCCTCCCCAATAATTTCAATATTACGAATAACGGCATCACATATCATGGGGTTAGCTAGAAATTCATCCAGACAACTTACATTTTGAGTGTAGTTCTCTATTTTCTCAATAGATTGTTTAATGTGAGAAAAATATTCTTGAACTGAAAATCTCTCTTTTTTCATAATGGAACTGCCATATCTAAAACTTTTTGTCTGAATTTCTCTGGCAATGCACGAGGAGTGGCAATATCCACTCTTATATTAAATTTTGTTTTGATCTGGTCCAACATTGTACCAATATCCATGTAAGTTAAATTTGGAGTTGGCTCAATTAAAATATCAAGATCGCTATCTTCAGTATCTTCCCCACGAGCTACAGAACCAAAAACACGAGGACACATGCCTTTATTATTCAAAATAAGCTGTCTGATTTCTTCACGGTGAGCATTAAGTACTTCAGAAGGTTTCATAATCTACTTCCTTAATATTTAATTAGTCTACATCATACCATGTAATCAAAAAAGCGTCACTCCCTCGCTAGGGATAGGTAAGGGAGTGACAAAAGACCACCTATGGAGAAAAGTGGTCTCAGGGAGGAAGAGGTTATGCTAATTTACGCTTAGCTTCCTTGGTTTCGTGTAATCTCTTTTTAAAAAGCGGATACCACACTTCTGGCAGAGCATCTTGCCCAACTTCCATCAACAATTCATCAAGCATTTCGTTATTGTTTGATGATCCTGACAATACTGCAATTTCATCTGAAAAACCGTACAAATCTAGTTTTGCAAAGGCACTTTGTTTGGATTGTTTAACTAAAAATGTGCGGCTATCCAATGATAGTTTAACTAGTTCATCAAACTCCTTGCGTGTCATACCGCATTTTTCGTATCTCCCTTCATATGTTGCGTCGGGGTTAGGTAGAAAAATTTTGGTAGGTGTCTGTTGAATGATGGCAGGAAAGATGTCGCTAGTAATGGCGTCCTCTGGTGATTGGCTAGTAAGTATCATCCAGCCACCAAGTTTACGGTCGGTTTTGAGGATTTTAAGCATCAACTCAGCTGTTTTTTTATAGCGAAGCGGAAACCAAAACTCCTCAACTACCGTACACAGAATGCTATTTTCTTTTGCTACACGTTCCATCATGAGTGTGCGCAGGTGGAATAAATACATTAACACTGGTTCGGTCGGCGGATAGTTATCTTGTAAAATATCTGTTAGGTCAAAACCAATCTTGGTAAAGTCATCAGGATTAAACTGATTGACAGGGTTATCTAGACACCAAGCAAAACGACCATCTTCACTTGCACACCATTTTTGTAAACGAGAACGAAGTGAGTTTTCTTTCTCATGTTCATGGGGAATGCTGTCTAACAACCTCGAAAAACGTCGATACTCAAAATCCACTGAAAAAACGGTGTCTACAGCAACTTTAATTTGTCGCTCCTCGTCCGCTGTTACTTTACCATTGACATCTTGGCCGCACGTCGCTACCAATGAATATAAAAACTCACGATTGACAGGCGTATCTGGCAACTGAAATGGATTTAACCCAGTAGGTTTACCGCTCTCAAGCGTAAAATAACTACCGCCAAGCGCTTGAATGAAGATGCGCATACCTGCGTCCAAATCTATCACAAATAGGTATGGATTAAAACGTGTCGTGAACGTAAGTAATGCTGTCTCTAGCGTAGTTTTACCCGTGCCTGTTGCTCCCAAAATCAGAGTATGTCCTGCGACTTTTTCGCCCAGGTTGTTTTCGTTTAGATTTGAAAAGTGAAAATTAAAGTCGTAAATTGTCCCAGATACTGTTACTAGTGGAATAACTGCCGTCCCATCTCCGATTGGATTGCCAAACTCTTTGCCCGTGGAGTAATTGTGCATGCCAAAAGAGGTCGCCAAGTTTTGAGTGGTTTTGGGGTAGCATCTAGGCTTAAGTTTGCTTCCTGGTATTTGTCCAAAATAAGTGGCTGGCGCTGATAATCCAGCTTTACTAAACCGATAGCCTCCGCAATTCAAAAAGCGGCTAACAGCTTTAGATCCATTTGCCGCTGCTAGCTGAGGTGTTTCACCGTATACAATGAGTACGCAATGATATTCCCCGAACATGAGTTCGCCTGCGGTTAATAAGCCTTTGCCGTATAAAAGCTCTTCTTGTTGGTGTGTTGCCTGATCTCCTACAGAGGCTAGGTTGTTCAACTGCCGCCCAATTTGTCCCTGAATATCAGAGTTATTCAAAAAAACAAGGCTTTGCGTTAGCGTAAACTCAAAAGGCAAGTTGAGTATATCAACTAATATCTTGGGGCGACTGATGCCGTAGTCTCTTAAATCATAGCTAACACAATATAGCGTCTCTGTTTGTGAGCGAATTTCGCAAATGTCCGTGCCAAAATGCAAGTCGCTAGAACCTAATATTTCGGAGATGGGAGTAAAAGTGACTGGTACTGGCTCTTGGTGGTGGTTAATAAGCGAAGCTAAAAACTCACACACCTCACTAAACATAACCCCTTGATTATTTTCATAAGTGGTGAGTAATTGAGGTGCATACGGCATTAGCCCATTTTGCATTAATGATATAAGCTCCCCAGCCTCTTTGATGCCCTCATCCAGACCTCCGTCTACTTTTAAAACAGCCGTGATATAAAACACGTTATTAAAATAAGGATCCCGCTGAAATCGGTCAATATATTTTTGCCCAAACTCTTTGGTAAAAATATTATCAAATTTATAATCACGATCAAAACTACGTCGTTGTCGTTTCAGTGTCGTCCATAGTCCAAGACGATTACCAGTTGTTTTACCAAGACTTGTAAACAACAAGTTAAGCTGTTGGAAGTGAGATTTAATATGCGCATCAGATAAGCTCTCAAACGGCATCCCATCCATTTTAAATACCCACATAACGTGACCGTCACAACTAATAATATTGGGGGTCACATGATAATTAATTTTTGGCAGATAACTTGCGTGGGACGGTTGTGTTTTCAGTAGTTTGTTGATAAAGTCGCTGATAATCATTTTTTTGTCTTCCATATTGGGCTGCTAGTACGGTATTAGTTCCCCAAAACGCTTTGGTATTTTTTCGCTTGAAGAAACACATTAGTTCGTACGCTAAAATATTGAGGGCTCGATCGTCAGTCTGTGAAATTGCTCTTAGCATAAAGACAAGTGGCAAGGCAACTGCAAAGACTAATAACGCTCCCAGTCCAATTGTTGCTAAACCAATTAATGCAATAAATGTTGAGACAACTCCAATTATGATTAGGGGCACCAATGGTACCCCCATAACCATAGCAGACCGAGCAAGTGCTCCAAAGGTAGGATATTCTTCTAGCTCGTTCATGCGTAACCTCTATCTGCTAGAATGTGAGACCTTGTCCAGATCCAAAAATCCATTTGGCGAGTGCTGGTGCAGCACCAAGCGCTAAAATCCAAGCGCATGTGGTAAACACCTCAGGCCATGTTTTCCGCTGCATCACACCTTCGGCGATTTGCCAAGCTAAGGCAATTGCTGCGACAACACCAAAAATAATCATAAGACCAGTTAAGATATTATTCATCATTGATGAAGCAGTAGATGCGAATGCAGCTTGAGCGTAGGTTGCATTAGTAAGGGTTGCCAGAATTAGGGCAATCATTGAGTCTTTGAGAGCTAGTTTTAATTTCATTTTCAAAATTCCATAAAAAAACCGCCGAGGTTTCCCAAGGCGGTTGGTTAAAAAGTAAGCGTCGATATAAGGTCTAGCTTTTAGCTAATCAGGTCATAGTGTTTCTCCTCTCGTTTTATCAATTAAAATCTCCAAAAGCATCCCATGTCGCTTTAGATTGATGAGACACGTTTACCGTACTAGGTTGTGTTTTGACTGGTTTATTAACGACCTTTGCCACAACTCTATCTGCAGATGGTGCATCAAGTGGTTTGGGGGCGGTGGGATTAATGGCAGGGATAGTGATTTTGGCATCGGGTGTATTTTGTAAACTGGCTGTTTTTACTCTATCCACATAAGGTGCTTGTCCTTTGAGGTCGTGTGTAAAACCAGTTTTAAAATTGCCGCTATAGTAGCAACTTAATGCCTTTTGTAAAGCATCTTGCTCACCGCCCGATGCTCGGTTATAACAATCCGATAAGATGTAACTAGCAGCAGCTAAATTGGCACATGGATCAAATACCGTTTTAAAATCCAAACCAAGTTTTGTTAGATTGTGTACATTAATTTGACCCAAGCCTAGGCTAAAGTTCTTCCCTTGCTCGGATAGTTTTTGTGCCACTAGTGTTGCTTCCTCCAGCGACGTGGGTTGCTTCACATAATCCCCCACTACGCCGATTGCATAAGGGTTGAAACTACTTTCTACTCGCACAAGTGCTTGTAGAGTGTCTGGGTGTACCTCTTTAGCGCATTGTTTAGCCAAATCGTTAAATAACACACTGTCTTGAGCATGGGCACTTTGCGCTGTTATTAACAAAGCACCTATTAGATATAGTTTTTTCATTGTCATTCATCATAAGAAGAAATTTAGAATGGAGGCAGCAAGTACCCCCAAAAGCAAATATTTCATTGTTTTAAACTCAGAAACTGCATCGTCAGGTTGGGCTTGTCCAATACCTGCTTTTTCTAATGCTAGATTAATAGCATCAACAATAGCCTTATCAATTTGTCCGACTGTTTTCCGACGTTGCTTTGAGTGTTCCACAATAATTTCAGCGATAAATTGCTTTTTGCGTTCCTCCATTTTTTCGGAGAACTCATATATATCTTTGAGCTTTTTATCCAAATCAAGCGTCACTCTTGTTAGGGCTGATTCATAATCAGTTAAAGCACTTTCAAAAATGTTTTTGTTGTAAAGTAATGCGTAGACAATAGGGTCATCCGCACCAATGGTGATACCAAATTCACCAAACATATATTTTTGAATGTCCGAAATATCTTGCCGGATAGTTTCCTTGTTTTCTGCTGCCTTCTCTTGCGTTTTGAGGCGATTGTTAAAGATAGATAGGATTTCAGTGATTTGCTTTTGTTGTTTATTATTTTCGGAGGCAATTTCAGACAGCCTTTCAAGTAATTCTTTCTCATTGAAAGAGACGTTCGTTTTTTCTTGAAGAGCATCTTTTGTTTGTGATTCAGTTTTCTCTTTGGGTTTAACACTCTTAACATCATTTATTAAATTATCAGCATCCTCTGGATAATCTTCATTACCCTCTGGATACCCATCAGTATCTACAGGATTAAGCTCATCGCTAAAGTCCTCATCATCTGAGAAATCTTCAGTTTCTTTTAATTGCTCATCATGCTCTTTCATGTTCATCCTCTTAATCTTTATTAATCAGAGTTTCTAAGCCGCTGCAACAGCTTGCGCCCTGATCTCGTCTTACCCAACTCTTCCATGCGGCGGTTGTACTTTTCCAGTGCAGTTTGATAATCTTTTTCTGTCACCCAATGCCCACCAGCCTTTGGAGAGCCCACATACTTAAGTCCAAGTTCGTAGCTCCATTGATGATTTGTGTAATTTCCACAGTATTTTGGTAGCGTTTGGGAAATTGCTGTTTTGGTCACCGTACGACAACTGGTATTATCAGAACGTCTGCCATAACCTGTATATTCACAAATAGTCTCTTTATAAGTGTAGGTGTTGTACTTATTGAGGTAGTCTGCATCACAGCGGCCAGCACCATGAGCAATGCTACTGATACGATCACTCATCCCCGGTTCTTGTCCTGCTGGGCATAAATTCAAAAAATTAAGTCGTGCTTCTACAGTATCCGACCAGTATTTATGATGGATACCAAAGTAACGATCTAAGCTGGGAGTACACTCTCCTGGTCGTACTCCGCTTGATAAACATAAAATAGCTTCACAAGCCAGTCTAGTATCACCTGTTAGCACATCTCCTGCGTATGCTGTTGGCACTGTAGTTGACATAAAAAAAGCTGCCACGAAGGACAGCCTAGTAGTGTGTTGGATTAAATATTTCATGTGTTATCTCCTTATTGATAGCCTTGTAAAGAGGTTATGTAACTCACTTCATGTATGAGTAAATTCGTTGTATAACTTATCAAGTTGTCCAAAAATATCTTTCTGGAAGGTCTTAAGTCTTTGTTTTGTCATGATGCCAAGATTGTTGCTTCGCATAATTTCGTCAAATGTCATTGCATCTGTTGTCATTGTTGATACGTCTTTTCCGAAAGTGTCTGGATTGTATTGTTTTAGATGTATCACACCTAAAATCTTATTTTTATGTTTTTTTATGATGTTCCATTCTTGTATTGGTTTTTCTTTTTCCACTGCTCCCCAGTAGTGGTTAGCCCAAATGATTACATTGTCCAGCATTTCTAGGACATCACTAAGATTACTAATAGTGTCTTGGTATGCTTGTGCTCCAACGATAGGTACATGTATATAAGACGATATTTTGTTTTCTTTCAAAAAAGAAATAGCATTATTTTCTTTCAGGTATGCCATCAATGGGACAAAAGTAGCGGCGCCATTATCAATAACAGCTACACCTTCTGCTGAGCCAATAATTTTTTCCATAAGTACATCAAATTTTGACGTATCAATATTTTTTTGAGACGTTAAAATATCAATAGGTTGTGTATGAAGGCCTGTATACCTACTAAATGTTTGATTTAGTGGGTCGGTATCAAAACAATGAACCTTTTCCTTCTTGCTTAATAAGAATTGAGCAAATAATGAGGCGATTAGACTTTTTCCAACGCCTCCTTTTCCCTGAAGAATCATATGAACTTCTTTCATGATAATGTCCTTTTTTATGAACGTTTTAGATAATAAGATAGTAATAAGGGGGATGATTTATTACAAAAAGTAAATCATCTGAAGAAAGGATATTTAGCTAATATTCTTTCTTTGTGAGCCATGTTTGGTTGGTAATATAGTATTTTTGACGGTACTTATGACGGTATAAAATGGGGGTTTTATATTGACTTTTTCAGTATTTTTTCATATAATTCAATGGATTATTTTGGTTTTTAGGAAACTACTGTCACTTATTAAATGGCACTGCTGTGCCTGAAAAATATAAAGATCACCCTCTAAAAGGTCAGTTTAAAGATTTCCGTGACTGCCATGTTAAGCCTGATTTAGTCTTAATTTATAAAGTAGAGGGCGATACAGTAGTGTTGTATCGATTAAATACGCATAGTGAATTGTTTAGCTAAAATAAAACCCACTCGGTGGACTGATACCTGAAATAAATTGCCCCCATAAGTAGGACACTACTTATAGGGGACACAGTTCACGGATGAGTGGGTTAATTCAAATGTAGTTAACGCTTAAACTATTTATTATCTATGATTTAGTTAATTTAACCTTAAACTTAAGCTTACTGCTTTTATAGTGTAAGCTGTAAGATTGATATTTGCTCTTACCTAGCTTACACTTGCACGCCTTAAGCAATCACAAAGCGTAAGATAAATAATAAAGCAATAATCACTGTCGCTGGGTGAATTTCACGGATACGACCAGTAAAGGTTTTTAAAATAACATAGCTGATAAAACCAAAGGCAATACCTTCTGCAATTGAGTATGTAAATGGCATCAAAATAACAGTAATAGCAGATGGAACTACATCTGTCATATCCTGCCAATTGACTTCTGTTAATTCACGTAACATAAGAATAGCGACATACACAAGTGCTGGTGCTGTTGCATAGGCTGGAACAATACCTGCCACTGGTGAGAAGAATAGTGCTAATAAAAAGAGTACACCAACCACAAGAGCCGTTAAGCCTGTACGACCACCAGCTTGCACACCAGCGGTACTTTCAACATAAGCAGTTGTACTACTTGTACCGATAAGAGAGCCAGCCAAAATAGCAATTGAGTCAGCGAATAAAGCTTTGCCTAAGCGATTAGGTTGACCAACAGGCATTAAGTTAGCGCGTTTTGCGACACCAATCATAGTACCAGTAGCATCAAAAATTTCTACTAGTACAAAAACAAGCACAACATTTAATAAGCCTTTTTCCCAGATACCCGCTAAATCAAGTTGTAAGAAAGTAGGGGCAACTGACGGTGGCATAGATAATATGCTATCAGGAGTGGTAGTGTGACCTGTGATAATAGATAAAATGGTAATACTTAAAATACCAATGAGAATCGCGCCTTTAACTCGTAGCACATCAAGTACCACGATAATAAAGAAGCCTAAAATAGCATAAAGTACAGAAGCTGATTTTAAATCGCCATGACTAGTGAGGGTAGCAGGGTTGTCCACTACCACGCCAGATGTTTGTAAACCGATAAAGGCTAAAAATAAACCAATACCTGCTACGATAGATGAGCGTAATGAAGCAGGAATGCCATCAATCAACCATTGACGAATACCAGTCGCCGTTAGAATCAAGAAAATAATACCTGAAATAAATACAGCTGCTAATGCTTGTTGCCATGTATAGCCTAAGGCACCAACTACAACAAAAGCGAAGAAGGCATTTAAGCCCATACCCGGAGCCATACCAATCGGCCAATTCGCCAAAAATGCCATAATAAAAGAACCTACAGCAGCTGCTAAGCAGGTGGCAACAAAAATAGCCCCCGAATCCATACCTGTAGTACCTAAAATTTTAGGATTAACAAAAATAATATAGGCCATTGTCAGGAAAGTTGTTAAACCCGCTAAAATTTCTGTACGGACATTGGTGCCGTGTTCTTTTAGCTTGAATAGCGATTCAAACATGATGGAAAAACTCCAGAAAGTGAGATAGTAAAAAAGAGACGGAAAAGAAATAGTAAAAAAATGTTATTTTACAGCTAAATGACACAAAATGTGTGGTTATTTCGGATAGGTGATGATGAGTTTAGCCTTGATTCTTAGTCTTGATCTTTCTCCTTGATCATTAACGATTGATGTTTTATGTTTAATGTGTATTTAGAAACGTGTATTTAGAAAAGTAGGCTCAATCAAGTATAATGCTTCGTTAGTGGTGTAGCAGTGGAATATAAGTGGGGTATTAGTGGCGTGTAAGTATCGCTGCGACGGTATTGGTATATTCTGTATTGATATATTTATCAATATGCTCAATAGTATTAATATGACTAGCCAACTAGCACGCCAACCACTAAATAGTTAGTGATTTAATAATGAATAGTAACTGATAATATAACCGCACTAGGCATTAGGCGTTAGACATTAGACATTAGACATTAGACATATTAATATTAATTAACTACTTATATTGAAAAACTAGGCACTAGCAAACTAGGAACTAAAACTAGGCACTAGCAAACTAACAAATTAGGCGTTAGTAAACTAGTAAACGAGAAGCTAGCAAACGAGAAAAGAGCACTTGGCAAACTAGCAAGCTAATACAACAGAAAATATACAACAGAAAAGATCAATCTAGGATTTAGGTAATGAAAATTTTAGGCATAGAAAGTTCATGTGATGAAACAGGTGTTGCAATTGTTGATACTACCAAAGGATTACTGTCTCATGCCTTACATAGTCAAATTGCGATGCATCAAGCTTATGGAGGAGTGGTCCCTGAATTGGCGTCCAGAGACCATATCCGACGTGTCATTCCACTGATTCATTCTGCACTCACTGAGGCAAAGCTTTCGCTCAATGATATTGATGCTGTTGCCTATACCGCTGGTCCTGGATTAGCAGGAGCGCTGTTAGTTGGCTCTTCCGTGGCGCAGGCGTTTGCATGGAGCCATCAGCTACCTGCTATTCCTATCCATCATTTAGAAGGGCATTTATTATCACCTATGTTGGCAGATCCTGTGCCAGAATTTCCTTTTGTCGCCTTATTGGTTTCAGGGGGGCATACCCAAATTATGCTTGTGAAGAAAGTAGGTGATTATGAGTTATTAGGCGAAACCTTGGATGATGCCGCTGGAGAAGCGTTTGACAAAACAGCCAAATTACTGGGTTTACCTTATCCCGGAGGTCCTCACCTAGCAAAATTGGCGCTAAAGGGAGATGCTAGTGTATATGAACTTCCTCGACCCATGAAGCATAGTGCCGATTTGGATTTTAGTTTCAGTGGCTTAAAAACAGCCGTATTGACCACATTACGCAAATTAGAAGCTCAGGGTGAAGTCACAGAGCAAGATAAAGCTAATCTAGCAGCGAGTGTTCAAGAAGCTATTGTGGATGTATTGGGGTTTAAGGCGATCAAAGCGATTAAGCAAACAGGTAGCAAGCGACTAGTTGTTGCTGGGGGAGTAGGGGCTAATTTGCAGTTGCGAGAGTTCCTACAGCAGCAAATACATAAATTAGGTGGTACAGTGTATTTCCCACCCTTACATCTCTGTACGGATAATGGCGCCATGATTGCACATGCTGCCAGTGCTCGAATTAAAGCAGGGTTAGTCAATCTCAGTGAAAAAAAATACGATACGAGTATCCAACCTCGTTGGGAATTAATTTGACTTGACTCATTTAAATATTAAAAATAGTAAAAAAAACAAATTAACAAAAATTAACAATTGTTGCAATGGATATTCTGTCAAAAGTAGGAATAATTTTGTTTTATTTGTTAATTTATTTGTTAAAATTAACAGCATAAATGCTATAGCGACAAAAGCTGTAGAGTAAAAATTATTTGAAGTTCTATAACAATTCCCGATAGCTTAACAGTTGTTAGAGAGGCAATATGAACAAAATTTATCGCAGTATTTACAATTCTAAAACACACACGTTTGTAGCAGTTTCAGAGCATACGAGTGCACGAGGCAAGAAAATCAGTAGCCAAGGAATAAATGGAGGCGCATCATTGGTTCAATTTGCTTTGACACCAGTAAGGTTTGCATTTACAGCACTGACGTCAACCTTATTATTGATGAGTGGACAAGTTCTTGCCGCGACAGGTACAACACC
Organism: Pelistega sp. MC2; assembly: GCF_900099475.1. NCBI lineage: Bacteria > Pseudomonadati > Pseudomonadota > Betaproteobacteria > Burkholderiales > Alcaligenaceae > Pelistega > Pelistega sp. MC2. The sequence continues at coordinate 304,509 of NZ_LT628274.1, read as the reverse complement.
TACTTATACAGGTACGCCAACGGCACCAACTGATGGTACCACAGCAATTCCAACAACTACACCAACAACAACAACTGGTAATCTTTGTTATTTTGATAGTGGTAGTAAAAGTGTTATTTGTGGTGATAGCACGACAGGAACAGGCACAACAGGAACTTCTGCTGTAGCACTAGGTATAGGTGCAAATGCGACGGCAGCTGGTGCGGTAGCGGTTGGTTCTTCTGCTAAAGTAGAAAATCCGCAAGGTATCGCTATTGGTACCGATGCAAGAAGTTATTCTGAAATGTCTCCCGGTAATGGTGTTGGTGTTGCAATTGGTCTTAGATCCGCAGCAAGTAACGACAGTGTGGCTGTAGGTGCAGGTGCTAGTGCTACAGGGGGGGTACGGATAGTAATTACAAAGGCTATGCAACTGCAGTGGGGCGTCGTTCCGCTGCATCTGGTCGTGGAGCAGCCGCATTTGGTAATGGAGCTACGGCGGTGGGTATTGACTCTTTAGCAATGGGGACAGCAGCAGAAGCGGTAGGACGCCATAGCCAAGCAAGTGGATATTATTCTAAAGCTAGTGGAAATTATAGTATTGCTTCGGGTGACAATGCTAGTGCTAGTGGAAGTTCTAGTATTGCTTCGGGTCGCAAAGCTAGTGCAGTAGGCGTTTCATCCGTTGCATTGGGAGCAAATGCAACAGCACAGAATGAATCTGCTACGGCTGTTGGTGCGTTTTCAAAGGCAGAACAATTTAGTTCAACAGCGGTTGGTAAAGGAGCATGGGCTTTGTCTTATAATTCAACAGCAATAGGTAGCTTTGCTTCTACAGGCTCTGATGCTCAAAGTGCGGTGGCTTTGGGGGATAGTGCTGACGCTGGGGGTTCACAATCTATTGCTATCGGTAAAGACGCACAGGCTCTTGCACAAAATGCGATTTCCATTGGTACTGGTAATATTGTCAAAGGTGAAAACTCAGGTGCTATAGGAGATTCAAGCATTATTGATGCAGCGGATTCGTATTCTGTGGGTAATAACAATACGCTAGCGACAGGGCAAGATAATGTGTTTGCTTTTGGTAATAATATTACGCAAACGGCAAGTAACTCAGTAGCCTTAGGCTCAAATTCTGCGATTACATCAGGAGCAGCGATTGGTACAGCGGTTTTAGACTCAACGGGGACAGCGGGAGCGACGACCACGGTAGGTGCTACTGGTACAGTGACAAATGCGACAGTTAATGGTGTTACCTATGGTAGTTTTGCAGGTGCTACAGCGGTAGGTGCTGTGTCAGTAGGTGCAGCAGGAGCAGAGCGTCGTATTCAAAACGTGGCAGCAGGTGAGATTTCAGCTACATCAACTGATGCGATTAATGGTAGCCAATTATATGCGGTGGCATCATCGTTAATGACAACAACACCATCTACTCAACCATTAACGTTCAAAGGTGTAAATGGTGGAAGTGCATTATATTCTGGTGCTGAATATCAATATAATCCGAGTGGTACAAATCCATTTGATGTGACCTTTGAAGCAGGTGACGGACTAAAATTGGAAATGAGTGCAAATAATCAATTTAAGTTTTCTCTTGATCCGGATAGTGATTTGTATAAAAACTTAAAAGGTGCAAAAGGTGATACAGGAGCTGTAGGACCAGTTGGACCACAAGGCTTACCGGGTCAAGATGGTAAGAATGCCGTAGCGTCAGTGACTAATAATAACGATGGTACTCATACTATTTCGATTACTGATGGAAATGGTCAAGTGACCAAAACTATTGTCAAGGATGGTGCTGCAGGCAATGGTGGTGCTAGTAGCTTTACTGTTATTGGTGGCACTACGCTAAAACCTAATACAGCTACTCCGATTACTATTAACTCAGCAAATAATCAATTGCGTGTATTAGGTGGCTCAAATATAACCACACAAGTAAGTGGAAATAATACAGTAGAGGTATCTTTGAATGATGTGGTCTCTGTTCAAGAGGTGAATGCTAAAACAGTGAATGCATCCGAAGTAAATGTTGGGGCAGTGCAAATTAATAACCAAGGTATTAATGCTGGCGGACAACGTATCACTAATGTTGCTCCTGGCGTTGCGCCAACAGATGCTGTGAACGTTGGACAGCTAAATGCTTCTATGGGTAATATTCATAACAATATTAACCGTGTAGAGCGTAAAGCTAATGCAGGTTCTGCCGCTGCACTGGCAGCAGCTGGTTTACCTCAAGCGTATAGCCCAGGTAAGAGTATGGTGGCATTAGCTGGTAGTACGTTCCAAGGTCAAGCAGGCTATGCACTTGGGGCATCAAAAATTTCTGACAATGGTAAATGGGTCTTAAAAGGATCTGTTGTTGGTTCTAGCCGAGGTCAAGTAGGAGGTGTAGTTGGCGCTGGTTATCAATGGTAATTGATACAAACATTCCTATCGGCTACTAGCTTAAGATAATTATTGATTTCTTAAGCTAGTGCATGCACCAACGATTAAAAACTGACTAGTTAACGTATTAATTAGTCAGTTTTTTTATGCTCGTTAGTCTGAAGTGAAGTAGGTACTCAAAGTATATCTACTCCTGCTATGGTTTATTTATTTTTTCTTTTGACCAATTTTTGATTCTTTACCTATTAATAAGTTATGAATATTTTTTTTATGTTTATAAATTAAAAATAGACTAATAAAGGCAATGGCTACAAAGATTTCACTAGAGAATGAGGGAGAGGAAAAATTCAATGTTAAGTAAAGAAAAGGAGCACTAGCAGCAGCAACTAATGCCGCGAGAGAAGAGTATTTAAACAAAAGAGCCACTAATAGCCAGATGACTATCAAAATAAGCGCTAGGCTAGGATCTAGACCTAGTAAGACACCAATTCCAGTCGCAACACCTTTGCCACCCTTGAAACCCAGAAAAATAGAATACACATGTCCTAAAAAAGCCGCTACAGCAACTAAACTGATGGATAAATTATCTTGAACAAAAAATTGACTAGTTATAAATACAGCTAGCCAGCCTTTAAAGGCGTCGCCAATTAAAGTAAGTATGGCAGCTTTTTTATTGCCACTACGCAAAACATTGGTAGCACCGGGATTGCCCGATCCAAAATGTCGAGGGTCTTGAAGCCCAAATAAACGACTTACCAAGATAGCGAAAGGGATTGATCCCATCAAATAGGCGATGAAGATAGCAAAAACATAGGCAAGTATTAATGTTGGCGTTAATGACATAAGATGTTTATAGGTAATTTAAAAGAAGTCTCTATTATAGAAATAATGTCGGATTATTGACAAACCTTTTGTGTATTTTGCTGTGCAGTTTTTACTGATGAGAAAAACCTATGTACTGAAAATAGCTATATCCATAGTCTGATATTATTGCCAAATTTATTGTGCAAGATATGTTGATTGAAGAGTAAAAATTGGTTTGTTTTTAAGTGAAAAACTGAATCTGCGATAAGGTAAAGCTTTGCATTTTTTCACATTTTCATTCTGTCAAAATGAGGACTTTTCTTGTTTCTTGATGGGAAAAAAAGTTAAAATATCAGCTACGATTAAACAGATGGCGACGGCTAATGAAACCCAAGATTTTACTTTCTAATGATGATGGTTACTCTGCAAAAGGGATAGAATTACTCTATGAAAAGCTTTCTACATGGGCAGAGGTGACTGTTTTTGCTCCTGAGGTAAATCATAGTGGTGCTTCAAATTCACTCACAGTTAGTCGTCCATTAAATGTTAGACAAGCCACCAATGGGTTTTATTATGTCAATGGTACGCCGAGTGATTGCGTGCATATTGCCTTAACAGGTGTAATGCAGGAGTTGCCCGATTTAGTGGTTTCTGGTATCAATAATGGTGCTAATCTTTGTGAGGATACGCTTTATTCTGGTACAGTAGCCGCAGCGACAGAGGGTTTTCTATTTGGTATTCCCTCTATCGCATTTTCATTGACAGCACGTAATTGGCCGAATATTGAAGCGGCAGCAGACATTGCCAATGAAATAGTAAAATTTGCTTCGGCACATCCTCAAGAAAAGCCAACCTTATTAAATGTCAATATTCCTCCCTTACCTTATCATGAGTTTGATCAGATTCAAGTAACTCGACTAGGTAAACGTCACCCTAGTCAAGCGGTGATCCAAAGTACAAACCCTCATGGTGAGCCTATTTATTGGATTGGTCCTGTGGGTGAGGTATTGGATGGTGCTGATGATACGGATATTGCAGCAATTGCTCAAGGAAAGGTATCAATTACGCCATTACGTCTTGATTTAACGCACTTTGATCAGCTAAATCAAATAGAAAAATGGATCAAAGGAAATGTATAAAAAAAATAAAATAACCGCAAGTAATAGTAATACTCGTATTGTGACGCCTTCCAAAGTGTCAAAGGCTATTAGTGCGACAATGTCAGGTCCTTTATCAAAAGCGTCTGACAAACGTATTGTGAAGAAATATAGTAATACCAAACTTATGACGGGTAATCGTTTGCTTGGTCCTATACCGTCAGATACGCTAAAACAGCAAATTAATACGGTGTTATCGCGTAACTCTGGTATGAATTCAGATCAGCAAAGAATTAATATGGTTGCTCGTTTAAGGACGCAATTTAATATCACTGATGAACGTGTGTTACGTGCAATGGTGAGGGTTCAGCGACAGTTCTTTATGGATCAGGGGACAGCAATTAGAGCTTATGAAGATGAAGCGTTACCAATTGGTTACGGACAAACCATTTCTAAGCCATCTGTTGTCGCAAGAATGATATCATTACTAATTAAAGATAAAACTTTATCGGGTAAGGTTTTAGAAATTGGCTCAGGCTGTGGTTATCAAGCAGCGATTTTGGCGTGTATTTTCAAAGAAGTTTACTCAATAGAGCGAATTAACGGATTACATGAATTAGCTAAGCATAATTTAGCCAAGTTTATAGATATGCCTAAGGTGCATTTAGTCTTAGGTGATGGGATGCTGGGGCTACCAGATGTAGCGCCATTTGATTCTATTATTATTGCAGCGGCAGGTTTACAAATACCTAAAGCGTTATTATTACAGTTAAGTATTGGTGGACGCTTGATCGCTCCGGAAGGTGAGCGAGAACAGAAATTGGTTTTAGTTGAGCGTAAGGGACTTCAAGAATGGTCTCGTACAGAGCTAGAGCAAACACGTTTTGTTCCCCTAAAGACAGGGATTCAGGCCTAAGCTTTTGATTACTTAGGATAATGTATAAGTTTTTACAGAAAGGTTTTAAAAAGTATGTTTAAAAAATCAAAGATTTTGGGTTTGACGCTAATTACTGTTGTATTAGCAGGTTGTGCAGGTTCAGGTAACAAAGCACCTATTTCAACGATTGGTAGCGGATCTTCAGGTGGATCATCTGCTGTGTCTGGCAATGGTATACACGTCGTACAACGTGGTGATACGATGTATAGTATTGCACGTCGTTATAATGTGCCTGTTAGTCGTTTGCTCAGTATGAATAATCTTTCAAATCCATCTCAAATTGAAGTGGGTCAACGGATTCGAGTGGGTGTAGGATCAGGTTTATCGGGAGGCAGTAGCGCTGTAACTCAACCTAAAGATTCTTCTTATGCGAATGTGACTCCACCTAAAGCCGCCGATGCCTCTGCGATTTCGTGGACATGGCCGCACAAAGGCAATATTATCTCTTCTTATTCAGAAAGCACTCGTGGGATTGATATTGCAGGTAATCTTGGTGATCCAGTTAAAGCAGCAGCATCGGGTACAGTATCTTATGTAGGTAATGGTTTAAGAGGCTTAGGCAATCTTGTCTTGATTACTCATAGCAATGGTTTTATTTCTGCCTATGCACATAATCAACGTCTGTTAGTGAAACAAAATCAGCGTGTTAGTGCAGGGGATAAGATTGCTGAGTTAGGTCAATCAGATACAACATCACCTCGCCTACATTTCGAAATTCGTCGAAATGGTACGCCAGTTAATCCAGTTTCTTATTTGCCTCGCTAATCAAGCGTAGCTAGTAGTGATAGGTAAGTTTATGATTCCTCATCTCGTTTTCGACTTAGAGACTATTCCTGATGTTGAGGGTTTGCGGGCGCTGTATGAACCCGCAGAATCGCTTAGTGATGCTGAGTTTATTGCACAGGTTTTAGCAGAGCGCAAAGAGAAAACGGGAACGGAATTTTTACCTCATCACCTACAAAAAATAGCTGTTATCGGCTGTGTGTTTAGAGATGATAACGGCTTTAGAGTTAAAACGCTTGGCGATGATGAGGCAGATGAAGCAAAAATGATTCGCCAGTTTTTTAAAACAATTGATGTCTATAAACCGCAAATTATCAGTTGGAATGGTAGTGGTTTTGATTGGCCAGTCCTACATTATCGTAGTTTAATTCATGGGGTAAGTTCTCTAGCCTATTGGGATACCGGTGAAGAGGATAGGGACTTTAAATATAATAATTACCTCAGTCGTTACCATACCCGGCATACAGATTTAATGGATGTGCTCGCTGGCTATTCTGGGCGAGCTAATGCACCCCTTGACCAATTAGCGAAACTTTGTGGATTTCCCGGTAAGTTAGGCATGGATGGTTCACAGGTATGGACAGCATGGCAAGATGGGCGTGCTGATGAGGTGCGCGCCTATTGTGAAACGGATGTGGTTAATACTTGGTTAATGTATTGCCGTTTCCGTTTGATTAAGCAAGATCTAGATGAACAGGCATATCAGCAAGAAATTGAGCTGGTTCGTGAAACCTTGACTCAACTTGATAAACCGCATTGGCAAGAGTATTTAAGCCATTGGAAATAGCACAGAGCAAGTAAGCATTTTATTCATTCTTTTATCGTTACTCATATTGTTATCTCAAAAACAAGCATGATCTGGAGTAGCAGGTCTTTCCTTAACTCTCTATTACGATAACAATCGTTCTATATGAAAGATAATGTAATAAGTGGGTTTTAAGAGGAAATAGTTTTGAAATCAGTTCTCCTTCATAATGTACTTACTTTAGTAGCCTATATTTATTCAAGGAGAATAAGATGAAAACTCTTAATATCAAAAATTTCTTAGCGTTATCAGCCATTGCATTAGGTGTTTCAGTAGGTAGTTCTTATGCTGTTACTCCTTCAGATGCTCAAGGTAAAATGCCACAAAATCATCGATTTGAGTTAAATGGTGAGAAGCTTCATCACGAAGGTATGGGTCCTTTCCATCCACGCTTAATTGAGTCTTTAAAATTAACAGATGAACAAAAAACTAAGTTTGATGACTTACGCAAAGTTCAAAAAGAAGCTTGGGAAAAACGAGCACAAGGTTTCAAAAACCTAAAAGAATTACGTGAAAAACAACTTGAGTCAGGGGATATTAATTTCTCAGCACTATTTGCTGAAGAAGATAAAATTCAAGCTGAAGCAAGTAATGACAAACAAACTTATCGCTCTAAATTGGTAGCATTTTGGGATAGTTTGACAGCAGACCAAAAAGCACAAGTGATTAAAGATCAAAAAGAGCATAAAGATCATTTTAAAGATCGCCAACGTAGACATGGTGATGAACATTTCAAAAAAATGGAACCAAGAGATAAGCAAGCACAACCTTTACAAAAAGAAGTTAAACCTGCTCAATAATGGTTAGTGAGTGTATTGGCAAATAGCTGAAATTTAATGAAATATTTACACTAAAAGGAGAAATACTTTTGAAACTAGGTTTATTGCATAATACATACATCGATTGATGAGAAACTAATTCTTATTAAACGATTTCCCCTTATTTAAATTTCCTCTCCCTATTAGCCTCGTTTCGACGAGGCTTTTTTTTGCTTGTTTACTGAATGGATTGGTCGTGTTTACTGATAAAGTATCTTAAAATATCGGCTATCAAATAATGTCATAGGATGTATAGTATATGTCGGAAATTTTAACGATTGAATCGCTTGATAATGAAGCAAGAGGTATTGCAAGACGTGATGGTAAGGCGATTTTTGTAGAAGGTGCTTTGCCAGGAGAGCGTGTAGAAGCGACTATTTTCCGTAAAAAACCATCTTATGAAAATGCACGTGCAGAGAGAATTCTTAAACAATCGTTTATGCGAGTAGAGCCTAAGTGCCCTAATTATGGGGTTTGCGGTGGCTGTGCGATGCAGCATTTGGAGCCGTCAGCACAAGTCGCCGTCAAACAGCGCACACTAGAGGATAATTTTAAACATATTGCCAAACTAGCTATTCCACAAGTATTACCTGCAATTTATGGACCTACGTGGGGATATAGATTTCGTGCGCGTCTTTCTGTGCGTTATGTGCGTAAAAAAGATTCTGTATTAATTGGATTCAGAGAACGTAGAGGTAGTTATGTTGTCGATATGACGGAATGTTTGGTCTTACCAAAATCCGTGTCAGATTTACTGTTACCTTTACGTCAATTAATTGGTGAGTTGACAATTAAAGAGGCAGTGCCTCAAATTGAAGTTGCCGTAGGTGATGAGTGTATTGTGCTTGCTTTACGCCATATGGAGCCATTAATTGCAGAGGATATCGCTAAAATAGAAGCTTTTGCCGCACAATATCACGTTGTCTGGTGGACTCAAGCCAAAGGACCTGATACCTTAAAGCCATTACATTCAGAAGATGAGCATCGTCTGGCCTATTCATTGCCACAGTTTGGCTTGCGTATGCACTATAAACCGAGTGATTTTACGCAAGTTAATTATTATATTAATCGCAGCTTAATTGCTAAAGCGCTAAGTTTATTAGCGGTTCAAGCTACAGATCGTGTGGCAGACTTATTCTGTGGGTTAGGTAATTTTACCTTGCCACTAGCCACTCAAGCGAGAGAAGTAGTAGGTATTGAGGGGAGTTCAACGTTAACGGATAGAGCATTAGCTGCTGCCAGAGATCATCACTTAGAGACTAAAACTAAGTTTTCTACACTTAACCTATTTGAAGTGGATGTGCAATGGTTAAGAGACTTGGGCTATTTTGATCGCATACTGCTTGACCCACCAAGAGAGGGAGCTTTTGCGGTGGCAAAGGCCTTAGCACAATTACAGGAAAATGAACGCCCTAAACGCATTGTTTATGTGTCCTGTAATCCCGCTACCTTAGCAAGAGATGCTGGTGTATTAGTCAAACAGGGTGGTTACCGTTTGATCAGTACTGGTGTTGTCAATATGTTTCCTCATACTGCCCATGTTGAATCTATTGCTGTATTTGAATGGCATGAAGGAGACCAAATACCAGAGCCACAAGCTGATGATGAAATCTTACTGGATGATACGACTACTGTAGAGGTGAGTGCAAATGAGTAATGTACAGCGTACACCTATTCACCATCGTAAGATAGACATTCATTCCTTTCTGCGTGAAGATGGTTTATGGGATTTAGAGGCCACCTTGGTGGATGTGAAAGCATATGATTTCACCAAAGCAAATAATACAGTAATGAAAGCAGGGGATGCTGTCCACGATATGACAATATGCATAACCGTTACTGAGGATGGTGAAGTGGTTGCCGCTAAGGCGAGTTATGTAGCAGCACCATATGCTGAGGTCTGTTTTTCTATTCAAGAGGCTTATCAGCAATTAGTAGGGTTACATTTGCTAAAGGGATTCAGACAAAAAGTAAAAGAGCGTTTTGCCAAAACTCAGGGTTGTACACATATGTCTGAATTAACGATATTGTTGCCAACTGTTTTTGTGCAGAGCCTTTCAAAGAAACGTAATCAGCGGAATGAAGATTTAGGTAAGCGTCCCTTTCAGTTAGAAGGCTGTCATGCATTACGGCTAGACTCTGATGCAGTGAAAGAATTTTATCCAAAGTGGTATTCCAGTCATTCAAATGACTTAATGAATGAGTTACAATAGAGCGTTGTCGTAGATCAAGTGGTCTCGATTGCAGTTAGATTTTTATTTATTTCAGTGTCCTTAACTATATAGATTAAGGGCTTTATTCAACTTCTTATAGGTTATCTATGAAGATTCATGAGTATCAAGGCAAAGAGCTTCTGAAAGGATTTGGTGTGAATGTTCCTCGTGGCATTCCAGCTTTTTCTGTAGAAGAGGCAGTTAAAGCAGCTGAGCAATTAGGCGGTCCAGTATGGGTAGTTAAGGCTCAAATTCATGCTGGTGGTCGCGGTAAAGGCGGCGGCGTTAAATTAGCGCGTTCTATTGAGGAAGTTCGTGAACTTTCTTCTCAAATCTTGGGTATGCAATTAGTTACCCACCAAACAGGCCCACAAGGTCAAAAAGTTAACCGTCTATTAATCGAAGAAGGCGCTGACATCAAAAAAGAATACTATGTGGGTATTGTGACTGATCGCGCCTCTCAACGCGTTTGCGTAATGGCATCTAGCGAAGGCGGTATGGATATTGAGGAAGTGGCAGAGCGCACTCCTGAGAAAATCCTAAAAGTTTTTGTGGATCCCAAAACAGGTCTTACACAAGAAGAAGCTGAGAAATTAGCTAGAGGCATCGGCATTCCTGAGGCTTCAGTGGCAAAAGCGGCATCTGAATTCCAAAAATTATACAAAGCGTATTGGGATACTGATGCATCATTAGCAGAAATCAACCCATTAATTTTAACTGGCGATGGTGATATCCGTGCATTAGATGCAAAATTCAATTTTGACTCAAATGCGTTATTCCGTCATCCAGAAATTGTGGCTTACCGTGACTTAGACGAAGAAGACCCAGCTGAAATCGAAGCGAGTAAATTTGATTTAGCTTATATTCAATTAGATGGCAATATTGGTTGTCTAGTAAATGGTGCTGGTTTAGCGATGGCAACAATGGATACGATTAAGTTATTCGGTGGTGAGCCAGCTAACTTCCTTGACGTAGGTGGTGGTGCAACAGCAGAAAAAGTTACTGAAGCCTTCAAAATCATGTTGCAAAACAAAGATGTGAAAGCTATTTTGGTGAATATTTTCGGTGGTATTATGCGTTGTGACGTAATTGCTGAAGGTGTGATTGCTGCTTGCCGTGCAGTTAACTTAAATGTACCTTTAGTAGTTCGTATGAAAGGAACAAATGAAGAATTAGGTAAGAAAATGTTAGCTGATTCTGGTCTTCCAATCATTAGTGCAGATACGATGGCTGAAGCAGCAACTAAAGTTGTTGAAGCAGCTAAAAAATAAGGAATTAAGCAATGTCTATTCTTATTAATAAAGATACAAAAGTTATTACTCAAGGTATCACTGGTAAAACAGGTCAATTCCATACTCGTATGTGCCGTGAATACGCAAACGGTAAAGAATGCTTTGTAGCGGGTGTAAACCCAAAACGTGCTGGTGAGGATTTTGAAGGGGTACCTATTTTTGGTACAGTAAAAGAAGCTAAAGCACAAACAGGCGCTACAGTTTCTGTTATCTATGTTCCACCAGCAGGTGCAGCTGCAGCGATTTTAGAAGCGGTAGAAGCTGAATTAGATTTAGCTATTTGTATTACAGAGGGTATCCCTGTCCGTGATATGTTAGAAGTACGTAATCGTATGCGTGAACTTAATAGTAAAACATTGCTATTAGGCCCTAACTGCCCAGGATTGATTACACCTGATGAAATCAAAATCGGTATTATGCCTGGTCATATTCACCGTAAAGGTCGTATCGGTGTAGTTTCTCGTTCTGGTACATTGACTTATGAAGCCGTAGCTCAATTAACAGAGTTAGGTTTGGGTCAGTCTTCTGCTGTAGGTATTGGTGGTGACCCAATTAACGGTCTAAAACATATCGATATCTTAAAAATGTTCAATGATGATCCAGATACTGACGCTGTGGTGATGATTGGTGAAATCGGTGGTCCAGATGAGGTTAATGCAGCTATGTGGGCTAAAGATAATATGAAAAAACCAATCGTTGGCTTTATTGCTGGTGTAACAGCTCCTCCAGGAAAACGTATGGGTCACGCCGGTGCACTTATCTCTGGTGGTGCTGATACAGCAGAAGCCAAATTAGAAGCAATGGAAGCTTGCGGAATCAAAACAACTCGCAACCCTTCAGAAATGGGTAAATTATTAAAATCTATTCTGTAATGGAATAAGACTGTTGATGACGTAAGTGTTTCGGCGTGCAGGTTTTCTGATGTAAGCAGAAAACCTGCACGTCAAAATTGACAAAAGTAGTTAATTTTGAGGTTGGTGCAGAAAACCTGCACGTCAAAATTGACAAAAGCTTTATCAATAGTTTTAATCTTTAAGAGAAAAACTAATTAGTTTTACCTATGCAATTAAAGCCGTTTTCATTGATTGAAAACGGTTTTTTTTATTTGTAAACATCATAAAAATATAGGTGTTAAAGAAGCTTTCTGCTTTATAATAACTTGTTCGCAAGTACTTAAATTGTGAAGAATTGATTTAAATTTGAAGGGGTATTATGTTAGATTGGTTAGAACATATTAATTGGGGTGTCGTAGCAAGTATTGTGCTTATTGACATCCTATTGGGTGGTGATAATGCTGTAATTATTGCATTAGCGTCACGTAATCTTGAAAAATCAAAACGATTACAAGGGATTTTATGGGGGACGTTTGGTGCCATCATTATGCGTATCGTCTTGATTTTCTTTGCGATGCAATTGTTAAATATCCCTTTCTTAAAAGTGGTAGGTGGCGTGTTATTGCTATGGATTGGTATCAAATTATTACTACCCCATGATGATGACCATAATAATATTCATGCAGGTACGACCGTATGGTCTGCTGTTAAGACTATTTTAGTGGCAGACTTTGTGATGAGTTTAGATAATGTGATTGCTATTGCCGGTGCCGCTGAAAAAACACATTCGGATCACCAAATTGCTTATGTTATTTTTGGCTTGCTTGTATCTGTTCCAATTATTATCTGGGGTAGTACATTAGTACTTAAATTAATTGACCGTTTCCCTAGTGTTGTTATTGGTGGTGCTGCTTTGCTAGGCTGGATTGCAGGTGGTATGTTAGTGACTGATATTAAAATTGTCGAATGGTTCTTCGCCAATGGTGGAACAGTAGCAGATTCTAATTCGGCATTAGCGTTAGTACCGTCAACCGTTAAATATGGTGCTGAAATTGCAGGGGCTATTTTTGTCGTTGCTGTAGGTCTACTTTGGGCAAAAAGCAAAAAATCAGCTTAATTCGTTATTGGGATATCCAATGCTATGAGTAAAAAACAAACGTTATCACTATTACAATGGTTAGCTATTGTCTTTGTGCTAGGGGTGATTCTAGCCGTAGCAGCTAATTATTTACGCTAGGAAAAATCAATGGCAGTTGTTCCTTCTATGACTAAAGTGGTTATTGCGACTCGCGAAAGTCGTTTGGCACTCTGGCAAGCTGAATTTGTACGTTCTCAATTGCAAGCACGCTACCCTCATTTGACTGTTGAGCTTCTTAAAATGACGACAAGAGGCGATCAGATTTTGGATAAAACATTATCCAAAGTAGGGGGTAAGGGATTATTTGTCAAAGAATTGGAGACGGCTTTGATGGATGGTCGAGCTGACTTAGCGGTACATTCTCTCAAAGATGTGCCGGTTGATTTGCAGTATCCATTCGCACTAACGTGTGTGATGGAGCGTGATGATCCAAGAGATGCTTTTGTGTCTAATCAGTATTCAGCGCTTGCGGAGTTACCAGCAGGTGAGGTTGTTGGGACATCAAGTCTACGTCGAGAATCTCAAATTCGTGAGCGTTATCCTCATTTAGAGGTTAAACCTTTGCGAGGTAATTTGGATACCCGTTTACGTAAATTAGATGAGGGTCAATATGCAGCGATTATTCTCGCCGCAGCTGGCTTAAAACGTCTAGGTTTAGCTGAGCGAATCAAGGCATTTATTGATACAAACGATAGTCTACCGGCAGCTGGTCAAGGTGCCTTAGGTATTGAAATCATGGCAGATCGTCAAGATATGGTTGATTTATTAGCCCCGTTAGTCGATACTGATACATTGGATTGTGTGACGGCTGAACGAGCTGTATCCTTAAGTCTTGGAGGTTCTTGTCAGGTTCCTTTAGCGGCATTTGCTCAATTGACAAACAATGATTTACATATCCAAGCATTAGTTGCCTCTACTGATGGCAAAACCATTCTACGTGCTGAATTAACTGGGACGAGAGACAAAGCGTTTGAGTTGGGTCAGCAAGTTGCCTCAATGCTTAAATCAAGTGGTGGGCAAGAGTTAATTGACCAAGCGTTAGCATTAGCTAATAATCCATAACGGCATGATATCACGTTCAATTATTCTGTTATCACGATCAGAAGCCAAGAATAAACTCTTGGCTTCAGCTTTATCACGGCAATTGCCAATTAATAAAAATGTCGAGATACTGTCTGTTCCCGCCTTATCGCTGAAATGTCGTCAATGGACTGATTTAGCTAGTGAAGAGCAGGCTAGTATTGAGCAATTAGCAGATATTGATCTGGTCTTTTGTGTGAGTGCTTTTGCCGCAGAGTGTTTTTTTTCGTTATTAGGAGAAAAAGGATTAGTATTTCCTAAACAGCTATATTTTGCCTGTGTGGGTTCAGCAACCAGAGATTTTTTACGTCAAAAAGGCATTGCTGAACAGAAAATTATTTATCCTCAGGATGGTAATGACTCTGAGTCAGTGTGGCCCTTACTTGAACCTTATATTCCATCGTCATTCAGTAAAATTCTTATTCTACGAGCAGCTACAGGTAGAGAATGGTTAGCTGATAAGATCAGAGAAAAAGGGGCTATTGTTCACTATGTAGCTACTTATCAGCGGCAAGAGAATATGTTAGGGGCAGGAATAGTAGAGGACTTACAAAAGTCTATGGATAATAGCGCTAAGATATATTGGCTATTATCTAGTGGTGAAGGAGTGCAAGCCTTATTTCATCAATTAGCCCCCATTTTTCAGAATCTAACATTAGCAGAGATTCGTAATCGTCATCATTTTTTTGTTTTTCATCCACGCATTGCAGAAAGGCTTCAGCAGTGCTTATTAGAAATTATGCCGTATCACTTAAAGCAAGAGGATTTATTGATTGATGTAGTGCCAGTTGATAATGATCTAATTGCCCATCATATTTTAGAAAAATTAACATAATCTATGATAAATATTGTCTAAATTCCTTAAAACATCACATCCTGTATCGTAAAATGTGTATAGTTAATCCAATTACTGTGAGAGGTTTATATGACGCAAAGAAATAAATTTAGAACAGGGAAAAGGAAGCATTCTCAACATCATGCTAGTCAGTCAAAAGGGGCACAGGATACCTCTAGTATCCAAGAAGAAACCGTTAAGTTTGCTGAGCAAGTAGATGGCGTAGAAGAGCCTGCTGTTTTAGAACAAATAGAAACACGTCATCCTATTATCGGAGAAACTGTATCATCAGTTCAGCATGACAAGAATAATCATCAGACAATCAATCCGAGTATTACGCTGAAAGAAATTAATAAGCCTAAGAATACTGAAATTGTCACAGAAGCACTCTATGATTTGTCTGATGAAAACGTAGAGCCCGTTGTTGCTGGAGAGGTGCTCAATGAGGGGGATAATGGGGTAGATATGACGAAAACAAAAGATAGTCCAGATCAAGAAAAACAAGAAGTCATTCTTAACGTTACAGAAGAGGTAGGGCAAGAGTTGTCGGGGTCCATATCGTCTGTAGATGAATTGAAAAAAGAGGAAACTATTGAAGTGACAAATGAGAAAATAGAGACAGAAGAAAAAGTAGAGACAGAGGATAAATCATCGGAGAGAGGGGTGGATATTAGAGAAGAAGATAAATTCTCTGTGGAATCTGATTTAGGACAAAAGCAGGGCGAAGACGGTAATACAAGTGCTTCTGTTCCTTCATCAGCGAAGGGTAAAGGTGGATCAAAACTATTTTTAGGTACGGTGTTACTTGCTGCCTTGGCTGGTGGCGGTTATTACTATTATGGCCAGTTACAATCTACGCCACCAGAAAGCAGTGCTAACCAATCCACTTCATCAGAAAGTAGTCCTAGTCAATCTACTCAGAGTGAAGCAACAAGCTCTTCTTCGACACCTACAGTATCGGAAACACCTAGTACATCAGCAAGTGCTACATCATCAAGTACGGCAACAAGTTCAGCCGTTCCTAGTACTGCAACTGAGGCATCTGAGAACGCAACAATGGTAACAGACTCTACCACAGGGACTACTACTAGTACTGAACCAACTGTAACATCTGAAACTACTGGCGTGGCAGTAAATACTACAACGGGTGATGCGACGGAGACTAATAAAGAAGCATCGGCAGACGCTAATAAAGACACAGAAGTAATCGCAGAGTCTACTAAAGAGTCTGTAGATACGTCTAGCACGAGTACAGCTGCTTCAACAAGTACAGGTGACATGGCAAATGCTACTGGCACAAGCAATCCATCTGTAGAAACAGCAACTGTAGATACAGCGACAGAGGCATCTAGTACGGAAGTAAGTAGCAATTCGACACAAACTACCAAGACTACTTCAACAGAGTCAACTTCAGCGACATCCACTACGCCTTCAGCAGATTCTACCACCGTTAATGAAGCAGAAGCGCCTGCCAAGGAAGTCGCCAGTGAGCACAAATTAACGCTAGAAGATCGTTTTATAGAGCAAACTAAACAAATTGCACAACTTACCTTAGAGCTTGAAATGACTAAAAAGCAAGCACAACAGCAGCTTGCTGAAGCGAAAGTTAATCAGTCACAACAATCGTTATTAACTGAAGTAACTCGTTTATTTAATGCGGCAGATTTTGAACGCTCCGTGACGGTTAGTAAAACCAAGACGCTACAAACGTTAGCATTGATTAAGTCAAGTGTAGCTAACCAACCAGAAGCTGTTTGGGCTGGTGTTCGTCAAGCCGTGGAGGAAGATGAGGCGGCGATTAATGCATCTAATGATGTAGATTTAGATAGCACCTATAAAGCGACGCAAGAGCTTGAGAAATTGTTAAAAGTAGCGCCATTTGTGAGTGCAGAAAATAGTTCAGGCACCGCATCTAACTATGAGCCTGAAAAAGTGGCTGTACCAGATACAGAGCAAGGACCTGATAGTACTTGGTTGGACAAGGCGGTTAATCAAGTACAGAAACTACCAGCTGAGGCTTATAATGCTATCCGTTCTGATCTAGGTGGCTTAGTTAAAGTTGAAAAACTATCTAATCCAGATACCGCTTTGCTATCAATAGATGACGTGAATAGGCAAAGAATGGAAACAGCGTTACAGTTAAGTATTGCCCAACAAGCGTTATTAAAACGTGATGAGGGTATTTGGCAAGAGGCATTAGCGAAGGTCGGACGCCAATTAGAGACATATTACAATCTCAATATTGAATCGACTCAACAGGCTGTTGCATTAACCAAGCAGCTACAATCAGTTTCTGTCAAATCAACGTTGCCCGCTTTATCGCATACACAAAGAATACTTGAGCAAGTGGCTCGTGAATTAGGCAAATAATAGAAGGAAAATAGCATGCGATCATTAATTAAATTACTCATATTATTTGGTTTAGTCATTCTAGCCGTATTCTTTTTTAAAGACTATAACGGTGCTGTCATGCTTATTACAGGTGATGAGAGACGTACGGTTTCATTATTGACGGCATTGATTTCGTTGATTATTTTATTTGCCGTTTTATATGTTATTTTTAGACTGATTGTAAGAGTGTTTTCTGCGCCAAAATATTTTTCAAAATGGTCAGAAAAACGTCGTGAAGTGAAAGATGTCGCTTTATTAGAAAAGGGCTGGATTGAACTATTGGAAGGTAGAACTGATAAGGCAGAGAAAAATTTATTGCGCCTTATTGATAATACTAAAGATGATAATCGTCAGATATTAGCTAGTATGGCGGCGGCTAGGGCGGCGCATGATTTAGGGCATTTTGAGCAACGAGATAAGTTGCTAAAAGAAGCTCGTATTTTGAGTAAAGATAATAATAAACTACAAGCCGCTGTGGCTACTGTTCAAGCCGAATTGCTACTACAGCAAGGTCAAGGAGTACTTGCTCTTGAGCACTTAGAGTTTGTTAAAAGCATTGATAGCAAAAATACCTACGTTCAACAATTATTGTTGTCAGCGTATCGTCAAACCAATCAAACAGTCAAAATGTTTGATGTGGCACGTCAGCTTTATAATAAGAATGTGCTCAGTGATAATGAATTAAATACTCTTGTTGAGCATTATGGTACTTTACATATTGCGTATTCGGATTTTGAAGATGCTCAGAAATTCTATAACAGCTTGTCACGTACTGAAAAAGCTATTCCTGATATTGCCTCAATGATGGCAACACGTTATCAGTATCTTGAAGACTATGCTAAAGAGGGTGAGGTCTTAGAAGTTGCTTTAAATCAGAAATTTGATAATCGATTATTAGCACATTATGTGAAATGTCCAGAGTCTGAGGTTAATACTCGGTTGAATAAAGCACAACAGTGGTTAGCGGCTGATGAGAATAATCCAGAGTTATTAATTGCACTTGGTCAACTTTGTTTGATGGTGAAATTATGGGGACAAGCAGAGCGTTACCTGAATAAAAGTTTAAGCATTCAAGAATCATCAAAAGCACATGCTTTGTTAGGTATTTTGAATGATAAACAAGGACGTCCACAAGAGGCGATGGCACATTGGCGTTTGGCATCTAATACTACAGCCGTCCTTGGCGAAGGTGTATCTTCAGTGCTAGCTGCGGCAGATACTAGTAATGACCCAGCACCTCCTGATGTGAAAGATTCTCGACATTATGATGATCACTTGCTAGCAAATAAAGTCGAAACTATTACACCTAGTTCTGCTTCTAAGCGTTGATTACAGATTATAATTTTTGTTTATTTATTTTTATAAAGGTCTAAAAATGAGTTTAGCTAATGTTCCTGCAGGTTCAAAACTACCTGAAGAATTTAATGTTGTAATTGAAATTCCTATGAATTCTGATCCCGTAAAATATGAAGTGGATAAAGAGACTGGGGCGGTATTTGTAGATCGTTTTATGCTGACAGCAATGCATTATCCTTGCAACTATGGATATATTCCACAAACATTATCATTAGACGGTGATCCTGTAGACGTGTTGGTTAAGACACCTTTCCCTGTACAAGTCGGCTCAGTGATTAAATGCCGTGCTTTAGGTGTTTTACAAATGGAAGATGAAGCAGGTCAAGATGCGAAATTATTAGCTGTTCCTGTTGATAAATTATACCCAGTGTACAGTAATATCAAATCTGTTGATGATTTACCTGAAGTTGAATTAAAACAAATACAACATTTCTTTGAACACTATAAAGATTTAGAAAAAGGTAAATGGGTTAAAGTAACTGGTTGGGCAGGTCCTGACGCAGCTAAAGAAGAAATTCAAACAAGCGTACAGCGTTACCAAAAAGCTTAAATACATTTGGGATGCTTCACGACTTGTTGAGAAAGGTGTGAATGTAGAAAAACAACTTTGTCCTAGTCGTTGATGATTAAAGACTGGTTTTGTGTAAAGCAAAACTGGTCTTTTTTTTGTTTTCAGATTGATAAATAAATACTTTTAGACACAATTAATAGTTATTTGGTAAGCCATGATGAATACTCATTCTAGTCCCTTAAGAATTCATCAGCTAGAATGCTAATTTACAGTTTTTTTACAAAATTTTAAGGTAAAATCTATGGGTTATTTATTGAGATAATGGCTATAAATGCGATTATTGTGTTGTTAATCTAATTAGAGTATTTACACATGATTAGAATAAAAAAAGGTCTAGATTTGCCTATCGCTGGTAGCCCAGAGCAAAAGATAGTTGGCACTAAGACGGTCACAGAAGTTGCAATATTGGGTGAAGAGTATGTGGGTATGCGTCCTTCAATGAAGGTAGCAGAGGGCGATATTGTCAAAAAAGGGCAAGTGCTTTTTGAAGACAAGAAAAATCCCGGTGTAGTGTATACAGCACCTGTAGCAGGTACTATTAAAGCTATTCTTCGTGGAGAAAAAAGGGTTTTGCAAGCAGTTGTTATTGCTGCGCAAGGAAATGATCAGGTTTTATTTGAAAAGTATACCAGTGATGCACTTTCTCAAATGGCTAATGATGAGGCTCGTCGTCAATTAGTAGCCTCTGGTCTTTGGACGGCTTTTCGTACCAGACCTTATAGCAAGGTTCCCTCTATTGATAGCGATCCTAGCGCTATCTTTGTGAATGTTATGGATACTAATCCACTTGCTGCTGATCCTCAGGTGATTATCGCTGAGAGAGAAAATGATTTTGTAGCAGGTTTAACAGTCATTAGTCGTTTAACACAAAATAAAGTGCATGTCTGTAAAAAGGCGGGGGTCGCTATTCCAACCCCAACCATTGCCAATATGGACGTTCATGAGTTTGCGGGTGTTCATCCTGCAGGCTTGTCTGGCACACATATTCATTTTATTCATCCAGCTAATCTTAACAACATTGTTTGGACGATTAATTACCAAGATGTTATAGCCATTGGTCATTTATTTACAACAGGTGAGATAGATTCGACACGAGTGATTGCTTTAGCGGGTCCTCAAGTGACTAAGCCACGCTTAATTCGTACAGTGATCGGTGCACATATTTCAGAGTTGGTGGCTGGCGAGCTAAATTCAGGCGATAATCGTATTATTGCGGGATCTGTCTTGCATGGTACTAAGGCAGAAGGTCCTCATGATTATTTAGGACGTTACTATTTACAGATTTCGGTGCTCGAAGAGGGTAGAGATAAAGAGTTTATTGGTTGGGTTAAACCAAGCAGTGATAAATATACAATTACCCGTACTACTTTTGGTCACTTTCTCAAAAACAAACTATTTAAATTCACCACAGCAATGCATGGGAGTGAACGAGCCATGGTACCGATTGGTACATATGAGCGTGTGATGCCATTGGATATATTACCAACGTTATTATTGCGTGACCTTATCGTTGGCGATACGGATAGTGCCCAAGCCTTAGGTTGTTTGGAATTAGATGAAGAGGATTTGGCTTTATGTAGCTTTGTCTGTCCTGGTAAGTATGAATACGGACCTCTACTACGCAAAGCATTAGAGACGATTGAGAAGGAAGGTTAATCATGGGATTAAAAAAATATTTAGAAAAGATTGAACCTGATTTTTCGCCCGGTGGTAAGAGAGAGCGTTGGTATGTAGTGTATGAAGCTATCGCAACAGCGCTGTATACACAAGGCAATGTAACTCGTCGTGCATTACATGTGCGTGATGTGCTTGATTCTAAGCGCATGATGATCTTGGTATGGTTAGCGCTATTCCCAGCGATGTTCTATGGTATGTATAACGTAGGACATCAGGCAATTTTAGGCTTAACACAAGCCGCGGGCTTATTGGAGCAAAATGTGTCACATAACTGGCACTATGCGTTGGCTCAGTCAATGGGTATTGATATGAGTGCAGAGGCTGGGGTAATGAGTAAGATGGCACTTGGTTCAATCTTCTTTTTACCAATTTATGCGGTAGTGTTTATTGTTGGTGGTTTATGGGAAGTATTATTTGCCATTATTCGCAAGCATGAAATTAATGAAGGTTTTTTTGTTACCTCAATTTTATTTGCTTTGATTCTTCCCCCAACCATTCCATTATGGCAAGCGGCGCTAGGTATTACATTTGGTGTAGTGTTCGCTAAAGAGGTATTTGGTGGTGTAGGTAAAAACTTTATGAACCCAGCTTTAGCAGGGCGTGCATTCTTATTCTTTGCTTATCCAGCGAATATGACGGGTGATACAGTATGGACAGCTGTGGATGGTTTTTCAGGGGCAACAGCGTTATCACAATGGGCTCATGGTGGTGAGGGTGCGCTAAAGCATGTGATTACTGGTCAACCAATTTCATGGATGGATGCTTTCTTAGGTAATATGCCGGGTGCGATAGGCGAGGTTTCGACCTTAGCACTATTAATTGGTGGGGCATTTATCATTTTTGCACGTATTGCATCATGGCGTATTGTTTTAGGTGTCATGATTGGTATGGTTGCTACGTCTCTTTTATTCAATACAATTGGTTCTGAAACAAACCCTATGTTCTCTATGCCATGGCATTGGCATCTTGTATTAGGCGGTTTTGCGATTGGTATGTTCTTTATGGCGACTGATCCAGTTTCTGCCTCATTTACCAATGTGGGTAAATGGTGGTACGGTATTTTAATTGGCGTGATGTGTGTGCTCATACGTGTGGTGAATCCAGCGTATCCTGAAGGTATGATGTTGGCAATTTTATTTGCTAACTTATTTGCCCCAATTTTTGATTTCTTAGTGGTAAAAGCAAATATTAAACGTCGGAGTGCTCGTCATGGCTAAGTTTAATAAAGATAGTTTTGGTGGCACCGTTGCGGTAGTATTAGCCGTCAGTTTATTGTGCTCTATTGTGGTATCGGGTGCGGCTGTTGGGCTAAAAAATACTCAAGATGCACAAAAGGCATTAGATAAACAAAAAAATATTTTACGAGTGGCAGGGCTGTTAGAGGCAAAAACGGATATTCCAAAAGTTTATGCAGAGCGTATTCAACCAAAAATTGTTAATCTAGAAACAGGCGAATACGTTGAGGGCATTCAACAGTTTGATATGCAAGCTGCAGCCAAGGATCCTAAACAAAGTATGGCGATACCTAAAGAACAAGATTTTGCCGGTATTCAGCGTCGAGCTAACTATGCCGAAGTTTATTTGGTTAAGGATGAGGCTAATAAGGTTAATCAAGTCATTTTACCTATCAAAGGTAATGGTTTATGGTCAACGATGTATGGATTAGTTTCTTTAAAAACTGATGGTACAACTGTTAATGGCATTACTTATTATGAACACGGTGAAACGCCAGGTTTAGGTGGCGAGATTTCAAATCCTATTTGGCAGCAGAAATTTGTCGGTAAACAAATTTACAACGATCAAAAGCAAGTGGCTATTCATATTGGTAAAGGTGCATCTGCAGATACCAAATATGGAGTTGATGCTTTATCGGGAGCTTCCATGACATCAAAAGGTGTGGATAATACATTTAAATATTGGTTCAGCCAAAATGGTTATGGTCCTTATTTAGATAAAATTAAAGCAGGGGCACAATAATGGCAGATACAAAGCGTTTAAAGTATTTATTAACTTCACCGATTGTTGAAAATAACCCAATTGCCTTACAGGTTCTTGGTGTATGTTCTGCATTAGCGGTAACAACAAAACTAGAAACAGCTGTTGTAATGGCTATCTCTGTTAGCTTGGTAACAGGTTTTTCGAGTATGTTTATTTCAATGATGCGTCACTATATCCCTAATAGTATTCGTATCATTGTGCAATTAGCCTTAATTGCTTCTATTGTGACACTCGTGGATCAAGTCTTAAAAGCATATGCATTTGACCTTTCTAAGCAACTCTCTGTCTTTGTTGGTTTAATTATTACTAACTGTATTGTGATGGGGCGTGCTGAGGCGTTTGCTATGAAAGAGCCTCCGCTTGAAAGTCTTTTAGATGGGATTGGTAACGGTTTAGGCTATGGGTGTATTTTGGTTATTGTAGCCACGATACGTGAATTGCTAGGGTCTGGTAAGTTATTTGGTTTTACTATTTTTCAAACTATTCAAAATGGTGGTTGGTATCAAACTAATGGCTTATTTTTATTAGCACCGAGTGCCTTTTTCATTATTGGTCTGTTGGTCTGGGCATTACGTACATGGAAACCAGAGCAGGCGGAGAAATAATCATGGAAAACCTTATCAGTATTTTTGTTAAGTCTATCTTTATTGAGAATATGGCACTTTCCTTTTTCTTGGGAATGTGTACTTTCTTAGCTGTATCCAAAAAAGTAACAACAGCATTTGGGCTTGGTGTCGCCGTAACTGTGGTGTTGGCGATTTCTGTGCCTGCTAATCAACTAGTCTATTCACTTATTCTTAAGGACGGTGCATTAGTTGAAGGTATAGATTTGAGTTTCTTAAAATTTATTACCTTTATCGGTGTGATTGCCGCTATTGTTCAAATTCTTGAAATGATTTTGGATAAGTTCTTTCCTGCTTTATACAATGCCCTAGGTATTTTCTTGCCGCTGATTGCTGTAAACTGCGCTATCTTTGGTGGTGTCTCTTTTATGGTTCAACGTGACTATAACTTTGTTGAATCTATTGTTTATGGTACTGGTGCTGGTTTAGGTTGGATGCTAGCGATTGTGGCATTAGCGGGTATTACTGAAAAATTAAAATATGCCGATATCCCTAAGGGCTTAAAAGGGCTTGGTATTACTTTTATTAGTGGTGGACTTATGGCACTTGGTTTTATGTCTTTTTCTGGTATTCAGTTGTAAGGAGAACATCAGATGGACATTATTTTAGGTATTGTCATGTTCACTGCGGTGATCTTGGCGTTGGTATTGATTATTTTATTTGCTAAATCAAAATTAGTGAGTAGTGGCAATGTCACTATTACTATTAATCATGACCCTAGTAAATCTATTAGTTTACCTGCAGGAGGGAAATTATTAGGTGCCTTAGCTAGTAAGGGTATTTTTGTTTCATCGGCATGTGGTGGCGGTGGCTCATGTGGTCAATGTCGCGTTATTGTAAAAAGTGGTGGCGGGGATATTTTACCTACGGAGCTTTCACATATTAATAAACGTGATGCCAAAGAGGGCTGTCGTTTGTCATGCCAGGTAAACGTAAAAAATAATTTAGATATTGAGCTTCCAGAAGAAGTGTTCGGTGTAAAACAATGGGAGTGTACTGTTATCTCTAATGATAATAAGGCAACTTTCATTAAAGAATTAAAATTAGCCATTCCTGAAGGTGAGGAAGTGCCTTTCCGTGCGGGTGGTTATATTCAAATTGAAGCACCTCCACACACAGTTTATTACAAAGATTTTGATATTCCTGAAGAATATCATGAGGACTGGGACAAATTTAATTTATGGCGTTATGTCTCTACAGTGGATGAGCCTATTGTGCGTGCTTATTCTATGGCTTCTTACCCAGAAGAAAAGGGCATTATTATGCTTAACGTACGTATTGCAACGCCACCACCTAAAGATCCAGATGTACCACCAGGGCAAATGTCGTCTTATATTTGGTCATTAAAACCAGGTGATAAAGTGACAATTTCTGGTCCATTTGGTGAGTTTTTTGCTAAAGATACGGATGCGGAAATGGTATTCATTGGTGGTGGAGCAGGGATGGCGCCGATGCGTTCACACATCTTTGACCAATTAAAACGTTTGAAAACTAAGCGTAAGATTACATTCTGGTATGGTGCACGCTCTAGAAGAGAGATGTTCTATGTAGAAGATTTCGATATGCTAGCCCGTGAAAATGATAATTTTGAATGGCATGTGGCATTATCAGATCCACAACCAGGTGATAATTGGGATGGATATACTGGGTTTATTCATAATGTTCTTTATGAAAACTACCTTAAAAATCACGAGGCACCAGAAGATTGTGAGTTCTATATGTGTGGACCTCCAATCATGAATGCTTCAGTTATTAAAATGTTGAAAGACCTCGGCGTCGAAGATGAGAATATCCTCTTAGACGACTTCGGCGGCTAAGAGGATATTCCGGGTAAACCTCCTCACCAGCTAGTCTGGTGGGATATAAGCGAACAAAGAGAGCGTATATAAAAATCGAAGATTTTATGAGGATTATCAAGATATCAGACGACTTTGGTGGCTAATAAAATAGTTAGATGGGATACCAAATCACAAAGTGATAAAAAAGGCGAGTGAGCGGTCACGAAGCCACAAGTCCATCGCAAGATGGGCAGCCGGTATCCCGTCACTCCCCCCAGTTACGGCTAAAACCCTTTCCCTTATAGTGCTATGTGGCACACAAGAATACGTCTACTATAAGTCAGTAGTTATTAAAAATAATTAAAAAAATACTTAAACTTTCATCAGAAATAGACTTATAAAATCTTCTATAATGGTAGTCTTTTGACTCAAACATAAGTTAATACGATGAAAGTGGTTCCTAGACTTGCCAAAATGCTCATAATGGTGCTATGCGTTTCAGTACTCAGTGCATGTTCTGATTCGGAGAAGCCCGAAATAGTAACCATTGAGGGGAAAACAATGGGTACGACTTATACCGTTAAATATCTCATTGAGGAAGAGAAAAATATCCCTACACCAGAACGTATTAAGCAAGCCTTGGATCAACGGTTGCTCGATGTGAATCAGTCAATGTCAACTTTTATTCCTGATTCAGAGATAAGTCAATTTAATCAATTAGATACAACAAATAAATCATTATCTTCTTCTACTAGTCAAGGCATAGACTTAGTTCCATCGTGGGTATATCAACCAATTTCTGCTGATTTTGCTACGGTAGTCGCAGAAGCGATTCGTTTGAATAAAGTAACCATGGGAGGGCTTGATATTACAGTTGGTCCTCTAGTAAATCTATGGGGATTTGGTCCAGATAAGACTGTGCAAACAATTCCAACAGAAGAACAAATAAAAAATGCTATTAAAAAGGTAGGGATAGAGAAGATAACTCTACAAGAAACTTCCCCTAAGCAATATATCTTAGGGAAGTCTCAAAAAGATGTATATATAGACTTATCGTCTATTGCAAAAGGTTATGGTGTCGATGCATTAGCTGAATACTTACAAAATATTGGTATAAAGAATTACCTAGTTGAAATTGGTGGTGAATTACGGGCTAAGGGTCATAATGCAAGTAATCATCCCTGGAGTATTGGTATAGAGCACCCTGATATGATCCAGCATTCAGCTAATCAATTAGTGATTGGTTTAAAAGATTTGGCTATGGCCACATCGGGGAATTATCGTAATTTTAAAGTGGATGCTCAGGGGCACCGTCTTTCACACATTATTGATCCTAAAAAATTTGAACCAATTAGCCATAATCTGGCATCCATTACGGTTATTCATCCTAGTACGATGACTGCAGATGGGCTATCAACGGGGTTATTTGTCCAAGGTGAAGATAAAGCATTGGAAATAGCTGAAAAAGAGCACTTGGCGATATTTTTAATTATTAGCACAAAAGATGGTTTTGTAACCAAAATGTCTTCAGCATTTACTGATTTACTCAAAAAATAACTTTTATATAGATTTGAAGAGTCATGTATTATCTATAGTGGGAAGTAAATATTCTTTGTGTAAAGACAAATATATAAATTATCATATTCAGTTGAATCTTTATAACCTAATGTAATAGTGTGTATAACTCTTTGAGTTTAATTGAATTGTCATGAAAATCCTATAAACTTCTTCTAGTTATTTGATAACTATTATTTAGTTTTTACTGTAGGAGTCAAGACGATGAAAAAGTCTATATTAACTGTATTAACGCTTGTGTCTGCTTTAGCTTTAGCTGGTTGTGGTGATGATAATAAAGAAGCACCTAAAGCAGCAGAATCAGCAGCTCCAGCGGCTTCAGCTCCAGCAGCACCTGCTGCTGAGAATAAAACAGCTGCTGCTGATATTGCGCCAGAGTGCGAAGAGTACATCAAAGAAGTTGAAGGGTTAATTGCTAAAAATCCAGCTGCTGAAGCTCAATTTAAAGCTATGTTAGATCAAACTCGTAGTCAAATTGCGACTATTAGTGATAAATCTGTTCAAGCTAATGCTTGCAACCAAGCAAAAGAAGCACTTAAACAAGCTATGCCTAAATAAGGTTCAGCCTATAAAAATAGATAAAAGTACTATCTGTTTGGATAAACCTCTTGCAAATAGCAAGAGGTTTTTCTATTGATACAGTGCTACTTTCGGCGAGCTGCTTTTCAACCAGAATGATCAATAGGTGGTTTTTGACATACACAAGAAAAGTTGCGAGCCAAAATTCCCCACTAGAACTAGTGCGTTAATAAACCTCTTGCAAATAGCAAGAGGTTTTGTTTTTATGGATTTTTATCTTTAAAATTTTAAAGATTGGCATAAATGGGCATTGAATAGGTACAATCATCATAATGAAGAAAAAAGGTTGAACCATGAAAGTTTTTTTGATTACATTTGTATTTTTTATTTTACTTATTGTGGCGATGGCAATAGGCTATATTTTCAAAAAACGTACGATTAAAGGTAGCTGTGGTGGTATTTCGTCTTTAGGCTTACAGAAGGTTTGTGATTGTGATGTTCCTTGTGATACCTTAAAAGCAGAATTAATTAAACATGAAAAACTTTAATTGCTAGCTTGTTTTTGAATAGGAGTGAACTAAAGTGCGATATGCTAGGAAAATCTCTTTATTCAGTCTATTAAGTGTAAGTGTATTGCTTGGTGCCTGTGCAACGCCTAAATTACCAGATGAGTGTGAAACCTATTTAGGTGAGCTAGAAGGGTTGTACAAAATAGTTCCTTCTGATAAGCAAGCGTTATTACCTAAAATCACCAGTGTACGTGACTATATTAGTAAAGTTGATGAGGACTATCAGGCAGGCGTGTGTGTGCTAGGTAGAGAAGCGCTTAAAGGTATTGTTAAATTACTGGCTAAATAGCTTTCCCCTAAAATCAATAGACGATAAAAAAATGGCTAAGTATAGAGAATGAGTAATTCGCTATACTTAGCCATTAGCTAATTTTGCTAAGATATTATTTCAGTTTACTTAATTGCTCCTGCACTTTGTTTAATAGTGTAGTGAAATCAATAACACGTTGTTTTTCTTGCTCAATGACGGCAGCAGGCGCTTTTTGTACAAAGTTTTCATTTGTTAATTTGCCATTTGCTTTAGCAATTTCACTTTCTAAACGCTTAATCTCTTTATTCAAACGAGCAGTTTCAGCTTCAATATCAATTTTGATATTTAGCATGAGTTCACAATGCCCAATAATTTGGCTTGGTGCGCCAATATCAGGTAGCTTTTCAACATGCTGAACTTCATTAATTTTACCTAATGCGATAATGTATGGTGTTTGGAAATTGACTAATGACGATTCTCCCACCATGTAAATACCCACTTTTTCGGCAGGAGAAATATTCATCTCACCACGTAAAGCACGAATTGCCTCAACTGTTTGTTTTAGTTGGGCGACCGTATTTTCAGCTTCTGTATTAATTAAGGCTTCTTGGAAGAGAGGGTAAGCCTGATTGCTTAGTAAAACATTACTAACAGCGGAATTACGTTTGCCCGCAAGAACAGCGACTTTTTGCCATAGTTCCTCTGTGATAAAAGGAATAATAGGGTGTGCGACACGAAGAATACCTTCCAGTATTTGAATCAATGTGCGACGTGTTCCGAGCTGTTGCTCTGCTGTGCCTGTTTGTAATTGAACTTTTGCTAATTCAACATACCAGTCACAGTATTCGTCCCAGACAAAACGATAAATGGTATTAGCAATATTATCAAAACGATACTCTTGGAAGCCTTTATGAATTTCTGCGACAAAACGCTCGTATTGGCTAATAATCCATTGATCAATAGATGATAACTCTGCTTTGCCTTCAATAATATTATGTCCTTCAACGTTCATCATCACGAAGCGTGTAGCATTCCATAACTTATTGCAGAAGTTACGATAACCTTCGCAGCGTTTGAGGTCAAAGTTCATGTTACGACCAAGTGTGGCATAGGCAGCCATTGTAAAACGTAGTGCATCAGCACCATAGCTGTTAATGCCTTCAGGGAACTCTTTACGAGTATCCTTTTCAATTTTTGTGGCTTGTTTAGGATTCATCAAACCTTGCGTACGTTTGGCAACTAAAGGCTCAAGAGCAATACCGTCAATTAAATCTACAGGGTCAAGCGTATTTCCTTTGGATTTACTCATTTTTTGACCTTGAGCATCTAAAATTAAGCCATGTACATAAACAACTTTGAAGGGTACTTGTCCAGTAAGGTGCATGCTCATCATAATCATACGAGCAACCCAGAAAAAGATAATATCAAAGCCAGTTACTAATACGTTTGATGGCATATAGCGTTGATAGTCTGGTGTTACTTTTGGCCAACCCATTGTGGTAAAAGGAACTAGTGCTGACGAGAACCATGTATCAAGAACGTCTTCGTCACGTGTTAATTCACCCGTAACACCTGCAGCGACAGCTTTCTTCTTAGCTTCTGCTTCGTTACGTGCGACAAAGATTTGACCATCTTCACTAAACCAAGCTGGAATTTGATGCCCCCACCATAATTGACGAGAAATACACCAGTCTTGAATATTTTCTAACCATTGGTTATAAGTGCTTGTCCAGTTCTCAGGATAGAAACTGACACGTCCATCTTTAACTACTTCTAATGCCATTTCCGTGATTGATTTACCAGGGTTGAATGTACCCTCTGGTGCAGGTTTGCTCATAGCAACAAACCATTGATCAGTTAGCATAGGTTCAATGACTGTTTTAGTACGATCACCTCTAGGAACCATCAGTTTATGGGGCTTAATTCCTGCTAATAAATTTAGTGCTTCTAAATCAGCTACAATTTGTTTACGTGCCTCAAAACGATCTAAACCTTGATAGTTACTTGGTGCATTTTCATTGATCTTAGCATCTAAACTTAGAATACTAATCATCTCCAATTGATGACGTAAGCCAACTTGATAGTCATTAAAGTCATGAGCAGGCGTAACTTTTACAACACCTGTCCCAAAATTTAAATCAACATAGTCATCCGCAATAATTGGAATTTCACGATTGACTAAAGGAAGAATAACAGTTTTACCAATTAAATGCTTGTAACGTTCATCTTCTGGGTGCACCATAACGGCTACGTCACCAAGCATTGTCTCAGGACGTGTAGTGGCTACCACAAGATGTGTTAAATCACTCTCAGGTGTGGCTAAAGGATAGCGAATATGCCAAAGTTTACCTTCTTCTTCGACACTTTCCACTTCTAAGTCTGAAACAGCCGTTCCTAAGACGGGATCCCAGTTCACTAAACGTTTGCCACGGTAAATAAGCCCTTGCTCATACAGACGAACAAATGTTTCAATGACACCAGCAGACATTTGCTCATCCATGGTGAAGTATTCACGACTCCAATCAGCAGAGCTACCTAGACGACGGACTTGTTGATGAATGCTACCACCAGAATATTCTTTCCATTCCCAAACTTTTTTTAAGAATGCTTCTCGACCTAAATCATGACGTGAAATATTTTGGGCATCCAGTTGTCTTTCCACGACAATTTGTGTGGCAATCCCTGCATGGTCTGAACCAGGAACAAAAACAGTATCGCATCCATTCATACGATGGTAACGAACCAAACCATCCATAATCGTTTGGTTAAACGCATGTCCCATATGTAGGGTTCCAGTTACATTTGGAGGAGGGAATTGAATGGTAAAAGGCGTGCCTGATAAGGGAGAATTGGTCTGAACATGTTGACCGGCTGTGAATGCGCCAAGGGATTCCCATTGCTGATACCAAAAAGATTCAATGTTTTGAGGGTCATATTTGGCAGCTAATTGCTGATTATCTACTGATTCCGTTGTCATACTGTTGTGTGCACTCTTGCTAATAAGTGAGAATAAAGTATTTATGAAAGCCATTATTTTAATGGATTTATAAGCTAGATTTAGTTATTAAGGCGTTAAACCTTTAAATAAATATCTGCTTATATGCTAAAATTACGGTTTATTTTGTGCATAAAAAGTACAAAAATTTTTAAAAATATTAATTAGGAGCTTTTAAATGGCTATCGAACGTACATTATCAATTATCAAACCAGATGCAGTAGCTAAAAATGTTATTGGTGAAATCATCTCTCGCTTTGAGAAAGCAGGCCTTAAAGTAGTTAATGCTCGCTTACAACAATTAACTCGCGAAGAAGCAGAAGGTTTCTACGCTGTTCACAAAGAGCGTCCATTCTTTAACGACTTAGTTGAATTCATGATTTCTGGTCCAGTATTTGTACAAGTACTAGAAGGTGAAAATGCAATTGCTAAAAACCGTGAGTTAATGGGCGCGACTGATCCTAAGAAAGCTGCTCCAGGTACAATCCGTGCTGATTTTGCAGAAAGCATTGATGCCAATGCTGTTCATGGTTCTGATGCACCAGAAACTGCTGCTGTTGAAATCGCTTATTTCTTTGCTTAATTATTCATCGAAAGAATGAATGAACGCCTTAATTTGTTAGGCTTAGATAATGATGCCCTCACTGCGCAAGTAGCAGAGTGGGGGCATAAGCCATTTCGAGCCAAACAGCTTGCTCGTTGGGTTCACCAGCGAGGAGCTAGTCGCTTTGACCAGATGACGGACTTAGCGAAAGATTTTCGTGCCCAGTTAGAAAGTTGCTGTGAAATTAGTACACCAGAGGTTATAACAAGAAAAATATCGTCTGATGGGACTCGTAAATGGCTATTTGATGTGGGCAATAATAATGCAGTAGAAACTGTATTTATTCCAGAAGATGATAGAGGGACACTTTGTATTTCTAGTCAGGCTGGTTGTGCTGTGGCTTGTCGATTTTGTTCGACAGGGCATCAAGGATTTAATCGTAATCTGACTACTGCAGAGATTATTGGGCAGCTATGGCATGCTCGCGCAGATATCATGGCGAGTCAAGGGGCGGCAAGATTAGGTACATCTTCTAATGCTCAAGCGACGGAAAATGATCGAATTATTAGTAATGTCGTCATGATGGGGATGGGAGAGCCTTTGCTGAACTATGATCAGGTTGTTCCTGCCCTAAAGCTCATGCTGGATGATAATGCCTATGGTTTATCAAGACGTAGAGTCACTGTGTCTACGTCTGGGGTGGTTCCTTTTATTGATCGTTTAGCTAAGGATTGCCCTGTGGCATTGGCGGTCTCTCTCCATGCGCCAAATGATGATCTTCGCAGTCAGCTAATCCCTCTTAATAAAAAATACCCATTAGCAGAATTGATTGCTGCTTGTAATCGTTATCTTGACTATGCTCCACGTGATTTCATTACGTTTGAGTATATTATGCTAGATAATATTAATGATACTGAAAAGCATGCTTTAGAATTGATTGAAATTACTAAACAGATTCGTTGTAAAATCAATCTTATTCCATTTAATCCATTCCCTGAGTCAGGTCTGGTGCGCTCTAGTAACGCACGTGTTAAGCAATTTGCACAGATATTGATGGATGCTGGTGTTGTGACAACGGTTCGCAAAACTAGAGGGGATGATATAGATGCTGCCTGTGGTCAATTGGCTGGTGAAGTCAAAGATCGTACAAAAATTAGTGAACGTATGCAATTGCGAAAAACTATCCCTATTAAAGAGGAGCGAATGTAATTATGGAAATGCCAGATTTGAACAAAGTATCAGCAAATGCACCTGATGTTGATACCGTTGGTGGCTACTTAAAAAATGCACGATTAGAGCGCCATCTTGAGCTTGCTCAGGTGAGTGATATGATTAAATATCATGCTAGCCAGCTACGTGCGGTAGAAGAGCAAAACTGGTCTGCTTTACCAAATGGTTTTGTATTGCGTAGCATCATCAAAAAATTTGCGGTAGCGGTTGGTGCAAATCCAGATATCGCTCTTGAAAAATTAGCGCAGGCAACTGGAAATGTTGCTCCACCAGCAAATAATAAATATCTCAAATCCAGTCATAATTTAAAAGTTAATGAGAAATTAAATGAGCATATTTCCAGTGGTAGTGGTGGCACTTGGCTATGGATTTTATTAATTCTAGCTATTCTTGTGGCTGTTGCGTACTTTGCCTTTACTCAGGGTATGTTCAATATTGATGATGTTGAATTTATCAAAAAATGGTTTAATCAATAATGTCTGACGTTAATACTCTCAATTCATCTCCTTTCCCTGTTGGACCAACTCCTCGTCGTCAAACGCGTGCTGCGGTTATTTCGTGGGGAAATAAGCATGTACAGGTGGGTGGGGGAGCCCCTGTTGTTGTGCAATCAATGACAAATACGGATACGGCTGATGCGATTGCTACCGCTATTCAGGTTAAAGAGTTAGCGTTGGCTGGTTCGGAATTGGTCCGTATTACTGTCAATACGCCAGAAGCGGCAGCAGAGGTTCCGAAAATTAGAGAACAGCTTGATAAAATGGGTATGGATGTTCCATTAGTGGGAGATTTTCACTATAACGGACATAAGTTATTAACTATGTATCCAGAATGTGCACAAGCATTGTCAAAATACAGAATTAATCCTGGCAATATGGGTGGTGGCAAAAAGCGTGATGATAATTTTGCTCAGATGATTGAAGTGGCTGCCAACTATAATAAAGCTGTACGTATTGGAGTAAACTGGGGAAGCTTAGATCAGGATCTCATGGCACGTATGATGGATGAAAACAATAAACGCCAAAAGCCATGGTCAGCACAAGCTGTTATGCGAGAAGCTTTAGTGATTTCAGCTATTAGCAATGCTAGACGAGCCGAAGAGCTAGGCTTAGCAAAAAATAAGATAGTGCTATCTTGTAAAGTCAGTCATGTACAAGATTTAATTTCCGTTTATCGTAATTTATCTGCTCAATGTGATTATCCACTTCATCTTGGTTTGACTGAAGCTGGAATGGGAAGTAAGGGTATAGTGGCCTCTACAGCGGCGTTATCCGTGTTGTTGCAAGAAGGGATTGGCGATACTATTCGTATTTCATTAACCCCAGAACCAGGGGGCGATCGTCGTAAAGAAGTGATTGTTGCCCAAGAAATTCTCCAAACAATGGGGTTAAGAGCATTTACTCCGATGGTAGTGGCTTGTCCAGGCTGTGGACGCACGAGTAGTACTTTTTTCCAAGAGCTTGCAGATAGTATCCAGACTTATCTTAGAGAGCAAATGCCTGTTTGGCGTCTTCAATACCCAGGTGTGGAGACCATGAATGTTGCTGTGATGGGCTGTGTGGTAAATGGTCCAGGAGAGAGTCGTCATGCGGATATTGGCATTAGTTTACCCGGGACTGGAGAGGTACCGTCAGCACCTGTCTTTATTGATGGTGAACGTACTGTTACCTTAAAAGGCGACTCTATTGCCCAAGAATTTCAACAAATTGTTTTAGATTATGTTCAACGTCGTTATGGTGCTAAAACAATTTCATCAACATGAAAATAAATAATTTAAATTTAAACTAATAATATGAGTAAAACGTTTGAAAAAGTCTCTGCGATTCGTGGAATGAATGATATTCTTCCTAATGAAAGTTGGCAATGGGAGAGACTCGAGCAGATACTAAAAATGTGGTTGGCTCAGTATGGTTATTTGAATATCCGTACGCCAATTCTAGAACAAACTCGTTTATTTGCCCGTGGTATTGGTGAAGTCACTGATATTGTCGAAAAAGAAATGTACACATTTAGAATGGGCGAGGACTCAGAGCAGTTAACCATGCGTCCTGAATTTACAGCAGGAATTGTACGTGCTGCCATTGAGCATCATATTACCTATGATAGACCTCAACGTTTGTTTTCTATGGGGCAAGTATTTCGCCATGAGCGTCCTCAAAAAGGGCGTTATCGCCAGTTCCATCAAGTTTCAATTGAAGCGTTAGGGTTTGAAGGTCCTGATATCGATGCGGAGCAAATTATCATGCTATCGCGTTTATGGAAACTTTTAGGTTTAAAAGATATCCATCTGGAGCTTAACTCTTTAGGTCAGATTGATGAGAGAAAAGCTCATCGAGAAGCACTGATTAAACATTTAGAGGCACATATTGATGTCTTAGATGAGGATGGTAAGCGCCGTATGTATACCAATCCTCTACGAGTGTTAGATACTAAAAATCCAGCCATGCAAGAAATGGCTAATCAAGCCCCTAAATTATTTGATTTTTTAGGTGAACAATCTAAAGCACATTTTCAAGAAATTTGTACACGCTTAGAAGAGGCTGGTATTAGCTATACTATTAACCCTCGCTTAGTTCGTGGCTTGGATTACTATAATCTCACCGTATTTGAGTGGGTAACTGGTAGTCTAGGTGCCCAAGCAACTGTTTGTGGTGGTGGTCGATATGACGGTCTGTGTGAGTTATTAGGTGGAAAATCCACTCCTGCGATTGGTTTTGCGATTGGTTTAGAGCGTCTATTGGCGTTGATGAAACAAAGTCAAGGATTTATAGCACCAAGTGAAACGGATATTTATATTATTCACCAAGGTGAACTAGCGAGCCGTAAAGCATTACAAATAGCTGAGTTATGCCGAGATCAAGGATGGCGAGTATTGGTGCATGCGGGAAGTGCGTCTTTTAAAGCGCAATTCAAGAGAGCTGATTCAAGTGGTGCTAAGTTTGCTTTGATTCTTGGCGAATCAGAAGTTAATGAGGCAACGATTAGTATCAAACCATTACGTTTGGATAATGATGGTATGATGGCAGAACAAGTCACTATTGCACAAGCTGAGCTTATTGAAGAATTACAAAAAAGGATTTAATTATTATGGCATTTGATTTAGAAGAACAGGAAAAGATTGACCAGGTAAGAGCGTGGTGGGATCGTTTTGGTGGTTTGGTTACTGGCTTATTAACCGCTATTCTTCTGGTACTTGTGGCGTATTATGCGTGGGGCTGGTATAAAAACTATCAAGCAGAGAAAGCATTAGGTTATTATGAAACAATCTATACAACCACAAAATCATCTAGACCAACAGATTCAGATAAAGTACGCATACAAGAAGCCTTATCTGTATTACAAAATGATTATACGAGTACAGCCTATCCTGCACGAGCGAGTCTTATTGCCGCTAATTATTTTGTGAGCAAAAATGATTTAGAGGCTGCTCAAAAAGCCATGCAATGGGTTGTTACTAACGGTAAAGAGCCTGAAATTGTTCCAGTTGCACAATTGCAATTATCTGCTATTTTAATGGATCAGGGTAAGTTGGATGAGGCATTATCCTATGTTTCTGGCTCTGTTCCTGAAAGTTTTAAAGCATTATTTTTAGATAGACAGGGCGATATTCAAATGGCAAAAGGCCAAAAAGAAGAAGCCGTGAAATCTTGGAAAACAGCATTAAATGAAAAAGGTTTAGAACCATCATTTTCAACATTTATGCAAAATAAAATAAAGGTATTAGGAGGGGAGTAAAATGTCGCTTTCAACACGTTATCTACGTAATTTTACCTTAGCTGTAGGTGCGGCTCTCACACTAAGTGCTTGCGGCTTATTTGGAAATGATAGTCGTTATGAACCTGTGGATTTGACAGAGTATCAAGCTACTATTACCCCTGTTATTCATTGGACAGCATCAATTGGTAAGGGCAGTGGTTATGGTTTTACCCCTGTTGTTGATGGCAATAATGTCTTTGCGGCTACACCAGATGGTAAAGTATCACGTCTTAATTTAGATACAGGCGCTATTATTTGGCAACGTGACTTGGATAAAGACCTTGCTAGTGGTGTTGGCGTAGGTGAAGGTGTTGTTGCTGTGACAACTAAAGACGGTCAGGTCGTTTTATTAGATGCAAATAATGGTAATCAGCGATGGGAAGTTCGTTCATCTACAGTCGCCACCACACCTCCAATGATAGCAAATGGTGCCGTAGTTGTACGTGCAGATGATTTTCGTGTACAAGGCTTAAATATTGCTGATGGTAGTCTATTGTGGAGTTACGTTAGAGCACAAGCAGAGCTTGCTCTGAAAGCCCATTCTAGGATGGTATCTGCAGGGGCATCTACAGTATTAGTGGCGTTACCGGTAGGGCGTGTTGTGGCATTGAATACACAAACAGGTAGACCGCTTTGGGAATTATTGGCTTCAACAGTTAAAGGACCTAGTGATTTAGATAGTGTGGCTGATGTTGTTGGTGCTCCTATTGTGAATGGTAATGATATCTGCTTAGCAAGTTACCAAGGTAATGTTTTATGCTATGGTGTAACAGCAAAAGGCGCTCAGGCTCGATGGTCTCAACCATTTTCAACGGCTACTGGTGTTGATGCGACACAGTCAAGTGTCTTAAGTGCTGGTGTAGACGGTACAGTAACGAGTTTTTCTCGCCAAGATGGTCAAGTGCTATGGTCAGATAAAACCCTACGTAATCGTGGATTAAGTAATCCTATAGCCTATGATAACCATGTCGTAGTGGCAGATTATGAAGGGTATGCACATTTTTATGATTTTAATTCAGGGGCACTTCAAGGACGTATTTCATTAGGAGATAGCGAGCCTGTCGTATCGCCATTAGTAGCCACACCTAAAGGTATTCTTGCTCAAACAGGTGATGGTGATTTAGTTTTATTTGGTGCTAAGTGAAGAAAACGCAATTTAAACCAGTAGTGGCGCTTGTTGGTCGCCCAAATGTAGGTAAATCCACGCTATTCAATCGTTTAACGCGTTCGCGTAATGCATTGGTTGCAGATTTCTCGGGATTGACACGAGATCGTCACTATGGGGAAGGTCGAGTTGGTTCTTATCCGTTTTTAGTGATTGATACGGGTGGTTTTGAGCCTGTAGTAAAAACAGGTATTCTCAAAGAAATGGCACGTCAAACAGAACAAGCTATTGCTGAGTCTGATATCGTAATTTTCTTGGTGGATGCTAGAGCAGGTGTTAATGCCCATGATCATGAAATTGCGGCATTGTTACGTAAGACCAATGCCAAGATTATCTTAGCTGTGAATAAAGCTGAGGGAATGAATCAAGTTCAAGCAACAGCTGATTTTCATGAGTTAGGATTGGGTGATCCTATTCCAATTTCTTCTGCTCATGGGGACGGCGTTGTGGCAATGATTGAAACAGCATTAGCTACATTGGTGAATCCTGTTGTAGAAGAGGAAGAAGCCGAGACAGAGGTTGACATTGATGAAAATGCCCTTGAGTCTGAATTAGCGGCTGCTGAAAAAAATGAGCCTGAAGAGGAAGAATCAGAGGCCTTTGAACATAGAATTAAATTGGCTATTGTAGGTCGTCCAAATGTAGGTAAATCGACGCTGATTAATACCTTATTAGGTGAACAAAGGGTTATTGCCTTCGATATGCCGGGTACCACACGTGATGCTATTGAAATTGATTTTGAACAAGGCGATAAAAAATACACCATTATTGATACAGCAGGTTTAAGAAAACGTGGTAAGGTATTTGAGTCAATTGAAAAATTCTCAGTGATTAAAACCTTACAAGCCATTGAAGCATGTAATGTGGTGGTCTTGGTATTGGATGCTCAAGCGGAAATCTCCGAACAGGATGCACATATTGCGGGTTTTATTTTAGAAA
The DNA here is from genome assembly GCF_900099475.1 of Pelistega sp. MC2. NCBI lineage: Bacteria > Pseudomonadati > Pseudomonadota > Betaproteobacteria > Burkholderiales > Alcaligenaceae > Pelistega > Pelistega sp. MC2. The sequence continues at coordinate 265,574 of NZ_LT628274.1, read as the reverse complement.
GTGGTCGAGCTTTGGTGGTTGCTATCAATAAGTGGGATGGCTTGGATGAAGATAAGCGAGATTGGGTAACACGTGAATTTGAGCGTAAAATGCGTTTCTTATCTTTTGCCAAAATGCATTATATTTCTGCCCTAAAGGGACATGGAGTTAAAGCGTTATTGAAGTCTGTTAATGAAGCACATGCCGCCGCTTTCCGCAAATTATCAACGCCTAAATTAACTCGTGAGTTAAGAGCAGCTGTAGAGCAACAGCCACCTCCACGTAAAGGGATTTTTAGACCTAAGATGCGTTATGCTCACCAAGGGGGGCAAAATCCACCGTTGGTGATTATCCATGGCAATGCCTTAGATGCGATTAGCGAGTCGTATAAGCGCTATTTGGAGTCTCGTTTCCGTCGTGTATTCAAACTAGAAGGTACACCGATGCGAATTGAATTTAAGTCGTCAACTAATCCCTATAAGGATGCATAAATGAATCAGTTTTGGAGTGATTTTGTTAAAGAGCTTAAGCCTTATGTACCGGGAGAGCAGCCTAAAGAGGGTGAGTTTGTTAAATTAAATAGTAATGAATCACCATATCCTCCATCGCCTAAAGCTGTGGCAGCGATGGATAAAGCGCTAGCAAAAGGGTTGGAGCTATATCCAGAAGCTGAAGCAACGCCTGTGAGAGAGACTGTAGCTAAATATTATGGCTTAACACCAGATCAAGTGTTTGTAGGAAATGGTTCAGATGAGTCTTTGGCGCATTTATTTAATGGACTATTTTGTCATAATGGAAAGAAAATTTTATTTCCTACTATCACGTATAGCTTTTATCCAGTATATGCAAAACTGTATAGCATTCCCTATACAGAAGTGCCACTCGCAGATGATTTTAGTATTGATATAACACCGTATTTAGCGGCTTCACCAGATGAGGTATGTGGGATTATTTTTGCTAATCCCAATGCACCAACTAGCATAGCGCTAAGCTTAGAAACTATCGAACGTCTATTAAAGGAGCAGCCTAATATATTGATTGTTGTGGACGAGGCGTATGTAGATTTTGGTACACAGACAGCGATTAGTTTAATTCAGCGTTATCCTAATCTAATGGTTATTCAAACATTATCTAAATCACGTTCATTGGCGGGTATTAGAGTAGGTTTTGCATTTGCTCAAGCAGAGTTGATTCAAGCACTGACTAGAGTGAAGAATAGTTTTAATTCATATCCTATTGATAGAGTGGCACAAGCAGGTGCAATAGCCGCTTTTGAGGATGAAGAATACTTTAACAAAACTCGCCATATGATTATGGCATCACGTGAGTATTTGATTAAAGAGGTTAGGGGGTTAGGGTTTAATGTATTGCCTTCGGCCGCTAACTTTATTTTTATGAGCCATCCTAAATTAGATGCTACTAAAATTGCGTCTGAGTTAAGAGAGCGTAAATTATTAGTACGCCATTTCAAACAAGTGCCTATTGATCAGTTTTTACGTGTAACAATTGGGACACAGGAAAATTGTGAAAATTTAGTAAAAGCCTTGTCTGAAATCGTTTCTAAGGGTATTATTTAACCTAAGCCAACATAAGATTGCGCTGCAACAAAAGGCTCGCAATCATATTTAACAATTTTTATAAATTATATTATGGAGCTTTCATCAATGAGCACTAAAGGACAATCATTACAAGATCCTTTCTTAAATGCTTTACGCAAGGAACATGTACCAGTTTCAATTTATTTAGTAAATGGTATCAAATTACAAGGTCAAGTTGAATCATTTGACCAGTATGTGGTGTTACTTCGCAATACTGTGACACAAATGGTTTATAAGCATGCTATTTCGACTGTAGTTCCTGCTCGAGCAGTCAATTTCCCAATCGAAACTCCAGAAGAAGAATAATTTACAGGCAGTTGTTTGCCTATATTTTTTTATGACTTATTAGTTAGATGCCTACCCGCTAATCAGTGGGCGGGCATTTTATTTACTTAAATTTTATGCGTGCTATTATCATCAGCGTTGATTTTGGAAATGTAGATTATCCAGCTCATGCACAAGAATTTGCCATGCTTGCCAAGGGAGCAGGGGCAGAGATTGTGGCAACTGTCGTGGCGAAAAGAGATCGTCCAGATGCTAAGTTTTTTATTGGTTCTGGCAAAGTTGATGAAATTGCTTTATTGATTCAAAGTACCAATCCCGATATTGTCCTATTTGATCAACCGCTAAGCCCCGCACAACAACGTAACTTAGAGCGAGTGTTTAATTTGCGTGTGGTAGATAGGGTGACATTGATTCTGGATATATTTGCATTGAGAGCAAAAAGTCACGAAGGTAAGCTACAGGTTGAGTTAGCACAGTTACAGCATTTAGTGACACGATTAACGCGGATGTGGACTCACTTGGAGCGTCAACGAGGTGGTATTGGCATGCGTGGTCCCGGTGAATCTCAATTAGAGATGGATAAACGTATGATTGGTGATAAAGTAAAATCACTCAAAGAACGTTTAGCTAAAGTGGAAAAACAGCGTGCTACGCAAAGACGATCACGCGAGCGTTCTAATACGTTATCTGTTTCATTGGTAGGGTATACGAATGCTGGTAAATCTACCTTATTTAATGCCTTAACTAGGGCTGGAGCCTATGCGGCAGATCAGTTGTTTGCAACCTTAGATACGACAACTAGACGAATTTGGCTTGAAAATGCTGGACAAGTCACCATCTCTGATACGGTAGGCTTTATTCGTGATTTACCCACCACCTTAATTGCTGCTTTTAAAGCTACCTTAGAGGAAACTGTGCATGCTGATTTGTTATTGCATGTGATTGATGCGGCTAGTCCTCAACGAGATGAGCAAATTATTGAGGTAAATAAAGTTTTACAAGAGATAGGGGCGCAAGACATTCCCACTATTCTCGTTTACAATAAAATTGATATGCTATCGTATGATCCCAAAGTTGAAAGAGACGAAGAGGGCAACATAGTACGCGTATTTGTCAGTGCACAAAAACGTGAAGGTTTAGACGGTTTGCGTCTTGCGATGGCAGAAGCAAAAACACAACTATTAGGAACTACTAACATTGAGACTGATGAACATTTTTAATCTTAATGATCCAGGTTGGGGGAAAGGCAATCCTCAACCCCCACAAAACCAGCAAGGCAATGAGCCTCCTCGTCGTCCACCACAAGACAATGATACGCCACCAGATTTGGATCAAGTGTTTAATGATTTGTCCAAACGGATTAAATCTGTATTTGGTAATGGTGGTAAAAAAGATGGGAATCAACCTCTTGGGCAACCACCGCGTCGTGAGCCACCACAAAAATTGTTTAAAGTGGGGGCAGTAGCGATTGCTGTTGTTGCTGTAGGTGCTTGGTTGGCTAGTGGATTTTTTATCGTTAGAGAAGGTCAAGTGGGCGTTGTTACTCAATTTGGTAAATATAACCGTACCGTGATGCCTGGCTTTAAATGGCATATTCCCTCACCTTTTGAGTCAGTGGATTTAGTTGATATTTCTCGTGTACGTTCTTTCTCTGTGGGATACCGTGATAGTGCTCGTAATAAGGTATTGCCAGAGGCATTAATGCTAACCGAAGATGAAAATATTGTGGATGTGCAGTTTGATGTCCAGTATCGTTTAAAAACGGGTATGCCAGATGCGAATGATAAACCGTCTGCGGCAGCCGATTATCTTTTCCAAACGGTTTCTCCAGATGAGTCCGTACGACAAGCAGCAGAAACGGCGATGAGAGAGATTGTGGGCAAACAATCTATGAATAAAATTCTTTATGAAAGTCGTACGCAGGCAGCGATTGATGTGCGTCAATTAATGCAAAATATTCTTGACCGTTATCGCACAGGGATTGAGGTTATCACTGTAGCGATTCAGAATGTTCAACCACCCGAGCAAGTTCAAGCAGCTTTTGAAGATGCTATTAAAGCAGGTCAAGATAATGAACGTCAGAAAAATGAAGGTTATGCTTACGCAAGTAAAGTGATACCGGAGGCAAGAGGTCAAGCTTCTCGTATTTTACAAGATGCTGAAGGTTATAAGGCGGCTATTATAGGTCGTGCCAAGGGTGCAGCAGAACGGTTTGCACAAGTAGAAAAAGAATACGCCAATGCACCGCAAGTAACGCGTGAAAGGATGTATTTATCGACATTAGAAGAAGTATATGCTAATGCGTCGAAAGTGATGATAGATACAAAATCAGGTAATAATATGCTTTATTTACCGATTGATAAAATTCTTGAGCAAAACACTAGCTTAAACGCTTCAAGCTACGGTAGTAGTGAAACATCATCTGCTTCTCGTGCTTCCAATGAGAGTATTACAACATCTAATCGTGCTAAATCAGCTTCTACAACAGAAGCAAGTAGTACGGAGGTATCTAGAGACCGTAATGCATTAAATCGTTCCCGTTCAGCACAGTAAGAGGTATTATCATGAATCGTTCAACGTTAACGTTTGTTGTATTGGCCATCGTGGCATGGTTAGCTTCTTCAATGCTGTTCATTGTGGGGGAGCGTGATTATGCGTTGGTATTTAAATTGGGTGAATGGCAACGTACTGTAACTGAGCCAGGTCTAAATTTCAAATTACCGTCACCACTTGAAAATGTTGTATATTTAGATAAACGCATACAAACGATTGAGTCAGGTGATACAGAGCGTATCCAAACGTCTGAGAAGAAAAACCTAATTATTGATTCGTATATCAAATGGCGTATTCAAGATCCAAGACAATTTTATATTTCATTTGGATCTGATGCTAAAGCAGCACAGAATCGTTTAAATGCTCAAATTCGTGATGCACTTAATGCCTCTGTAAATACCCGCACAGTACGTGCTGTGATTTCGCAAGAACGTGATGTCGTTATGGCGGAGATTTTACAAAATGTTGAGGCACGTGCTAAACCTTTAGGTATTCGTGTAGTTGATGTGCGTTTAAAACGTATTGAATTCTCACAGGAAGTATCAGATTCAGTGTACACACGTATGCAAGCAGAGCGTAAGCAAGAAGCGAATAGCTTACGTGCTAATGGTGCGGCAGAGAGTGAAACTATTCGAGCGGATGCGGATAGACAAGTTCAGGAAGTGTTGGCAGAAGCTAATGCTAAAGCACAAGCTATACGTGGTTTAGGTGATGCACAAGCCTCTAAAATTTATGCTGATGCTTATAGCAAAGATCCTGATTTTTATAGTTTTTATAAGAGTTTGGATGCCTATAAAAATATCTTCTCATCAAAACAAGATTTGTTAGTAGTAGATCCTAGTTCAACGTTCTTTAAATTCTTAAAGCAAACGAATTAGAAAGACACGTCAAAAACTAGCTTTTAATTGAGCAAAAACAATCCCCTAAATGAATTTTCTTTTAGGGGATTTTTTAGGAAAACTAAAAAATCCAATTTTTTTTAAAAAATATTGTCAGGATTGTTGTTGCCTATCGACTTAAGAGGTAGCTAGAGATTTTTTACGAAAAACTCTACATTTATATTTTTTTAAAAGGAAATTTTTATGAAATTAAAATCTATTGCTTTATTAGCCTCAGCGTTTATTGGTTCAACAGGTGTTGCAGCAGCTAACCAAGCTCAACAAGGATGTGGTGCTTCTACAGGTACAAAAGCAGAAGCAAAAAAAGATCACTCTTGCGGCGCAAGTTCTAAAAAAGAGACTAATGCAATGCCTGAGAAAAAAGATCAATCTTGCGGTGCTGGTTCTTGCGCAAAAAAAGAGAAAAAATCTTAATGATTATCTAGTCTTAACAAAAGAGGGCTTAACGGTGAAATCTATTAAGCCCTTTTAATTAGTTGGTATTGATGATTCATGTAGTGAGATTGGGATAGCTATGGTAGGTGTTGGTTTTCGACGAGAAATGCGAGAGTGGTCTTTTCAGGACATTCAAGCTGATTTTTTTGAAATTGTGCCTGAAAATTGGTTGCAACGTGATAGAGCTATTTTGCATCAATTATTAGCTTCTAATCGACCTATCTATATGCATGGTGTTTCTCTAAATTTAGGAGGGCATTCAGTCATTAATAAAGAATTTTTAAATCAGATAAAAGCACTGAAGCAAGAGCTAAATGCCCCTTTTTATTCTGATCATTTAGCGGCTAGTGGTGATGCACATCAATTATATGATTTGTTTCCTATCCCTTTTACATTAGCAGAGGCAGAACGGATTAGTCACCGTATTCAAGAAGTACAGGATATATTGGGTTTTCCAATCGCTATCGAAAATAGTACTTGGTATACCAATATCGGTGAAATGAGTGAAACTGATTTTATTAATGAAATTCTCAAAAGGAGTGGTTGCCAACTTCTTTTAGATATAAACAATATTGCGGTAAATGAAAAAAATCATCATCTTATTAGTGTACCTGAGTTTATTCGTCAGATTGACCTAGAAAAAGTCAGTTATATGCATGTGGCAGGGCATGAATATGATGAACGGTTTGATATGTATATTGATACACATAGTCAGCCAGTTGAGGTAACAACTAGAGAGGTTGCTAAGCAAGTTGCACAGCAACAAAAAATCCCTATTTTATTAGAGTGGGATAATGATGTACCGTCTATAGACGTGATTAATCAGGAGTTAGTATGGTTGCAACCTTCTATGACTATGTAAGAGGTAAAACGGATGAGGTTCCTGATGGGTATAGCGAAAAGGGACTCAACGTATATCGCTATTTGGTGTTTTTAGGTGCTAGTCAAATGATTGAATCCTGTTACCCAGAGTTAAAAAATCATTTGGGTGAGGAAGATTGGACAGCATTAATACAAGCATTTGTTAAACAATCGGCGTGGACCTCACATTTTTATGGAGATTTAGAACATGAATTTAATGTTTTTCTTGCCAACACAATCTCAGAACAAGAATAATTATTTGGGAGAGATTACATTACTTCTTTTACGCCTATGGTTGGCACAAGAGTTTATCTATGCGGCTATACGTAAATTAAGTGGGGGGGTTATTGCCCCAGATTGGTTTGCAGGATTGGAATTTCCTTGGCCATTTAATCAATTTACTAGTAATTTCAATTGGTCTTTGGTGAGTTTAACAGAGCTGATTGTGGGGATTATGCTGTTAGTTGGATTATTCACACGTCTATCAAGTGTGGTTTTACTTATCGTTACTGTGGTAGCAATTTATTCAGTTCATTTTGATTTAGGATGGATGGGGTGGGACCAAATTGAAACAGATGATGGTCAGGGGTTTAAAGTGCCATTAATGATTGGTCTGATGCTCATTACACTCTTAGGGATGGGGGCAGGTAAAATATCTATAGATTATTTACTCAGTCTTAGGAAGACAAATAGTGACTCAACAGCATCATCATGAAAATTTAGATTGGTTGGATGATTCGTTAAGAAAATCCATGTTTAGATTTGCCTGTATGCATATTCAACCTGATGAAGAGGCGGAGGAGGCTGTACAAGATACTTGTTGTGCTTTACTTGAAAAAAGAGCAGAGCTATCACAAATCACGCATTTATCTGCTTATGCTTTTGGGATATTAAAGTATAAAATTCTCGATAGACTACGATTAAAATATCACCAGCGAACCACGGTTATCGTTGAACAAGAAGAGGATATTGATAGTTTATTATTTACCGAAAATGGGCACTGGGAAAAGGGTGTCCTAAGCACTGATTGGGAGAGTCCAGAATCCTTAGTCGAGAATAATGATTTTTTACGAATAGTGGATTTGTGTATCGATAATCTTCCTCAGAAAATTGCCCAAGTTTTTAGCTTAAAAGAGTTTTTAGATTGCCAGCCACAAGAAATTTGTGACTTGATGGGACTATCTAAAAGTGATTATTGGCAGTGTCTAAGCCGTGCTCGCAAACGACTTCAGCTTTGTCTTAATGAAAAATGGTTCAATAGGATTTAAGGATGAATTGCAAAACATATACCTACTTACTGAGTTCAGGACAGTTGGATAGCAAAAACAAGTTGCAGCAAGCTTGGATCAGAAAACATTTACTGATTTGTTCTGGATGTCGTCGTTTTACTCGAAATCATCAAATTCTAACCAGTGTGTTAAAACATAAGAAACAACAGTATTTAGGTCAATCGGTATTGCCTAAGAATGACAAGTAAATTTATTGTTTTCGCTGATTAAGCAAATTTAGCTTTGTTTTATTGTTATAATGATTTGTAAGTTAACGATACGGGCTACTTACATATAAGTGGCTCGTTTTTTTATGTCTGTGTTATGAATACTCAAAACTGGCTATTACCTGATTATTTATCTGATATCTTACCAGCAGAGGCTCGCCGTCTTGAAGAGTTGCGTCGACGATTACTTGATTTGTATCGCCAGCATGGCTTTGAAATGGTGGTGCCACCATTAGTTGAATATATCGAATCACTATTGGTGGGCGAAAAAGACACGTTATCATTGCAAACGTGCCAATTAGTAGATCAAATTTCTGGTCGTAGCATTGGTGTTCGTGCCGATATGACCCCACAGATTACACGTATTGATGCCCATCTTTTAAATAGAGAAGGGGTCACTCGTTTATGCTATTGTGGCAATGTGTTTCATGCTCGTCCAGCAGGCTTATTAGCTGAACGAGAGGTATTGCAAATTGGTGCTGAAATTTATGGTTATGCAGGTGTGGCTGCAGACTTCCAAGTCATTCAACTTGCACTTGAGAGTTTATCTGTTGCTGGTGTAGCTAAAGTACGTGTGGATTTAAATTATCCAGGTATTACCAAAGCAATGATTGATGCCTATCCTCGCTTAAAGTCTGTTCAAAGTACGCTGTATACTTATTTAAAAGACAAAGATTTCACTTCTTTAGTAGCGTTACTTCAGCAGTACCCAGATATGCCTCCAGCCATTCAAAAAGGATTGTTAGCATTGCCTACACTTTATGGTAGTGTTGATGTATTAAGCAAAGCGAAAACATTATTACCTGCTTTAGAAGGGGTTGAAAAAGGTCTTGATGCCTTACAACAGATTACCCAAGCCTTAAAAGGTTATGATGTAAGCATCGACTTAGCCGATGTGACGGGATATGATTATCATACAGGGGTGATTTTTGCTTTATATGCAGATGGGTGGCATGAGGCACTTGTCCGTGGTGGGCGTTATGATAATATGAGTGAAGTTTTTGGTCGTGCTCGTGCAGCGACAGGATTTAGCTTAGATCTCAGAAAATTGGCATCAGGGTTACCACGTGCACAGGCAAGTAAGGCTATCAAAGCACCATGGTCTCAAGATCCTGAATTGGTACAATTTATAAAATCATTAAGAGAGCAAGGGCATATTGTTGTTGAAGAATTACCTAATAGTGCCTTAGCTGTTGATGAATTTATTTTTGATCGTGAAGTGGTTTTAGATAATAAGCAGTGGATACTTAAAGCCATTTAGTAAGTTCATTTTTTCGTTTTCAAATTGGTGCTTGTTAATAGACAAGTTAAGTTTTTTTTTAAGTAAAATACTATGAGTAAAAATGTTGTCGTAATTGGTACCCAATGGGGTGATGAAGGTAAGGGCAAAATTGTTGACTGGTTAGCTGAAAATGCACATGGTGTAGTTCGCTTTCAGGGTGGTCATAATGCTGGTCATACACTTTGGATTAACGGTAAAAAAACCATTCTTCGCTTAATTCCGTCAGGCATCATGCATAAGCATACAACGTGCTACATAGGTAATGGCGTAGTGCTATCACCTGAAGCATTATTAAAAGAAATTGCTGAGCTAGAAGAGGCAGGTGTTGATGTCAGAAGTCGTTTAAAAATTTCTGAAGCAGCAACATTGATTCTTCCTTATCATATTGCTATTGATCAAGCTCGTGAAGCTGCAAAAGGAGATGGTAAAATCGGTACGACAGGTCGTGGTATCGGCCCTGCGTATGAAGACAAAGTGGCTCGTCGTGCTGTACGTGTTCAAGATTTATTTCAAGAAGATGTGTTAGAAACCAAACTGAGAGAAGTGATTGATTATCACAATTTTATTTTGGCAAATTTACTCAAAGCCCCAACAGTGTCTTATGATGAAATTCGTTCTCAATTAAAAGAATGGGCAGAGCAAATCAAACCGATGGTAACGGATGTTTGTGCTGAGCTTGCTGCCGTTCAAAAAGCAGGTAATTCATTATTATTCGAGGGTGCTCAAGGTGCTTTATTAGATATTGACCATGGTACTTACCCATTTGTGACAAGTAGTAACTGTGTGGCTGGACAAGCAGCAGCGGGTGCTGGCGTAGGTCCTTCCTCATTGCACTATATATTAGGAATTACTAAAGCGTATACGACACGAGTGGGATCTGGTCCTTTCCCAAGTGAGTTGTGCAATGATACAGGCGAACATATTGCTAAAGTGGGTCAAGAATTTGGGTCAGTGACTGGTCGTCCACGTCGTTGTGGTTGGTTTGACGCTGCGGCACTCAAACGCTCAGCGTTAATCAATGGTATTTCTGGTCTTTGTGTGACTAAATTGGACGTTTTAGATGGTTTACCTGAAGTAGGTATTTGTGTAGGCTATAAACTTGATGGGCAGCAACTTGATGTGCTTCCATATGGTGCCGATAAAGTTGCTCGTGTTGAGCCTATTATTGAAATGATACCTGGTTGGACAGAGTCTACAAAAGGCGTTACTGAATACGATAAATTACCTGAAAATGCACGCAAATTCTTGACTCGTATGCAAGAGATTTGTGAAGTGCCTATCGCTATGATTTCTACTGGTCCAGATCGTAATGAAACAATTATGTTGAATAATCCATTAAAAGGTTAATGATGAGTAGTTTACCGCAAAGTACAGATACAGATTTATGGGTAAGTTGGAGTGATTACAATCGCCTGATTGAAAGACTTGCGTTAAAAGTGCATCAATCTGGTTGGAAGTTTGATCAGATTGTATGCTTGGCACGTGGTGGTGTTAGAGTAGGTGATGTATTGTCACGTATTTTTGATGTACCACTTGGTATTTTAGCGACTAGTTCTTATCGTGAGGCTGCTGGTACTGTTCAAGGTCAATTAGATATTGCTAAGTTCATTACCATTACACGAGGCACCTTAGAGGGAAAAGTTTTGTTGGTTGATGATATGGTGGATACTGGTTTGACATTTAGTAAAGTGCATAACCACTTATTAGAACAGTTTCCAGCGATTGAAGAGATGCGCTCAGCAGTTCTTTGGTGGAAAGGGCACTCCAAGGTAGAGCCTGATTACTTTGTTGATCAATTACCCACTAATCCTTGGATTCATCAGCCTTTTGAAGATTACGACAGCTTGCGTCCACATCAATTAGAGGCATGGATTCGTAAAGGGGTTCAAAACGCATAATTTTTATGCTAAAATCCTAGATTAACACTAAAACCGACTATTTAATAGTTGGTTTTATTTATCTAATTTTTTATAAAAAGGCTAGGTGATTTATAATTTCGTCTACTTGGTAAGTCAATATTTAGCACGCCAATAGACACTTTGCTAGATAAGTTCTAGCACTTTTTAATAGAACACCGTTGGTTATGCTTTAATAATCAACAATTACTTATAGGACTAATAGAATGCCAAGCGTTCGCTTAAAAGAGAATGAGCCATTTGAGGCTGCTTTACGCCGTTTTAAACGTAGTATTGAAAAAACGGGTTTATTAACAGATTTACGTGCTCGTGAATTCTACGAAAAACCAACTACAGAGCGTAAACGCAAACACGCTGCTGCTGTAAAACGTCACTACAAACGTATCCGTAGTCAACAATTACCAGCACGTTTATACTAGTTCTCTAGTATGTCTATTCCTGAGTCATTTATTCAGGATTTGCTCAATCGCACCAATGTTGAGGATGTGGTTGGGCAATACGTCAAATTAAAGAAGTCAGGGGTCAATTTATTTGGCCTCTGTCCTTTTCATAACGAAAAAAGCCCTTCTTTCTCGGTTTCTCCCCAAAAACAAATTTTTCATTGCTTTAGTTGTGGGCAAAGTGGTAATGCTATTGGCTTTGTAATGAAGCATTTGGGACTCTCATTTCCTGAAGCCGTTAAAATGTTGGCAGGGCGTGTGGGTATGCAAGTCCCAGAAGAGCGTCCTCAAACACCCGCTCAACGTGCTCAGGCGATAGAACAAAAAAGCAAGTCTGATTATTTGCATGATTGCTTAGAAAAAGCACAAAAATATTTTGTACAGCAACTTAAACAATCGCCTCAAGCAATTGATTATTTAAAGGGGAGAGGATTAAGTGGTGAAATTGCCAAAAAATTTGGTTTGGGCTGGAGTGGTACAGAGCGTCAAGGATTAAAGTCTGTTTTTGAAAATTATGATGATTCTAATTTGGTTGAAGCAGGTCTAGTTATTCAAAATGAGGACTTACGTAAGTATGATCGCTTTCGTGAACGGGTGACTTTCCCTATCTATAATACAAGGGGTAAGATCATTGGCTTTGGAGGCAGAATCATTGGTAATGGTCAGCCAAAATATCTGAATTCTCCAGAAACACCGATTTTCCATAAAGGATCTGAATTATATGGTCTATTTGAAAATCGTTCTACCATAAACAAAGAGGGATTTGTTCTCGTTGTTGAAGGTTATATGGATGTCGTTAGTTTGGCACAATTAGGGCTAGCTAATGCTGTTGCAACTTTAGGGACAGCGACGTCAGAAGAACACATCAAAAAGCTAATGCGAGTTACTCACAAAATTGTTTTTAGTTTTGATGGTGACAAAGCAGGGCGTAGAGCTGCATGGAAAGCGCTAACAATCAGTTTGCCGTTGTTGCGCGATGATATTGCCATACGATTTTTATTTCTACCTGAGGAACATGATCCTGATACTTATATTCGTGAGTTTGGTCAGGCACAATTTAGAGAACAGATTGAACAGTCATTATCATTATCGGGCTTTTTGATTAGTGAGTTACAGCATCAATTTAATTTAAATGAGATTGAAGGGCGAACAGCTGGGCTACATGAAATTCGTCCATTGCTAGTGAGTATTCCTGAAAGTAGCATGATGCGTTTGCAAATTGAAAAAGAAATTGCAAAAGTGTTGTTGCTTACTCATGATGAATTAAAGCATGATTTGCAACAATATCAGCACAACCAATCAACTAAAGTGGTGAGTCGTGCGGATGGATATGCTCCAGAAATAGACCAAACAGCCGCACAAATTTTCTCTGATCTTCCTTATGCTAGGGATAATAGAAAAACTCATAAAAAAACGACAAGAAATACTATGCATCAAGTTGATCCTTTGGGGATGCGTATTTTTCGTCTCGTTATACATCATCCTGAGATTTTGAAACATATTACGGATAGACAAATTGAGTTACTCAGCCAGCAAGGGCAATATCAATTAGTTGCTGAATTTTTGGCACTTTGCTTGCGAGAATCTTCTGCCGAATTGCGAGTTATTCAGCCAAAACTGGAAGGAATGGATGAAATTCAACGTATTGTGAGTGCTGTATCACATGATTCACTTTCCCAACAAGTATTGGATGATCCTTTAGCAGAGTGGCAAGGTGTCATAAACAAAGTTGAAATTGAGAGTTTAACCCATACTATTAATCAATTAATGCTAGAAGGATTGCAGGATGACTCACAGAAAAAGCGATATAGATTACTACTAGAGCGATTGAAAAATCTTAAGAAAGCATCCATATAAGATAAATTCAAGTGTATAATGGAAGATTATTGACAAATCAGTAGACTCCCTAATGTTTGCACTTGTTCTGTACTTTATTCATGGAGAATAGAGTTCGACTAACAGATTACCTCACTTAAGGGTTCCAGAATGGCTAAATCAACTAAAGAGACAACAGCATCTGCTGCTAAAAAGCAGGCTACTAGACCAGCGAAAAAGGTCGCTTATAAAGAGAGTAAAGTTAAGCCAGCAGAGCAGTTAGCAACGGCCTCCAAAGCAGTAAAGAAAGAAAGTGCAAGTCAAACAAAAGTCGCTCAAAAAGCAGCTCCCGCCAAAAAGGTAAGCAAAGAGGCGCCTGCTAAGAAGTCAGTAAAGACAGCAGATGTCAACACTTCTAAGGAAGTGAAGAAAGTTAAAAATTCTCCAATAGATAATAAAACCGTGGAAAAGAAAACTAGTAAAAAAACAACTAAAGCAGATGCTTTAGATGTAGCCGTTGAGCCAAAAGCAACTAAGACAAGTGCTAAAAAAACAAGCACCACAGAAGTTAGCACAACCGCTAAAAAAACTGTAAATACTCCGAAAACTACTAAAAAAGCGGCTAAACCTGCAAAAGAAGTAGATTTGTCAGATGATGATTTTGATGAGTTTGATGATGGTTTTGACGAAGCACCTAAAGGTAAAAAAGCAGGTCGTCCTAAATCATCAGCACCATCAGACGATTTAGATTTTGATGATGACGGTGGAGATGATGATAGCGTTGATATTGATTTTTCAGACGCCAAAAGCTCTCGATCAAAACGTCGTGGCACTGACTTAGGGTCTCGTGCCTCAATTACGCCAGAGCAGATAGAAGCGAGACGTGCTCAGATGCGTCAATTAATCAAGCAAGGTAAAGATCGTGGTTATTTGACTTATGCAGAGATTAATGACCATTTGTCTGATGACTTAGTAGATATTGATGCGATGGATAGCATCATCAGTACCTTTAGCGAAATGGGGATCCCTGTTTATGACCAGGCACCTACAGCAGAGGATTTAATTCTTAATGATAATACCCCTATCAGTGATGACGATGTAGAAGATGAAGCAGAAGCTGCATTGACGACAGTTGATTCTGAATTTGGTCGTACAACGGATCCTGTCCGTATGTATATGCGTGAAATGGGCTCAGTAGAGTTATTAACACGTGATGGTGAGATTGAAATTGCTAAGCGCATTGAAGATGGGCTTAAAGCGATGGTTATGGCAATTGCCGCATCTCCAACTACGATTGAAGAGATTCTTAACCATATACAACGAGTCCGTGATGGTGAAGCGCAGATTGATGAGGTTGTGGATGGTCTTATTTCCGAAGATGGAGAAGACTATGCCGGCTCTGGTGTAACCATGGAGGAAGAGTCTGATGACGGTCCTGCAGGTGGAATGAGTAGCAAACAGATTGAACTATTGCATGAACAAGCCTTAGCTAAGTTTGATATTGTTGAGAAAGCTTTCAAAAAAATGAAAGCTGAGTGCGAAAATGGTCATTACCAATCAAAAGCATACGAAAAAGCCCATCAAATTATTCATGATGAGTTATTAGGTGTTCGTTTTACGGCAAAAATTGTTGAACGATTGGCGGATACCTTACGCTCACAAGTTGAACAAGTACGTTCATTAGAGCGTCAAATGCTGTCAGTATGTGTGGATCGTGTTGATATGCCACGTGAACACTTCATTGAATCTTTCCCTGGTAACGAAACTAATTTAGAGTGGGCGGATAAAGAGATTAAGTCTGGGGCGCCTTATGCAGAAAAACTTGAGCGTTTTATTCCGGATATCCACGAAATTCAACAAAAATTTATTGAATTAGAAAAATTAGTTGTTTTACCGATTCAAGATTTGAAAGACGTCAATAAACGCATGGTAAATGGTGAGGCAAAGGCCAAGAAAGCCAAACGTGAAATGATTGAAGCAAACTTGCGTCTAGTAATTTCTATTGCTAAAAAATATACTAATCGTGGTTTACAGTTCTTGGATCTTATCCAAGAGGGTAATATCGGTTTGATGAAAGCCGTTGATAAGTTTGAGTATCGCCGTGGTTATAAGTTCTCTACCTATGCGACATGGTGGATTCGACAAGCTATTACACGCTCAATTGCAGACCAAGCACGTACTATCCGTATCCCTGTTCATATGATTGAAACGATTAATAAGATGAACCGCATTAATCGCCAAATCTTACAAGAAACAGGTGTTGAGCCTGATCCAGCAACATTGGCACAAAAAATGGATATGCCCGTTGAAAAAGTACGCAAAATCCTCAAAATTGCCAAAGAACCTATTTCGATGGAAACACCAATTGGTGATGACGATGATTCACATTTAGGTGATTTTATTGAGGACTTAAGTACCTTGGCTCCTGCTGATTCAGCCTTACAGCGCTCTATGAGTGAAGTATTTGAAGAAGTGATTAACTCATTAACACAGCGCGAAGGCAAAGTATTACGTATGCGTTTTGGTATTGGCATGAGTTCAGACCAAACACTTGAAGAAGTGGGTAAACAGTTTGATGTGACACGTGAACGTATTCGTCAGATTGAGGCAAAAGCATTGCGTAAATTACGCCACCCAAGTCGTGCGGATAAACTTAAGAGCTTCTTAGAAAATTCTTAGTACTATCTTAAAGTCCCTAATAGCATTTATGTTTTTATTAATATAAGTACTATAAGTGGGCTAAAACGATAAAAAGACTATTTATTGGAATTAATAAATAGTCTTTTTTTGTGGTTGGTATGTACAAAATAAAACCCGTGATGAGTATTCAGCACGGGTTTCGGAGTTCTTGGTAGGCGATACTGGAGTCGAACCAGCGACCTCTACGATGTCAACGTAGCGCTCTAACCAACTGAGCTAACCGCCTAGATAAGCTGACTATTATAATGATTTTTTATCTATCAAGCAAGTTTTTTTAGTTATTAATCTAGCGTTTATTAAGTGCTTATTAATACTTTATAATTCAAAGAGCAACCTAGTATTTTATATAGTCAATTTAAATAAGTAGATTATAGATATGCTGAAATTCTTATACCAAAAACTGATGCAATTTATCATGGCAAAGCCTGACGGTCCAGAAGCATTGGATATGAAGATGGAAATGTTGATGGAAAAAGCACAGTCAGGTGATGCACAAGCGCAATATGAAATTGGGTATCGCTATATCAATGGCAGCTATTATCTTAAAGATATTCCTGCAGGTCTGAGATGGTTAGAATTGGCAGCCAAACAATATCATGTAAAAGCACAGTCCTTTCTCGCTAATTATTATTTTAATCATCAACAAAGTTACCCAGATAAACAGCAAGAGATTATCTCATGGTGTGAATATGCAGCTTTACGAAAAGATGCTGATGCTGAGGCATTATGGGGAGAAATACTTTGTTCTGGTTTTGCTACATCAACTCCATCAAGTGAGGGGATCTCTTATTTGCAAAAGCATGCAAAACAAGGACATTTACGCAGTCAATATATACTTGCGCAGCAATATCTATCAGGAGAGTTAATTAATAAAGATTTCTCACAAGCAAAGTATTGGGTTGATTTAGCGGCTAAAAGTGGCTATGCACCAGCTCAGCAGTTACTAGGCAAAATGTATCAACAAGGTAAAGGTGTTGCTGTCAATCCTACTGAAGCTCGTTATTGGTTTGAACAAGCACAGAAAAACAATATCTCTAGTTGAATCTGATATATTAACTATATACGAAATATACGAAGTATCTTATCTTATTTAGGAAAACCGTATTGCTACGGTAAAAGGAGAATTTATGTCGTTCAATTCTTTGCTATTTAAAACTCAAGCCTATATTGATGGTAAATGGTTAAATGCAGATAGTGGAAAAACGATTGAGGTTACTAATCCTGCGACAGGAGAAGTGATTGGCACTATCCCAAATATGGGTAAAGTAGAAACAGAAAGAGCAGTTAAAGCCGCTGAAGCGGCATTACCTGTTTGGCAAAAAAAGAGTGCAAAAGAGCGTTCAAATATTCTACGTAAATGGTTTAACTTGATGATGCAGTATCAGGGTGATTTAGCGTATATTTTGACTTGTGAACAAGGCAAACCTCTCGCTGAAGCTAAAGGTGAAATCGCTTATGGTGCCTCTTATATTGAATGGTTTGCGGAAGAGGCTAAGCGCATTTACGGAGATACAATCCCAGCACCCTCATCAGATAAACGTATTATCGTGATTAAACAAGCTATCGGTGTGTGTGCTGCGATTACGCCATGGAATTTTCCTAATGCGATGATTACTCGTAAAGCAGCTCCTGCATTAGCAGCTGGTTGCTCTTTTATTATTCGTCCTGCCTCACAAACACCATTTTCAGCATTGGCTCTGGCTGCTTTAGCTGAAGAGGCTGGCATTCCTGCCGGTGTTTTTAATGTCATTACTGGTGGCTCTGCAGAAATTGGTCAAGTACTTACAGAAAGTCCCATTGTCCGTAAATTTAGTTTTACAGGTTCGACAGCAGTAGGGCGTCAGTTGATGCAACAATGTGCCTCAACTATCAAAAAAATCTCCTTGGAATTAGGTGGAAATGCACCATTCCTAGTGTTTGATGATGCAGATGTTGATGCCGCAGTGCAAGGTGCTGTTGCTGCTAAATTCCGTAATGCAGGTCAAACATGTGTATGTGCTAATCGCATCTATGTTCAATCAGGTATTTATGATGAGTTTTGTGAAAAACTTACCAAAGCAGTGGCAAAAATGGTTGTGGGTAATGGTCTTCAAGATGGGGTGGAAATTGGTCCTATGATTGATCAAAAAGCAGTCAATAATACCATCAGTTTATTAGAAGATGCGACTTCCAAGGGGGGTGAAATCTTGGGCGGTGGTAAATATGAAGATTTATTCTTTAAACCTACAGTGATTAAGAACGCTACTCATGAGATGAGAGTGTTTAGTGAGGAAATCTTTGGTCCTTTGGCGCCTGTCTTTAAGTTTGATACGGAAGAGGAGGCTATTCGTTTGGCGAATGATACAGAGTTTGGACTGGCTTCTTATTTTTACAGTGAGAATATGAATCGAGTTATTCGTGTGTCAGAAAAACTTGATTATGGGATTGTTGGTGTTAATACAGGACTAATTTCCAACGAAGCAGCGCCATTTGGTGGTGTCAAACAGTCTGGTTTGGGACGTGAGGGCTCTAAATATGGTATTGAGGATTATTTAGAGATCAAATATATCGCCATTGGCAATATTAACTGATTTAGCACTGATGGATAAAACCTAAAGAATCTTGCTTACACATATGAAACATGGGGCTATTATATTTTATATATATAGCCCCAGATTTCTTGGATAATGTTATTTTTTAACGTAGAGTATCTTAATCAATTAGAACATAAAGATTCCACACATTAAGCACGCTGTCTAGCAAAGTCACGTAATCTAAATCCTGTAATAAATAATCCACCAAAGTAGACAATAGCACTCCCTATTAAAACAACTAATAGCACTAAAATTCTACTGATTGAATGTACCCAACGACCGTCACCTAACCAAGTGCTTAATTGAGTAGATAGTAATTGGTTAATACTAGTAGCATCTTGCATAGACCAGTTGATATAGTGTTGAATAAATATTAGCCATGCTGCCAGTAAAACAAGGGCAGGGAGTACACGTAGTATGAAACTTAGCCATTGGATATGGGGTAGATAAGTCTTACTGCATCTTAGTCCAATATAGAGGCATAATGCATTTAAGGTTGATCCTAAGCCTACAGATAATGCTAGGCCAGCATGCGCAAAGAGAGGTACAAAAACTAAGTTCATGAGCTGTGTGCATATTAGGACAAAAATAGCAATTTTTACCGGTGTCCTAATGTCTTGTTTAGCATAGAAACCGGGGGCTAAAATTTTGACCGATAAAATACCAATTAATCCAACCGCATAAGCAATGACAGCACTTTTGGTCATTAATACATCGTGATGATTAAATGCACCATAATTAAATAAACTAGCTACGAGTCCTTCACTGAGTAAGCCTAATCCAAGGACACAAGGTAGGCCTAATAAAAAGACTAAACGTAATCCCCAATCTAATAAATGGCTATAGTCTGCTACATCACCTTTAGCGTTAGCTGCGGCAAGACTAGGTAATAATACGGTTCCTATGGCAATACCTAATAGTGCCGTAGGGAACTCCATTAAGCGGTCAGCAAAGGATAACCAAGTTACGCTACCTGCGGGTAGCCAAGTCGCAATATTGGTATTGATAAGAATAGAAATTTGAGCAACGGATACGCCTAAAATAGCAGGTCCCATTAATTTGATAATGCGACGTACATCAGGATTTTTCCATGCCTCTGATAATTTGTGTCTAAAGCTAGGTAGTAAACCAATTTTGGCTAATGCTCCCCATTGAACAGCAAGTTGAGCGATACCTCCTAACATCACCCCTACGGCTAAGGCATAAATAGGGGTATTAAAAAACTGTGCCAAGAATAAACTGGCAAAAATCATGGAAAGATTGAGTAAAACTGGCGTAAAGGCGGGAACAGCAAATTTTTTCCATGTATTAAGTACCCCAGAGGCAAAAGCGACTAAAGACATACACAAGATATAAGGAAACATAATCCTTGTCATGGTAATGGCTTCTTGATAGCCACTGCTTGCTCCATCGGTTTTCATCCCAGAGGCCATTGCCCAGACAACTAAGGGCGCACCAATTATGCCTATAATAGTGACAACTAATAAGGCAAAAAATAGTACCATGGCGACATGATCTAGCAGAGTTTTTACGCTTTGTTCTGATTGAGTGGCTTTCTTTTCACCAAGAATAGGAACAAATGCTTGTGAAAAAGCACCCTCGGCGAATAAACGGCGTAAGAGGTTAGGGATTCGGAAGGCTACCCAAAAGGCGTCGGTTAAAGGGCTAGCACCGAAAGCACGTGCAATAAGAATATCACGAATAAGACCTGTAATACGTGATAAAAGTGTTAGCCCACTAATTGAGGCGGCAGAGCGTAATAGACTCATAATAATAAAAATACGCCCGAGAAAAATCCGGGCGCATTGTCAAAAAGTTAAGTGTAAGACTTATCGAGGTTGCATGCGAATTGCGCCATCAATACGGATGGTTTCACCATTAATCATATCGTTAGTGATAAGGCTGTGTACTAACTTGGCGTAATCTTCTGGGCGACCTAGGCGTGAAGGGAATGGAATCATGGCGGCTAATGAATCTTGCACCTCTTGAGGCATACCAAACATCATTGGCGTACCAAAAATACCAGGAGCAATCGTGTTGCAACGGATACCAGAGCGAGATAAGTCACGAGCAATAGGAAGTGTCATGCCAACCACCCCCCCTTTAGAAGCAGAGTAAGCAGCTTGTCCTACTTGACCTTCAAAAGCAGCTACAGATGCTGTATTGATTAGAATACCACGTTCACCAGTTGATTCTGGTGTATTTTTTTCCATTGCTTCAGCCGCAAAGCGAATCATATTAAAGCTACCAACTAAGTTGATATTGATGACTTTTTGGAATAGCTCGAGTGAATGAACGCCATTTTTGCCAACTATTTTTTGTGCAGGAGCGATACCAGCACAGTTAATAAGACCAAATAAAGATCCTAGCTCAACGGCTTTGGCAACAACAGCTTTGGCATCTTCCTCTGAACTTACATCACAATGGACGAATGTTTGACCAAGCTCAGCGGCATATTTTTGACCTGCCTCATCTTGGACGTCAGCAATAACAACTTTAGCACCATTATCTACAAGCATTTTTACCGTGCCAGCACCTAAACCAGAGGCACCACCTGTGACGATAAATACTTTTCCTTCGATTTGCATCAATATCTCCCTATTTTAGAGCATCTGAAATACGTTGAGTAATTTCTTCTACTTTGCCTACGCCTGATACTTTGACATAGCGAGGAGCAGAAGCAGGGTCTTGGTTTGCCCAAGTTGAATAGTAATCAACAAGAGGACGAGTTTGTTCTTGATAAACATCTAAACGTTTGCGAACAGTTTCTTCTTTGTCATCATCACGTTGAATAAGTGGTTCACCAGTTATGTCGTCTTTGCCTTCTACTTTTGGTGGATTGAATTTGATATGGTAACTGCGACCACTCTCTGGATGGATACGACGACCACTCATACGTTCAATAATCGCTTCACTAGGGACATCAATTTCTACGACATAATCTAATTTGACGCCAGCTTCTTTAAGAGCATCTGCTTGTGGAATAGTGCGAGGGAAACCGTCAAATAAGTATCCATTAGCACAGTCAGGTTGTGTTAAACGATCCTTAACTAAACCAATAATAATCTCGTCAGATACTAATTTACCAGCGTCCATCACTTTTTTCGCTTCTATACCTAAGGGAGTTTGAGCTTTGACGGCAGCACGCAGCATATCTCCAGTAGAGATTTGAGGAATGCCGTATTTTTCGGTAATAAAGCTCGCTTGAGTACCCTTACCAGCGCCTGGAGGGCCAAGAAGGATTAGACGCATAAGTTTCTCTCCTGTAAATTAATCATATTTGGTTTGTCCATTATAAAAGTTTTTTATGACAAAAATGGCAAACAAAGGTAATTTGTGTTTATTAAATAGCGGTGTCTATTTTTGTCGCTAAATAGTGTCTCACGTGTTCCAAATCTTCAGCTGTATCTACTCCGGGTAAAGGGGCATGGTCTGTCTGGAGAACCACAATTTTAAAACCATTTTCTAAAGCGCGTAGTTGCTCAAGTGATTCTAATTGCTCTAATGGTCCCATCGTCAGTGTTGGAAACTTACGTAAGAAACTTGCACGATAAGCATACATACCAATATGATGCAATGCAACCATAGATGTAGGTAATAGGGATTTATCCTTATTAAATGCATCTCTTGCCCACGGAATAGGGGCACGTGAAAAGTAAATAGCGTAGCCTTGTTGGTCGCAAACGACTTTAACCACATTAGGATTAAAAAATTTCTCAGCTGACTGGATAGGATAGGCACAAGTTGCAATGGCGGCTTGAGGATTGTCATTCAAGGTCTGTGCGACTTGATTAATTAACGTTGGGTCAATAAGTGGCTCGTCACCTTGAACATTAACAATAATCGTATCATCAGCAAGGTTAAGTAAGTCAACAACCTCCGCTAGACGATCGGTCCCTGAGGGGTGATTAGGTGACGTGAGTAAAGTCTGAAATTGCTGATCACGGGCTACATTCGCAATGGCTTGATCATCAGTAGCAATAATGACCTGTTGTGCCTTGGAGCGGCGTGCTTGTTGGGCGGTACGGATAACCAATGGCGTACCATGAATATCCATTAGCATTTTGCCCGGTAAGCGAGTGGATGCGGCTCTCGCAGGAACTATGGCGATAAAAGAGAGATTCATTATTTATTTTGCTACGTTAGAATCTTGAGATGCGTCCTGTTGTTCTAAAGGACGTGCCTGCTCTTTTAATAAAATTGGGATGCCATCTTTAATCGGATAGGCCAATTTGGCTTCTACAGAAATGAGTTCTTGTTTTTCTGCATCATATACCATTGGTTTTTTGGTTACAGGACATAGCAGTTTTTTTAGATAATCTGGATTCATAGAGTTTGCCTAAAATCAAATTTTTTTTAAGAAATATGGGTAAGTGTTTTATTTTATCTTCTAAATGGTCAAAAAAAGTAGATGGGATAAATTCAGCCTTTGTATGGACGCACCACCAGTTGTTTTGACTAAAGTGTCGACATTTTATGGCATCCTTGGTGGTCATGACTACTATAGCATGATTAAAAGGCACTAAATCTTGGACAGAATAGTCGTGGTGATCAGGAAAATCTTTGGTACCATTTAATGGTACGCCTTGATTACGCAAACTTTGGTAAAAACGTTCAGGATGTCCAATGCCAGAAATTGCATAGATGTTTTGTTGCTGGTGTTGTTGAATAAATTCGGTTATTGTGTAGATTTTGCCAGTTAGTAAATGTTCAAACTCAGCCAGAGTAAGATACATACCGATTTGTTCAGGTACTTGCGTCTCATCAAGAGTGCTCTGGGAATCATGACTCTCCGTGTTTTTAGGAGGAGAGAGCTGGGCAGATAATGCTTGCTCACGAGTATTATAATTTGTTACAACGTAATTAACCGTATTTAACCGTGATGGCGATTCGCGTAAAGGTCCTGCTGGTAATAAATAGCCATTACCAATGCCTCTAGTATCTTGCACAATGATTTCAATATCTCGGTCAATCGCATAATGCTGTAGACCGTCATCACTAATTAAAATATCTACGGTTGGATAGGTCTTGAGTAATAATTCGATAGCTTTTTGGCGTCTGGGGTGAACAGCCACAGGAGCGTATTGTGCAAGAATACTGGGTTCATCACCAATCTTTTCTGCCCACTTGATGGGAGCAGAGGGCGAAGTTTCTGTCAATGTTGATTCTTCTGCTGGAGCAATTATGTGCTGTGTTACAGGCACTTTATCCCCTGAGGTGGATGAAGCGTTTGGTAAATAGGCACATATTGCCTCGTGTTTAATATCAGCACCATAGCCACGACTAATAACACCAGGAGTGAATCCCCTTTGTTTAAGGGCTTGAATTAATGCGATACTTACAGGTGTTTTGCCTGTTCCACCAATAAAAATATTGCCTACTATAATGACAGGCACGGGAGCGCGATAGCGTTGAAACTGTTGATGAGTAAAAGAGGTATATTTTTTGTCGGTATGCCATTTGACTAGTCTAGCAATAGGACTGAGAGCGATGCTAAATAGTCCTTTTTTTAGCCATTGTTGCTGGATGTACTGTATAACACTAGAAAGCATAACTAAATAAAATAAAAATCGAGAGCCATGTAAAGTAATCGTATAAAATAGATTGTAGACCAAAGGTTACTAACTAGCGTTATTTTTCTCTTATTAAGTAAATTTTTTGCTTGTTTATACCCATAAAGTGGATAAATTGTGGAAAAGTATTTATCCCCAAAAAATGTGGAAAACTTTGTGTAAAACCTCTAAAAAATGAGTGTTTATATAAGGCAGCTTACTATTGCTTAAAAATTGTGCAATTTAGATGAAATATTTAAATTCATTAAAAATCAATAGGTTATAGTGTTTATTTGATAAAAGAGTTTATTAATCTTCGCTAATTATAAGAAAAATTCGCTATGTGATTGATTTTTTCTTCTTGTGGAAAATTTAAAAAATATTTTTATAAAAATGATGAATTTCAATAATTTTTATGGTATGGAGAGAGAATTTATGTCAAATTCCTCCACCCCAGCAGAAATGATGACTGTTGCGCAATTAAATCGTGCTGTGTCACGTTTATTGAATGAGCATATGTCACAGATATGGGTTAAGGGTGAAATATCAAATTTTGTACAAGCAGCGTCAGGGCATTGCTACTTTACTCTTAAAGATGATGATGCCCAAGTAAAAGCCGTGATGTTTAGAGCAAAGGCAGCAGGGTTGAATTTTCGTTTACAAAATGGTTTAGCTGTAGAAGTATTGGCTACAGTAACCATGTATGAGCCACGTGGTGATTATCAAATTCAGGTAGAGCAAGTCCGACAATCGGGGCAGGGCAATTTACATGAAACTTTTTTACGCATAAAAGATAAATTGTCTAAAGAGGGATTATTTGATTCAAAGCGCAAAAAACGCTTGCCATCTTTTGTACAGACTATCGGTATTGTTACCTCTCTTGGTGCTGCTGCATTACACGATGTACTAACGGCATTAAAACGCCGTGCCCCCTATATTAAAGTAATTGTGTATCCTAGTTTAGTACAAGGAAAAGAGGCGCCCCAAGCATTAATGAAAGCACTAGAACAAGCCGAACTCAGGCATGAAGTTGATGCGGTTCTATTGGTGCGTGGAGGAGGCAGTATTGAGGATTTATGGGCATTTAATGATGAAACATTAGCACGTTTTATGGCTAGTTTATCTCTACCTATCATTAGTGGCGTGGGGCATGAAACGGATTTTACTATTGCTGATTTTGTCGCTGATGTGAGAGCGCCAACGCCTACAGCGGCTGCAGAAATCGTTTCTAGTAGCAAAGAGGAATGGATAAATACCATTCAGCAGTCAATGCAACGCCTTTCTCAAGGAATAGTGCATCATATGCAAATGGCAACTATGCGATTGGATAGGGCAAGTAATCAATTAATTTCACCGACACAACGTTTACAGCAATATGGACAAAAGCGTGATTATCTTGTGAAATCATTAAATCAAGCGATGCAAAAAACGTGGCAAGATAAGAAATATTTGTTAAATCATGAAATAAGGGCGCTACAACAGCTATTACCTAATACGCGGATACAAATGCAAGAAGTAACTAATCTGACTCATCGATTGAGAACGAGTGCGCCTAAACAGTTACAACCATTGCACCAAAACCTTGTTCAGTTTAATAATAAATTGCAAAAACTTGGATCACAGTTACTTGTTAGCAAACAGTCACAATTAAGTGCTAAAGTAGAGACCTTGCAGGCGTATAATCCAAAAGCTATTTTAAAAAGGGGTTATTCTATAACCTACAATATGCAGTCTGATATTATTAAACAATCCCAACAAGTGGTTACAGGAGAAAAACTGAGAATTGAGTTAGGTAATGGTAAACTCAATGTGATGGTTTTGGATGAATAAAAATCCTATATCAGGTAGAATTTAACTATTGGTCAACTTTAATCAATGAAAGGAATTTATATGACAACTCA
Source organism: Pelistega sp. MC2 (assembly GCF_900099475.1). Classification (NCBI taxonomy): domain Bacteria; kingdom Pseudomonadati; phylum Pseudomonadota; class Betaproteobacteria; order Burkholderiales; family Alcaligenaceae; genus Pelistega; species Pelistega sp. MC2. The sequence goes on along the minus strand of NZ_LT628274.1, from coordinate 239,290 downwards.
TACTTTACCAGCGTTACCATACGCTTTAGATGCTTTGGCACCACATATTTCAAAAGAAACATTAGAGTTTCATTATGGTAAACATCACCAAACTTATGTGACTAATTTGAATAATCTAATTCCAGGCACTGAGTTTGAAAATGCATCGTTAGAAGAAATCGTTAAAAAATCATCAGGTGGTATTTTTAATAATGCTGCTCAGATTTGGAATCATACTTTTTACTGGAATAGCTTATCTCCAAATGGTGGTGGTGAACCTTCAGGTGCGTTAGCTGAAGCAATCAACGCTAAATTTGGTAGTTTTGCTGCCTTTGTAGAGGCTTTTAACAAATCTGCAGCGGGTAATTTTGGTTCTGGTTGGACATGGTTAGTGAAAAAAGCTGACGGTTCAGTGGACATTGTTAATACAAGCAATGCAGCTACACCATTAACAACAGCAGACAAACCATTATTGACCTGTGATGTATGGGAACATGCTTACTATATTGACTACCGTAATTCACGTCCTAATTATTTAGGCGGTTACTGGAAATTAGTTAACTGGAAATTTGCAGAAGAAAACTTTGCATCATAATCTAGTTTCTAAGATTAACAGAGCCTTTTCAGATCTCGTCTGATGAGGCTAAAAAGAGGGTAGGGAAAAATTCCTATCCTCTTTATTTTTCATGGCTATGGAAAAGTGATACGCCAAAATTCAAATAAAGTATTAGGGAGAGAATACTGAAATGATTGATAGGAGGAAGGTTTGGCAATAAAAAAAAGCGATGTAGCGACATCGCTTTTTTTAGCTCAGTGGAATTTGCGCTAGAACGAAAATCATCTCTCAGGAGATTATGATTTTTTGCCTTCAACAGCTTGTTCCATTTTTTCGCCAGCGTTTTGGATATCTTTACCCACACCTTTTGTTGTTTCACAACCTGCTAAACCAATTGCAAAAACAGCTGTTAATAGAACTAGGATAGATTTTTTCATAATAAGACTCCTGTTAAAAATGCTTTTAATTCATTCTATGTGATTTATAAATGCTTTGCAAACATTAAAAGTTAATGTTAATTCTTAATCTACAGCGATTACCCTTAAATTGTAACAATTTGGCTATTCTAAAAATAGACTGAACATAGAAATTACTTTGCCATCAAACTGACATAATCAATCGGTATCATCATGGTTATAACTGATTTTAATGTAAAAGAGGATTACACCATGCAACAATTTATTGATCATGATGACTTTTCAACTAACCATAGTGGTAACGAGGAATTCAATACCCTTTTAGCGACTCAAGTCTCTCGTCGTACTATCTTAAAAACAGGGGTAGCCTGTAGTACGATGACTTTCTTTGGTTCAAGTTTAATCGGGGAAGTCGCACAAGCAAAGGAAACAGCTAAAGCTGTTGCAGCGACAATTGGTTTTAAAGCAGTAGAAGCAGGCACAGGCGATAAAATCGTTGTTCCCGAAGGTTATAGTTATCAAGTGATTTCTCGTTGGGGTGATCCTCTTTTTGCTGATTCTCCTAAATGGAAAGGGGATGCAACAGAAAGTTCTGCAGATCAAGCAAAACAAGTGGGTGATAACCATGATGGTATGAAATTTTTCTCTATTGATGGTAAAAATGATGAGGGGCTATTAGTTCGTAACCATGAGTATATCAATCCTGATTTTATTTTCCCTAAAGGCGTAGAAGTAGCAGGTGCAGGTTGGAATGAGGACTGGGTAAAAAAATCTCAACGTGCTCAAGGTGTTAGCGTTGTACATATCCGTTTAGAAAATGGAAAATGGAAACCTGTTTTAGACTCTAAGTACAACCGTAGTATCAATGCACACGATACGGAAATGGTTATTGTTGGTCCAGCAGCTGGTACTGAGTCTATGAAAACAAATGCTGATCCTAGTGGTACAAAAGTGATTGGTACATTTGGTAACTGTGGTAATGGTTTTACTCCATGGAATACTTATTTAACATGTGAAGAAAACGTTACAGATTATTTTGGTAGTTTAAAAGAGGGTGGAGCAGAGAGTACAACGCATATGAAACGCTATGGTGTTTCTTCTAAAGACTCTGAGCCTGAGTACCGTTGGGAGACTTTTGATAAACGTTTTGATGTGGCTGAAGAGCCAAATGAGTGGAATCGTTTTGGTTGGATTGTTGAGATTGATCCTTTTGATCCAACATCTAAGCCTAAAAAATTGTCTGCATTAGGTCATTTTAAACATGAAAATGCGGCTGTGGTAATCGGCAAAGATGGGCATGTTGTTGTTTACATGGGCGATGACCAACGCAGTGAGTACATTTACAAATTTGTTTCTAAGAACAAATACAATCCAAATAACCAAGCAGAAAATCGTGGTTTATTGGATGAGGGTACATTATACGTTGCTCAGTTCTTAGACGGTGACACTAAAGGTGATTTACAAGGTGTAGGTAAATGGATTCCATTAACACTTGAATCTGTTGGAACAAACGGTAAACCATTAAGTGAAACATTTAAATCAATGGGTGAGCTTTTAGTCCATACACGTGAAGCAGCTGACTTAGTGGGGGCAACACCAATGGATCGTCCTGAGTGGATTGCGGTTCATCCTCAAACAAATGAAGTATATGTTACGTTAACAAATAACTCTGATCGTGGCTCAGATAAAGAACGTAAAGGCATGGGTGGTGTTAAACATCCTGGCGTTGATGATGCTAACCCACGTGTGAAAAATCCGTATGGTCAAATCGTACGTTGGAATGAAAAAGAGTCTGATCCAAGTGCAATGTCATTCACATGGGACGTTTATTTCTTAGCAGGTAATCCAAAAGTACATCCTGCGGGTGATTTAATGGCTGGTACAGAAAACATTACGGACAAAAATTTATTTAATAGTCCTGATGGTTTAGCATTCGATAAAGACGGTCGTATTTGGATTCAAACAGATGGTAACTTCTCTAATAAAGATATTTATGAGGGAATGGGTAATAACCAAATGCTCGTGGCTGTACCAGAAGCGGGTGATAGAAAAGGCGAAATTCGTCGTTTCTTAGTGGGTCCATCTGGTTGTGAGATTACAGGTATTACTTTCTCTCCAGATTATAAATATGTGTTTATCAATGTACAGCACCCTGGTGAGTACGGTAAACACCCTCGTGCACCAAAAGATGTTAAGCCACAAGATGATCCATTAGCATTCTCAAAATGGCCTATGGGTGATAATGAGGATACAGAAAATAGTGGTGGTCGTCCACGTGCAGCTACGGTTGTTATCTGGCGTGATGACGGTGGTGTTGTTGGTGCATAACCACTATCACTAAAAGAAGGTGAATTGTTTGATGAGTTTTAAAAAAATTCATCAAGCACTAGAGTAGAGGGCAAAGTCTGTGATTTTGCCCTCAGTTTGTTTTAGCAAACTTGTTAATAAGTTTTGTATCTCAATCTAGTTTGCCTCTTATTGTGTTGATTTTGACGTACAGCTTTTCTATGATAATGAAAACCTGTACGCCGAAATGCTACTATTGTTAACGGTTTTGTATCTCAATCTAGTCTGCCTCTTATTGTGTTGATTTTGACGTACAGCTTTTCTATGGTAATGAAAACCTGTACGCCGAAATGCTACTATTGTTAACGGTTTTGTATCTCAATCTAGTCTGCCTCTTATTGTGTTGATTTTGACGTACAGCTTTTCTATGGTAATGAAAACCTGTACGCCGAAATGCTACTATTGTTAACGGTTTTGTATCTCAATCTAGTCTGCCTCTTATTGTGTTGATTTTGACGTACAGCTTTTCTATGGTAATGAAAACCTGTACGCCGAAAATACCCATTATTAACAGTCTGATGGCAAAGTCTGTGATTTTGCCCTTTTTTAATGCATTTTAAGGGGTTTGCATCAGGGTAAACACTAGAGATTTTGCTATATACAAAAGAGTGTATTTAAGTTATTCTTATTGAAACTTTTTTGTTATTGGAGTCTTCTTTATGAAATACCATTTATCTGTTTTAGCCGTTTCTTTAGGATTGGCTTTATCAGCTACTGCTCAAGCTGATGTTGTTAAAATTGCTACAGTTGGCCCAATGACGGGTGCATTAACTCAATATGGCGTTATGGTACGCGAAGGTGTTGATACAGCTATTGAGAAAGTAAATGCGGCTGGTGGTATTAATGGTCATACATTTGAAGTAGTTAATGTAGATGATGCATGTGAACCAAAACAAGGTCCAACAGCGGCTAACTCTGTCGTTAACCAAAAAATTGGTTTTGTTGTTGGTCCAGTATGTTCTGGTGCAACTAACGGTGCTGCCCCGATTTTTGATGAGCAAGGTATTGTGATGGTTACACCATCAGCTACTTCTCCAACCGTAACTGAAGGTAAAAATTTCGAGTTTATCTTCCGTACAATCGGTCGTGATGATCAACAAGGTCCTGTAGCGGCAGAGTTTATCGCTAAACAAAAACCAGCAAAAGTTGCTGTTTTACATGATAAACAATCTTATGGTCAAGGCGTAGCAACTTCTACACGTGATAGCTTAGAGAAATTAGGCATCAAAGCAGCTATTTTTGAAGGTATTAATGCAGGTGAATCTGATTATTCATCAGTGATTACTAAACTTAAGTCAGCAGGTGTTGATTTTGTTTACTACGGTGGTTATCACCCAGAGTTAGGTCTATTACTTCGCCAAGCGAAAGAGCAAGGCTTAAAAGCACGCTTTATGGGACCTGAAGGTGCTGGTAATGCAGATATCAATGCGATTGCTGGTGATGCCGTTGAAGGAATGTATGTAACTTTCCCACCTGATTTCTCTAAAAATGCAGAAAATGCTGAAATTGTTAAAGCCTTTAAAGACAAAGGTCGTGATCCATCTGGTGCTTTCCAATTAACAGCATATGCAGCTACTCAAGCTATCCTAGAGGGTATCAAAGGTGCAAACAGTACTAATCCTGCCGACGTAGCTAAATGGTTACATGCTAACAAAGTAAACACAGTTATTGGTGAAGCTAGTTGGGAGCCTTCTGGAGACTTAACAAGCTTTAAATTTGACGTAGTAGAGTGGCACAAAGACGGTTCTAAAACTGTAGTGAAATAATATCTCTACTGAACAAATAGTATAACTAAGCTCTATAGAGGCACCTGAATATTTTTATTTAGGTGCCTTTTTTGTGGTTATACATACGCTTTACTTTAGTATGTGAGCTGTTTATATAGCATCATAGTTAAAAATAGTTACTTCGTAAGCGTCCGGTGAACTCCGATTGACTTCCGTTTTTAAACGTTCAATGCCCCGATTTTGTCGGGGCATTGTGTTAATTCTTGGTGTCGTTTGGCGCTTGCCAACGATGAGGCAGAAGCTCAGCAATGTCCTTCGCTTTCTGTGTCGGCAATCGTTCCAACACATCCTTAAGGTAAGCATAAGGGTCATGGCCATTGAGCTTAGCCGATTGAATTAACGACATCACCGCAGCCGCACGTCGACCCGCTTTCTCTGAACCTACAAAGAGCCAATTCTTGCGACCAATCGCGAGTGGACGTATCAAATTCTCTACCGCATTATTATCCATCGGCAGTTGAGCGTCTTCCAAGAGGCGCGTCAAGGCAAGCCAATTGTTCAGGCTGTAACGAATGGCTTTGGCGATCGCCGAGTTCGGCGGCACCAGCTCAAACTGACTACGCAACCACCTTTCTAATTGCTTAAGTGCCGGCTCCATGTGGCGTTGTCGATGGGCTAATCGCTCCGGTGGACTTAAGTTCCTGGCCTCGGCCTCGTAGTGATAAAGTCGTTGGATTTGTTGTAAGGCCTGTTCAGCCACTGAGCTGCCGTTGGCTTGGTAAATATCGTGGAATTTGCGACGCGCATGCGCCCAACATCCCCCCTCAATCACTTGCTCATCGGCAAAGAGGGCTTTATAACCGGCGTAATCATCACACATCAGACTACCGCGCCAATCGCCTAAGAATTCGCGGGCATGAGCGCCTGAGCGACCTGGCTTAAAGTCATAAATCACCGCTTTCATCTGCTCATAAGCACCCGGGGCATAGACCCAGAAATAACCACGTTGCGTTTTGCCCTTTTTATGGTGCATGTAAGTGATGGGGGTCTCATCGGCATGCAATACCGAATGCGAGAGCACCTCTTGGCGTAAAGCATCAACGAGCGGTTGTAACTGTGCGCCACAGGTGCCTACCCAATCCGCCAGCGTAGAACGGGCAATGCGTACACCGCTGCGCTCAAAGATGGCTTCTTGACGGTGCAACGGCAGATGGTCAGCATACTTCATGATCAGTACTGTCGCCAGCAGTCCGGTCGTTGCCAACCCCTTATCAATGATGTGAGGAGGTACCGGCGCTTGATTGAGGGTCTTGCAACAATCACACACGTATTTCGGACGAATGTGATTCTCCACGCTAAAAGTACCGGGCACATAATCCAGTTTCTGACTCACCTCATCCCCAAGATGACGCATCTCAGCACCACAACCACAGGTCGTGCTTTCCAACGTATAATGAATATCCACCGAGGGCAATTCCGCCGGCAAACGCATACGAGACGGTGTGCGAGGTGTGTGCTCTTGACCACTCATGGACGTTAATTGCTGACCGATGTTGTCTAACATCGTTTCTAGCTCAGCCAGATCCTCATGGGCGTCATCTTCAAAAAGTTTCGCTTGTAGGTCAGGGAGCTGTTCGCTACGTTTAGCAAAGTTGATGCGTCTTAAGATCGCCAACTCCATCTTCACTTGTTCGTAAGCGCTCAGAACACGACGATAGGCCAGATCCTTTTCTTCCACCTGTGCTGCTTTTTTTACAATCAATGCGTCTTGTTGAGCAATTAAGGCTTGTTGTTGCAGCACGAGTTCGCGCAACTGCTCAGCAGTTAACTGGGATAAATCAGAGGAAAGAAAAGCAAAAGAATTCGGCATAAGACGTAGTATGCCTTATGCCGATAAAATAAGCGATCCCGAGAATACCTAATTGACAAGATCGCCCCACTTAGCTCACGATCAAACTAACAATAACGATAGATACCGGCTTCACCTAAACGATGCCAAGGCAGCCCCAAGGCTAAGGCCTGCAGTTGTTCTGCTGACAGTGCCGGATTCATCCGTGAGCCTGCACCGTGAAAGCGTCCTTCATGTAGTCGACGAACACATAGCCACGCCCCCATCGCATCGTGCATGAGTAATTTAAGAAGCGTGTGCGTGCGATTCATAACCACATAGGCTTCGTGAGGTGCCACCTGACCAAAGCGCTGAATTGCCTTAGTGCGCAAGGTATCCATCCCCGCTCGTAAATCTGTCGCCTCACTCACCAGGATGATTCTATCTAGTGCCAGTAGGCTAGACGCTTGCTCTTGAATTCCCACTCGTTGGGCGGTCTCGATACGCATTAAAGACGGCATTGATTTCTCCTAACATACACAAAACCTTAGTGTCGCGCAATTTAGCAGGAATGAATACATGTGTTCACCGGACGCTTACGAACAAATAGTATAACTAAGCTCTATAGAGGCACCTGAATATTTTATTTAGGTGCCTTTTTTGTGGTTATACATACGCTTTACTTTATTATGTGAGCTGTTTATATAGCATCATAGTTAAAAATAGTTACTTCTCATTATGGATAATACCGATGATAAAAATAGTGTCTATTTGCTGATGATGTAATGCAGATAACAAAACACAGTTCATACAGACGTATTAGAAAACTTATACAGTTTGCCGATAATGTAGATAACAAAAAAACCTGTACTTATCAACTGACAGTACAGGTTGGGTGGCTAGTAAGACGACAATCTTCTTCTTAATCTATTCGACGACCAGTTTCTTTATTAAACCAGTGTAATGGGAACTTTGGATTGCTACCAATCTTAATCATATCACCCGCTTTGATATTCATGCCATCTGTTTCATGCAAATCAGCACGGAGTACTAATGATTGATTATCTAACTTACAGTGAATTAATTGTTCCGAACCTAAGATTTCTACCATCTCTACAGATACAGGAAATTGTGGTATATGTAGGCTGAGGTGCTCAGGGCGAATACCTAAAATAACATTTTGCCCTTTAACAGATGAATTGATAGCCTGATTATCAATGTTCATCAACATACCAGATTCGCTTTTAATAATACCTTGTTCATCAACCGTCACATTGATCAGGTTCATTGGTGGAGAACCAATAAAACTTGCCACAAAAGTGGAAGCTGGTCGTTCAAAAACCTCAACAGGTGTACCTATTTGCTCTGCATAGCCCTTATTCATGACAACCATTCGGTGTGCTAGAGTCATCGCCTCTACTTGGTCATGAGTAACGTACAGACTGGTGGTCTTTAAGCGTTGATGTAATTTCTGAATTTCAAGACGCATTTGTACACGTAATTTAGCATCAAGATTCGAAAGTGGTTCATCAAACAAGAAGACCTTGGGTTCGCGGACAATAGCACGACCCATGGCGACGCGTTGACGTTGTCCACCTGAAAGCTGGCGTGGACGACGATCAAGTAGATGGCTTAGTTCTAGAATTTTAGCCGCTTCTTGAACCCGTTTATCAATTTCTTCCTTGCTAAGTTTACGAATTTTAAGACCATAGGCCATATTTTCATAAACAGACATATGAGGGTAGAGTGCGTAATTTTGGAAAACCATTGCAATATCACGATCAGCAGGCTCTAAGTCATTGACCACTTTACCATCAATCTCGATTTGTCCATCTGATACAGATTCAAGACCAGCAACCATACGCATTAATGTTGATTTACCACAGCCTGAAGGTCCAACAATAACAATAAACTCACCATCTTTAACTTCTAAATCAACGCCATGGATGACCGCGACATTTCCAGGATAAACTTTCTTTACGTTTTTAAAATTTAATGTTGCCATAATTGCATTCCTTTATTTTTCTGTGTCAACAAGGCCTTTAACAAACCATTTCTGCATTAATAAGACGACTAGCCCAGGTGGCAACATCGCTAAAATTGCTGTGGCCATAACTAAATTCCAGCTAGTTACGCCATCACCACCACTAATCATCGTGCGAATACCCAAAACGATAGGGGTATAATCTTCTGAGGTTTTCATGACGAGTGGCCATAGGTATTGATTCCAGCCGTAGGTGAATTGAATAACAAATAAAGCAGCTATACTGGTACGTGATAGAGGAAAAAGGATATCTTTGAAAAAGCGCATTGGTCCAGCACCATCAATGCGTGCAGCCTCTACTAACTCATCTGGAACTGTCAAGAAGAATTGACGGAATAAGAAAGTAGCTGTTGCAGAAGCAATTAATGGTAATGTTAAGCCCGCATAGGTATTGACAAGACCTAGACTAGCTACGACTTCAAATGTTGGAGAAATCCGTACTTCTACAGGTAACATGAGGGTGATAAAAATCAGCCAAAAGCATACCATTCTGAGAGGAAATCTAAAATAAACAATAGCAAAGGCAGATAGCATGGAGATAGTGATTTTACCGACAGCAATAATCATTGCTGTGACAAAACTTACCCATAACATATTGCTGACAGGGGTGGCATTAGCTCTTCCACCACCAATTAAAGCATTGCTGTAGTTTTCGATAAAATGAGAGCCAGGCAATAGTGACATAGGCGCATTCGCTACTTCTTGAGCTGTTTGTGTTGATGCAACAAATGCAATATAAAGAGGGAAGGCCACTAGTGCTAAACCAATAATTAAGGTAGCGTGTGCAACAAAATCTAACCAGGGACGACGTTCAACCATTAAGTATCTCCTTAGTATTGAACTTTACGATCAACGTAACGGAATTGAATGACAGTCAGCACAATAACCATCAATAATAGAATGACAGATTGAGCGCCTGATGAACCGTAATCAAATGATTTGAAGGCGGTTTTGTATACGTTGTAAACAAGAATATTGGTTGATGATCCTGGACCACCTTGCGTGGTGATATCAATAATCGCAAAGGTGTCGAAAAAGGCATAAACCATATTTATCACCAATAAGAAGAATGTTGTTGGTGATAATAACGGAAAAACAATAGTCCAGAAACGTCTGCTAGGCGAAGCACCGTCAATGGCAGCGGCTTCAATGAGAGAGCGAGGGATAGATTGTAATCCAGCTAAAAAGAATAAGAAATTATAGGAAATTTGCTTCCAGATCGCTGCCATGACAACTAATACCATGGCATCTGTTGCATCTAATTGCGGATTCCAATCAATGCCTAATCGAGTTAGGTAAACAGCCACTGTCCCGACAGCAGGGGAGAACATAAATACCCAAAGTACCCCGACGACAGCAGGAGCAACAGCATAAGGCCAAATAATTAAGGTTTTATAGGTAGTCGCAAATTTGACCACTCTATCAGCCATTACGGCAAGTAACAAAGCAACAGATAAACCAATCACGGCGACTAAAGATGAGAAAATCATCGTTACCCAGAATGATTGATAATAATGAGGATCATTGAAGAGAGCAATGTAATTGCTTAGCCCAACAAATTCGGCATCACCACCGAAAGCTCCTTCAATAAAAAAAGATTTCCAAATAGCTTGACCAGCAGGCCAGAAGAAAAAAATAAGCGTAATCGCCAATTGTGGCGTTAATAGTAAATAGGGAAGTGCCTTGTGTGTAAAGACGACTCGTTTTTCCATAAATTGACGAACCTTATAATGAATACTGCGGGAGACATTCCCGCAGTACCTCGAAAAGAGCAATTAATTATATACGAAGAATTACTTATTGCTGTTCTCAAAACGCTCTAATAATTCATTATCACGTTTAGTCATATCAGCTAAAGCATCTTTTACAGATACTTTACCTGCAAATAAGTTTTCCATTTCGCCTTCTTGGATATCACGAATTTGAGGTAAGAAACCTAAACGAACACCACGAGACGCATCTGTTGTTTCTACGTTTAATTGTTCAAATGGAACGTCAGTGCCTGGGTTTTTCTCATAGAAGCCAGATGCTTTTGTTGCTTCATAAGCAGCTTTCACAACAGGAACATAACCTGTCTCTTGATGCCATTTAGCAGCCACTTCTGTACTAGAAATATAGTGGAAGAAAGCCGTTACACCTTTGTAAGTCTCTGCTGATTTTTTATTGAAAACCCATAGTGATGCACCGCCAATCACACTGTTTTGAGGTTTTTGAACGATATCACTATTGTAAGGTAATTTAGAAATACCAAATTCAAATTTAGCATTTTTCATAAACCCAGCACGTGAACCACTAGAACCAGTGAACATAGCACATTTACCAGATGAGAATAGACCATTAGCGGCATCACCACGACCAGCATATGTGAATGTACCATCTTTAGCCATTTGAGCTAAGTACTCAAAGTTTTTCACAAAAGCATCTTGTGTTAAATCAACACGTGCATCTAAACCACCGAAACCGTTATTTTTAGAAGCAAAAGGAACATTATGTAATGCACCGAAGTTTTCTACTAAAACCCATGAAGGCCAAGATGTTGTGTAACCACATTCTGCACCAGCGGCTTTTAATTTTTTCGCTGCTTCGTTGATTTCTTGGTATGTTTTTGGTGGGTTATTAACGTCTAAACCAGCTTTTGCAAATAAGTCCTTGTTATAGTAGAACACTGGAGTAGAGCTGTTAAAAGGCATAGAAGCTAGTTTACCATTAGCTTCTGAGTAGTAACCAGCGATACCAGGTACAAATTTAGCTGGATCGATAGGGTTGCCAGCTTCTTCACTCATTTCTTGAACAGGTTTGATTGCACCTTTTGAGAACATCATTGTTGCTGTACCTACTTCAAATACCTGAATAATGTCTGGTGATTGACCAGCACGATAGGCAGCAATACCAGCATTCATTGATTCGCCATAATTACCTTTGTAGGTGGCTACAACTTTATAGTCAGATTGGCTTTTGTTAAAGCCTTCAACGATTTCGTTTACGCGTTCACCTAAGGCTCCTTCCATAGAATGCCAGAAAGAGATTTCTGTAGCAGCAGAAGCTGTACCAGTTACGGCTAATAGGGTTGCTAATGATAGTGCTTTGGGAAAAAATTTCATGAGTTGTCTCTCCATAATTGAGTGCAAACTTACTAAATAAAGATGCCACATCTTGTAGCTGAGCACCATAATATTACTTGTATGTGACAAATGTGTGAAGTCTTTATTATAAAATTTAAAAAATTTTACATGATTATACGGATTTTATTGTGATACATAATAGGACATACTATAGTAACTGCAAAAAAGTATTTTATTTATCTTATCTATAGAGAGGTTAGGCTATATGAGCGAAAAAGTAACCATTGGTTTTATTGGTGGTGGAAATATGGCAAGAGCATTAGGTAGTGGTATTCTTGCTACAAATGTACAGAATGTAGATTTATATGTAGTAGATCATAGTGAGCGCTCTAAGCAACCTTGGCAAGCCTTGGGGGTTCAAGTACATGCTACACCAACAGCTCAATTATCTAATTGCCAAGTATGGATTTATGCTGTTAAACCTCAAACCATGAAGGAGGCTATTGATCAGACCAAATCCTATCTTAAACCAGATACATTGGTTATTAGTGTGGCAGCTGGCTTAACGACAACAACTCTATGTGAATGGTTAAATCATACTAATTTAATCCGTACGATGCCCAATACTCCTTCAATGATAGGGCAGGGTGTTACTGGTTTATATGCGTGCTCAGGAGTGAGTCAAGAATCTATTGGTTTAGCTACGCAGCTATTAGAGGCTGTTGGACAAGTGGTTCGTGTCAATGATGAAAACTTATTAAATGCAGTGACTGCCTTATCTGGCAGTGGTCCTGCTTATGTATTTCTATTCATAGAATCATTGATCGCAGGAGCAATGAAATTGGGTCTAACTGAAGAAGCGGCTAAAGCATCGGCTATTCAAACCATCCTTGGGTCAGCGCTATTGGCAAAGCAATCACCTGATTCACCAGAGGTATTGAGAAAAAATGTTACTTCTAAGGGAGGGACAACGGCGGCAGCTTTAGCACAATTTGAACAAAAAGGATTTGCTCAAATGGTTGAAGAAGCAATGCTAGCTGCATCAAGACGAGCAGAGGAGTTGTCTCAAGAACTCTCACAACATGGCTGAGGTAGAAGGATATTGTTTAGTGATAAGTTATTTGGCATTAAGTTATTAGTGTGCATTTTTATGGTGCATTTTAAGGGAATTTAATGCATTAATTTTTTAATCGTAACGTAAAATCCTAGCGTTAAACCTAGTATAAATTTTTATTATTAGTTATTAAAATAAGCGATTTACGATTTATTTATTAGTAATTTTGTATTAACTGGAGTAGGAATGGACAACTTTTTACCTCAATTTCTCCAGCAATTATTTAATGGTCTCTCTTTAGGGGCTATTTATGCGATGATTGCAATTGGATATACGATGGTATATGGCATCATTGGTATGATTAACTTTGCCCATGGCGAAATTTATATGATTGGTGCTTATGTTGGGTTAATTACTCTCACCGCTTTAGGTGTGGGGGGAGATATACCTGTGCCTTTATTGATTATGAGCATGATTGTGATTGCAGCGTTCGTGACGGGTTGTTATGGTTATACTGTTGAAAAAGTAGCCTATCGCCCTTTGCGTAATAGCCCACGGCTAGTATCACTCATTTCAGCAATTGGTATGTCTATTTTCTTACAGAACTGGGTGGCTTTAGGGCAAGGTGCAAAAGATGTGGCAGTACCAAATATTCTGCCTGGCGCATATCATATCGAGTGGGGGGATTTTAGTCTAACACTTTCATATGCAAAACTATTGATTATTGTGGTGGTATTTGCATTGATGGTAGCACTGACGCTTTATATCAAAAATTCTAAAATGGGTCGTGCTTCGCGTGCGTGTTCTCAAGATATGCAAATGGCTAATTTGTTAGGCATTGATACTAATAAAGTTATCTCATTCACATTTGTACTGGGTGCTGTATTAGCCGCTGTTGGTGGAGTGCTAATTGCCATTGCCATTGGTAAATTAAATCCATTTATCGGATTTATTGCTGGTATTAAAGCATTTACGGCGGCAGTATTAGGTGGTATTGGTAGCATCCCTGGCGCTATTTTAGGTGGTGTTTTATTAGGTATCGCAGAAACTTTCGCGGCAGCGTATATTTCTTCTGAATATAAAGATATTGTAGCCTTTGGCTTACTTGTTCTTATTCTTTTATTTAGACCTAGTGGTTTACTAGGCAAGCCAGAGGTAGAAAAAGTATGATTAAAAATTTAAAAAACGCTTTTTTTAGTACGGCCTTGACAGCTATTTTAGCTGTACCGATTTTTGGATTAACACTGAAACGTCAAGGTATTGGAACTGTTATTGAACCTCACTATAGTGTTGTTGCTTGGGGATGTTTATTAGTATTTTTATTCCAGCTGTTGGTACAACCTTTATTACAAAAGAGCGCCACTTTTAATAAAATGACTTTGCCACAATGGCCAACATTTAGTCCGAAAAAAATTAATCTAATTTTATTGGTTGTTGTGTCCATTGCCGTTATTTGGCCTTTTTTTAGTAACCGTGTTTCAGTCGATATTGCGACACTCGTGCTTATTTATATCATGCTAGGGTTAGGGCTAAATATTGTAGTGGGCTTTGCGGGCTTATTGGATTTAGGCTTTGTAGGGTTCTATGCGGTAGGCGCTTATACCTATGCCTTGTTATTTCATTGGGCTGGCTGGACATTCTGGGAGGCATTACCTTTATCAGGAGTAATGGCTGCATTATTTGGATTCTTATTGGGGTTCCCTGTGCTACGTTTGCGTGGTGACTATTTGGCCATTGTGACATTGGGGTTTGGTGAAATCATTCGTTTATTATTAGTCAATTTAAATGAATGGACAGGTGGTCCTGACGGAATTAATGGTATTCCTAAACCTTCAGTTTTGGGCTATACCATGGCACGTCGTGCACCAGAAGGTGAGCAAACTTTCCACCAATTGATGGGGTGGAAGTTTGATAATATGGATGTAGTCATTTATTTATATCTAATGGCATTGGCATTGGCCGTTCTTACCTTACTGTTATCTAATCGCTTAGTGAGAATGCCTATTGGTCGTGCATGGGAGGCACTTCGTGAAGATGAAATTGCTTGCCGATCATTAGGACTCAATCCGACTAAAGTTAAATTATCGGCATTTACTTTAGGGGCTATGTGTGCTGGTTTTGGTGGTGCCTTCTTTGCAGCTCGCCAAGGCCTAGTCAATCCAGAATCATTTACATTCATTGAGTCAGCATTAATTTTGGCGATTGTCGTATTAGGTGGTATGGGATCTCAAGTTGGGGTAATTTTTGCTGCAATCTTATTGACTGTTCTCCCTGAAATGGCTCGTCAGTTTGCAGAGTATCGTATGTTAATTTTTGGTTTAGTGATGGTATTAATGATGATGTGGCGTCCACAAGGATTGTTACCTATTAAACGTCCTCACGTGGAGATTTCAGCATGAGTGAAACGATATTATCTGTGCAAAATTTAGTAATGCGTTTCGGAGGATTAGTTGCCGTTGATCAGGTAACCTTCGATGTGCATAAACATGAGATTTTCTCAATTATTGGGCCTAACGGTGCAGGTAAAACGACAGTCTTTAACTGCGTTAGTGGTTTTTATAGTCCTTCTGAGGGGCAGATTTCTTTATTTGGTGAAAATATTACCGGTAAACCGAGTCATGTTGTTGCTAATCACGGTTTGGTGAGAACCTTTCAAAACGTACGACTATTTAAGAATTTGACGGTATTAGAAAATCTCTTAGTTGCTCAACATAACCATTTATCCGCAGGGTTTTTAGCAGGTTTATTTAAGTTACCTTCTTATAAACGTAGTGAAAAAGAAGCGTTAGACAATGCTGTTCGATGGCTTGAGTTTATGGGTTTAAAAGAGTTCGCTAATCGTGAAGCGGGTAATCTTGCCTATGGTCACCAACGTCGCTTGGAAATTGCCCGTTGTATGATTACAAAACCCAAGCTTTTATTGCTTGATGAACCAGCCGCAGGGTTAAATCCTCAAGAGAAGAAAGACTTAGCTAAGATGATTGATCAACTTAGACGAGAATTTGATATATCAGTACTATTAATTGAACATGATATGAGTCTGATTATGGATATTTCGGATCGTATTATGGTGATGGAAATGGGGCGTCCTTTGGTAACTGGTTTACCACAAGAAGTTCAAAATGATCCTCAAGTAATTAAAGCATATTTGGGAGAATAGCCGTGCTAAAGTTAGAAAATGTCAGTGCACATTATGGTGCTATTCAAGCTTTGCATAATGTGAGTATTGAGGTTAATGAAGGTGAGATAGTTACCTTGATTGGTGCTAATGGTGCTGGTAAAACCACTTTATTGAAAACGGTTTGTGGTAATCCAAGAGCATCAGAAGGAAAAATTTTCCTATTTGGTGAAGATGTCACACAACACGAGACACATGTCATTATGCGTAAAGATATCGCAATTTCACCAGAAGGGCGTCGAGTTTTTCCTGCCTTAACCGTAGTAGAAAACTTGAAAATGGGTGGTTTCTTTCTAGATAAACAAGAAATCGAAGAAGGTATCGCACATGTTTTTGCTTTGTTTCCTCGCTTAGAGGAAAGGGCTAATCAACGTGCTGGCACGATGTCTGGTGGTGAGCAACAGATGTTAGCTATTGGTCGTGCATTAATGAGCCGTCCAAAATTATTATTATTAGATGAGCCAACATTAGGACTTGCCCCATTAATTATTGCGCAAATTTTTGAAATTATTCAAACTATTCGTCAGCAGGGTATTACTGTGTTCTTGGTTGAGCAAAATGCTAATAAAGCCTTGCAGGTTGCTGATCGTGGCTATGTGCTAGAAACAGGGCGTGTTGTATTAGAAGATACGGGTGCCAATTTATTAGTGAATGACGATGTTCGTAAAGCTTATCTAGGACATTAATAATCTGGTTATCCATAAACTTATCCCCCATATTGATTCCTAAAGATAGTGTTCATTATGGGGGAAATTTTATATAAAAAATAATTTATTTTTATAGAATAGTTAGGTCATTAAGACTTATTTTCTTCTCTAGCATCACTTTCATCAAGTTCATCATCACCAGTTGCCTTAGTGGTGTTGTCGTCAGTGAGTTCAAGAGGCGTATCAGACTGTATAACTTCGGAAGAAGTGTTGCCAATTTTTTCTTTAGTAATTTTATAAGCAGGACGATTGTTAATAGCTTCTAAAAAATAATAAATATTAGGGAAGCTAGTTTCGTTAATCATTCCTTTTGCTTTAGCTTGTTCAAGAACATAGCTCAATTGAATATCAGCAGCGGTGAAATAGCTACCACAGGTCCAACCATGTTCATTTAAGTTACGCTCAATGTGTTGCAGGCTTTGTTCAATATCAGCAGCACTTGGATTGCTTAGTGCGGTTGTCACTGCTTTTTTAAGAATTGAGCGTGCAAAAAATGGTACACGTGAATTAGCTAGTTTTTCGGATTGAGTATATAAATTAAATAAAGGTATCAAGTCTGCTTCAATATGATTAATCCATTGTTGATAAAGTGTGTATTGAGCAGATGCCATTGGTGGGCGCAATCCCATTCTATCGTAACGACTTAATAAGTAATCAGCAATTGCGTAAGCCCCCACAATCGTTTCAGAACCATCGGTTAAAGCCACTTGTGAGCGGGAAAAAAGGTTCGCATTTGGATTATCCTGTGAAACATGTCCAATTTGATAGGTAAGTTGTAATTCTTCAAGTAACCATACTGTGCGATAAGCTCCAGGCGCTTCTAAACGGTGGATTGTAATCATATGTTCCCTTCAATGTTAATTTGAGAATACCAAACTTTATTTTACGTGAAACTACTTAAAACTTATATAAAACATAGCATTATCACTCAAACTGATGTTAAAAAATGCTAACTTACGATAGTGATGTATTTTTATTACCACAATGAATTTATTTTAGGAATGACAGTGTAATAAAAGTGGTGAGATAGTCTTTGAGTGTTAAAAAATAACTATTATTTTTAATAAATTAATAGGGGATTTTTTAAGTGTTAATAAGTAAATTTTTAGATAAAAATAATAATTTCCAAGGGAAATAAGGATATTCCTTATTGTTATGAAAAAGAATAAAGGCTATCATATTCCTTATATGATAGAAAAGTCTAATAGGGTTATTTGTATTACTTATGGTTATAAGTAACGAATAGTAGATTAGTATTAATTTAGTAGAGGAGAGGTGATGAAAAAATTATTTTTTTTAACTACAATAGTTTCCTTGTTATCCCCATTGCCGAGTATTGCTCAAGATGCTCAATCGATAGAAAGGGGCAAACAAGTTGCTGCCGTTTGCGCAGCCTGTCATATGCCTGATGGAAGAGGTCAGGTTGTTGCTAACGTGGAAGCAAGACCACGTATTACAGGCTTAAATCCTACTTACTTTGTAAAACAACTTCACGCCTTTAAAGATGGTACCCGTGACAATGTCACTATGAAACCAATAGTATCTATGCTTAATGATGAACAAATAAAAGACGTAGCAAATTATTTTGCGAGTTTACCCGTTGTACATGATACATTTACCCCTCAAGAAAGTGATAAAGAGTTACTTGAGTTAGGTCAACAATTGATGACAAAAGGTGATTGGGATCGTTATATTCCTGCCTGTGCACAGTGTCATGGTGAAAATGCGTATGGTAGTGGCGTTAATTTCCCTAATTTGAATGGTCAAGCACCTGAATATATTAAGCAACAATTAGAAGCATGGCAAAAAGGTACACGTAACAATGATTTACTTGGTCTAATGAAGCCTATTGCCAATCGATTATCTGAAAAAGATATTCAAGCTGTATCGCTTTGGTTTGCATCTCAACCTGCAACAGTCGCTAAATAATTAAGTCAGGGGAAAGCATATGTTAAGAAAATTTTCGGTATTAAGTTTTATTCTAGCAGGTGTTTTTGCTTCGCAAGCTCATGCTGTTCAAATTAGTAAAATGGGTAAAGATCTTACGCCAGAAGAGCGAGCAACGTTAAAAGCAATGTTGCCTAATGCGCCTGAGCCTAAAGATGATGAGTTTGTGCATATTCCACCGTCAATGGCTGACTTAGAAGCTTCTAATATTCATCCTAAATTAAAAGAGGCAATCAAAAGAGGGTATGATTTGTTTACAAATACTCAACAGCTTAAAGGTAAGAATGTTTTTAACAATATGAACTGTGTCAGTTGTCATATGGGTGAAGGCCGACGTCCGTTTGCTGGACCTGTTTGGGCTGCAGTTGTGACCTTACCTGATTTTCGTGGCAAAAATGGTCATGTGAATAATCTTGAAGAGCGAATTGTTGGCTGTTTTAGTTTCTCAATGAATGGAAAACCACCTGAGTATGGCAGTGATGATATGGTGGCATTAACAGCGTATCATCAATGGTTGGCTAAAGGTGTGCCGGTGTATCCAGACGTGAAGTTATATGGTCGAGGCTATCCAAAACTTAAAGATCCTGCTGAGAAACCTGATTTTGCGCGAGGTAAGGCATTATATGAACAGAATTGTGCTGCGTGTCACGGTGAAAATGGGGCTGGTTTGGTGCAGAATGGTAAAGTACAATTCCCAGCCTTGTGGGGTGATGACTCATTTAACTGGGGAGCTGGTGCAGCACGTGTATTTACGCTAGCTGCCTTTATTAAATACAATATGCCACTGGGTAAGGCGCCGAGTTTGACGGATCAAGAAGCTTGGGATCTTGCACAGTACGTTAATAGCCAAGAAAGACCACAAGACCCTCGTTATACTGGGGATGTTAAAGAAACTCGTGCTAAATATGAAAAAACGTTCCATAAGGATACGCTTTATGGTTTGGAAGTAAATGGTAAATTATTGGGTGATCATAAGAATGTGGGTCATAAAGACTTCTTAAAGCCTGATGCATTACGATCAAGAGATTTTTCTGGTCAAGCAAAATAATTGCCATGTTTGAACTGTAGATAGTCTTTCTACTATTTAAAGCTAGAGCCTGTAATCAGCCTTGATTACAGGCTCAGATTGTTTATAGAGCGTGGTTGGATTTTGACGAGCCGCTTTTCTTATTCATAAAAATCAGCACGCCGAAAGGACAGCTCTTCATCTACAGTCATAACTCGTAATTATTATTAGTTATAGACTCTATTTTTTCTGGTGTAATTAGTTAAACTTTTGTATGATAGTTCATCTTAGTTATGAGAGAGAAGTATGCAAACTTGGGTAGAAGCGATTGGTGCAGAAAAGCAGAAAGAATACTTTATTCAGTTACTTGATAAAGTTCATCATGCAAGGCAATTAGGGACGATCTATCCTGCCGCTAAAGATGTATTTAATGCTTTTCGTTATACTAATTTTGCAGAGGTGAAAGTCGTCATTTTGGGACAAGATCCTTATCATGGACCTAATCAAGCGCATGGATTGGCTTTCTCCGTTCAAGAGGGGGTAGATATTCCGCCTTCATTAAAAAACATCTATAAAGAGCTATCACGCGATATTTCTGGTTTCAAAATTCCATTACATGGTTATTTAAAAAAATGGGCGGATCAAGGAGTGCTACTATTAAATACTGTTCTTACTGTACAAGCAGGATTGGCACATTCTCATGCCAGTTGGGGATGGGAGAGATTTACTGATAAGGTAATTCAGGTACTAAATGAGGAACGAGAGGGCGTGGTATTTTTATTATGGGGTAGCCATGCACAAAAAAAAGGGGCACTAATAGATAGACAAAAACATTTAGTATTGACAAGTGCTCATCCTTCACCACTATCTGCTCATCGTGGTTTCTTAGGGAATCACCATTTTTCTCAAACAAATGCCTATCTTGTTAATAGAGGAGAGACCCCAATCAATTGGCAAGTGTAGCTAGGTTGAGGTCGCTGTAAATCTTACGAGCAATGAATAGCTTATTAGCATAATGGTATGAATATTAGCTATTTTTAGGGTGAATTTTAGGGTTTTTACTAGTTTTTTTGGGTAATGGAATTTTTATAATTGCTTAGATTAGCATTACTAAAGATAGCTATTAAACGACAATAAATCTATTAAAGACATATAAAAAATAAAAATTATCCTAATTTTGTTAGATAAAGTAATTTTGTTCAAAGGGAGAGCGTTATGCAAAAAAATATTTTGCATACCTTGTAAGCTTGTTTTTTTGTCCTCAACAATTTATTCATTTAATAAAACCTTTTTTCGTCTTTATCCTGCTTTTTTCATTTACTCCTGCCAATGCCTCTATCCAACATGATGTAGTGGGACTTTATCGTTTTCCTGATAGTAGTAGTGACGGGATGGGAGGCAGTACGTTAGCCATTTTAGAAAATCAACAATTTGTTCAGATAGCTTTTGCTACCTTGGTGGTTGGCAAATGGGAAATGGAGCAAACGAATGGATATAAGCTTATTTTAAAGCCAATGAATCCTACATCAAGGTTTCAGGTATATGCTAGAAAAAATCCTGACATTGTTCATGATGTTCGATTTCTTTTTTCTAGAGGTCCTTATGATGAAGTATATTTTGGTTTTCAAGCCGATAAATTACAGAGGGTCGTTAAAGAAACAGAGGAAACTCCTCCCCCTTATAAGTTTCAGCATGCGTTGACATCTAAAGAGTTTTTCTTATTAGCTAAGGGCGAACCAAATGATGAGATAGTCGCTTTTAACCTTGGATTATACAATGATATCTATATTGACTATGTTGGCTCTAGTCAATTTGTTCCTACGACTGAATATCTATTAGTACAAAATGGACTATCTTCACCAGAAAATCCGCAGCAAATCATTTATAAAGAAGCCTTACCACAGGAAGGAGAGGATGCTGAGTTTCTTAAAGAGGCAGAAATGTATTATCAGCAAGCTTTTAACGCTGACTATAAATTGTTAAATACGGATGATATGGAGGTAGAAGATATACAGAGGAGGATTGACTTAGGCGATTATCATATTAATCAACGTAATAATCACTATGAGGCAAACAATAAGATTGATGAGCCAAATGCGTATTTGAAAATTGATGTGCTCAAGAAATATGATAAATTACCCCCAGAAAAATCGTTGATTAAAACCTATAGAGTTGAAAAAGGAAGTGTGTTATAGCCTATTTGTAAAGGAGTCTATCATGAAACGTAAAAGTTTATGGCAACGAGGAGTGATATAAAACCATCTTTGCGAAAATAAGTTTGAGGTATGACAGCTTTATCCAATGCTAATTTTACGAATAGTTTTTAATTGATTTTTACAGGACACTATAAGCTCTGAATATTTCTAAGGAGCTTATATGTCTATCACTACATCCCCCAAATTATCCTCAAAACGACTTGGTCAGGCAATGACAGAGTATATTGTCATTGTGGCACTTGTAGCAGTTGCTGCTATTGGTGTTTATCAATTATTCGGTCAAGTTGTTCGTTCCCAAACTGCCGCCATGGCCAAGGAGTTGGCTGGAGAGGACGGTAGTTCTGAGTCTCAAAATGCACAGACGGCGGCACAAAACGCCTCCGCACAAACAGCGGCTAAATCGTTGAAAAGTTTTACAGGCAATGCGTCTGCTGGAAACTAATGATGTGCAACAAATACGGCATCCAATATCGTCAAGGTCAGGCACTTATACTAGGACTTAGTTTAATGAGTGTATTGATTCTAGCCTTGATTGGTCTTTACAGTAATGGACGCTTAATTGGCGAAAAATTAAGGCAAACTCATTCTGTGGATGCTGCGGCGTACTCTGGTGCGTTGATGCAAGCGAGAGCGTTAAATATGCAAGCCTATATCAATATTGCTCAGATTGGTCACCAGATGGCAATGGCTCATCTGGTGACATTAGGGTCTTGGGCTAAATTAGCTAGTACGGAGAACCGGTCCTTATCATCGGCAAATCCGCCAGTATGGGTAATCGCTACACATTTTGGTGCTAAACATGCAAAAGCTTATCAAGCAGCACAAAAGAGTTTTACTCTGTCCACAATAGCCCATCAGTATCAGCACTTACATCAGCAATTTATTAAGCATGATGAGATCGTTGAAAAAGTTTTATTGGCGAGTAGTTTATACATTCGCAAGACGATGGAGCAAAGCCGAAATCTGACAATTCAAAAAATTCTAGAAAGTAATTACCCAGAAAAACAGGTGATAGGAGACTTAAATAGCCTATCTATTGGGACAAGAGACAGTAGTCTGCCAGCTAAAAACACCTTGTCACTATTTATCAATGAAGCAAAAAAAGCTACTTCAGCTCAGACGCTAACGTGGTCTATAGATAATCAAGATGAGCAACAATTCACGCAACTGTTTAAACCTAAAGCAAATTATCGTTCACTTTTAGCGGATGTAGCTCAGGTATATGATTTTTTGAAACCTAGAAATAACACGAAAAAAAGTCTATTGCCTGTTAGCCATCGTTGCCCTCATTTGCGTCATGAATTACGGCGTAGAGGAGAAACCATTTTGAATGAGCAAGGTAATTGGCAATCTATGGATACGCAGTCATATCATGCCTTGAGATCAAATAAATGGATTGGTTGTTATTACCGAGAGTATCCCATGGGTTGGGGATGGGTGCCAGGACAGTCGGACTCCGTACCAGAAGGTATTGAATATAGTCAGGAGCCTCCAGCTGATTTTTCTAAAGATGATTTTTGGCGGTGGGTTAAAAAAACGACTCAATGGGATATTTTTACCGGTGAAAACAACCCTTTAGCAAATTCTCGAGCAATTAGTGAGAGGCATCGCTGGAAAGGGGGAGGACTAGTTCCATATGTTGATATCGCTGATAGTAAAAATGAACAATTAGCCTTTGTTTTGACCCTAACTCAACCTAAAGTTCAGACACAAACATTAACCGTACAGTCTGCTGCTGAAACCTTTTTTGAGCGTCCTATATCAAGAAATGATGGTTATGTAGAGCGTGCAAATTTATGGCATCCCTATTGGCAAGCTCGTCTTATAAGTCTACCAGAGAGGAGATTTTATGAAAAACCTTAAGTGTTATTTAGGACAAGGCATAGCTGAATCATTAATAGTTTTCTTAGTACTGATTAGTTTGTTTTTTGCGATTTCTTGGCTAGGAAAACTATTGGATATTAGTTATCAACAAAGCAATGCTAGTCGATATGCTGCATTTCAACTCACTCGTCGTTTGGATCATATTGACAGCCAAGAAGTGCAAGACGAATACTTTTTGGGAGCAGCAAGGTATTGGTTAGATAGAAGGCAGCAACGAATTATTCAAGCAAATAATTTGTCTATTGATATTAATCGTCAAGAAAAACTATCGGCGAATATGCAGGTAGGTATGCAACATGAAAAAGCCTCTGTATTGCGTAAAGAGTGGGGAATTGAGGATAAAGGGATTGCTCATGTTAGTGTAACGACTAAACCTCACTATACACAGATTTCTAATGAGAAAACAGCATTGGGTATAGATATTGGTTTTTTTGATCGGCAGCAAATTTCGATGAAAAGGCATACATCAATATTGGTTGATGCGGAACATTCATCTAATGATAGTGAGGCTAATCAACGTGCAGGAATATCGGCTAGAGCATGGAAAGATGTTGCTCTAGAGTCTTATCAGTTAGGTCGACATATTCAGCGATATGCAGAAGGAGTTGATGAAGGATTTGCTAGAGCTAAACCTGTATTTGATTGGTTAAGACCGTGGGCTGGTTTAGTGCCAAAGCATCATTTAGAAAGGAGTAAAGAATGAGAGTTTTCTTTCTATTGCTAAGTGCTGTATTGATGCTGATGGATGCACAAGCACAGCCTAGAGAGATGAATGGTAATAATTCGCTTGTTCAACATACGACTTTGTCTGAACTTAAACAACAAGGAGAGCAATTATTTAATCAATTGCCACTTGAAAAAATACAGTTGTTACAGCAAGCGTATGTTTTCTCTTTGCCTCAAGTTGTCTGGACAATTGAAGGGAAAAGTGGTTTTGAGCAATTATTGAGTTTTTTTGAGTATGGTAAGCATCCGTTTACGTTTATCCATGTTTTCCCCGGTCAACTATTACTAGAAATTAATCAGACGCACTTCCATGGCGTGTTATGGATTAAACGATTGGTAGATCAGGCTTATTCAGGAACGTTTAGTGTGATGTCTTCATATTACAGAACATCAGGTTTACAGCCATTGTCATGGCTAGAACCTACAGCAAAATTACTGTTAGATATCGAAGTTGATAATCCTTCAGCGATGCGACAATGGATTTATGAATTGCCTTCACCACTATCACAAAGTGAGTCTTCTTTAGTTCAAGGACTAAAACGAACGGGCTGGCAGCAAACTCAGACAAACTATTCTTTAAACACTTGGCATAAAGAGGGGTATCAGATTTTTTATACCTTTCATCATCACCAGCAGAAAACATTATTACATCTAATGTTAAGTAATTTGTCGGTGAAGAACCCTTAGGTAAATAAGCGAATTTTGGAGTAATGATGAGAATTCAGTTTAAGCGTACAACCATTATCTTACTAGCGATTGCCCTTGGTGCTGGTATTATCGCTGCACTATCAACACAACAATATATACAGGAAAAAGTAGAAGAACTTGAAGCTAAATCAAAAGTCACTACTGTACAGAGAATAGTCGCTGCTTATGACTTACCACAGGGTACCAAAATAGAAGCAGCTCATATTGCTGTACGAGAGTATCCACAAGATTTAGTGATGAGTGATAGTTTGACACCAGAGCAATTTATTCAAATTGAAGGGCAAGTGCTAACAGCAACATTAAAAAAAGGAGATCCTTTACTGTGGCTTCATATTACCAATCCAACTCAACAACCTTTTTCAGAAAAAATTAATGTTGGGCGTAGAGCGGTCACTATGCCAGTTGATAGTATCAATTCAGTGTCAGGTATGTTAGTTCCCGGCGATTTAATTGATTTATATGTGTCCTTTGAATATCGACAACGCCAAATTACAGCACCTTTATTACAAGGTGTATTAGTGATGGCAACCGGAAAGCAAAGTCGGCAAAGTGACACAGGTGAAGAAAATATTTATTCAACAGTAACCTTGGATACTGCTCCTGAAGAGGCAGCAAAGTTAGTGGCAGCTAGACAGTCAGGGCATATCACCGCCTTACTTAGAAATCCTCATGATAGTAAATCAGTGCAAAAAGGGATAAGAGGTGATTTAGCCACAATACTAGGCATAGCTAATCCAGTAGTTAAGCCAAAGAAAAAGACTAGTGTGATCTATGGGGATACAGACAATAAGAAATTGAATGCCCTGACAAGTCAAAAAGAGACTAGCGTTAATGATAATGAGATGAATAAAGATAAATCTATTATTGAGATACCAGGGCAGGAAGATATTGTGAGTGCATGGATTAATAGTTTACCTAAAAATAATCCTGTATCTGGCTTAACCGAAGAACCTCTTAATAGTGGCTTAGATCAGCCATAGCTTTATAAAAGGGAGCAGATACTGAGTAGTTCTGGATATTTACATGTCATAAATGAAAAACAAATGCTAGGTGATGCATTAGTTTAGGAGGAGAAAATGTTTTTTAAACAAATAGCTTGTGTATGGCTTATGTCTCTGGGAACAACAGTAAGTTATGCACAAGAGTCTATTTCCATGTTAGTGGGCGAAATTAAAGTACTCACCATAGAAAAGATTGCTCGGGTGGCGATTGGAGATAGTAAGGTGCTTAATGCAAGTACGGATGATGAAAAAGAGCTAATACTATTTGGTCGAGCAGAAGGTAAATCTACATTAGAAATATGGAATGAGAGTGGTGAGCGTAAGAGTTATACCGTAGATGTTAACTCAGCAAAAGATAATAAGACCTTATTAGATATTAAAAAAATGCTTAATCGTATTCCTAATGTTAAGGCCACTATTGTAGGAGAAAAAATTATTGTGGAAGGCGATCGTTTGACTGATGCGGATAGAGAAAAAGTTCAAAAATTAGTAACACATTATCCGCAAATTGTTGATATGAGTAGTCAGGTAGGGTGGGATGAGATGGTGATGTTAGATGTGCAGATTTTAGAGTTACCTAGGCATTACCTACAAGAATTGGGCGTGAAATGGGGGAATGGTTCACAAGGAGGCTTTCAATTGGGAACATCTTTAGATGCAGGAGTCTCTTCGATTCTTAATAGGCCGGGTCAAGTTGGAATTGAGGCTCCCTTAGGTAAATTAGTTGGTTTTGCAAGTTTAAATGCGTTGCTGAGTTCATCTATACAGGCATTAGCGAGCCAAGGCAGTGCAGTTATTTTGGCTCAACCACAGTTAATGGCGCGTAGTGGGTCTACGGCAGATTTTTTAGCGGGGGGTGAAGTCCCTTACTCAATGGTTGATGCAAATGGGAATACTCAAACTGTTTTTAAACCTTATGGAGTGAGTTTATTTATTACACCAAGAATTGAGAAAAATGGCACGATCCGCTCAAAAATTCAGGTAGAAGTTAGCTCAGTTGATAGTTCTATTAGTTTAACCGGTGGTCCAGCGTTAAAAACACGCCGTACATCAACTGAGTTTAATGTGAAATCAGGGGAGCCTTTAGTCCTTTCAGGGTTTATTTCACGTGAGCAATTGCAAGGCATGGAACGTATGCCAGGAACGAGCGATATGCCTGTATTAGGCGAATTATTCAGATCACGTAAGTTCCAGCAAAATGAGACAGAACTAGTCATTATTGTTCGACCAGTTATTGTGTCATCGTCTAATCAATCATTGCAAACACGAGTGAATCGTAGCCGAGCTGTGATTAATAGCAGTTTTGAGGAAGCTCCTATATTGAATGTAGATATACAAGCGTCACCTGTTATCGAGAAGAAACCCGTGATTGAGTCTGTGGGGCAAAAATATCAATCATCCATAACGACTGAGGTAAAAAAACGCTTTCCAGTTAATATTCATAAACCATCATCATTTTCTAAACCATAAGGGTAACTTTTTATGAAAGTAGAACTCCTCTATGAAGACGGGCATAGCAGTATTGAATATATCGCTATTCCTTTTAAAGTAGGCAAAACTAAAGAAATGGATTTAGTGTTAAAAAGCTGGCGAGTTTCTAAGCATCATGCCACATTTATACAGAAAGAGGGTGATTATTATGTAGAAGATCATGGCTCTTTGTCAGGGACTTTGTTAAACGGTAATCGTATTGCTATAGGAGGTCCCTTAAAGCGACAAGATGAAATCATTATAGGACCTTGCTTGATTAAAATCTTAGAGATAGAAGAGCCAGAAAGTCCTGATGAGGATGTTCAGATTATTCCTCCTACTGATAGATTAAAAGAATTTATTCAGCCTCATTTTGTTGATGCTGAAAAAGTGATAAATGCTCAATATTTGCAACATCATCAACGGCTACATATAGCATTGCTTGAGGCATTAGAGTTACGTAAAAGGGATATAGCTACATTGAGTGATAGTGCATTAAGAGTGGATGCAGATAAATTATTAAGCCGAATTATTGAAGAAGATACTGAACTAGATGAGCAAATTGATAGACAAGTATTAAAGCAAATTATTCTGGATGAAGCTGTTGGTTTAGGGGCGTTAGAACCATTGCTTAAAGATCAATCAATCACAGAAATTATGGTGAATAAATTTGATGAGATTTATATTGAACGTGCTGGAAAGTTAATGCAAAGTCAAGCTACTTTTAGTAGTGAAAAAGCTGTTTTAAGCATTATTGAGCGTATTGTTTCACCAATAGGACGTCGAATTGATGAGAGTTCGCCAATGGTAGATGCGCGTTTAGCAGACGGTTCACGTGTTAATGCCATTATTCCTCCTATTGCATTGAAGGGGGCAAGTCTCACTATCCGAAAATTTACTCAGCACAGACCACAAATAGCAGAGTTAATTCAGTTAGGGGCACTAGATAACTGTATGGCAGAGTTTTTGCAATTATGTATTGAGCATAAAAAAAATGTCATTGTTTCAGGAGGTACAGGATCTGGAAAGACAACATTACTTAACATACTCTCTCATTTTATACCTAGTCACGAACGTATTATTACGATTGAAGATGCTGCTGAATTGAGATTGAATCATCATCATCTGGTTAGTCTAGAGTCTAGACCAGCTAACAATGAAGGAAAAGGTATTGTCAGTATTCGCGACTTAGTCCGAAATGCTCTACGGATGCGTCCAGATAGGATTATTGTCGGGGAGTGTAGGGGAGCTGAGGCATTTGATATGTTGGGAGCAATGAATACGGGACACGAAGGATCGTTAACTACCTTGCATGCTAACTCCCCACGAGATGCTTTATCGCGTTTAGAGACCATGATTATGATGGCGGATATGGATTTACCACTCATAGCAATAAGAGAGCAAATTTCGAATAGTGTGCATTTTATTGTGCAGCAAGCGAGGTTGCCTTCTGGTAGGCGGGTTATCTCTTCAATTACTGAAATAGGAGGGATGGAAAGTGGTGTTATCAAAGCACAAGAAATATTTTCTTATGATAAATCCACTCAGCGATTTATTGGGAAAGGAATTCTACCAGCATGTTTTGAGCAATTAAGACAAGAAGGAAGTCTTCAATTATCCCCATCGCTGTTTACACAAACAAGCATGGCACCTGCAGGGTGTTAAGTAATAAAGCATTTGAGAATCAACGATAAGAAGATAAAAAATAAGATAGGAGGAGCAAAAATGATTATTTTATCTACAGCAATTTGTTTAAGTTTGGTATTTTTTCTGTTTTTAAAAGCATTTAATAAGGCCATTAGGGATTATGAGCAGCATTTTAAAGGAACAGCCAAATATGGTTTACAAGATATCTTTATTTTTATTGATCCACTACAGTTGTGGCTAGTCGTAGTACTGTTTGCTATAACAATTGGTTTGCTGACATGGATGTTTACTTTAAATATCTTTATTGCGATAGTCTGTGCCCTAATAAGTTTAATTTTACCGCCTATTTTTTTTCATCAATTAAAAAAAAGACGAATTAAGCGCTATGATGATCAGCTTCCAGATATGTTGTTATCACTTTCATCGGCTCTAAAGTCTGGTATCGGGATGCAAAGTGCGTTGAAGATATTGATTCAAGAGGCACCAGCACCATTATCACAAGAGTTTGGTTTGGCTCTTCATGAGCAACGATTAGGATTGAGTTTTGATGAAGCGATGGATAATTTACTCAGACGTATTCCGACAAATGCGAATCAAATGGTTATTTCTTCTCTAAAAGTAGCCTCACAGACAGGAGGTAATCTTTCTGAAGTACTTGAGCGAGTGGCGATGACACTGCGCTCTATTAAGCAAATTGAAGAAAAAATTCAGGCCTTAACGAGTCAGGGAAAAATGCAAGCCAACGTTATGATTGCATTACCTATTTTTTTACTATTGGTGCTAAATATAGGGCAAGAACAGGGGTTACATAGATTATTCACTAGTACGAGTGGTTTAGTGATGTTGGTTGTGGTGGTTATATTAGAAGTTTGTGGTTATTTGTTTATACGCAAGATTACTGCCATTGATATTTAGTTGTCGTACAAATTTTCTGAAAGGTGGGGCAATGATGTGGCTATTATTAAGTATGCTTTTAGCTGGTGTGTCATTATGTATTGGATTTTATTTGATGCTAAGTCCTGGGATTCAACAGCATGCTATACCTCTCGTTGTTTCTCCCTATTTTCAACGATATAGATGGTGTTGGCCATGGGTCAATAAATTTAGCCTTATTGCCTTACCTTTTTGTTCATGGAAATATCAAAAACGCCTGTCTTTATTATTGCAACAAGCTGGTCTGGAGGAAGAAATCTCGCTGCATGATATTGTGGGGTTACAAGTGCTATTTTCTCTGTGTGTGCCATTGTTTTTAGGATGGGTATTGGTAGGAGTTTTATCGCAGTGGTGGCTATTCATGTTTGTCATTTTATTGATAAGTTTAATCGGCGCATATTTACCGCTTATGCATTTGAAGAGGGTTTTACGTCAACGCCAACGATTGCTACTGAAAGATTTTCCTTTTTTGTTAGATATGACGACCTTATGTGTAGAATCTGGTATGAATTTGCACAGTGCGTTAATAGTCGCTACGCAGTCTTTGGTAACTGGTCCACTAAAACGTGAGTTAAGTCATGCATTAAATTTAATGAGGACAGGTAGTAATCGAGCTGATGCATTAAAAGAATTGGCGAAAAGAATGGGTTTAGCAGAAGTCAATCAATGGGTGGCTAGTATGACACAAGCGGAATCCTTGGGAATGAGTATCGGTCCAACATTAAGAGCACAATCAGAACAATTTAGACAAGAACGATTTTTTAGGGCAGAAAAAAAGGCGACCGAGGCGCCAGTAAAAATGTTATTTCCACTGGTTATTTTTATATTTCCTTGTACATTTATCGTTCTTATTCATTATGTAGTGACTTATGTATCGCGTATCGGTATGTTTGAATAAAGAGATTTTAGCCAGATTATTTAGTGCTGTGAACTGAGAAGATTAGTGGATAGCTAGGAATAAGTATGAAGGGGCATAAACCAAGTCAATTACGCTTAAGCATGGCGACATCATTCTGGTCCCGTTTAAAAGGCTTGATTGGTGTCAAGCACTTAGAACATGATGAGGGAATTTGTTTTCCCCAGTGTAAAGGCGTGCATACTTTTTTTATGCATATGCCTATTACTGTTATTTTTTGTGATAAAGAGGGCAAAATTATTCAGATTATTCCTCGGTTAAAACCTTGGTCATGGGCGTATTGTGCTCAGGCTAATATCGTGATTGAAATAGCACCTATAACAAACGAGTTAGATAATAATCCGCAAGACATAATCAATAGTCCATTTATGCAATCATTACAGATGAATATTTACGCGTTTTTTCATTGTCATTTAGTTATTAAATGAGAAAAGTTTTTTCATATCTAGTTAATGGTATTTAAACTACTGAATATGGTAATAACCCTAATAATTTATTGGTTCAGTATGAGAGTAAGTATTTTTTCTTATACTGTAGATGATAAGTTATTTATTGCAAACAAATCATGTATAAGGACACAAAGTCTTGTACAGCATATTTATTTTCGTATTGTTATAGGTGTAAAAATGAGCTTTAAAGCAGCATTAGACGATATTCAGTTTAATTTATTTGAAATGGGCTTGCTAAAACAGATTCAGGTTTTGCCAGGCTTTGAGGAGATAACGGATGATATCGTCCCTGCTGTTTTAGAGGAAAATGCTAAGTTTGTGGAAGAGCAATTAGCACCACTCAATAAAGTGGGCGATATGGAACATGCCCAGTGGTCTAATGGTGAGGTGAAGTCGCCAACAGGTTTTAAAGATGCTTTTAAAGCTTATACGGAAAGTGGCTGGCAAGCGTTGCAACATGAAGTTGAATATGGTGGGCAGGGTTTTCCTAAGTTGATTGCAGCGGCTACCTCTGAAAATTTGCATGCTGCTAATATGTCGTTTGGCTTATGCCCAATGCTGACAGATGGTTGTGTAGAAGCTATCCGTCAAGCGGGATCAGAACAACAAAAAAATCTATTTATTCCTCCCTTATTAGATGGTCGCTGGACTGGTACTATGAATTTAACGGAGCCTCAGGCAGGTTCTGATTTGGCGTTAGTAAATAGTAAAGCTATTAGACAGGAGGATGGAACTTACCGTCTTTTTGGTCAAAAAATATTTATTACTTATGGTGAACATGATATGTCTGAAAATATCATTCACTTGGTATTAGCCCGTACACCAGATGCACCAAAGGGAGTAAAGGGTATCTCATTATTTGTCGTGCCAAAATTCTTAGTGAATGAAGATGGTTCTTTAGGTAAACGGAATGATGTTTTTTGTACATCTATTGAGCATAAGCTAGGTATTCATGCTAGTCCTACAGCTGTACTTGTCTTTGGGGATAATAAAGGTGAGGTAGGAGAGGGTGCTGTTGCTTATTTAGTAGGTGAAGAGAATGCTGGTCTTTCTTATATGTTTATCATGATGAATGAGGCTAGATTTAATGTAGGAATTCAAGGTATTGCTGTATCTGAACGAGCATCCCAACAAGCTCTAGCCTATGCTAAAGAGCGTTTACAAGGAAGTTCTATAGATAGACAAACAGACCGTCAAGCAGGTCCTGTGCCTATTATTCATCATCCAGATGTACAAAGAATGCTACAAACAATGCAATCACTGACACAAGGGGCGCGTGCTATTGCTCTGTATGCAGCGACAGCTCATGATTTATCAACACATCATACAGATGATACTGTTAGAGGTCATAATAAAAAAATCCAAGAATATTTAGTACCTATTGTGAAAGGTTTTTCGACAGAAATGTCTCTGGAAGTCACCTCATTGGGTGTGCAAGTGCATGGAGGCATGGGGTTTATTGAGGAAACTGGTGCTGCTCAGTATTATAGAGATGCACGTATTTTACCTATTTATGAGGGAACAACAGCGATTCAGGCAAATGATTTTATAGGCCGTAAAACTTTGAGAGATAATGGGGAAGTGGCTCTCTATTTTGTCGCTGAAATGAAGAAAACACGTGAGGAATTACAACAATCATCTGTTCAGCATGCTAAACAGATGGCAGACTATTTTTCTAATGCTATCACTGCGTATCAGTCTGCCATCGAAACTATTCTTGATTATGCAGTGCACGATCAGTTGCGTGAAGCTTATGCTGTGAGTGTACCTTTCTTAATGTTAGCAGGATATGTACATTCTGCTTGGCATTTTGCTAAGGCAGCACTGGTTAGTCAAGATAAAGGAACACCATTTAATAAGGAAAAACAACAGTTAGCCTTATTCTATATGACACAAGTCCTACCAAGAGTGACTGGTTTAAGCGAAACGATTAAAGCTAGTCGCTATGTGCCTCAGATGGTTATTAGAGACTAAAGAGTGGCTTATCAACGGGTACGTATTGGCAAATAAGTTTAGTTCGCGTCCTTAATACCCTCTATTAGAATTAGAGGGTATTAAGGTAGAGGTGATGCCAGAGCAGAGCTTGTATTAGCAAATATGATGCACTGGCATGCTATGCTGTTATGACTAGTGCAAGTATAAAAACAATAGCTAGCAATCAATGTTCAGACATTGTGGTATAACTGACGTATTCTCGTGCTCAACGATAAAGTTAATGTCTAGTGATTAATAGCCAGCTAAGGTACCGAAAAGACTAATGGAAGGAATAATACTAATCCACAATAACATCATAAGACCATTGCCTACATTAGAGGAGAGCGATTGGCTCATTTGACGTAAATCATGACGAAGTCCACGTGGCTGAACCTGTTCTGTATAGGTCCAGTCTTGGGCTAGTCGAGTAGAGTAGCTCTCACGATCACTTTTGATCAATCTGTATTGAGCATTCACAGGGGCTGAATTATTGTTATGGTTGGCTTTCATAGAAATTCCCTCTATAATA
This sequence comes from Pelistega sp. MC2, assembly GCF_900099475.1. Classification (NCBI taxonomy): domain Bacteria; kingdom Pseudomonadati; phylum Pseudomonadota; class Betaproteobacteria; order Burkholderiales; family Alcaligenaceae; genus Pelistega; species Pelistega sp. MC2. The sequence goes on along the minus strand of NZ_LT628274.1, from coordinate 204,987 downwards.
AGAAAACGGTAAAAACAACTCCGTAACGTACTATTCATATATGCAATGTATCTCATATGTACGAGAGGAGGACCATCTGCCAACAGTAATGCTCATTGTTGACAGATGGAAATCAGGACCCTAAACCTGATTATCAGAACTGTATGTTGCTGATGAATAATACTGTACATTTATACAGTATATTTTGCAAGCTTTTTTTATGCTTTTTTAGGATTGTGGTTTTTTTACCTAAAAGTGTTGCCCTATCTAAAAATTAGCCATATTTTCTCTCTCATTAGGCTAGTTACTTGAATTAAAACTAGAATTCTTTTAAAATTATTGGCTTACCCATCCTCTGGCAACTACTGTATTTTGGGAAATACAGTGATAAGACTTGTCTTATCTCAATGTTAGGGTTGCGAATGATGGTCTTAAGGATAAGAAATGAATTTAATCCAAACTCTAGAGCAAGAAGAAATTGCTCGCTTAACAGGTGGAAAAGAAGTCGTTGACTTTGCTCCTGGTGATACTGTAGTAGTTAATGTAAACGTTGTTGAGGGTAACCGTAAACGCCAACAGGCTTATGAAGGTGTGGTTATTGCAAAACGTAATCGTGGTTTAAACTCTGCATTTATCGTGCGTAAAATTTCTTCAGGTGAAGCAGTAGAGCGTACATTCCAATTATACTCACCACAAATTGCTTCTATCGAAGTTAAACGTCGTGGTGCTGTACGTCGTGCAAAACTTTACTACTTACGTAATCGTTCTGGTAAAGCTGCTCGTATTAAAGAAAAATTATCTGCTCGTAAAGCTGATTAATTCTAGATAGAGTAGTTACTAAAAGGCATCTGCAAGTTATTGTAGATGCCTTTTTTGTCTTTGCTAGCCATCCTATAATTCAACTATAATAAAGAGAAATATTTGTGGTAAATTTTTATATAAGAGGATTCTGTGGATAACAATATTAAATATGGTAATCCTAACTTTAATCCATTGGAGCAATCACGTGAACGTGCAGACAAAGGATTAACAGCATTAGATACGGAGAAGATAAGTTTACCCTTTATTCAACAGAGCTTACAGTACCCTATTAGTGAGTATGCTGATCCAGTAATAGCAACGTGGCATAAAGAAAAACTGGCTATTCATCAACAAAAGCCTTATATTGAAGCGGCTACATTAGTTCCTTTAATTCAAACAACTCACGGATTAGAATTATTATTAACACGCCGTTCTTTGCATCTTAAAAAACACAGTGGACAAATTAGTTTTCCGGGGGGGCGAGTGGATCAGGAGGATGCCTCGGCTGAACAGGCAGCACTTCGTGAAACATTAGAAGAAATAGGTGTAGAGTCGCAGTTTATACAGGTTCTTGGCGCATTACCTGATTTTTTTACCGGGACTGGTTTTGTGATGAAACCATTTGTAGGTATTTTGCAGGATGGGTATCAGTTAAGTATTAACAGAAATGAGGTTGAGGAGGTATTTACCGTTCCTTTATCATTTGTACTCAATCCAAGCAATCATTACTTGCACCATATCCGTGAAACAGATGCAAGCTCTCCGTTAAAGCAGTATTTTTCCATTCCTTATCATGATTATTTTATCTGGGGGGCTACGGCAGCAGTCATCCGGAATTTTTATTATAAATTGGCTCGTCTATAATCAATAAATATCTTCTTAATAACGTTCAGGTGCGGTACATTCCAACAGGATGCGTTCATATAGTGCATGTCTTTCGGCAGCAATTTTATGCTCTGCTAGTGCCTTAAGTACACCACAACCAGGCTCATGTAAGTGCTGACAATTATAGAAGCGACATTGATCTAAATAAGGGGTAAATTCAGGAAAGCCCGCAATCACTTCATTGAGCTGCAAATGTTTTAATCCAAAACTTTGAAAGCCTGGCGAGTCAATGAGATTTGCGTTAATCTCAGGCAATTCATACAGGGTTGTTGTGGTCGTAGTATGTTTACCTGTTCCCAAAGCGACTGAGTATTCTTGTGTGTGAGCTTGTGCGGCAGGTACCAGTACATTAAGAATGCTAGATTTTCCCATAGCACTTTGACCAAGTAAAAGGGAAGTATGATCTTGTAAAATGGGTAATAATTTTTCTTTTAAATCTAAAGGATTTAATGTGCTTACCTCAATCAATTCAATGCCTAAATCAAGATAGGTTTTTAAACGATCTTTGGCTGCTTGATAATTAGAGCTTAAGTCAATTTTATTCAAAATAATGATGGGCTTAATCTGTGCGCTCCATGCACCAACTAAAGCTCTGCCTAACAAGTCTTCAGAAAAATTAGGCTCTACAGCCACGACAATAAATAGAATATCTACATTCGCAGCAAATTGCTTTGAGCGCATTTCATCTGAACGATAAAGAAGGTTTTTGCGCTCTAAAATATCAACAATTCTTGCTTCATCTTGTCCGATTAACTCAACGTGCACATAGTCGCCTACACAGATACCTGTTTTTTTACCCTTGGCGTAACTGTGCCTTGTTGTACCGTCTTGCAGTTTAACCGTAAAATGCCGCCCAAAAGCGGTAATGACTCTACCCGATTGCATCATGTATTAGCAGCCTTTAAATGTTGAATACGAATACTAGCAGGGGGATGGCTATCATAAAACATAGAATGTAGAGGATCTGGAGTTAAGGTAGAAGCATTGTCATTATAAAGTTTCACTAATGCTGAAACTAAATTATCTGCATTAGTTTGTTTAACAGCAAAACGATCTGCCTCAAATTCATCTTTGCGAGAGAAGAAGCTGCTTATTGGCGTATATAAAAAGGTAAAAACAGGTAAGATTAAACTAAATAATACCAGTGCAATACCAAAAATAGGTTGACTAATGCCAGGGAATACTCCCAATCCAGCATAGAACCAGGTTTTATCAATTAAATAGCCTAATACTGCAAAGAAGATAAAACTCATGGTAAAACTGAGAATAATACGCTTGATGATATGTTTATGTTTAAAGTGTCCAAGTTCATGAGCTAAGACTGCTTCAATTTCTGGAGGAGTTAGCTTATTCAATAAGGTATCAAAAAACACAATTCGACGATGTTTACCAAAACCTGTAAAGTAGGCATTACCATGTGCTGAACGCTTAGAGCCATCCATGACATAAAGACCATCTAATCCAAAATCAGTACGTTGTGCTAAATGGTTGATACGTTGTTGAATGTCAGGATTATCTAATGGCGTAAATTTATTAAAAAGTGGCATAATAAATTTTGGCACAATAAACATGAGTAATAAACTTAAAACGGAAAAGGCAGCCCACACCCAAATCCACCAGTATGGTGTATAGAAATTATCTAAAAAAACAAACAAACCATATAACAGCGGAATCCCGATTATTAAGCCTAATAGAGTGCTTTTAATAAAGTCAGCAATAAATAATTTAACCGTCATGCGATTAAAACCAAACGACTCTTCCAATACAAATGTATTGTAAAGACTAAATGGTAAACTTAATAGGCTACTAATCGCAAATACGGCAATAACCAGAGCGACTTGATACCAAATAGGAGATGAAATCATTTCTGCTAAGAATGAATTTAGCCAAGTTAATCCACCAAATAAGGTAAAACCAATTAATACCACAGCCTCAAGTAGGATTTCCCACATACGCAAACGTTGTCTCGCTATCGTATATTTTGCTGCACGCTGATGGCTTTGTAGACTAATCGTTTCTTGGAATTCAGCGGGGACTTTGTCTTGATTCAAACTCACGTATCGAACTTGGCGAAATGATAACCACAATTGTGTGATGGTTTGAATTAATAATAAGATAATAAAAATAATCGTAAAACTTGTAATAGACATCGCTTTAAACTCAAACTATGTGCGAAAATAATAAAAATTTAACAAGGAATAGTAGTTTATGGCAAATAATAATCAACGTTTAGTTTGGCTCGATATGGAAATGAGTGGACTAGACCCTGAAAAAGAAAAAATTCTTGAAGTTGCCGTTATTGTGACTGAACCCGATTTGACTATTGTAGCCGAAGCGCCCGTTTTCGTGATACATCAGAGCGATGAAGTCCTAAATGGTATGGATAGTTGGAATACAGGAACACATGGTCGTTCTGGATTAACCGCTAAAGTAAAATCATCCACAATGACTGAACAACAAGCAGAAGAAGAGCTGTTGATGTTTTTAAAACAATATGTTCCTGAAAAAACAGCTCCTTTATGCGGTAATTCTGTCAGTCAGGATAGACGGTTTATGTATAAATATATGCCTAAATTAGAGGCATATTTACATTATCGTACTGTAGATGTGAGTACGTTTAAGGAATTAGCGAAGCGTTGGGCACCTGATGTATATAAAGGTTTCCAAAAGAAAAGTAAGCATGAAGCGTTGGCAGATATTCATGAATCTATTGATGAATTGAAATATTATCGCGAACACTTTATTAAAACGATATAGTGATTAGTGATTTTTATACATAATGGATGCTTTTGTTAAGAACAAAGCCATTGCTGGCATAGGAACAGATATTTTATATCTTAATCATATCCAAAAAGTATACTCTCGGTTTGGAGAGAGGTTTCCTAGGCGTATTCTTGGTGAACAAGAGTTAGAGAAATTTTTTTCTCGTTCTAGTCGAGACTTTCAGCGAGGGTTACGGTTTCTGGCTACACGGTTTGCAGCAAAAGAAGCTTTTTCGAAAGCTATTGGTTTAGGGATGCATATGCCCATGTATTGGTCAGGTATGCAAGTATTAAATGCACCAAGTGGCAAACCTATTGTTGTCTTATCAGAGCCACTCAAATCGTGGTATGAAGAACGTTTCGGAGTTGCTCATGTGTCGTTGACGGATGAAGCGGATATTGTGATGGCTTTTGTGATTGTGGAAAGTAAATCAGCATAATAGGGGGGATGATGAAAAAATTACAACCAGGACCAGTATTAATTGATGTACAAGGAACTCAGTTAACTAAGGAAGAGAAAAAGCGATTAAAACATCCGTTGGTGGGCGGTGTAATTCTTTTTTCACGTAACTATGAAAATCCTGAGCAATTACGCCACCTAACAAAACAGATAAAAAAAGCACGTTCAGGGCCTTTATTAATTGCAGTTGATCATGAGGGTGGGCGTGTGCAACGCTTTAAGGATAAAGGATTTACTCATTTACCGTCTATGCAATTATTAGGGGAATATTGGAATCGTAATCCTTTATGGGCGATGAGAGTGTCCACAGAAATCGGCTATATTTTGGCTGCTGAACTACGATCTTGTGGTGTTGATTTTACGTTTGCCCCTGTATTGGATTTGGATTATGGCGTCAGTACTGTGATTGGGACACGTTCTTTCCACAGAGACCCTAAGGTTGTGGCTATGTTGGCAAGAGCTGTCATTCAGGGAATGTCATTAGCGGGTATGGCAGCATGTGGAAAGCACTTCCCCGGTCATGGTTTTATTGATGTTGACTCACATATTGATATTCCTGTTGATGAGCGTGATTTGGAAACTATTCTCCAAGAGGATGTGATGCCATTTGAGTGGTTAGGTGATATGCTATTACCAGCCATTATGCCTGCTCATGTTATTTATCCCAAAGTGGATGCAAAAAATGCTGGTTTTTCTAAGGTTTGGATTCAGGATATTCTACGTGAACGTTTAAATTATCAAGGTATGATTTTTTCTGACGATTTAACCATGGAAGGGGCTAGCGTTGCAGGTAATATTACCGATAGAGCAAAAGCCGCTTTAACCGCAGGTTGTGATATGGTATTGGTATGTAACCGTCCTGATTTAGCTGACCAATTGCTGGCAGAATTAGATGTTAAGGTGAATCCTCTATCGGTAAGGAGATTATTACGCCTTATTCCTGAGAAGAAATTTAGTTCTTGGGATAAATTACAAAAGAATTCTCGGTATCAGTATGCAAGATCCTTCCAAACTCAAATCTTTTCTAGCTGAGTTACCTCATTTGCCAGGTGTTTATCGGCATATTTCAGCGGATGGTGAGGTTCTGTATGTGGGGAAAGCCCGTGATTTAAAAAAACGGGTTTCTTCGTATTTTCAGAAAACCAATTTAAGCCCCCGTATTGCTCATATGGTGGCTAGAGTTGACCACACTGATGTGACGGTGACACGATCTGAAGCAGAAGCACTTATTCTGGAAAATAATTTAATCAAGAGTTTACACCCTAAATACAATATTTTATTTAGGGATGATAAGTCTTATCCCTATTTGATGTTTACTGCACATGATTTTCCAAGGATGGCATATTATCGTGGCTCTACAAATAAACCGGGTAAGTTCTTTGGTCCTTTTCCGAACTCCTATGCGGTGAGGGATTCCATTCAGATTCTACAAAAAGTCTTTCGTCTACGTACCTGTGAGGATAGTGTCTACAGCAATCGCTCCAGACCTTGTTTACAGTATCAAATTAATCGTTGTACTGCACCATGTGTAGGACTTATCTCTAAAGAAGATTATGCTGAGGATATTCAGCATGCTGTCCAGTTTTTAGAGGGACAAGCTAGTGATGTGATTAAACAAATAGAGACAAAAATGCTAAAAGCATCAGATGAGTTAGCTTTTGAGCAGGCGGCTGTTTTTCGAGATCAAATGCAGTCTTTGGCAACTGTTATGCATAGTCAATCAATGGAATTAACTGCTCAAGTAGATGTTGATATTATTGTGATTGAATTTGCCGAGGGGAAATGCTGTATCAATTTAGCCATGGTACGAGGTGGGCGACACCTAGGGGATAAAGCTGTTTTTCCTACACAGGTAAATGGTGATCAAGCAGAAGATATTCTCAGTGCTTTTATCGCTGCTCATTATTTAGAAAATCAATTGCCTGATCAGTTGCTCTTATCTCATCCACTTGTAGATAATAGCCTATTAAGTCTATTAATGGAGCAGCAACAACGAAAAGTAAAACTTATACAACGCCCTAATGAAAAGCAAAAAATATGGTTAGAGTTGGCGCAACAAAATGCGAGCCTAGCATTAGCTAGGATTCTATCTGATACTAGTTCTAAAGAGTCTAGAACATTAGCTTTAGCCGAGCTATTAGATTTACCTCAGGATCCTGATGCCTTAAATCAGTTATGGATTGAATGTTTTGACATTAGTCATAGCTCGGGAGAAGCAACGCAGGCTTCCTGTGTCGTTTATCAGCATCATGATATGCAATCATCTCGCTATAGACGATTTAATATCAATGGTATTACACCAGGTGATGATTATGCCGCAATGAGACAGGCGTTAGAACGTCGATACGCTAAAGTAGGAGAGAACCAAGAATTAATGCCTGATCTGGTGCTTATTGACGGAGGGAAGGGGCAGATTGATGTTGCTAGACAAGTTTTTGAAGAATATGGTCTAGATATGAGTAAAATAATTGGTGTTACCAAAGGTGAAGGCAGAAAAGTTGGGTTAGAAACATTGAATTTTGTGGATGGTCGTAAACAACTAACCTTAGGTATAGGTTCGGCAGCATTGATGCTAATTGCTCATATTAGGGATGAAGCTCACCGTTTTGCTGTAACAGGAATGCGTGCTAAACGAGCTAAACAGCGTAATGTCTCAAGGTTGGAACAGATAGAGGGTGTTGGTGCAAAACGACGACAAAAATTATTAGCGCGTTTTGGTGGATTTAATGGTGTAGTCAATGCTAGTATTGAAGATTTAAAATCAGTTGATGGTATTTCTCAACAATTAGCAGAAAAAATTTATGAATCGTTAAGGTAATTAAGTGATTAAAATGAAGAAATGGAATATTCCTTTAGCGTTAACATGGATGCGAATCGGTATGATTCCCCTAGTGGTTGCTTTATATTATTTGCCTACAGATTGGATGGGGATTCATAATAGGGATACGATAGGTGCAATAGCCTTTATTTTTGCTGCATTAACAGATTGGTTGGATGGCTGGTTGGCTCGCCGTTGGAACCAAACAACGTCATTTGGAGCCTTTCTTGACCCTGTCGCTGATAAATTAATGGTTTGTGCTGCACTATTGATTTTATTGGATTTAAATCGTGTTGATTCATTTATTGTACTGATTATTATTGGTCGAGAAATTACTATTACAGCGTTACGTGAATGGATGGCGACAATTGGTGCCAGAGGTAGTGTGGCAGTACATTGGTTAGGTAAATTTAAAACTGCTGCACAGATGACAGCTATTCCTTTATTGATGTTTGCGCAACCTATTTTTGAGATAGATAGTTTGGTATTAGGTGAAATCTTAATTTATGTCGCTGCCGTATTGACAATTTGGTCTATGTGTTATTACTTATACAAAGCTTGGCCAATCATTAAACATCAAGAGTGAGTCACTCAATAAAATCTACGTATGCCTGCGTATAAAAAATACTTAAGAGACAGAACAATATGGAAAAAACAGCACAAATTCCTTTAAAACAATTACTCATCTGTGGTTCGTTGATTGTGACTCTTTCAATGGGGATTCGCCATGGGTTTGGATTATGGCAGCTTCCCATTATCACAGCCAACGGCTGGTCTAGAGAAACCTTTTCTTTTGCGATTGCGTTCCAAAATCTTAGTTGGGGGTTTCTGGGTATTTTTATGGGCATGATGGCCGACAGGTTTGGGGCTTATAAAGTACTTTGTATTGGTGCATTGGCTTATTGTTTAGGCTTATTGGGTATGGCGTATAGTACCCAGCCAATTAGTTTTCTTCTGACTACAGGTTTATTGATTGGTTTAGCACAAGCAGGCACGACTTATGCTATTGTCTATGGTGTATTGGGGCGTAATGTTAGTTCTGATAAACGCTCATGGGCGATGGGGATTATTGCTGCAGCGGGTTCATTTGGGCAGTTTTTCATGGTGCCCGTAGAAAATGTGTTAATTGATTGGTTTAATTGGCAAAATGCCTTGGTGATTTGTGCCATATTAAGCTTGCTGATTATTGTTCTAGGGATGGGGCTAAGAGAGCCTTCAAGAGAGATTGTTGGACACCAAACGGAGCAAAGTATTCTACATGCTTTACAAGAAGCATTTACATACCCTAGTTTTATTTTATTAGTACTGGGCTATTTTACCTGTGGCTTCCAAGTGGTCTTTATTGGTGTGCATTTGCCATCTTATATTAAAGACTTTGGCTTGCCTCCACACGTAGGCAGTATAGCCTTAGCACTGATTGGTTTATTCAATATTTTTGGTACTTATGCGGTAGGCGTATTAGGACAAAAATATCAAAAGCGTTTCTTGTTGATGGGGATATATACGTTACGAGCCATTGTGATTATTATTTTCATTAGTGCGCCATTAAGTGCGATAAGTGTATATCTATTCGCTGCTGTGATGGGGGTATTATGGCTTTCAACGGTACCTGCCACTAATGCTATTGTTGCTCAGGTTTTTGGCATTCGACATTTCTCTATGCTAAGTGGATGCGTCTTTTTTAGTCATCAAGTAGGAGCCTTTTTTGGTGTTTGGTTAGGTGGCTATTTATATGATAAATATGGCAGTTATGATTTGGTTTGGTATATTGCTATTGGCTTGAGCGTGGTTTCGGCACTAGTACATGTTCCAATGAATGAAGGTCCTATTAAAAGAGCAGCTGCTTAAACTATCGTTTTAACATAGGGTGAAAGGCTGTGAGGAGGTATAAATGGTCATACGATCTGTATTAATAATTTTGCTGCTACTCATTTTAGTGGGTATCTTCTTGATGTACACAGAACCAAGTCTAATGATTAACTTAGCTGATAAAGTCTGGTCTTGTTTTGGTTAACATGGACGCTTGTAGTATTTGTCTTTGGTACAACAAGGCAGGATAGATAGTCAAAAAGTCTTATTAATAGTTATTAATAAGACTTTTTGTTTTAATGGTTTAGCAGAAGTTTGAAAGAGCCTAATTTATGGCAGAGTAATCATTTTCCCTTGAGAGATTTGTTGGCGTGCAAGTACGGAGGCTAAATCAGCTACAGAAGCTGCATAAAAATAACTACGGTTATATTTAGTAATAACAAAGAAGTTTTGGGTTGCTATACGATACTCTGTATTGCCATTTACCTCATCTTTTAAATCAATGACCCCTAAGTTTTTTCCATGTTGCCATGCCTGACCTTGAGCAGATGTTGTAGCTCCTTGGTTTTGTAATTCTTGCCAGCTCATACTCGGTTCTAAGCCTCCATTGACCAATCGAGCTGGAGAGGAGGGTAAGCGAGCTGGAGCAAAGACGGGCATATTGGCTTGCCATCCATGTTGAGATAGGAAATTGGCGACAGAGTAAATAGCATCTTTTGTACTATTACGTAAATCAACTTTACCATCTTTATCTGCATCTACGCCATAATGAAGAATGCTAATTGGCATAAACTGCCCTAGGCCTGACGCCCCAGCAAAAGAACCTAATGCGCTAAACCCATCGAATTTACCTTTGTGGGTAAGTTCAATTAAGGCGGCTAATTGGTTACGGAACATCTGTGCTTTTTCTGGGCGAGATGGATCAGGGTGATAAAAACCTAAGCTATATAAGGCATCTAATACACTGAAATTGCCCATTTGTTCACCATAGACAGTTTCAACGCCAATGATACCAGCAATAATTGCGGCTGGAACACCATAGTGTTTTTCAGCGGCAGCTAATGTGCTTTGATTGTTGTGCCAGAAGGCTGTTCCTTTACGTATCCGAATTGGCTCAACAAAGCGATTTCGATAAGTTGGCCAGTGTCGTTTGATGGAAGAGGTCTTTTTAGGGCTCATTAAGGCAATGGCACGGTTATTGATTTGAGCACGAGCAAGCATATCCTCGACAAAGGATTTAGGAATATTGTAGCGATTAGAGACTTGTTTGATAAAAGTTGCTTTGTCGCTACTTAAGGTTGAATTTTCGACTTGCCAGCCTGTTTTTGCGGGAGGGGTTGAATCTCTATTATCGATATCAGGAGATGAAGTTTGAGAAGCACAAGCACTTAATAATAATGACGATAATACTAAAAGAGCAAAATGAGCTGTTTTTTTCATATTCTTATTCCTTAAAATCCTTAAATGTTCCTGTTAGTTTACCAGAAGCAAATTTGATAATAGTCAAAATTGTTTAAGAAAATACTGTAATGGTTTTTAAATGGGTAGAAATACTAAAGGAAAAAAGGCTAAAAATCTTATATGCTCTAAAGATTAGAAAAGAATGGCTATATTTAAGATTAAGGAAGGGGATTAGGCGTATGGAAACCTTATTTATAACCCATCCAGTTTGTCGTTTACACATGATGCATAAATGGCACCCTGAGTCGCCAAAACGGTTAGATGCAATCAATGATAGATTACTTGCGAGTGGTATTAGTACCTATTTGACGCATTTAGATGCACCAAAGGCTACGGTAGTGGATCTTTCTCGTGTTCATGAGATAGCTTATATTGATTTTATTCGAGAAAATATTCCAGAAGATGGCTATTTTAACGTGGATACCGAGGAAACTTGTTTGAATCCACATACGTATAATGCGGCTTTACATGCAGCCGGTGCAGGTATTTTGGCACTGGATCAGATGATGAGCAAACAAGCAAAAAATGCTTTTTGCAGTGTTAGACCACCGGGGCATCATGCCGAACCTAATCGGAGTACAGGTTTTTGTTTTTTTAATAATGCAGCGGTGACGGCAGCTTATGCGATTGAAAAATATGGCTTTAAGCGCATTGCTATTATTGATTTTGATGTGCATCATGGTAATGGGACAGAGAAAATTTTTCAAAACCATCCCTATGTAAAAATGTATAGTTTTTTCCAACACCCATTGTTTCCTTATTCAGGAACTGAAAATGTGGCTAAGAATATGCTTAATACCCCTTTACCAGCTTATTCAGGCATGGCGGCAGTAGAAAAAGTGGTGACTGAGCATTGGTTGCCTGATATGCATGACTATAAGCCCGAATTAGTATTGATTTGTGCTGGTTTCGATGCCCATAGAGAAGATGAAATGGGGCAAATGGACTTAGTTGAAAAAGACTTTGTCTGGTTAACCAAAGAATTAATGAAAATTGCGGATACCTATAGTGAGGGAAGAATTATAAGCTTTCTCGAGGGGGGATATGAACTATCCTCTCTAGGAAGAAGTGCGGTGGAGCATATTAAGACCTTAGCTGATTTATAATCAGCTAAGGTAGGTTGTATTTTCGGCGTGCCGGTTTTCTAAGTTATAGAAAAGCTGCACGTCAAAAGCCCAAAAAGTATAGTGATGGTGCAAACCTTAGCTGATTTATAATCAGCTAAGGTGAGTGGCGTTTCGGCGTGCCGGTTTTCTTCGTTATAGAAAAGCTGCACGTCAAAAGCCCAAAAAGTATAGTGATGGTGCAAACCTTAGCTGATTTATAATCAGCTAAGGTAGGTTGTATTTTCGGCGTGCCGGTTTTCTAAGTTATAGAAAAGCTGCACGTCAAAAGCCCAAAAAGTATAGTGATGGTGCAAACCTTAGCTGATTTATAATCAGCTAAGGTGAGTAGCGTTTCGGCGTGCAGGTTTTCATAGCTCTGGTGAGCTGTGTTGATAAATTCGAGCTGATTTATATATAATCAGCAAGTTTTGTTTTTTTTATAGATAGAATGTTATTATTAAGGATATTTAAACAAAAGTTATCCTAGGAGATAGATGGATGAAGGTATTAGTACCGGTTAAACGTGTAGTTGATTACAACGTCAAAGTACGAGTGAAATCAGACCAGACGGATGTTGATATTGCCAATGTAAAAATGTCAATGAATCCTTTTGACGAAATCGCTGTTGAAGAGGCGACTCGTTTAAAAGAAAAAGGCACAGTGACAGAAATTGTAGCTGTATCATGTGGTGTCACTCAATGCCAAGAGCAAATTCGCTCTGCAATGGCGATTGGTGCTGATCGTGGTGTATTGGTTGAAACTGATGTTGCTCTTCAACCTTTAGCCGTTGCCAAATTGTTAAAAGCCGTGGCAGATAAAGAACAGCCTCAATTGATTATTTTAGGCAAGCAAGCTATTGATGATGACTCAAACCAAACGGGTCAAATGCTAGCCGCATTACTTGGATGGCCTCAAGCTACGTTTGCTAGTAAGGTAGAAGTAGAAGGCGACCATGTTAAAGTAACGCGTGAAATTGATGGTGGTTTAGAAACCTTAAGTTTAAAATTACCTGCCATTATTACCACAGATTTACGTCTAAATGAGCCACGCTATGCTACTTTACCTAAGATTATGCAAGCGAAGAAAAAGCAATTGGATACATTCAAACCTGAAGATTTAGGCGTAGATGTGACTCCTCGCTTAACCGTAGTAAAAGTGGCAGAACCAGCTGCTCGTAAGGCAGGTATCAAGGTTCCTGACGTTGCAGCTCTTGTTGATAAATTAAAAAATGAAGCAAAGGTGATTTAATATGACGGTACTTGTAATTGCAGAACATGATAATAACTCAATTAAGAGTGCTACGTTAAATACAGTAGCTGCAGCTAGTAAGTTGGGTGCAGATATCCACGTGTTAGTAGCAGGTAAAGATGTTTCTAGCGCAGCAGGACAGGCTGCACAGATTGCAGGTGTGAGTAAAGTTTTAGTGGCTGACGGTGATGCATTAGCTAATGATTTAGCAGAAAATTTAGCAGAGCAAGTGCTACAGGTTGCAGGCAATTATTCGCATATTCTTTTCCCGGCAACAGCATCGGGTAAGAATACAGCGCCTCGCGTGGCTGCAAAATTAGATGTTGCCCAGATTTCAGAAATTACCGCTATTATTGATGCAGATACGTTCGAACGCCCAATCTATGCTGGTAACGCTATCGCTACAGTGAAAAGTGCTGATGCCAAAAAAGTAATCACTGTGCGTACGACAGCATTTGATGCTGTGGCAAATACTGGTGGTTCAGCAGCACAAGAGTCTTTAGCTGTTGTAGCAGATAGTGGTTTAAGTACTTTTGTTGGTCGTGAAATTGCTAAGAGTGCTCGTCCAGAATTAACAGCCGCATCAGTGATTGTTTCTGGCGGTCGTGGTTTAGGTAGTGCAGAAAACTTCAAAATCTTAGATGGATTAGCGGATAAGTTAGGTGCAGCAGTAGGGGCATCTCGTGCTGCAGTTGATGCTGGTTATGCACCGAATGATTTACAAGTTGGACAAACTGGTAAAGTTGTCGCACCACAGTTATATATTGCAGTAGGTATTTCTGGAGCTATTCAGCACCTAGCAGGTATGAAAGACTCTAAAGTTATTGTTGCAATTAATAAAGATCCTGAAGCGCCCATTTTTGGTGTGGCGGACTACGGATTAGTGGCAGATTTATTTACTGCTGTTCCTGAATTGGAAAAATCTATCTAATTATTATCTTTTGCATATCACGCAAAATAGTAATTAACCTTATATAAGCTAGATTGGATTAACAAATCAATCTAGCTTATATTTTTGATAGGGTAGAGTTTTTGACGTGTAGGGTTTCATTATTCATCTTAAGTAAAGAATTTTTCCTTTCTGATAGGAAAGTGGGACGTTAAAATTATTAAAATTTTGTCAGCATAATTAGCTTAATTTGAGCTGGGTTGTTTTTTAAACCAATTCAGCTTTTTTGTTTTTAATCAAAATAAGCAGAAGATAGCTAATAAAGTCGTGCATTTACAACAATATTTAACATATATTAGATAAAATTTACTAATTCCTTAACAATATAAATAAAAATGGTTATCATTATTATTTATTTATTTGAATGATAATTAATACTATTTATAAAGAGGAAGTAATGATGGTTAAATATGATAAGTTCAAGGTGTTGTCTTTGACATTATTATTGACAAATGGGTTTGCATATGCGCAAGAGAGCAAAGAAAACACAGAACAAGTCACGACATTGAGTACTATTCAAGCAGGCTATTTTGAGGGTGCTAAATCGCAAACAAATGTAGTTGAGCTCAGAGGGATAGAAAAATCAACAGCAACAGATTTGAGAGGCATCTTAGCGGCAGAGCCTGCGATTAACTTTGGTGGTGGTAACTCTACATCGCAATGGTATTCTATCCGTGGCATGGGGCAGGATCAAATTGATGTAAAAGTAGATAATACCTATTCTGATACACAGATTTTCCATCATCAAGGTCGTTTTCTATTTGACCCAGCGTTAGTTAAAATTATTGATGTCCAAAAAGGCACGGGTTCTGCTTCTGCAGGTCTAGGGGCCACTTCAGGCGCTATTGTTGCAACAACTGTTGATGCTGCTGATTTATTACGAGACGGTCAGAATATTGGTGTAAAAGTGAATACCGGTTATTCAAGCAATAAAGGTGCTAATGCTGGTGGAGCGGTTTATGGACGTTTTGGTAAAGTAGATGCTTTATTTGCAACTAACTTTGTACGTGAAGAAGACTATAAGGATGGTTCTGGCTACAAAGTTAATGCATCTGGTATTCATCAACGTGGTGTTTTAGCTAAAATTGGTCTAAATTTCAATGAAAATCATCGTTTGGCCTTTAGTTATCGTCAAGAGAAATCATGGGGAGTTCGTAATCTTCGTGAAGAGTTTGATTTTGCCCTAGCAGACAACCCAAGCAATAACCGCCCGAGCTACCGTGTTCTTGATCAAGAGACATTTAATCTAGAGTATCATGGTAAGAAAATCGGTTTTATTGATCACTTAGATGCTAATGTTTATCAACTGAATAATCGTCGTTTACAAGATGGTGGCAATTCTATTACTAAAGTGGAAACGACAGGAGCAAACTTTAATTTCAATACGCAAATCTTTGGTAAACACTGGCTAAAATATGGTCTGAATTATCGTCGTCAAACAGGTGAGGCTCCAACTGTCGCTAGATTTGCGACAGGAACTCATGGGAAGGACGAAATTGGTGCTTATTTAGAGGGCATTTGGAATTTTGATCCGATTACGTTGACAACTGGTCTGCGCTATGATCACTTTGACTATAAAGGAACAATTGGGCAATCAGTTTCTGATGGAGCATGGAGTCCAAGTATTGGCTTAATCTGGGATGCAACACATGATTTAAGCTTTAATATGAGCTATAACATTGCAACACGTAGTCCTCGTTTATTTGAAGTAGCATTGGTGTCAACAGGGCGTGGTGGTGCACAATATATTGCGGCAGGTAATGGTCTAAAGGCAGAGCGTTCTCGTAACTTTGAAGTAGGGTTTGATTATCGCTTTAATGACCAATTCTCTGCACATGGTAGTTATTTTGTTCAAAAAATTACCAATCTAACAGAATTTGAAACTTCACGTTATCGTGGTGCCGCTTTACAAACAGCGATTAACGGCGGTGAATTAAAAAATCGTGGTTATGAGTTAGGGTTAGCGTATAAATATGCTGGCTTACAAGCGCGTGTGGGTGTTGCTTACTCTAAGCCAGAACAAAATGGTTCTTTAGCTGATATTGTTCAAACAGCTATTCCTATGGGGCGTACATGGACCGCTTCTCTAAGTTATACCTTTGAAAATCCAAGTTTAGAGCTTGGTTGGCAAGGGCGCTTTGTTCAACGCTCAGAGGGTCAAGCAAGCCGCGGATCTGGTGGTGCTGAAGTTCAACCACGCCCAGGTTATGGTGTAAGCGATATTTATTTGAATTGGCAACCAACAGGCAAGGATGACATCAATGTTAACGTCTCGGTAAACAATGTCTTTAATAAATATTACAAGCCACATAGCCAACGTACAGGTATCAATGCCTTACCCGCGGCTGGTCGTGATTATCGTTTAAATATTAGTTATCGCTACTAATCTTAACGTTTTACTAAATAATTTTCTTTAAGTTGTTTAGTAGTAATAAAAAATTAAATCTCCTAAGTAAATGCCATGCTCTAATGAGCATGGCATTTTTTGATATTGATTCACTTTTTAGTGTTGGCAGAATGTTTTATAAGAGTAATCAATCAGTAAATTGGTATTGATTATAAAACTTATACGCCAAAAGTATATTTTATCGATAGCCTGACTAATTCATATTAGCAATACGTTCAGCACGTTTGTCAGAATCAGGATGTGATGAGAAAATAGTTGATTGTCCGCCACTGATGGCAGCAATTTTACGTAGGGCTGAGACAGCAGCATCTTTGCTACGGCCATTTTCTTTAAGCACTTTGAGCCCATGAGCATCTGCTTCGTACTCATCAGATTGCGAATATTGGGCATCAATTAATTTGTGCGCTAAATTACCAATTTGTCCTGAGGATAGGGATGCAACGATAGAATTGCCACTAGCTGCGGCAGCTTGACGAGCAGCTGTTGTTAATAAAGAGCTACGCATTTGTGATTTAGAATGCCCATAGACCACATGACCCATTTCATGTCCGACAACAAAAAGAACCTCATCATCGGTCATCTTATCAAGTAAGCCAGAGTAAACACGAATATCCCCATTAGGAAGTGCGAACGCATTCATATCATTATTCATATACACTTTGAAGTTCATGGGCTGACCATTATAAGAGCGTAAGTTTTTGGTGATACGGTTTAATCGTTGAGAATATTTACTATTACTAGTAGCTATTTTATTTTCAGCATCTAATTTTGCGGCAGATTGGGCACCAAGAGCCTTTACATCGGCATCACTAATTGATGCTGCTTGGAATAGGGTACTACCTACCTGTAATACTCCCATTGGATCCATATTACTACAAGCACTTAGCGTTACTGCCATCAAAGAAGTAAGTAATAATTTTTTTGACATGAGTAATTCCTTAAAAGAGTGAGTATTAATGTATTAAGTATTAGTCTAATAATAATTTATGAAAAAAGTATTATTTTTGATTGGAAGCGCCATAAAAAATTTCCATATGTGCAACAAATAGGCTTAAATATAGGGCAATCACAAGTGTATGCATTATAAATAAACTTACCATAGAGGCTAGGGTACTGGCAGCGCTTAAAAGTACTGTCTGCATAACAAAAATTCCTAGCATAAAAATAAAGCAGAAAGTAGCAAATAAAAAAGTTAAGGGAAGTGCATTAGCCATACTGGCTCTAAATGAGTTTTTAAAAGCAGGTATGACACGGCTATCTTCCCAAGAGATTAGTGGATAAACCCAAATAGTCAGCAACATATATACTGAAACACAAAAAACTGGCATTAACATAGCCGAAAAGGTATAGGTCTGCAAAATGACTTTTGCCATTTCTTCAGAGCTAAGTGCCATAAATTCATCTATTGCGATAGGAATGCTAGGCAAAGTAATGGTTAAGATTGTGTAGATAAAAATAAAATTAATTAATGTTGCCCCAAAGAGACGTAGAATTGTTTGCTGGGAGCGTATTTTTTGAGAAATATCACTTAGTTGTAAACGCCCCCTCAAGCGAATACCGTAGCCCGCATTAAAAAGAATCATTTGTGTGATAGGTAAAGAAATCAGTGCGATAAAGATACCAATCAAAGGAAGCATTGTGCCGATAGAAAATGCTAAAGAAACAATAACAAATAGCAGAGATAAAGGGATAAATTGTTTTAATAATAAACTAAAACCTTCCTTAATCCAGTGAAAAGCAATAGTAGGTTTGTGTGAATGTATCAAAGGCATAGATTAAAACTGTTATAGAGGTAATTCAGGGATATAGCCATTAAAGCGTTGTTTGAGTACACGCTCAAAATGGGTTGGATCATGGGGTTTTAATGTTTCTGCCGCTCTAGGAAGATAAAAGTCATACAGGCGTGATGTCCAAAAGCGTAACGCCGCTGCTCGTAAAGCTTGTGGCCAAATTTCACGTTCTTCTTCTGTGAAAGGTCTTATTTGATGATAATTTTCTAACCACGCTTTAACATGAGGACGAATAAATTCGCCAGTATCACGTTGAATACACCAATCATTTACAGCGACAGCCACATCGAAAATCCACTTGTCAACGCCAGCAAAGTAAAAATCAATAACGCCACCCATACTAGGTGATTGATAGGTGCCTGCAAACAGTACGTTATCGCGAAATAGGTCGCAATGGCATGCGCCTTGAGGCAAATTTTTCCACGTATCACTATTTTGCACGCTGATTTGTTCTGTTAAGGCTTGTTGATAAAGAGCATTAAGCTCTGTAGATAAAAATGGCTGTATTTTGGGATAGTTTTCTTGCCACCAGGATAAACCACGTAAATTTGGTTGCTGTAACGCATAATCTTTTGTGGCTAAATGAATATGTGCTTGAATATCAGCAGCTAGAATACAATGAGCCTTACTCGGGGTTGCCTCATAACCGCCATGAAGACGTGTGACGATACAACAAGGCTTTCCCATTAATTGACCAATCAGTGAGCCATCTTTGCGCTGTTGTGGCATGGGAACTTTGATTCCCTTACTAGCGAGATGGTGCATTAACTTAATATAAAAGGGTAATTGCTCAAAAGTCAGTACTTCAAAAATAGTGATAACGTACTCACCCTTAGTTGTGGTAAGGAAAAAGTTAGTATTTTCAATACCCGCCGTAATGCCTTGTAAAGAAACAAGTTCACCAAGATTGTATTCAAGTAAATATTGAGCAACTTGTTCATTGCTTAAAGGAGTAAAAACAGCCATAGGATTATTTATCTTTCATGTAATTCATTTGATATTCATATTCTATAGGAAAAAAATGATGAATTTGCTATTCCTATGGTTTTCAAATAATCGTGTTGAGATGTTTTATAATATGACATTTAATAGTAAGTGCTTTCCAATTTTTCCAATCATCTTTAATCATCAACAGTGAAGTCATACGTTCAGTCAATTCGTACTTATTTGAGCTCATTTCCGCAACTATTTTCCCAGCCAGCTATTTTAGTATGGGCGGTTGTCTTGGGTATTGCAGGAGCACTAACTACTATTAGCTTTCATGAGACAGTTAAGTTTTTACAGTACCTACATAGTCACCAGTACGGTGATCCCACTAAACTTGCGGAACAGTGGTCTTCACTTAAAAAAATTCTTGTTCCTACAATTGCTGGCTTTATCGCAGCGATGGGGCTTTATTGGGCATCTAAAATAAAGGTTGATGCTAACTCTGACTATATGGAAGCAGTAGCTATTGGTAATGGGCGTCTATCTATGCGACAAGGGTTGCTACGGGTTGCCTCGGCACTGAGTGTAGCAGGTGCTGGATGGTCGTTAGGGAGAGAGGGGCCAATTATTCACTTGGCAGCTATGACAGGTTCATTTTTGGGGCGTTTTTTTCGTTTAGATACGAATCATCATCGGCTACTTGTGGCATGTGGTGCGGCAGCTGGTGTTTCATCAGCGTATTTTGCCCCCATAGCTGGTGCTCTATTTGTCGCTGAAATTGTCTTAGGTAGTATGGCTAGCCATGTGCTGGGGCCACTAATGATTTCATCAGCAACGGCTTTTATTACGATGCGCAGCCTAGGTTTTGATTCATGGCTGTATTCTATTCCTGAGATTACTGTTATCGGTGATAAATATCTATTAGTTACCATTGCTATTGGCTTTTTATCTGGGATTTTTGCTCCTTTGTTTTTAAAATACCTAGAAATTTGCCGCCAACTTTTTGCTAAACTTGGTAATACCTTATTTGTGTCAATGACGCTAGGTGGTTTTTTACTTGGTTGCTTGATTATTATTGAGCCATGGGTGACAGGAAAAGGGGATACGATTATTCATTCATATCTTACAGCTCCTTGGACACTGAGTGCTATTGCCACTATCTTGTTATTGAAAATTTTATCAACAGGTATTAGTGTCGGTTGTGGTGCTGTTGGTGGGGTTATCACGCCAGTGATGCTAATGGGAGCTAGTATGGCGATGTTATTAACGCAAATGCTAGCTTTAATTTTTCCTGATGTTACGACTTTTGCTCCCTTGTTTGTCTTAGTGGGAATGGGTGCTTTCTTAGGGGCGGCGACTAGTGCACCTTTGGTCGCCATGGTGTTAGTCGTGGAGATGAGTCATAGTTTTAATGTGATTGCTCCTTTAATGATTGCGACAGTCACTTCATTTTTTATCTCACGCATCATCACTGGTACGGTAATGTTTGAAGTTACCGAACAAAGAGAGAAAAATGAGTTAGTCCGTAATCAGTTAAGTAAACTCAAGGTGAAAAATTTTCTTAATAAAAATGTTAATGTGCTTACGCCGGAGAGTACTTTACAAGATGTTGTCAATATGTTTTCAGAAGAAAACGTACGGTATATCTATGTAGTAAATGCACATAATGAGTTTTTGGGCGTGATTGAAAGTAAGACAATGACTCGTATTTTGCTGACTAATCCAGATTTAAATGCACCAATATCGCCAGAATTGATTCAACGTTCTTATATAGAGCCGTTAACAACCTCTATGAATTTAGATCAGGCACAAGAGTGTTTTCTGTCCTCTAATGGGGAACGTTTACCAGTGGTCGATTTGCAAGATCCTCCGCATTTGGTTGGGATTGTTTATAAATCGGATGTGCTACGTAAACTAAGTGAAATTAAAAAAATTGTTGACCAAAGTGGACCAACCGTTGTTGATATTCGAGATAAAAATGATAAATCATAAAACAACACCAGAATTTAAGGGTATTTATCAATCTACGGATCAACCATGGCGGTTATCTGTAGCACCAATGCTAGATGTTACTGATAGGCATTGCCGTTTTTTTCACCGATTACTAGCACCTAAAGCATTGCTATATACCGAAATGATAACAACGGGAGCGTTAATTTATGGTGATGTAGCTAGGCATCTGCAGTTTAATGATTCAGAGCATCCTGTCGCCTTGCAATTAGGGGGAAGTGAAAGAGACGCTCTTGTGCATTGTGCAAAATTGGGTGAGCAGTGGGGATATGACGAAATCAATTTGAATTGTGGGTGTCCATCTGAAAGAGTACAGAGAGGTGCTTTTGGGGCTTGTTTAATGGCAGAGGCAGATTTGGTGGCTGACTGTATAAAAGCGATGCAAGATGCTGTTGATATTCCAGTAACAGTAAAACACCGCTTAGGTCTAGATTATGATGATAGTTATGCGTTTGTACATGATTTTGTGGCAAAGCTATATGAGATTGGGTGCCGTGTTTTTGTGACCCATGCCCGTAATGCGGTGTTAAAAGGCCTGTCTCCTAAAGATAATCGAGAAATTCCTCCTTTGCGTTATGAGGTGGTTGCACAACTGAAAAAAGACTTTCCTGAGGCAATTTTTGTCTTAAATGGGGGCATTCACCAAGTAGAGCAAAGTAGGGAGTTACTTAGTCAATTTGATGGGATTATGCTTGGTAGAGTAGCGTGGCATGAACCTTATATACTTAGAGAAGTAAGCCAGCTTATCTGGCCGGATAAGCCAACCGCCACTAATCAGCAAATATGTGAAACAATGATCTCATACGCTCAAAACATGACTACTCAAGGGGTACCATTACGTGCAGTAGTTAAGCCTTTACTAGGGCTGATGAATGGACAACAAGGGGCTAAGATATTCCGCAGAACCTTGTCTGATGTCCAACGATTAAATGCCAACGATATTTCATTAATAGAAGAGGCTTTTAGACCTTTTTTGAAATAAAGATTATTTTTTGTGTCAATAGATTGGCTGGAATCTGACTATTTTGTGTTGTAAAAAAAGCAAATATATATTTTTTTATAATTTAAATTTTGCTAAAAGGGGCTTTAATCCCAGTGAAAGAAAATTTTTATATAATTTTCTTAATTATTTGTGATTGAAATTAATCTAATATTTTTATACTATATATGGTATAAAAAAACCTTAACATTACTAAATATAGATTTTAACAAAAGTCTATATTTAGTCCTGTAAACAACAACTGGACGAAATTATGACAAATCAGCTCTACGTTATCAAGCGCAGTGGTGAGAAGGAACCATTGAACTTAGATAAAATTCATCGTGTGATCACTTGGGCAGCGGAAGGGTTAAATAACGTTTCTGTCTCGCAGGTAGAATTAAAATCACAGATCCAATTTTATGATGGCATCCATACAGAAAGTATTCACGAGACAATTATTAAAGCGGCAGCTGATTTAATTTCATCTGCAACGCCTGATTATCAATTCTTAGCTGCTCGTCTTGCTATTTTCCATTTGCGTAAAAAGGCATTTGGCGACTTTGATCCACCAAGTTTGTATGATCATGTCAAACGTCTAGTGGAACTCAAAAAATACGATGCTCATTTGCTAGCAGACTATACCAAAGAGGAATTGGATGAGTTGGATGGTTATATCCAGCATTCAAGAGATTTAACCTTTTCATATGCTGCTGTTAAGCAATTAGAAGGTAAGTATTTAGTTCAAAATCGTGTTACTAATGAAATTTATGAAAGCCCCCAATTTTTATATATTTTGGTGGGAGCCTGCTTGTTTGCGAAATACCCAAAAGAAACTCGTTTACGTTATGTCAAAGACTTTTATGATGCAGTTTCTACTTTCAAAATTTCATTACCCACGCCAATTATGGCTGGTGTTCGTACGCCAACACGTCAATTTAGTTCTTGTGTGTTAATTGAGTGTGGTGATAGCCTTGATTCAATTAATGCAACTAGTGCCGCCATTGTTCGTTATGTCTCTCAGCGCGCCGGAATTGGTGTTAATGCAGGACGTATTCGTGCTGTAGGTAGTCCAATTCGTGGAGGCGAAGCGCAGCATACAGGATGTATTCCTTTTTATAAACACTTCCAAACAGCGGTTAAATGTTGCTCTCAAGGTGGTGTTCGAGGGGGTGCAGCGACCTTGTTTTATCCGATTTGGCACTTAGAGGTTGAATCTTTATTAGTACTTAAAAATAATCGTGGGGTTGAGGAAAATCGTGTACGTCATATGGATTATGGGGTGCAGATTAATCAATTAATGTATCAACGTTTGATTAAAGGTGGCAATATTACTTTATTTTCACCTTCTGATGTACCCGGTTTATATGATGCATTTTTTGAGGATCAAGCGAAATTTGAACAACTTTATCTTCAGTATGAAAATGATCCTGCTATTCGTAAACGTACCGTCAAGGCGGTAGACTTATTCTCATTGATGATGCAAGAGCGTGCAGGGACAGGGCGTATTTATATTCAAAACGTTGACCATTGTAATACCCATAGTGCCTTTGATTCTAAGGTTGCACCAATTCGTCAAAGTAATTTATGCCTAGAAATTACATTACCAACCAAACCATTGAGTGATATCAATGATGAAAATGGTGAAATTGCTTTATGTACTTTATCTGCTTTTAATCTTGGTGCAATAGATGATTTGCACGAGTTAGAACATTTGGCTGATTTAGCTGTTCGTGCTTTAGATGCTTTATTAGATTATCAGGATTATCCAATTCGTGCCGCCTATCTTGGTAGTATGAATAGACGTACTTTAGGGATAGGTGTGATCAATTATGCTTATTACTTAGCCAAAAATAATGCCAAATATTCTGACGGTAGTGGTAATGCGTTAACCCATAGAACATTTGAAGCAATTCAATATTATTTATTGAAAGCGTCTATGAATTTGGCAAAAGAGTTTGGTCCTTGCCTAGCTTTTAATGAAACAAATTATGCCAAAGGTATTTTACCTATTGATACGTATAAAAAAGCGATTGATGATGTTTGTCCTGAACCATTGCATTTGGACTGGGAATGGTTACGTGCAGAAATTGTGGAAAATGGCTTACGTAACTCAACTTTAACAGCATTAATGCCGTCGGAAACATCTAGTCAGATTTCTAATGCCACTAATGGTATTGAGCCTCCTCGAGGATTAGTGACTGTTAAAGCCTCGAAAGATGGTATCTTGAAACAAGTGGTGCCAGAATATGAGAGACTCAAAGATAAATACGAAACATTGTGGAATATGCCAAACATGGACGGTTATCTACAATTGGTTGGTATTATGCAAAAATTTGTTGATCAAGCCATTTCTGCCAATACGTCATATGATCCAAAACGCTATGAAGGTGGACGTGTTCCAATGCAACAATTACTTAAAGACTTATTATTAGCCTATAAGTATGGTCTAAAAACACTTTATTACCATAATACACGTGATGGTGCTGATGATACACAAGGTGACGGTGCCGATGATTGTGCCGGTGGTGCATGTAAAATTTAAACATTGAGAATAATATGTCTTATAGTACTTTTTGCCAAACTCCTAATGATGCTTTAAAAGAACCTATGTTCTTTGGGCAAAGTGTGAATGTTGCTCGTTATGACCAGCAAAAATATGAAACATTTGAAAAATTAATTGAGAAACAACTTTCTTTTTTCTGGCGCCCAGAGGAGATTGATGTTTCTCAGGACCGTATTGATTATGCTGGTTTACCAGATCATGAAAAGCATATTTTCATTAGTAATCTAAAATACCAAACGTTATTGGATTCTATTCAAGGACGTAGTCCAAACGTAGCCTTATTGCCATTAGTTTCCTTACCTGAGTTAGAGACTTGGATTGAGACTTGGGCTTTTTCAGAAACGATACACTCTCGTTCGTATACACATATTATTCGTAATATTACGAATAATCCGGGTATTGTTTTTGATGATATCGTCACTAACGAACATATTCTTGCTCGTGCTAGCGATATTTCTAAATATTATGATGATCTCATTCAATTGACTCAATTATATGATCGCTTTGGTGAAGGCAAGCATACTATTAATGGACAAGAATACAAGGTTAGTCTTTATGAATTAAAGAAAAAATTGTATCTTTGCTTAATGGCGGTGAATGCCTTAGAGGCAATTCGTTTCTATGTTAGCTTTGCATGTTCTTTTGCTTTTGCTGAACGTAAATTAATGGAAGGTAATGCCAAAATTATTAAGTTAATTGCTCGTGATGAGGCATTACATCTGACAGGCACTCAACATATGTTGAATATTATGCGCAGCGGTAATGATGATCCTGAAATGGCTTTTGTGGCGCGTGATTTAGAAGAAGAGTGCTTTAACTTATTTAAAGTAGCAGCAGAGCAAGAAAAAGAGTGGGCGGCCTATCTATTCAAAGATGGATCAATGATTGGTTTAAATAAAGACATTCTGATTCAATATGTGGAATATATTACCAATATTCGCATGCAAGCTGTCGGTTTAGCACCAGCTTTCCCTGGCGCTTCTCAAAATCCAATTCCTTGGATTAATGCTTGGTTAACCTCTGATAATGTTCAGGTTGCTCCACAAGAAGTTGAAATTTCATCTTATCTAGTGGGACAAATTGATGCTGAAGTTAATACAGATGATTTAGGCGACTTTGATCTATGAGTTTAGTTATTACGCGAGCAAGAAGTTTTAGCTTGCAGCAGGGAGAAACATTGCTAGAAGGACTTGAGAGAACTGGGCATGCAGTTGAATATCAATGTCGTTCTGGTTATTGTGGCTCTTGTCGTACTCGAGTAATTACAGGTGATGTGGATTATTTAACTGAGCCATTGGCATATATTGCCAATGGTGAAATTTTGCCATGTTGTTGCGTACCTGCGGGAACACTTACGCTAGATGTCACTACTGAGAAAGAAGAGAGTAAGACAGAAGATCTTATTCAAGAGAGTTTTTTCTAATTATTTGTAAAATATGAGTGATAGTCATTCTCAATTAATATTTTAATGGTATAGTGAAGAGTCTTTCACTTTTTATAAGGAATGGTATATGAAATTATTCAGCACTCTTTCTCTGTCTATCTTAGTAGCCACAGCAAAACCCGCAATAGCAGCGGAGTATGAATTTGATCCTGCACACACCAATGTGTTTTTTACTATTGACCATTTCGGAACTTCGACAAACCATGGTGCATTTCATGGTATTGAAGGCGTAGTGGAAGTTGATCGTGCTGCTAAAACAGGCAATGTTTCTGTTGCTGTTCCATTGAGTAAATTAAGTACAGGTAATTCAGGATTCGATGGTCATTTAAAATCAGCGGATTTATTTAATGCGGAGAAATTTCCAGAAATTACTTTTAAATCAAATGAATGGGAATTTGATGGTGATAAAGTCAAAAGCATTAAAGGT
Source organism: Pelistega sp. MC2 (assembly GCF_900099475.1). Lineage (NCBI taxonomy): Bacteria > Pseudomonadati > Pseudomonadota > Betaproteobacteria > Burkholderiales > Alcaligenaceae > Pelistega > Pelistega sp. MC2. The sequence goes on along the minus strand of NZ_LT628274.1, from coordinate 178,159 downwards.
GATTTAACATTATTAGGCAAAACTCAGCCTGTGGTGTTTGAGGCTACAAAATTCAACTGTTATGATAGTCCTAAACTCAAAAAAGAAGTTTGTGGTGGTGATTTTAAAACTACTTTAGATCGTCATCAATTTGGTATGGACTTTCTAAAAGGTGCGATTACACCGACGGTGGAGGTTACTCTTCAGGTCGAAGCTGTTAAGAAATAGATAATCAGTATTAACTGTCTAAAATAATAAAAGCAGGCATTCATTATTTATAGAATGCCTCAGATTGTTGACAAACTTTTATAGTTGATTTTGACGTGCAGGTTTTTATGTAAAATTACAAAAAAATCAATCTATTAGAATTCATCATAAAAACCTGCACGCCGAAAGTATAACTTTACCAACAGTCTGAGACATTCATTATTTATAGAATGCCTGCTTTTTTAATAAGAATTGCACTATTAGTAAGTAGTCTACACGCTAAGAATGATAGGCGTAGTGACTAACTAGATATGCTTGAAAAAGTTATTCATCTGCCTCATTAACATCATCTGGCCAATGTTTAATATAAGCTTTGAGCATACTATTTTCAAATTGTTCAAGCTCAATTAATGCTTTAGCCATATCGTAAAATGAAATAACGCCTAGTAATGTAGGACCATCAACCACAGGGACATAACGTGCATGATGCTCTAGCATTAGACGCTGTACCTCAGTTGCCTCGGTATTCGGTGTGACGCTGACTGTATAAGTGTCCATGATACTGCGTACAGTGGAATTAAAAAAATCAGTCTTTTTCTTATTAAGATGGCGCATGATTTCTCGGAAAGTAAGCATACCGGCCAATTCACCATGTTCAATTACCACTAGTGAACCAATGTCTTGTTCGCTCATCGTTTGAATGGCGATTTCAATACTTTCATCTGGGCTAATGGTGTAAAGTACTTTACCTTTTACGCGTAAAATTTCACTTACTTTTAACATGCCTAAAACTCCGACTATATGGTGTCTTTAAAATATTTCAGTTAATCAGCGTTTATTAAAACTGCCAAACAACGGTTACATTCTATCAAAATCTTTTGTCAACCAATATTATCAATTCAATAAATCTATAAAATATCGGTGATATGAACATCTTCTTTTAGTAGCAATTTGCTCATAGCGATACGAATTTTTTCATCTCCCATGGATTCAGCAATTTCTGGATTGAGTAAAAATAAATCACTGAGAGAATGTAAGTCTTTTTCTAAGCTACTTGCTAATACCCATCGCTCTGAGCGTTGACCTTGAGTATTAACAATATACCCTAGACTATTAAGCTCTTCGAGAATGTGCAAAGTATGTGTTGCGTTACCATGCATTGTCTTGACTAAGTATTGCGTACTTTTTCCTGGTGGATTTTTATTTTGACTTTCTGCTAATGTTCGTAAAATACGAACAGCCTGAATAAAATTAGCACCTGCTTTATTTTTGGTTTCGATATGACCGAAACGGATTTGAGGGACAATAGACGCAATAATAGCGCCAAATAGGACGATAAGCCAAGAAATGTAAATCCACATCAAAAATAATGGGATACTGGCAAATGCACCATAAATCACAGTATAAGAAGGGAATTTAGCAATATAGTAAGCAAATCCCATTTTTAATAATTCAAAAAGTACAGCAGCAATAATGCCACCAATCATAGCATCACGTAGATAAACGGTACGGTTAGGAACGACGTAGTATAGTAAGCTAAAGCTGACAAACGATAAAAGCATAGGGAAGAGCGTCGCAAATAGGTTTTGAATAAAGCTGAGGTCAACACCAATTCCTAATTGTGCTCTAGTAATAAATGAGCTAGCCCAAATACTGGCAGCTAGCATAAATGGTCCGATTGAAAGAATAGCCCAATAAATCAGTACACGGATAGAAAGTGGGCGCTGTTTTTTTACACGCCAAATCCTATTGAGCACTTCATCAATCGTTTTCATCAAAAGAATTGAGGTAATTAGCAGGCCAATTGCACCCACTGCCGTCATATTTCTAGCCTTTTCCACAAAGGTATTAAGATACTGCATAATATTGTGAGACATGGCTTCTGGCATTAAACTAGTTGTCAAGAAATGATCAAGTTCAACTTGTAATTCCTTAAAAATAGGGAAGGCAGTAAATAGCGACAGAATAACGGCTAGCAAAGGTACAATGGCTAAAACAGTTGTGAAGGTTAAACTACTAGCCACTTGCGTTAGATTGTCACTTGTTAGACGATGAAAAGCAGTAACAACAGCCTGTTTTAAAAACGGCTTAGTATTTTGTTCTACTTGCTGTTCTTCTGATTGTTCTTCTGTTTTTTGAATTTCATCAAAACGTTTGCTGTCGTTCTCTTTGTCTTGCATTATTGATTAGGGTATTTGTTAATCAGCTAAGTATAACAAGATTAAGAGCGTTTCCATAAAAAAATACGTATAATAATTTCAAAACAGCATCTATCTCTTTTTTCTTTATTTTATATGACAGCTCATCCAACACAGGCAACAACACAAACAAGGTCTCAGGCAATAGAGGGGACGGTAGCACTCAATCCTGTATTACATTACGGTGCTTTTATAGCGTTGTTAGCGTTATTTATTTTGTGTATTGTCTGGGAACTTTGGCTAGATCCTATTGTCCCTGGGGGGAGTATATATTTTTTAAAAGCACTCCCTTTGATGTTTCCTTTGTATGGTGTATATAAAGGGAATCTTTATACTATGCAGTGGTCTTCAATGCTGGTATTACTCTATATTTTAGAAGGGACTACGCGGTGGTATTCGGATGTATCGCCACTTTCGCAAAAACTGGGGATGATTGAGTTTTTCTTGGCATTTATCGTCTTTTGTTTTGCCATTTTTTATGTTAGACCAGCTAAGAAAATAGCCAAGCAAAGAAAACGCTTACAAGAGCAAGCAGAGCAGTCACAACAAACTTCAAGCAAGAATAACGTATAAATTTACAGTTTTATTTACAATCTATTGGATATTGATAGGGAACATATGACGGGAAGTATTTTAGGTAAACTCTTTACGGTAACTAATTTTGGCGAGTCTCATGGCATCGCTATTGGCTGTGTGGTTGATGGTTGCCCGGCAGGGTTGAGTCTATCGGAAGAGGATATACAAAAAGAGTTAGATCGTCGTAAACCAGGTACTTCACGCCATGTTACACAGAGACGAGAGCCGGATTTAGTTAAAATTTTATCGGGTGTTTATCAAGGTAAAACAACAGGGACGCCTATTGCATTGCTAATTGAAAATCAAGATCAACGAAGTAAAGATTATACTAATATCAGTGAGTCTTTCCGACCAGGACATGCTGATTATACTTATTGGAATAAATTTGGCATTCGCGACCCTCGTGGCGGAGGGCGCTCATCCGCACGTTTGACAGCTCCTACTGTAGCAGCGGGTGCAATTGCCAAAAAGTGGTTAAAAGAGCGCTATGGAATTGAAGTTATGGGCTATATGAGCCAACTAGGTCCTATTAAAATTCCGTTTGTCAGTTGGTCAGAAGTAGCTAATAACCCATTTTTTGCTCCAAATGCAGAAATTATCCCAGAATTAGAAAACTATATGGATATATTGCGTAAAGAGGGGGATTCGATTGGTGCACGAATCGAAGTTGTAGCCAAAAATATTCCGGTTGGTTTAGGTGAGCCAATATACCATCGATTAGACGCGCAGATTGCTTATGTGATGATGGGATTGAATGCTGTAAAAGGTATCTCTATTGGGGCGGGTTTTGATTGCATAGATCAGAAAGGATCTGTTCATGGTGATGAAATTACGCCACAAGGTTTTTTAAGTAATCATGCAGGCGGAATTTTAGGGGGGATTTCGAGTGGGCAAGATATTACGGTATCTCTAGCCATTAAACCAACCTCTAGTATTCGTATCGAACGACAATCTATCAATACCAATAATGAGCCTGTAATCGTTCAAACATTAGGGCGTCATGACCCTTGTGTAGGTATCCGTGCAACACCTATCGCTGAAGCATTATTAGCACTAGTTTTAATCGATAATCTTTTAATGCACAGGGCATATCGTCAATAAGCTTATTGCTAAGGTTATAAAAATTTATAGAGGGACAAGTAAGCTACGACACATGCAGTGATTTGCTTAGGTAGTGGCTTATGGTTGATATTATAGTAGTATTAGTACTAGTATATTTAATTGTCTTGTTAAGTTTTCTTAGACTGGCATAATCATTACAGTCACATACTGTATTTTTTAATATGAGGTTTTAAATGGCTAAAACACTTTACGATAAATTATGGGATGCTCATGTGGTGAGCCAAGAAGAGGATGGGACCTGTCTTATCTATATCGATCGTCAATTATTGCATGAAGTTACCAGTCCACAAGCATTTGAAGGATTGACAATGGCTAATCGCCAACCTTGGCGACTTAGTGCCAATCTAGCAGTAGCCGATCATAACGTTCCAACGAGTAATCGTAAAGAGGGGATCACAGACCCAATCTCTAAATTGCAGGTTGATACGCTTGATCAAAATTGTGCAACATATGGTATTACTGAATTTCGTATGGATGATATAAGACAAGGTATTGTCCATGTTGTTGGGCCAGAGCAAGGTGCTACTTTACCAGGAATGACAGTTGTTTGCGGTGATTCTCATACGAGTACACATGGTGCAATGGGTGCTTTGGCTTTTGGTATTGGTACCTCAGAAGTAGAGCACGTTCTTGCTACACAAACGCTGCTAATGAAAAAAAATAAAAATATGCTCATAAAAGTAGAGGGTACATTACCAATTGGTTGTACTGCAAAAGACGTGGTATTGCATATTATCGGTGTAATTGGTACGGCGGGTGGTACTGGCCATGCCATTGAATTTGCGGGTAGTACTATTCGTGATTTATCAATGGAGGGGCGACTAACTGTTTGTAATATGGCAATTGAAGCTGGAGCTCGTTCAGGACTAGTTGCTGTAGATGATAAAACGATTGAGTATTTCAAAAATAAACCTTATTCACCAAAAGGTGAGTTATGGGATCAAGCCGTAGAATATTGGAAAACATTGCACTCAGATAAGGATGCTCATTTTGATGCAGTGATTGAAATTAATGCGGAAGATATCCGTCCACAAGTAACGTGGGGAACATCACCTGAAATGGTATTGAGTATTGAGGATAAAGTACCTAATCCTGCGTCAGAGAATGATCCTGTGAAGCGTAGTGGTATGGAGCGTGCCTTAGAATATATGGGGTTAACGGTAGATACGCCTATCTCAGAGATTAAAATTGAGCGAGTATTTATCGGTTCATGTACAAATTCTCGTATTGAGGATTTACGAGCAGCAGCTGCTGTTATCAAAGGTCGTAAAGTGGCTGCCAATGTTAAACAAGCGATGGTTGTACCTGGTTCTGGCTTAGTTAAGTTACAAGCAGAGGAAGAAGGACTAGATAAAATCTTTAAAGATGCAGGATTTGAGTGGAGAGAGCCAGGCTGTTCTATGTGTTTAGCGATGAATGCGGATAGACTTGAACCAGGTGAGCGTTGTGCTTCTACCTCTAATCGTAATTTTGAGGGGCGCCAAGGACAAGGAGGGCGTACACATTTAGTCAGCCCAGCTATGGCAGCATCAGCAGCTATCGCTGGTCATTTTGTTGATGTACGTTCATTCTAGGGAGAGTTTTTATGCAAGCATTTACTATACACAAAGGGTTAGTTGCTCCATTAGATCGTGAAAATGTAGATACAGACCTTATTATTCCAAAGCAATTTTTGAAGTCAATTAAACGTACAGGCTTTGGACCTAATTTATTTGACGAGTTACGCTATTTGGATCATGGCGAGCCTGGAATGGATAACACAAAACGTCCATTAAATCCTGATTTTGTCTTAAATAAGCCACGTTACCATGGTGCATCAATTTTATTGGCTAGAAAGAATTTTGGCTGTGGCTCTAGTCGAGAACATGCTCCATGGGCACTAGAACAATATGGTTTTAGAGTGATTATTGCCCCATCTTTTGCCGATATTTTCTTTAATAATAGCTTCAAAAATGGCTTGTTACCTATTCGTTTAGATGAAAATACGGTAGCTAATTTATTTGATGAAGTGAATATGACAGAAGGTTATCAATTGACCGTTAATCTAGAAAAACAAGTGATTGAAACGCCTAGTGGACGTCAAATTTCTTTTGATGTTGAGCCTTTCCGTCGCTACTGTTTATTAAATGGATTCGATGATATCGGCCTAACACTTCGACAATCGGATAAAATAAAAGAATTCGAGAAAAAACGTTTGCAAGCTATGCCATGGCTAGTAGGGCAAGCAATGTGATGAAACAATAGGATAGAGTATGTCAAATTTAGTAGCAGTATTACCAGGTGATGGTATTGGTGAAGAAATCGTAGAACAAGCTGTACGTGTCTTAGCTGCACTTAAGCTTGATTTAGAGCTTGAAAAAGCGGATGTGGGCGGGCGAGCATATGATCTTTATGGACACCCATTACCAAAACATACTCTAGATTTGGCTAAAAAATCCCAAGCTGTATTGTTTGGGGCGGTAGGTGATTGGAAATACGATACATTGCCAAGAGAATTCCGTCCCGAGCAAGCTATTCTAGGTCTACGTAAAAACTTAGGCTTATTTGCGAACTTAAGACCAGCTGTGCTGTACCCTCAATTAGCGGATGTATCTACCTTGAAGCCTGAGGTGGTATCTGGTCTAAATATTTTAATCGTACGTGAACTGACAGGGGATATTTACTTTGGTACACCTCGTGGTATACGTATTGCTACAGATGGCTTATTTGTAGGTGATAAAGAGGGCTATGATACGATGCGCTACGCTGAAAGTGAGGTGCGTCGTATTGCCCATATCGCTTTCCAAGCCGCACAAAAACGCCAGAAAAAATTATGTTCTGTAGACAAGGCAAATGTACTAGAAACATCACAATTTTGGCGTGACATCATGATTGATGTGAGTAAGGAATACCCAGATGTAGCCTTAACACATATGTATATTGATAATGCTGCTATGCAATTGGTTAGAGCGCCTAAAGAGTTTGATGTCGTCGTGACTGGCAATTTATTTGGTGATATTTTGTCTGATGAAGCATCAATGCTAACAGGATCTATCGGTATGTTACCTTCAGCCTCACTCAATGCGACAAACCAAGGATTGTATGAACCAAGTCATGGCTCTGCACCAGATATTGCTGGTAAAAATCTAGCTAACCCTTTAGCGACGATTCTTTCTGCGGCAATGATGCTACGTTATTCATTTGGTAATGAAATAGCGGCACAGCAAATTGAAGCTGCTGTTGGTAAAGTACTAGAGCAAGGCTATCGTACGGTAGATATTTATAAAGAAGGTACTATAAAAGTAGGCACATCACAGATGGGTGATGCCGTAATTGCCGCTTTATAGAGAGCGCTAGTATTGCAGTAAGTTATAAATTCTCTTTGTTAGACAACATTCATTATTTGGAAAATTCAAAATGACACAATCAGTTGGTATTATCGGTTGGCGCGGAATGGTTGGTTCTGTGCTTATGCAAAGAATGCGTGATGAGGGTGATTTTTCTCTCATTAATCCGGTATTTTTTTCTACAAGTAGCGCAGGTGCTAAAGCTCCTTCATGGGCTGATGGAGCTGGTAATTTACAAGATGCTTATGATATTGACGCATTAAAAAAATTACCCATCATTTTAACGGCTCAAGGTGGTGATTATACGACTGAAGTGTATCCAAAACTACGTGAGGCAGGATGGGATGGTCTTTGGATTGATGCGGCAAGTACGCTACGTATGAAAGATGATGCCATTATTGTTCTTGATCCTGTTAATCGTCATGTAATTGATGCGGGTATTAAGAAAGGAATTAAAAACTTTATTGGTGGTAATTGTACTGTTAGTTGTATGTTAATGGGCTTGGCAGGTTTGTTCCGTGAAGATGCCGTTGAATGGATGACCTCAATGACTTACCAAGCGGCTTCTGGTGGTGGTGCTAAGCATATGCGTGAGTTATTAACGCAATTTGGTATCCTGAATCAGTCAGTTGCATCATTGCTAGACGATCCTGCATCAGCTATTTTGGAAATTGATCGCCAAGTATTAGCTAAACAGAAAGATGCAGATTTACCTCGAGATAACTTCGGTGTTCCTCTAGCAGGAAATTTAATTCCTTGGATTGATAAAGATTTAGGCAATGGTCAATCCCGTGAAGAATGGAAAGCTCAAGCTGAGACTAATAAAATTTTAGGACGTGGCGAAGGTTTTGATTTACCACTAATTCCAATAGATGGCTTATGTGTACGTATCGGTGCTATGCGCTCACACAGCCAAGCATTAACATTGAAATTAAAACGTGATATTCCACTTGATGAAATTGAGGATATGATTAAATCAGGCACAGAATGGGCACGTTTTATCCCTAATACCCGTGAAAATTCTATGAATGAATTAAGTCCTGTGGCTATTTCTGGTACGTTAACAATTCCAGTAGGTCGTGTACGTAAAATGAATATGGGACCAGAGTATGTTAGTGCCTTTACAGTAGGTGACCAGTTACTATGGGGAGCTGCTGAGCCGTTGCGCCGTATGCTACGTATTGCTATTGGCGAACTGTAATTTATTCACTATCTTATAATATGGCAGGTTATTGGTAGTTAACTTGCTTTAGGGGCACTTACATAGGTGAGTGCCCTATAAATTTAATACTAACAAGATAATCTATTATGCAAGAAAATATCCCTCTGCTAAAGCGTATGACGTTGGGTATTGCCTATGACGGTCAAGCATTTAATGGTTGGCAGACACAACCTAATGGTAATACTGTGCAAGATTATCTAGAACGAGCATTAACACAATTCACGGATTCACCCGTCGCTACTATTTGTGCAGGCAGGACCGATACAGGCGTACATGGTATAGGACAGGTTGTTCATTTTGACACTTATGCTAATCGCCGACTATATTCTTGGGTGAGGGGGGTTAATGCTTTATTACCTCCTACTATTCGTGTTCGTTGGGCTCAAGAAGTATCAGATGATTTTCATGCGAGATTCAGTGCGACAGCTCGAACCTATGTATATATTTTACGTAATGAAACTCACATTGCACCAAGTTGGGTCGGTAGAGCAGGCTTAGACTTTAATTCCTTAAATATTGAGGCAATGCGGCAAGCTGGGCAGTATTTAGTAGGGCAGCATGATTTTTCCTCTTTTCGATCGTCAATTTGTCAGGCCAAAAGTCCTGTGCGTACCTTAGAGCTGTTAGATATTCAGCAGCAAGGGGTTTTTATTATTTTCACCCTCAAAGCCAATGCTTTTTTACACCATATGGTCAGAAATATCATTGGTGCTTTAGTCTATGTGGGAAAAGGGCGTTATCAGCCTGAATGGATACAAGACTTATTGGCACAAAAAGATAGGAAGTTTTCTGCGCCAACATTTATGCCGGATGGTTTATATTTGGTCGATGTGGAGTATCCAGAAAATTTTCATTTGCCGGCTAGTGCATTTGATCTTAAGCAGCCATTACAAAGTCTGATTCAAGCTTTGTAAGAGAAAAACACGCAAAAATAAGACTTGCTAAATCTATTAGTGATATTTTTAGGGTTTCCGATAATATTGCGAGGCAATAGATTTTTTATACAATACTCCTTACGTTTTGTAATACGTGACAGGAGTCTCAAGATGCAACGTCGTTCATTTCTTAAGAAAGCTTCCTTAGGTATCGCCGCTACAGGTGGTGCTTCTTTAGCTGCCCCAGTTTTTGCACAAGATGCACCAACACTAAATTGGCGTTTAGCATCTAGTTTCCCTACTAGTGCTGATGCTATTTATAATGGTGGCGCAAATTTCGCTAAATTTTTATCTGAGGCAACAGGTGGTAAATTTAATGTTCGAGTGCATCACGCCGGAGAAATTGTTCCCGCTTTACAAGTATTAGATGCGGTGCAAAATGGTACAGTAGAGTGTGGGCACTCAGCGTCTTACTACTATTATGGTAAGGATCCTGTTATTTGTTTTGACTCAGCCGTACCGTTTGGTATGAATACACGCCAAATGATGGCATGGATGCACGAGGGTGATGGTATGGCATTGACTCGTGAGATTTATGATAAATACAATATTGTCAATTTCCCATGTGGTTACACCGGCACTCAGATGGGTGGTTGGTTCCGCAAAGAAATCAATACAGCTGATGATCTAAAAGGTCTAAAATTCCGTTGTAGTGCTTTTGCTGGTGCTGTGTTATCACGTTTAGGTGTAGTGCCTCAACAAGTGGCTGGTGGTGATATTTATCCTTCACTAGAAAAAGGTACTATTGATGCGGCAGAGTGGATTGGTCCTTATGATGATGAAAAATTAGGTTTCCACAAAGTAGCTCCTAACTATTATTTCCCTGGATGGTGGGAAGGTGCTTTACAAGTGTCTTTATACATTAATAAGGACTCTTATAACGCTTTACCCAAAACTTACCAACATGCTATCAATCAAGCATCTAATATGGCAGCTACGCAAATGTTAGCTACTTATGATCACCGTAATCCTCAAGCTTTACGTCGCTTGATTTCTGAAGGTGCTCAACTAAAACGTTTCTCAAAAGAAATTTTAGATGTGTGCTATGCAGAAAGTCAAAAGCTTTATGCTGAATTATCAGCTAAAGATGCGTTGTTCAAGAAAGTTTATGATAATTACACCGCTTTCCGTGAAGAAGTAACACCATGGTTTGGTGTAGGGGAATTTAACTTTGATTCATACATGATTAATCAGGTTCGCCAAAAGAAAAGCTAAGTCCGTTATAATGTGGTGGATTTTAACCGTGTATTTACCAATTCATTCAAAGAATGGCATACGCGGTTATGTTTTTTAAATTAAATTTGAGAATCTTATGAAATTTTTGCTTTCTATTTCCAAAGCAATTGATGCGATTATGTCTCTAGTAGGGAGATCTGTAACATGGGTTACCTTGATTGTCGTATTAATCAGTGCAGGGAATGCTATTGTACGAAAAACTTTTCATGTAAGTTCTAACGCATGGCTTGAAATTCAATGGTATTTGTTTGGGGTTATTTTTCTATTGGCAGCAGGCTATACTTTCCTAAAAAATGAACATGTCCGAGTGGATATCATTAATCAGCGTTTATCACCTCGCACACAAGTGATAATTGATTTAATCGGGGTAATCTTTTTCATGTTACCTGCATGTTTATTGATTGTTTATTTATCTATTCCATTTTTTGAATTATCTTTTGTAACGGGTGAGGAGTCCTCTAACTCAGGTGGTCTTATTCGCTGGCCAGTAAAATTACTAATTCCTGTAGGATTCACTTTATTGTCACTCGCTGGTATTTCACATGCGATTAAATGCATCGCTTTTCTAACAGATAAAGGACCAAACCCATTAAAACATGACGGTCCTACTGCCGAAGAGTTGTTAGCTCAAGATATCGCGGCTCTTAAGAATTAAGGTGACATAAATGGATTTTATTATTGCTAATATGCCGCCGATTATGTTTTTAACATTAATCTGCTTTTTGTTATTGGGCTTTCCAGTGGCATTTTCTCTAGCGGCTAATGGTATTTTATATACTTTACTAGGAATTTACTTTGATGAATTCTCTTTTGCTTTTTTACAAGCACTGCCAGAGCGTGTATTTGGTATTGTTCAAAACGATTCTTTGCTTGCTGTACCTTTCTTTACCTTGATGGGGTTGATTCTTGAACGATCTGGAATGGCCGAAGACTTGCTAGAGACTATTGGGCAGTTGTTTGGCCCTGTTCGTGGTGGTTTAGCCTATGCGGTTATTTTTGTAGGAGCGATGTTAGCAGCGACGACTGGGGTGGTATCCGCCTCGGTTATTTCAATGGGGTTAATTTCGTTGCCGATTATGCTACGTTATGGCTATGATCGCAAACTGGCTACTGGCGTTATTGCTGCATCAGGTACATTATCGCAAATTATTCCGCCATCGCTAGTGCTAATTATTTTGGCAGACCAATTAGGACGTTCAATTGGTGATATGTACCGTGGCGCAATATTACCCGGACTTATTTTGACTGGGGTATATGTGCTCTACGTGTTGACCATGACTATTATCAAGCCTAACTCAGCACCGTCAATCCCAGAGAAGGATAGAGTGTATCGCCAACCTAATGGATCTTCTGGACTTATTTCTTTACTTGTTCTAACGATTGCGGCTAGTGTTGGGGCTTATTTTGTGTCATCTCAAGTACTAACAGAAAAAGCACCGGTTGATGAGAGAGTAGTGGTTAATCTCTTATTGTGGGGGTTATTTGCTTTTATTGTTGCCGTGCTAAATAAGCTGTTGCGCCTTAATCTATTATCTAAAATTGCTGAGCGTGTTGTATTCGTGATGATACCTCCGCTATTCCTGATTTTCTTGGTGTTAGGTACGATCTTTATCGGTGTGGCAACGCCAACAGAAGGTGGTGCGATGGGTGCAGTTGGTGCTATTTTATTAGCTTTATTAAGAGGTCGCCTATCATTAGATCTATTAAAACAAGCAATGGAAACGACGACAAAATTAACGAGTTTTGTTATTTTCATTCTTGTAGGCTCAACCATCTTTACGCTAACCTTTACTGGCTTTGGTGGTCAGCATTGGGTAGAGGGTCTATTCTCATCACTACCAGGCGGGCAAACAGGCTTCTTGATTGTAGTAAGTATTGCTACATTCTTCTTAGCCTTCTTTTTAGACTTCTTTGAATTAGCCTTTATCATTGTTCCTTTATTGGGGCCAGTAGCTGATAAGATGGGCATTGATTTAATCTGGTTCGGTGTGTTGTTAGCTGTTAATATGCAAACATCCTTTATGCACCCACCATTTGGTTTTGCCTTATTTTATTTACGCTCAGTAGCACCTAAAGAGGACTATAAAGATAAAATTACCGGTGAAATTATCCCTCGTGTTAGTACAGGAGATATTTACCGTGGCTCTATCCCATTTATCGTTATCCAGTTGTTAATGGTAATTCTAGTTATGGTTTTCCCTGGCGTAGTGACGCACTACAAAGATCAGGGTTCGGGTGTTGATCCTAAATCGGTTATTATTGATACGGGCGAATCATCTTATGGAGATGACCCTTATTCAGAAAGTAACTCAACTTTCCAATAACGGCATCACTTAACAAATACAATAGGGGAGGAGTGTTATTACTCTTCCCCTATTGTTTTAGAGGTCATATGAGAACAAGAGTAAAAATTTGTGGTTTACGTCAACCAGAAGAAATACTAATGGCAGCAGAATTAGGTGTAGATGCCATTGGATTTGTTATTTACCCTAAAAGTAAGCGCTATGTCTCCTTGGCACAAGCGATTGAGTTAAAAAAACATATCCCAGCATTTATGAATTTGATTGTACTCATGGTTAATCCAAGTGCACATGAGGTTGAAGAGGTGATTAATCATTTACAACCAGATGCGATTCAGTTTCATGGTGATGAGACAGCTGAGTTTTGTCAGCAATTCGATTTTCCATATTGGCGTGCTGTTAGAGTTGGCTCTCCAGAGTTAGATACCACAGAAAAGCTTTTTACCTACCTAAAACAATTTACTTCTGCTCAAGCTTTTTTATTTGATACGTATACACCCCACTATGGTGGTTCAGGAGTGGGTTTTGATTTATCTATTCTTGAGCCCTTAAAAGAATATCTTTCACCATACAAAATGGTTATTGCTGGTGGAATTAAAAAAGATAACGTTGATCTATATAAGGGTAATTATTATGCCATTGATTTAAGTAGTGGGGTTGAGCAAAGTCCTGGCGTGAAATCATTGGCAATGATGCGTGAGTTTATGGAAAAAATGTATTAAGTTAGGGTGAAAATAATGACAGAATTGCTAAATGTCATCATTATGTCATTAGTAACATTTATGCTATTTCAACCCTTTAAATGTTTTTTTGGGTATAATTAAACATTATTTGAAACAAAGTTTAAATTACCTCATGACTACTGAAAATTCGCTTCAGCCAATTGATCCTCAAGCAGAATTACCACATCGTAAAATTATCCGTAGCTGGCTTATTCCTTTATCAGAAAAAGATACTTTTAAGGCGATTACATTATTAACTGTTGACTTTATTATTCTTGGTGCATTACTCATTGGCACGGTTTACTTCCAAGCATGGTGGGTCAAACTATTATGCTCGCTAACAGCAGGATTCTGGATTGGGCGTATTTTTATCATAGGTCATGATGCATGTCATCAAAGTTTGACGCCACATCGTCTGTTGAATAAATGGTTGGGGAGAATTGCTTTTTTACCAGGGGTTTCTCCATATAGCTTATGGGATGTTGGTCATAATGTTGTACATCATGGATATACCAATTTAAAAGGGGTAGATTTTGTATGGCAACCAGCATCTCTAGAAGAGTATCAGCAAATGACACCAATGCGTCAATTCTTAGAGAGAATTTACCGCAGTGGCTGGGCACCCGGTATTTATTATATTAACGAAATTTGGTGGAAAAAAATGATGTTTCCATCAAAATCTGCTATGGGTACCCAAAGAAAATCATTCTTCTGGGATAGCTTATTGTGTGCAAGTTTTGGAATTTTATGGGCTATTGCTGTTATCGTAGCAGCGATAGCAACAGACCAATCCATTTTAAGCCTATTATTTTTTACTTGGTTATTGCCGCTATTTTTCTGGTTTTCTATGATTGGTTTTGTAGTTTATGTACAGCATACTCATACAAAAGTTGTTTGGCATGACAACAAGGCTGAGTGGGCTAAAGCGCAGCCATTTGTATCGACAACAGTACATCTGTTATTCAAATTTCAGTTTGGGGCTTTGTTGCACCATATTATGGAACATACAGCACACCATGTGGATATGTCTATTCCACTATATAAATTAAAAAATGCACAAGCTCAACTTGAGTATATGTTACCAGAACGTATTGTGGTGCAACCTTTCTCTTGGTCTTGGTATTTCAGAACAGCTAAGTCATGCAAATTATATGACTACAAAGAGAAGCATTGGATTGATTTCAAAGGAAATCCCACCCCTCAAGCACTATAGACATTACTTACTAAACCTTAAAAAGTTTATCTATTTGCATAGATAAACTTTTTATTTTCTTCTTTTGGGCTATATTTATTTGATAGTACTAATCGGTTATGATGTGGGGTATATTTAAAGGCTTTGATTAATTATTTTCCCTGCATTATATGAAATTGATAAGTTCTAAAGATAACCCTCTGTACAAAAATATCTGCAAGGTAGCACAACACAAAGTTAAAAATGAACTGTTGCTTGAGGGGGATCATTTATGCGAGATGTGGTTAAGTCATAAAGGGCTTCCTAAGCTAGTTATTTTGAGAGAAAGTAGTCAAGCATCATATTTTCAGCGCTGGCAAACGTTAAAAGAATGTGCTTGTATCGTACTCCCAGACCATTTGTTTAAACAGTTGAATTCGGTAGAAAGTCCTCAAGGAATCTTATTTTGGGTATGTGTTAACCCCTCTACACCAGAAATAACTTATCCACAAAAAACAGCTGTCTTACTGGATAGAGTACAAGACCCCGGTAATGTAGGTACGATTATTAGGACATGTGCGGCACTCAATATTAAATATATTTATTTAACGGTTGGATGTGCTAATCCGTGGTCAAGTAAGGTGCTGAGGAGTGCGCAAGGAGCGCATTTTTCTATGACTATTTATACACAAGTTGATTCTATTGATTTATTAGAAAAAAGTTCTTTGCCTCTGTACATTACGCACCTTAGTCCACGAGCAAAGCATCTTTACGAGTTAGTAATACCAAAAAATGTGTTGTGGGTATTTGGGCATGAAGGACAGGGAGTGAGTGAAGAAATTTTACAATTTACCCATCAAGCCGTATTTATTCCTCAAAGTCAACAGGTTGAGTCGCTTAATGTAGGTATTGCCAGTGCACTTGCTTTATATGAGCAACAGCGTCAATTAGGCTTTGAACTCTAATCAAAAATACCTCTGCATTGATTTGCAGAGGTATTGTAAGCAAGTCTATTAATCTACTAAGACCACTTAGTATTTATGGGTTTCTAGTTTTAAAATCTGTAAAACCGTGGTAGAGATTTCTTCAATTGATTTTGTTGTTGATGATAACCAAGTGATATTTTGCATACGCATCAAGTGTTCAGCTTCTGCTACTTCGTAACGGCATTGTTCTAGTGACGCATACTTACTATTGGGACGGCGCTCGCCACGAATTTCGGATAATCGTTCAGGTTGGATTGATAAACCAAATAGTTTATGTCTAAATGGCTGAATTGTTTTGGGTAGCTGACCACGTTCAAAGTCTTCTGGAATTAAAGGGAAATTGGCAACTTTTAAGGCATATTGCATGGCCAAATATAGACTTGTCGGTGTTTTACCACTACGAGATACCCCAACTAAAATGACATCAGCCTCTTGTAGTCCATGAACGAATTGTCCATCATCGTGAGCAAGCGTGAAATTAATTGCCTCAATGCGTTTATGGTAGGCTTCAGAACTGGCATCTAAGTGCGAACGCCCTACAGTTGGGTTAGAGCGGACTTGTAAGCTTAATTCTAACGTATTCACACAAGCGCCAAAAATATCAAGAAAAATACCTTTAGAGTGGCGCATATAATCGACTAATTCTTGATCCACCATAGTGCTAAAAATAATAGGTGGGCTATCTGTTTCGGCAATTTCATCAATGCGAGCAATAATTTCTTTAATTTTATCAACAGTGGTGACGAAAGGTTCGCGAATTTGTTTAAAAGAATAGTGCTCAGTAAATTGGCTAAGTACTGAATGACTAAAGGTTTCAGCTGTAATTCCTGTACCGTCAGAAATAATAAACACTGTTTTTTGAGGCAATGACATAAATTTTCCTTAAAAAATACCCAAAATTATCGCTAAGGGGTTACAATAACGTATATTAAAGATATTTTCCTGATATAGGCGTATTTATTGAGAAAATTATTAAGAATTTACTGATTTTTTGAATAAATAAGCTTTCTTTTTTATTGGGAGACATCAATGTCTTATGTAATACCTTTTGAAAATCTTCGCATGACCGATGTAGATATCGTCGGGGGTAAAAATGCTTCACTTGGTGAAATGATTAGTCAATTAGCCAACGCTGGAGTACGTGTTCCTGGTGGTTTTGCTACGACGGCTCAAGCGTTTCGTGATTTTTTGAAAGATTCAGGTCTTGATAAACGTATTTCAGAGCGTTTAACCACATTAAATCCAGAAGATGTAAGAGCATTAGCTAATGCCGGTCAAGAAATTCGTCAATGGATTATCGAAGCACCATTTTCTGCTCAATTCGAACAAGAAATTCGTGATTCATTTGCTAAGTTAGATACAGATGGTAAAGGTACTTTTGCTGTGCGTTCTTCAGCAACAGCCGAGGATTTACCTGATGCTTCTTTTGCAGGACAACAAGAGACTTTCTTGAATGTAGCTGGTATTGATGATGTACTAGATAAAATTCGCCATGTATTTGCATCTCTATACAATGACCGTGCTATTTCTTATCGTGTACACAAAGGCTATGCTCATGCTGATGTGGCTTTATCAGCTGGTATCCAACGCATGGTTCGTTCTGATAAGGGTAGTGCAGGGGTAATGTTCACGATTGATACAGAGTCTGGTTTCCCTGATGTTGTTTTCATTACTTCTTCTTATGGTCTTGGTGAAACAGTTGTTCAAGGTGCTGTTAATCCTGACGAGTTTTATGTATTTAAACCAGCGCTAGCAAATAATAAGTATCCAATTATTAGTCGCCGTATCGGTTCAAAACTCATCAAAATGGAATTTAACGAGGATCGCAAACCTGGTGAAAATGCTGTTAAAACTGTTGATGTGCCAGTGACTGATCGTAATCGTTATTCATTAACTGATGATGAAGTAACTGAGCTTGCTCGTTATGCCGTTATTATTGAAAAACACTATCAACGCCCAATGGATGTAGAGTGGGGACGTGACGGTATTGACGGTAAACTTTATATTCTTCAAGCTCGCCCTGAAACAGTTAAGTCTCAAGAAGTTAGCCATGATATTCAACAACGCTACAAACTAAAAGCAACAGGCACAGTGTTAACAACAGGTCGTGCGATTGGTCAAAAAATTGGTGCAGGTAAAGTACGCATTATTCATGATATTGCTCATATGGATCAAGTTCAAGCCGGCGATATCTTAGTTACTGACATGACTGACCCTAACTGGGAACCAGTGATGAAACGTGCAGCAGCAATTGTTACGAATCGTGGTGGTCGTACATGTCATGCAGCGATTATCGCCCGTGAATTAGGTATCCCTGCCGTGGTGGGTACAGGAGACGGTACTGAGGTATTAATTGAAAATGCAGAAGTAACAGTATCATGTGCAGAAGGTGACGAAGGTCGCATTTATGACGGATTCTTAGAAACAGAAGTTGAAGAAGTTCGTCGCGGCGAAATGCCAGAGATTCCTGTCAAAATTATGATGAACGTAGGTAATCCTCAGCTTGCTTTTGACTTTGCTCAAATTCCAAATAAAGGTGTTGGCTTAGCACGTTTAGAGTTTATCATTAATAACAATATTAACGTTCACCCTAAAGCAGTGTTGGATTATCCAAATGTCGCAAGTGATTTGAAAAAAGCGGTGGAGTCTGCTGCACGTGGTTATGCTAGTCCTAGAGCGTTCTTTGTGGAAAAACTAGCGGAAGGTGTTGCTACGATTGCTGCTGCCTTCTATCCGAAACCAGTTATTGTCCGTATGTCTGACTTTAAGTCAAATGAGTACCGTAAACTAGTTGGTGGTTCTCGCTATGAGCCAGAAGAGGAAAATCCAATGTTAGGCTTCCGCGGAGCTTCTCGCTATATCTCTGAGGATTTTGCTGAATGTTTCCGTATGGAGTGTGAGGCATTACGTTTTGTTCGTGAAGAAATGGGACTAACTAATGTGGAAATCATGATTCCATTTGTTCGTACCTTAAGTCAAGCAGAGCGTGTAGTGAACTTGTTAGCAGAAAATGGTTTAAAACGTGGTGAGAATGGCTTGCGTCTAATCATGATGTGTGAAGTTCCTAGTAATGCTATTTTAGCCGATCAATTCCTAGAATACTTTGATGGTTTCTCTATTGGTTCTAATGACATGACTCAATTAAGTTTAGGTCTAGACCGCGATTCAGGTATGGAATTATTAGCAGCAGACTTTGATGAGCGCGATCCAGCTGTATTATTTATGTTAGAGCGTGCTATCAATGCTTGCTTAAAAGCCGGTAAATATGTCGGTATTTGTGGACAAGGCCCTTCAGATCATCCTGATTTGGCTCAATGGCTTAAAGATAAGGGTATCCTTTCTATGTCACTTAACCCTGATACCGTTGTAGATACATGGCAAAAACTAGCTAGTTAAACTCGTTCAACCATGAAAAAACAGAGTTGCAAATATGATTATTATTTGCAACTCTGGCATCGTAGAGATAAACCTATTGTGTTATAACAATGGGTTTTCTATTGGATAAAATAACGTTTTCGGCGAGCAGTCTTTTGGATTTGGTAAAAAGACTGCTCGACAAAATCATTTAACGAAAATAGTTCATTAATTGAATTTATTATAGATTGCATAAAGTCGAGTAGTCGTTTAATTTAAAAAAGACTGCTCGACAAAATCATTTAACGAAAATAGTTCATTAATTGAATTTATTATAGATTGCATAAAGTCGAGTAGTCGTTTAATTTAAAAAAGACTGCTCGACAAAATCATTTAACGAAAATAGCCTAATCGCTAAATTCATTTATCTATTTAGCAAGTCAGCAAATCATCGTCTCATCACAATGGGTTTTGTCATATAACTATACTTATCGTCATAGATTAGTAGTGTTTAGTTGTTATAATCAACAATAAGTATTAATTAATATGTTAAAAAGGTGAGAGCTATGAGTGAATTAATCATTGAAGATATCAAAATAGGTGACGGTGAAGAGGCAAAAAGTGGGAATCTTGTGACTGTTCACTATACGGGTTGGTTATTAGACAATGGACAAAAGTTCGATTCTAGTAAAGATCGCAATGACCCATTTGAATTCCCTTTAGATGCAGGCTATGTTATCAAAGGTTGGGATAAAGGCGTTCAAGGAATGAAAATTGGGGGCGTTCGTAAGTTAACAATTCCTGCTGAATTAGGCTATGGTAGCCGTGGAGCAGGAGGTGTTATACCTCCTAATGCAACATTAGTGTTTGAAGTAGAGCTCTTAGGCGTACGCTAATCATACTAATAGTCATAAGAGAGGTTGCACTAGTAGGGAGAAGGGCAGTAACACTACCATAATCAGCTAGTGCACATATTTTCCTTTATCAAAGCATAAATTTAATGAGGTGTATTTGATGTGGGTTTGGTTTACTTTAGCCATTGTTTTTCTTATTTTAGAAGTGCTCTCTGGGACATTTTATTTAATGTTCCTTGCCATTGCCATGTTTGCAGCAGGACTAGTCGCCTTTTTTGAATTATCAATTTATTGGCAACTAGGTATTTTTGTCCTTATTTTATTGTTGGGTGTTTTTGTTTTTAAATTTTTTGGTATTAAATCTAAATCATCATTAACTACGCCAACAAGTGATGTCAATGTCAATATGGATATTGGTACGGTTATTTATGTGAACAATTGGAATATGCCTCGTTCTACGGTTGTGCACTATAGAGGAACACAGTGGCAAGCTGTTTTAGCCCCTAATTGTACTCAGGATGGTGTAGCTGGGAACTATGTTATTAGCGATATTAATGGAGTTTCATTAATCCTCACACCAAAGCAATAAGAGTGATAGAACTGACAAAGGAGAAGAGAGAATGGCAGATGTATTTGGTAGTTTAGATGGTTTCTGGTTAGTACTAGTAATTTTGGCAATTATTATCATTATTAGAGCAGTGGCTATCGTACCTCAACAACATGCATGGGTTGTTGAGCGTCTAGGAAAATATGATAGGACACTGACACCTGGACCACGCTTTGTGATACCTTTTATTGAAAAAATTACTTATAAACATAGTCTGAAAGAAATTCCTCTAGATGTGCCTAGTCAAGTGTGTATTACTCGAGATAATACGCAATTACAGGTTGATGGTGTACTTTATTTCCAAGTAACCGATCCTATGCGTGCCTCTTATGGCTCTTCTAATTATATTAATGCAATTACACAGTTAGCACAGACGACATTACGTTCTGTCATTGGTAAGTTAGAATTGGATAGAACGTTTGAGGAAAGAGAATTTATTAATAGTAGCGTTGTCTCTTCTTTAGATGAAGCAGCGGCAAATTGGGGCGTAAAAGTATTGCGCTATGAAATTAAAGACTTAACTCCCCCTGCTGAAATTTTACGTGCTATGCAGGCACAAATTACAGCAGAGCGTGAAAAACGGGCATTAATTGCGGCTTCTGAAGGTCGTAGACAAGAGCAAATCAATATTGCTACAGGGGAACGTGAGGCAGCGATTGCTCGTTCTGAAGGTGAAAAACAGGCTCAAATTAATAAGGCTGAGGGTGAGGCTGCTGCAACAGTAGCTATTGCTAATGCAACAGCTGAAGCGATTACAAAGGTATCTCAGGCGATTGGCCAACCAGGTGGCTTAGAAGCAGTTAACTTACAAGTTGCTGACCGCTATGTTGATGCGTTCTCTAAAGTAGCGAAGGAGTCAAACACATTGATCCTACCAGCGAATTTATCTGATATGGCAGGATTGATTTCATCAGCGATGACTGTTATTAAACAACACAAAAATGATGGTATAACAGGGGATTAATATGTTATTGAGGGCACAAGATTGCATTGTGGTGATGATTGACCACCAAGAAAAACTGATGCCTTCAATGATGAATGTCCAACAGGTATTGGCTAATAGTCTAGCTATTCTCAAAGCGACAGACCTATTTAAAATTCCTGTGATTACGACAGAACATTATCCAGATAAAATAGGTAAAACCATATCCGATTTATATGCTTATCGTGGTGAGGTAATAGAAAAAAAGACATTTAGTGCGGCTAAAGAGCACGGTTTTATTCAAAAATTAGTGGAGATTAGCCAACACACTAAACGTACTCATCTATTATTTATTGGGTGTGAGACTCACGTATGTGTATTGCAAAGTCTTTTGGGTATTCATGAGCAAAATCATTATCAGTGTTATTTAGTTGTAGATGCCTGTGGTTCACGTAAAAGTATTGATAAAGAGATGGCACTTAGAAGAGCTAGTCAGGCAGGTGTCACTTTACTAAGTACGGAAATGGTACTATTTGAATGGTTGGAGAGTGGCGACAATCCATTTTTTAAGCCAATTATTCAGGATATTAAACAGCTCACATAAGTGGCTATAAAAATCGTATTAAAAATACAATCAGATTATCAATAAGATTATGCTTTTGATATAAAGATTCCCTGTTGAAAGTGGTATGTCAACATTCAAATAAAGGATTAATAATAATCTGATTTCGCATTCCAAATACAATCCTAATTTATGCTATCTGCTAGCTAAAATGAGTATAATAATCAGCTAACAACAACTATTAAAATATTTTTAAAGATGAGTATTGTAGAAAATAGAAAAGCACGTCATGATTATTTTATCGAAGATCGTTTTGAAGCAGGAATTGCTTTAGAGGGTTGGGAGGTCAAATCAATTCGTGCTGGCAAGGTCCAATTAGGTGAGAGCTATGTTATTGTTCGTGATAACGAATTATATCTATTGAATATGCATGTCAGTCCTCTTGCTACAGCTTCTACACATATTCACCCTCAAGCGACTCGTACACGTAAGTTACTAATGCATCGACAAGAAATTAATCGTTTGATTGGTAAAGTGGAAATTCGAGGTTATACCTTAATACCGCTTAATTTACACTATAAAAGTGGCAAAATTAAATTGGAATTTGGTCTAGGAAAAGGTAAAAAGTTACACGATAAGCGGGATAGTGCCAAAGATCGTGATTGGCAACGCGAAAAAGAGCGTATTATGAAGAACAATCACCTTTAATATAGGTTGAAGATTAAAAGGTTATTTTTTATGCAAACGGTTAAACGCTCTGTATTGCTTCCATATAGCGATGCTCAAATGTTTGAATTAGTCGCTGCCGTCGATAAATACCCCGAATTTATGCCTTGGTGCGGAGGGGCTACGATCAAAGAGCAAACTGCTGACGGTATGATTGCCTCAGTGACTATCAGTTTTGCAAAACTAACACAGACATTTACAACAAAAAATACTCACGATTTTCCTCATAAAATCACCTTGCAATTAGTTGATGGTCCTTTTTCAGCTTTGGTGGGAAGTTGGGAGTTTATTGCTTTGGATGAAAGCGCCTGTAAGGTAGTTTTTTCGCTAGATTACGATTTTAGTAGTCGAGCATTGGCATTGCTCATTGGTCCTGTCTTTAATCGCATTGCCAATAGTTTTATAGATTCTTTTACTCAACGAGCACAAGCTATTTATGGATGATATTCAGATAGAACTTATTTATGCAGAGAGTCCTACGACTATTTGGCATCAAATATTAACTGTTCCCAGTACTTGCTGTGTAGAAGAGGCAATTAAGCAGACAAGCTTTAAGACGGATTTTCCAAACCTAGACTTAACAACCTTAGGTGTAGGAATTTTTGGACAAAAAGCTAGCTTACAGCAACAATTAAAACCTAATGATAGAATCGAATTATGTCGTCAATTAACGTTTGATCCCAAAGAGTCTAGAAAACGTAGGGCTATTCACCGAAAAGCAGGTATTTTAAAGAAAAAACATTTAAAGCCTGATCGAGCAAAAAAAATTGACTACGATGAATATGCATAAAAGTATTAAAAATAAACACGAGGAGACATTATGAGTTCAGTAGTATTATTTGAAACCATCAATGCGTCAAATGGTTTCAAAATCGCGGTAGCAACGTTAAATCAGCCTCAGGTATTGAATGGTTTCTCAGTGGAAATGGCTCAACTACTTCAAGAGAAAATGACGGAATGGGAACAAGACA
Organism: Pelistega sp. MC2; assembly: GCF_900099475.1. Taxonomy (NCBI): domain Bacteria; kingdom Pseudomonadati; phylum Pseudomonadota; class Betaproteobacteria; order Burkholderiales; family Alcaligenaceae; genus Pelistega; species Pelistega sp. MC2. Next base: position 154,183 of record NZ_LT628274.1, on the reverse strand, counting down.
GCTCTGTTGTTGCCATCATTCTACAAGGTGCAGGGGGTAAAGCGTTTTGTGCTGGCGGTGATTTACATGCACTCTATAAATCCATGCTACAAAACCAAGAGGGTGGTGTATGGCAAAATCAAGTAGCTAGAGACTTTTTCTCACAAGAGTATCGATTAGATTATCACATCCATGTTTATTCTAAGCCAGTCGTCTGTTATGGCGATGGCATAGTCATGGGTGGAGGCATGGGCTTAATGATGGGGGCAAGTCATCGTATTGTTACCGAGACGACTCGTATGGCTATGCCAGAAATTAGTATTGGCTTATTCCCTGATGTGGGGGGGAGTTGGATGCTGAACCGTCTTCCTGGCTTAACAGGACGCTTTTTAGCGGCTACAGGTGCACAAATTGGTGCTAATGATGCCTTATTTACGCATATGGCTAATTTCAATATCAAGCGAGAGAGTTGGGCGCAAATTATCCAAGAACTCACTCAAGCAGAATGGTTTCCTACGACAAAACGCCATCAGAATGATGATTTAATCAGTGCAGTTTTACATAATCATTCATACAGCACAGAGAAAGGTCCATTAGAAACAAATTACGCCTTCATTAATAAGCTATGCCAGACAAATGATTTAGAAAAGCTTTATGGCATGTTAGTAAGTCTTGCTAATCATGAAGACCCTTGGCTGTCTCGTGCCGCTCAAACCTTACAAAAAGGGTCTCCACTATCATTTGTTTTAGCCATGGATTTACTAGAGAAAACTAAGCATTCTTCTTTAGCGGATGTATTTAGGCTTGAGTTTAACGTGGCTATGCATGCCGCACAACTGGGTGAATTCCAAGAAGGTATTCGTGCCTTATTAATTGATAAAGATAAACAACCTGATTGGAAATTCAAATCGGTGGCTGATGTATCTTCTGATGCTATTGATTATTTCTTTGAAGATCCTGTGCCAGAAGGTGAAGAACATCCTTTAGCGAATCTTTAATAGTTTAATAAATAGCGTATTTTCATTAGTGTACTATCGAGAGAATCTATAGTTAGTACACTACTTGATAACAGTAGGATTATTGCTTGTCTATTCCTTATTAGTACCGATAGTAATTTTTCTATATAATACCTTTAAGCGTTGTGTGACGACAGAAAGACGCAGGGCTGTTCGCTGAGAGACTTGTCCGTGGCAAGGATCGCTACATGAGGGATACCCTATAAGGCATTGCCGAGCTAGGAGGCTGCGCCCCTCCACACAACGCGCCTTATAAATCACTTATTATCTATTTTTTAAATTACACTCAAAATTTTTTAATCCACTCTTACTCTGGCTTTTCTAAAGAGTAAGGGATATCAAGAAAGTGCAGGGTATTACCAGATAATTGTGCTAATTCAATAGCAGCATCATCTTCAAGGTTTTTGATAGTTAATTCGATTAGCAGGTAAATTTTATCTTCAACTGTAGTGGCATTCACGACTTGTCCAATTGGATTTCCATCTTGTATTACGTCTGAACCTAATAACTCATCCGCATTTGTGACCGGAAGAGTAATATAAGCAGGAATGCTACGTTTTTTGAGATTGCCCAAATAGTGGCTTCGAGCAATAACTTCTTGTCCGGGGTAACATCCTTTCTTGAAATTGATAGCACCAATAGCATCTAAATTAATGCTTTGAGCGACAAATAGCTCTTTGGTTTTATCCCCAATCCATGGAAGACCTAGCAAAATATCTTGTGCATACCACTCGTTCTCATCTCCAGTAGCCTCTTGAACTGTCCATAAGGGGCTTTCACTTATGATTAATAAACGCTGTGTGGCATCAACGGACGGAAATTTAATAACAGTCACTTGATTATGTGTAATGACTTTAAATTGTGGTTTCTCATTGTTTGATAGAGTCAAAGGTATATTAGTTAATGACTCAATAAATGGATAAGTTGTCGTCAATGCCGCCACATCTTCACCCCATACAGCCCACATAGCAGATGTTAGGATGGAAATACTAACCTTAGCCCTAAGAACAAACATGGTTAAACGTTTTTGTAAAAAAGTAGCAATATCTCTTTGGACTAATGCATAATAAGTATGTGCTTGAGAGGTATCCTGCCAACATAAAAAAGTAGCAAAAACTCTACCTTTAGGGTTTGAATAGCTTGATAGTAGGGCATTATCCGCTTTTACTTGCTGCATATCTTGGCTAAGTTGACCTTGTAAAAACGTTAGGCTGTCCTCACCCTCAACTTTTAATATGGCAAATTGACTCAATGGTGCTTGTTTCATTAAATACTATCCTTTGTTTATAATTTACCTAATACCTATTATTATATAGTACGCTAGTTTTCTAAAGAAACACATTAAAAACCCTATCAAGCCTGATACAATAAGCTTTTAATAATTTTATATAGTTATTTCAAGTCCAACAATAAGTTAATTAAAATCAAGGGCACTAATGATTAAAAAATTAATTATTTTTATTGTTTTTATCATATCAGTCATGGCTGGTATTGGCTATTACCAGCTCAAAGAATGGCAAACAACCCCTCTAAAGCTTACTAAAGAGAGTGTTATGGTGAAAATCCCTAAGGGGTCTTCTATTAAGAACATTGCTGATATTCTGATTAAAAATAATGTTCCTGTTAATAATCTACTATTTACTTACTATGCTCGATATACAGGACAGGTGAGCCAATTAAAGGCTGGTACTTATGAAATTAAACAAGGACAAACGGCACCTGACGTACTAGCTATGATTGCAAATGGCGAGGTTGCTAAGCGCACAATTTTATTTGTTGAGGGATGGACGTATAAACAAATTCGACAAGCTATTACCCAGCATCCAGATATTGAAAAAACACTTAGCAATATTACCGATCAAGAGCTATTGAAAAAGCTCAATGCGCCTGATTCAATGACCAGTATGGAAGGCTTATTATTTCCCAATACTTATGTTTTTACACCGGGTGACTCAGATTTTATGGTTATCCAACAGGCTTATCAAGAAGGACAAAACAACCTAAAGAAAAACTGGGATAATCGTGCTGAAAACTTACCTTTTAAAACACCTTATGAAGCATTAATTTTGGCTTCTATTGTTGAAAAAGAAACAGGTCATGGCGAAGATAGAAAGCGCATAGCAGGTGTTTTTATTAATCGGTTAAAAGCAAATATGTTATTACAGACAGACCCAACAGTGATTTATGGAATGGGTGATAAATATCAGAATAAGATTAGAAAAGTGGATTTGCAAACCGATACACCATGGAATACTTATACTCGAAAAGGGCTTCCCCCGACACCCATTGCGAGTTCAGGAGATTTAGCCTTAAAGGCTGTGTTACACCCTGAAAACCATCATTATTTTTACTTTGTATCAAGGGGAGATGGTACGAGTGAGTTTGCCGAAAACTTGCCTCAACATAACCAAAATGTACAAAAATTTATTCTCAAACAAGGACAAAAATGACAGGATTTTTCCTAACGTTAGAAGGTGTGGATGGTGCAGGTAAAAGCTCGCACACAGAATGGTTGGTTGATTTTTTTAAGCAAAAAAATTATAAGGTAGTGTTAACCCGCGAGCCTGGTGGTACTGTGCTAGGTGAAAAATTACGGGAGTTATTATTATCTCAACAGATGACTCAGACATCTGAAGTATTGTTAATGTTTGCGGCACGCGAAGAAAGTGTTAATCAAGTCATCAAACCCGCACTAAATGAGGGTAAAGTGATTATCAGTGACCGTTTTACGGATTCTACGTTAGCCTATCAAGGTGGAGGTAGGCATTACCCTATAGAGAGAATTCAACAATTGGCTGAATGGGTTCACGGTGATACTCAACCCAATCTGACACTTTTATTTGATGTACCATTGGAAGTGGCTAAACAACGTATGAGCAATACTCGTGTATTAGATCGCTTTGAGAAAGAATCTGAATTATTTTTTACGAATGTTAGGCAAATGTATTTGCGCTTAGCCGAACAATATCCGCAGCGCTTTGTGGTTGTGGACTCGACTCAATCTATCGAAAAAATTAAATTATTTCTGACCTCTATTTTAGAAGAACGGTTAGCTTAAGATGGCGATGAATGAATTTTATCCATGGCAAAAACAAATTGCACAAGAATGGTTATCCTCTAAGGAGAGATTTTCTCATGCATGGCTGATTCATGGACAAGAGGGTATTGGTAAATTAGCTTTTTGTATAGCTGCTGCCAAATCATTGCTATGTGAAAAACCTCAGCATGGACTAGCTTGTGGTCATTGTCAATCATGTCATTGGATGGATTTAGGCAATCACCTAGACTATCGTTTGATTATCCCTGATGCCTTGAAGCAAGAGCTTGGTCTACTTAATGAGGATGAGATAGTTGCTACAGGAGAGAATAAATTATCCACTGAAATTAAGGTTGAGCAAATTAGACAAAATGAGGAGTTCATGACCTTGAGTACATCTAGAGGGGGCTATAGGGTAATTGTCCTAGGACCAGCTGAAAGTCTTAATACTGTATCCGCAAATGCTATTTTAAAAGTATTAGAAGAGCCTGCCAAAGGAACTATTTTTTTATTATTCTCTCACGCGACTCAAAAAGTATTACCGACTATTCTGTCACGTTGCCGACGTTTAGCGTTACCTATTCCAGAGACATCCGTATCACTCCAGTGGTTAAAGGAACAGGGGATTAAAGACGCAGAAATATGGTTGGCAGCTAATTCTGGGGCACCATTAAGTGCACTTAAACAGAGTACCTCTGAAGTTGAGCCATTAACTTATTGGCTAAAAGAATTTACCCATCATCTTGTACAAAAACAAATTCCTAATATGGATACTTTTGTCACAAGGTTAGAAAAAATTCCTGCTTCAGAATGGATTAGAGCTTTACAATGTTTTGTTAGTGATTTAAGTCTAGTAAAAAGTGGATTGTCACCACGTTTTTATCAGTCATTAACCCCAGAACTTACTCAACTAGCTAACAATATTAGCAAAGGTGATGCACTTGTGGCGCTCTATCCTTATTTAGCGAGCCAACAACGAATTGCAAAACATCCTTTGAATGCAAAGTTATTTATCCAATCAACTTTACAAAAAATTAGTTTAGCGTGTATTAAATAAGATTTTGTTATGTATATCGACTCACATTGCCATTTGGACTTTCCAGAACTTAGAGAAAATATAGTGCAGATTTTACTTGATATGAAAAATAATCAGGTCAATCATGCACTATGTGTTAGCGTAAATTTACCCGATTGGACACAGTTATTAACAATGGTTGAACAGTATCCAGTCTTATCAGCGTCAGTTGGCGTACATCCTGACTACGAGGATACGCCTGAGCTAACAGTAGAGCAATTGCTTAAATTTGCTCAACATCCCAAAGTGGTCGCTATTGGTGAGACTGGTTTGGATTATTATCGTTTATCAGAGCCACTTGATTGGCAAAGAAATCGCTTTAGAACACATATACAAGCAGCAATACAAGCACAGCTACCCTTAATCATTCATACCAGAAATGCTAGTGAAGATACTATCCGTCTTATGCGTGAAGAGAGTGCGGAGATATGCAGTGGTGTTATGCATTGTTTTACTGAAACCAAAGAGATTGCTCAAAAAGCATTGGATTTAGGATTTTATATTTCCTTATCAGGCATTGTAACGTTCAAAAATGCTCAGCAAGTCCATGAAGTAGCACAATATGTACCTCTAGACCGATTACTAATAGAAACTGATTCACCTTATTTAGCACCAGTCCCTTATAGAGGTAAACTAAATGATCCCTCTAAGGTTATTCATGTGGCTGAAAAAATTGCTGAGTTACGAGGTGTAACGGTAAAAGAAGTTGCTACGCAGACAACCGAAAACTTTTATCGCTTATTTAGCAAAGTTTCCGTAGCACAATGAAATGTAATCTTTACGAAAGTTAACATAATTTGCAATAAAAATAGTGTATTTATTTAAATAATTGCCTACACTTAGAACTTACTTATTGGATTGGAATTTTTATGAAAAAGCACTTATTTAAAACTGGATTAATGGCAATGGCTTTAACACTGACATCACAGACTGTCTGGGCTGATTGGTGGAATGACGTTAAAAATAACCGTTATGATACGATTGAGAAAGAGCTTGCAAATGGTCAAGATCCTAATGAATTAAATAAAGAAGGGCATCCTGCGATTATTTATGCGGTTAGAGAGGACTCTAAAGATGCCTATATGTTATTAGCTAAAAATCCAAAAACTGACGTCAATTTAGCGAATAAATTTGATGAAACACCACTGATGTATGCTGCCATTATTGGTGATATTGATTTTGCAAAAGCATTAATTCAACGAGGAGCGAAAGTTAATCGCTTAGGTTGGGCACCTCTACACTATGCTGCGGCGAATGGAAAAACAAAAATGGTGGAGTTTTTGCTTTCTCAAGGAGCTTTCCCTAATGCACCTTCTGCTGACGGCACATCACCAATTATGATGGCTGTTTCATCTGGCAAATTGGATACAGTAAAAGTACTATTAGCTGCTGGTGCTGACCCTAAAGCCATAAATCAAGTACATAAGAGTGCGATAGATTTGGCTAGGGATCAGCAAAAAACAAGTATCTTGAAAGTATTAGAGGGGAAATAATGCTATTTAATCGTAAAACCATCTTGGTATTATCGTTAGGAGCGTTACTACAGCCAGCATTTGCCTCAACAGCTGACAGCGCTTTTTGTGATAGTCCTTGGCTTAAATCTGGGCAAGTGCTAAATGGCCGAGTAAGTGAAAATATGGCTGATTTTCAGATTAATGTGATGAGTGTAGATTATAAATCACCTACACAGTGTACAGCCAAACTAAATTTAAGACTTAATCTTCCTAATCAGGTGATGGCACCTAATACACATGGGCTTTTAACATTGTCTGTTAATGATAAAGAGGCTAAATTAAATGGTAATTTGGACTCACCAACAGCGAGTATGCCTTTTTTTAAATCTTCTGTAGCAATTAATTTAAGTGGTTTGTTTTTTAAGCCAGCTCAACAAGTAGAAACAGGCCAAACTATTCCATCTCGACATTACCAAGGTGATGCACAGGCAGAAATGTATTTATCTAAGAATAGTGGGAAAATTGGCGAAGCTACAATTGATAATGCCTCATTTAGAAGTGCTAGTGCTAAAGTAGGTGCATCACGAATGATACAAACTAGTCAAGGTGACAAAAGTTGTATGCCTATTAACTATGCCGCAAAAGTCTCTGAGGGGGCTTTATTTGATACGGTAACACAGCGTAAAAAAGCCCCCAAAGAAAGAGATTTAGGGGTTACTGAATGGTATTGTCCAAGTGAAGGCTTAACAATGCTTACGGAGTATCGATACAAAAATAAAGTGTATACAATGACACTCACTCATTCAAAATAGCTTGTTGAATATCTTTACTTAAGTTGCTTGGTTTAGTCAGTGGTGCATAACGACCGATGACTAAACCATTTTTATTAACCAGAAATTTAGTAAAATTCCACTTTATATGTTCTCCCATAATCCCTGACTTTTGTTTTTTTAACCAGGTAAACAAAGGATGAGCATTATCACCATTTACATCAACCTTTGCCATTAAAGTAAAAGTAACTCCATAATTTAACTCACAAAAATGCTTTATTTCAACGGCATCTCCTGGCTCTTGATGTCCAAATTGATTACAAGGAAAGGCTAAAATCATGAAGTTTTGATTACGGAATGTTTGGTATAGCTTCTCTAGTTCTTTATACTGTGGGGTAAAACCACATTGGGAAGCCGTATTCACAATCAATACTACTTTGCCTTTTAATTGTTCAAAATTAAACGATTGATTATCAATTGTTTGGGCATTAAAGGAGTAGAAATCAGTATCCATCATATTTCCCTTAGTTAAGATGATAATTTACGGTTAGCTGTTAATATACAGCCGATGGAGGCAGAGACAATACAAATAATGGCAAGGATTTGAGATAGGCTGAGAAACTCTTGCAAAATAATACTTGCTGTAATTGCACCAAAAGCAGGTTCTAGACTTAATAAGACCCCAAATGTTTTACGATCTAAGGAACGAAGTGAGATCATCTCTAATGAGTAGGGGAGAGCACTAGATAAAATACCTACTAATAGGCCAAGGCCGAATAGTTGTGGCTGCCAAAATTCTATCCCAAGATGGGATAATGAAAAGGGTAATGTTACACAAGCAGCAATGGTAATACCCACTGTACTAGCTTGACCAGGATGGATCGTTTTTATTTTTTGTCCCACTATGATATAAGATGCCCAAAAAAAAGCACAGCATACAGCATAAAAAATACCAGTAGGATCTAAAGATGCAGTGGTATTTTCAAAGGGGATTAAGAAGGATAAACCAATAATGACTAAACCAATCCAAAGAATATCAATTTTTTGTCTAGAAGAATATAGCGCCAAGCCTAATGGTCCACAGAACTCAATAGCAATAGCTACGCCTAAAGGAATGGTGCGTAATGCCATGTAAAACAATAAGTTCATCAAACCTAATGAAACACCATAAAATAGTAGCAATTTAACTTGGCCAATATTGAGAGAAAAACGCCAAGGACGCCATATACACCAAAGCAATAGCGCAGAAAAAAGTAATCGATAACTTGATGTACCCTGTGCACCTAGCACAGGAAAAAGACCTTTAGCAAAAGAGGTTCCGATACATAAAGAGAGCATCGAAAAAATAAGTGCAATCACACCTACTGAGAAAGGATAAGAAGAAGTTTGTTTGTCCATGAGGTTATAAAAGATTGCAGTTTAATTATTGTTATTACCTATTCTTTCTTCTCGTAAAGTATATGAACGCATTAGGAGCATAGCAGAAATAGGTGAGGTAATGAATAAGAAGATTACTATGACAATTTCGTGAAACATAACTCTGTCACCGACATAGTAGGTCATGATGGCTGAGGCAAGCAATACGAAGATTGTTCCTAAGGTATTTCCCATGGTTGTTGCATGAATACGTCCAGTAAAATCAGGAAAACGTAATAGACCTAAGGTACCAATTAAAGTGACTATACCACCCAAAACTAGCAAGATAGCAATAAATAAGCTGGGAAGAAAAGGAATCATCGTCATCATGGTTCAATTACCTCACCTCTTAGTAGAAATTTTGCTAAAGCCGCTGTTCCAGCAAAGCCAAATAGCGCAATTAGCAAAGCAATATCATAATACCATGAAGATCTAAACAGTATACCCAGGGTGATAATTAATAACATAGCATTCACATACATAGCATCTAACCCCCAAGCACGATCTTGCGGGCTACGCCCTTTAAACAAACGAATAGTACAAATCACAGTCCCTAATGCAAAGCATAAAATAGCAAAATGTGCAGCATACGTTATTAAATTAATATTCATTCAAATATTTCCAAGAGAAGCTTTTCATATCGATATTTAATGATGTTAAACCATTCTGATTCATCATCTAAATCTAATACATGCAAACGTAGAATATAATCATTTTCGGTTAAGCCAGACCATACAGTACCAGGCGTATAAGTCACTATACACGCTAAAACGGCTAATGCATGAGGATCTCGGATTTCCAAGGGGATATAGACATAGCCGGAAGTAAAATCATTACGTTTCCATTGCAAGATTAGTCGTCCAACATCTAGGTTTGATTTAAAAATATCGCTTACTACACGTAAGATGAGTTTAATTATTAACCATAATTTCCGAGGGTAGGCTAAATCGGGACGTAATTTTAAGGAAAGAATAACCAGCGTAAAACTGATTAAAAAACCTAATAAAGCTTGTGCGACATCTATTGTGTTATTCAGTAATAGCCACAATACTGTCAAAAAAATACTCATCGGTACCCAAAAGAATAGATTAAACATCATTAATCTCCTCCTGAGCTAGCTGTGGGAAGAGTATTACTAGATACTGCTTGCATATATTCATAAGGATCATCCAATGAATGTGCAGTGGCATTCATGTATGACATCACATCACTCACCCAGATCGTAATATATAAACAAGCCATTAATAATAAAGCAATTGGTAAGGCTTCTCGAAGACTTAATTTTGGAGGGTTTAAAGTGCCAGAACCCCAAAAAAGTCGGATACCTGTACGTCCAAGGACAATAACAGTTACCATACCAGAAAATAGCATAGAAATTACTAATAACCAGGCGTTATATGACGTCTCTCCCATTTCCGTGTAAGTCAATCTAACAGCTTGTGATAATAAGGCGAATTTTGCTAAAAAGCCGGAGAATGGAGGTAACCCAGCAATAATTAAAATACATGTAAAAAAAGCTAATCCTAAGAATGCCATTGAAGAGGGAATAGCTACGCCAACTACCTCACCAGAATAATCGGATGTTTTGTCTTGGTCTAGACCAAACGCCTCTAAAGAGACGGATAAAACACTGCGTGGTACCGCCTCAGTACGCCGGATAATTTCAACCAATAAGAAAGCAACGCCTAAGGCTAGAACTGAACTTACTAAATAATAAAGAGAAGGGCCTGTTAATGCCACTCCAGGCATTCCTAAAGCGGTTAATAAGGTGCCAGAAGAAATGACTATACAGAAAGAAATCATACGGCTGAGATTTTTTTCTGCTAAGAGACCAATAGCGCCATAACCAAGAGTAAATAAGCCGATGTAGTACATCCATTCCCCCCCAAAGCCTGCTGGGGCACCACTTGGTAAAAGAATAGAGCCTACTCTTAATAAAGCATAAATACCTACTTTGGTCATGATGGAGAAAATTGCTGCAACAGGTGCTACCGCAGAAGAGTAAGCATTGATTAGCCAGAAACTAAGGGGCCAAGCAGCCGCTTTAATTAGAAATGCCGTAGCCAAAAAAGCGCAAGCTGTTTCAAATAGGATACGTTCATCAAGGCTTAAATTACCGGCCTTCATGCCTAAATCAGCTAGATTTAACGTGCCTGTAATCGAGTAAATCATGGAAATACCAATGAGCATTAAAAAACCACCCATTAAATTCACAATAATATAGTGAAATCCTGAGCTTACTCTATTTTGTCCTGACCCATGCAACAGCAGACCATAGGAAGCTGCTAAAAATATCTCAAAAAAGACGAATAAATTAAATAAATCCCCTGTAACAAACGCACCATTTACTCCCATCAGAATAAACTGAAATAAAGAGTGAAAATGTACACCGGCTCTATCCCATAAGGAAGTCGAATAGATCAAGCACATAAGTCCTAAGCCGGCGGATAAAGTTAGCATTAAGGCAGCTAACCTATCTACTACGAGTACAATGCCAAAAGGCGCAGCCCAATTTCCCAAATGATAAACAGCAATATTATTTACCCAATGTACCGAGGAAAGGCTTCCGGATACAGCTAGCATTAATGTGATGCCTATGATTAACTGAGCAACAGAAGAGAATAATGCTATTAATTTATTGATTTTTCGTCTTTTTTCTTTTAAAAAGACAATTAATGCCCCAGCAGACATGGGTATAGCAATACTTAAGAGAGGGAAATGGTCAATTATCGTCACTCAGTATCTCCCTCATCATCCACATGGTCTGAACCGGATAAACCTCGTTTAGCCATAATGACGACTAAAATCAATGCTGTCATAGCAAAGCCAATCACAATCGCTGTTAATACAAGCGCTTGTGGAACAGGATCAGCATATAGAAGCGTATCTACAGGTGCCGTTTTATTAATGATAGCTGGAGCCCCTACAAACAAACGTCCTGTTCCAAATATAAATAAGTTAATCGCATAAGAGAGCAGGGAGATACCGATAATAGTCTGAAAGGTTCTAGGCCGTAAAATTAACCATACGCCTGAGCCAGCAAGTAGTCCAATCGCTAATGCATAAATAATTTCCATTACTGTCTTCCTTGTTGGCGTTGTTGAGAGCGTAAAGATTGGTGGGCAAGCGCCACTAGCATATAAGTAGAAGCCCCAACAACCAAAGCAAATACCCCTAAATCAAATAACATGACGCTAGATAAGTGTATGTCTCCCAGTAAGGGTAGATGCAAATCAAGAGTTAATGCCGTTAAAAATGGTTTATGCATGAAGACTGGTAATAACCCTGCCAATAGAGATAATAATAAACCAGCAGATAACCAAATTTGGGGTCGAATTCTCGAGTGCATTTCTACCCAATGAATGCCACTAATCATGTATTGGATAATAATTCCTATCGTAAAAATGACTCCTGCAACAAATCCACCACCTGGTAAGTTATGTCCTCTAAGGAAAAAGAAAATAGCGATTAAATTAATAACAGGGATAAGGAAACGAGCCAATACATTAGGAACTAAAAATGTCCCTCGAGGGAGTGCTTCATTTTCCTTGATTTTAGTTAAATCATTGGTTGTAATAGTTAATCTTTTTTCAAGAGCATATAAGCTTTCTTCAGGAGGACGGAAACGGCGTAGTAGGGCATAAACAGTTAAAGCGACTATCCCTAGTACAGTAATTTCACCATAGGTATCAAAGGCCCTGAAGTCTACAATGATTACATTGACTACATTTGTGCCTCCTCCCTGTGGCAAGGCATTCTCATTAAAAAATTTACCAATTGTGGGAATAGTATTTCTGGTAATCATTACATAGCTTAACAGGGCAATTCCCAGTCCTACTGACACAGCCATGATAGCATCACGAGAATGGCGTAAGCGAATGACGAGTTCATCTTCTAGGAGAATATTCTTTTGATTTTGCCTAGGTAACCAGCGTAATCCGAGTAATAGCAATACAACTGTTACAGTCTCTATGACGAGTTGAGTTAGTGCTAGGTCTGGCGCTGATAACCAGGCAAAGGTTAGGGTAGTGACAATACCAGCACCTCCAGTGAAAATAACCGCTCTAAATCTATTGAATTTAGCTTGATAAGCAGCACCTAAGGCACATAGCGCACCTACAGCCCAAAGTAAAGCAAAAGCTATGCTAAATTTAGTACGAGGTAGCCGGAACCAGTAATCGTAGTGCCAAATAGAAAAAACAGTAACGAATAACGTTATTGCCACCACCCAAAATATTTGTGTCTGAATACGATTAGAGTGAATATAACTGAACACGGTATCAGCCATATTATCAAGCTGATTCATAATACTATCAAATATCGTTCGACCATCAATTTTATGCAGGCCAAGAGTTCTTCCTGGGAGAATCTGTAGATAGGGGCGTAGCGTAAAATAGACAGCTATTCCCCCCATCAAAGCGATAATACTCATTAACAAGGGTAAGTTGATTCCATGAAAGATTGCCAAATCAATCTCAGGTGTCTGATCGGCTAGGATAGAATGTGCAGCGATATCTAGGATTGGTCCAACAATATAATGTGGCAAAATACCAATTAAAATGCATAGGCAGACTAAGACAGCACTAGGAAATAGCATCCATTTGGGTGGTTCATGTGGTTGTCGTGGTAATTCTGTGCTCAGAGAGCCAAAAAATACTCTAGTAATAAAACGTAGAGAATAGGCAACACTAAAAATACTCGCTACTACTGCGATCACAGGTAAAAAATAACTTTTAACATCATTAACTACTAGTGTTTGCGAAAAAAACATTTCTTTTGAAATAAAACCATTTAACAATGGTACGCCAGCCATTGCAGCGGCGGCTACCGTTGCTAACGTTGTAGTTAGTGGCATTACATGTCTTAATCCTGACAGTTTTTCTAAATCTCGTGTTCCTGTTTCATGATCAACAATACCTGTCGCCATAAATAAAGAGGCTTTAAACGTTGCATGATTAATCATATGAAAGATGGCTGCTACTAAGGCAAGATGGCTATTAAGTCCTAATAGCAGCGTGATGAGTCCTAAATGACTAATAGTCGAATAGGCTAGAATACCTTTCATATCTTTTTGAAAGGTTGCAATATATGCACCCAGCGTCAAAGAGCATAAGCCAGGTATGGCGATTAACCAAAACCATTGTTCTGTATTGGCTAACACTGGCCAGAAACGTGCTAGCAAGAAAACTCCGGCCTTGACTAATGTCGCTGAATGTAAATAAGCGGAAACAGGAGTAGGGGCTGCCATTGCATTTGGTAGCCAAAAATGAAAAGGAAACTGAGCACTCTTGGTCAATGCGCCTATAGCAAATAGCACAACGATAAGAGTGTAGTTTGGGCTACCTTGAAGAAGATAACCTGAAGCTAGAATATCGCTTAATTCATAGGAACCTACTACTTGACCTATTAACAGCATGGCAGCTAGCAAACAGAACCCACCAGCAACAGTAATAGTTAGAGAAATCCTAGCTCCTCGCCGTGCTTCAGGACGATGATGCCAGTAAGCAATTAGCATAAAAGAAGAGAGGGAGGTTAATTCCCAAAAAATCACTAACTGGATAACATTACCTGATAGTACTACACCTAGCATTGCCCCCATAAAAGCCAAAAAGAAAGCAAAAAAACGAGGCACAGGATCAGCGGGATCCATATAATATCGGGCGTATATAACGACCAAAACACCCATTAATGATACTAATAAAGCGAATAGCCAGGCAAAACCATCTAAGCGAAAAATAATGTTTAAATCAAGAAAGGGGAGCCATTCTATCTGGTGCTCAATTATTTTTCCTGCAAAAATATCAGGAGCATAACTGATAACAATGGTTGAACAGGCAAGAGCGACTAAAGCAGAAAGAATAGCTTCTCTATTTCGTGCGTTTTGGGGGAGTAATCCAGCGAGGATACTCCCTAAAAAAGGAAATAGTACAAGTAAAGCAAGAGCCATGTCTGAGTCGTTCTAAGTAAAGTTAAATATTGTTAATTTTACTAATTTTTTGCGTCAAAATGTTATTTTTCCGAGCTAACAATCAAATGATAAAATACGGTGAAAACTACTGAAACAGTTAAAACTTTACGACAAAACCTTCATAAAGAATTTGTCCAGTAATACTCTCCGGTTTTTGAATATTTGCAGGCTCTACACTGATTAATAATGTATCCCCTTGATTTAACTCAACGTCGCTTGGTAACAACGTTTCTTTATTGCCATCAATAGGAGCAATGGCTTTGGTAAGCCCTTGTGAATCACGCTGCCATAGCTGTAAACGTAATGTTTCTCCTAAATCTTGTTTAATGATAGGAATAATATGTGCTTTGCTTTGTCCTCTAAGCAAAAAGGCTGCTTGATTTGGAGGTGTGGTAGATGTTAATGTCGCTGTATAACGAATAGGGTTTTCAAATGGATGAAACACTAATAGGGCAGCAACTAATCCCAATAGACAAAAGCTAAATGTACGCCAAAAATTGCGACTAATCCAGAATTTTTTCAACCTAAATAAAAACTTATTAGACTGATCTGCATTTTCGGTTAGCGCTAATTCATCATCTAATTCATTGGTATCAATACTTGAATCTTTTTCTGGAAGAGTAGCTTGCTTAATCCTCACCCATAAATTATCTGGTGCTTTTTCTAAAATTAACTGATTTAAAAAGTGTAAAAACTCTTCTTCCCATACAAAAGTTAATTTTTCAGCAATTGGATCTTCATTCAACAGGGCATGCGCTTTGTTTTGCTCTGCTTCAGTAAGACCACCCAAGACAAATTCACCAATGAAGACAGTATGATCATGCTTGATATCTTGGAAGGTTGATCTTTTTTGAGTTAAATAGCGTAACCCCATTTGGATATTTTCTTTCAAGCGACCTAAAGGCATTGATAATAATGTCGCTGTATCAGCTAAGCTACGCCCACTAAAATAGGTAGTAATTAGTGTCTTTTGAGTCTCTTCAGGTAATTCTTCAAAAACTTGATAAAAAGACCCAGGCTCTACAAATTGATTAACCCCTGCATATAAGTTTGTACAAATTTCGCTCATGAGATTATCAGGTTCTTTTTTACTTTCTTTAATAGTCTGATAGTTTTTACGAATAGTGTTTTGCAGGTGAAATCTAAAAATTGTATAAATCCATCCACGAGGGTGGTTCAGGCTTTCCTCATAATATTGAGCATTATTCCAAATGATTTTAAAGGTTTCAACAACAGCATCTTCAGCAAGTTTATAATTGCGAAGTACTTTAAAAGCAAAAGTCAGCATCCAAGATACTTCTTGGTTGTATAGCGTCTGAAATGATTTTTTATTACCTTTGGCTATTGCTTTTAGTTCTTTTGCATATTGAAAATTATTTTTGTCCTGATCCATAATCTCAATCTCAACCTTAATGTTTTTTGAATTTTAGCCTAAATATTATCATTTATGAATGAGTTTACTAGTTTATCAACGACTTCTTTTTTAAAACATTTTAATCTTACAGGGAAAACAGTCTTTATATCTGCCTCTGTCAAAGGATTAGGTTTTTCTATGGCAATAGCATTAGCGTCTAGTGGTGCTACTGTATATATCAATGGTCGCAATCAAGAGGCACTTAACTATGCAGTGAAACAGGCACAAGCACAAGGTGTCTTCTTAAATGCTTATTGTGGCGACATGTCTACTCAACAAGCAATTGATGAATTAATGGATTTTTTCAGGCGACATAATAGACGCTGTGATGTACTTATTAATAATTTAGGCTTGCGATTAAGGAAAGATTGGCAACAAACAGAGTTTGCTGATATGCAATCATTACTAGATGCGAATTTACTTGCACCTATGTATTTATCACAGAAAATGATTCAACAAATGCCATCTGGTGGGCGAGTTATCTCTATGAGCTCAGTAGCAGGGAATATCGCACGAGTAGGAGATGCAATATACCCTATCACGAAATTGGGTATCGTCGCCATGACAAAATCACTAGCCGTTGAATACGCCCCAAAGAATATTACCGTCAATGCAATTGCGCCAGGGGCTTTTTTAACAGAATCAAATCAACAGCTAGCTGAGGATCCAATCAAGGGACAGCATATGCTAAATAGAATACCGATGCAGCGCTGGGGAAATCCGGATGAACTTAGTGGGATAGTCGTATTTTTAGCTAGTGAGCTTAGTAGTTATATGACAGGGCAGGTGATTACTATTGATGGTGGATTAACTGCATTATTCTAGCTGTTTTTATTAGAATAATTAATAATCTATAGCAGTTAAGACTCTTATCGCTCACAGTTAATAAGTATTAAAAAGGTGTATGACTTCTGATGAGCATACACCTTATAGGAAGTTATAAATTAACGGTCAAGCGGTTTTATTAATCGTTTAACTCATAATTTACTATTTACTTTTTCTTCAGATTTAAGCTTTCAATGATTGGCTGCCAAACCTCTTTTTCTTTCTTCATGAATGCTTTAAATTCTTCCTGTGTACTTGGAATGGCTTCCATATATTGTGCTTTAAATTTCTCCTGTATTTCAGGCTGTTTTAGGGCATCATAAAGAGCTTTATGTAATTTAGCTTGAATAGCAGGATCTACTTTGCTAGAAATAACAAAACCATTCCATGCTTGACTCACAATATTTGCCACCTTAGTTTCTTTTACTGTAGGTAGATCAGGCAAGCTTGAGCTTCTGGTTTCAGAGGCTTGAGCTAGAACGTTTAGTTTACCTTCTTTACCTAATGCAATAACAGCACCTGGTGCTAGTGTCGCAAATTGAGTGTCCCCCGCTAAAAGAGAAGTCACAGCATCTGGAGAGCCTTTATATTGAACCGTTGTCGCTGTAGTCCCTGTTTCTTTGAGTAATAGTTCACTCGTGAGGTGTGAGCCAGAGCCCACCCCAACCGTTGCAACATTATATTTGCCAGGATTCTCTTTTAGTTTTTCTACTAATTCTTTCAGTGTTGTTGCACCAGTTGCTTTGCTAGAAACTAAAATATTAGGTTGAGTCGCTGCTAATGTAAGAGGGGCTAAGTCTTTTTCCGGATCATACCCCAAATTATCAACGATGAATTGGTTATAAACTAGAGGTCCATTGATACTTAAACCAAAGGTATAGCCATCAGGATTGGCTTTAGCAATTTGTGCTGTAGCGATATTTCCACCTGCACCAGGTTTGTTTTCTACTACAATAGTTTTTCCTAATGTCTTACTTGCTTCTTGCGCAACAAGGCGAGCTACTAAATCTGGATTAGAGCCTGCACCAAAAGGAACGAGTAGTTTTAGTTCATGTTCGGGCCAATTTTCAACAGGAGTAGCCGCAATACTCATTGAACTAAAACCAATAAGTCCAACAGCTAATAAGGTGTTTTTTAAAAAATTTTTATTCATTTTGCTTCCTCAAAATATTATTAATTTTTCTCATTCATTTTTTTATCTAACTCCGCATTTGGATACCCAAATAAGGCGTCATAGTATAGATTCCCCGTACTATTCTCCGTTATCTTATCATTAAGAGATTCTGCCTTAGCATGAATAAACTCATCATGTGTCAAACTTCTTGAAAGAACATTGAAGCGTTGCTCGCAAAGGGGGAAAAAATCTTCATCTGTAGGCATTTCTTGATAGTTTTTAACATAAATCTGCTGCATACAAGTAATAACAGCTTTATGTTTATCATAATCAGTATAACCTGGTTCCAAATACTCTGCTGCATAAGATGGCGTAGTGAAGTAAGTTATCACGGCTAGTGAACCTATTATGCCAAGGCATCGTTCAAAGTAAGATTTATTGTTCATTTTTTGGCTCTAATCCTAATATGATGACGGCAATTGCTGTATTCACTCGCTTATCGTCAGGAGATAATGTGTCATAGATATCTTTTAGAACATATTTATTCGCAAAAGCATTTTTAAAATTGTCATAAATATGCTTATTCAGTGCTAAGTAATCTTCAAGACTAACTTCTTTCATAAATTCACTCAACCTAAATTGACATAATTTATCAATTTCTTTTGGCGTCATAGGTGACGTTTTTCCATTTCGAACAACGGTTAGACCAGATTCAATACCATCCTTACAATAACTTAGCAGTTCATTTTGAATATCGGTAGGATAGGGGGTTGAGTAACAGCCTGAAAGAAAAGAAATCAAAAAAATGGTGCATAGCACAGTTTTTTTTAGGGTGAATCTTAATTTGGAGGTCATAAGCAATAATTACATAGTAAAATTTATTGGCTAGGTATTATAGTCATAAATAATACATATTGACTATAGTACTTTGTTTTTTATTAACTAGGATTTAGCGTGCAAAAACTCATTCTAACTATATTGCTTACTTTTGTAGGTCATTCTGCATTCGCTCAAACCAGCTTCGATGAACCACAATTAAATTTAGACGCTTTAGACAATGATGTAAGTGTAACTTGTACTGATAAATGTGCTTCTGATTTAAAACTTGAGATGGTTACTTTTGAAAGTATCCTCAAAAAACCTGTGGGAAATGCTCGGATTACATCTGGCTATGGTTGGCGTATTCACCCAGTCTTAAAACGTAAAAAATTTCATCAAGGCGTAGATTATAGCGTTCCTATCGGTACACCAGTCCATGCTGCTCAATCAGGGACTATCGTCTATTTAGGCTGGATGTCAGGCTATGGTAATTTAGTGGTTATTAAACATGACAATGTTTATAGTACAGTGTATGGTCATTTAAATAGCTTTACCAAAGGACTGAAAGTAGGGTCAAAAGTAGAAAAAGGGCAGGTTTTTGCTAAGAGTGGTAATACAGGTCAATCAACAGGGCCTCATTTGCACTATGAAATCCGTGCACGAGGTTTGGCTGTTAATCACCAAACCGGCAAAGCATACTCAAATCAACTGCTAGTATTAGGTGAGCCTGGTACCGCACCAGAAAGTAAGGGTAATATTGCTATGGGTGCTGCTGGTGTCAAAGCCATTCGTAAGTCTAATGGCAGGATTAGGACTGTCTTGCGTTAATTATCTATCCATCCTTTTGTATTCTCAATTAAGCGTTTAATTAATCTTTTATGGTTAATTACACGCTTATTGTTCTTTATTCTCTAGCGCATATAGCCAATATACACATAATCCTTTGTTTTATGACTATATTTATGAATTATTTTAATAAATATTTTTTTATGTTTATAATAATATTCATAGTTTAGAGGCAAACCTATGGATACTTTTTTAGAGCTGAAACATTTAAAAACCTTATTAGCACTAGCAGAAACTGGGACTGTATCCACGGCTGCTCAACGTCTATTTGTGACTCAATCAGCGCTGTCACATCAAATCCGTTCTATTGAAGAACACTTCAATGTCTCTTTGTTTGAGCGTAAATCATCTCCTTTACGTTTTACAATTGCAGGAGAGCGTTTGTTGCGGTTAGCTCAAGAAATTACGCCCTTAATCAGCGAGGCTGAGCGTGATATTGTTCAGATTGTAGAGGGAGAAGCAGGGGAGTTAAGAATTGCTGTCGAGTGTCATACCTGTTTCGACTGGCTAATGCCTGCAATGGATTTATTCCGATCATTATGGCCTAAAGTAGAGTTAGATATCGTTTCTGGTTTTCACTCAGATCCTGTCGGGTTATTGCTCACTCATAGAGCAGATATTGCTATTGTCTCTGATATGGAGTCACAAGCAGGGGTTAGTTATAAACCATTGTTTTCATATGAAATGGTGGGAATTTGTGCGGCTGATCATCCATTAGCCCAAAAAGCTATTTGGGAGGCCTCTGACTTCAAAGAAGAAACGCTCATTACATATCCAGTGCCTGATGATATGCTGGATTTGATACGGAAAGTACTGAGACCTGCCAATATAGAGCCCAAAAAAAGACTTAGTGAACTGACAATTGCCATTATTCAATTAGTAGCTAGTCGTCGTGGCATCGCTGCTTTACCTTATTGGACGGTACTGCCGTATTTACAAAAAGGGTATGTTGTGGCAAAGCAAATTGGACAAACTCCATTGCGAAGTAATCTATATGCTGCTATACGTGAAAATCAAAAAAATATTGCCTATTTAAATGACTTTATTAAGATTGTTCAAGACCAGAGCTTTATGCGTTTACCAGGACTTATTCCATTGACCAACTAGCAATAGTGATCGTATTAATTTAATAAAACAAATAGTAAGTTTAATAGTTCTGACATTTTTTTGGAGTAAAAATAAAAATCATTATTATTATTGTTTTATGGTAGAATTCATTTTTTAATTTATCATTGAATAATTTTATGAAAAAAATTTTATTGGCTTCATTGCTTGCATTGGCATCATTAGGGCAGGTTGCTACAGCAGAAGTAAAAACCATTACTGATGTATTAGGCAGAGAGGTTAAAATTGATGTTCCTGTGAAACGGCCTATTATTTCATTCTACTATCCTGATTATGTCGCAGCAGTAGGGGTTGATAATTTCAAAAAGGTTGTTGGTATTTCACGAGAATTTTGGGAAAAATTTAATCCGGGTAGTTGGGCTTTATTTGCCGATAAGATCCCTTCTTTAAGCAATATTGCAGATGTTGGCTATGTGCCTAGTAATACTTTTGCCGTTGAAAAAGTTTTAACGCTAAAGCCTGATGTACTAATTATGCCAGCAATTCAATTTAACTCATTATCTAATGAAATTAAGCAATTAGAAGAGGCAGGCATCCCGATTGTTGTGGTTGATTTTAATGATCAAACCATAGAGAATCATACCAAGAGTATCCATTTATTTGGTGAACTAAACGGGGTCGAAGAACGCACGAATAAAATAGCAGATGAGTACGTGGCTGGGATGAACGATATTCAAACACGTGTTGCCAATGCACATCTGCCTAAGCCTAAAATTTATATTGAGTTCGGTAATAAAGGCCCAGCTGAGTATAGCTTTACATTTGGAAAAAATATGTGGGGAGCTATTGCTGAGCACGTGGGTGGAGACAATATTAGTAAACCGTTTGTTGAAAACTGGGGAAATATTAATCCTGAGCAATTTTTGACATCAAAACCTGATGTAGTGATTATTACGGGGACCGAAGCAGGAAACAAGACCAATCCTGATATCATGTCTATGGGTATAGATATCAGTGAAGAGGATGCTCAACATCGCTTGGCTAAGTTTATTACTAGAGCAGGGTGGAGTGATATTCCGGCTGTTAAAAATCATCGAATCTTCGGTATGTATCATACAGCATCTCGCTCAATTACCGACTTAGCTAGTGCGCAATTTATGGCAAAAGCATTGTATCCAGAACAATTTAAAGATATAGACCCTAACAAAACCTATATTGATTTCCATAAAAATTATTTACCTTTTGTTCCTAAAGGCACTTTTTTTATCCAGCTAGCACAGTAAAGTAGGGAAGAGAGTTTTGAGTTACCCGAAGAGAAAGTATCCATATACTTTCTCTTTTCTTTTATTTACAATACTAACTAATAGCACTGGATCTCATTTTTCACCGTTATGAAAACTTCGCAGCCTGTCGTTGGCTTTATCCTCACGCTTATTGTTATATTGTTGTGGGGAACATTACCGATTATTTTGCAGCCAATTTTAGCTTATATGGATACTCAAACGGTTATTTGGTATCGTTTCTTAGTAGCTGCCGTTGGTTTATTTTTATTATTGTCATTTTCTCATAGGCTACCACGGAAAAATCAATTTTTTAAAGAAGATATCAAATGGATTATTTTGGCAATAATTGGATTAGCGGCTAATTTTTATCTATTTAATCATTCACTTAACTATGTACCAGCCTCTGCTAGCCAAGTTATTAGCCCATTGACATCATTTTTTATGATTATTGTGGGTATTTTTGTATTTAAAGAATCAATGTCTTTATATCAAAAAATAGGTTTAGTCTTTGTCTTAATAGGATTACCTATCTTTTTTAATGATAAGTTAGCGACATTTACGCATCTAGATAAATATTCTTTTGGTATTTTATTATCCACAATGGCAAGCTTGATTTGGGTGCTATATGGGATAGCACAACGAATTTTGCTGCGACATTTTACCGCCCAACAAATCCTGTTATTTATCTATATAGGATGTTTTATCGCTTACACGCCATTCACATCGCCAGCAGAGATTTTTAATGTGCCTATGTTTGCGATGATAGCTTTAGGATATGCTTGCGTAAACACAATATTGGCCTATGGCTGCTATGCAGAAGCATTAAATCGTTGGGATATTTCCAAGGTAAGTATGTTGATGCCATTGATCCCAATCGTCACAATTATTTGTGCATATTTGTTTTCTGGGATGTTTCCAGATTATTTTAAATCTCCACAATTAAATAGTTTAAGTGTATTAGGTGCAATTATTGTCGTAATGGGATCGTTCATATCAGCTCTTGGAAATATTTTATTTAGTCAGCGTAGTAAAAGACAACCGCATATAAAAACGTAATCATATATTCTTTGTGTAGATAGTCTTGTGAGAAATCAACAAATCAGATTTAGGAAGTAGATAGGTAATCTAGAGAATTATAGATATAAATTCACCATATAATATTCGCATAATATATATTATGTAAAGTTAAGTATTTAGTATTATTAAACCTTACTTAAGTTTTATCCCCTATAAGTAATAAATACTCTGATTTTTCATTTTCACGTCCAATCATGCGTGAACTAATGGCTATAGTATATGTAGTTATAGCTTTATGGTTTCATTATCGGTGCATAAACTATATAATAAGCTCTCCAATCGTAATTCTATGGCAAGCACAAGCTAGATTTCTTACTTTTGTCAGCAAAAGTTGTGCTAGAAGGAAAAAATAATGCAGTTAAAAGATAGTTCTTTATTAAAGCATCAATGCTATATCGGTGGTAAATGGCTAGATGCGCAAACTGGTGATGTGATTGCTGTGATGAACCCTGCTACTGGTGAGCAAATTGCAACGGTACCTAATATGGGTATTACTGAAGCTCGACTAGCAATTGAGGCAGCTAATAGCGCTTTTAAACAATGGAAATCACTAGTATCCACTGAAAGATCTATTATTTTAAAAAAATGGCATGACTTACTGATTGAAAATAAAGAAGATTTAGGTTTAATACTTTGCTCTGAGCAAGGAAAACCACTGCCAGAGGCGATCAAAGAGGTGGTTCATGGTGCAGCCTACATAGGCTGGTATGCGGAAGAAACTAAGCGAATTGTTGGGGATATCATCCCTACCCCTGCTCCAGGCAAAAAAGCATTAATTTTAAAAGAGCCTATTGGCGTATGTGCTGCTATTACACCATGGAATTTCCCAAATTCCATGATTACACGCAAAGCATCGCCAGCACTAGCCGCTGGGTGTACATTTGTGATCCGACCTGCATCTAAAACCCCTCTTTCTGCGTTGGCTATTGCAGAGCTGGCTCATAGAGCAGGTATTCCAGCAGGCGTTTTTAATGTTATCACCGGCAGTCGTCAAATTGGAGATGAATTAACGACAAATCCAATTGTACGAAAATTCAGCTTCACAGGTTCAACAGCTGTTGGTGCTAAATTAATGGAACAATGCGCTAGTACGATTAAAAAAGTTTCTCTAGAGCTAGGCGGAAATGCACCGTTTATTGTCTTTGATGATGCCGATATTGATGAAGCCATCAGAGGGGCGATTGCCAGTAAATATCGTAATGCTGGTCAAACCTGCGTATGTGCCAATCGTATCTATGTCCAATCAGGTATTTATGATGAATTTGTAGCAAGATTCTCTGCTGTCGTTGATCAGCTTATTGTTGGAAATGGTCTTGAGAAAAACGTGACTGTCGGCCCTTTAATTGATAAAGAGGCGATCATCAAAGTGCAGCACCAGATACAAGATGCATTAGATAATGGCGCAACCTTAGTAAGAGGTGGACATATTCATTCTAAAGGAGAATTATTTTTTGAACCCACTATTTTAGCCAACGTTACTCAAGATATGATTGTATCCAAAGAAGAAACGTTTGGACCTCTTGCGCCTATTTTTAAGTTCGATACCGAAGAAGAAGTTATTCGGTATGCAAATGACACTATCTATGGTTTAGCCGCTTATTTCTTTTCGCGTGATCTTGGTAGAATTTTCAGAGTAACTGAAGCACTGGAATATGGTATGGTGGGTGCTAATACAGGGACACTGTCTAATGAAATGGCCCCTTTTGGTGGTATCAAACAATCAGGTATTGGGCGTGAAGGATCTAAATATGGGATGGATGATTACCTTGAATTAAAATATACGCTTATAGCCGGACTTAATAACTAAGAACACTCCTTACCAAGTCCTTACCAAGTCGCATCATAGCTTTTTAACTAATAAAAAGGACAAAATGGACTATTCTAAAGTATTGAATAGTCCATTTTCAGCATTTTAAGCAAAGGAATAGTTAATTAAGCGCTCTAAAGAGGTGTAGACCACTCTTCTACAAAATTATGGTAATCCCCTCTTTCTTTTTGTGGAATTGACATTTTAGGCGTTCCCACCGCTAAAAAACCTAAGAAACGGTAATCTAACGGGTCAAAACCTAAACCTGTTTGAAACTCTTCAATATAGGTTGCTATTCCTGTGCTCCAGAATACACCATATCCCATCATTTGTAGGGAATTGATTAGGTTCATTGTGGCACAACCTGTGGCTAAGACTCTTTCTTGTTCAGGAATTTGAGAGCCATAGTCAATATGGCAAGCAATTGCAATGAATAAAGGAACATCCTCAATCCATTGACGAACAGCAGCAAGCTTTTCATCCTTTAACGGTTTATCGCTATGTTGACGAAGATTAATGGCATAATCAACAAAGGTTTTAGTATTCTCTTGTCGAATTACTTTGAATCGCCAAGGTCTAAGTTTGCCATGATCTGGAGCTGACATTGCCGCCGTAAATGCTAGAGATAATTCCTCATCACTAGGTGCGGGTGCAGTGAGCAGTTTCATTGAATTACGGTTAATGATTAATTCAATAGCATCTTTATATTGCATATAATCCCCTCTTCTCGTTAAACCAATAAGGCTTTCATATCACGCACAGCTTTTTCCCAACCATCAAAAACAGCTTGCGCCACAATAGCATGACCAATATTTAATTCACTAATGCCACCCAAAGCAACAATCGCTTGCACATTTTGATAGTGTAAACCATGTCCTGCATTGACTTTGAGTCCATTGGCTAGACCAACGCTAATCGCCTTTTTGAGCCGTTGAACTTCAGCCTCAATCTGGTCTGATTGCTTCGCTTCGGCATAAGCACCTGTATGCAACTCAATAACTCCTGCTCCACATTTTACTGCTGCTTCAATTTGTGACTCTTCAGGATCAATGAATAGAGAGACACGAATACCATTATCATGCAATAGGGAGACAGCATCTTTGGTTTGATTGAAAAATCTGACAACATCAAGACCACCTTCTGTTGTCAATTCTTCGCGACGTTCTGGCACGAGACATACATCTTGAGGCTTAACATCACAAGCAATTCTCAGCATTTCTTCTGTAATCGCACATTCAAGGTTCATTCTAGTCATTAGCTGAGGACGCATAGCATAAACATCTTTATCTTGAATATGTCTTCTGTCTTCTCTTAGATGCAAGGTAATCGCATCAGCACCGGCTTGCTCTGCTAATAAAGCTGCTTTAATAGGATCTGGATAGTCGCAATGACGTTGCTGGCGCAGTGTTGCGACATGATCAATATTTACACCTAATTCAATCATTTTGTTTTTACAATATCTGTAGCTGACCAACCACCACCGAGTGCTTTATACAAAGCAATTTTGTTCTGTAAAGACTCAAGTCCTACAGATAAAAAATTTTGCTTAACATTAAGTACGGTGACCTGTGCAGATTGTACCTGTAAAAAGCTATCAATACCACTTTTATAACGCATAGTAGAAAGTTTTAATGACTGCTCTGCTGCATTAGTTTGAGAACGCAAAGCATTCAATTGATCTTTATAGGTTCGAACACCAATCAACGCATCATTCACTTCTTGGAAAGCTGTCTGGATATCTTTTTCATAGGTAGCCACTTGAATATCTTTACGAATTTTCGCTAAATCTAAGCTTCCCTGTAAAGAACCTGCCGTGAATAAAGGCATGGATACAGTAGGTGTAAAAGACCACATTTCTTGCCCTGAATTAAATAGATGACCTAATTGGGCACTTGCCACTCCAAACATGGCTGTTAAGCTAATAGAAGGAAAAAATGCTGCTCTTGCGGCACCAATATTCGCATTAGCTGCTTTTAAGTTATGCTCATCGGCCATAATATCTGGGCGACGCGTCAATAAATCAGAAGGCAAGCCTGCTGGTATAGTATCTAGCATGACATCACTGCCAAAAGGAGCTGCCTTCGGTAAAGACATGGGCATTTCTTGGCCTAATATAACTTCTAGAGCATTTTTAGTTTGCTCTTTGGAACGTTGCAATTGAGCCAAACTCGCTTTTGCTGCTTCTAATGACGATTTCGCTTGATTGACATCTAGCATTGAAGCGACTCCTGCTTTAAAACGAGCATTAGTTAACTGATAGCTAGCTTGATAAGAAGAAATCGTATCGTTATAAAGCAATTCCATTTCTTCTAAAGCACGAAGCGAAAAATATGTATTTGCCAATGTTGTGATAACACTAATTTGTGCTGTTCGTTGGGCTTGCGCTGTTGCATAGAAAGACTCTAAAGCAGCTTCATTTTGATTACGAATTTTGCCAAAAAAATCTAACTCAAAACTGTTCAAGCCAATACCCGCTTTATATGAACGAGACAAGTAACGACTACCTGTTTGACTTAAATCTGCAGGCAATTTTTGAGCGCTCTCAGAACCACTTAAACCTATGTTAGGGAAAAGACTACTTTGCGTAATCCCATATTGTGCTTTTGCTGCCTCTACATTTTTAATGGCAATGCGTAAATCACGATTATTCTCTAACGCAATAGGTATTAATGCTTTTAGACGTTGGTCATAGAAAAAGTTTTCCCATCCAATATCAGCGGCAGTTCTTCCACTTTCATGAGCATATTTATAACTATCTTGTGCAATAGGACTTACTGGTGTTTCATACTTAGGTGCCAAATTACATGCAGCCAAGAACACACTACTAGTTAATAAAGAAATACGTCCAAATTTAGTCATTATTTTTCTCCATATCTCTTGACGATGTATATTCATTCATGTCTGCATAAATCTGATCTTTATACTGACGCTCTTGCAAGGCCATATCCTCTAACTCTTGTTGTTCGCCCAGTAATTTAGGTTTTGTCTTGAATAAACGCAAGATAAATACAAAGAATACAGGTACAAAAATCAAGGAAAAAGGTGTTACTGCCAGCATCCCACCCAATACCGCTAAACCAACTGCTTTTTGACCAGCTGCCCCTGCTCCTGTTGCGAACACTAGAGGAATGACACCCATAATAAAAGCAAAGGATGTCATCAAAATTGGACGGAAACGTAAGTGTGCTGCTTCAATAGCGGACTCAACTAGACTTGTACCTTTAGCATAGGCATCTTTAGCAAATTCCACAATTAAAATAGCATTTTTAGCTGAAAGCCCCATCACCGTAATCATACCTACTTGGAAATAAATATCGTTAGACTTATTCAATAGATAAGTTAATCCTGCAGTACCTAACATACCTAATGGCACAATTAACATAGCAGAAAATGGGATTGACCAACTTTCATATAAAGCGGCTAATACTAAGAATACCACTAGCATCGCTAATGCCATCATGATAGGCGCTTGATTACCTGCTTGAACTTCTTGGAACGATAGTCCTGACCACTCATAACCAACGCCCGCTGGTAACTCTTCTTTAATAATTTTCTCAACTATTGCCATAACCTCACCGTTAGCGTGCCCTGGAGCTGCACCACCGGAAATATTTAAAGCATCATAGCTATTAAAGCGTTTTACTTGTGACGGACCATTTGTCCATTTGGCATCGACTACAGAGCCTAAATCAACAAGATTACCACTAGTATTTTTAACTTTAAGTGCCAAGATTTTATCTAAGTCAGAGCGATAATCAGTATCTGCTTGTACCCATACGTTCTGCATGCGGCCATTATTCGGGAATTTACCAATAAAGTTTGTTCCTACTGAGGTACCTAATACTGAACGAATTTCTGAGATATTAACCCCTAATGCAGCAGCTTTATCACGATTAATATTGATTTGTAACTGTGGGCCAGGGCCTAATCCTGAAATACGAGGATTGGTCACAATACCTGTGGCTGTTGCCTTAGCAATCAATGTTTGTGCTGCCGCTCTTAATGCCTCTTGCCCTATCCCTCCACGGTCTTGTAACTGCAAATCAAAACCAGACGAGTTACCTAATGAAGAAATTGCCGGTGGGATCAAGCTAAATACAGTGGCATCAGGAATACCATACAGTAGCGCACCTGTTGCTTTACCAGCAATAACGCTTGCCGCACTCTGTGGGGATGTTCGTTCGGAAAAATCTTTTAAAGTAGCAAATGCAATACCTGCATTCAACCCACTACCATTAAAGCTAAATCCTTGTACAGCAATAATATTGTTAAGCTCAGGCTGTTTTAAATAAAACCCTTCGATTTGCTTAATCACATCAACAGTCCGATTGGCAGATACACCCGCAGGTAACTCAATATTAGTAATGGTATATCCCTGATCTTCCTCAGGCATAAATGAGCTCGGTAATTGCATAAACAGATATACAGCACTACCTACTAAAATGAGATATATAATCATCATTCTTACGCTACGCTTAATAAGCCCTGCAACACCTGCTGAATAACGATGTGTTAATTTATCAAATCCACGGTTAAACCAACCAAAGAACCCTTTCTTCTCTAAATGGTGTCCTTTAGGAATAGGCTTTAATATCGTTGCACAAAGTGCTGGGGTAAACGTTAATGCTAAAAACCCTGAAAATGCAATGGATACTGCCATCGCTACCGCAAATTGACGATAAATAACACCTGACGATCCTGACATGAATAACAATGGGAAAAACACCGTTACTAAGACCAAGGTAATCCCTACAATAGCCCCTGAAATCTGTGGCATGGCTTTTAACGTGGCTTGCATAGGGGGTAGGCCTTCAGTCGCCATGATACGCTCCACATTTTCAACCACCACAATGGCATCGTCCACCAGAATACCAATAGCCAGCACCATAGCAAACATGGTCAGAATATTAATAGAGTATCCTAAAAATAACAATGCAGCTACCGTTCCTAATAACGCTACTGGTACTACTAGAGAAGGAATTAATGTATAGCGAATGTTTTGTAAAAACACAAACATAACGACAAATACTAATAAGATTGCCTCAATTAATGTATGGAAAACTTTATTGATTGAAGCATCAATATAGGGTGCCGTATTATAAGGAATTGTATAGGTCACACCAGCTGGGAAATATTGAGAGAGTTTATCTAACTCTTGTTTAATAAGTCCTTCTGTTTCTAAAGCATTAGCACCAGGTGCAAGTGAGATGGCAAACACCGCTGTTGGTTTACCATTGAGACGCGCGGAGTTAGAATAAGATGTCAATCCAATTTCAACACGAGCAACATCCTTTAATCGTACAATCGCACCATTTGTATCTGCTCTCAAGACTACATTTTCAAAATCTTGTACAGTAGTTAACTCACCATTTGAGCGAACAACAGCACTAATTGTTTGTGACTCTTCATTAGGCGGTGCACCCATTACACCCGATGAAATATTTACGTGTTGTGCAGATAAAGCAGTATTTACATCTGACATACTCATGCCATAGCTCGTCAGTTTTGCAGGATTTACCCAAATACGCATTGCACGTTCGGCACTAAATAATTGGAAATTCCCTACCCCTTTCACACGAGAAATGCTATTTTTAACATTTCTCGTGATATAGTCCGCAATATCCGCCGCTGATTGTGAACCATCTTTGGAGCTCAACGCTACAATTAAAAGGAAGTTGGAATTTTGTTTACTGTAACGTAAACCTTGTTGAATAACTGATGTTGGCAAACTAGACGTAATATTCCCCACTGCATTTTGCACATCAATCTGGGCTTGGTTTGCACTCGTCCCTGGATTAAAAGTGATTTCGATTTGGGCATTACCGTTAGTATCACTGGTGGAAGAATAATATAAAAGATTATCCACACCATTTAATTCATCCTCAATCAAGCTGGTTACAGATCGAGAAACTTCTTCTGGAGAAGCACCTGGGTATGTTGCTGTCACTCTAACTGTAGGAGGAGCCACATCGGGATATTGTGCAATAGGCATATTTGGTAATGCCAATAAGCCCATTAATAAAATAAGAAGCGCAATTACCCAAGCAAAAATGGGGCGATGAATAAAAAATTTAGACATAATTGACTACCTTACTTAGTCGTTTTTTCTTGGGCAGGTGCTGTTGCTGGCTGTGCTGCTTTATTATCTTTTGACCAAGGGATTGCTTTTACAGGTACACCAGGACCAATCTTAGTAAAGCCCTCTACAATTAATTGTTCACCTGCAGTTAAGCCTGAGGAAATTACTGTTTTTTGTCCTATTTGACTGCCTAGCGTCACGGGTTTAAGGGCAACTTTTCCGCCATCAACAACGTAGACCATATTAGAACCATCAGATTTTCGCTGAATCGCTTGTGTTGGCACAACAATGGCATTTTTGTTAATACCACGTTCTAGTTTCACTTGAACATACATACCGGGCAATAATAAGTGTTGCGCATTAGGAAATGTTGCTCTTAGATTAACTTTTCCTGTCGAAGGATCTACCGTAACACCACTAAATAATAATTTGCCTTTTTGCTCATATTCTGTACCATCTTCGAGAATAAGAGATACAGCCGCTGCATCAGCATCAACTTTTTCTAGCTCACCATTTAGAAATGCTTTGCGTAATTGCGTCATTTCGTTAGTGGATTGGGTAAAGTCTGCATACACTTCATCTAATTGCTGTACCTTAGCTAATTCAGTCGCACTGGTCGCCGATACCAGTGCACCTTCTGTCACTAAAGCTTCACCAATAATCCCATCTATTGGCGATGTTACATTCGTATAGGATAAATTAATTTTTGCTGTCTGAACGGCGGCCTTGGCAGCCTCAATAGAAGCCACAGATTGCTGAGCAGAAGCGATAGCATTGTCATAGTCTTGTCTACTAATTGCATTGGCTTTAATAAGTTCTTGATAACGTTTCGCTAATGAATTAGCACTTGCTGCTGATGCTCTAGCTTGGTTCAAATTAGCTTGTGCTTGATTTAAGGCTGCTTGATAAGTAGCAGGGTCGATTTTAAATAATAAATCCCCCTCTTTCACTGTACTGCCCTGTTTGAAATTAATGCTTTGCACAATACCAGTAACTCGTGCACGTACTTCAGCATCTTTGGTCGCATTAATACGACCAGGTAACGTCGTATAAATATGTGCTTCTTCAGGCTGTAATGTTATTGTGGCAACATTCATTGGAGGACGTTGTTGTGCTGCTGCATTATTAGAAGAAGGTTTACATGCTGTTAAAACAAAGATAGAGGCTAGTGCTGTAACAAGCAAGCCTTTATTAAAAGTAATTTTTGTCATCATAAATCGGAATAAAATAGTCATTGCTGATGGTGATAGAGCACCATTCTAAGCATAGCAAGAGGATATTTACAGTATTTTATTGCAATTTATTTGCTTAGGCAAGTATTTTTACTATTGATAATAAAAATCTCTTACGTTCCGACTAGAAAATAAGAGATTTTATAAACATGAACTAGTAATTAACCAAGTAAGAGAGCATCGTCTTCAATAATTTCACCACGTACTTTTTCGAACATTTGCAATAACTCGTGCACTGTCATATGCTCACGTTCTTGACCACTTACGTCCAATACGACATTGCCTTGATGCAGCATAATGGTGCGTGTACCAATTTCTAAGGCTTGTTTCATACTATGCGTTACCATCATGGTGGTTAATTTTTTCTCTGCCACAATTTTTTCTGTGAGTTCTAGAACAAAATTTGCAGTGCGAGGGTCAAGGGCGGCCGTATGCTCATCTAATAGTAAAATTTTGCTCGGCTGCAGCGCCGCCATTAAAAGACTGACTGCTTGACGCTGCCCACCTGATAATAGCCCTATCCTATCTGTAAGACGATTTTCCAACCCCAAACCTAAAATACTCAGTCTCTCTTTAAAGACTTCGCGCATACTATTGGTAACTGCACTTGATAAGCCTCTTTTCTTACCCCGTTGATAAGCTAGTGCCATATTTTCTTCAATGGTTAAATCTTCACAAGTCCCTGCCATTGGGTCTTGGAAAACTCGAGCAACATTAGGAGCACGCTGCCAACTGTATTTTTTTGTGACTTCTTCATCATCAACAAAAATACTGCCTGAATCAACGATTAACTCCCCTGCTACAGCATTTAAGAAAGTTGACTTGCCTGCACCATTTGATCCAATCACTGTCACAAATTCGCCTTCAGGAATTGTCAAAGACAATCCCTGTAATGCACGTGTCTCGATAGGCGTATTTTTATTAAATGTAATTCGTAACTCTTTCGCCACTAACATGATATTACCTTTTGAATTTCTGCTTTAGCTTAGGCAAGATTAACGCAATCGTTACCAATACAGCGGTGATTAAATTTAGGTCTTGTGCTTTTAACCCAATAAAGTCACTATTGAGTGCTAAGGCAATAAAGAAACGATATAAGATGGCACCTACTATCACCGCTAGTGTTGCATAGATAAAACGCCTTGAGGTGATAATACTTTGACCCACAATAACAGCTGCCAAACCAATCACAATAGTTCCAATCCCCATAGAGATATCGGCACCACCCTGTGACTGAGCAAACATAGCACCTCCTAAGCCTACCAACGCATTAGAAATAGCCATACCTAGTAAGACCATTCTATTAGTAGGAATCCCCTGTGCTCTCGCCATACGTAAATTTGATCCTGTTGAACGCATACCCAGACCTATCTCCGTCGAGAAGAACCAGTCCATAAAAAGTTTTGCAACGACGACCATAAGTCCTAATAAAACAGGTCGCCACTCATAATCGGTTAGAAAGCCTAACTGGGTAACAGTAAAGACAGTATCATTAGTGATTAATGGAATATTAGGACCGTCCATAATGCGAAGATTAATGGAATACAATGCTGTCATCATCAAAATTGATGCTAACAAATCCATGATGCCTAACTTAACATTTAACCAAGCTGTAATCATCCCTGCAAAAGCACAGACCAGCATAGCAACAATAGAAGCACTAAAAGGGTCAATACCATTACTAATGAGTAATGCCGTTACAGCACCACCAGTAGCAAAAGTACCATCAACTGTTAAATCAGGGAAACGTAAAATTTTAAAGGAGATAAACACTCCTAGGGCAACAAGACTATAGATAAATCCAAGCTCTAGTGCCCCTAAGGATGCAAAAAATGACATAAGATGTTAGGTAACCTTTAAAAATTACTCAATTACTTTAGCTGCCGATTTTACTAAATCGTCACTTAAGGTTACCCCTTGTTCGGCTGCTGCTTTTTTATTGATATGAAGTGCTAAATTTTTAGATGTTTCGTAAGCAATCATACCCGGTTTTTCACCTTTAAGAATACGTGTTACTACAGTTCCTGTTTGTTCGCCTAAATTGAAGTAATTTAAGCCTAACGCTGCAATTGCACCACGAGGAACGCTATCCGTATCAGAGGCAATTAGCGGAATATTTGCTTCATTACCTACTTTCACTAAGGCTTCATAAGAAGAAACAACGTTATTGTCTGTCGTTGTATAAATAGCATCTACTTTACCAACTAAACTACGTGCAGCTGGACTAACATCGACAGAGCGAGGAGCAGCTGCCTCTATTAACTCTAAGCCTTCAGAAGAAAGGATTTCTTTAAGTTTTTTAACTACAACTGCTGAGTTAGCCTCACCGGGGTTATAAACAACACCAATTTTCTTAACCTTTGGCACTACTTTTTTGATAAGGTCAATTTGTGGACCAAGCTCTAATACATCAGAAACACCTGTTACGTTAGTATTAGAAGGCTCTGCTGATTTAACTAACTGAGCAGCGATAGGATCTGTAATCGCTGAGAATACGACAGGAATATCTTTAGTTGCCGCTACCATTGCTTGAGCAGAAGGTGTTGCAATAGCAACAATAACATCAGGTTTTTCACCAATAAATTGACGAGCAATTTGTGCTGCTGTACCTGTATTACCTTGAGCACTTTGATATTTGATTTTAATATTCTTATCTTTTACAAAGCCATCTTTTTCAAGTTGCTTGATTACTCCATCACGTACAGCATCTAAGGCAGGATGCTCAACAATTGCTGTAATAGCTACAAATTTATCTTGAGCTAACGCTGTACTAGCTACGCTTGCCCCTAATAAAACAGCCAATGCTGAAAATTTAAATTTATTAAGCATCATTTACATATACTCCTGAACTGTATTAATTATGAATAGATTGTTATCCGAAAAATAATTAAGTGTAAGGGTAACCGAATTTAAACGTATAACACATTAGGGGAAACCTTAATTTTCTTACTTTGTTTTTCCCACTCTTTTATAAGCTCTTTAGCCATTTGTACCCCTTCTAAATCCGTGTATCGCTGAACCACTTTAGCGCGTTGAATAAGGTCTTCTTTTGATATTTGTATCGCTGGTCCTTTGAACGCCAATACGATACGATTACCATCCTCAGTTTCATCAAAAATCAGTACCCTATCTGAAAAAGCCGCTTTAATATTGTTAATATTTTTTTTGTAGCTCGGATGATGTCCAAATAGATTAACTACCATAATACCAATATTACTTAGTACCTTATAGCAGTCTTGGTAAAAGGCTAATGAGTCTGCAACAGGCCCTTGAGCTGTATAATCATATAAATCCACTAGTAATACTTGAGATTTATCATGATGTGATACACTATTTACCCAGCGTTGAGCATCTTCATGAGCTATCGTTAATCGTGCTTGACGGCGTGGCAGTTTAAAATAGTGATAACAAAACTCGGTTACAACAGGGTTCCATTCAACACAGTCAATATTTGCCCTAGTCAATTTTAGGCATGATCTCACTAAGGATCCAGCACCAAGTCCTAAAATTGAAATATGCTTAACATCCCTACTTTGCAAAAACAATAACCATGCCATCATCTGACGTGTATATAGAAATACTAAATTTGCAGGATTACTGATTTGCATAGCCCCCTGAATCCAAGGGCTATTAAAGTGTAAACAACGGACGCCATCCATCTCAGAAAGGGTTGGCATATCATTCAATTCATCAGGAGCTATTTTAGGCATAGTTGGTGGTTCTAAAGCATTTTTTTGTAAAGAATCAGCGGTTTGTAAGAATTTCTCAAACCAGTGCATAGTAGATAAAAACCAGTCAATGGTCATTGTATATGGATATCCTTAATAACAAGATTAAGTTAACGATAAAGTATACTGTAGATGACGACCTCCCTACACTAATCCTTGTGTGCAGCGTATATTTTCATATTAATACACTCTAGCATTAGTTGAACTTAAAGATGCAATTTTTATACTGTGCATAAGAATAATATTTATCCTATCACTCCAGAGGTAAATATGCGTTACAATATCTTCTTTTATTTGTTAAGTGACATTATCCACTTATACATTATATCTCTGCCCTGGAAAGACAACGTTTTACGGCATAGTGCTGATAAAAAAGCAATTGCCATCCGTGCACTAGCACGCTGATAATTTTTCTGAAAATCAACAATTGGAGTGTTAAATGGCACGACCTTCTTTCTCTCTCGCATGGGACGCATCACAACGAATTTATGATCCTACTAATTCTGGAGAAAAAGTTGCTAAAACAATTGGTGGACTAGTTGAAAAAAATATAAATAATCCAGACACAAAACAAAAATGGAATAACACATGTGCCGTACGCATGAGCTACATCTTAAACCAGGCCGGAATGGTTATTCCAAGAATTCCAGGACAAACCGTATCTGGCGCAGATAAAAAGCAGTATTTTTTTCGCGTCAGAAATCTTATCACTTTTCTAGAACAAAGATGGGGAAAGGCTGAAATCGTCAAATACCCACCATCTGGTGGAGGTGATCTAACTGGAAAAAAAGGATTAATCCTTTTTGAGCTATCTGGCTGGTCAGATGCTCAAGGTCATGCGACACTGTTTAATGGCAGTATTTGTTATGACCGTTGCTACTTCAATGAGCCAGGGGCAAGATATCTTACTGCGCGTGCAAATTTTTGGAGTTTACCATGATAGACGCACTTTTTAGATACCTATTATTTCTGGGACTTGTCCTTATGTCCTCTTTAGTCTACGCAAAGAACGATATAGATACTTCACCACAAGCTGGTACACGAACCTATGCCCAAAATTACAAAGATATGGTCTTAGCCTCTTGTATAGCGAACGCCTATACAAAAGAGAAAAATGCAGCAATTGATGCTGGAAGCAGTGTCAGTGCACTGAGAGATTGGACTTACTTCGATTTAGAAAAGAGTCCCGATGCAATTAAAACTCTTGTGGATACTTATTTGAAACGAGATTATCACAATCCACTTGTCGAGTCAGAAGTCAAGGATGTCCAATTCGATTTTTTGAAATGCTTGGATTTGTACCATAGCAAGGAACTAGAATTGCTTGTCAAGCGTGTTGTCATTAACCCAAAGCGTACTTATCGTCAAGATAACCCGAAGCAGTAAAAACTCAAGAGAAGACTCTTAGAAAAGATGAAAATGTCTCAATCCCTAAGTCAATAGTGAGAGTAATGTTGTATGAAAATTGCTAGTTGGAATGTAAATTCTTTGTCTGTCCGAATTGAACAAGTCATTGGCTGGCTAAAAAACACCTCTGTGGATGTACTATGTTTACAAGAACTAAAAATGGAATCGAGCAAATTCCCAGCACAACTTTTTCATGAACTTGGCTACCAAGCGATTTGGTCTGGACAAAAAACCTATAATGGTGTCGCTATTATCAGTAAAACCCCTCTTACTGTTGAGCAATATAATAACCCTTATTATGCGGATGCACAGCAACGCTTAATTGCAGCTAATATACAAATTAATGATCAAACTATTCGTCTAATTTGTGTCTATTGTCCAAATGGTAGTGAACTAGGTAGTGATAAATTTACCTACAAAATGCAATGGTTTGATGCGCTTAATGTATACCTAAAAGAGCAATTAAATACCTATCCAAACCTTGTACTAACGGGGGATTTTAATATCGCTCCTGATGATAGAGATGTGCATGCAAAATACCAAAGCGATATCCTCGTCTCTCCTGAAGAACGGCAACAGTTTTCTAATCTATTAGCATTAGGGTTGCATGATTCATTTCGTTTATTTGAACAAGAAGAAAAAAGTTTTAGTTGGTGGGATTACCGGCAATTTGCTTTTAAACGAAATGCGGGCCTACGGATTGATCATTTACTTATTTCGAATGCCTTAACGAAGAAATGCACTGCAAGTAGTATTGACAAAGCACCTAGGGGGAATGAAAGACCGTCAGATCATACGCCTGTGATTGTAACCTTAGATATGACGGCTTAATGAGTCGTCAACAACCACAAATTTTATACCCCTAAAAATAGCCATATAAGACAATTTCTAGGGGTATAGTTTACCGCTTGGATTATAAATAGTGACCGAGACTAAAATACTTAGTGCTTGGGCATGCTCTTTTATTAAGAACTAAACTATTCACCATCTAAAATACGTTGTTCAATAATCTGTGCATCTTTAGCGCTTTGCATAGGAATATGTAACGTACCAGATGTGTTTCTAGCATCAATATCAAAAATAGAAATTAACTCATTTTTAAGTGTAAAAATAATATTCTTACCAATATTTTTACCTGTTAGATTGGCTAATTTTTGCGTACCTTGTGGAGAAAAAACCAAATCTAAATAAGGTTGATTTCTTTCATCAACAGCGGCAATCGCATTACTCAAATCACTATAAGTGAGTGTTTGTGTTGGGTCAACATAGACAGTACGACCTTTCTGAGTAACTTTTGTATAACCATCAATAGGAGATGTTGCTCCAATAAACAACACTAATGATGAATTTACTTTGGCTTGTTCAGGTTTGTTAGCTTTACTTGGTGGTGGCGTTGTAGGAATATTGGATGGCAAACTAGAGCTTGAAGAGCTACTATTAATGCCTAGCAATTTGTCTATAGTTTGACAACCAGCTAGAGAAACAACAATACCTGAAATCAGGAACAAACGATTTAAACGCATAACTCTTCCACATTAAGAAAAATTAAAAACAGTATGATAATGTCAAATTTATGAAGGAACTACAAATTTAACATTTTATTAGCTTTTTAAGACTTATTTTATGAAAATAAGCAACACTTGGCTATAGAAAACGTTCAAATGGTTTCAAATAACGCCACTGACCTTGTGGTAAATCAGCTAAAGCCACATTGCCCATACGTACACGTTTTAGACCTACAACCTTCAAACCAACCATCTCACACATACGACGGATTTGACGTTTCTTGCCTTCCCACAAAATAAATCGTAGTTGATCATCATTAATCCATTCTACCTCAGCTTCTCGCAAGGGTTGCCCATCCAAACTTAATCCGTGATTGAGTAACTTTAGACCATTACTAGATGTTTTACCCTCAACACGAACAATATATTCTTTTTCAACATCAGAGTCCTCACCAATTAACTGCTTGGCAATACGCCCATCTTGAGTCAATACTAATAAGCCTTGAGACTCAATATCCAACCGTCCAGCAGTAGCTAAACCTTTTAGATGCTGAGGATCAAACTTATTGTGAGCCTTGTCAAATTGTCGATCAGGTGTAATTAACGACACCGCTGCTTTATAGCCTTTTTCTGCTTGCGAAGATACATAACCAACAGGCTTATTAAGAATAATAGTGGCCTGTTGTGATTGTCGTGCCAAGGCTTGTTTATCTAGCGTTATATTTTGATAAGGAAAGGCCTTATCACCTAGACCCACTACCTTGCCATCAACACGCACCCACCCTCTTTCGATAAATGCATCTGCTTCACGGCGAGAGCAAATCCCCTGTTCACTTAATAATTTTGAAACTCTACTTTTTTCCATGCTTGTTTTTTATAATTAAAAAAATTAAGATAAGTCACTGTCTTCTAACGAATCAAAAAAATGTCACTTTCTATCTATTCTAGTATATGGCGTCCTCAGCCACCAGCCTCGTTAAGTAATTTACAACGTTATTGGCTCAAACGCCCAGGTATTTTAACAAAAGGCCTTAGACAAGTAGGCTCTTTAAAAATCAACGTATTAAAAGAATGTATAGAGTCTTTATCATTAGAAGAAAGTTTGGCTATTAATCAACCAATCAATACCCCTGTTTGGGTCAGAGAAATTGTAATGACAATAGACGATATCCCTTGTGTCTGGGCAAGAAGTCTTACGCCTCTTACTGCTTCACATTCTACATGGAAAGGTATTCGCCGTCTAAATACGCGTCCTTTAGCAGAAATTATTTATCATGATCCAACAATTCAACGTTCAGCATTTGAAGTAGCCAGCATTTATCGCTCAACACAAATTGCTCGCTCACAGCGAAAATACTTTCCTACGAATAAAGAACTATCATTAAATTATGCGAGGCGATCTATTTTTTATAAAAAGCACCAACCACTTATGGTAATTGAGTGCTTTTTACCTGCTTTTTGGCAATTATTAGAGCATCGCCCAAATTTGGCTTACTACTAAAGCTCACACACTAATCGTATAGTCTATGAGCCTTTTATAGTGCCTCATCATTAAGCTCACCCGTTCTAATACGAATAGCCTGCTCTACTGGTGTCACAAAAATTTTACCGTCACCTATTTTACCAGTTCGAGCAGCGCGTACAATCGTTTCTATAGCGGTTTCAACCAATTCATCTTTTACCACCATTTCAATTTTTACTTTAGGTAAAAAATCAACTGCATATTCAGCACCCCGATAGAGCTCAGTATGGCCTTTTTGACGTCCAAACCCTTTAGCTTCTGTGACAGTTAAACCACTAATACCAACTTCACTTAGTTCTTCACGAACTTCGTCTAACTTGAACGGTTTAATAATCGCCGTAATTAATTTCATCAACTTCTCCAAAAACTTATATGTTAATAACGATAACCATTAGTAATTGGCGCTCTCCAATCACGTCCAAAAGCTCTACGAGTTATTTTTGGGCCAGGAGCACCTTGACGACGTTTGTACTCATTAATCCGAAGTAAACGAGCCACTTTTTCCACTTCTTCTGGATTAAAGCCGGCTTCGATAATCTCATCACTCGATTGATTAAGTTCCATCATGCGCTCAAGAATATCATCAAGTACGGCATATTCAGGCAAGCTATCCTGATCTGTCTGATTATCACGTAACTCAGCGCTTGGTGGGCGAGTAATAATACGTTCTGGAATAACACGACCAAGTGTATTACGCCATTTAGCCAAACTGAATACCAATGTTTTAGGAATATCTTTGATAACTGCAAAGCCACCTACCATATCACCATATAGAGTGCTGTAACCTGTTGCTAACTCAGATTTATTGCCTGTATTTAAAATCAAATAACCAAATTTATTGGAAAATGCCATTAGAAGGACACCACGAATTCTCGCTTGAATATTCTCTTCAGTCGTATCAATAGGTAAATCATGAAAGACAGGAGCCAAATTACTTAAAAATGCCTCAAACATCGGAGCAATAGCAATTTCATCGTATTTTACCTTCAGTATTTTTGCCATTTCAGCGGCATCATTAACAGAAATATCTGCTGTATAACGTGAAGGCATCATCACCGCATGTACATTATCAGCACCAAGAGCATCTACGGCTATAGCCAATACAACAGCAGAATCTATCCCGCCAGATAAACCTAAAGCTACTTTTTTGAACCCATTTTTTTGGCAATAATCGCGAGTCGCCATCACTAAAGCTCGCCATACTTCTGACTCAATCCCTTCACTTAGATTTTTTTGCAAAGGTACGTCAATTACTGAAAAACTATTTGGGGCTAATTCAACAATGTCTTTTAACTCAATGCTGTCATTTTCTAACGAGTAAATGCCTAATGCATCCACAAAAGCATTTAACTCACCTGCACTTTTTCCTGTCTTATCTAGTGCAAAAGAGTTGCCATCAAAGACTAATTCGTCTTGTCCACCCAAATTATTACAGTAAAAAATATTCATCTCATGGCTAGAGACATTTTGACGAACAATTTCAATTCGCTGTTCGTCCTTGTGCATAGTATAAGGTGATGCATTGAGTACTAATAGTGTCTGTGCACCTGCTTTTTTTGCATTAGCCGGCGCTTCGGCTAACCATACATCTTCACAGATAACAACACCAAATTTATGACCATTAAGCTCAAA
This sequence comes from Pelistega sp. MC2, assembly GCF_900099475.1. NCBI lineage: Bacteria > Pseudomonadati > Pseudomonadota > Betaproteobacteria > Burkholderiales > Alcaligenaceae > Pelistega > Pelistega sp. MC2. The sequence goes on along the minus strand of NZ_LT628274.1, from coordinate 112,113 downwards.
AACACAGGCCTCATCACCTGAGGTGAAATATCGATGCTCATCAAACACACCATAATTAGGTAAGGCATCTTTGTAATATGTACAAATTTTATTACCATTAACAACAACAGAAGCAGCGTTGTACAAAGCGTCTTTTTGCTTATCTAGATGTCCAACAAGAACATATAAATCCTTGAACTCGGCTAGTTGCTTCATCAATAAGACTAAAGCGGCATCATGGTCATTGATAAATTTATTACGATACATCAAGTCTTCTGGTTGATACCCTGTTAATGCAAGTTCAGGTAAAACAAGAATATTAACGCCCTTTTCTGCAGCTTTTCTGGCTGCATTGATAATTAACTCGATATTATGCTGGAACGCACCAACAACAGGATTAATTTGTGCTAAACCAATGAGAAATGAAGACATGAAGACTCACTTAAAAAATAATAGTAACTGCGAGAATTATCACACATTAGCACTATTTTTGCCTTGAATTTATTATAATCAAAAGGAAATTTTTAATATTTAAATCTTTAGGCATAACCCTATTTCTAACCTATCACTATGAGTCAAACACAAAATCAATTCGATAAAAAAAGTGAAGCTTGGTCTGCTCGTTTTTCTGAGCCTGTTTCTGAGCTAGTTAAACGTTATACAGCCTCTGTTTTTTTTGAAACTCGCCTTGCTCCTTTCGACATCCAAGGGTCATTAGCCCATGCAGAAATGTTAAGTCATGTGGATGTAATTTCTCCCAAAGATTATGAAGATATTCAAAAGGGAATGAAAGTTATTCTTGAGGAAGTCCAGTCTGGTAAGTTCTCATGGCAGTTGGATTTAGAAGATGTTCACTTAAATATTGAAAAAAGACTGGTAGAGTTAATAGGTGATGCAGGTAAGCGCTTACACACTGGTCGATCACGTAATGACCAAGTAGCAACGGATATCCGTTTATGGCTACGTCATGAGATTGATATTAGCGCTGATTTATTGAAGCAATTACGCAAAGCTTTAGCAACAACAGCTCTAGAGCATTATGCGACTATTATGCCCGGATTTACTCATTTGCAAGTAGCTCAACCCATTACGTTTGGTCATCATCTATTGGCCTATGCGGAAATGTTTGGTCGTGATTACCAACGATTAATAGATTGCCGTAAAAGAGTAAATCAACTCCCTCTTGGTGCCGCTGCCTTAGCTGGTACCTCATACCCTATTGATAGAGAACGCGTAGCGAAAACACTTTCTTTCGAAGGTATTTGTCGTAACTCTTTAGATGCTGTTTCAGACCGAGACTTTGCTATTGAGTTTTGTGCAGCTACAAGCCTTGTCATGACGCATATTTCACGTCTTTCAGAAGAATTGATTTTATGGATGAGCCCTCGTGTTGGCTTTATCAACCTTGCTGATAGGTTTTGTACTGGTAGCTCTATTATGCCTCAAAAGAAAAACCCGGACGTACCTGAACTTGCCCGTGGTAAAACTGGTCGCGTGAATGGTAATTTGATTGGCTTATTAACACTTATGAAGGGTCAGCCTTTAGCGTACAACAAAGATAATCAAGAGGATAAAGAAGGCTTATTCGATTCTGCTGATACCTTACGAGATACCTTAACTATCTTTATCGATATGGTAAGTGGTATTAAAGTTAGAGCAGATAATATGCGCCAAGCCGCTTTACAGGGCTTTTCTACAGCAACAGATTTAGCTGATTATTTAGTTAAAAAAGGACTACCCTTCCGTGATGCTCATGAAACAGTTGCGTTGGCTGTCCGTGAATGTGAACAAAAAGGGATTGATTTAGCCGATTTAAGCTTAGAAGAACTTAAAGCCTTCAATCAAGCGATTGATAAAGATGTCTTTGAGGTACTTACATTGGAAGGATCCGTCTCAGCCCGTAATCACATCGGTGGTACAGCACCTGAGCGAGTTAAGGCAGAAGCCGAACGTATCTTAGCTGAGTAGCATTGATTAATTAATTTAAAAAAGCTTGTTTAGATTGGTCATTATCTAATATAAACTAAGCTTTTTTTATTTCAATATTCGATCTAAAAAAGTTAATAAGGAAGGTAATACATCGTTGGCAATTGAGATGCTTGTCAAATCATCCTGAGTTTCTTTAGTTTTATTAGGCGAAAAAGCTAAGCGTTTCTCTTCCTCATTAATGGTTTGCCAACGTAAAGGAGTAGCCGATCGTTTACTGGGATAAAATCCTACCGTGTAATTATTTAAGGCACCAGCAATATGCAACGGCCCTGTCGATCCTCCGATAAACACGCTAGCACAAGCAATAGATCGAGCGAAATCTACCATTCCCTGATTTTTATCATAAATAAAAACCCTCTCTACATTTTTTTGGATAAGCGTTTTTAACGTATATGCCTTATCAGCTTCTGCTGGCCCCGCTGTCAATACGACTTGAGCATCATAATGATAGAGAATATGCTCAATAAGATTAGCATATTGATTAAGACTAAGATTATTTGCTGACCCCCCTGTTCCGGCATGCACAAATACCCATGGGGTATTACTATCTAGCCCTAATGCTGACACCAAGTGTGCTTTTTGATGGTCAAGTAAATCAGTGTCGAATTGCCAATATGGTGCTAATACTTCTTTAGGATGAACTTTTTCTAACTGTAAAAAATATTGCACCAATGCTATATTGTAAACATACTCTGGTTGTTTCGATTGGGAGCGTCGTTGCCATAAACGTTGGTTATAAAGGAATTGGAATAATTTTGTCGCTGGCGCTACTCTAGTGGGAATTCCTGCTTTGAATACCAAAGAAGCACTATAAAAGTCAGAAAAAAAATTAATACTTGCATCAAAATGATGTTGTGTAATCGTGTCTAAGAGCCGATTTTTAGCTTCTTTAGGTGCATTTTTACCTGAATCAATAATAATGTCATCCAGATATGGGCAAGCACGTGCAATTTCTGATGTATAAGCAGGTACCAAAGCGGTTAAATGACACTTAGGCAATGAGGCTTTAAGCATAGCCAATGCTGGCCATATCAGCATAAAATCACCAAGCTTATCATTACGTATAATTAGAATTTTTTTCATGGTTTATCAATAAGCAATTATTAATTTAAGCTCTATTTTAAATGACTGCAAACTCAAATAGCATTAGAATGACACTAAATTTTCGCAAAACAAAAGGATTATACTCATATGCCAAGCTTATCTGTAGCGATGATTGTCAAAAATGAAAGTTATCATCTTGCAGCCTGTTTAGACTCAGTCAAAGATTGGGTAGATGAAATTGTTATCCTCGATTCTGGTAGTACAGATGATACACCACTAATTGCTGAAAAATATGGAGCTAAATTCTATCAAAACACTAACTGGCCTGGTTTTGGTAAACAACGGCAACTTGCACAATCATATATAAGTAGTGACTATGTCTTATGGCTTGACGCAGATGAGCGTATTACACCCACTCTGAAAAAATCTATTTTAGAAGCAATACAGGCTGATAAAGACAACGCTATTTATCAAATGCCTAGATTAAGTGAAGTATTTGGTAAAAAAATATATCATTCAGGTTGGTATCCTGATTATGTTCGCCGTCTATATCGAACTCAAACAACACGTTATAACGATAATCTGGTGCATGAAAGTGTGATTATTCCTAAAGGTGTTGAGCTTATTAATCTCAAAGGAGATATCGATCATATTACGTATACCAGTCTACATCAATATTTAGTTAAATCGGCTAATTACGCAAAGGCTTGGGCTGAACAACGACACGAGCAAAACAAAAAAGCGACTCTCTTTCAGGCTGTCACTCATGCAATAGCAACTTTTGGCAAGATGTATATGTTAAAAGCTGGTTTTTTAGATGGCAAGCATGGTTTCCTATTAGCCGTCTTATCTGCCCATTCGACTTTTATTAAATATGCTGATTTATGGTTACGAAACCAACATAACACTAATAAGCAATAAATCTAATATAAAAAAAATTGTGTCTATCACAGTACAATTTTACGAATAACCTCACTACTAAAGCCACGACTACTTAAGAAACGAATTTGTTTTGCTTTTTCCTGAGGTGTTTGAGCTTTTTGGCCATAGAATTTTTTTTCCCATACAGCTAATGCTCTACTCATCTCTGTTTCTTTAAGTGTTTCTCTCAGATCATTCAAACTTTCAGAAGAAAGTTGATGTGTTTTTAAACATTGTAATATTTTCAGATTGCCCCATTTCCCTTGCCGAAAACTAACAAAATTATCGATGAAACGTTGATCAGACTGCCAATTTTCTTTTTGAAGGCGCTGAATCACTTCTTCAATTTTGTCACTATCAACACTATAGTTTGATAGTTTTTTACGCAACTCATGTGCTGAATACTCACGAGAGGATAATAGTGTTACCGCTTTTGTTAATAAATTTACTTCTTTTTGAGGGGGGGTGTCAGAAATAGAACGCTGAGCTCGTGCCCTTTGTTGTCGTTGATTATCACTTTGTGAACGTTGATTATCATCATCAGAACAGTTATTCATCGTAACCTAGTTTATCCTTATGACCATGGTAGATACAAAAATGATGGTTGGCACATAAATCTTTGCTTTACGAGAGAAAGTCTTAACCCACTATCCAGTGTTACTGAGTAAGTTGCTTATTGCCTGTGTATCATAAGGCATTTAATTTATGAGAGAGCTGATTAGTAAAAGCTATTAGATTTCATTTATAGTGCCGCTTGACCTTATCAACAAAGCTTTAGCCATCTAGCATAACACTCACTTTCATCACAATAAAGTGAGTGTTATGCCCTAAAAAATTACACTACTCTTCGACAAAATCCTCGTCTGCATCATCAGCATCGGTATCTGAACTATGAGCAAGCTCAATAATACCTAAATTTTGGCGAATTTTGTTTTCGATTTCACGTGCCATTTCTGGATGTTCACGTAAATATTCACGCACATTGTCCTTTCCTTGACCAATACGTGTACCGTCATAGCTAAACCACGCCCCTGCTTTATCGACAATACCAGCTTTAACGCCTAAATCAATAATTTCGCCCTCTCTAGAGATACCAGAACCATACATAATATCAAATTCAACTTGTTTGAATGGTGGCGCTACTTTGTTTTTGACTACCTTGACTCGAGTCTCATTACCAACAACTTCATCACCTTTTTTGATGGAGCCAATACGGCGAATATCAAGGCGTACAGATGAGTAGAATTTTAAGGCATTACCACCCGTTGTAGTCTCTGGGCTGCCAAACATTACACCAATTTTCATACGAATTTGGTTAATAAAAATCACCATACAATTTGTACGTTTGATGGATGCTGTTAATTTACGTAAAGCTTGACTCATAAGGCGTGCTTGTAAGCCTGGTAAATTATCCCCCATTTCGCCTTCAATTTCGGCACGTGGCACCAATGCTGCCACTGAGTCTACGACGATTAAATCTACTGACCCAGAACGTACAAGAGCATCTGTAATCTCTAGTGCTTGTTCACCAGTATCTGGTTGGGAAATCAATAAATCCTCAAGATTAACGCCTAATTTTGCCGCATATTGCACATCTAATGCGTGTTCAGCATCAATAAAAGCACATGTACCACCAATTTTTTGCATCTCGGCAATAACTTGTAATGTTAGTGTTGTCTTACCACTGGATTCTGGACCATAAATTTCAATGACACGACCTCTAGGAAGACCACCTACGCCTAAAGCAATATCTAAACCTAAAGAGCCTGTTGATACTACTTGTAAATCATGTGCTACTTCATTATCACCGTAGCGCATAACAGAACCTTTACCAAATTGTTTTTCGATCTGGGCTAATGCCGCACTCAAAGCCTTGGCACGTTCTGCAGAGGTCGCTTTTGATTGTTTGTCATCCATAATTAGGGTCCTATGAAATAATAAGTTAACTGCGATTTGTTAGAATATATGTTATTATTACATTAATAATACTGTATGTCTATACAGTGGATGTAAATATCCTACAAATTTATATTTCTACTGAAAGTAGATTCACTTAATTGCTTTGTATTCTAACTTTTTTCAGTAGTAGTTAGTTAAAATAATCCCCTTTCTTTATATAAATTGAGAGCTTTTTATGTGGTTTAAAAATCTAAAAGTATTTCGCCTTTCCCCCTCTTGGAAACCCTCTGCTGACGAGCTAGAGACTCTCTTGGACAAACAACGCTTTGTTGAAGGACAATTCTCAGGGGAACCACTTAATATGGGCTGGGCTCCTGTTTTTGAAGAAGAAGATACGCTAGTACACAAAGTTGGACACGTTTTTTTATGCCGTTTACTCATTGAGAAAAAGTTACTCCCTGCTTCTGTTATTACTCAATTTGCTAAAGCCAAAGCTGCCGAAGTTGAAGAACAGCAAGGCTATAAAGTAGGTCGCAAGCAAATGAAAGAAATTAAGGAAAATGTAGCCGCTGCTCTTAAACCGAAAGCTTTTAGTATTTATAGAGAGACGCGTATTTATTTTGATTTAGATAATCACTGGTTAATTATCGATGCTGGTGCTAGTAGCAAAGCCGATGAAATCATTGGTATGCTAGCCAAAGTATTAGAGCCATTACCTATTCTAAGCTTTATGACTGAAAAATCACCTACTAGCTGTATGACTGAATGGCTCATTAGTGATGAAGCCCCTGCAGATTTTTCGATTGATCAGGACACAGAGCTTAAGTCTATGTCTGATTCCCGTATTAGTGTGCGCTATGCTAACCATTCTCCTGAACAAGATGAGCTGAATAAACATATTACATCAGGTAAAACGTGTACAAAACTTGCGATGACATGGAATGATCGTGTTTCATTCGTCCTCAATGATGCGGGTGATATCAAAAAAATAGCCCCTCTTGAGGTATTAGCAGAGTCTCGTGAAAATGTTGGTAGTGATGATATTATTGAGAACTTTGATGCTGAAATGGCCTTGATGGTTGGTGAGTTTAATGGTTTATTAGTGAGTTTAACTGATGCGTTAGGTGGTGAAAAAGTCTCTAGATAAGCCCAATAACTTGCCTAAAACATAGGCCAACTAGTTATAATATTGTTCGTGTTAATCTTTCAGTAAATTCAAATAGGAGCATCACATGAAGGGACATTGCCAATGTAAGGCTGTTACATTAGAAATAGCTGACACAAAAAAACTACATGCTTGTCATTGTGGCATATGCCGTCGTTTAAGTAATGGTGGTCCTAGTTTTACCATTACGTGCGACAAAAATCCTATTAGTCAAGGTCACGATATGGTTCAACACTATGCTTCTTCGGAATGGGCTGAGCGTGGATTTTGCCAACAATGCGGTACGCCACTTTACTACCATTTGCTTGGAACAGAACAATATTTTGTCTCTGTAGGATTATTTCAAGAGAACCAAGAGTTTGAGATTAATTCACAAATTTTTATTGATGATAAGCCAGACTTTTATACTCTAGCCAATCAAACCCCAATGCTAACCGGCGAAGAAGTGATGGCGATGTATAGCAACGATACACCCATTTCCTCTTCTTCACTCACCAACTCGTAATCACAGCAAAACTCTTTTGTTTATCAATACCTATTCAATGAATGTAGTCAAAGGAGTTTTACTATCATTACTATTACTAGTCTACATATCTTTGCAAATCAAAGCCCTCTGTACTAATTTCTGGTGTTTGGTGAGTAATCAAATCAGAAATATACTTAGCTGATCCACAACTCATCGTCCAACCTAGAGTGCCATGCCCAGAATTAATCCATAAATTAGGGTAAGGTGTTTTACCTACAATAGGTGTCCCGTCAGGAGTCGCTGGACGTAATCCTGTCCAGAATGTTGCCTCATCTAAATTGCCTGCACCTGGAAATACATGATTAAACACCTCATGCAAAGTATCTCTATAACGTTGCTTTAAACTTAAATCAAAACCATTAACACCAGCCATACCACCCATTCGAATTCGATTATCAAAACGAGTTAAAGCAACCTTATAACTTTCATCCAAGACCGTTGATTGAGGAGCTTTTGATTCATCCGTAATGGGAATTGTCAGTGAAAACCCTTTTAAAGGATAAATAGGTACATTAATGCCAACAGACTTTAGCATCGCTGTACTATAAGATCCCAACGATACTACGTAAGCATCAGCTATTTCTAGCTCACCATCTATCCAAACCCCTTTAATTTGATTATTTTGTAATTCTAATTTTTCAATATTTTTATTAAAACGGAAATTAACACCGATATCTTTGGCCATTTGTGTTAATTTCTGGGTAAATAAAAAACAATCCCCAGTTTCATCATTAGGTAAGCGTAAAGCCCCCACAAATTCATTAATTTTGTCCTTTAGACCTGGCTCATACCGAAGAATACCTTCCCTATCCAATACTTCATACGGAGTTCCCATTTCTTTAAGAACATCAATATCCTTGCTAATACCATCTAATTGCTGTTGTTTACGGAATAACTGGATTGTCCCCTTTTGGCGATCCTCATAAGTAATGCCCGTATCCTGACGTAACTGCTGAATACAATAACGACTATATTCAGACATCCTCACCATCCGTTCTTTATTAATAGAATAGCTTTGCTCGTTACAGTTTGCGATTAACTGAGCTATCCATTTGTATTGGGTAATATCTGACGTTAATTTCATAATCAACGGAGAATGCTTTTGAAACATCCATTTGATAGCCTTTAATGGCACGCCAGGTGCAGCCCAAGGGGAAGCATAGCCCGGGGAAATCTGACCTGCATTTGCAAAACTTGTTTCTAGCGCTGAGCCGTCTTGACGATCAATAACGGTTACTTCACACCCTTTTTTAGCTAAATAATATGCGGTAGTCACACCAACAACACCACTTCCTAATACATAAATATGCATTTAGTATCCCCACAAAATAACTAATATCTTTCTTATGTTGAACAATACGGTATTTTAAGAAATGAAACAATAGGTTTTATCAAGTATTGTAATAAAATAATAAGCGAATTATTTTATTTTTAAAGCGGTTAGGTTTATAATCTTCATTCCATTGAAAGAAGGATTAGGTAATTTATGCAGTTGACGTCAAACTCCAAAAAACTCATTATAGCAATTGCAGCAGTAACAGTATTAGGAGTAATTTTGACTCAACCCTCTGCTGATAATTCATCCGAACAACCTTCAGAATCAATTGCCAATACAAGTGGACAGAGTCTAAACCAAAATAATGCTCTAGATCCGACCACTATTAAATCTTTAACCAACCTAACGCAACATGTTGAGTTCTTAGATCATCAGACAGCAGTTCAATATCGTGGCTATATTCAAGGCGTAGGTTATTCTTCTTATCAATTCTTAGCAGAGCAAGGCCAACAGCTACTGATTGAGTTAGAAGCATCAGATAAAATTGAATTACTATTGTATGGAAATACTATCGCACCAATTAAAAGTGGTGTGCCATATACTATTCCAGATAATGGTCTTTATGATTTGCGTGTCCTCTATAAGCCTGATATAGAAGCGGCACAGGCTCAAAAAGCAACTTCACCAGAGATGTATCGTATCTCATTTACCCTAAAAGCAGCACCAAATACCTCTGCAACAGAATCACTGAAACAACCACAATCTTAATACTTACGTTGATTTAAAAAATCACAATTAAGAATGAATTAAGGCTCTCTTCGCAAATGCTTGGAGAGCCTATCACTTATATTAAAACTCTGATTAATCGTATTTGATTAATTTTTTGGCGCTCTATGCAAGAACACTGCTTTACAAATTTCTAGACCAGCAGATAAACCACCGATAATAAAGAGCACGTCAGAAATAGTACGAATCCAACGTAAATTCTCTAAAAAGTCTTGTTGTAAAAATTCTTCACTACGAGCAGACCATAAACCTACATTCACACTTTCGTGGAATTGGAATAAACCGATAGGTAATAAACTAGACAATACCATACCAGCAAGACCTAAGTTTAATGCCCAGAAAGCTAATTTCATTACGCCATTGCTAAATACAAAATTAGGACGTAAATAACGAACAACTAATAAAACGAAACCTAGTGCTAAGAAACCATATACACCAAATAAAGCAGAGTGTGCATGTACTGCCGTTGTATTCAAACCTTGTAGATAGAATAAAGCAATTGGCGTATTAATCATAAAGCCAAATACACCTGCACCTATCATATTCCAGAAAGCAACTGCTACAAAGAACATTAATGGCCAACGTAATTTTTCCATCCATGCAGCTCTTGTACGTAAGCTCCAATGCTCATAAGCTTCATAGCCTAATACGACTAAAGGCACCACTTCTAATGCTGAGAAACTTGCACCTACAGCAACGATTGGAGTTGTTGCTCCAGTAAAATACAAGTGATGGAAAGTTCCTGGTACGCCACCAAGCATAAATAAGCAAGCAGAAACTAAAGAAGCTGTTGTTGCTGTTCTCAATGAAACCAAGCCCATTGAACTAAAGATAAATGCCATTGCTGCTGTCGCAAATACTTCAAAGAAGCCTTCCACCCATAGATGAACAACCCACCAACGCCAGTATTCCATTACCGCGATATTAGAACGTTCACCGTAAAATAGACCACTACCATAGAACAGACCAATAGCCACAACTGATGCTGTAAATAAGGCTAATAAGTTTTTATCGCCACCTTGTTTGAATGCACCAACTAAGCAACGAGCCATTAGGAACAACCAGAAAGCAATTCCTAAGAATAACGCAAATTGCCATAGGCGACCTAAATCAAGATATTCATAACCTTGGTGACCTAACATAAAGTTAAGTTCAGCAGGCATTTGACCCGCAATAGCCAGATAGTTACCAATAAATGAGCCTACAGTCACCACGAGTAAGGCAACAAATAATACATTAACACCTAACGCCTGACCTTTTGGATCTTTACCACCGTTCACAATAGGTGCCAAGAATAAACCAGCTGTTAAGAAACCAGCGGCAATCCATAGTACGGCACTTTGTAAATGCCATGTACGAAGTAATGAGTAAGGGAACCATTTTGATAGCTCAATACCATAGAAAGTCTGACCTTCTACCGTATAGTGAGCAACAGCACCACCCATAAACATTTGGAAGGCAAATAAAGCTACTGTTAAGAAAGCATATTTACCCAATGCTTTTTGAGATGGTGTTAATTTAAATGTTGAAATAGGATCAATTGTAGGTGCTACAGGTTCTGTTTCATGTTTAGTTGAGAATGCCCAGCCCCAAACAAGTAAACCAATACCAGCAATTAATACGACAACACTGATGATTGACCACATTACATTTTCAACAGAAGGCACATTACCAATAATTGGCTCATGTGGCCAGTTATTGGTGTAAGTCACTTCTTTGCCGGGACGCTCTGCTGAAGCAACCCATGTACTCCAGAAGAAGAAGTTTACTAATTTATCACGACGTGCAGGATCAGCTAAGGTATTGCTTTTCATTGCATAGCTTTCACGTGTTGAATTTAAAGAAGCATCATCTCCATATAAAGCATGGTAATATTTAGCCACTTCTTTCATCGCTTGTGCTCGACGTGGTGAAATGGTAATTGCCTCGTTACTATCAATTGTATTAGTACGATATTCTTTTTTTGCTGCCGCTTCTAGAATAGCTTTTTGCTCTTCATTAGCTTTATCAAAAGTAATACCAAATTTCTCTTGAGAAGCCAAATTTAACCACGTGATTAACTCACGATGTAACCAATCGGCAGTCCAATCAGGTGCTTGATAAGCACCATGTCCAAATATCGAACCGTTTTGCATACCACCAGTACTTTGCCAAGCAGATTGACCTTGAAGAATGTCTTCTCGGGTCATTAGTACTTCACCTGTTGTCGCTACTTTTACCTCTGTTGGTATAGGAGGAGCATTTCGGTAAACATCAGATCCCAAATACCCTAATAGGGTAAAAGTCACTAATAAAATACCGAGAAGCCAGTACCACAGCTTTTTATAATTTCCCATAACTTTTCCTAAATTTTTTTAATAACCATATTCATAAAAGAATCTATGAATGCACTTTCGAAGGTAACCTTGATGCATGTCAAACCTAGTCAAGACAACTATCTCAGCTACCGCTACAACTCACCAAGCAAAATTCATGCCAGTTTTATATTTAGAGGGCAAGCAATACAACTTATTCATTAATGGTAATTTTTACCTTATAATTTTAGGTATTATTTACCTACTGGGTTAAAAATACCGTGATTGATAGCCGCATTATCGAAGACCTAACAAAAGAATTGTCTCCCAACATTCGTTTATATCGACTTGTCTCGGTTATTAAGTCAGAGTTTAATTGTAGTGCCGTCGGCCTATTGCGGCTGCAGCAACAAACATTACACATGGTCGCGGCTATTGGACTTAGCCATGACACATTAGGTCGTCAATTCAAAGTTGATGAACACCCTCGATTAAAACATATTATTGCTGCTAACGGACTCGTCCATTTTGATCAAAACTCCCCTCTTCCTGATCCTTATGACGGCCTCATTGATAGCTTAATGGAAGATAGTACAAGCACAAAATTACATGTCCATGACTGTGTAGGGGTTAAACTTCATATCAATAATCAACTGTGGGGAGTGCTAACATTAGATGCCATGGAAAATTCTTTTAATAATGAATTAAAAGAACGGCTACTGGCAAATATTTGGTGGTTTGAAACAAGTATTCATATAGCTGAGTTAGAGAGCTTATTAGCAAGCCGCTATACTGTTAACCAATTTGAAATGACTATTGAGCATAGAAACTCAGCCAAAGATATTATCGGTAATAGCCCTGCCATACTAAAGCTGTTTGATGAAATGAATATTATTGCTGATGCTGAATTGCCTGTACTTATTATGGGTGAAACTGGCGTTGGTAAAGATTTGGTCGCTCATTATATTCATGCACAGTCTAAACGTAAAAACAAACCAATGGTCGTGGTTAATTGTGCTGCCCTTCCTGATGCTTTAGCAGAAAGTGAATTATTTGGTCATGTTAAAGGGGCATTCTCTGGCGCTATTCAAGAGCGTGCTGGTCGTTTTGAGGTGGCTAATAATGGCACTTTATTCTTAGATGAAATTGGTGAACTAAGCCTACCTATTCAAGCCAAATTATTACGAGCTATTCAAAATGGGGAGATTCAACGCTTGGGCTCTGATACTGTCCATCGTGTTAATGTTCGAATCATTGCTGCAAGCAATCGTAATCTTTTAAAAGCAGCAGAAGATGGGATTTTCAGAATGGATTTATTTCATCGTCTCTCTGTCTATCCTATTGAAGTCCCCCCTCTTCGAGAAAGAGAGAAAGATGTCTTACTCTTGGCAGGACATTTTCTTGAGTTAAATAGAGCACGTTTTGGTTTACGCGGATTACGCCTAAGCCCCCAAGCGAGTCATTTATTGACCAGCTATCATTGGCCTGGGAATGTTCGAGAGCTCGAGCATGTAATCAGTAGAGCAGCTCTCAAAGCTATTAGCGCTGGCTATAACAACAACACAATTGTGACCTTAGGTAGTGAGCATCTTGACTTAATTGACGGTCATCACTTATATACTGACTCCGCTAGTGCTAGTGTCAATACAATAGCAGCAATTCCCTTGTCAGCCCAATCTTCAACTAGCCAAATGCAAACTCTAGGGCCGTTAAAACTATTAGTGCAACAATTCGAACACGATTTGATCAAAAAAACATTAGAGAGCACTCAATATAACTGGACACAAGCAGCTAAAATTCTGGAGATTGATGCGAGTAATCTTCACAAACTAGCTAAAAAGCTTGGCCTAAAACAATAAATATCAATTAGTCTGCATTGATACTGCCCATATCAGGCGTAGCCTATTTGCTAAGAGCTAATTTACAACGCCAGACTGTCACTCTCTATTTTCAGTTATGTCTTTTATTTCATGGTATACGCTCATAAATTGCGTAATATGAGTACAAGAAAATTTAGACATGATTTCTGAACGATGTACTTCTACTGTGCGAGTAGAAATACATAACTCATCAGCAATTTCTTTATTTGTCACCCCTTCAGCCATTAGATGAAATAGCTGCTGCTTTTTGGGACTTAATTGCTCATAAATACGCATTAATTCTTGCTGACGATATTTAAGACAAGTAAAGTGAATTGCTACCTCAATCGCCAAAAGCAACTTATCCGCTGAAATTGGTTTTTGCAAAAAATCAATCACGCCATTTTTTAGCAAATGAACAGCCGTATCAATATCGCCATGACCTGTGATAATAATTTGAGCGATCACACTATTTTTTGCGTTTAATTGATGACATAATTCTTCCCCTGAAATATACGGCATACGCAAATCAATTAATGCTACTCCAGGGCTCTTTAAATCAACATGTGCTAAAAAATTTCTAGCATCTGACCATAGTTGATATGAATATCCTAGTGACTCAACAAAAAAAGCACAGGCATTTCTCACTGATGCCTCATCATCAATGATATGAATAGGATAATTTAATTTTTTTTCATCAGATAAATGAGGTTTATAAGCTACATTTTCCATCTTTTACTCAGTTGGCACCCAACTCAATATAATTTTTGCACCTTGTTGATTAGATAAATTTTCTAGTTTCATACTCATATTCATACTCTTAGCCATTCGTTCACAAACAACTAAACCAATTCCCAAACCATCTGGCTTAGACGTTCTAAATGGAATAAAAGGAAAATTCAATTGTTCTGTCGTAAAACCAGTTCCATCATCTATGATTTCGATGGTAGATGAGTTTGCTCTCAAAATAATCGTTTGAGCATTAGCTTGAACACTATTTAGCACACAGTTAACTAAAATTTGTTTTAACTTTACTTCGTCTGCCATTACATAATCTTTGGGACTACCCTCAATTGTAATGGATAGATGATGATTATGCTGCTGAATAAAAAAGTTAACCTCTTCAAAGACTTTTATGATCTGTAGCTTTTTCATCTCATCACTAGGGTGAAGCTTACTCCAACGTCGAATATTTAGAATTATTTGCTTAGATGCCTCAATTTCTTTAGCCATATTATCTAAAGCAGTCGTCAGTTTATCTTCTGTTAATTTTTGTGCTTTTAATTGTAATTTAAGACCATCCACATAATAGGCCATGCTAGCCAGTGGCTGATTAAGTTCATGAGCAATACCAGATGTCATCTCGCCTAATGCATAAAGCCTATCCGCCTTATACATCATCTGCTCCGTTTTAAGTAATGCTTGGTTTGCCTTCTGATAATCATGCAAACGCCTTCTGGCTAGATAAATCGCCACTATATGATTTACCGCCATCAATGCACTAATCAGTCCCAACAACAAAAACCATAGCCAATATTTACTAATAAAGATTTTTAGGCTATCCCACATATTATGCTGATAAGGGTGACGCCCTAACTCAAATAAAATCTTTTCAGCCTCTTCAGTTGCTTGTGGAACTTGCCAATGAGGTAAGTCGTCAGGAACCTCTTCTGAAAGCAAAGCACGCACAATTTTTTTATTAAGTGCAGATGGCGTTTGTGACATTGCTACAAGTAACCAATTTGCTTTAAAAATAATATTACCTCTACATTTTGCATTAGGCACATTAGGTTGTAATAGTTTAAAGTCTTGGCTAATTCCTTCTCTTACTTTTTCTTCTAATTCTTCCATTAAACAAAAAGGCATAATAGCGGCATCTACTTCGTGGTTTGCTAATAAAGATAACACTTTACTTACAGGATACTCGGTAAAGCGTATGAGTAGGTCGTTTTCAGTAACACCTTGTTGTTGTAAGGCGGCTAACCCTGCTAAAAAACCACCAAATACCAATGGAGAAACAGCGGCAATTTTCTTATGTTTAAGCTCTTTTAATTCATTAATTGAACTCTCTTTATTTACCCAAATCGCACTACCAATTTGATAATCATTGAATGACTTCATCGTAGGATGATTCTCAAGGCTCGCCAATCGTTGAAAAGCAATAGGCTCTGGTAAGAGTAATAATTGCATAGGTTGAGCAATGACAAAATCTAAACGATTACTCTGTAAGGATTGTTGAAAATCATTAGTATTTAGCGCCACCAAACTAAAATCATCATCGACAAATAGTGATGATAACCAATCAATCCATGGTTGCCATTCTTGTTGCGTACTACTTGCACCATTGGGTGCTTGAATACCAACTAACCATGTCTTAGCATAAAGCGGCGTGGCAACGCACATCAACCATGCTATAGTCAGAATCGTCTGCACACATCGTTTTACATTTGGTCGCAAATTTTTGATAAAAATCAACATTTATGGGTAAATGTGGTGAACCACAATATCATTAAAAGACTCAACTTAGGATAATAACATTGATATATCCAAACGTTGAGATGAATATGATGAAAAAAAGATACATAGCTCTATTGGGCGTTGCTTTTGCTGGATTAGCAGCATACGCTGGTTCACACCTGATAATGTCTTCACGTCAACAAACACTACCCAATGCAGTAACCGATGCTGTTTCTCCTATTGATAGTGCGTTCTTGGCAGAAGACTCTTTAGTCATCAAGGGAGAATATATTGCCAGAACGGCAGACTGTATTGCCTGTCATACTGCTCCCGGTGGTAAAGAATTTGCAGGCGGTCTCGCTATGCAAACACCTGTAGGGGCAATTTACTCAACAAATATCACCCCTGAAGCAGATACTGGTATTGGTAATTATTCATTATCTGATTTTGTAAATGCTGTAAAACATGGGGTTAGAAAAGATAAATCACCTCTCTACCCTGCTATGCCTTATCCCTCTTATACGCTAATGCCAGACGAGGATATCAAGGCTTTATATGCTTATTTCATGAAAAAAGTAACGCCTGTTCGCCAAGCCAATCCGAGTAATACACTACCATTCTGGATGAGTATGCGTTGGCCTGTCGCTTATTGGCAAATGCTTTTTTCACCACAACGAGAATTCGTTCCTGACTCTACCAAAGATGCCAAAATTAACCGTGGTGCCTACCTTGTAGAAGGACCTGGTCACTGTGGTGCTTGTCATACGCCTAGAGGTCTTGCTTATCAAGAAAAAGCCTTTAATATGCAAGATAATGATGAATTTTTATCAGGTGCTGTTGTAGATGGATGGCGTGCCAAAAGTTTACGTGGCGAAGGTAATGGTTTAGGCGAATGGACAACTGATGAATTAGTCATGTTTTTTAAAACTGGGCGTACGGACAAAACAACTGCTTTCGGTGCCATGGGTGATGTGATTGAACATAGTACCCAATATATGACCGATGATGATTTAATGAGTATGTCTATGTACTTAAAATCACTACCCCCTGTCAAAGGTCGTGCTATAGAACGCCCTCGTCAAGAAGACAAAACTACCGACAAATTATTAGCTGGGTCTGATTTAAGCCGTGGTGCATTGTTATATACAGAATACTGTATGACATGCCATCGAGCAGACGGTAAAGGCGTTAGCCGTATCTTCCCTGCCCTAGATGATAATACGGCGGTTGTCGCTAACAATGCACAATCAGTCATCCAAGTTACGTTAGAAGGTAGCCGTATGGCAGATACTAAACATGATCGCATGGCATTTACAATGCCTGGCTTTGAATACTTGGGCGATAACGATGTAGCTGAAATTGTGAATTATATCCGTACATCTTGGACCAATAACGCGCCAAAAGTAAATGCTCATGACGTTAATAAAGTCCGTCGGTTTATCAATAGCAAATCAGCTCATTATGTAGGAGAAAAATAATGAAATATCATAAACTTTTAGTTCTCTCTATGCTATCAGCTGCTTTAGCACTAACCGCTTGCTCTGATGAGGTAGCTCCTGCAAAACGCAAAAATTATGCTGTTCAGGTGAAAGAAGATATTGTCAAAACAGACTATCAAGCCCCTGTATTAGCTAATGTTGTTGGACATAAGAATGCTGATTTAATTATTTATGGTTCACGTTTACTAAACGAAACTAAGCGCCTATTACCTGAAAATGTAGGTGCAAGTATGAACTGTAATAGTTGCCATATTGCTAGTGGTAAAGAAGAAAAAGGTGCTCATTACCTAAACTCCTTCTATGCTTATCCTAAAAAAATGCCTCGAGCAGGAAAAGTTATCGACTTAAAAGCCCGCATCAACGGCTGTTTCCAACGCTCCATGAATGGCAAGCCACTTGACCCTAATTCAAAAGAAATGCAGGCAATGATTGCTTATATGGAATGGTTAAGCGAAGGATTGCCCAAAGGAGCAAAAATCAAATCTGATATTGGTGGTCAAATAAATACTAAGCTCGTTCCTGACACAATCAGAGGAGAGAAACTATATAGCCAACATTGTGCCGCTTGTCATGGAAACAATGGTGAAGGGTTGAATGATAGTCGTGGTAATATCGTATTCCCTCCTCTATGGGGCGACCATTCATTTAACATCGGCGCTGGTATGGCTCGTACTTATAAAGCAGCCGCTTTTATTCGTGATAATATGCCCATGTCTGTGCAAAAACATGGCGGCTGGGGTCAAGGTGCTGTACTAACAGACCAAGATGCTGTGGATATTGCTGAGTATTTTACTCATCAACCTCGACCAGACTTTGCAGGTAAAGTTAATGACTGGCCAAATGGCAATAAACCGAAGGATGCACGTTATTAATTAAACGTCTCTTTTATCCCTCTAAAAATAAAGCTTTGAGTAAAAGCAAGGCTTTATTCACTTTAGTCAAATTATTCAGATTATTAACAATAAAATTTATATCCAAATTTGCCATACAAATTTCGAGTTTAGAAACCCAAAACAGTCAAAAAATTACGCCTTATTCAAAATAGTAGAGATTAAGAAAAAAGCATTTTTTCTTTAAGTTTTTGGATACGATTTCTGATTTGTGCCGCTTGTTCAAACTCTAAGTTTTTCGCATGGTCTAGCATTTGTTTTTCCAATTTTTTCAATAATTTTGCCGTTACTTTTTCATCTGAAACATCTGCTTCAACAATTTCTGTTGGTATATCTTCCGCCTCTGGAGAGCTCGTTAAAACACCGTCAATTAATTCTTTAACGGCTTTTACCACCCCTTTAGGTGTAATACCATGCTCTTGGTTAAAGAGTAATTGTTTTTGACGACGTCGCTCTGTCTCGTCTATTGCTTTTTTCATAGAGTCGGTAATATTGTCTGCATATAAAATAGCTTTACCATTTAAATTACGAGCGGCACGTCCAATGGTTTGGATAAGACTACGTTCAGAACGTAAGAAGCCTTCTTTATCTGCATCTAAAATAGCCACTAAAGAAACCTCTGGAATATCCAAACCTTCACGTAGCAAGTTAATCCCTACTAACACATCAAAAACGCCTAGTCGTAAATCGCGAATAATTTCTACCCGCTCTACGGTATCAATATCAGAATGTAAATAACGAACCTTTAACTGATTTTCTGCTAAATAATCAGTCAAATCCTCAGCCATTCTTTTGGTGAGTGTAGTCACTAATACACGCTCCCCCTTAGCAATACGTAATTTGGCTTCACCTAATAAATCATCTACCTGTGTCAATGCAGGCCTTATTTCCACGATTGGGTCTAATAAGCCCGTAGGGCGGACTACTTGCTCTGCAATATTATCGGAATGTTCTTTTTCGTATTCAGCCGGTGTGGCTGAAACAAAAATTGATTGCCGCATTCTTGCCTCAAACTCTTCCATTTTAAGTGGCCGATTATCAAGAGCACTAGGCAATCTAAATCCAAACTGTACAAGCGTCTCTTTACGCGATCTATCTCCCCTATACATCGCTCGAAGTTGCCCCATCATGACATGACTTTCATCAAAAAACATAATCGCATCTTTTGGCAAATAATCAATTAATGTTGGTGGAGCTTCTCCTGGTGCAGCTCCGGATAAGTGCCTTGAGTAATTTTCAATCCCCTTGCAGAACCCCAATTCTTGTAGCATTTCCAAATCAAATCTAGTTCGCTGTTCAATACGCTGTGCTTCTACTAATTGATGGTTATCTAAAAAAAACTGTATGCGTTCTTTTAATTCAGCTTTAATTGTCTCAATAGCCCTCAGTATCGTATCTCTTGGCGTAACATAATGTGAACTAGGATAAATAGTAAAACGAATAACCTTTTGTCTTACCTTGCCTGTCAGTGGATCAAATAATTCTATAGACTCCAACTCATCATCAAAGAGGCTAATCCTAACCGCTAATTCTGGGCTTTCAGCCGGGAACACATCTATCGTATCTCCTCTCACACGGAAATGTCCACGCGTAAACTCTACATCATTTCGCTCATATTGCATGGAAACCAGTCTAGCCAATAACTCTTGCCGACTAATTGTCGCCCCTTCACGTAGAATTAAAATCATTGCATGATAATCACTAGGATTACCAATACCATAAATGGTAGAGACCGTTCCTACAATAATCGTATCCCTTCGTTCCATAAGGCTTTTTGTTGCCGATAAACGCATCTGTTCAATGTGTTCGTTAATGTTTGAATCTTTCTCAATAAACAAATCTCGGCTAGGTACATACGCTTCTGGTTGATAATAATCATAGTAAGAGACGAAATACTCAACAGCATTTTTAGGAAAAAACTCGCGCATTTCCGCATAGAGTTGTGCAGCTAGCGTTTTATTAGGAGCTAAGATTAAAGCCGGACGACCTAATCTAGCAATCGTATTTGCCATGGTAAACGTTTTACCTGACCCCGTCACTCCCAATAATGTCTGAAACATCAACCCATCTTTTACACCATCAACTAAACTATCAATGGCTGTTGGCTGATCCCCAGAGGGAGGATAAGGTTGATAAAGTTGAAAGGGACTATTGGGAAATTCAACGAATTGACCTGCACTCATGCTATTATTTTATTATCCTGTTAATGCGAAAATCTTTAGAATTTTTCTAAGAACTAACCATTTTAACAAGTAATCATTTTTTTTACTCTTTTTTCTATCTTGGATTATTATGTCTTCTCTATTTGCAAATGTTGAGTTAGCTCCTCGTGACCCAATTCTTGGCTTAAATGAACAATACAATGCCGATACAAGAGCGACCAAAGTTAATCTTGGCGTAGGTGTTTATTATGATGATGAAGGTCGTTTACCTGTTCTAGAAGCTGTGCGTCTTGCTGAAACAGAACGTGCTAAGCAATCAGCACCTCGTGGTTATTTACCCATCGAAGGGATTGGTACTTATGATAAAGGGGCTCAAGCGCTATTATTAGGAAAAGATAGTGACATTACCAAAGAAGGGCGTGCCTTAACTTTCCAAGCGCTAGGTGGAACTGGTGCCCTAAAAATCGGAGCCGACTTCTTAAAACAAGTCAACGGTAATGCTACTGTTTACATCAGTAATCCAAGCTGGGAAAATCATCGCGCTCTATTTGAGCGTGCTGGCTTTAAAGTTGAAAACTATCCTTATTACAATGCGGAAACTCATGGTTTAGACTTTGATGCTATGCGTGATTTTTTCAAAACCTTACCAGAAAAAAGCATTGTCGTTCTTCATGCCTGTTGCCATAACCCAACAGGCGTTGATCCAACCATTGAGCAATGGAAAGAGATTACAGCTATTGTTAAAGAGCGTCATTTAGTGCCATTCCTTGATATTGCTTACCAAGGTTTTGGAGCTGGTCTACAAGAAGATGCTCAAGTGGTGAAATTATTTGCTGAACTAAATATGCCTATGTTTGTTAGTTCATCTTTTTCAAAATCATTCTCTTTATACGGTGAACGTGTTGGCGCATTAACTATTGTATGCGAATCTAAAGATGAAGCAGATCGTGTATTAAGCCAAGTAAAACGTACTATCCGTACCAACTACTCAAACCCTCCTACACATGGCGGTACGATTGTCAGCATGGTTCTTAATAATGATGAATTATTCGCATTATGGGAAAAAGAATTAGCTCAAATGCGTGAGCGTATCCGTACTATGCGTGCTCAATTAGTGGCTAAGCTAAAAGAATATGGCGTGAAGCAAAACTTTGATTTTGTTTTATCTCAACGTGGTATGTTCTCATACTCTGGTCTTACTAAAGAGCAAGTAGAAAAATTACGTAATGAGCATGGTATTTATGCTGTCAATAGTGGTCGTATTTGCGTAGCCGCACTTAATTCTCGTAATATTGATGCCGTAGCCAAAGCTATTGCTGCTGTTTTACAAAACTAAAAATATCAAGTCTGTTTTGTGAGAAATCGGGTAGATGTAAGCTAATATCTACCCGTTTTTTTGATAATTACTTCTTTAATTTTAGTTTTATCACTATATAACTGAAATATCATTCAGATAACATTTATTTTCAATAAAAAAATCACTTTACCTACTTGCTTTTTTCTTAATAATCGCTAAAATAAACTGTATATTCATACAGGAATGATTATGACGATTAAATTAACGCCACGTCAAGAAGAAATTTTACACTTAATTCAATCCACTGTTGAAAAAACTGGTTTTCCTCCTACACGTGCTGAAATTGCCAAAACACTAGGATTTAAATCTCCCAATGCTGCCGAGGATCATATCAAAGCACTTAGCAAAAAAGGGGCAATTTTCTTAAGTCCGGGAGCCTCTCGTGGTATTCGTCTTAATCCTGATTTTTTAGCTGCCAATACCTCTGCTACATCGACACTTGATAAAATCAGCACAAAAGTTGTGGATTCGATTAAAACAGGGATTGATGAGGCTGCCTCACTACTCAAGGATAATCGTTTACTTTTACCCATTATAGGTCGTGTTGCAGCTGGCTCACCAATCAATGCTATAGAACATCACGAGTCTACGCTACAATTAGACCCTGCTCTTTTCTCTGCCACCCCCGACTACTTACTAAAAGTCAAAGGGGAAAGTATGAAAGATATTGGTATTTTTGATGGTGATTTACTCGCTGTCAAAAAAACATCTCAGGTACGTAATGGACAAATTGTCGTGGCACGGATTGATGATGATGTCACCGTCAAACGATTCCATAAAACAGGTTCCAATATTGAATTACTACCTGAAAATAGTGACTTTTCACCTATCGTCGTCGATCACACTTCCTCATTTGAAATTGAAGGAATTGCGGTCGGTCTAATTCGCCCAGGTGTCTTTCAATAACAACGATTTCAGCTTTTTTCTTAAAAAGTCGCCTTTATTATGTAATTTTTAATGGTAATAATTTTCATTTAGATGTAATATCTAACACAATACATAATTACATTGACAAAGGTTTTTGCCATGAAAAAGCTTCTTTTAGCAAGTACTATTCTCGCCTCTTATGCCCAGATGGCCAACGCGGAAACATCCGTTAATTTATATGGCATCGTAGATACTGCTGTTAGTTTTAACCAAATCAAAACGACAAGCTATGGAGCAACAGGGAACCAATTAGCTAGCTACAAAGAACGCTCTGTAGGCGTTGATAATGGTTTAGCTGGTGGTAGCTATTGGGGGTTACGTGGTTCAGAAGAAATTGGCAATGGCTTACATGCTATTTTTGCTTTAGAAGGCCATTTCAATGCCTCCAATGGTGCATTTGACGAAGCTGGACGCGTTTTTAATCGAAATGCTTTTGTAGGCTTTGCGAATGAAGCGTGGGGACAATTAACATTAGGTTATCAAAAAAATATTGCCGATGAGTTTATGCCTAATGCTGATCCTTTTGGTACTGATTTTGGACAAGCGGGAGCTGGCTCTGTCTTTGGTGATTCTCTCAGCTCTTCCTTGGAAAAGTCTGTTAAATACCTAAGTGCTGAAAGCAATGGCTTCCAATTTGGTGCTGCTTTTTCCTATGATCGCATCAAAAAAACGGTAAACGGTGCCACTACTAGAGAAGGTAATAAACAACTTAGTCTTGGTCTGAAATATTCCCGTGATGCCCTATTCCTAGGTGCTGTTTATGATACAGCCAAAGAAGTTGGCGGCATAAAAAGTAAGTCATGGGCCATCGGTGGCAGTTATGACTTTAATGTTGTCAAACTTTATGGTGCTTTTGGACAACAGCGTAACGGTATGTTCGGAGAGATTCTTTCTTTAACAGCTTCCGAAGAAATTAATGGTGAAACCATTCCTACCGCATGGAATCGTAAAGGTTATCGTCAAAATTCTTGGCTTGCTGGCTTAAGTGCTCCTGTCTCTGATAATGGTACCCTACTTTTCTCTTATCAAGGCATTTCCGCTAAAAATACACAGATTGACTCTCCAATTAAAGCAAGTGGTCATATTTTTAGTCTTGGCTATACTCATGAACTATCAAAACGCACCAGTCTCTATGGTGTTGCTTCTTATGGCAAAACAACCATAAAAAATTATGATGGCACTGCTTTTACGGGTAAAGAGAAAATTAAGTCTACCCTTGTCGCTATTGGCTTACGCCATGCATTCTAAGAAATATATATTGATTTAAACAATATTACTTAGTAATCATTTTTCTTTTTTGTTAAGGAGAATTATTTATGATGCGTCTTTCTGCACTTGCGTTAACTATTGCAGCTAGTGGGTTTAGCTTATCTACAATAGCAGCACCTGATTTATCTAAAGAAACAAGTAGTTATCGTGAATTTATTATTCATCAAATAGATCAATTAGTGACTGACACAGAAAAGTTTGTGCAATATCTTGATAACGGTGATGTTGCAAATGCAAAAAAACTCTATCCCATTTCACGTATGGCTTATGAACGTTCAGAACCTCTTGCCGAAAGTTTTGGTGATTTAGATCCTCGCATTGATGCTCGTCTCGCCGATTTAGAGGGTGAAGGCAAAGGTGAGAAAGATTGGACTGGCTTCCATAAAATTGAAAAAATATTATGGGAAACGAACTCTACACAAGGAACAAAAGAGTTAGGTGTTCAATTACTTAAAGATATTAAAGAATTACGCGCTAAAATACCTACAGCAGAAGTCACACCTGAATTAATGATTTCTGGTGCAGTTGATTTATTAAATGAAGTTTCTACCTCAAAAGTAACTGGTGAAGAAGAAATTTTCTCCAAAACAGACCTTTATGACTTTAAGGCTAATATTGAAGGTGCGGAGAAAATTTATGAACTATTCAAACCTAGGTTAGAAGAGAAAGATAAACAATTATCAGCTGAAATTGCACAACGATTTGAAGCAGTAAATAAACTTTTAGCTTCTCATAACAATGCCAAAGAAGGTTTTGATTACAAACCTTACAACCAATTAAGTAAAGATGAAATTAAAACTCTAGCTGAGGCTGTCAATAAGCTTGGGGAGCCACTCGCACAAATGGGCGTTATTCTTGAATAAGAATAATCTCTAATTATACGTTATATAAGCTAGGTTTCTCTTTTTATACAAGTGACCCTAGCTTTTTACTTTTTACCCAAAGAATTATAAAGGTTAGTCATGAAAAACTTAAATCGCCGTCACTTTGTTAAACAACTAGGAATGTCGAGTGCTGGTCTAATGCTTGGTTCCTCTATTAATTCCGTTGAAGCAAAGACGCCCTGCGATCATAATACTACGCCTATCATCCCTTTCGTTGGTACACATCAGGCTGGCATTACCACACCAGGACAAAAGCATATCTATTTTATTGTCCTAGATCTGCATACAGACAAACTAGAAGACATCAAGCAAATGTTCAAGGTTTGGACAAGTTATAGCAAAAACTTGACTCAAGGAAAAAATGTTAAAGAATATAGTAAAAATCATTTTATCCCCCCTGCGGATACAGGGGAAGCCGATAGTTTAAGTGCCCATAAACTCACCTTAACGTTTGGAGTAAGCCCAAGTTTTTTTACTAAGCTAAATATAAATCACCTCAAACCAGCTGAGTTAACTGACTTACCTCACTTTCCTAGAGATCAATTAAAACCAGAATACATTGGAGGTGATATTTGTATACAAGCCTGCGCTGATGATCCACAAGTAGCCTTTAATGCCGTGCGTAACTTAGTCCGTGTTGCTCGTTCAACGATAACCATGAAGTGGAGCCAATCAGGATTTACATCTTATGATGACTTGCAAACACCACGTAATCTTTTTGCCTTTAAAGACGGTACAGCCAATTTTTCTGGTCAAAAGTTAGATGAGGTTGTTTGGGTTCAACAAGATAATTGGTTAAAAAATGGATCTTATCTTGTTGTTAGACGCATCAAAATGTTCTTGGAAACTTGGGATAGAACAAACGCTGCCGAACAAAATAATACTTTTGGTAGATATCGTGACAGTGGTATCGCTTTTGGGCATAAAGATGAATTTGATACGCTTGATTTGAAAAAAATGGATGAAAAAGGTAAACCTATTTTTCCCAATACCTCTCATGTCAAACTTGCTCATCAAACGGGACTCAATATACTGAGACGATCCTATTCATATGCTAGTGGTATTGATGACCATGCTCAATTTGATGCTGGTCTCTTATTTATTTCCTTTCAAAATGATCCTAAAACATTTATTACTATTCAAAATTCTCTAGGTAATACAGACAAAATGAATGAGTACGTTACCCATATTGGAAGTGGACTTTTTGCCTGCTTCCCAGGTATAGTTGATGAACAGGATTATCTAGGTAGGAGTTTATTTGATGCTATCTAAGTTTTTATGGCGATTCTTGTTTGTCCTCTCCTTAACGATAGGACTACAAATAAATGTCCTTGCTAAAGTAAATACTAGCCCCTTATTTGTACAAATCTCTGATGCAATGAGTCATGTAAAAAAAGGAGAAAACCAACAAATACTCCCTATTCTACAAAATATCAAAAAAGATTTTGTAGCTCTCCAAAACCATGATTCAATAGCAGGAAAAACAGTAAGCGACACCATTGAACAAGCACTTAAACAACAAGACCTTCTTTCTCTAGAAAGCTTATCAAAAGCTTTATATACATTTGAAAAAGAGCAAAATCCTGTAGATTATGAGGCGAAACGACAGCAATTCAGCAAACGAGTTATCCCTGTCTATGAACAACTCAATAAACATATTCTCGAAAAAAATCTAGATGCTGTTATAGAAGACTATAAACGTTTCAATACCACATGGACATTAAATGAGAAAGCTGTTCGAGATACCAGCATTGGGCATTATGGACAAATTGAAACAGCAATGACTTTGATGCGTATTGCCATGTTAGCTGATCCACCCAATTATTTAGAAATGGAAAAGCAATCTGCTCAATTGAAAAATACACTAGATGACTTCAAGGCAGGTAATACAGCCACCATTAAAGTAGATACAAATGCACCTACAGATTTAGCCTCAGGTATAGGTCTACTATCTAAAAGTTATGATGACTTCGCAAATAAACGCATTGAAGAAGGTCAAGCAAAAATACGTACATTTATTCAACAATGGCCTATTTTTGAAGGAGAGGTACGCACACGTAATGGTAGCCTTTATAGCAAAGTAGAAAGCCTACTTCCTGTTATTTTGGTCAAGGCAGATGAGCCTGCCAATCTACAAAAATTTACCCAATTAATTACAGAGCTCAAACAAATCAATGTTAATGCTGCTTATGGTCCTATTGACGCAACCTTAGTCCTTTTGCGTGAAGGTGTTGAGGCATTATTAATTGTTATGGCACTTGTCACTACACTAAATGCAGCCAAACAGATTACTGCCAAGCGTTGGGTGTATGCAGGGGCTATTCTTGGCGTGTTTGCTAGCCTTCTGGGGGCAATTGCGCTCCAACAACTATTCCCAACCATTGCTGCTGGCACAAATCGTGAAATTCTCGAAGGAAGTATTGGTATTATCGCCGTTATCATTATGCTTTTTGTAGGTGCATGGTTACATAGCAAAGCATCTATTACAGGGTGGAGAAAATTTGTTGATAAGCACGTAAATACAGCGTTAGCTACTGGTAGTCTTTTCTCAATGCTAGCACTAAGCTTTCTTTCCGTATTTCGTGAAGGAGCAGAAACAATTTTATTCTATGCAGGGATGCTACCTCGCATTGAGCTACAAGATTTATTGTTAGGTATCGGCATAGCACTCATAGCATTACTCGTTATTGCTATTTTGATGATTACCTCAAGTAAACGCTTGCCTATGCATCATTTATTTAAAGTAATGACATGGCTAATTTATGCACTGGGTTTCAAAATCCTTGGTGTCAGTATCCACTCTTTGCAATTAACTAATATCCTACCTGAACATTTACTTGCGAACGTACCAAGTATTCCATTGATTGGATTCTATGCTAATTGGGAATGTATAGTAGCACAGGTACTATATTTAGCATTGATACCCCTAGTCAATAAGTTATTTAAATAAATGATCTAATTATTAATGATTGCCCTCTTCTATGTTTGAAGGTAGTCATTAATAAACATAAAAAAACGCATTCAATTAAATATTGAATGCGTTTTTCTTTGAGTCTACTAAAACTTTTTGTCTTATTTTCTACAGAGAACTTTACTAAGTAATTTCCCCTCTTTTACGCATACGACGACCTTGGAGAATCCAAATAGCCGCAATAATCAGTAAGCCAGGAATAAACATTAGTATTTCTGTTGGTCTATCAGGGTTTGGAACCATAACATCAGCTACATCCCAACCTTGCTCCCAACTAGAGCGTGCAGCAGGACTACCAAATTTCACATTAGCCACTTGTAGCGTATCACCTAAGCTCATAAAACTTAATCCAGCTCGTTGTAAACGCTCACGACCAATTTGTTTAGCATCCTTTCCTTCTGTCGACTCTAACGCAGGCAAGTTCACTGCTACTAGTTTTGTCAGCTCTTTACCTTCAAAATTCATTCCTTTAATTTCGGCAACAAAACGACCATCTTCAGGAATATTGGCAGCTACGCTATACACCTCTGTAACAGGACGAGCAACATATTCAGGGGCAATTCGATTCATATACCAATCAGGACGGAAAAGCATAAAAGACGCAATTAACAGAATCAATGCCTCTAGCCAAGTACATTTATCACGGAACCAACGCAACGTTGATGCAGCGAATATAAGAGAGGCAATGGTTGCACCAATAACCACCGCTAATAAATGCCACCATGTATCCACGCCAATTAATAGTAATAATGGGTTGAATACAAAAATAAATGGTAATACCGCCGTTCTTAATGCATAGGTTACCCCTTGAATACCCGTCTTAATAGGATCTTCACCAGAAATAGCGGCTGCGGCAAAGGTTGCCAAGCCTACTGGAGGGGTAATATCCGCCATAATCCCAAAGTAAAAGACGAAAAAGTGCACCGCGATCAGGGGAATAATTAAGCCACTCTGTGCGCCTAACTCTACAACCACAGGTGCCATTAACGTAGCCATTAGAATATAGTTAGCCGTCGTTGGCATACCTAAGCCTAGAATTAGGCATACAGCCGCCGTAAAGAATAGCATAACTAAGACATTACCCATTGACACCAACTCAACAAAAGCAGTCATCCGTAAGCCTAAGCCAGTTAAAGTAATCGCCCCAACAATCAGACCTGCTGTACCACATGCAATCGCAATACCAATCATATTGCGAGCACCCTCTTCTAACCCTTGAATAGCTTCACTAAAGCCACGCTTCATCTCTGGCACAGTATCTTGTTTTCTAAAGAAAGCAATAATTGGACGCTGCGTAATCATCAAGAATAATAAAGCAAGCACAGAATAAAATGCCGATAGACCAGCCGATAGCATTTCAACACTTAAACACCATACCAAAATGCCAATTGGAATTAAGAAATATAAGCCAGAGCGTACAGTAGGCCAAATTTCTGGTTTTACAGGATTCGTAATATTGATATCTGTCGGTAAATCTGGATGTTTTGCAGATAAGGCTAATAAATAAACATACACCACTAGTAGCAGTGCTAATAAAATCCAAATAGCGGCTGAACCTGCAAATGCTTGAACACCTGTACCAATATAGTAGAATGCTGCCATGACGAGGAAAGTACCAGAAATACCCATCCCCCAACCAGCTAATTTTTGCATTGGTGTTTTAGGTGCGCCTGCTGACATCATAGGCGTAATACCTAATTTTAATGCCTCTAAGTGCACAATATAAAACAGCGATATGTACGAAATTGACGCAGGCAAAATAGCATTTCGAATAATCTCTGTATATGGAACACCCACATACTCAATCATTAAGAATGCAGCGGCACCCATAACAGGAGGCATAATCTGACCATTAACAGATGAGGCTGTTTCAATCGCACCTGCTCTAATTCCTCCATACCCAGATTTTTTCATCAGTGGAATAGTAAATATCCCTCCTGTAACTACATTGGCTACTGAAGAAGCAGACACAAGGCCATTCACGGCAGAAGAAACAACAGCAACTTTAGCTGGGCCTCCACGTAGGTGACCTAACATGGCAAAAGATACTTGCATCATATAGTTCCCTGCACCACAACGATCGAGCAAAGAACCTAATAATACAAAAATAAAAATATAAGATACCGAAACGCCTAAAGCCACCCCAAAAGTACCTTCTGTCGTTAGCCACATATGCGATACCAAACGCTCTAAAGAAGCGCCTCGGTGTGAAATCACTTCTGGTAGATAAGGTCCTAAGAATGAATACGCTAAGAAGACAATGCCTAATATTGTCATCGGTAACCCTAATGAGCGACGCGTAATTTCAAGCAATAATACAATACCAATCACACCTGTCACCACATCTAACGTTGTTGGGATACCAGGTCTTGATGATAGTTGTTGATAAAACAAATATAAATAGGCTCCGCAAAAACCAGCCAAGATAGCAAATACCCAATCATAAATAGGCATTTTATTAGCATCTTTTTTGAACATAGGATAGGCTAAATAGCCAAGGAACATGGCCAATCCTAAATGAATAGAGCGAGCCTCAGTATCATTAAAAATACCAAGATTAAAACTAAATGGAAGTGGTGAGGCAAACCATAGTTGAAAAAAAGACCAAAGCAAGGCGCCTGCTGCCAATATCACACTCACAAGCCCCGTCGCTTTACGTCCACCACGATCAACATCGGCAACCAGTTTCTCTAACTCTGCAATTTTTTTTGCATCTGCATCCATAGAGTAAATTCCTTTTTTACGCAATATAATTTATTGCTTTTATAAAACAACAAATGGGTAAGATGATTACCCACAAAATTTTTAGAAATATGCTTTAACGTGCAAGTCCCTTTATTACTCAAGAAATCATCTTAAAAAAGGAAAATGCACGTTATACTCCAACCATAGTTGAGTTATACCAATATGGTATAAAGATTGAACATTTAAAGTCGACTATTTAAGCAAACCAACTTCTTTGTAGTATTTCTCCGCGCCTGGATGCAATGGTGCAGATAAACCATTTTTGATCATACCTTCTTTCGTCAAATGCGCTAAAGCTGGATGTAGTTTTTTGAAATCTTCAAAGTTTTCAAATACAGATTTGACGATTTGATAAACCACGTCATCTGGTGTTTTTGTAGAAGCAACAACAGCTGCTAACACACCATATGTTGGTGTATCATCTGGGTTGTTTTGATATAAACCACCAGGAATAACAGCTTTAGCATAGTATGGATACTTAGCGATAAGTTTGTCTACTACGTCACCTGTTAATGGCATTAACTTAGCACCGCAAGTTGTAGTAGGGTCTTGAATGTTAGCTGATGGATGTCCAACACCAAAGATAAAACCATCAATTTTACCGTCACATAAAGCCGTACCATGCTCATCAGAACGTAATTCTGATGCTAAAGAAAAGTAAGATAAGTCTAAACCACTTTCTTGTAAGTATTGCTCAAGTGAAGCTCGAGAACCAGAGCCTGGATTACCTACGTTAAAGCGTTTACCTTTGAGGTCTGCAAAACTTTTAATATTAGCTTCTTTACGAGTCAATACTGTTAAAGGCTCTGCATGTAAAGAGAATACTGAACGTAACTCTTTGAATGGGCCAGCGTCTTTAAAATTACCTTCTCCATTGTACGCGTTGTAAGCAACGTCAGACTGTGCAAAACCTAAGTCTAACTCTCCTGCTTTAATTGTATTTACGTTGAATACTGAAGCACCAGTTGATTCTACTGAGCAACGTAGCCCATGTGCTGCTCTATCTTTGTTAACGATACGACAAATCGCACCACCAGCCGCATAATAAACGCCTGTTACACCACCAGTACCAATACTAACAAATTTTTGTTGGGCTGCTACTGTACCTGGTGTAGCAAATGCAGCGATCATTGCAAAAGCACCAGCTGCCAGTGATAATTTTTTAGTCAATTTCATAAAAACTCCTTAATGAAAATTCTACTGCGACAGAAATAGTCCAAACAAATTATGTAATAATTTATTATTAAACTAATTAAAGGTATAACAAATTTTCGGCTCAAAGAAAATACAGGGTTTTCCTTATATAGTTGCTATCTTTTGTACTATATTAGTGTTTTTAAAGAAAAAAACACTAATAGTAACAACTATATAAAATACAGATTTATCTAAAAAAGCACCAATTTAGTGCAAAACAACAAGTTTAGCCATTTTTTATTAATGTCGCTTTTTTACAGTTTTTATAAAGACTTTTGGTCTCTATTTCCCACTTACCCGTTATTAGTTACTATAAATTTAATGTATACAACTTAGTAACGGCATTGTGCATATTGAGCACCATACTGCTCTGCACGTGTTTTGACCTTATTAGCAACATTCATCAGCCAGTTTTTATTCCGATATGTTTGTCGAGAATAACCACCCCAGCCTTCATGATAATTTAAGTATTGACCATAAGCATCCCATTTAGAGGTACCATTAATTTTTTGTGCTTTATCCGTGTACCAACCAATAAAATCAACCGCATCCGCAAAATCAGAACGACTGGCACTCCAAATATTATTTTGTTTTTTATAGTCATCCCATACTTCATCTTTAGCTTGAGGATAACCATATGCAGAGCTTACCCTTCCCCAAGGAATGATTCCCAATAAATAATCTTTAGGCGGTTGTGCATCATGTTTAAAACTAGATTCTTGATAGATGATGGACATAATCACCTGAGGGGGTGTCCCCCATTTTTCGCGAGTTTTTTCTATCGCTTCTTTCCAAGATGGCTTTTCTGCAAAGATTTCACAAATATTCTCTGGCTGTCTTGGAGGTGTTGTAGAAGTTGCACAAGCTGTTAGCACTAGAACCGATAATGCACAAATATAAGGTCGCTTCATGTATTTAAATAAATTAAAAATATCGCTTATATAACTGTCCATTGTATAATGAAACAACTTTGCTATAAAAGTCAAATTTTTTAAAAATTTTAGGATTCCTCATGCAGAATAAGAATCGTGTTTATTACGCCTTTTATATAGGCTTTTTACTACTGATTACAGTGGGTTTTGGTTATTTACTATCTCCATACTTTACCGCTATTTTTTGGGGAATTATCTTTGCGGTATTATTTCGCCCAATTTATAATTATCTTCTCAAATTAATGCCGGGGCGTCGTAACACAGCAGCTTTATTGACTGTTTTCTTAGCCATCTTAATTGCTTTTATTCCTCTGAGCCTGATTACAGCATCACTTGCTCGTGAAGGTGTTGGCTTATATGAACGAGTTCAGTCAGGACAACTTAATTTAGGTATGTACGCTGATCATGTTTTCAATAACTTACCTCCTTTTATTAAGGAAATTCTCGAAAAATTTCAGATTACGGATGTCTTTGGTATCAGAGACAAATTAATGGTTGTATTTAATAATGCTAGTCGACTGTTAGCCAATGAGCTCGTCCAGCTTAGCCAAAATACCTTTTCGTTCATTATTTCCATGGGTATTATGGTTTACTTATTGTTTTTCTTATTACGCGATGGTTCTAGCATTCAAAATAATTTCAAACGCTTAGTGCCTCTCAGTTACGATCATAAAGTCCATCTATTTGAAAAATTTATTACTGTTGTTCGTGCCACTGTCAAAGGAAACCTATTGGTCGCTATTGTACAAGGTGCTTTAGGTGGGTTTATTTTTAGCTTATTAGGCATCCAAGGGGCTTTACTCTGGGGAGTCATTATGGCTTTCCTATCATTATTACCAGCCATCGGTGCTGCTATTATTTGGTTCCCTGTGGCTATCTATTTCTTAGTCTCAGGGGACTATTGGGAAGGTGCTGCATTAATCGTCTATGGATTTTTTGTGATTGGTTTAGCCGACAATATTTTACGCCCCATACTTGTAGGTAAAGATACAAAATTACCGGATTACCTTGTGCTTATCACAACCTTAGGCGGTTTAACTGCATTTGGTATTAATGGTTTTGTGATTGGTCCTTTATTAGCGGCTTTATTTATCGCATTTTGGGATGAACTCCCTAATGCTATAGGTTTACTTGACGGTGAGAAAAAAGAAACTACTGAGACCACAGTATCACTGGTGGAAGAAATGCCTGAGGAACTCCCTTCAACTCAACTTGTCGAAAAATTACTGAGCGACGAAGAAAACGATATAAAATAGTTTGTTTTTTGCAACAAATATTTTTTCTGAACATCAAATTTTGGGGGAGCGTGTATTTTTTTCTTGCCAATCAACAAACAACTAGGTATAGTTATATTCTTACAGCGAGCGTGGCGGAATTGGTAGACGCACTGGATTTAGGTTCCAGCGCCGAGAGGTGTAAGAGTTCGAGTCTCTTCGCTCGCACCATATACTTGAAAGGATTTGATGACATAGTCTCAAATCCTTTTGTTTTTGTGCTTACTTTTGTGCATTTTTCGCATTTTTCGTGTAAAAGTTAAACTATGTTGACTTTTAGCTCTCCTCTCCTACAATACCCATAAAGATAAAAGTTATCTTTTCTTTAAAACAAACTTTATTTAATAAATTTTTCTCATCATAACCATCAATACCACATACTTTATCCACTCTTATTCCTTTTTTGCCGATAAAGCATGGAATAGTTTAGAATGGTACGTTACGCGTATCGGTACGTTACGCGTATCGACAACGATAAAGCATCGTCATTTCTTGTCTAGAAAGATATTTTTATTCATTAATTTGTTATTGCAGAATAGTTCTTGCTATGAATCCCAATCTTAACCTATTACAGCCCTATCCTTTTGAGCGCTTACGAGCATTATTTGCTGGTGTTGAACCTATTCATTATCAACAGCAGCCTATTAATTTATCGATTGGTGAACCTAAACATGAAACACCTCAACTTATCAAACAAGCCATTATCGATAATTTAACTGCCTTATCCGCTTACCCAGCCACCAAAGGTGATGTGACATTAAGACAAGCGATTTCAGCATGGATTGCTAGACGTTACAATATCCCTGCCCCAAATCCTGAGACAGAAATATTGCCATGTTTGGGCTCAAGAGAGGCACTCTTTTCATTTACACAAGTCGTGATTGGAAATACGACCGGTAATTTAGTTGTATCACCCAATCCTTTTTACCAAATCTATGAAGGCGCCGCCTATTTAGGTGGTGCACAGCCTTATTTCGTGAATTCAGACCCAGCACGAAATTTTGCACCTAATTGGGCATCAGTACCGGAAGACGTGTGGAAAAAAACCAAATTATTATTTGTCTGCTCCCCTGGTAATCCAGCAGGCAATGTGACACCGTTGGAAGAATGGCAATATTTATTTGAACTCAGTGACAAATACGGCTTTGTGATTGCGTCAGATGAATGCTACTCTGAAATTTACTTCAATGAAAAACCGCTTGGTATTCTACAAGCTGCACAACTCAGTGGTCGTACAGATTATAAAAATATGATTTGCTTTTCTAGTCTATCTAAACGATCTAATGTCCCCGGTATGCGCTCTGGCTTTGTGGCAGGTGATAAAGACTGGATGGCATTATTTTTAAAATATCGAACCTATCACGGCAGTGCCATGAGTGGGGTCATCAGTGCAGCCAGTGTGGTAGCCTGGAATGATGAAAGCCATGTCGAAGAAAATCGTCGTTTATATCAAGAAAAGTTTACTAAAGTCTTCCCTATTCTCGCCCCCGTGCTGGATGTCAACATGCCTGATGCATCTTTCTACCTATGGGCAGGCACACCAATTGATGACACCGAATTTAGCAAATCCTTATTTAAGCAAGCAAATGTCGCCTTATTACCGGGTAGCTTTTTAAGTCGTCCAGGATCAGCCGATGGCATTAACCCAGGATTTAAGCGTGTACGCATTGCCCTTGTTGCACCTGTGGAACAATGCGTGGAAGGTGCGGAAAGAATAGCGGAATTTGTGAGGAAGTGTTGTTGATGGCTTAATGGCAAATAAATTTGAAACAACAAAAATTGAACTAAATCAAATCTGACAGATACCGCTTCTCAAATAGGAAACTGTCAGATGAAATCCAAACTCTTACAATTTATGTCTCCGATATAAACTATCCCCTATTTTTATTCCCACATTCTAAATTTTCCTATAGACAAATTCATCCACCTTCCTTGTCTTATCCCTCTTTCTTTAGCCACAATAAGCACTCATTCTCATCAACAATTCTCTTCAAATCAAGATTGACAATATAAACATTTTTGATTGCTATCATAGACATACCAATGAAACAAAGCGAGTTTTTAAGATAGCTCATTAAGCAAGGTGTCACAACATCTAATGGATCTAATCACATCAAACTTTATTTCAAAAATAAGCAATCCGTCATGCCACGACACCCTGCTAAGGAAATAGCTAATGGCACCATTGAAGCAATCAAAAAACAACTCGGTCTTAGATAAAAAAGGAAAAATATGCTCTATCCTGCTATATTTACCAAAGAAAACACAGGTTATAGTGTGACTTTTCGTGATATTCCTGAAGCGATTACTTGCGGAGACAATTGGAATGATGCACTACATATGGCAAAAGATGCGCTCATCACTGCTCTAGATTTCTACTTTGAAGATCAACGAGAAGTACCTAGTCCTAGCAAAGCACAGGAAGGTGATGTGCTTATTGAGTTACCCTCTAGTCTTTATGCAAAAGTTTTATTACTCAATGAAATGGTCAAACAACACGTCTCCAATGCTGAGTTGGCTCGTCGTATTGATGTTAGACCCCAAGAAATGCAGCGTATCACTAATCTAAACCATCCCACCAAAATTGATACCATTGCTAAATCACTGGCTGCATTAAATAAGCAATTAATCTTAACGCTTGCATGAATCAGCCGTTCATATGGTCTCTCATGCTAAAATCATCCCTACCTTTATCGTCACACATTTGCGATAAAAAAGCTATTTCGTCCATTTAAGGCTAGTTTGTCCTAGCTAAAACTGTCCAAGAGAGCAATTTATTATGACCCAACAACTTCAATCTCTATTAGAACAAGCATGGGAAGACCGTGCAAACATCTCTATTGACACAGCCTCTGCAGAGCTTAAAGATGCCGTAAATACCGCCATTGCTGGTCTAGATGCCGGTACTTTCCGCGTAGCCGAAAAAATTAATGGTCAATGGCAAGTAAATCAATGGCTAAAAAAAGCTGTTTTATTATCGTTTAGATTAAATGACAATGCCATCATTAATGGTGCTCCTCTTCAGTTCTACGATAAAGTACCTCTAAAATGCCAAGACTATACTAGTGAAGACTTCAAAAAAGCAGGCTTCCGTGTTGTTCCTCCTGCTGTTGCTCGCCGTGGTGCTTTTATCGGTAAAAATGTAGTACTTATGCCCTCTTACGTCAATATTGGTGCTTATGTTGATGAAGGCACAATGGTTGATACATGGGCAACGGTTGGCTCATGCGCTCAAATTGGTAAAAACGTTCACCTATCAGGGGGTGTCGGTATTGGTGGCGTATTAGAGCCATTACAAGCTAACCCTACGATTATTGAAGATAACTGCTTTATCGGTGCTCGCTCAGAAATTGTAGAGGGTGTGATTGTAGAAGAGAACTCTGTTCTTGCTATGGGCGTATTTCTCTCTCAAAGCACTAAAATCTATAATCGTGAGACAGGTGAAATTACCTATGGTCGTGTACCGTCTGGCTCGGTCGTAGTCCCCGGCTCTTTACCTAGTGCTGATGGTACTCATAGCCTTGCTTGCGCTGTTATTGTAAAACGTGTTGATGCACAGACTCGTTCAAAAACAAGTATTAATGATTTATTAAGAGCCTAATACAATGACGATGACTAAACCAACTGTTTTAGAATTAGCAATTGATTTAATTAATCGTGATTCCATTACGCCAGAAGATAAGGGCTGCCAAGAGCGAATCACCGAAATTCTTGAAGAGGTAGGTTTTCAGGCTGAATATCTACCGTTTGAAGACGTACAAAACTTATGGATTCGTAAAGGAACACAACATCCTGTTGTGGTTTTTGCCGGTCATACTGATGTTGTGCCTACTGGTCCAGTTGATCGTTGGTCATCACCGCCGTTTGAGGCAACTGTAAAAGATGGTTTGCTTTATGGCCGTGGGGCAGCTGATATGAAAAGCTCAGTGGCTGCCTTTACCTTAGCTTGTCGTGAATTTGTGGAAAAACACCCTGATCACAAAGGCTCGCTTGCTCTACTCATCACGTCTGATGAAGAAGGTCCTTCTATCAATGGCACCGTTAAGGTATGTGAAGTATTAAAGCAACGACAAGAAACTATTGACTATTGTATTGTTGGAGAGCCAACGTCAAGTAAAGCATTTGGTGATACGATTAAAAACGGTCGCAGAGGTTCGCTAACAGGTACCTTAACCATTAAAGGTAAACAAGGTCATGTCGCTTATCCAGAAAAAGTCCGTAATCCAATTCACTTAAGTGCACAGGCCATCGCTGATTTAAGCGCTCAGGTGTGGGATAACGGGAATGATTATTTTCCACCGACCACCTTCCAAATCTCCAATTATCACTCTGGTACTGGTGCAACAAATGTTGTTCCTGGCACTGCAACAGTTATTTTTAATTTCCGTTTTTCTACCGCTAGCACACCTGAAAGTTTGAAAAAAACGGTACACTCTATTTTAGATAAGTATCATCTAGACTATGACTTAGATTGGGTTTTGGGTGGGGAGCCATTCTTAACTGAAACAGGTAACTTAACTAAAGCGATTCAACAAGCAATCCTAGATACAACAGGTATTACCGCGGAGTTAAATACGGTGGGTGGCACATCAGATGGGCGTTTTATTGCTAAAATTTGCCCACAAGTGATTGAGTTTGGACCGATTAATGCCTCTATTCACCAGCTAAATGAGCATATTGCTGTTGATGACTTAGAGCCATTAAAAGAAATTTATAAAAAAACCTTGAGCAATCTTCTACTCTAATCTGCTAGTCTTTTTTATGAAAAAGGATTGAACCATGAGTTCTACTGAAAACTTTGAAGAATTAACGACAATTCGTGATGTAATTCGCTATGCAGTTTCCCAATTTAATGAACATAAACTGTTCTTTGGGCATGGTTCTGATAATGCATGGGATGAGGCTGTTTATTTAACGCTTTTTGCTCTAAATTTGCCCTTAGATGAGTTAGATGTTTATATTGATGCACATATCTTGAAAAAAGAGAGAAAACGTTGCTTAGATCTCATCCATGAACGCGTTAAAAAAAGAGTTCCCCTAGCTTACTTAACAGGTGAGGCTTGGCTACAAGGTTATCGCTTTATTGTCGATAAGCATGTTATCGTTCCTCGCTCCCCTATCTCAGAATTACTTGGACAACAATTAAGCCCATGGGTCATTAATCCAGACGCAAGATTAAACATTCTCGATATGTGTACTGGGTCTGCTAATTTGGCTATTTTAGCGGCAATTAACTTCCCTCATGCGCATGTTGATGCTGTCGATGTCTCTGAAAAAGCCCTTAAAGTCGCTAAGCAGAATGTTGAGCTTTATCAGTTTGCTCATCAAGTAAGTCTATACCAAAGTGATTTATTCACTGACTTACCTGAAAAACAATATGACATCATTATTTGCAACCCACCTTATGTCAATGAAACCTCTATGCAAGCTCTTCCTGAAGAGTATCAAAATGAGCCTAAGATGGCACTTACAGGTGGTGAGGATGGCATGGATCTAATCCGTAAAATCCTACATGATGCCCCCCGTTATCTTCGTGATGAGGGCTTTATTGTCTTGGAAATTGGTCATGAATATGAAAACTTCTTGACTGCTTTTCCTTCTATCAACCCAACACTACTAGAAACAGAAACGACTACAGAAAGCATTCTTTTACTCACCAAAGAAGATTTGCTCATGTTGGATTAATTGATTTATTTTAGCTATTTTAGTTTACGTTAAATGATTCGTGCTTCACATCTTAGCCTTCGCCGAGGAACAAAAGTCCTATTAGATAATACTGATTTTGTTGTTCATCCCGGAGAGCGTGTTGGTATTGTTGGTAAAAACGGAGCTGGAAAATCCAGTTTATTTGCACTAATACTCGGTGAAATTGATCAGGATGCAGGCGATTTAGAAATCCCTGCTTCTTGGCGAATTGCTCATGTAAAACAAAATACACTCATCGGCAAACAGTCTGCTAGAGACTTTGTGATAGACGGTGATACACACCTTAGAGCACTTCAAGAGCAACGTCTACATACAGCTGACAATGATGGACAACGAATTGCCGAACTAGAACATGAGCTGACTGAAGCCGGGCATTGGACAGCAAAATCACGAGCTGAACAGTTATTAGCAGGTCTAGGCTTTACCCCTGAGCAATGGGAAGAAGCTATTGAGAATTTTTCTGGTGGATGGCAGGTAAGACTGGCATTAGCTCGTGCTTTAATGATGCCTTCAGATTTATTATTACTGGATGAGCCAACTAACCATTTAGACTTAGATGCTATGCTGTGGCTAGAAAAATGGCTACACAGCTATCCGGGTACTGTTCTCTTAATCTCTCATGATACAGAGTTTCTTAATGCGGTTGCAAAAACTATTTTAAATTTTGACGGTCAGCAATTGGTACGCTACAAAGGTGACTACGACAGTTTTCTAACACAAAAAGCCGAACGCCTACGTCAACAACAAGTCGCTATTGATAGACAGGCAAGAGAGACGCAACGTTTGCAAAGCTTTATTGATCGTTTTAAAGCCAAAGCTACCAAGGCAAAACAGGCTCAAAGTCGTGTTAAAGCACTAGCACGAATGCAAGCACTATCCCCTATTAAAGTAGAATCTTCCATTGACATAAAAATTCCATCGCCTGATCATATGCCTGATCCTTTATTGGTGATGGATAAACTCTGTGTGGGATACCACACTGATCAAGGTGATAAACCTATTCTTAGCCATATCAGCTTAATGCTTCGTGGTGGTGCTCGTATTGGCGTACTGGGTGTTAACGGTGCTGGTAAATCCACACTTATCAAAACAATTGCCCATGAAATACCTCCTTTATCAGGAACATTCACGGCATCTAAAGGCTTATCTATAGGCTATTTTGCACAACATCAACTGGATATGTTGGATATGCAAGCTACTCCTTTGATGCATTTACAGCGTATTGCTGATCCTGCTATCCGTGAGCAAGAGCTAAGAAATTATTTAGGTACGTTTGGTTTTAGTGGTGACACTGTTAATTCAGTTATTCTGCCTTTTTCAGGTGGTGAAAAAGCCCGTCTCGCTTTATCATTGATTGTATGGCAAAAGCCAAATTTATTATTACTGGATGAGCCTAGTAATCACCTTGATACCGATACTCGTGAAGCATTAGCAACGGCATTAGCTGAATTTGAAGGAAGTGTACTGTTAGTTTCGCATGATCGTCATCTATTGCGAACAACTGTGGATAGTTTTTGGATTGTTGCCGATGGCTCTGTTATTGAATTTGACGGGGATTTAGAAGATTATCAAGCATGGCTAAATAATCGCCAACAGCAACAACGCAAAGAAGACCGTCAAGTCAATTCCTCTGATATTGTCATAGACAGAAAGGAACAAAAACGTTTAGAGGCTGAAGAGCGTCAACGTAAATCTGCTTTACGTAAACCATTAGAAAAAAAGGCGATTGACTTAGAAAATAAAGTACAGCGTATTCAGCAACGTATTAGCGAAATTGATGCTTTTATTGCGGATGAAAGCTTTTACTCCGATGCTAGACGAGATGAGCGGATAAAATTACTCGAAGAACACGGTAATCTTAGCCGTCAAGCAACAGAGCTTGAAGAAGAATGGCTTAATACTCTTGAAGAAATAGAAGCCATTAATCAGCAAGGTGTTTAAATACAAGCATTTCTTTGACTGGAGAAAAGCTCCTACGGTGAGCTATACAGGGACCATATTGCTTTAATAAAGAAAGATGCTGTGCTGTGCCATAGCCTTTATGTTGATTGAATGCATATTGTGGAAATTGTTGATGCAACTCAACCAAAGAGGCATCACGTGCTGTTTTAGCGAGAATAGACGCGGCAGAAATGCATTGCTCTTTTAAATCTCCCTTTACAATAGCTCTAGCAGGTATTCTTAATTCCTTTGGCACCCTATTTCCATCAATAAGTACCAGTTCTGGTTTGATAGACAATCCTTTAACGGCTCTTATCATCGCTAACATCGTTGCTTGTAATATATTAAGCGTATCAATTTCTGTCACACTCGCACTGGCAATACACCAAGCTAATGCTTTTTGTTTAATTTCTATCGCTAATTTATCACGTTTAGCTTCGGATAATTTTTTTGAATCTGTTAAACCTTCTATGGAATAATTGCCATCTAAAATAACAGCTGCCGCAAAGACATCACCAGCTAGAGGCCCTCTTCCTGCTTCGTCAACACCAGCAATCAGCTGATAGTTTTCTACGTCAAATAGTGATAAATTTTCCACTCGCTATGCCATCCTAACGATTCGCCAAAGATAAAATCACCTCTGCTGCTTTTTGTGCTGTGTCTTGTTTTAAGGTTAAATGAAGTTGGTGAAATTTTTGTTTTAAATCTGAAATATATTCCACATCTTCAAGTGCCTTAATACACGCTTGGCTTAATTGGTTTGGATTGGCCTCTTCTTGTAATAGCTCCGGCACAGCAAACTCATTTAATAATACATTTGGTAAACCCACCCAGGGGACATAAGGCTTTTCTTGACCTGATTTCCACTCCATTATTTTTCTCACTAAGGGCGAGAGTTTATAGGAGATAACCATAGGTTTTTTGAATAAAGCTGTTTCTAATGTCGCTGTACCACTAGCCACCAATGCTGCATCACAAGCTTGCATAACATTCCATGAAATAGGCCAATCAGAGACTTTTTTATCGTAAATATGTAGATTGGGTACGGGTATATCTTTAGCAA
This sequence comes from Pelistega sp. MC2, assembly GCF_900099475.1. NCBI lineage: Bacteria > Pseudomonadati > Pseudomonadota > Betaproteobacteria > Burkholderiales > Alcaligenaceae > Pelistega > Pelistega sp. MC2. Next base: position 69,104 of record NZ_LT628274.1, on the reverse strand, counting down.
TGGTATTGAACTGAGTCTTGCGTTTTTCATTCACCAAAGGCACAATAAAATGTAAATTTGGATCCCGCTGTGCAAGCAATTGAGCTGTTTTTAAAAAAGGCTCTGCGAGGAGTTTTATTTCTGAACTACGGCTGCCAGGAAGTATCGCCAACACTTTAGCATCTATAGGCAATCCTAAAGCCTGTTTTGCTTGTTGAATATCTGTATCAAGAGGAATTTGTGATGCTAAAGGATGACCCACAAAAGTAACAGGTATTCCTTCTTTTTTATAAATAGCTGTTTCAAAAGGAAAAAGCACCAACATATGCGATACAGCTTCGCGTATTTGGTGAATCCGCTCATATCGCCAAGCCCAGATTGAGGGGCCTACAAAATGAACCGTTGGAATACCATTAGCTTTAAGTTTATGCTCTAAACGCAAATTAAAGTCAGGCGCATCTACACCAACATAAACATCGGGTTTGTTCATTAAAAGACGTTTTTCCAGCCCTTTATAGGTAGCAATCAGCTTAGGTAAAGACTTCAACGCATCTACATAACCAAATACTGTCAGCAAATCCATAGGATAGTCAATATGCATCCCCGTTGCTGCCATATTTGGACCACCAATACCATTAAAAGACAAGTTAGCTTGGTGATCTTGCATACCCTTAATAATACGTGAGGCCAGTAAATCCCCTGAGGGTTCACCGGCCACTATCGCTATTTTCTTACTCATAGACAATTAATGATTATTACGACCAATACCACGACCTGATGTCGAGAAAAAGTCTAAAAATACTTGCAAGTGATCTGCGCAGTCTGGGTGTTGCCCTTGTAATCGTTTTAATTCTGTGATGGCATCAGGCAGTGGTAATTGACGCAAATAAATTACCTTGTAAGCTTCTCTAAGAACTTGAATCTGTTCAGCCGTAAAACCACGACGCTTTAACCCTTCGGAATTAATCCCTGCAGGTTTATAAGGTTGCCCTGCTCCTAACACATAGGGAGGAATATCCTGACGAATGGAAGACATGCCTCCTGTCATTGAATGAGCGCCAATATGGATAAATTGATGTGCTGCAGACATACCACCAATAATCGCCCAATCACCCACATGGATATGTCCTGCTAATTGAACCGTATTAGCAATAATGGTATGGCTACCGATTTGGCAATCATGTGCGATATGGACATAAGCCATAATCCAGTTATCATTACCTAATCTTGTCACACCAACATCTTGAGACGTACCAGTATTAATAGTCACATATTCACGGATGGTATTATTGTCACCTATTTCTAAGTAAGTGATTTCATTATTATATTTTTTATCTTGAGGAATACCACCAATAGAGCAGAATCGATAGAAAACGTTGTTTTTTCCAATCGTTGTATGCCCATCAATTACACAGTGCTCACCAACGATTGTTCCCTCACCAATCTTTACGTTCTCATGAATCACCGCATATGCTTTGACTTCTACGCTTTCATGAAGATCAGCACCTTCATGTACAATTGCTGTTGGATGTATCTTGGCCATATTATTCACCTATATCACGGATAGCACACATAATTTTGGCTTCTGCAACCACCTGCCCATCTACGAGAGCTTTCGCATCATATTTACACATTACTTTACTGATTCGAATGGCTTTCACTTCTAATCTTAATTGATCACCAGGTACAACCGGTTTACGGAATCTGGCTTCATCCACACCAACTAAATAATAAGCTGTTGTTTTGCTATCGAGTGTCGTTTCACCGTCAGGTTTTGAAAACGAAAAAATGGCGGCAGCTTGTGCTAGAGCTTCAATAATTAATACACCAGGCATAACTGGTAAATGGGGGAAATGTCCTACAAAAAAAGGCTCATTAATTGTCACATTTTTAATCGCAACAATACTTTCCCCCGGTACCATCTCAATAACCCTATCCACCAATAGCATTGGATAACGATGAGGGATGTGTTCCATAATACCACGAATGTCTATTTCCATAATTCTTCCACTATTCGATACAAATTTATTCTTTACTATCCATATTATCGATGAATTGTTCTACTTTTTGTAAACGACGGCGTAATTCATACAATCCCGTTAGCGCAGCAGCATTTCTTTGCCAATCTCTATGTTCTTGAATTGGCCACGCACCTGTATATCTTCCCGGTTTTGTAATACTTGACATGACTCCCGTAGCACCAGAAATATGGACATCATCACCTAATTCTATATGGCCAGCCATCATCGCTGCACCAGCTAAAGTACAACGTTTACCTATTTTTGTAGAACCAGCAATCCCCACACAAGCCGCCATGGCTGTATGTTCACCAACCTCACAGTTATGACCAATCATAATTTGGTTATCTAGTTTAACCCCTCTATGAATAACTGTATTGGCTAATGCCCCACGATCAATCGTTGTATTAGCACCGATCTCTACATCGTCTTCAATGATAACAGTGCCCAACTGAGAAATCTTAGACCATGCTCCTTGCTCCTTGGTTGAGTCAGGAGCAAAACCAAAGCCATCTGCACCGATTACAGCGCCACTATGAATAATACAATGACGACCAATTTCTACGCCATGGTATAAAGTCACGTTAGGATAAAGCTTAGTTCCTTGACCGACCTTACATCCTTCACCGACTACAGCACCAGCCTCAATGACGACATCATCCTCAATCACAGCATTGGCTTCAATAACAGCTAACGCTCTGATTGTAACGTTTTTACCTATTTTAGCCGTACTATCAATTGATGCTTTTTCATGTATTTGTGCTGTATGGTGAGAAAATTTTGCTTTCTCAAACCATTGAGTAATGCGAGCATAAAGTAAATAAGGCTGTTCACATTCAACAATAGTAAATGGCACATCAGCAGGCAAAGCATCAATCGCTTTTTTAGGAAGAATGACTGCACCAGCTTTAGTCACTTGCAACAAATCAAAAAATTTTGCATTGGCCAAAAAACCAATTTCCTGCTCTGTTGCATCTACTAATGAACCAATGCCCCTTATAGTAGGCATACCTTTAGCATTAGTTTTAATAGTATAATCAATGCCAGAAGTATCTACTTGGGAAAGTAAATTATCTAAGCATACAGCTTGATTTGTTGCAAGGATTATTGTCATAGATTATTTTTTCGCATCTAATGCTTTAATAACACGGTCAGTAATATCAACTCGTGGGCTAACAGTTACCGCATCTTGTAAAATTAAATCATAATCTTCTTTTTCAGCAATATCTTTAATAGCTAAGTTAGCTTTTTCAACGATAGTTGCAAACGCATCGTTACGTCGACGGTTAAAGTCTTCCTGAAACTCCCGACGTTTACGTTGTAAGTCCGTATCTAAATCAGTAAGTTCTCGCTGTGCTTTTGCACGATCACTATCTGACATTACTGGTGCATTTTTGTCAAATTTCTCATATTTTGCACGTAAATCACCTGCCAATTTTTGTAAATCAGCATCACGTTTTTTGAACTCTTCTTCAATTTTCGCTTCAGCTGCTTTTGCTGGGCTAGACTCACGTAATAATTTTTCAGTATTAACAAAACCAATTTTGATAGCTGTTGTAGCTTCCGTTGCTGCAGGAGCAGCTTTTTTCTCTTCAGCTGGTTTGATTTGTGCAAACACACTAGTAACACTTGATAAGCCTAAAACTGTTACTAAAAGAGCTTTTGTAAATTGACTCATTTTCAAAACCTTTAAAATAATTTATCTCAATAAAAAAATCGTTAATTAGAATGATGTACCAATTTGGAATTGGAATTGTTGTTTATCATCACCTTGTTTGGCATTTAATGGACGAGCATATGACAATTGTAATGGACCTAATGGTGAGTTCCATGATAGACCAATACCTGCAGAATAACGCCATCCGCAAGGGTCTGTAACCACTGAGCCATAGGTAGAAGAGCCCGCAGTACACTTTTGTCCTCCAGTCACCCCTACTTTACCCGCATCTGCAAACAAGAACCATCTCAAAGAGCGATCATTTTGTGTGCCCGGGAATGGTAAAAATAACTGTGCATTCGCTAAGATACGTGTATTACCCCCTAAATAGTCACCAGAAAGGGTATCTCTTGGACCCAATGATGATCCCTCATAACCACGAACAGAACCAATACCACCTGCATATAAATTTTTAATCACAGGGAAATTATTCTTTGTACCATATGTTCTTCCCCAATCGGCTGCCACATTAAAGGCTAGCGTATAGTCTTTGCTTAATGGTAGATAATACTGCTGTTGCGCACTTAAGATATAGTACTTCAAATCACCTACACTACCAACAGCATTTAAAGACGTTAGATAACCTTTTGTCGGAGCAATCGCACTATCTCTCGTGTCTTTCGTCCAACCAACGTTAAAAATCACAGAGTTAGTTTTTGCACCATATTGATCCACAAAGTCACGATAGGCTTGAGGGAATACATATCCAGCTGGCGGAAGCGTAATTTTGTTTTGTTCAAATGTGGCTCCCATAAAAATACGATCATTTTCAGAAATTGGGACACCAAAATTCATTCCAAAACCAATAGAACGAATTTTATAAGTATCCTCATCTTGGTCCAGAGATGAATTATAGGGTTTATCTAAACGATAATAGGCTGTTGTGGTACGGCTAATTCCACTGGTTGTCCAATATGGATCTGTATGTGTTAATACAATATTACGATTATATTTAGACGTATTGAACGTTAATCCTAAATCTGTACCTGATCCGAAAATATTATCTTGACTAATCCCTGCTTGGAAAGATAATTTGTCCGATGAACCATATCCAACACCTAAGTTAATCATGCCTGTTGGTTTTTCTTTGACATCCACTTGAATATCTACCTGATCATCAGACCCCTCAACAGGGACTTGAGAAATATTGACATCATTAAAATAACCTAGACGATCTATCCTATCTCGAGATGTAGCAACACGCGTACCGTCATACCAAGCCGCCTCAGCTTGGCGCATCTCACGACGAATCACCTGATCTCTCGTGCGAACGTTACCACCTATATCAATACGACGAACATATATGCGTTTACCCGGCTCAACAAAGAAAACCAAATCCACTTCTTGAGTACCTGCGACTGGTTGAGGAACAGGATTCACTTGTGCTAACGCATAACCAAGCTCGGCCAAACGCATACTTATCGCATTGGCTGTTTGACGTGCCTTGGTAATATTAAATAGCTCCCCTGGTTTATTTTCAATCAAACCTTTCAGCTCTTCATTCATCCCTAACAAATCGCCTGCTACATTAACCTTACGAATCGTATATGGCTTTCCTTCACTCACCGTCATATTGATACCAATATCTTCGAGATTTGGAGAAATACTCACCTGAGGGGTATCTACCTTAACATCAAGGTAGCCATGATCCATGTAATAATCACGAATTCTTTCCACATCAGCATTTAATGTTTCGCGTGAAAATTTATCTGTTCCTGTAAACCACGTCATAAATCCAGGAGTTGTTAAATTCATTTCGTCTTCTAGATCAGAAGATGAAATCGCCTTATTCCCAACAAAGTTAATCTCTCGAATTTTGGCAACTTTACCTTCATTAACAAGGAAACTCACTCCAACACGATTATTTGGTAATGGCGTAATTGTTGGTTGAATATCAACACTATAATTACCTTTTAAAACGTATTGATTGCGTAATTCTGTTTTGGCTTTGTCTAATAGTGCTGGATCAAAGGCACGCCCTTCACCAAATCCAACAGCGCTTAAAGACTTAACGATATCATCACTTTTAAAAGCATTCATACCTTCAAAAATAACCGATGAAATAGTAGGACGCTCATCAACGGCAATATTAATCACCCTACCTTGAGTTGATATTTTTACATCATTAAATAAACCAGTGGCATATAATCGACGTAAAGAATCTGTTGCCATTTCTTGGGTAAACGTTTGCCCTACTTTGGCAGGAATATAACTAAACACCATACCCGGTTCAGTACTTTTCAGACCAGTCACACGAATATCTTGAACGACAAAAGGTGAAAAGGCTGACGCCGTCATCGGAAGTGCTATAGCCGATATCAATGAGGCTAATACTGTTTTATTTAATTGTTTTAAGTGGCGAATAGTCATTCGTACTTTCCTTGAAGATGAGTATCCATAGTTTAAGCAAGATATTTTAAGTCATAACAGCGATGTTTGTCAGTAAATTCAGTACTAATACCTAATAAACCTCTATGCAAAAGCCTCTAAGTAAAAATCCTTAAAATATCATTTGTAAAAGCAAAAATCATTAGCATGAGTAAAAAGCCATATCCAATTCTCATTAAACCCTCTAAAACGGCGTCTGATAATGGCTTTCCACGTACTAATTCTACAAAATTGATTAGCATCTGTCCTCCATCTAACGCAGGTATTGGTAGTAAGTTTAACACCCCAATACTAATGCTAATCAGCGCAATAAACTGTATAAAATTCAATAAACCATTTTCAGCTACTTTACCTGAATAATCCGCAATGGTTAAGGGACCGCTAATATTTTTAAGAGACGCTTGCCCTGTCAACATTTTGAACATCATCTTTAATGAGAACCAAGCCGTATCCCATGTTTTATTCATTGCCTTAGTAAACGCTTCTATTGGCGAATAAGCTACTTTAACTAATGGAAAATCTGCTCTAAATTCAGCATTAATTCTACCTTTAACCCCACCATCATTGACTTGTGGATTATCACTCTCAACAGCCACTGGAGTGATCGCCATAGAAATTTCCGTGCCATTTCTATTAACGAGTAAATTTAAAGTTTGATTAGGAGATTGCTGAATTTTTCCAATAACCTCATTAATTCCTAACTGATATTGTCCATCAATACCAATAATTTTATCACCTTGCTTTAAACCCGCTTTTTCTGCAGGACCGTCAGGAATAATCCGTTGAATGGTAGGTGGAGGAGATAACAACATTAACCCCTGCTCTTTCAGCCAATTGACTTCTTCCAGATTTCCTTTAAAAGCAGTGGGATGTAACGTAATTGTTTTGATCGTATCTTGTTTAGTGTTGATAGTTAATTCTACTACTTGGCCTAGCGTAAAAGGACCAATCAACTCGTCCACAGCCTCAACCCAACTCTTAATAGCTTGACCATTAACAGCCACAATTTTATCTCCCTCTCTAATTCCACCTTGATAGGCAATTGTGGATTGTTGAGGATTCGCTAAAATAGCTTCAGGTTGGTTTTCACCAACCATAAAAACACCTGTATAAAGAATGATGCCTAGTAAAAAACTAAAAAAAGGCCCCGCTGCATAAATGACTATTTTTTGAAACGCAGATTTTTCAGCAATAGACTCACCAATAGGATTATTAGGGATACGAGGCTCAGCTAATGGTTTTACATAACCACCTAAAGGCAACATAGAAATCACCCATTCCGTTCCCTTTTTATCTTTTTTCTTAAATAAAACTTTGCCAAAACCCAACGAAAATCTTTCTACATAAACATGATAGAAACGGGCCGCAAAATAATGTCCGAATTCATGAAATACCACTACCACACTAATCGTAATGATAAACATTAATAAACTAAACAATACTATCCCCTCATGCTAGATTGTAAATGATGTCGAGTTTTTTCTCGCACTACCTTATCAAAAGCAATCACCTCATCAATATGATTTAAAGAAGGGATGGTAATTTGCTCAAGCATGGTTTCAATTGTTTTTGCAATATCCGTAAATCTAATCGATTTTTGCAAAAAATTTTCCACAGCTATTTCATTTGCTGCATTAAGAACAGTACATGCCCCTCCACCCTCTTTCAGGGCGTCAAAAGCCAATCGTAAACAAGGATAACGATTAAAATCAGGTGGCATAAAATCCAGTCTAGATAACCCTAGCAAATCAAAACTAGCTGCATTATGTGAAATTCTCTCTGGATAGGCCAATGCGTATGAAATTGGAATACGCATATCATGGTGTCCCAATTGTGCCAATAAAGAACCATCAATAAACTGCACCATTGAATGCACAATACTTTGTGGATGAATGACTACATCAATTTGCTCCACCGATAAATCAAAAAGCCATTTCGCTTCAATAACTTCCAGACCTTTGTTCACCATCGTAGCAGAATCCACAGATATTTTTCTTCCCATTGACCAATTAGGATGCTTACACGCCTGTTCAGGGGTAACACTTTCTAACTCTGCAAGCGTTTTCTCTCTAAAAGGACCACCAGATGCCGTAACAATCACTTTTTGTAAGTATTTTTTAGGGTTTTCTGCTGGTAAACATTGAAAAATAGCATTGTGTTCACTATCTAATGGCAATAAGGTGGCGTTATGCTGTACAACTGCATCCATAAATAATGCCCCAGCACTGACTAAAACCTCTTTGTTAGCTAATAAAATACGTTTACCAGCACACGCTGCCGCATAAGCACTTTTTAAACCAGCCGCTCCTACAATAGCGCATACAACCGTATCAACTTCATTGTCCTGTGCTGTTGTACACAATCCCTCTTGTCCTAATCTAATCTCTGGCTGACAAGACTTACCTGCATGAATTTGTTTAAATGTTCTTAATGCATTTTCATCAGGCAATATAAGCACTTTAGGGCAAAATTTTTGCGTTAATAAACTAAGTTTTTCTAATTGCGAAAAGGCACTTAACGCATAAATCTTATATTTTTCTGGATGACTGGCAATAATATCCAAGGTACTATCACCTATAGACCCTGTAGCACCAAAAACAACAATAGATTGCATAATTTAGATTACATAAAAAATAAAAATAAACGCCATTGCTATTGGACTTACCGCCAAAACAGAATCCAATCTATCCCAAAAACCACCATGACCAGGCAATAAATGACTTGAATCTTTAACACTAGCACGTCTTTTTAATAAAGACTCGTATAAATCACCAAAAATAGATAACACAGCCATAGCAAGCCCCACACCTACAGCACCAATCAGCCCTATATGTTGAGTAATAAGCGAAGAAAAAGTATTGTCGATATAGGCACTGACGAGCATCCAAATAGCCGCACTTGACACACCACAAATGGCTCCAGAACGTGTTTTTCCTGGACTAATAGCTGGGGCTAATTTAGAGCCGCCAAAAAATCTTCCCCCAAAATAGGCAAAAATATCGGTGCACCAAATAATAATTAGAAAACTGAATAAAAACCACGCCCCAAAAAACAAATAACTTAATAAGATACTCGCCCACGTAGTAATTACGGCAAATACAGCAAAAACACTATGAAATATACTATTATTCACCACTTGTGTTTTAGCTTGATATAACACCATAGGAATGATGAATAGCCATGCAAAACTCACAAAAAAAGGCAACATCATCAACACAGAAAAAGTGACTGTAGGCCATGGATTTGCTTGAAAAGATTTGATATCAGTGAGAGAACTCAAAAGATTTTCATCACCATTTTGCAATAATACAAAATACATGAGAATAAACAAGACAAACACTATAAACGATATAGCGCCTGCTATTGTTTTTTTAGATTGATTGTTTAAAGAAATTCGTAACCACTCATACAATGTTATCGCAGAAGCAATAGAGATAAATAAAGCAAAATACAATGGGTTGCTTAGCGACATAACTGTTGCTAAAAGTGCAATCAGCACAATTGCGGTAATAATTCTAGGAATTAACATAATTATGAGTCTAGTTGAGCCGAGGTACGTCCAAAACGTCGTTCGCGTTGAGCATACCAAGTGATAGCCGCTTCAAAATCAGCCGTTGAAAAATCTGGCCAGTAGGTATCCGTAAAATACAGTTCGGTATAAGCTAATTGCCAAATCAAAAAGTTTGAGATTCGAATCTCTCCCCCTGTTCGAATAAATAAATCAGGCTCAGGAGCATAAGACATTGATAAGAAAGGGGTTATTTCATTTTCAGAAATAACATCATCGAGTGCAACTTGCTTAGCAAGTCTCGTTTTGATCACTTGTTGCATCGCTTGCAAAATATCCCATCTACCACCATAGTTGGCACAAATAGTCAAGGTAAGCCCTGTATTTTGATGTGTCAAATGCTCAGCTTCTTGAATAAGCTTGCCTAAATTATCCCCGAATGGTTCAAGATCTCCAACCACTTTTAAACGGATATTATGCTTATTGAGCTTCACTACTTCTTTTTGCAAAGCCTTTACAAATAGCTTCATGAGAAGGCTAACCTCCTCTTCTGGGCGACGCCAATTTTCTGAACTAAATGCAAACAAAGTTAAATATGGAATATTTTCTCTCGCACATAATTCCACTGCTCTACGCACAGCTTGTACACCTCGTATATGACCTGCCGTACGAGGAAGTTTGCGTGAGGTCGCCCAACGACCGTTGCCATCCATAATGATGGCAACATGTCGTGGTTTTGCAGAAACCTCCGGAACGTTTTGAGTAGAGCTAACTATCATTAAGGCTTATACCTTCATAATTTCAGCTTCTTTTTCTGCCACTAACTTATCAATTTCTGCGACATATTTATCCGTCATTTTCTGAATAACATCCTGTGTACGACGCTCATCATCTTCAGAAATTTCTTTGTCTTTTAATAGACGCTTTAACGCATCATTGCCATCACGACGCAAATTACGAACAGCCACTTTTGCATCTTCACCTTCTGAACGCACAACTTTCGTCAAATCACGACGTCGCTCTTCCGTTAACGGTGGCATTGGCACACGGATAGACTCACTCATGCCAACAGGATTTAAACCTAAATCAGACTCACGAATCGCTTTTTCAATTGGACCAGCCATGTTTTTTTCCCATGGTTGAACATTTAATGTCCTAGCATCAATCACTGTAACATTAGCAACCTGTCCGACTGGCACCATAGAACCATAATAGTCCACTGTTACATGGTCTAAAATACCCGCATGTGCACGTCCTGTACGGATTTTTGAGAGATTACCCTTAAGATTTTCAATCGATTTACCCATACGAGTTTCTGTTGATTTTGTAATTTCAGAAATACTCATTATTAACCTTTCAAGTTTAAATTGATTTATGTTTAAATTAAATATGAACTAACGTACCTTCATCTTCACCTGCTACTGCACGTTTTAGTGCACCAGGTTTGTTGATAGAAAATACATTGATTGGTAATTTTTGATCACGACACAAAGCAAAGGCTGTAGCATCCATCACTTCAAGACGTTTACTAATCGCTTCGTCAAATGTGATACGAGAATAACGTGTTGCATTTGGATCTTTTTTAGGATCTGCTGTGTAGATACCATCAACTTTAGTTGCTTTTAGAACGATTTCAACACCCATCTCAGCACCACGCAAAGCAGCAGCAGTATCAGTTGTAAAGAAAGGATTACCTGTCCCTGCCGCAAAAATGACTACTTTTTTCTCTTCTAGATAACGTAATGCTTTCGGGCGAATATATGGTTCTACTACTTGATCAATATTCAAAGCAGACTGAACGCGCGCTACGACACCATGATTTTTTAACGCATCTTGTAAAGCTAAGGCATTCATCACAGTCGCTAGCATACCCATATAATCTGCTGTTGCACGATCCATTCCCTGAGCACCAGGAGCAATTCCACGGAAAATATTGCCACCACCGATAACAATAGCTAACTCAACACCCTGTTTCGCTACCTCTGCAATTTCTTCAGTCATTCTTATAATAGTTGCACGATTAATACCGAATGCGTCCTCACCCATCAATGCTTCACCAGAAAGCTTAAGTAATACACGTTTATAAGAAATAGCCATGGTTTGAATCCCTTGAAAGAAAATAATCGCTATTTTAACAATTTTATGACATCAATTCAGCCCAAAAGAGTGCATTAGTGAATGAAAACAGCTGATTTTTGTATTTCAGCGTGTAATTATTCTCTCCACTCTTGATTTCTCATAAACTCATTATTGCTAAACTGTTTATAGCACACAAAGCCACCTACTTCTGCAGAAGACTGGAAGATATTTTTTAAAAAAATATACAAAAAATCAACCCTCTATTTATAAAATAGAGGGTTAAAATATAGCTAAATCTTTATTTTAACTTTGACGAACTTTTTTTAGCATAGGCTAAAAATTTCATGCACCAAAGAATTATTTAGCTTGAGTCATTGAGGCAACTTCAGCAGCAAAGTCTGTTGTCGCTTTCTCAATACCTTCACCAACGATAAATAAAGCAAAACTTTGAACAGCTGCTTTTTTCTCTTTAAGCATTTGCTCTACGCTTAATTTATCATTTTTAACGAAAGGTTGATTTAATAGAGTAACTTCTTTTAAGAATTTAGCCACAGATCCTTCAACCATTTTTTCAACAATTTCAGCTGGCTTACCAGATTCAGCGGCTTTTTGAGAAGCTACTGAACGTTCTTTTTCGATATCCTCAGCAGAAACGCCTGTTTGATCTAATGCTTTTGGCTTAGTTGCAGCTACATGCATTGCCACATCTTTACCAACCTCTGCATCACCAGAGTACTCAACAAGAACGCCAATACGACCACCATGGCTATAACTAGCAATACTGTTTGGTGTATCAATACGTTGGAAACGGCGAATTGAAATATTTTCACCAATTTTACCCACTAGAGCAGCACGTGTTGTTTCTACTGTACCTTCACCGAAAGCTAAATCAGCTAACGCAGCTACATCAGCAGGTTTAGCTTCAGCAATTTTCTTAGCTAATGAATTAACAAAATTAATGAAATCATCTTGTTTTGCAACAAAGTCAGTTTCGCAGTTTACTTCAACAACAGCACCAGATTTTGCATCATCAGAAACAAATAAACCAACAAGACCTTCTGCTGTAACGCGGCTAGCTACTTTGCTGGCTTTGTTACCTAACTTAACACGAAGAATTTCTTCTGCACGCGCTAAATCACCCTCTGCTTCTACTAATGCTTTTTTACACTCCATCATAGGAGCATCAGTTTTTTCACGTAATTCGCGAACCATTGCAGCGCTAATTTCAGCCATGTTTTCTCCAAATTTAAATAAATGACTCAATAATTGAGCCGTAATCAATCTATAAAAATAAAGTCGCACTCAAGTATATACTCTCAGCGACTTTATTATAAAAACTCTCGTTTACACTAAAACGACAGTACTCACTTATTCTGCCGCAGCTTCTTCTGCTGATTCTTCACGAATCTCTTCTACTAAGCCATCTTCACGTTGTTGACGACCTTCTAAAATCGCATCCGCAATACCTGCAGCATATAACTCAATCGCTTTTGCAGAGTCATCATTACCAGGAATAACAAAATCAACACCGTCTGGTGAGTGGTTAGTATCTACAACAGCAATCACTGGAATACCTAATGTACGAGCTTCTTGGATAGCAATTTTGTGGTAGCCAACGTCTACTACAAATAATGCAGCAGGAAGTTTGTGCATATCTTTGATACCACCGATTGATTTGTTTAATTTTTCCAAATCACGTGTGAACAACAATGCTTCTTTTTTAGGTAAACGCTCAACACTACCATCTTGCTCAGCTGCTTCCATATCTTTTAAGCGTTTGATAGAAGACTTAACTGTTTTAAAGTTAGTCATCATACCACCTAACCAACGATTATTTACGTATGGTACATTAGCACGAGTAGCTTGTTCAGCGATAATTTCACGAGCAGAACGTTTTGTACCAACAAACAGAATATCACCACCACGAGCAGCTGTTTGACGAACAAAATTTACTGCTTCTAAGTATTTAGCAACTGTTTTTTCTAAGTTAATGATATGAATTTTATTACGTTGACCAAAAATGTATTGACCCATTTTTGGATTCCAGTAACGTGTTTGGTGACCAAAATGAACACCAGCTTCTAACATTTGACGCATTAATGACATATTTTTCTCCACAGGGTTATGTCTTGTACAACAGTCAGTATCGGTATTTTTATAATATGTACCAACACCCTATGCGACTGTGCACGCTATTAAATAAACAATAAACTACCTATAAATCTTCACAACCATATAACAAAAGAACGCAAGCACTTTGTAAAAGAAGTACACTTACTCCCTAAGGCTTTTTTCTTTATTAATTACATATTAAAAATGTTTTAAGCATCTTTAATTTTGCGTAATTTATCAATATAGGTTTAGAATTTTCCTAGATAAGCCTATAATTATATACTGTTTTTAAACTAATGTTCAAGTTTTATGCCTATTCTAAAAAATCCTGAAGATATTCAGAAAATGAGGGCGGCTTGCAGAGATGCCGCCAAAGCACTGGACTACATTACCCCTTTTGTAAAAGCGGGCGTTACTACTGGTGAATTAGATCGTTTAGTCATCGATTATATTGACAACGTGCTTCATGTTAAATCAGCAACGATTGGCTATGGCCCCCCAGGACACCCCCCTTTCCCTGCTAGTATTTGTACCTCTATAAATAACGTCATTTGCCATGGCATTCCAGGAGATAAAGTTTTAAAAGACGGTGATATTATGAATATAGATATCACCATCATCAAAGATGGTTGGTTTGGTGACACAAGTCGTATGTATCACATAGGTGATCCTTCTATTCAAGCTAAAAAATTAAGCGATACTGCTTATGAATGTATGTGGCTAGGGATTGAACAAGTGAAACCTGGGGCAACCTTAGGGGATATTGGTCATGCCATCCAAACTCATGCTCAAGCACAGGGTTTTTCTGTTGTGCGTGATTATTGTGGTCATGGTATTGGTCAAGTGTTTCATGATGATCCTATGGTATTACACTATGGCAAACCTCATACTGGATTAAAGCTAGTGGAAGGCATGACCTTTACGATAGAGCCTATGATTAATGCTGGCCACTATGCCACAAAAATACTACCTGACAAATGGACTGTAGTAACAAAAGATCGTAGCTTATCTGCCCAATGGGAACATACTATTATTGTGACAGCTGATGGATATGAAGTATTAACTGTTTCTGATAATATGCCTGCCCCACCCGCATTTATTATTAACAAATAGTGGTATATCAATATGACAGTTGCTCAAGATTTGCAAGCGATTAAACAGACAACGGCTCATGAACAAGCGGAGTTAAGAGAAAAGTATCAGCAGCATCAATTAAATCCTAATGAGTTCTTATTACTGCATAGCCAGCATATAGATTGTTGTTTAAGCAAAGTAATTGAGCTCTGTCCTCTACCTGACGGTGCCGCTTTGTGTGCTGTGGGTGGCTATGGTAGAGAGCAACTGTTCCCCTATTCCGATATTGATATCCTTATTTTATTAGCGAATGAGCCTCAAAAAGAAGATAAAGCCAAAATTGAAATGTTGGTGCAATCTTTTTGGGATTTGGGTTTAGATATTGGTGCAAGTGTTAGAACAATCAAAGACTGCTTACGTGAAGCTAAAAACGACATTACTATTGAGACTAGTCTTCTTGAATGCCGTTATATCTTAGGTAATCAGCAATTAGTAAAGCAATTACACAAAGAGTTTTTCCAGCATCATAATCCACAAGATTTTTTTCTAGCAAAACAGTTAGAAATGAATCAGCGTTATGCTCGTTACAATAATACCCCTTATTCACTAGAACCAAACTGTAAAGAATCACCAGGCACACTACGTGATATTCAACTCATTCAGTGGCTTGCTCTTTCAAACAACATTCAAGATGGTTGGAATGGCTTAGTAAAAGCTAATCTGATGACAGAAAAAGAAGCAGAAGTCATCAAAAAAACGGAGAATAATTTTCTACGTTTCAGAATAGAACTACATCTTATTCATCAAAAAAGAGATGATCGCATTCTCTTTCATGTTCAGCCATTATTAGCTGAAGTGTATGGATACACAGCACAGGGAGGGAAACGTCCGTCAGAAAATTTCATGCAAGATTATTATGGTGCGGCCCGTATCGTAAATCTGATTACGCACTTCATGATACTCAACTTCAAAAATTATTTATTCCCTGACTCTGACAAACGTATTACTCCTATTGATGATGATTTTCAAAAAATTGGGCAATTATTAGATATTCGTCATGATGATGCTTTTGAGAAAAACCCTAGTCTGCTATTAAAGGCTTTTTTGGTATTACAGCAACATTCTGATTTAGATGACTTCAGTGTTCGTACACAACGCCTGATTTGGAGTGAACGCAAACGTATTGATTCTGCTTTTCGTCAAAATCGCGTTAATCAACAAATTTTTCTTGAAATTTTAAAACACCCCACAGGAATTGTGCATACGTTTAGACGACTATCTAAACTAAAAATCCTGCCTCGTTATATTCCCTCTTGGCAAAAAATTGTTGGGCAAATGCAGCATGATTTATTTCATGTTTATACGGTCGATCAGCATACCTTGCAAGTAATTCGTTATATGCGTCGCTTTACTATGCCTGAATATGCTCAAGATAACCCATTAGCAGCACAACTGATTGCTGATTTTGAGGATGTATGGTTGCTATATATCGCTGCCCTATTTCATGATATTGCTAAAGGTAGAGGTGGCGATCACTCTGAATTAGGAGCCATTGAAGTACGACAATTCGCAGAATTACATCAACTATCATCAGAAGACACTGATTTATTAGAATTTTTAGTAGCTAACCATTTACTACTTTCATCTGTTGCTCAGAAAAAAGATTTATCCGACCCCGAGGTCATTAAAGAATTTAGTGAAAAAGTTAAAACACGTCGTCGTCTTACCGCACTCTATTTACTGACAGTAGCTGATGTCCGTGGTACTAGTCCAAAAGTATGGAACGCATGGAAAGGACAACTTTTTCAAAATCTCTACAACAGTACAGCATTATTGTTTGAGAGTGATCACTTTGATAGAAACACGATTTTGTCACAACGAAAAGAACAAGCCAATGCAATTATCAAATTAAGTGGTTTGTCTGATAATGAGCGTGATAGATTCTGGTCAAAAATGGATGTCGCTTACTTCTTACGTCATGAAGCTAGCGATATCGCTTGGCACACTCGTGTATTAAATGCTCATATGGATACCCAACGCACTATCGTACGAGCACGCCCGGTAGAAAAAAGTGACCATATGCAAATTGTAGTGTTCACCAAAGATAAATTGAATTTATTTGAAATCATAGCTGCCTATTTTTATCGTCATCGTATTAACATTCTCGATGCTAGAATTCATACAAATACTGATGGGTATGCGCTAGATAGTTTTTCAGTTTCTTCAGAAACCTTTCATAATCCTAGAGATTTTGTATCGATTATTGAAAATAGCTTAGCTGAAGCCATTGATAATGCTAATATACAAGCATTAAATACAACTCAACGCAAAAGCTACTCTGTTGGAGCTGAAGTTAGGCGTTCTCGCACCTTTCCTATTGTCCCCAAGATAGAGCTAATAAAGGATGAGTACGGTCAATCTTGGTTGCTGACAATTACCACAACAGATTGCCCAGGTATTCTTTACCATTTGGCACATTTATTTAATCAACACCATATTAATTTGGTAATGGCAAAGATTATGACTTTAGGGGAAAGAGCCGAAGACGTTTTCATGATTTCTAGTTCTCGATTAGAGAATCCTAAAAATCAATTGGCTTTTGAACGTGATATTTTAGAAATGTTGAACCAGCTGATTCTATTAAAATAAGCCTATGTCATCTATTTTTATTAGTAATTTATTATTTGTCTTTGCAACGGTATTACCCATTCTAAATCCCCCTGGCGTTGCCCCCATTTTCTGGACAATGACCAGTGGAGCCAATGCAGCTACTCGTAAAATGTTATCCAAGAGAATTGCTGTTAACGTCTTCATCATGGTTGTTGCGGCGATTTTTTTAGGTAATTTTGTACTGACTATGCTTGGTATCTCCCTCTCTGTTGTGCGTGTTGGGGGTGGTTTATTAGTTATTGCTGCCGCATGGAAACTATTAAATGCTGAGGATCCTGATACAAGTCTACACCCTATGAACAGTGAGGAATATACAGTAGACAAAGCAAAAAACAATGCCTTTTATCCACTAACCTTTCCGATTACCTGTGGTCCAGGAACTATTGCAGCAGCCATTACCGTGGGTGCAAGTTTGCAAATTAACTCAATTAATACAGATACCTTTGCTATTTTAAGTGGTACTATATTGGGTGTATTAGGCGTAGCACTAACTGTATATCTTTGCCTACGCTTTGCGGCACAATTCCTACATCGATTAGGACGTAATGGAACAACTATTTTCATGCGTTTATCAGCCTTTATCTTGTTATGCATCGGCGTACAAATTCTATGGGCAGGTATCCATGATTTAGTAATATCTCTCTACACTGACGTTGCAAAAATTAAATAATATGAATTCTCAAAAAATACTAAATTTTATTGCTTTTCTATGTATGGCTGCTGTTGGCTTTGCATTATTCTCACAGCACTATTTAGGCATGCTACCGTGTGCATGGTGTGTCTTGCAACGACTTATTTTGTTGATTATCGCCGTCATTTGCTTATTAGCCAATCTATTTAAGCCTCTCTTTTTAATTCGTCTCTGTGCGTTTCTAAGTTTTTCACTATCTATTACAGGGATTCTTAGTGCTTGGTATCAATATAGTGTAGCGTCTAATTTAGTTTCTTGTGATATGACATTTGCGGACAGATTTATGTCAAAATGGACAGGTTTAGATGCTATGTTCCCTTGGTTATTCGGTATTTTTGCTACTTGTATGGACGCAAAGGTGAGCTTATTAGGTATTGATTATGCACTATGGGCATTAGCTATGTTTGTTCTTTGTGCTTTACTCTCTTTGATTGCTGTATTTAGAAAAAATAACCGTGAATTATTTTCGCATTATTCTTATTAAGTGAAAGTATATATCACCATTAAATTAGATAGCTATCAATACTAAATGATCTCAAGGGATAATGTTTTACATTATCCCTTTTCATTTATCCATTTATAAATACGTTTTTAAATGGATACTTGTTTCAGAGTTACTAATATTCTTGATTAATCGAATCCTTTCGAGCGCTTTACCTAGTGCTTCTAAAGACGGAGCCCTTAACTCAACCAGAATATCCCAACGTCCATTTGTATCATACATTGCCGCTACACAGGGATCGCCCCTTAACGCTTTAACTACTGATAAAGTCATATTACCCTCAATAGCAATGCTTGTCCAAGCATGAACTCTTTCTGTATCATGTTCTTCTAGTAACTCCACCGTATACCCCTTGATGACGCCATTATCTTCAAGTTTAGCAATACGATTGGTAACTGTCCCTCGAGAAACCTTTAATTTTTTCGCTAAATAAGCAATAGAATAACGAGCATTTTCTCGTAATAATTCAATTAGCTGATGATCTGTTTGGTCAAAATTATGCATAAAAATATCAAAATAATAATTAATACTGTCATTATGATAAACATATAGACAAATATTAGCATAATTTAGCATTTTAATTGTCATCAAAATAAGAGAAACTATATATATTATAATTTTAAGGACAACGTTATGAGTACATCAGCAATTAAAGGCAGCTTGCCAACTATTCTAATCAGCCCACAAGATATTGCACAAATCGTCAGCAAAAAAGGACTTAAGGAAGTTTTTGAAGGAGTGGCGGACTATATCCTTAAGGATTACTTGCGTTGGAACGAGTTTGACAAATCAGCCAGGGTTGCTAGTTACTTAGACAATGGTGTTTTAGAATTAATGCCAATCGCCAGCAAAGATCAATATAGCTTTAAATATGTTAATTGCCATCCTGACAATCCTAAGTCTGGTTTATCAACTGTTTTAGCATTCGGTGCATTAATTAATAACTCAACTGGCTTACCAGGTGTTATTAGTGAATTCACACTGACTACGGCCATTAGAACAGCGGCTATGTCGGCATTGACTGCTAGATTCTTAGCACGTAAAAATAGCAAACGTATGGCGATTATCGGTAATGGCTGTCAAAGCGAATTCCAAGCTCTTGCCTTTCATTATCTATTAGGTATTAATGAATTAGCACTTTTTGATATTGATAAAGAAGCTAGCAAAAAATTAGCTGAAAATTTAAAAGATACTTCTATCCAAATTACTATCTGTGACTCTGTCGAAGAAGCCGTAAAAGGTGCAGATATTATTACTACTGTCACAGCAGAATATTCAAAAGCCCATATCATCAAGGCCTCTATGATAGAAAAAGGGATGCATATTAATGCTGTTGGTGGTGATAGTCCAGGTAAAACAGAATTAGAGCCTAGCGTCCTAAATATGGGTAAGGTCTATATTGAATTTGAACCTCAAACACGTGTTGAAGGAGAATTGCAAAATATGCCTGCAGATTTTGAAGTTTCTTTATTATCTAATGTATTTGCTTCAGGCAATCCTGCTCGCACGAGTGATGAAGAAATTACTATTTTTGACTCAGTAGGCTTCGCAATTGAGGACTTCTCTGCGGTTCGCTACATGACAGATGTCGCTAAAGAACTTGGTTTAGCCCAAGCAATCTCTATAGCCCCTAATCTAGACAATCCTAAAGACTTATTCAATTACCTTAAAAAACACTAAACAAAGCTATCCATAAGTTATAAGTTAAGGCTTATATCAAAAAAGCCAAAGCCTAGTAACATCGAAAGAAGTCTAGCTTTGGCTTTTTAGTCATAATAAATCTGTACCTTACTAAGTTAGAGATTTAGTCCAACTTCTGGGGTGCAGATCATTTTTTAGTCATCGCCCTTTTTTAATCGCTGCCAAATTTCAGCGGCACTACCAGATTTAGCCAATAAAGCACTTTGCCCCGCCCAAAAAGAAGAAAAATCATAACAGTGTTTTACTTCAGCATGTGCTTTTAGCATACCTATCGCTAAACTTGCTCCAGGGAAAGGTAATACATCAGGATGTATTAAACCATTTTCACGCATAATCCGATTAATAATACCACGAGCATATCGACCACTAAGAATATTGGTGATGACCGTATGGTGTGCTTGTTCACTTTGCAACGCTTGCTTATGTGCCGCAGAAATCTTAGCTTCATCTGCTAATAAGAAAGCGGTACCCACTTGAACCGCACTTGCTCCTAATTGCCTAGCGGCATTAACTCCTTTAGCATCGGCAATACCACCTGCTGCAATCACAGGACATTTTACTGCTTCGACTATCTGTGGTAACAATGAAAATAAACCGAGCTGTTCAGATAAGTCTTGGCTTAAAAACATTCCTCTATGGCCACCTGCTTCTAACCCTTGTGCAATTATCCTAGTCACCCCTTTCGACTCAAGATACTTCGCCTCTGCTACTGTTGTTGCACTTGACCAGACTTCTGCTCCTGTCTTTTTGATTGCTGCTAATAATGAGTCATCAGGCAAACCAAAATGAAAACTCACAATAGGTGGACGAAATTCTTGTATTAAAGCAAGGCCTTCTTGATTAAATGGCATACGACCTACACCAGTAGGAATATCTTGTACACTCAAGCCAAATTGTTCCAAATAAGGTTTTAGGAAAGCATGCCATTGAGAAATCTGTGTATCGCTATAGTCTGGTGGAGTATGTGCAAAAAAATTGACATTATAACGCTGTCCTTCAAGACTTGAATTAATACGCTGTAACTCAGTGGCAAGTTTTTCTGTAGAAAGCATTGCGGCAGGCAAGGAACCTATCCCCCCTGCTTTACTAACAGCAATAGTTAAATCTGCATCTTGAGCACCCGCCATAGGGGCTTGAATAATATCCATCTTAATCATTTTCTACTCCCATATTAACGGACATACTACCAGCAGTTTTTTCTACAGGTTTACCTCTTTGTGCACTTAATCGATTCAGATAAGCCTGATTGATATCACCCGTAACATATATCCCATCAAAACATGATGTATCAAAATTAGCTATATTAGGATTGATATCCCATACCGCTTTTTTCAAATCTTCTAGCCCCTGATAAACAAGACCGTCAGCACCGATTTCTGCACACACTTCTTCTGTCGTCCGGTTATGGGCAATTAATTCTTGTTGGGTAGGCATATCGATACCATATACATTAGGAAAACGAACGGCTGGTGCAGCGGAAGCAAAAAAGACTTTTTTAGCTCCTGCTGCCCTTGCCATATCGACAATTTCACGACTTGTTGTACCACGAACAATAGAGTCATCTACCAAAAGAATATTTTTATCTTTAAACTCTACGCTCATGGCATTTAGTTTTTGGCGAACGGATTTCTTACGGACTGATTGTCCTGGCATAATAAAGGTTCGACCAACATAACGATTTTTGATGAAACCTTCACGATAGTCTAATCCTAAACGAGCAGCTAACTCCATAGCAACTGGTCGAGAGGTATCTGGAATTGGCATCACCACATCGATATCAGATAATCTTAATTCTTTGGCTACTTTTGCTGCTAAATATTGCCCCATTTTAAGACGTGCATTGTAGACATTCACCCCATCAATCGTTGAGTCAGGGCGTGCAAAATATACATATTCAAAAATACAAGGATTCAATTTTGAAATATCAGAGCATTGTTCTGAAAAAACATTTTTTTGCTCATCAATAAATACCGCCTCACCAGGTGCAATATCACGGACTAATTCAAAGCCTAACCCCTCAAGAGCTACTGACTCAGAAGCTAGCATATATTCAGTCCCTGCTTCTGTTTTCAACTGTCCCAAACACAAGGGTCTAATACCATTAACATCTCTAAAGCCTACCATGCCAAAGCCAGTAATTTCAGCCACTACCGCATAAGCACCGCGTACACGTTTGTGCAATGCCTTAATCGCTGTAAATATCATTTCATGATCGTTAAGTTGCTTATCACTGGCAAGTTGTAGTTCATGAGCAAAAATATTTAGCAATACTTCAGAATCAGAATTAGTATTGATATGTCTTTTATCAATATTGAATAATTGCTCACGTAATTCATCAGGATTAGTTAGGTTACCGTTATGAGCAAATGTAATACCAAACGGGGCATTCACATAAAATGGTTGTGCCTCATCAATACTATCACTAGACCCTGCTGTTGGGTATCTAACTTGCCCAATTCCAGTATTACCTGGTAAGGAACGCATATTTCTGGTTCTAAATACATCACGTACCAGACCATGTGCTTTGAACATACTAAAATGGTTATCTTTTGACGTTGCTATACCTGCAGCATCTTGACCACGGTGCTGCAATAAAAGTAAGGCGTCATAAACTGATTGATTAACAGGTGATAATCCTGAAATACCCACAATGCCACACATAGCGTTGAAACCCTTTAAAAATTAATACGGTAAATATGTTGAGAATTCAGCAGGAACATATGTCTTTAAATGATTAATCGCATCAACAACAATTCCTGAAAATTTTGCATTTTGCCACCAAGTTGATTGAGGCAAATCAGTATAGCCGAGTAAAATAGCCACCACTAAAATAATAATAACACCTCTAGCAAGGCCAAAAATTAACCCTAGACCATTATCTGCTGGACCTAAACCAGCGTATGAAATCATTGAGCTTAATGTAATATTAAGCAAACCCACCAATAATAGTACACCTATAAATACAACTGCATAAGCTATTGCCGTACTGACATAATGATTATCAAATAAACTCTGAAACCATGGGATAGCCCTTGGTCCCCACATCATGGCAGCATATCCAGCAGCAACATAAGCAATTAACGAAAAGGCTTCTTTCAAAAACCCTCGCATAAAGCCTAATAGCCCAGAACAAGCCAACACAGCCAATACTACATAGTCAAACTCTGTCACGCTTAATTACCTGTAATAAAACCACTATGACCTAATCCACGTAAACGAGTTAAGGCAGCTTGAGCGGATTCTTGACTGGTAAAAGGTCCTACTCGTAAACGATAAGTCTGTTTACCATTAACTACGGCACTTTGCACAAAAGCATTAGACACACCTGCGCTACTTAAGCGATCACGTTGTGCTCTAGCTTCATCAATTGAAGAAAATGCCCCAACTTGAACATTTAAACGAGTATTGGCTGTCGTTTCTTTAGCTGCTGATTGTGCTTTAGAGAAACTTGCACTTGTCGTTTTCTCTGCAGTTGGTTTACGTCCTTCTAGCAATGCTAACGCAGCGCTACCATCATCTGTACGTTTAACATTATCAACCGTATTGCCCATTTTGGGAGCTGCTTTAGGTTTATCTGTTGGTTTATTATCAGCAACTTTATTTTCAGGTTTTTTCGCTACTTTATTTGGTTGTGTTGGTTCAGTATTTTTAGTTACTGAAACTTGATTATCTGACATCTGTTGCGCTACTGATTTTGGTGATACTTCCACTTCAGTTTTGCTATTTCCCGTCGTGTTAGATAGCTGATTAGATGTATCTTGTGCTACTGACGTTGAAGGTACTGATGTAGAAGAGTTACCTTTAGTTGATGGTATTCCTGTGCCAACAGCATTTGCAACGCTTTGAGGAATTTCTTCTGTGCCAGTTGCTCCTGTGTTTGTATTAGCTGTTGTCGATTCAGCTGGTGTTGTTTGTACAGTACCTTCATTAACATTTTGACCCGATGCTACACCAGGTGCTGTAGAAATAGAAATAGCTCCCGTTGAACCATTTTTATTATCCCCACTAGGTGCTACCAAAGGTGCTTGACCTTCCTGTATCACTGTAGAGATTGGTTTGTCATTTGAAAAAATAAACGGTAACAAAATAACGCCTAAAATAGCTAAAACTACGGCACCAATAAGCTTACTTTTTGCTTTATATCGTAAATCACTATCTTGATGTTCAGCTTGCGCAGAGCGTGGAATCGGTCTGCGTTGAGTCATGTGTGTACGTGATGAGTTTTTATTAAATAATCCCATTTCAATCCTTTAATTGATTAAAGTGATGAGTTGTTTGTCTGATTGATATAGTCCAATACAGCAGAAACGGTTAAAAAAGAACCAAATACAACAATTCTGTCATTGTTTTTTGCTTTTTCTTTGACCTTTTGATAAGCCTCTTCTGGAGAAGCACATACTTCTACTGTCGGTAAACCTTGGCTATCTTTAGGTAGGTTTGTATTGATGATGTCGGCTAATTCCTGCCCTTTTCTTCCTCTAGGACCTGGCAAGTCGGTAACATACCAATAATCAACAATGCCTTTAAATTTTTGAATAACTTCTACAGCATCTTTGTCTTTCAGCATACCTAAAACTGCATAGGTATAAGGAAAATAAGACATACTATATAGGTTATGTGCTAATACTGCTGCCGCATGAGGATTATGAGCAACATCTAGAATCGTTGTTGGTTGACCTGGTAAAATTTGGAATCTACCAGGCCAAGTTACAAGTAACAACCCTTCTCGTATTGCTTGAATTGGAACCGCTAAATGCGGCTTAAGTGCTTCAATTGCCGCCAAAGCCGCCGATGCATTAAGCAACTGATTTGCTCCTCTTAGCGCAGGATATGCAAGAGCACTTTTCCTACCACCTCTACCAGCAAATGCCCACTGCTGTTTATCCCCATCATAATTAAAATCACGACCAAACAGCCATAAATCAGCACCGATTTCTTTAGCATAATTAAGTAAACTTTCAGGAGGCTCTGGATCACTACAAATAGCGGGTTTGCCAGTTCTAAAGACATGAGCTTTTTCCCAACCTATAGCTTCTCTCGTATTCCCCAAATATTCGGTGTGATCAATATCCACACTAGTCACAATCGCACAGTCAGCATCAATCAAATTAACCACATCAAGACGCCCACCTAAACCCACTTCAAGAATAGATATATCTAATTCTGCTTCTTTAAAAAGTAAGAATGCTGCCAGTGTTGTATATTCAAAATAACTTAATGTGATATCCCCTCGTGCAACTTCAATTTCAGCAAATTT
Source organism: Pelistega sp. MC2 (assembly GCF_900099475.1). Lineage (NCBI taxonomy): Bacteria > Pseudomonadati > Pseudomonadota > Betaproteobacteria > Burkholderiales > Alcaligenaceae > Pelistega > Pelistega sp. MC2. The sequence continues at coordinate 43,408 of NZ_LT628274.1, read as the reverse complement.
TGCAATAATTGCCTCATCTGAAGCATACTCACCATTAATACGAATACGTTCATTAAACTTAATCAAATGTGGCGAAGTATACATACCTGCTTTATAACCCGCAGATAAATAAATCGCCTCTAACATAGCACAAGTTGAACCTTTGCCATTTGTACCTGCAACAATGATTTTTTTACCATGCCATTGATTTAACCCCAGCTTGTCCGCTACTGGACGTATTCTCTCTAGACCTAAATCAATTGTTTTGGGATGAAGAGTTTCTAAATAAGTAAGCCACTCTTGTAAAGAACTATGTAGTGTTGGAACAGACATAATAAATATAGGCTGTGTAATGCAGAAAAGTCTACATTTTAACACAGCCTTACCATGGAATTGAGTATTAAATCATTTTAGTGACCCATCATTCTAGATAATGTACGGTCTTTTAAAACGACGTGATGATAAAGGGCTCCAACAATATGCAATACCAACATAATAATTAACACTACTGGCAACGTTTCATGCATATCATGAGCAAAACCTGCTAACGAGGGATTCAATGCTACCGCCTTACCGTCTACTATATTAGAAGCAAAAATTTCAGCACCAAACACATTTAAACCACGACCCGCAGCCACTGACATACACATACCACTTAAAGGTAATAAGACAGTGAGCAATATCAGTATCCAATGGGTAACTTTTGCAAGGGTTAGATTCCACTGCGGCACTCCCATATTCACAGGAGTAGGCCATCCTTCTTTAATACGCCATAATATTCTACAGGTAGCTACGACAAAGATAATTGCACCAATAGATTTATGTAAACCACTATATTCCTTAAAATCATCTAGTAAGAAACCGAATATCAACATACCAATCATGGCTAAAGCAATTAACCAGTGGAAAAAACGCGTTACAAAACTTAAATTTGTAGTTGTTGAGCCATTATTCATAATATATCCTATAAAATCTATTGAGACATAAACCAACTTTAGTTTAATCCAAATATAAGTATTAAACTTACACTAAGAAAAAAACTTATTTCAACCCTATACTAAACGTGAATAAAATATTGGTTTAACAGATGCCCGAATTACCTGAAGTGGAAACCACCCTACGTGGAATTACCCCTTACATCCTCAACAAAAAAATATCATCAACTATTATCCGACAGCCTAGACTTCGCTGGCTGATTCCCGATAATCTTAATGACTTATTATGTCAAAATAAAGTACTAGGCTGTACACGACGAGCAAAATACTTGTTAATCCATTTCAATACAGGTGACCTAATTATCCATCTAGGTATGTCGGGGAGTTTACGCATTTTTCACTCCCCTATACCATCTGCATCAAAACATGACCATGTAGATATTATTTTTGAGGACGGTACTGCTCTTCGCTACCACGATCCTAGACGATTTGGTGCCATTTTATGGAATGATTTAAATCAACAGCATACATTACTTAGTCAACTAGGACCAGAGCCACTTAGCGATGACTTTAATGGTGATTATCTTTATGACTGCTTAAAAACCCAAAAACGACCAATTAAAACAGCCTTAATGGACAATTCTGTTGTCGTTGGTGTGGGTAATATCTACACGAATGAAAGCCTATTTCATGCCAAAGTTCGCCCCACTCGCCCGGCTAACCGTCTAACCAAAAAAGAGTGTGTTCGCCTGGTAGAGTGTGTTAAAGATGTATTGGAGAAATCCATTGCACTAGGAGGAAGTACTCTCAAAGATTTTGTTGATAGTGACGGAAAAAGTGGTTATTTCCAGCAAACATATTTTGTCTATGGTCGTGATGGTCAACCCTGCAAAATTTGTCAAACACCTATTCAAAAAACGACTATTGGGCAAAGAGGGACATTTTTTTGTAAAAAATGTCAGCGTTAAATAGGATAACAGCAACTGGCTCAAAATTATGTTCACTCTGAATACTCAAAAGGCTCTAGTCATCTAACCAGAGCCTTTTTTACTACCACTCAACGAATTAACGCTTAACGTTTTTTCTGCGGGGGTAAGTCAGTACAACTACCATGAGCTACTTCTGCTGCCATACCGACTGACTCTCCTAGCGTAGGATGTGGGTGGATCGTTTTGCCAATATCCGTAGCATCTGCCCCCATTTCTACCGCCAAGCAAATTTCACTAATCAAATCACCCGCATGCGTGCCCACAATCGCACCACCAAGTAAGCGATGAGTTTCCGCATCAAAAATAAGCTTAGTAAAGCCTTCGTCACGACCATTGGCAATAGCACGACCTGAGGCAGCCCATGGGAATACCCCTTTCTCAATTTTAATGCCTTGTGCTTTCGCTTGATCTTCAGTTAGTCCAACCCAAGCCACTTCCGGATCAGTAAATGCAACGCCCGGAATTACACGAGCATCAAATACTGTTTTTTGTCCTGCAATAACCTCTGCCGCTACATGAGCCTCATGTACAGCTTTATGAGCTAGCATTGGTTGTCCAACGATATCACCTATGGCAAAAATATGAGGCACATTTGTGCGCATCTGCGCATCCACAGGAATAAAACCTCGTTCATTCACAATAACGCCAGCCTTGTCAGCAGCAATTTTTTTACCATTTGGAGAGCGTCCCACAGCTTGTAAGACTAAATCATAACGTTGTGGTTCTTTAGGAGCACCTTCCCCTTCAAACGTCACATAAATACCATCACTCTTAGCCTCTGCACCAACAGTTTTGGTTTTGATCATAATATTATCAAAACGATGTTCATTCTTTTTCTGCCAGACTTTAACCAAATCGCGGTCAGCGCCTTGCATTAAACCATCCATCATTTCCACAACATCTAATCTCGCTCCTAATGCAGAATAGACTGTACCCATCTCTAAACCAATAATACCACCGCCAATGATAAGCATTTTTTGTGGAATAGATTTGAGAGCCAATGCACCAGTTGAATCAATAATACGATCATCCTCTGGTAAAAAAGGCAATTTCACCGATTGACTACCCGCAGCAATAATAGCATTTTTAAAAGCAACTTCCTGTGTACCGCCTGCAGTAAGTTCTACGACAAAATGGTGATCATCTTTAAATTGTGCTGTGCCCGTAATAATCGTGACTTTACGTGCTTTAGCCATACCACTTAGACCACCTGTTAATTTGGCTACTACATTATCTTTATAAGCACGCAGTTTATCTAAATCAACAGTAGGCTCAGCAAAACTAATACCATTTGCAGCTAAATGTTTAGCCTCTTCCAAGACAGCGACATTGTGTAACAACGCTTTAGATGGAATACAACCTACATTTAAGCATACTCCACCCAGGGTCGAGTAGCGCTCAATTAAGGCTACTTTTAAACCCAAGTCTGCCGCTCTAAACGCCGCAGAGTAGCCACCAGGACCTGCTCCTAGCACCACCACATCATAGGCATCATCACCTGCATGAGACTTCACTCCTGTAGGTGCAACAACGGCTTGTTCAGTTGTTTTTTGGGGGCTAACATCAGTCTTAGCTACTGATGTTTCTGTCTTTGGGGCTGGTGCCTGTTGAGCTGTAGCAGAATCTGCCTCTACAGTAAGTACAACACTGCCCTGCTTCACTTTATCACCTAGCTTCACATTAATAGCCTTGACAACACCACCAACATCAGCAGGGATTTCCATCGATGCTTTATCGGATTCAACAGTAATCAAGCTTTGCTCTGGTTTGATGGTATCACCCACGTTAACCAGAATCTCAATGACCTCAACCTCATCAAAATCGCCAATATCTGGCACTTTAATTTCTGTACTCATATTAGCTACCCCTCTTACACTAATGCACGACGGAAGTCGCTTAATAATTGAGACAAGTAAACATTAAAACGAGCGGCAGCTGCACCATCAATGACTCGATGATCATATGACAATGACAATGGCATTGTTAAGCGTGGTACAAATGCTTCACCGTCCCATACTGGTTTTTGATATGAACGACTCACGCCAAGAATAGCAACCTCAGGCGCATTGATAATTGGTGTAAAATGAGTACCGCCAATACCACCTAATGATGAAATAGAGAAACATCCTCCTTGCATTTGTGCTGGTGATAATTTGCCTTCGCGTGCTAATTTAGCCAACTCGGCTGTTTCCTTAGCAATATCTGAAACTGATTTTTTATCTGCATCTCTAATCACAGGAACCACCAAACCATTCGGTGTATCTGCAGCAAAGCCAATATGGTAGTACTCTTTTAAAACAAGATTATCGCCATCTAAAGAGGCATTAAATTCAGGGAATTTTTTCAGACATTGAACAACAGCTTTAATCAAGAAAGCTAGCATAGTGAATTTCACACCAGCCTTTTCATACTCTTTATTCAATTGTACGCGGAAAGCTTCTAAGTCAGTAATGTCTGCTTCATCGTTATTAGTCACATGAGGAATCATGACCCAGTTACGATGTAAATTAGCACCAGAAATTTTCTTAATCCGAGAAAGAGGTTTAGTTTGAATTGGACCAAATTTAGTGAAATCAACTTTAGGCCAATCCAAGACAGATAAACCACCACCGACAGTACTACTTCCAGCATTCACATTATTATTAGGTGCGACAGATAATGCCGCTTTAACAAAGGCACGTACATCATCTGCCGTAATTCTATCTTTACGCCCAGTACCTTTAACCTGTGTTAAATCAACGCCTAACTCACGTGCAAATTGACGAACAGAAGGAGAGGCATGAGGTAAGTTTCTATATTCTGTACCACTCAATGCATAAGACGCTGTTGGTGATTGACGCGGAGGCTCAGCTGATGCTTGAACCGGTGCTGAAGCAACTTTAGGGCTAGACTCTATTGGTGTTGGCTCTGTAGGCGCCACATTAGCCGTGTTCACTACAGGGCTAGCTTGAGTTGATTCAACCTTAGCAATTAAAGTTCCTTTCTTAACTTTATCACCTACTTTCACCTTCAATTCAACAATTTTACCTGCATGACTTGAAGGTATTTCCATTGAAGCTTTATCTGACTCTACAGTAATCAAGCTTTGTTCTTCTTTGATATCATCACCAACGGCAACCATCACTTCTATGACATCTACCTCATCAAAGTCGCCAATATCTGGAACTACTACATCTACTAAACCACCTGCTACAGAGGCTTTCTCAGGTGCAGATGCAGTAGCGATAACTGGCTCAGCTACTTTTTCCTGTACTGCAGGTGTCGCTGGGTTTTCTGCTTTTGTTTCTGTGGTGGAGACATTATCATTTGCTTCCACCTCAAGAATAACGCTACCTTGCTTAACTTTAGCACCAACATTGACGGCAATGGATTTAACAACACCAGCTGTATCGCTAGGAATTTCCATAGATGCTTTATCAGATTCTACAGTAATCAAACTTTGCTCAGTAGCAATAGTATCCCCTACCTTGACTAACAGCTCAATGACTTCAACTTCATCAAAATCACCTATATCAGGTACCTTGACTTGTACTAATTGACTCATTCTCATATTCCTTTTGGTGAGGGCAAAGAAACTTGCTTCACTTTGCCCAAATTCAATTAAATTTACGCGTGATGTGGATTAGCTTTATTGACATTAATGCCATATTTAGCAATCGCTTCTTGCACTTTTTCAGCAGGTAGTTTACCTTCATCAGCCAATGCTTTTAAGGCAGCAATAACCACAAAATAACGATCCACTTCAAAGTGATTACGTAATTTGAAACGGAAATCTGAACGACCAAAGCCGTCTGTACCTAATACTCGATATGTACGGCCAGCAGGGATAAACTCACGAATTTGATCAGCAAAGATCTTCATGTAGTCAGATGATGCAATCACGGGACCTTGAGTATTTTGCAACTGTGTAGTGACAAAAGGAACTTTTGGTGTAGCAGTTGGATTCAATAAGTTTTCACGATTACAATCCAAACCGTCACGACGTAGCTCTGTAAAGCTTGGGCAAGACCAAACATCAGCAGCTACACCCCAGTCTTTCTCTAACATGAGTTGAGCTTCTTCTACTTCACGTAAGATGGTGCCTGAACCTAATAATTGGACACGTAAGTCACCTACCGCACCCTCTTTAAGTTTATACATACCTTTAATAATGGCTTCTTCATCACCCTCTTTAAGACCAGGATGAGCGTAGTTTTCGTTCATCAATGTGATGTAGTAGAAAACATTTTCTTGATCTTCAACCATACGTTTTAAACCGTGTTGCATAATCACAGCAACCTCATGTGCATAAGTAGGGTCATAAGAAACACAATTTGGAATTGTAGAAGAAAGCATATGACTATGACCATCTTCATGCTGTAGACCTTCACCATTCAATGTTGTTCTACCAGCCGTACCGCCTAATAGGAAGCCTCGTGCTTGCATATCACCTGCCGCCCAAGCAAAATCACCAATACGTTGGAAACCAAACATTGAATAATAAATAAAGAATGGGATCATAATGCGGTTGTTGGTCGAGTACGATGTCGCCGCTGCAATCCATGAACACAATGCCCCTGCTTCATTAATCCCTTCTTGTAGCAATTGTCCGTTGGCTGTTTCTCGGTAATACATCACCTGATTTTTATCTACAGGCACATATTTTTGACCTTCTGGTGCATAAATACCGATTTGACGGAATAAACCTTCCATACCGAAAGTGCGAGACTCATCAGATAGGATAGGTACAACACGTTCACCTAAGTCTTTATCACGCAACAATTGATTTAAGAAACGCACAAATGCTTGCGTTGTTGAAATACTACGACCCTCTGTCGTTGGCTCTAAAATTGCCTTAAACACATCTAAGTTCGGTACTTTGAATTTCTCTTCAGCACGCTCACGACGACGAGGATAGTAACCACCTAATTTTTCACGGTGTTCACGTAAATACTTCATCTCAGCAGAATCTTCTGATGGTTTGAAATATGGGATTTCACTAATTTTGTCGTCTGGAATAGGAATATTGAAACGGTCACGGAATTCGCGAACGGCTTCATCATCTAGCTTTTTCTGTTGGTGTGCAGGGTTCTTACCTTGAGCGACTTGACCTAAACCGTATCCTTTAATTGTTTTAGCAAGAATTACTGTTGGTTGCCCTTCGGTTTTCATTGCCGCATCAAACGCCGCATACACCTTATTAGGGTCATGACCACCACGATTTAAACGCCAAATTTCTTCATCGCTCATTCGGCTAACCATTTCTAATGTACGTGGATCTTTACCAAAGAAATGCTCACGCACAAAAGCACCGTTATTCGCTTTATAGGCTTGGTACTCACCGTCAACGGTCTCTTCCATAATTTTACGTAAAGCACCAGATTTATCACGTGCTAACAGTGGATCCCAATAACTACCCCAGATAAGCTTAATAACATTCCAACCACTACCACGGAAATCACCCTCTAATTCTTGGATAATTTTACCGTTACCACGAACTGGACCATCTAGACGTTGCAAGTTACAGTTAATCACGAAAATTAGATTATCTAATTTCTCACGTGCCGCTAAACTGATTGCACCTAAAGATTCTGGTTCATCCATCTCACCATCACCGCAGAAGCACCATACTTTACGTTTTGAAGTATCCGCAATACCACGTGCATGTAAATATTTAAGGAAACGTGCTTGATAAATTGCCATCATTGGGCCTAAACCCATTGATACTGTCGGAAATTGCCAAAAATCTGGCAATAATTTTGGATGCGGATAAGAAGGTAGACCTTTACCGTCAACTTCTTGACGGAAATTATCTAATTGCTCTTCTGAAATACGTCCTTCTAAAAAGGCACGCGCATAAACACCTGGTGATGAATGGCCTTGGAAATAGACTAAATCACCACCATGATCCTCTGTCTCTGCATGCCAGAAGTGATGCTGACCGCAACCAATCATAGTAGCTAACGAAGCAAAAGAAGCAATGTGACCCCCTAGGCTACCACCGTCATCAGAATCAATACGGTTTGCACGAACAACCATCGCCATCGCATTCCAGCGAACATAAGCTCGAATGCGAGCTTCTAGCTCTAAGTTACCTGGATTAGGTGGCTCCAGACCTGGCGGAATTGTATTAACATAAGCCGTATTTGGAGAATAAGGAATATTTGAGCCAGAACGACGAGCAAGATCTGTTAATTGCTCAATAATAAAGTGTGCTCTCTCCGGACCTTCTCTATCAAGAATCGCTTCTAAAGCTTCTAACCATTCTTTGGTTTCTACGGCATCTACGTCTTGTGTTTTTTCATTCGTAGCCATGCATTGCTCCTATTAAAATCGTTTTTTTGTTTACAAGTCACCCCCAAAGAAAAAGCCTTAACGCCTTTCTCATAGGAAACTCAACTTATTCACCCGATTATGCCATACTTTTATGACGCTAATTAAGATTAAATACTTCTTTTTTTTATATAATGAGATTGATTACCATATTATGAGAAACTTATACCTCATTGATGCTTTATATAACTAGCAATATATTAATTTCGCAAAAGCACACAATGACGATACGTGTTTTTGTACAATTAGAAAATCTAGGAAAGATTAAAAAAACATTATGAATGACCACAACCACAAGAACTTAATCAGTAAGTCGCTGAACTATGCAACAAAGCCTCGACGTTTTTATTGGATTGCACCAGTTTTCGTGATTTTGCTATATACAGTCGTCATGATTGCATTTTTTAGTCTACAAAAAATTCAGACTAATCTATTACCCTATTTTGTCGATAATAACGAAGGATTGCAACGACTATTAAACCTCATTATTATTGCCTTATCTGTTCTAATTATTTTCAGTTTATTCCTGATGTGGCGATTTAACAGTCAACGTGCGAATACTGAACAAGCGCTTGAAACTGAAACTATTTTCCGACGAGCGATGGAAAACTCCATGTCCACAGGGATGCGAGTGATTGATATGCAAGGACGCATCATCTATGTCAATCCGGCTTTTTGTCGCCTCATTGGTTGGGATGAAACTAGCTTGGTAGGGTCTACTCAGCCATATCCTTATTGGATTCCCGGTAAACACCAAGAACATATGCGCACCATGGAACTAGTATTAACCGGCAAAACGCCAAGTTCTGGTCTAGAGCTTGAAGTCCAACGCCGTGATGGAACACACTTTACTGCTCGTATGTATGTTTCTCCCATGCGTAATCCTGACGGTCATCAAATAGGTTGGATGACCTCTATGACAGACATTACTGAACCTAAACGTGTACGTGAAGCACTTTCCGCCGCACACGAACGCTTTATGACCGTATTAGAAAGTTTAGATGATGCTATTTCAGTCGCTGCCGATACGCCTAATGGAATTGAAATTCTTTTTGCTAATCGTACCTATCGCCGTTTATTTGGTTCCCAACCCTATGGACACCAAGAACTCCTAAAACAAAGCAAAGAAAATATTGATGGAGTAAACCAATACTTTATCCCTCTAGTTAATATTTGGTTTGAAGTCCATCATCGCACGCTAAGTTGGACTGATGGACGAAAAGTTAGACTACAAGTTGCCCGGGACATTACCGAAAGATTAAAATTTGAAGAAGAATCAAGAACTCAACAAGAAAAAATTCAAATTACGAGTCGTTTAACAACAATGGGGGAAATGGCCTCTACGTTAGCACATGAGTTAAACCAACCATTAACGGCTATTGTTAACTACAATACGGCAGCCATTGGCCTATTGAAAGCAGGTCAAACTGATAACCCAATGCTAATTACTGCGCTAGAAAAATCAGCCTCACAAGCTGAACGTGCTGGCAAAATTATTAGTCGTATTAAGGCTTTTGTCAAACGCAGTGATCCACGCAGACAAAAAGTCTCTATTAATCGCATTCTATCAAATACCTTAGACTTAGCAGAATTAGATGCCCGTAAATATGGTAAGCAAATTGACTGTCATATTGAAGAAAATCTCCCCGATGTATTTGCGGATCCTATTCTTATCGAGCAAGTCTTACTCAATCTGATTAAAAATGGTCTAGAGGCCATGCAACAGAGCGAAGAACCCGCTATCAAGGTTTTTGTAAAAAAAGTCGATCGGCACGCTGAAGTATCCGTTGTGGATCGTGGGCATGGGCTCAAAGAACCAGATAGACTTTTTGAACCCTTTTTTAGTACCAAAACAGAAGGTTTGGGCATGGGATTAAATATTTGCCGAACCATTATTGAATCTCATAATGGTCAATTATGGGCAACTTCTAACCCAGAAGGTGGTACTATATTTACGTTTAAAATACCCTTTGCTTATACAGATAGCAAAGATAAATTAACCACAGTAGAGGAAATCAATAATGACAAATAGCAGTAGCACTATTTATATTGTAGATGACGATGATGCCGTAAGAGACTCCTTACGTTTCCTATTAGAAACCAATGGACATGAAGTGCTAACGTTTGCTAGTGGTGAAGAATTCCTCGAAAAATATGATCCAACTATCGTTAGTATTCTTATTACCGATGTCCGTATGCCAGGGATGACAGGATTACAATTACAAGAAGAACTCAATGCTCGTAAAGCCAATATTCCTATTGTATTCATCACGGGTCACGGCAATGTACCAATGGTTGTAAACACCATGAAAAAAGGTGCTGTAGATTTTATCGAAAAACCTTTCAATCTAGCCGATATCCAAGAAGTAATTTCTAACTTAACACGTGAGGCTATTGAACGTGCATCTGTTGCTCAAAGCCAACGTGCTAATGAGGAATTACTCAACCGCTTAACTTCTAGAGAGCAACAAGTCCTTGGTAGAATTGTAGCTGGTCGTTTAAACAAACAAATTGCTGATGATTTGAACATCAGTATCAAAACAGTAGAAGCGCATCGAGCAAACGTCATGGAAAAGCTACAAGTATCTACTGTGGCTGACCTGATGAAAGTGGCTCTGCACGCCTCTAATAATCAATAGTATTTTTAAAGGATTATTATGTCAGCAGCTATCATTGATGGTAAAGCACTTGCCAATTCAATTAAACAAAATTTAAGTGAAAGAATCCAACACCTAAAAGCAAACCACATTACCCCTGCTCTCACTGTCATTTTAGTAGGAGATGACCCTGCATCAGCAGTTTATGTGAATAGTAAACACAATACCTTCACTAGCTTGGGGTTGAAAAGTGAGGTGTTGCGTTTTCCTGCTGAAATTACGCAAGAACAATTGCTAACTGAAATTCGCAAACTCAACCAACAGAAAGATTTACATGGTATTTTAGTGCAACTACCACTACCTAAACATATTGATACCAATACAGTCATCGATACTATTGCACCCGAAAAAGATGTTGACGGTTTCCATGTGAGCAATGCTGGTGCCTTGATGACAGGCAACCCACGCTTTATTCCTTGCACGCCATATGGTGTGATGAAAATGCTTGAAGCACAAAAAGTAAATCTACGTGGCGCTGAGGCTGTTATTGTAGGTGCTAGTAATATTGTTGGTAAGCCTATGGCTCTATTGCTGCAAAAAGAAGGCGCAACCGTCACTATTTGCAATTCAAAAACCAGAGATCTAGCTGCACATACAAAACGTGCTGATATTCTTGTGGTAGCCACTGGTCGAGCAGAAATGATTACCGGCGATATGATTAAACCGGGCGCTGTTGTCATTGACGTAGGAATTAATCGTATGGCAGATGGTAAATTAAAAGGCGATGTAGAGTTCTCATCTGCATCAGAAGTGGCAAGTGCCATCACACCGGTTCCTGGGGGCGTAGGACCTATGACAATCGTCATGTTGCTGGTTAATACAATTGAATCAGCAGAGCGCTCTTTAAAAACAGCCTAACACCCCTATCTTATAGTGTCATAACGGTGGTTTATTTTCTTCTAGAAGAAACCACCCTTTAGCTTTAGCAATAAGCCCTTCTCCACTTTAGAAGCATTCGTTGATTCATAATCAAGTTAATTTTAACTCTAGGGCTAAAGCACAATTAGTACACGACAATAAAACTTATCAATTCAGGCAAGAATACAATGACAAGCAATAATCCATTACTCGTTCCAGTCACAGAATTTATCGATTATTCCTCAATAAAAACCGAGCATATCGTCCCCGCCATAAAACAGTTATTAACTGAGAACAAAGCGCTTATTGAAGAAATCGCTGCAAAACCTGCCCCATTGACATGGGACAGTTTTGTAGAGTTTCTAGCCGTAAATTCTTCACGATTATGGCGCGCATGGAATGTCGTAAATCATCTTAATTCAGTGGTAAATACGCCTGAATTAAGAGCCGCCTATAATGAGATCTTACCAATTATCACTGAATATTCAACATGGATAGGCTTAAACAAAGACCTTTATCACCACTATAAAGCCTTACATGATTCAGCAGAGTTTGACACATTAAGTCTCAGCCAACAACGCGTGATTACACTTGCTCTTCGAGATTTTAAATTAAGTGGTGTAGAGCTTGAAGGAAGTGATAAGGAACGTTATGCACAAATTAGCGAGCAACTTGCTAATACATCACAAAAATTTAGCGAAAACTCTTTAGATGCAGTTGATAATTGGGCACACTATGTACTTTCTAAAGATGAGCTAGCTGGCATTCCTGAAGATACCTTAGTTGCTGCCGCTGAGGCGGCTAAAGCCGAGGGCAAAGATGGCTATAAATTTACCCTAAAGATGCCGTCTTATCTTCCTGTTATGCAATATGCACAAAATGGCAAGCTACGTGAAATTATGTACCGTGGTTATAGCACTATTGCCTCTGACCAAGGTGATACCCGTTTTGATAACTCTGACAATATTGAACAATTATTAAGTTTACGCCAAGAAGAATCACACTTGCTCGGGTTCAAAAATTTTGCCGATATGCAGTTGGAAACACGTATGGCTAACACAGCAGAACAAGTTATCAGCTTCTTACGTGATTTAGCCAGTCGAGCCAAACCTTATGCCTTAAAAGATATAGATACACTCAAAGCCTTTGCTAAAGAAAAATTAGCCATTGACTCATTAAATCCATGGGACTATGCCTATGTGTCCGAGCAGCTAAGACAACAAAAATACGCCTATTCTGATGAAGAAATCAAACAATATCTCCCTGAGGATACTGTATTAAAAGGCTTTTTTGCTATTGTTAAAACGCTTTACCAAGTTGATTTTGCTCCTATTGCTATTTCAACATGGCATCCTGATGTCAAGGCTTTTGCCGTACAAGACAATAACCAAACCATTGGATACATTTATTTCGATCTTTATGCCCGTGTAGGCAAGCAAAGTGGCGCATGGGTTGGCTCTGAAAGAAGTCGTCATGTGTACAATGACACTACTATTACCCCCGTGGTCTATTTAACATGCAACTTCACACCACCAACAGCAAATAAACCTGCTCTTTTATCTCCAGATGACCTAATCACCCTATTCCATGAAAGTGGGCATGCACTACATGCGTTATTATCCAAGGTTAAAGAGCCTGCCGCTTCTCCTTTCTCTAGCGTGGAATGGGATGCTATCGAACTCCCTTCTCAGTTTATGGAAAACTTTGTATGGGAATGGGAAGTAATGGAGCCAATGACTCGTCATTGGGAAACCAACCAAAAACTACCTCATGATTTGTTTGCAAAAATGCTAGCTGCCAAAAATTTCCAAAGTGGTATGCAAACTGTTCGACAAATCGAATTTGCTCTTTTTGATATGCTTATCCACCAAAAAACAGAGAAACTAACCATCCAAGATGTACTAGATATCTTAAATCAAGTACGCCAAGAAGTAGCTGTTATTATTCCTCCCACATGGAATAGATTTCCTCATAACTTCTCTCATTTATTTGCTGGAGGCTATGGGGCTGGTTATTATAGCTATAAATGGGCTGAGGTTTTATCAGCTGATGCCTATAGCCTATTCGAAGAAAACCGCACTCCACAAGGTAGTACTGTCAATCCTGATATTGGACGTCAATTCAAAGACAAAATTCTAGCGGTAGGAGGTTCTATGCCTGCAGCGGAATTCTTTAAAGCTTACAGAGGTAGAGATCCTCAACCAGAGGCATTATTGCGTCATAATGGCATGCTAGAGAATATTTAACCTTATGATATTAATTGAGGATTAAAATGTTTAAAATCAAAACAATTTTTACAGCTCTCTCTTTATCAGCGAGTTTGTTTTTAAACACAGCCGTATTAGCTGAAACTACTATTTATGATATTAAGGGAAACTTACCTGATCTAAAATTTGATCTCAAAAAAATTGATAATGACCATTTCACCGAAAAAAACTTACAAGGTAAAGTAGTTCTCGTTTTTTTTGGTTATGCATCTTGCCCTGATATTTGCCCTACGACTATGGCTGAATTGAGTGAGCTTAGAAACTCACTAAGCAAAGAGCAAATGGAAGCAATGCAAATTGTATTTATCAGTGTTGATCCTCATCGTGATACACCAAAAGTACTACAGGCCTATGTGGATGCATTTAATAACGGTGCTATAGGTTTGACAGGCACTGAAAAAGAAATTGCTGATATTGCTAAACGATATCGTGTTGCCTACCAAATTGGTAAGCCTAAACCTGGGGATGATTCCAATAATTATGAGGTGATGCACGCTCAAGGCATTTATATCTTTGATCGTGATGGCAAGGCACGTTTACTGAGTTCTAATGGTGAGGACACTGATAAAATCAAGCAAAAACTAGAGACTTTGTTTAACGATTAGTTATTTGCTAGCAAGCTTCTTAAAAGCTTACCCACTGAAAAATGCCATAACTTGACAAATTTGCAGGTTATGGCATCTATTCTTTACCTATGGTGATGGGCTAAATGGCCAAAATATAGGAATCAATATAGCGCCTAAGACTAGGTAAATCAGATTCAGTGGCAACCCCACTTTTAAGAAATCAACAAATCGATATCCTCCCGCACCATAGACCATAGTATTGGTTTGATAACCTACAGGGGTCATAAAACTAGTAGCCGCTGCAAATGCCACTGCAACAATAAAGGGGCTAGCATCCACTCCTAATACCTTGGCAGTGGAAACGGCAATTGGTGTTAATAGAACAGCTGTTCCCGCATTACTCATAAACTCAGTTAAAATCATCGTCATTAAATAGAGAATAATTAACACTACCACAGGCCCAAACCCTTGCACATTCCCCAAGGTATTATCGACAATAAACTGTGCTGCCCCGCTATTTGCCATCGCTTGCCCCAAAGGTAGTAATCCTGCTAACACAATAATAATACGCCAATCAATACTATCATAAGCGTCTTCAGCCGATAAACAGCCAACCATTACCATCGCTACAGCACCTATTAGCGAAGTAATCACAATAGGTACTATATTCAAAGCCGCCAATAAAATTACTGCCCCCATCACAAATAAAGCAAACTTAGCTCGCCAATTTTTACCCTGCCGAACACTACCCTCTGACAGCAAAATAAAGTGATTATCCTGTCTCAAATCGCTAATATCGATTTCAGGCAGCGTTAATAATAAAATATCACCTACTCTTAAAGAAATATCACGCAAACGATCTCTAACCACATTTCCTCGTCGCTGAATCCCCCATACTCGACAATCTTTATTCCATAAACGCATCAATAAAGATGCATTAGTACCAATCCATTTTGAATTAGGCGCAATCATCACTTCTGCTATTCGTAATTGATTTTGTTTATCTTGACTATTCAAGTCTTGATACTCTGAGCTATGTGCTAATTCATATTTAGCGACCAATTTTAAAATATCTTCAACCTCTCCTCGCACCAATAAAATATCATTCTCTTGTAATTCTTGATGAGACGGTGTGGATAGCTTCTCACCATTACGCAATAAACCAAGAAGATAAACATTAAAATTTTCATTCAATTTTTCATCACCCGCTAATTTATTAATCAGTGGTGATGATGCAAGTATTTTTAGCTCTACAACATACTTTCCAAATCCCAACTCATCTTCAATTTTCGCATGTGTATCAGGCAGTAACCATTTGCTGATAAAGAGTAAATAAATTCCACCAACTACTAAAAAAATTACTCCCATTGGTGTGAAATCAAACATCCCAAACCCTTTGTGACCTTGCTGAATCGCAATAGAATTCACTAATAAGTTTGTCGATGTTCCTATGAGAGTTGATACTCCTGCCATTTGTGACACAAATGATAGAGGAATCAACGCTTTTGATGGCGATAATTTGATTTGCTGACAAGCAGAAATGACTATTGGGATAAATACAGCAACTACAGCTGTGTTATTCACAAAAGGAGATATAACAGAAGTAACTATAAGCAAAATCAATAAAAAAACCTTTGCTGATTTGGCTTTGCCTAATAAAGCACCAATACCATCCAATGCGCCACTATTTTGCAAGCCTGTCGCCAATACAAACATAGCTGCCACGGTAATAGTAGCTGAGTTACTGAATCCTGAAATAGCTTCATCAACTGAGATCTGATTAGTTATAACTAATAAAGCCAATACTATTATGGCTACAGCATCCATACGGATTTTTTCTGTCGCAAACAATATAACAGCCAAGAATGTTATTATTAACGTCACAATTATATTTATATCCATTCATCACTCCTTCGGCAATCCATTATAAAAATAATAGATGTCTCCGTAAAAGAAGATTAAAAAATCACAGTTTTTACTCCTAAACTTAGGTTTTTAGACAACAAAAGTGCAAAATCCTTGCGTTATTAAATACTTACTGTTAGAATACTAGCTTTGCTGAATTAACTTAATAGAAGATACACATATGGCCAATACTGCCCAAGCTCGTAAACGTGCTCGCCAAGCTGTAGCACAAAACAAACACAACTCTAGCTTACGTTCTTTATTACGTACATCAATTAAGCGCGTTCGCCAAGCTATCGAAGCTGGTGACCAAGCTAAAGCGAATGAAGTTTTCTCTCGTGCAACTAGCGTAATTGATCGCGTTGCTGACAAGAAAATCATTCACAAAAACAAAGCTGCTCGTCATAAAAGCCGTTTGGCTGCAGCTATTAAAGCCCTAGCTTAATTCTCATTGCTCACATATTAAGTTGTGCGCAGATAAGTCCTCTATAAATAATTATCTACGCTAGGGTTCAGCATAAAAAAGACGCTATTTTGACATGGCGTCTTTTTTCTTTCTTGATTTTTTGAGGTCTGAATCATACGACTTTCTCTCAATATAATCACTCCCCCTCTTTTACCCTTGCTTTATTTTTAGCATTCTCTATCTTTATGCGCTTCCAGTTCGCCTTATTTCTTCTCTCTATATCAGCGATTTTCTGAAAAAATTATTTCTCCCTTTTATTCTTTTAACGTCATTAAAAAAGCCCTTAAGTAAATACTTAAGAGCTCTCTAAATTTAACATAAAAAGAATGAACCTTTAATCAAACTCAGGCTCACCTTTTAACTCAATAGTAAGGTCATTATCTACAGCAAAATCATTAACGAACTTCCACGCTCTAGGCTCTAATTGACGAAGACGTTCGTCAACTATCAAACATTTATTCCCATTAAAATCACTGGGAATAACATAAGGTGAATAAGCAATATGGCTTTGCTGCAATCCTGGCGGACGAAATTGTGCCATTACACCTGCCAAACGCTCTGCCCAGTCACTGGGGCGAAATTTTTGACCTTTTTTGGTCAGACCAATAATGATTAATTGTTGCACTTCTTCTACTCTGCATCAATAGACATGTTATTTTATTCTATTTACACAAGAATTTCGACAAAATTTGGCATAATTGTTTATTATTAATATTTACGCTTTCAAATTCTTACTTTTTACTTTTATTGCTATGTCACTTCAAACCACCAGTGCTCCTATGCGCCATTTTTTACAATTAACTGATTTTTCTGCTGCTGAAATACTTTATGTATTAACACGTGCTCACTACATTAAGCAAAAATTCAAACGCTATGAGCCACATATGCCTTTACATGACCGAACCTTAGCCATGATTTTTGAAAAAGCTAGCACAAGAACTCGAGTATCTTTTGAGGCTGGCATGTATCAAATGGGAGGTTTAGTCATTAACCTAACCTCTAATGATAGCCAACTAGGCCGTTCTGAACCGATTGAAGATACGGCCCGTGTCGTCACACGTATGGTTGATATTGTAATGATCAGAACCTTTGAGCAATCACGCTTGGAGCGTTTTGCCGCCCACTCTCGTGTACCTGTTATTAATGGGCTAACAAACGAATATCACCCATGCCAAATTCTAGCTGACTTATTGACTTACATTGAGCATCGAGGTTCAATTCAAGGCAAAACAGTCGCATGGATTGGCGACGCCAACAATATGGCTTATACCTGGCTACAAGCAGCACAGCTATTAGACTTTAAATTGCATATTTCTGCACCTAAAGGCTATCAGCTAGACAAAGAGCGTATTGCTTCTATTAACCCTAAACATTTCCAAGAGTTTGATGATCCGATGCAAGCAGCAACCAATGCCGACCTCATTACCACAGACGTATGGACTAGTATGGGTTATGAGCAAGAAAATGAAAAACGTCGTCAAGCCTTTGCTAACTGGATGGTTGATCAAGAGATGATGTCTCTAGCCAATCCTGATGCTTTATTTATGCATTGTTTACCCGCTCATCGTGGAGAAGAAGTCAGTGCTGAAGTGATTGATGGCCCACAAAGTGTGGTTTGGGATGAAGCAGAAAACCGTTTACATGTACAAAAAGCCTTAATGGAATTTTTGTTATTGGGCAAAAAAGAAACACCGAGTTTTTAATGTTTTTTTTGTTACTAAAGCGTAAAATAATTTGATTAATAACTCCTTGATGAGAGAAAATAGATATGAGCGATATTAAAAAAGTTGTACTTGCTTATTCTGGTGGTCTAGATACATCAGTCATTCTAAAATGGTTACAAGATACGTACCAATGTGAAGTAATTACGTTTACAGCAGATATTGGTCAGGGTGAAGAATTAGAACCAGCACGTACCAAAGCACTTAAATTTGGTATTAAACCAGAAAATATTTTTATTGATGACTTACGCGAAGAATTTGTACGTGATTTTGTCTTCCCTATGTTCCGTGCCAATGCGATTTATGAAGGCGAATATTTATTAGGTACATCAATTGCTCGTCCTCTTATTGCTAAGCGTCAGATTGAAATTGCTAAACAAGTAAATGCAGATGCCGTTTCACATGGTGCGACAGGTAAAGGCAATGACCAAGTTCGCTTCGAATTGGGCTACTATACATTAAACCCAACTATTCGTATTATCGCTCCATGGCGTGAATGGGATTTACTCTCTCGTGAGAAGTTACTTGCTTATGCAGAAAAAGCAGGTATTGAAGTCGATATGAAACATAAACAAGGGGGGGCTCCTTATTCAATGGACGCAAACCTTCTGCATATTAGCTACGAAGGTAGACACCTAGAAGATCCAAAGGCAGAAGCCGAAGAAAGCATGTGGCGCTGGACTGTGTCACCAGAAAAAGCACCTGACACGCCAGAATACATTGACTTAGAATACGAACGTGGTGATATTGTTGCTATCAACGGCATCAAGTTAAGTCCAGCTCAAGTATTAACTAAACTAAATGAACTTGGTGGCAAACATGGTATTGGCCGTTTAGACCTAGTAGAAAACCGTTATGTTGGCATGAAGTCACGTGGTTGCTATGAAACCCCTGGCGGTACAATTATGCTAAAAGGTCATCGTGCTATTGAGTCTATCACACTAGATCGTGAAGTGGCTCACCTAAAAGATGACTTAATGCCTCGTTATGCATCGCTTGTCTATAATGGCTACTGGTGGTCTCCAGAACGAAAAGCTTTACAAGTATTGATTGACCATACTCAACAATTCGTGAATGGCTTTGTGCGTTTAAAACTTTATAAAGGTAATGTATACACTGTTTCTCGTGACTCAAAAGATAGCCTATTTGATAAAACAATTGCTACGTTTGACGATGATGGTGGTGCATACAACCAAGCTGATGCTGGTGGTTTTATCAAACTAAATGCACTACGCATGCGTATTGGTACAAAAGCAGGACGATAAACCAGAGGCTTGAGGACTACACATCGAATTTAAAAAATAGTTCTCAACAAACCACTTCTTAACAATGAACTGTACCTCATCAGTTGAGTCAGTTTAGTTTAAAGAAGTGGTTTTCTTAATTTTTTATCATCACATTATCGCTATCAATATTTCCTCATTTATTATTTAGATCCTCCCTCCAAAGCAACAATATGCAAACAGTCTCAACTATCACCGTTCATACCTTAAAAGAATGGCTAATAAGTGAAAAACCTTTTACCTTACTTGATGTACGAACTAATGAAGAAATAGCCTTTAACCATATCCCTGGTGTTAATAAGCATATTCCTATGGATGAAATTCCCATGCGTCACCAGGAGCTTGATGACAACCACCCTATTGTGATTTATTGCCATCATGGTATGCGAAGTATGCAAGTTGGTTTATATTTAAATCATATTGGTTATGACGACATATATAACCTCCAAGGAGGTATTCACGCATGGTCACAGATTATTGATCCAACTATACCTAGCTATTGATCATTTCTGATGCTACCCAGATTTTCCAATACAATTTATTTTTAATCCATCATTAATTTCCACAAAAAATTATTATTGAGTATTATAATGAGAATAATTTTTATTTCTATAAGGATTTTTGATGCGATTAAATACGATTTTAAAATCAATAATGGTTATTTGTTCTTTAAGTTTGACATGTACTACCCTTGCAAACACAAATGAAGTAAACATTTATACCACTAGAGAGCCTGGCTTATTACAACCTCTTCTGGATGAGTTCACAAAAGATACTGGTATCAAAGTAAATACGGTTTTTGTTAAAGATGGATTAGCTGAACGTGTTCAAACGGAAGGCAATAAATCTCCTGCTGATGTGCTCATGATGGTGGATATCGGTAAATTAACAGAACTTTCTGAAAAAGGATTGGCACAGGCCATTGACTCAAAAATATTAACAGAAACTATTCCTGCACAATATCGCGATAGCAAAAATGAGTGGTTCACCCTCTCTCTAAGAGATCGTGTACTATATGTGCATAAAGATTTAAACATAAACTCTTTCACTTATGAGGAATTAGCTGACCCTAAATGGAAAGGTAAAGTATGCATTCGATCTGGCCAACATCCTTACAACACTAGTCTTATTGCAGCGATGATTGCTCATCATGGTGAGGTAAAAACAGAGGAGTGGCTCAAAGGAGTTAAAGCTAATTTAGCACGTAAAGCAACTGGCGGTGACCGTGATGTTGCTAGAGATATTTTAGCTGGTATTTGTGAAATTGGTATTGGTAATGCCTATTATGTAGGCAAAATGAAAACTGCCACAGGTAAAAATGTCGAACAGCGTAAATGGGCAGATGCAATTAAGGTTATTCGTCCTACATTCAATAACGGCCAAAATGCTGGTACTCATGCGAATATCTCAGGCGCTGTTGTTGCAAAACATGCACCAAATAAAGAAAATGCCATTAAATTAATGGAATATTTAGTCGGGGAAAAGGCGCAAAGTGAATATGCAAAAATAAATTTTGAATATCCTGTACGTAAAAATGTTACCCCTGACCCTATTATCGCATCATTAGGCAACTTTATTCCTGATGAATTGCCAATGAGTGAAATATCTCACTATCGTAAAAAGGCCAGTGAATTAGTGGATAAAGTTGGCTTTGACAATTAATTATTTCCCTTTCTTTAAGGACACAACTTGTTATTAGCTATTAAAATAACAGGTTGTGTCTTTATTTTTTAAACTAAAAATGCTCAAAAATATGGGCCGTAAATTATTAAATACATTGAGTCCTCGCAAAGTTCTTTCATATATAGTAGCTCTATGTGTTATTGCTCCTGTTTTATCTTTGCTTACCATTGCACTAACAGGCAATTTGGCACATTGGGACAATCTATTACATTACGTCATTCCTGAAGTTTCGCTCAATACATTACAGCTACTGGTAGGCGTAGCAATCATCGTTAGCCTACTTGGAGCAGGCAGTGCATGGATAACCTCTGCTTATGATTTCCCCTCAAAAAAAATATTACTCTGGGCATTATTACTCCCACTTGCTATTCCGACCTATATTATGGCATTTGCCTATTTAGATTTATTACACCCACTTGGTCCGATTCAAACAACCATCAGAGATATTCTAAATATTTCCTCACCTAGAGAATTTCGTTTACCTGATATACGAGGAATATGGGGTGCTATTTTTATCATGGGTTTAGCACTTTATCCTTACGTATATTTAAGCACTCGTATCATGTTCATTAGTCAACCAATGAATCTGATAGAGGCAGCAAGAACATTAGGATATTCACATAGAGAAGCTTTTTATTACATTATCATTCCCATGGCTCGCCCTGCCCTTGCTGTAGGCATTAGTTTAGCCTTAATGGAAACACTAAATGATATAGGAGCTTCTGAATTTCTTGGTGTACGTACATTAACAGTCGCTATCTATAATGAATGGGTCACCCGATCTAACCTAACAGGTGCTGCACAAATTGCTATTATCATGCTACTCATTGTAAGTTTGTTGTTATATATTGAAAAATATAGCAGACTTCATCATCGTTATGCCAACACTCAAAAACTTAAACCGATTTCACCTCAAAAAATTACTGGTTATAAAGCGGTTATTTTAATGATTCTTTGCTGGATTCCTGTTGTATGTGGCTTTCTATTACCAGTCTTATATTTATTGAGTGAAACCACGAAACGCTGGCAAGGATTTAAGCAATTATCTGCAAATCTATTATCAAGTACATTTAATACCGTCCTGCTTGCTAGCATAGCCACTCTATTTACCGTACTACTTGGTATCTTTATTGTTTGGGTCCAACGAATGAACTCTCGCAATCAACACTACTCGCTGAGCAAAATTAATAGCTTTGGCTATGCTATACCCGGAACAATTTTAGCCATTGGCTTATTAAGTCCATTTGTTATAATGGATAACTTTATTGATTGGATACTAAATATCTTCTTTTACGTACCATCTCAGCTTTATATCATGGGAAGTATCGCAGGTTTAGTCATTGCGTATTGTATTCGTTTTTTAGCCATTTCTATTGGTTCCATAGAGTCTGGCTATGCACGAATTCCTCTATCCCTTGATAATGCAGCATCAACTCTTGGTTATAATTCTTATCAAATTTTTGGATATATTCACCTCCCCTTACTAAAATCGGCTATAGGTGTTTCCTCTCTTCTGGTCTTTGTTGATGCCATGAAAGAATTATCCGCTACTTTACTATTGCGGCCACTTAATTTTGAAACATTATCTACATTACTTTATGCGGAAGCAGCTCGTGGAACATATGAAGATGGAGCTATTGCTGCACTTCTAATTGTAGTTGTAGGCATTTTACCCGTTATTATTCTCGCTAAAACACAACATTCACAGGCTTGATAATTTTTTTATTTTAAAAATCATGAACCCTTTATTAACTCTTGACTCCATCACTTTGGGGCACAAAAAAAATAGTTCTTTTAATACAGTTATTCATAATTTAAGTTTAACTATTGAACCAGGTGAAATTGCTTCTTTTATTGGTGCTTCTGGTTGTGGAAAAACCACCTTACTGAGATCCATCGCAGGATTTGAACCAATTTATGAGGGAAAAATTCTATTGATGGATAAACTATTGTCCACTCCCTCAAACATGCTACCACCTGAACATCGTCATATTGGTATGATGTTTCAAGATTATGCCTTATTTCCACATCTGACCATTGAAAAAAATATTCGTTTTGGTTTACACAAATTTCCGAAAGCGGAGGCGCAAAGAATTACCTATGAAATGCTTGAGTTAATCAACCTTACTCAATATGCTAATGCATACCCTCATCAGTTATCGGGAGGTCAACAGCAACGAGTAGCACTAGCACGAGCTATAGCTCCATCACCTAAACTATTACTGCTAGATGAACCTTTTTCCAATCTAGATATAGATACACGCGAAAAACTCGCATTAGATGTTAAATCTATTCTAAAAGAAAAAAAACTAAGTGCTATCTTGGTCACTCATCACCAAATAGAAGCATTAGTCTTTGCCGATAAGATTGGTATTCTCTCCAATGGACAATTATTGCAATGGTCAACACCAGATCAATTACTTGAGAATCCTAATTCCCTAGAGGTAAAAAACTATATTCGTAAAGATACAATTTACAGTTATCAAGACTTTAAACAACTTCTAAAATCTGCCTAATAAAATATCCCCTCTCTAACCATTCCATAAAAAATGCCTTACTGACAAAATCAGTAAGGCATTTCTTCTATACAATAAAGCTACCTAAAACAAAGGATTAGATAAATTATTACGCATTTTTATTGCATGATACACAACGATATAATAGCGCACCAATAATACCACCAACAATAGGAGCAAGCCAGAACAACCATAATTGTTCAATTGCCCAACTACCTTGGAATAAAGCCACACCAGTACTACGTGCTGGGTTAACCGAAGTGTTAGTCACAGGAATACTAATTAAATGGATAAGTGTTAATCCTAAACCAATGGCAATTGGCGCAAAACCAGCTGGTGCACGTGAATCAGTCGCACCCATAATGATAAATAAGAATACAGCTGTTAAGACCACTTCAATAACAAATGCTGATACTAATGAATAACCACCAGGTGAATGCTCACCAAAACCATTGCTAGCAAAACCTGCTGATGCATCGAAACCTGCTTTACCAGAAGCAATTAAATAAAGAAAACAACAACTTGCTAAATAGCTAAGTTGCAGTGAACTTTACTCCTTTTTGCTTAATATTTAAAGTATTGATAAGCATTATTAACAATTATTTGGATTAATTAACAATTACATCTAAGGCGTTAGCACATTGGCGACACAAACTGATAAGCGTTTAAATTTTATTTCTTATCAAGACACAAATATATTTTGATACAGATAATATCCGTACAAAGCAGTTAGGTATAATCTGCTTAGTTAAGAGTAGGATATCAGTGAAAAATAAAGTAATTGAAAATAGTCTGTCACCAAGACCAACCCACTATAAGCATAGCTTAGACTACTATATTGCCTATTTTTCAACCGATCAAAGACACAAGATACAAAAAAACCTTTTACACAAAAGCGTAAAAGGTTAATTGCTATTTATTGATGGTGGGCGCTACAGGGGTCGAACCTGTGACCTACGCCTTGTAAGGGCGCCGCTCTACCAACTGAGCTAAGCGCCCATCAATAGATGACAAAACATGGATGGTGGGCGCTACAGGGGTCGAACCTGTGACCTACGCCTTGTAAGGGCGCCGCTCTACCAACTGAGCTAAGCGCCCATCTATGTTTCGCTGTAAGAGTTAAATTATACGTATACTATTTATTTGTAGCAAGTTTTTCACTAAAATATTTTAAATAAAAAATATATACGTTGTTAAATTACCACTTAATAATATTAAACTTCACTTTTATGTGACTAGCCAACTAATACATAGGCCTTATACAATTCAATTCCTTAGACATTCCTTTTAATAAGTTAATAGACCTATCCCCTCGTTTTTTATTACTGTACTCTTCGCTAATAAAGTCTAATCTTGAACCATTATCTATATTTTAAGCATAAAAAAGCCTGTATTATCTTTAATACAGGCTTTATAAAGGAAAACTACTACAAGCAAAGAAACTTATTTTACGATATCTTTAAGTGCTTTACCTGGAACAAATTTAGGTACTTTAGCCTTTTTGATTTTAATAACTTCACCAGTACGTGGGTTACGACCATTGCGAGCCTCACGAACAGCAACACGGAAAGTACCGAAGCCAACTAAAGTTACTGTATCACCTTTTTTTAATGCATTTTTGATAGTATCAATCGTAGCATCTAATGCACGAGCAGCAGCTGCTTTAGAAATCTCCGCTTTTCCAGCAATGCTTTCTACTAATTCAGTTTTATTCATCAGAATCCCCTATTCTTAATAATGTTAATGAAATAACTTTACGCTATAAATATCGCCCGAATCACTCTATCTGTCAAGCTTTTCAGAGCAAAAAAATCAAATTATTGTTTTGCACTTAACAATTCTTTATAGAATATAGCACAATTTGTAGGTTTTACCTCACAAGCAATTGATTCTTATCAAGATTTTATACAGTTTTTTGATAGGCTTGTTCTATATCCTCTATTAAGTCTTCTACGTTTTCAATCCCCACAGAAATTCTTAATAAATTATCTGAAATTCCCATGACAGCACGATCTTCAGCACTCATTTCTGCATAAATGGTTGGTGCAACAGGTAAGCAAAGTGTTCGATTATCTCCTAAATGTGTGGCTAAAATAATCACTTGTAAATGGTTTAAAAAAGCCACTAGATCAATATCCTCACGTAAAGAAGCTGCTATAAGTGTTCCATACCCCTTCTGTTGGAATAATTGGTTTGCTAACTCATGTTGAGGATGACTATCTAGCCCCGGATATTTTACCTCGCTAAATAATGGGCTTTGTTGCATATACTGTGCTAGTTTTAGTGCATTCTCATTCATTTTTTGTATACGCAACTCAAATGTTTCCAAACCAATGGCAATACGACTAGCTGCATCTGAGGATAGGCTTGCTCCCATATCCCTTAGTGCTTTTTTCTTAATTTGAATAAGCCCTCTATTAGCCACTGGATAGCTTTTATATATTTCTAAAATATTTGGATAATTATCCCAATTAAACATCCCTGTATCTGTAATAGAACCACCCAGTGCATTAGCATGGCCACAAAGAGCTTTTGATAAAGAATGCATAACTAATGATGCTTTAATATCTTTTCCTCTAAGCAAATAAGGCGTTGCCATAGTTGTATCGACAAAATAAAGAATACCTTTTGACTCACACAAATCACCCATTGCTTTCAAATCACTCACCTGAGTGACTGGATTCGCAATGCTTTCTGTAAATAATAAGCGTGTATTCGACTTAATCGCCGCTTTAACCTCTCCAATATTGGTCGTATCCACCACCGTCATTTCAATCCCTAGGTTTCCTAGCGTATTAAACAAACTCTTGGTATTCCCAAAAATATAATGACTTGCGATAAAGTGATCGCCTGCCTTTAGTAACGTCAGCATGACAGCCGCAATAGCCGCCATACCAGAAGCAAAGCATAAACTTCCTACACCGTCTTCTAAGGCTGTAATTTTTTGTTCTAATGCGCTAACCGTTGGCGTTCCTTGCCTAGAATAGGCATAGCCTGGTGTATTACCAAAAACAGCAATTAAGTCTCTCACGTCTTTAAACGCATATTGTGAAGCAATATGAATGGGCTTGTGAACGGCATTATGTTCAATCGCTTTTTGGCGATCCATATGCACAATCGTTGTGGTTATTCCTTTTTTATCCATTTTTCTTCCTAAGCTAATCGTTGTCTGGCTGTTTCATATAAACAAACAGCACTAGCCACACTAACATTTAAACTTTCTACTGATCCTGCCATTGGGATTCTCACCAACTCATCACATGTCTCCGCCGTTAATCGACGCATACCATCACCCTCGGCACCCATGACCCATGCCATTGAACGTTTAGCATCCACTTGATAAATAGTATGATCGGCTTGATCGGTTGTTCCTACTAGCCATACATCTCTTTCTTTAAGTTGTCGCATAGTACGGGCTAAATTGGTCACCATTAGATAAGGAACAGTATCTGCCGCACCACAAGCCACACGTTGTACAGTAGCATTTAAACCAACCGCTTTATCCTTTGGCGCGATAACCGCATGAACACCAGCAGCATCAGCTGTACGTAAGCAAGCACCTAGGTTATGTGGATCGGTGACAGAATCCAAGATAAGCAATAATACAGGACCTTCAACTACATCTAAAACATCATCAACATTAACAGCCAATTGACGTTGTTCAGCTAATGCTACTACACCTTGATGACGAATGCCTTTTGATAAACCATCTAAACGATGAACATCCACAAAATAAATTTTCACCTGCTGGCGATCAGCTTGTTCAATAAGCGTTTGCATTCGCTTATCTTTACGAGCATTTTCTATATAAATTTCTTTGATTGAATCAGGAGAATGTCTAAGTCTTGCCGTCACTGCATGAAAGCCTGCTAATACTTGGTAAGTAGCCACGTTGAATACCTTACTTTACTTTAAAATAAACGATGTCCTCTCATTATATAGAGTCTAGTAAATAAGGGGCTAAATAGCCCCTTAAACTATTGAAAAATCTTTTTTAGATTTAGACAAACAACTTTTCTACTTAGAACCACAAAAATCAAGTCCTAATGACTAGTATAAAAGCCTACACATCCAATTATCTTTTATCCATAGTCTAAAAAGCTAAATAGCTTCTTAAGCTAAATAAACATATACAAGACTACTTACTGGATGCTTTTTTTCTTGATACTTTTTTGGCTCTTTTTTTGGAACTATTAGTACGATTTAACTTCTCTTCTTGCTTGCTCTCTTTTTTAAGTGCTAAACGACGTTGCGACGCCGTAAGTCCTCTAAGTTCAGCAGGTTTTGCTTTGGCCGCTTTTTTAATTCTACGTTGAGGTTTGCTTTCACCCATTAACTCTTTTTGCACTCCCTCAAAAGTCAAGCCACGCACAGGAATAAACTCTATGCGTCGAGCCTCAAGATCCACTCTTGCTACCTGAATTTGTACAGCATCTCCGAGACGATAACGCTTACCAGTCCTTTCTCCATACAACTCATTAGTTGTTTCTGAGAAAACAAAATAATCCGCCCCCAATTCAGAAATATGGATTAAGCCTTCAACAAAAAGGGTATCTAGCGTAACAAATAAACCAAAGCTAGTCACTCCTGTCACTTTGCCACTAAACACCTCACCAATTTTCTCTCTGATATACCAGCATTTAAGCCATGATTCAACATCTCTAGACGCATCATCAGCACGTCGTTCTGCGGCAGACAATTTAACGCCTAAATAATCCCATACAGCATGCTCATGCTCGGCTATAGGCTCTCCTTTGACTCTTTCGACACCATCAACCTCTGGCATATATTTTTTTTGTTTCAAGATACTCTTGATAACTCTATGCACCAATAAATCAGGATAACGGCGAATAGGTGAGGTAAAGTGTGTATAGGCTTCATAGGCCAAACCAAAGTGCCCTGAGTTATCAGGACTATAAATAGCTTGTTGCATTGACCGTAAAGCCATCGTCTGGACAACTTGATAATCAGGACGTATTCTGGCGCTATCTAATAGTGTGGCATAGTCTTTGCCTTGAGGGTCTGCACCACCACCTAACAACAAACCAAGATTCTTCAGAAAACTACGTAAGCTAGCTAATTTTTCAACGGTAGGTCCTTCATGAACACGGAAAAGACCTTGCCGTTTACTACGAATAATAAAATCGGCTGCACATGTATTAGCTGCCAACATACATTCTTCAATCAATCGATGAGCATTATTTCTAATGAATGGCACAATCTGCTCAATCTTACCCATATCATTACTAATGATCTTTGTTTCTACTGTCTCAAACTCCATTGCTCCTCGTTTTTTACGAGCATCAAATAAGAGATGATAAAGCTCATATAAATCATTAATTTGAGGAACCACATGAGCTAATTGTTTAGCTGATGGGCCTAACGGCTGCTGCAAACTATCCCATACTTGTGTATATGTCGTTCGTGCATGAGAATGAATGACCGCATCATAAAACTGATAAGCTTGAACTTCTCCTGCTTTAGCTCCTGTCGCTGCAATCACCATATCGCATACTAATACAAGCCTATCTACCTCAGGATTTAAAGAGCATAATCCATTAGATAGTGCTTCAGGTAACATAGGAATTACTCGGCGAGGGAAATATACTGATGTACCTCGTTGTAATGCGTCTTCATCTAATGCTGTTTTGGGTTGCACATAATGAGATACATCTGCAATAGCAACTAATAACCGCCAACCTTTTCGTTTGCGTTTTTCTGTTCCTAAATTAACCGCTTCTGCATATACAGCATCATCAAAGTCTCTTGCATCCTCTCCGTCAATAGTAATAAAAGGAATATCTCTTAAATCAATTCTATTTTCAAGATCCGATTCAATAACTTTCTCAGGAAAAGCTTGTACTTGCTTAAGTGTAGCAGCTGAGAAATCAACAGGCACATCGAATTTTCTAACGGCAATTTCTATCTCCATTCCCGGATCATCAATTTCGCCTAAAACCTCTATGACCTTCCCTGTTGGTTGGCTATAACGTGTGGGTTGATTAGTAATTTCAATCACCACTACATTGCCTGGATTCGCTGACATGATATCTGCAGGAGGGATAATAATGTCATGCTTAATCCGTTGATCTTCAGGCACAACTACCCACTGCCCTTGCTCATACAAAATACGTCCAACTAATTTGCTGGTACCACGCTCTAATACTTCAAGAATAGTCCCTTCTAAACGACCCTTATTCTCACCAATAACTTTGACACTTACCTTGTCGCCATGCAATACTTTTAGCATTTCACGATTAGATAGATAGATATCTTCAGTATTATTATCCTCGGGGATTAAAAAGCCAAATCCATCTCTATGACCTTGAACTCGCCCAATCACAACATTATCATTATGTTGATTAATTTTATAGCCTTGTCTAACCGCTATCAATTGACCATCTCTAAGCATCGCTTCTAGGCGTTTCTCTAACCCTCTTACGCCAGTTTCTCTCACTAATTTAAAATGTCTAGACAAAGCATCCAAGCCTATTTGTTTTTGATGCTCTCGCATAAAGGCAAGAATATCCTCACGACTAGGCACATCAGCATCAAACTGATTACCCATTTCTAAAGAAACAGTTGTAGGATGTGTTACCAAGAGATACTCCTTATTTATAAATAGTTCCTATGGCATAACCATATATGAACTATTTTACTTATTGATGACGGACATGACTGATTTACATATTATCTTAGAGCCAAAATTTTGAGTACATATAACGAGCAACCATTAAAAAACACATGATTACGACAAGCGGGCGAATTAATTTGGAACCATTTTTAATCACCATCAATGAGCCAAGATATGCCCCTAAAATCTGCCCACAAATCATCACAGCACCAACTAGCCAGACGACTTTGCCACTAAATACAAACACTAATACAGCCGCAATATTACTTGCAAAATTAAATACCTTGGCATTACCTGTTGCTGTCACAATTTGCTGTCCGCGTAAAGCGATATTAGATAAGGAAAAAAAAGAGCCTGTTCCCGGACCAAAAATACCGTCATAAAAACCAATACCCGGTACCACAGTGGTATTAAATAATTTTTCTTCCATGCGTGGTTTTTTCTCTATTTCACCCACACTTGGCACTAATAAAAAATAAAGCCCAATCATAATCAATACGATAGGAATTAGAATATCCAATACCGATACATTAATAAAATGCACACAGATTGTTCCTATAGTGGCGCCAATAAAAGACATTAGGGCAGCAAACCAAATTTTATCTAACTTTACGACCCCTTTTCTAATCATCGTCATTGAGGCTGTAAATGAACCCGCCATTCCCTGAACTTTATTAGTTGCAAGAGCATTAATTGGAGGTAAGCCTGATAGAAGTAATACTGGAATGCCAATTAATCCCCCTCCTCCAGCGATTGAATCAATAAAACCTGCCAAACAAGCTGCTGCAAAAAACAGCAATAACATATCCCAAGAAAAGCTGAAATCCATTATAAAGACCTAGAAAGTGTAAAGCTATTAAACGAAATTTAAAATAATACGCTAATATTTAGTTTTAGTAAGTTTGTTTACACAAAACATTTAATTTAGGACAAAAACAAATGGCTGAACACTACCTAACCATCAAAATGATACATATGAGCTGTGCCTATACCAGTGTCATATTGTTATTAATCAGAATATTTTTTTCTGTTTCTAACCCAGCCATTCTTCAACAGGCATGGGCAAAATACCTTCCTCATATCATTGATACTGTGCTTTTGACCTGCGCCATTCTCATGGTAATGGTTATTGGCCCTAATCATCCTTTTATTTTGGTCAAAATTATCATGCTATGTTTATACATTTTGTGTGGCTATATTACACTGAAAAAAGTACATTCACTTAGTGGAAAATTGATTGGAACAAGCTTTGTTTTACTGATTTTCTTCTTTATTGTCGGTGTCGCCAAATATAAAAGCCCACTCTCTTGGTGGGCATAAAGTAAATTCCCCCATGAATATTAGTAACTCATGGGGGATAGTACGAGACTAAAAGACTAATCGCATGAGTCGGTGCTCTATACCAGCATCCAAATAAATATCACCCTCTGCATGAAACCCATACTTTTCATAAAAACCAATCGCATGGGTTTGTGCTGATAAAACGACTTCCTTATATCCTTGAGTTCTAGCGGTATCAATCAGGTGTGCTAAAACAATTCCACCGATACCTGTCCCACGAGCCATCTTTCGAACAGCCATTCGACCAATATGTCCATCAGGTAACAAGCGTCCTGTTGCCACAGGGACGTGTTGCTCATTGTACACCATGGCATGGTAGGATAATTTATCCATTTCATCGAGCTCTTCTTCAGGTGGTACCTGCTGCTCTTGAACAAATACTTCAAAACGAATCAATGATGCATCGGCAGCCAGATCATTCCAATCCCCTGCTTTTAATGTGTAGCCTGGTTGTTCATTAATTTGTATTCCCATGCCCCTTCTCCTGTCAAGGTTAATAAGTGAGTGTGGTGAACATGTAAGGTACTTCTATGCCCCACACTAACTAATTTTAATGTTGGAAAATTTGTGCGCAATAAATGATACATTGCATATTCTAATCCCTCATCCATTGCCGAGGTTGCTTCATCCATAAAAACAACTTTAGGTTGAATCAATAGAATTCTGGCAAACGCCACACGCTGCTGCTCTCCTAACGATAAGGTATGAGACCAATTATGCTCCTCATCCAGACGTTTTGATAGATGAGGTAAGGCAACCTTTTGTAATACCTCTAGTGCTTTCTCATGAGCATTTTCAGGGACTGGATTTGGATAATATAAGGTATCAATTAGGCTACCTTCAGGTAAATAAGGTTTTTGTGATAAAAACAGCACCCCATCAGAAGGACGAATTACGCTACCCTTACAATATGGCCACACCCCGGCAATAGTACGCAAGATAGTTGTTTTCCCAGATCCTGACGGTCCTTGAATTAACAAGGCATCACCGTCATTCACTTCAATCGATAAATCTTGTACAAGTACTCTTTCTAAAGGCGTATAAATAGACACATTTTCTAATGCCACTCTTTCACCTTGTTGCTGTACATTTGGTGTAGGCAACTGATCTGCACTATCAATATTATGATGAAACCCTGTTAAACGATCTAGCACAGCCTTATATTGCGCAAAGCTATCATACGCCGTACGGAAGAAAGATAAATTCTCAGATAAATTACCAAAAGCTTGTGCCGTTTGAACCATCCCCCCTAAGTCTAATTTACCCGCAAAAAAACGTGGGGCTTGAATAATAAACGGGAAAATAACAGCTGTCTGAGAGATAAAAAAGTTAAATCCTTGAAATTTTAAGCTTCTATGTACAATCGCCCAAACATTCTCAATCACTTCAGCAAACCGTTGACGTAATTTACTTCCCTCAATTTTTTCACCAGCGTAAAATGCAATACTCTCCGCATATTCACGCACACGGATAAGTGAATAACGATAGTTCGCATTTAGTCGCTCATCTAAGAAATTCAAACGAATCAAAGGACGACCAATTTTAAACGCTAAAACAGTAGCCACAATGATGTAAATAAATAAAGCAAATACCATTCCTCGAGGAATGGTTACCCCAAGAATCTGCATCTCGTCAGATAGCCCCCACAAGATAATGGTAAAAGCAACAGCAGATACCATAGAGGAAATAACACCTAACGTAAGATCTAACGATAAGGTCACAAAACTTACCACATCTTGTTGGATTCGTTGATCAGGGTTATCAATAGGCGTATCTAAATAGTAA
This sequence comes from Pelistega sp. MC2, assembly GCF_900099475.1. Lineage (NCBI taxonomy): Bacteria > Pseudomonadati > Pseudomonadota > Betaproteobacteria > Burkholderiales > Alcaligenaceae > Pelistega > Pelistega sp. MC2. Next base: position 9,511 of record NZ_LT628274.1, on the reverse strand, counting down.
GAACGATAATAGCTTTTTTTGTCCATCCACCGTGAAAGCATTTCTTCATTTAAGGTTTCTCGCCACTTGATGGTGAATCGTTGTTGTAAATAATAAGATAATAAGGCCCTGACAATATGAATAGCGGCTAGAACTGAGAACACAATCATTTGAATCCAAAAAGTATTCTCATCCAACTTTTGCAATGCCGTGTACATCGTGTTATACCAATTGGAAAACAGCACACTAATACGTACACCAAACAAACTTAATAATAAGATTATGGCAAAAGTAATTATCGTTAATGGCTTTTCTTTAGGATTGAAATAATGACCTGCCAAAAACCAAAACTGGGAAGCCCAGCGGGTTGTCTTGATCAGAATAAAACCAACTACCACTAATAAGACAGTAGAAATTAAAAAGGCTTTGCCTACCCAGAAAAAACTCGACGATAATTCTTGAGACCAATCCATTCTTTGCTCAGTTAAAAAAACAAAGCACTATTATAGTAGGAATAGTTCCCAGAAAAATAGATAATGGGAAAGTTTTATCATAGAATATTATTTCACTATTTTTCCTATGCTGTTTTTCTAAACTATTCAATCTTCATCAATCCCCAACAAAAACAGTAAAAGAGCCTGATTTTATACCTAATTTTTTGTACAATAGCTATTTAGAATCTATTTCTCAATTAAGGTATGAATATAAGAGAGCAAGTGCTGTATGCCCTTGAACAAACTGATATCAATCAAAAAATCAACACTGTTAATACAATTAATGTTAGTCAACAAGTACTTGATACATCACAAATCCTTATTCCATCTCGCCCTCTTCCAGGACGTCCTATCAAACCAGAACTCGTAGATCCCAAAACAGTCAATTTTCGCTCAGTCGGTTCACAACAAGGGCGAGCATCTTTACTCCATGCTATTGCTCACATCGAATTTAATGCGATTAATTTAGCGCTAGATATTATTTGGCGTTTTCCTAATATGCCAGAACAATTTTATCTGGATTGGTTACGAGTAGCCAAAGAGGAATGTTACCACTTTGGTCTCATTCGCGAGCATTTACAATCAATTGGCTTTGACTATGGTGATTTTAGTGCACATAATGGGCTATGGGATATGTCTGAAAAAACGTCTAATGACTTATTAGCTCGTCTCGGGTTGGTTCCTAGGACATTAGAAGCTCGAGGTCTTGATGTTAATCCCGGGATGCAAGAAAAATTTAAACAAATTGGCGATACTAAAGCTGTTGAAATATTAGAAATTATTCTACGAGATGAAATTGGTCATGTAGAAATTGGCAATCGCTGGTATCAATATATGTGTAATTTACATCAACTTGATCCTATTGATTGTTATGCAAATTTATTAATACAATATGGCACTAATAAGCCCAAAGGCCCTTTTAATATAAGAGATCGGAAAAAAGCTGGTTTTACACAAGCAGAAATTGATTGGTTACAAAGTAAAGAAGGTATTTAAATGAAAGCTGTTATTCTTGGTGCAGGTATTATTGGTTTAAGTACAGCCAATGCTCTTGTTAAACGAGGCTATGAAGTAACGATTATTGAACAAAATAGTGAAGTGGGTCATGGTACAACCTTTGCCAATGGGGCACAACTTTCGTATAGTTATGTCGCCCCTCTAGCAGGCCCTGGTGTTATGGGTAAAGTACCGAAATGGCTTCTTGATCCCAACTCTCCTTTACGTTTTAAGCCTAGTCTAGATCCAGCCATGGTTTGTTGGAATCTAAAATTTCTTAAAGCCTGTAATTCCACAACAAGTGCGAAAACAACCCAAGAATTATTAAAATTGGCTTATTTAAGTAGAGATTGCTACCACAAGCTTTTTGCTGAAGATACCTTTAGTGGGATAGACTACAGTTGTACAGGTAAATTAGTCGTCCATCGTTCAGAAGAATCTATGCAAAGTGCGGTATGTCAATTAGATGTACAGGCTAAATTAGGTGGACAGCCTCAACAAGCATTATCACGCCAACAATGTATTGAAAAAGAGCCTGCTTTAGCACCTATAGCCGACCAACTCGTTGGTGGTATTTTTACCGAAAGTGAAGAGGCAGCGGATGCCTATAAAGTATCATTAGCCTTTAAAGAATACTTGTTAAGCCAAGGGGTGAAGATTTTATTCAACCATAAAGTAAAGCAACTTGAAAAGATTAATGCATCACAAGTACAAATACGTTTACAAGATGGTAACTCCATCACTGCAGACAAAATCATTGTGTGCTTAGGTGTTGAAAGTACATCCCTACTACGCCAGATTGATGTATCTGTTCCTGTTGCACCACTTAAAGGCTACAGTTTAACCTTACCTATTGAAAATGATCAGATGGCGCCCAAAGTCAGCATTACTGATTTTGAGCGTAAGGTTGTTTATGCACGTCTAGGTAATCGTCTACGTTTGGCAGGCATGGCTGATTTGGTTGGTTTAGATTATAAAATTGATCCTGTACGTATCAAAGCATTAATTAATGAAGCCAAAGCCGTATTTGCTGCTGCAGGTGATTATGATAAAGCAACTCAATGGGCTGGTTTACGCCCAGCAACACCATTAGGCAAACCAATTATTGATACAACACCTTTTAATAATTTATTTATTAATGTGGGACATGGTGCATTAGGTTTTACGCTTGCGACAGGATCAGCAGAAATATTAGCTGAATTGGTTGATGGAAAATCACACCCATTACAAGCATTATTTAGCTTATCTGCATCTTAATCCATTATCCAAAGTATCCTTAGTCTTACAAGCTACCTAACCGTTACTAGATTACAACTGTTAGGTAGTAACGTTAACACGCTGTCTAGTTAATTTGTTTAAAGCGGATATCTCAGTATAAGCCTATCCCTTAACTTTGTTCACCTGTTGATGTTCAGCTTTTCACTAATAATGAAAACCAGCCCCCAAAACACAATACTCTCAATAACCTAACAATTACTAAGCTGTAACGATTAACTGTTAACTTTTAATAATTCCCTCTTGTTTTTTTACACTAAACCGTTACATTATTAGCAATAGTTGGCTTTTATGCATTGTCTATTAGATATCGTTCTTTATAAGTCAATATTGGAACTATTTTTTCATTTTTGAGGGATTTTTTATTATGCAAAAAATCTTTATACCTATTGTTATTTTTATCGCTGTTCTTCTTGCATTGATGTTTGGTGAAGGGGTTTTAGCGAGTCTACTTCAATTTCTTGAAGAATGGACAGTGATTATTTTTGCCCATTGGAGAGAATACTATCAAACTATCATAGGATTTATCCAAGAGAACCCTTACAAAATTATCTTGGCATTAATCATTACTATTTTTGCCTCAATTTGGGTACTTAAAAATCACTCTGACGACCTTAATAAACCAGGTAATAATCGCAAAATGGCAATTATATTAGCGATTTTCTTAGGTTGGATAGGTGGTCATCGTTTTTATATGCAACAATACGGTCTAGGGATTTTGTATATTATTGGCTCTATCATTTACTCCCCCTTAGTAATACTTATTAGTTTTATTGATGCTATTCGTTATTTCTTTAGTACAGACGAAGAATTTAATGCGAAGCACAGTAGAGCTTTAGTGAGATAAGCTTTTCAAAAATTTTAAACTATTTAAGAAAACCTACATGGAAATTCAAAATTTAACTATTCCTACTGATCATCTCAATGCCAAAGATTTATTAAAGGAATGGGCATGGTTATTTGAGCCTAGACTAGAAATCGTCATGATAACCAAACTTGGCGATGCTTTTTTAATTGAGCCTCAAAGTGGCGAGATTTTCTTTTTAGATACCTTAGATGGTGAACTTGAATCCATCGCAGATTCAATTGAAAATTTCCGTCAACTATTAAACGATAAAGATTTTGTCATTGATTATTTTTCGCTCGAATTATTAGCACCTGTTATTCATTTGACTATGCCAGAAAATACCGTGTATAGTTTTAAAGAACCACCTGTACTTGGTGGGGAATTAAGTAGCCATAATTTAGAGTTGTTTGATGTACAAGTTCATTTTGATGATATGGGCAAACTTTGGGGAGAAATTGACTCTATTGATTTAGACGAAGTCAAAAATCAAAACAATGCTTAAGTCCTCATTCAGTGCCACTTTAGTTGTTTAAACGTAAAAATGTGATAGTGGTGGATATCATATTTTTTCAGGTGTGAGTTTTCATAATTATGATAATCAATCAATTCTTGGGGTTTCATACACCGTAAGCCCACACATCAATTTAAAAAGAGTTGCTAATAAGCCGTTTTTATTTTATAAAGGCAAAAGTTTCCATTTAAAGATTTACCATAAGTATCAATCCACGTTAAAATATAGTGCATTATTTTTTTTGGACATCTAATAATGCATCCCTCTCAAAGACCAAATAACGATTTAGTTTATCAAATCGAAGATAATCCCCCTTTCTTTAATGCATTGCTAAGTGCAATGACTCACCTCCTAGCCATTTTTGTTCCTATGGTAACACCCGCCTTAATTGTAGGTGGTGCCCTAGGGCTTTCGACAGAAATCACGGCCTATCTTGTTTCTATGGCGATGGTTGCCTCTGGTGTCGGCACTTTTTTACAAGTTAATCGTTTTGGTATGATTGGTTCTGGTATGCTCTCTATCCAATCCGTTAACTTCTCTTTTGTCACCGTCATGATTACCCTTGGTTTGGGGATGAAAAATCAGGGTTTAACAGAAGACACTGTTATCTCTACCCTACTCGGCGTCTCTTTTGTGGGGGCTTTCCTAGTCGTTGGCGCAGCTTGGCTATTACCCTATCTGAAAAGAGTTATCACACCAACAGTATCTGGTGTAGTTGTGATGATGATTGGTTTAAGCCTTATCCATGTCGGTATCACTGATTTTGGAGGAGGCTTTGCAGCTAAAACTAACGGTAGCTTTGGATCGTGGCAAAACCTAGGGCTAGCCAGCTTGGTATTATTAATTGTTTTAGTATTTAACTGTTTTAAAAATCCATTCTGGCGTATGGGTGGTATTGCTATCGGCCTCATCGTTGGTTATATCGTGGCATTGTTTATGGGTATAGTAGATTTCAGTGCTTTACAGAATTTACCATTAATTACTATCCCTATTCCTTTTAAATACGGTTTTAACTTTGATTGGCATGCTTTTTTATTAGCAGGTACAATTTTCTTATTAAGTGTATTTGAAGCTGTAGGTGACTTAACCGCTACCGCAATGGTCTCAAATAAACCTATCGAAGGTGAAGAATATACAGCTCGCTTACGTGGTGGTGTAATGGCAGATGGTCTCGTCTCTGTTATTGCCACGGCATTGGGGTCATTACCCTTGACAACATTTGCACAAAACAATGGTGTTATTCAAATGACTGGCGTTGCTTCACGTCATGTAGGTAAATATATTGCTGCTATCCTCGTTATTTTAGGTCTATTCCCTATTATTGGACGCTTATTTACGACTATCCCTAGCCCTGTTCTGGGTGGCGCAATGGTACTCATGTTTGGTCTTATTGCCATTGCTGGTGTACGTATTATTATGACTCATGGCATAAATCGTCGAGAGGCTATTATTTGTGCCACATCAGTAGGATTAGGCTTAGGTGTTGCTTTTGAACCAACCGTATTTGAAAAGCTACCTATCTTATTCCAAAACCCAATTTGTATGGGGGGTATTGCTGCCGTAGTACTTAACCTTATCCTGCCAGAGGATAGTCAAAAGAAAGTTTTTTTGGATAATGATTTAGAGCATTAATTGAGAAAAGGCATTTAATACTACTTGTTTAATTATTCACTGTAAAATATTAAACGATAAAACATATTAAATGCCTTGATTATTTCCAGTAAATTTTAAGCTTCCTCCTAGGATACTTTCATCCTACCCCTATATGCTCATCATTCTCTTCTCGCTAAGATAGTAATTCACCATTGACGAATTTATTTTTTATAACTACAATAATTAAGATAGTCATCATGATTACACTTGACGAGATAGAATATGACCATCAAAAAAACATCCAAAATTTTGAAAAGCACGGTATTTATCTAACAGAAGCAGTGAACTTTGATTGGGAAACTGCACTTTGTTGGCCAGATAAACGTATGGACTATTTTGAAATTCGACACCTATGTATCGGATATATACGAGAACGTCTCTATGTCATTATCTATACACATCGTGCAAATAAGTTTCGAGTTATTAGTTTACGAAAAGCCAATAAACGTGAGGAAAAAAAATATGCCACCACTTAAACCTAATCATATTAGTCCAACCGACGAAGAAGACGCTGCCATTACTGCTGCAGCGATGGCTGACCCTGACACATTCCACCCCACAGAGGAAAACCTCGCTCGTTTAAGCCAAATAAAGCCTTATCGTATTCGAGTCCGTGGTCGTCCTATCGGATCAGGACAAAAGCAACAACTCACAGTCCGCTTTGACACGGATGTGGTTACTGCTTTTCGTACGCTAGGAAAGGGTTGGCAAACAAAAATGAACAATGCATTAAAAGACTGGTTATTGCACAATGACCCATCAAAGCTTTAAAAAGAAGATTTCTCTGGATATACCTCTTCTCCCAACTTCAACATCAAACGATTAGCCCAACCAATTATCTTCTAACCCTAAGTTTTTTAGTTCCTGAATTTTCGTGCTTCGCTAAATGAGGATGGACTTTCTATCAATTCGGTGACTAATCGAATGATAGCTTTATCTCACTCGCTATCACTTGCCATTGCTGGATTATCATAGATATACTCACTAATTTCATTGCACCTTGCTAATTGCTCAAATCGTTGAGCATACACTGAGACACAATAAATACAACCATTAATACCGTGAGGCAATCAAGGCACACCTAATTTCTACTATCAGCACGTATTAAACCAATGAGGCATAACATAAAATTGTCTTATAGGTAGTGGAGCGATGCGTTAGAATCGCTGGCTCATAAACAAGTCACCATACACCACGCAAGATGGTTATATGGGGGCGATATGAGGATGAGTTTAAAGTAAGCGTCCGGTGAACTCCGATTGACTTCCGTTTTTAAACGTTCAATGCCCCGATTTTGTCGGGGCATTGTGTTAATTCTTGGTGTCGTTTGGCGCTTGCCAACGATGAGGCAGAAGCTCAGCAATGTCCTTCGCTTTCTGTGTCGGCAATCGTTCCAACACATCCTTAAGGTAAGCATAAGGGTCATGGCCATTGAGCTTAGCCGATTGAATTAACGACATCACCGCAGCCGCACGTCGACCCGCTTTCTCTGAACCTACAAAGAGCCAATTCTTGCGACAGAATTGTGCAAACAATTCCTTTAGCCTTTAAGCNGCGATCGCCGAGTTCGGCGGCACCAGCTCAAACTGACTACGCAACCACCTTTCTAATTGCTTAAGTGCCGGCTCCATGTGGCGTTGTCGATGGGCTAATCGCTCCGGTGGACTTAAGTTCCTGGCCTCGGCCTCGTAGTGATAAAGTCGTTGGATTTGTTGTAAGGCCTGTTCAGCCACTGAGCTGCCGTTGGCTTGGTAAATATCGTGGAATTTGCGACGCGCATGCGCCCAACATCCCCCCTCAATCACTTGCTCATCGGCAAAGAGGGCTTTATAACCGGCGTAATCATCACACATCAGACTACCGCGCCAATCGCCTAAGAATTCGCGGGCATGAGCGCCTGAGCGACCTGGCTTAAAGTCATAAATCACCGCTTTCATCTGCTCATAAGCACCCGGGGCATAGACCCAGAAATAACCACGTTGCGTTTTGCCCTTTTTATGGTGCATGTAAGTGATGGGGGTCTCATCGGCATGCAATACCGAATGCGAGAGCACCTCTTGGCGTAAAGCATCAACGAGCGGTTGTAACTGTGCGCCACAGGTGCCTACCCAATCCGCCAGCGTAGAACGGGCAATGCGTACACCGCTGCGCTCAAAGATGGCTTCTTGACGGTGCAACGGCAGATGGTCAGCATACTTCATGATCAGTACTGTCGCCAGCAGTCCGGTCGTTGCCAACCCCTTATCAATGATGTGAGGAGGTACCGGCGCTTGATTGAGGGTCTTGCAACAATCACACACGTATTTCGGACGAATGTGATTCTCCACGCTAAAAGTACCGGGCACATAATCCAGTTTCTGACTCACCTCATCCCCAAGATGACGCATCTCAGCACCACAACCACAGGTCGTGCTTTCCAACGTATAATGAATATCCACCGAGGGCAATTCCGCCGGCAAACGCATACGAGACGGTGTGCGAGGTGTGTGCTCTTGACCACTCATGGACGTTAATTGCTGACCGATGTTGTCTAACATCGTTTCTAGCTCAGCCAAATCCTCATGGGCGTCATCTTCAAAAAGTTTCGCTTGTAGGTCAGGGAGCTGTTCGCTACGTTTAGCAAAGTTGATGCGTCTTAAGATCGCCAACTCCATCTTCACTTGTTCGTAAGCGCTCAGAACACGACGATAGGCCAGATCCTTTTCTTCCACCTGTGCTGCTTTTTTTACAATCAATGCGTCTTGTTGAGCAATTAAGGCTTGTTGTTGCAGCACGAGTTCGCGCAACTGCTCAGCAGTTAACTGGGATAAATCAGAGGAAAGAAAAGCAAAAGAATTCGGCATAAGACGTAGTATGCCTTATGCCGATAAAATAAGCGATACCGAGAATACCTAATTGACAAGATCGCCCCACTTAGCTCACGATCAAACTAACAATAACGATAGATACCGGCTTCACCTAAACGATGCCAAGGCAGCCCCAAGGCTAAGGCCTGCAGTTGTTCTGCCGACAGTGCCGGATTCATCCGTGAGCCTGCACCGTGAAAGCGTCCTTCATGTAGTCGACGAACACATAGCCACGACCCCATCGCATCGTGCATGAGTAATTTAAGAAGCGTGTGCGTGCGATTCATAAACACATAGGCTTCGTGAGGTGCCACCTGACCAAAGCGCTGAATTGCCTTAGTGCGCAAGGTATCCATCCCCGCTCGTAAATCTGTCGCCTCACTCACCAGGATGATTTTATCTAGTGCCAGTAGGCTAGACGCTTGCTCTTGAATTCCCACTCGTTGGGCGGTCTCGATACGCATTAAAGACGGCATTGATTTCTCCTAACATACACAAAACCATAGTGTCGCGCAATTTAGCAGGAATGAATACATGTGTTCACCGGACGCTTACGACGCTTGCTCTTGAATTCCCACTCGTTGGGCGGTCTCGATACGCATTAAAGACGGCATTGATTTCTCCTAACATACACAAAACCTTAGTGTCGCGCAATTTAGCAGGAATGAATACATGTGTTCACCGGACGCTTACAGTTTAAAACATGGAGGGGGAGCTAGTTTATGGTGTCGGTAGACGTAAAAAACCCTCTAGAGGGAGGTCTAGAGGGTTTAGCGAATAAGAAGCTTGACGATGCCCTACTTTCACAGGTGTCCACCCACTATCATCGGCGCAAAGGTGTTTCACTGTCCTGTTCGGGATGGGAAGGAGTGGGACCACCTTGCTATGGTCGTCAAGCGTAAAACGGTTA
>NZ_LT628273.1:145208-354041 GCF_900099475.1 Pelistega sp. MC2 | reverse complement strand
TTTCGCATGCTATAACGTCCTTCTTCGCCTGTGATCGCCAAGGCATCCACCATGTGCACTTAGTTACTTGATCCTATAACTTTATCGGCTTATGGTTAAGCAAATAAACGTTTTATGATTAAGCTAACTTTATCTTCGGTGATATCTCTATCACCAGGATATATAGGCCTTTTCTCGGACTGGTTCGCCCTCCTATACACCCTATGCTTGAGTTTGCGTGTTTATGCCGTTCATCAATGTTTATTCATATCTTTCGATATACGTTGAGAACTTCAAAAATAATAATGCAATCACAACCCATAAATAAATTTGTCATTTCACCTCTTCCTGAAAAGAGATAAAATTACGCATTTGAATTACTTGTTGTGCTTCTTCCAAATTGTTAAAGAACAGCCGTGTATTATCGCACTGATCGCTCAGCACTACAATACCTTTTTTAAAACCTGTTGATTGTTTTCTCTATCATTGCCACGGCACTAGTTGTCATGGTGGAGGATAACGGGATCGAACCGATGACCTCCTGCTTGCAAAGCAGGCGCTCTACCAACTAAGCTAATCCCCCAATATGCATCGGATTGGGTTGTTGCGTCGCTTCGTCGTGTACCTCGTTGTACACGTCATCGCTTGCGTCTACCACTCCTTGCATCTGATGATAATCTCCCTACCCTTGCTTTCGCGACGATAAAGGCGACACCCTCAGTCCAACTCTTTGGTGGGTCAAGCTGGAATCGAACCAGCGACCCCCGCCTTATCAAGACGGTGCTCTAACCGACTGAGCTACTGACCCATTCTAGCTTCGTGTTTAATGATAGTCATAAACAACCGATAAGCGTGGACGCTTCCGCTTCGAGAGCATGCTCTTAAAGGAGGTGATCCAGCTGCAGCTTCCGCTACAGCTACCTTGTTACGACTTCACCCCAGTCATGAATCCTACCGTGGTAGTCGTCCTCCTTGCGGTTAGACTAACTACTTCTGGTAAAACCCACTCCCATGGTGTGACGGGCGGTGTGTACAAGACCCGGGAACGTATTCACCGCGACATGCTGATCCGCGATTACTAGCGATTCCGACTTCATGCAGGCGAGTTGCAGCCTGCAATCCGGACTACGATCGGGTTTATGAGATTAGCTCCGCCTCGCGGCTTGGCAACCCTCTGTCCCGACCATTGTATGACGTGTGAAGCCCTACCCATAAGGGCCATGAGGACTTGACGTCATCCCCACCTTCCTCCGGTTTATCACCGGCAGTCTCATTAGAGTGCTCTTGCGTAGCAACTAATGACAAGGGTTGCGCTCGTTGCGGGACTTAACCCAACATCTCACGACACGAGCTGACGACAGCCATGCAGCACCTGTGTTCCGGTTCTCTTGCGAGCACAGTCAAATCTCTTCGACCTTCCGAACATGTCAAGGGTAGGTAAGGTTTTTCGCGTTGCATCGAATTAATCCACATCATCCACCGCTTGTGCGGGTCCCCGTCAATTCCTTTGAGTTTTAATCTTGCGACCGTACTCCCCAGGCGGTCAACTTCACGCGTTAGCTGCGCTACTAAGTCCCGAAGAACCCAACAGCTAGTTGACATCGTTTAGGGCGTGGACTACCAGGGTATCTAATCCTGTTTGCTCCCCACGCTTTCGTGCATGAGCGTCAGTATTATCCCAGGGGGCTGCCTTCGCCATCGGTATTCCTCCACATCTCTACGCATTTCACTGCTACACGTGGAATTCTACCCCCCTCTGACATACTCTAGTCCGGGAGTTAAAAATGCCGTTCCAAGGTTGAGCCCTGGGATTTCACATCTTTCTTTCCGAACCGCCTGCGCACGCTTTACGCCCAGTAATTCCGATTAACGCTTGCACCCTACGTATTACCGCGGCTGCTGGCACGTAGTTAGCCGGTGCTTATTCTTCAGGTACCGTCAGCGTCCGAAGGTATTAACCTCGAACTTTTCTTCCCTGACAAAAGTGCTTTACAACCCGAAGGCCTTCATCGCACACGCGGGATGGCTGGATCAGGGTTGCCCCCATTGTCCAAAATTCCCCACTGCTGCCTCCCGTAGGAGTCTGGGCCGTGTCTCAGTCCCAGTGTGGCTGGTCGTCCTCTCAAACCAGCTACGGATCGTCGCCTTGGTGAGCCGTTACCTCACCAACTAGCTAATCCGATATCGGCCGCTCCAATAGTGAGAGGTCTTACGATCCCCCCCTTTCCCCCGTAGGGCGTATGCGGTATTAGCTACGCTTTCGCGTAGTTATCCCCCGCTACTGGGCACGTTCCGATACATTACTCACCCGTTCGCCACTCGCCATCCAGAGAGCAAGCTCTCTGATGCTGCCGTTCGACTTGCATGTGTAAGGCATCCCGCTAGCGTTCAATCTGAGCCAGGATCAAACTCTTCAGTTCAATTCCTGTTTAATTGTAGTATCCGTAGATACTATCGCTGCTTATACTCAAAGAAATAACGTTTGTAAAAAAACCTTATTTCTGTATGTAGTGTAAGCACTTAAAATAATGTATTAGCTCATCCCGTGATAGGATGGCTCTCTCATTCCAAGCGCCCACACTTATCGGCTGTTAGTTGTTAAAGAACATCCAAACTTACCATCGTAAATTCGTCTGACTGTCTCGACAATCTTGTTTTACTTAATCGTCGTTGCTGTCAGCAGCAAAGAATGTAATTATGAACTACTTCACCACATCCTGTCAAGCACTTTTTAAAAATAGTTTTTAATTTATTTTTAAACCGTTGTTAAATCCACTCACTATCGTCAACTTAACTCGCTTAACCTCCCCCGCCTCTTCAACCAACCATCAAGCAACTTATCGACTTGACTAATCGCTGCCTCAGCAGGAAAGATTAGCATTATGACCCCCTTTCAACCCTTTGGCAATACCCAGCCACCTAAAAAAACTCAAAAAAGGACTTTTTTTAGGTGCTTTGTCGTAAAAATGTAACATGCCCGCCCTCCTCAAAATAACCAAAACGACAACACCCAACACCTACTCCACCATACTTTCCTTAGTCACAATTTCTTCCCCCCATATATGCCAATGTGTTGCTTTTGCAACAATCCCCCTCTTCCCCCCCTCCTTTCACAGGTACCTATTCCTAATACCACTACCCTTCGATTCAACCTGTTGCTTTTTGGCTATTTTTTCACTCGGACTTATCTGCTTTTAATTTTTTTATTTTCACCCTAGTTTTCTCATTTACCGCATTTATTTGCAGCAACCATAATTAGCAAAACTGTTGGAAATATACATACTTAAATAGATATACTCTGTTTTCTGCCTATCCTTTATATGGCTTTTACCTATATCGTCTATTTTCTTATCCCTCTTATCCTCTTTTTTTTAACTGCTTATCCTCGACCTCTACCTGTATTACCTCACCATAACCAAAACAAACAAAACTCCAAAATACNCCCCCGCCTCTTCAACCAACCATCAAGCAACTTATCGACTTGACTAATCGCTGCCTCAGCAGGAAAGATTAGCATTATGACCCCCTTTCAACCCTTTGGCAATACCCAGCCACCTAAAAAAACTCAAAAAAGGACTTTTTTTAGGTGCTTTGTCGTAAAAATGTAACATGCCCGCCCTCCTCAAAATAACCAAAACGACAACACCCAACACCTACTCCACCATACTTTCCTTAGTCACAATTTCTTCCCCCCATATATGCCAATGTGTTGCTTTTGCAACAATCCCCCTCTTCCCCCCCTCCTTTCACAGGTACCTATTCCTAATACCACTACCCTTCGATTCAACCTGTTGCTTTTTGGCTATTTTTTCACTCGGACTTATCTGCTTTTAATTTTTTTATTTTCACCCTAGTTTTCTCATTTACCGCATTTATTTGCAGCAACCATAATTAGCAAAACTGTTGGAAATATACATACTTAAATAGATATACTCTGTTTTCTGCCTATCCTTTATATGGCTTTTACCTATATCGTCTATTTTCTTATCCCTCTTATCCTCTTTTTTTTAACTGCTTATCCTCGACCTCTACCTGTATTACCTCACCATAACCAAAACAAACAAAACTCCAAAATACCCTATGTTCAATTCTTTTCCTTTAGCACATGCAATATTTTGATATATCTTATTGTCATTATCTCTTGATACACTTGAGTTTATCTCTATATAGTATTGCATTCAGTATTAACTCTTTATCTTTAAGGTAAATCACCATGTCTTACTTAAGCACAGCAGAATCATTTAGCAAAGGAATTGCCACCCAGCTACAACCTCGCATGCTATTTGCTGTCATTATGCCTTTAGTAGTTGCTGTTATTAGTATTATCTTTTTATTAATTTTCGCTTGGAATCCATTGGACAATTGGTTCTTTAGCAGCGCAAGCAACTGGTCTTGGTTCCAAAAGGCACAGAGCTCACTAGGGGGTTGGGGATTTTCAACCATGAGTGATTGGTTAGCTGGTCTACTCTCTTTTATCTCATTAACGGCTATTGGTATTATTATTGGTTTAGCCGCTGCTGCCATTATGGTGACACCACTTGCTGTCAAGTATATTAGTACACACTACTTCCCTCATTTAGAGAAAAAAGGGGAATACGCCAACTCCGTAAGTATTTATAATGCGGTCAAAGTATCAGCCATCTTTATTATTGGTTGGTTAATTACGCTACCGCTATGGTTTATTCCCTTTATGTCGATTATTCTTTCGGTCTTCTGGGGAGCCTATGCCTTTTCACACATGTCTCAAGTAGATGCCATCGTGGAACATGCCACTGCCGAAGAACGACGTTATATTTTGAGCAACCATAAAAAAGGGTTTTGGTTTATTGGTTTAGTATGCGCCCTACTCACGCTAATTCCATTCATGGGATTAGTAATGCCTGTATTCTCAATTATTGTTTGTACACATTATGGGCTAAAAGCGCTTGAAACTTACCGTCAGTCCAAAACGATTAACCAAACCACTTAAGTAAATGTAGCAATAAAAACTAACGACTACCCTCCTGAGCCGCTATCCATTATTTAGCGGCTTTTTTAATTAAGATGTTGAACTCATCCAAAAATTAAGCGTTCTAGATACCCATCATATGAGTACAATAAGTTATTTCTCCAAACTGGACGGCTAAACTCTCTTTCGTGAGGTTCCTATTTGTTTATTGTAAAAAATAACGGATATAACCAAATAGGAACTTGCGCCATAAGCATACTAAAACCGTCTAGCGATAAAACATGCTCTCAGACAAATTAAGTAAATAGTCTTTAAACAATACCGCAATAGTAGATAGACTTTTATTTTTTCGACTATATAAATAAAAACGGCGATGTATGATTGGCTCTACCAAAGGCATCATCACTAAATCATGTTGTCTCACCCAGTCACCAGCATACGGCAAACATAAACTTACACCTAGACCATTATGAACCATACCTAACGCTGTTGATAAAAAATTCACCTCATAATCAGGCGCCATAATTCGCTCGGATAAATCCGCAGGTAATTCCTCCGATAAATGCCTATTAAAAGAGCCTGTTAAACTAATTAAAGGCTCCTTAAATAAAGTCCTCCAACTAACTTTCTGTTGCCGTGCCGTAGGGTGATTTTTAGGGACAACTGCATAAAATGGCAAAGAAAACCATGGCGTTGCCTCCACATCATCTGGTAACACCCTATCTGGACCAATACCAAAGTCTACCTCAGCACTTTGTACTTGCTGAATAACTTGCTCAATAGAACAATCCTGCAAATGAATTTTCGTCTCCGGATAAGTTTTTTTAAAGTCTGCCAAAAAATAAGGCATAAAAGAAGCGGCCAACTGCTGAGAAACAGACACACTAATGTCCCCTAACCGCCCATCCTTTAACTTATCCGCTTCATCCTCAAAACTAGCAATATCGTTTAAAACTTGAACAGCCAACGGCAACAAGCGTACTCCCGCTCCAGACAAACTTAATTGTCGTGTTGTCCGATCAAATAATCGGAAGCCTACTTGTGACTCCAATTCTTTCATTAAACCACTCAATGCTGATTGAGTAAGATGCAAACGTGTTGCTGCTTGAGTAAAGCTACCAGACTCAGCTACTGTTACAAATGCCTTTAATTGCCGCAAACTTATATTCATCATATTTTCTAATAAATAAATGATAAAAAACTGATTGTCTTAATAATCAAAGCTATTTTATTATAAAGGTATATTAACTTAAGCCAATTTGGCAAAAATTTAAGTTATCCCTTTACTCATAATGATCAGGAGACACTAAATGGCCGATTTATTCGAAAATCCCATGGGTTTACAAGGTTTTGAATTCGTGGAGTTTGCCTCTCCAACACCTAATGTACTTGAACCACTTTTTGAAAAACTAGGTTTTACTCTTGTTGCAAAGCATCGTTCTAAAGATGTATTACTGTATAGACAAGGTGATATCAACTTTATTATCAATAGAGAGCCCAAAAGTCATGCCGCCTATTTTGCCGCTGAGCATGGCCCCTCAGCTTGTGGGATGGCATTTAGAGTGAAAAACTCTCACCATGCCTACCAAAAAGCGTTAGAGCTTGGGGCTCAGCCAATTGATATCCCAACAGGCCCAATGGAGCTACGTTTACCTGCTATTAAAGGCATTGGTGGTGCACCTCTTTATTTAATTGATCGCTTTAACGAAGGCGAATCCATTTATGATATTGATTTTGAATTCCTACCAAATGTTGAACGCAAACCCATTGGCCATGGTCTAAAAATCATTGATCACCTTACACATAACGTTTATCGTGGTCGCATGGATTTTTGGGCTGGTTTCTATGAAAAATTATTTAATTTTAAAGAAATCCGTTATTTTGATATTAAGGGCGAATATACTGGCTTAACTAGCCGTGCGATGACAGCTCCTGACGGTTTAATCCGTATTCCACTCAATGAAGAATCAAAACAAGGTGGCGGTCAAATTGAAGAATTCTTAATGCAGTTTAATGGCGAAGGTATTCAACACATCGCCTTACTAAGCGACAACCTGCTGGAGACAATAGATAAGCTCCGTGCCGCTGGTATTCCGCTGATGACTCGTCCTAATGATATTTACTATGACATGCTAAAAGATCGCCTACCTGGTCATGGAGAGCCTGTTGAAGAATTAAAGGCTCGAGGTCTATTATTAGATGGCACAACTGAAGGTGGTCATCCTCGTTTATTACTACAAATCTTCTCTGAAACATTATTAGGTCCGGTGTTCTTTGAATTCATCCAAAGAAAAGGTGACTACCGTGAAGGTTTTGGGGAAGGCAACTTCAAAGCTCTTTTTGAATCAATGGAACGCGATCAAATTCGTCGTGGTGCCTTAGCAACTGAAGAATAATCGGAGTAAAAAATGGGAATTACTAACGGCGTTCATCATGTCGCCTATCGCTGTAAAAATGCCAAGGAAACCGTATTGTGGTATCAAAAATATTTAGGTTTAGACTTTGTACTAGCTATCGCTGAGGATAAAGTTCCCTCTACGGGCGAGCCAGATCCTTACATGCATATTTTCATTGATATTGGTGGTGGAAATATTCTTGCCTTTTTTGAGCTCCCCACAAAACCAGAGATGGGACGTGATCCCAATACACCGATTTGGACACAACACCTTGCATTAAAAGCTAATAGCGTGGAAGAAATGTTGACTGCCAAAGCCAAAATGGAAGCAGACGGGATTGAAGTACTTGGTCCTGTTAACCACACTCTTTTTCAATCAATATATTTCTTTGACCCAAGTGGTCACCGTATTGAGCTTGCGTGCGATACCTCTACACCGAGAATGAATAAAGCACTCGATAAAGTTAAATGGGATATGTTGGACGAATGGGATCGCACTAAAAAAGCACCTCAACATGCTCGATGGTTACATGACGGCTCTGAGCCTCCAGCAGAATAAAGGATAAGATAAATGAAATTAGCTACATTAAATAATGGTTCGCGTGACGGTCAGCTAGTCGTTGTCAGCAAAGATTTAACTCGTTACACCACTACAGATATACCTACATTACAATTTGCATTGGATAACTGGGATACAGCCACTCCTGCACTGCAAGCAGCTTACCAGCAATTAAATGAGGATAAGTCAGTTGGTGAAAGCTTTGACCCAGAAAAATGTTACTCACCTCTCCCTCGTGCTTACCAATGGGCGGACGGCTCTGCCTATCTAAACCACGTAGAGCTGGTGCGTAAAGCAAGAAATGCTGAGGTTCCAGAATCTTTCTATAGCGATCCTCTTATGTATCAAGGTGGATCTGATAGTTTTATCGGACCTCGAGCAGAGATTCATGCACAGCCTGAATGGGGGATTGATTTTGAGGCTGAAGTGGTCGTGGTAAGTGGTGATTTAAAACAAGGCGCAACACCAGCAGAAACAGCAAAATCTATTCGTTTAATTATGCTAGTTAATGATGTGTCCTTACGGAATTTAATCCCCGCAGAATTAGCTAAAGGCTTTGGGTTTTTCCAAAGCAAACCAGCTAGCGCTTTCAGCCCTGTGGCGGTTACACCTGATGAGCTTGGCGATGCATGGAAAGACAATAAACTTCATTTACCTTTACGTGTGACACTCAACGACAAGTTATTTGGCTTTCCAAATGCAGGGCAAGATATGACGTTTGACTTTGCGCAACTACTCTCACATATCACCAAAACACGTGATGTAGCAGCAGGTACTTTAGTGGGATCAGGAACTGTATCTAATAAGCAAGATAATCTGTATGGTTCATCTGTTGAGCATGGTGGTGTAGGTTACTGCTGTCTAGCGGAAGTGCGTATGTACGAAACTATTGAAACCGGAAAGCCTCAAACACCGTTTATGAATCATGGTGATACTGTGAGTATTGAAATGCTAGATGAACAAGGCAACAATATCTTTGGCACGATTACGAACAAAGTTAACACCCAATACTAATAATTACTAACCACATTACCAAAATCTAAAATAGATGGGGATATACTCCCCATCTGTGGAGTATATATGCAACTTTATTCGTATTTCAGAAGCTCTGCGGCTTATCGAGTTAGGATTGCTTTAAATTTAAAGCAACTACCTACAGATATTATTCCTGTGCATTTAGTAAAAAATGGAGGGGAGCATCACTCTAGCGATTATCAAAAGATTAACCCACAACAACTTGTTCCTGCTCTTGTAGTTGATAATGAAATACTCACCCAATCTCTTGCTATTATCGAATATTTAGACGAAGTATATCCTACCCCCCCACTATTACCAAGCTCGCCAATTGAAAGAGCAAAGGTACGTGCTATTGCACAATTAATTGCTTGTGATACCCATCCAATTAATAACTTAAGAGTGCTTCAGTATTTACAAAATACCCTAGAAGTATCTCCAGAAGAAAAAAACACTTGGTATAAACATTGGATTTATACTAATTTCGATGCGTTAGAAATGATGTTAAAACAAACGGCTGGAGAATATTGCTTTGGCGATACCCCTACACTAGCGGATTGCTGTGTAATCCCTCAAGTCTTTAATGCACAACGATTTGAATGTGATTTAAGTAACTATCCAACAATCACTCGAGTTACCCAACGCTGCAACTCTCTAGAAGCATTTGTTAAAGCAGCACCAGAGCACCAACCTGACGCCACATAATTTTTGTATTATTCTTTAGGAGACTCCTTATGAAAAAATTTGCTTTCACGTTAGCGGCATTAAGTATTGCCCTAGCAGGTTGTAACGATAACTCAACCTCAGACGCAGCAAAAAAACCAACGGCTAACACTGCCGAAAAACCAGCTGAAACAATCGTACTGAAAGTAGCTCACTTTTGGCCACCAACCG
Source organism: Pelistega sp. MC2 (assembly GCF_900099475.1). Classification (NCBI taxonomy): domain Bacteria; kingdom Pseudomonadati; phylum Pseudomonadota; class Betaproteobacteria; order Burkholderiales; family Alcaligenaceae; genus Pelistega; species Pelistega sp. MC2. The sequence continues at coordinate 344,252 of NZ_LT628273.1, read as the reverse complement.
CTCTAGCACAGAAAAAAGTCCTAGAGCCTTGGTGCGAAAAAATCGCTAGCGAATCTAACAAACAATTAAGTTGTCAATTCTACCCCGCGATGCAACTAGGTGGTACACCTCCACAACTCATTGATCAAGTTATTGACGGTGTTGCTGATATTGTATTTACTCTTCCCGGTTATACCGCTGGACGTTTCCCTTCAATGGAAGTAATGGAATTACCTTTCCTCGCTAAAGGTGCAGAAAATGGTAGCCGAGTTGCTTGGGAAATTTATGAGCAATATGGTAAAAAAGACTTCGAAAACGTAAAACCTCTTGCCTTTAATATCCACGATAGAGGACAAATTCATAACAACAAACACCCTATTACCACTGTTGCAGACTTACAAGGGTTAAAAATGCGTGCACCAACTCGCTTAACCAATAAGTTCTTAGCCGCTATGGGCGCATCTCCTGTTAATATTCCTATGCCTGGCTTAGCTGATGCACTTTCTAAAGGCGTTATTGATGGCTACATCTTGCCTTGGGAAGTTGTTCCTACAATGAAACTACATGAGATGACGAAATATCACTCTGAAATCAATCCTCCTCAGCCCGGTTTATATTCAACATTATTCACCATTGCTATGAATAAACAAAAGTATGAAAGCTTACCGGACAATTTAAAAGCAGTGATTGATAAAAATTCAGGTGCTGATTTCTCTGCTCTTATCGGTAAGGCATGGGACTCTTCTGCTCCTGATGCACGTAAAAAAGCCGAAGAACGAGGTAACGCATTTAATACTATTTCAGATGATGGTGTAAAAACTATTATGCAAGCTGCTGACAATGTTCGCACAGAATGGGTCAAAGAAGTCACTGGAAAAGGCTATGACGGTGAAGCAATTCTGAAAAAAGCTGAAGAATTAATCGCAAAATATAATTAATTTTTCAGGAAGTATGAAGGGCTCAATATATTTTCCTCATATGTTGAGCCCATTAATAGCGTTTATATTATGTCTGAACATATACCTACTCATGATGAACCTAAAGATAAAGTAGGACTTTTCTTACTCAGATGGTCACAACTTTCTGCCTTTATCGCTGCCGTTCTTCTTTTACTTATTTGCATCATATCTGCACTCAGTGTTCTAAATCGTTGGCTATTTAACAGTCCAATTACTGGTGATGTAGAGTTAGTGCAGATTGCTTGTGCCCTATCCATTTCTGCATTTTTACCTTATGCACAAATGAAAAATGCTCATGTTATTGTTGATTTTTTTACTATAAAAGCCTCCCCTCGTATTAGAAACTTGCTAGATGCGTTTGCCGGAATACTTTTATGCATTGTATCTGCATTATTAGCTTGGCGAAGTGCTGCAGGTGCTATCAGTAGCTATAAATCAAATACATCAATGATGATTTTAGGATGGCCTGAATGGTTAGCACATCTCACTATTGCCCCAGGCTTTTTACTTTTGAGTCTTACTGCACTCTATACTACCTACCTTAAATTAAAAGAAAATAAAGGGATGCATGCATGAGTACCCTTACTATTAGTTTATTAATTGGCTTATTAGCTATCGGATTACTGGTTATTCGTGTACATATTGGCATTGCCATGTTTATTGCTGGTGCTATTGGGTATGTCGCTGTTTCCGGATGGTTACCATTAATTAATTATTTAAAAACTATGGCCTTTGCTAGATATTCAATTTACGACTTATCCGTTGTGCCACTGTTTTTATTAATGGGTAATCTAGCCTCTCAAGGAGGACTAGCACGTCGCCTTTTTGAAGCAGCAAATGCTTTCCTTGGGCATTACCGTGGAGGAGTTGCCATGAGTGCTGTTGGTGCCTGCGCAGGTTTTGGTGCTATTTGTGGTTCTTCTCTGGCGACTGCTGCAACTATGGGACAAGTAGCTATTCCAGAGCTCAAACGTGCTAACTACTCCCCTGCCTTAGCCACAGGCTCCCTCGCTGCAGGAGGTACGCTAGGTATTCTCATTCCTCCTTCAGTTATTCTAGTTATTTATGCTGTTCTAGCAGAGCAAAATGTCTCTACCATGTTTATGGCTGCATTAATCCCGGGACTCATTGCTTTAGCAGGATATTGCATTGCCATTATAGTATATGTCAGATTCGCTCCCAACAGTGGCCCAGCTATTAAACGATTATCTTGGTCAGAACGTTGGAGTCTTATTAAGAAAGTATGGCCGGTATTATTAATTTTTCTACTAGTACTTGGGGGAATTTATGGGGGCATTTTTACGCCTACAGAAGCCGCAGCCATTGGAACCATAGGTGTTGCTATTATTGCTTTCCTATCTAAAGAACTATCAAAAGAGAAATTCACTAAAGCTATTTTTGATACCGCTTCTGGTACAGCCATGATTTTCCTAATTCTCTTAGGAGCTGACTTACTTAATGCCTTTTTTGCCCTCTCACAATTACCAAGCAATATGGCTGAATGGGTTTCAAGCCTTGGGTTACCACCTTTAATGGTTTTATTCTTAATTATTATTCTCTACATTATTTTGGGTTGTATCATGGATAGTCTATCAATGATTCTACTCACTATCCCCGTATTTCTCCCTATTATTTTAGGCTTAGATTTTTGGGGAATGAATGTTAACGATAAATCTATTTGGTTTGGTGTTTTAGCCTTGATGGTTGTAGAAATTGGACTAATCACTCCACCTGTTGGCATGAATCTATTTATTATTAACAACTTAGCCAAAGACATTCCTATGGGAGAAACTTATAAAGGAATTATTCCTTTCCTATGCTCTGACTTTATTCGTATTATATTGCTAGTATTTTTCCCAAGCTTAACGCTATTTTTAGTGCATTTGCTTAACGGATAAGTCGAACTTGTGGATATGGCATCATAAACTCAAACCCCACTTATTTCATTACTAAGATAAGTGGGGTTTCATATATACTTGCTGTTAAACAAAAACTATTCTGTTACTAAGTCCGACTTCGTACCCTGCCACTTAGGTCCATCAATATGAATATCAAAAATGGCTAACATTCTAGCTACAGTATGATCGATCATCTCATTCAAATCTTTTGGATGATGATAAAAAGCAGGTAACGGAGGAAAAATAATTCCTCCCATTTCTGTAACTGCCGTCATATTGCGTAAGTGTGCTAAATTAAAAGGCGTTTCACGGATAGCCAATACAAGCTTACGGCGTTCCTTAAGATGCACATCAGCCGCACGCGTAATCAGATTATCCGAAAACCCATGAGCACAAGCCGCTAACGTTCGCATTGAACAAGGGAGAATAATCATACCTGTGGTATCAAATGCACCACTCGCCAATGTTGCCCCCACATCACGGAAGCCATGAACATGATCCGCTAAAGCATTCACCTGTTGACGGTTCATATCAAGCTCATACTTAATATTTAAAAGACCTGATGGGGAAATAACTAAATGAGATTCCACATCAGGTACATCACGTAAATGCTCTAGTAGCCGAATGGCATAAATAGAACCTGTAGCTCCAGTTATACCAATCACTAGTTTTTTAGTCATTAAAAGCGCCTACTTCTTCTAGAACTGTTTTAAGCTCACCACTAGCCGCCATTTCAGTCATGATATCAGCACCACCAACAAACTCACCATTTACATAAAGTTGTGGAATCGTTGGCCAATTTGAATATTGTTTAATGCCATCACGAACTTCTGCATCTTCTAGTACATTAACTGTCACTAATTTTTTAACACCCAGTTCACGTAAAATTTGTACAGCACGACCTGAGAAACCACATTGTGGAAATTGTGCAGAACCTTTCATAAATAATACTACTGGATGCTCTGTCACTGTTTGACGAATAAACTCTTGAACGTCGCTCATCTTAAAACCTTTAAAAAAATAATTTACATCAATCACGCATCACACCATCTAACGATATAGCTTATTATCTACACTACTTTCAACTAATCTAGTATGTGATGCCGTTAATTCTAACTAAAGCCCTATTTTACCTATTTTTCCAGAATAATCTATTCCTAGTGAGTGAGTTTTAGGGTTATTTTCTATATACACCAATATGAACACGCTCTACTCCAGATAAATCTTTTAAAGAAACTATTTCACTAAAACCATTCTCTTCTAAAAGATGCCTAATCGAATCTGCTTGATTCCAACCATGCTCTACCATTAACACCCCATTAGGATTTAAGAACTCAGGTGCTTGAGCGATAATCTCTCGATAGCAAGTTAAACCATCTGCAAAATCAGTAAGCGCAATATCAGGCTCAAACCGCAAATCACCTTGACTCAAATGTTGATCTTGCTTCTCAATATACGGTGGATTAGAGACAATTAAATCAAATGTTGGCTTGGACAAATACTCTACCTGTTGATGAAATACCTCAAACCAATGGCTTTGAATAAAGTTAACCTTAGCACCGATAGAAATAGCATTCCTTTCTGCAACCTCCAAGGCATCAGGACTAATATCTATAGCGCTTACTTGCGCTTTAGGACAATAATGAGCAATGGATACAGCAATAGCCCCACTACCCGTTCCCAAATCAAGCACTCTTGCTTGTGGCTGATGTTGCTCTACCCATTGAATAGCAGCCTCTACCAACGTTTCCGTATCAGGTCTTGGAATCAGCACTTTGGGATTAACCTGAAAAAGCAATCCCATAAACTCTCGTTCACCAAGAATATATGCCATAGGCTCACCTGCTAATCGTCTTTCTACCAGTGACTGTAGCGCTTGTTGTACCGATTCACTTAATTGATCTGTATCATGGGCAATCAACCAAGCCCGATTAACGCCCAATACTTTCTCAGCCAACATTTTTGCTTCCAATAAAGGTAACCCTGATAAAGCAAAAAATTGTTTAAGGTTAATACACGGATTAATCATCACCCAATGCCGCTAATAATTCAGCTTGTCGTTCAGCAATGAGAGCACCTGTTAACTCATCCAAAGAACCTTCCATAATTTGTGCTAATTTATACAAGGTTAAATTAATACGATGGTCGGTCACGCGACCTTGAGGATAGTTGTACGTACGAATACGTTCAGAACGGTCACCCGTACCCACTAAACTTTTACGTTCTGCCGCCTCTTTGGCTTGTTGTTCTTGGCGCTGAATATCATTAATCCGTGCAGCCAAAACACTCATGGCTCTTGCCTTATTTTTGTGCTGAGAACGATCATCCTGACACTCAGCCACAATACCAGTAGGAATATGTGTGATACGTACAGCAGAGTCCGTTTTATTAATATGCTGCCCCCCTGCACCACTCGCACGGAAAGTATCAATTCGTAGGTCAGCAGGATTTAATACTACTTCAGCTAATTCATCTGCCTCAGGTAATACAGCCACTGTACATGCTGAGGTATGCACACGGCCTTGAGATTCAGTTTCTGGTACTCGTTGCACACGATGCGCTCCTGATTCGTACTTCAAGCGTCCATAAACACCGTCACCCTCAATACGAGCAATCACCTCTCGATACCCTCCTAATTCTGAAGGATTCTCACTGATCAACTCAACACGCCAGCCTTTTTGCTCTGCATAACGACTATACATTCTAAACAAATCGCCCGTAAAGATAGCACTCTCATCACCACCTGTTCCTGCTCGAATTTCTAAGAATACCCCTCGATTATCATCAGGATCTTTAGGAAGTAACTCTAACTGTAACTGGGCTTCAAGCTCTTCAATACGAGCTTTAGCTGCTTTCATTTCTTCTTCCCCCATCTCTTTCATTTCAGGGTCTGCCATCATTTCAAGTGCCGTCGCCAAGTCAGCCTCTGTGCTTGTATAGGTTTTAAATAAAGCAACTATAGGATCAATTTCACTTCGCTCACGTGATAACTTACGAAAGCGATCCATCTCCTCTACTGTATCTGGCTCTGCCAAGATCGCATCAACCTCAATCAAACGTTGACTCAATTGCTCTAAGCGTGAACGCATAGATGATTTCATAATAACTCTCTATAAAATAATTGATATTTAAAAAAGATAGAATGCTTAAAATTTTAAATTTAAAATAACTAGGCCGCTTGAAAATCAATGCTTATTTTTTAAGTAATCTCTTATGACTATATCTAGCTATTCACAAAACATTCAATATAATTATGGAAAAGAAACAAACTTGCTAATGTTCGTTTTGTTCAATAAGTGCCGCAATTTCAGTCTCTTGATAAGGGAACAACTTAGGCAATATATCTACCATTACTGCTCTCTCTTCATCTTGACTGCGATTGAGCACTTGCACTGGTGCATGCATATACTTTTGAATTAATGCCTTGGCTAATCGCTCTAATGCATCTTCTGGACTAACACCTTTGGCTAATAACTTACGAGCTTTTTCAAGCTCTAACTCTGCCATTTTATGTGAACCGCTATGCAATCCTTGAATAATAGGAACAACATTGCGATTTTGCATCCAATGCATAAAACTTTGAACTCGGCTATCAATAATAGCTTCAGCTTGGACAACAGCGGCTTGACGGGCATCATTTCCCATCTGTACAACACGACCCAAATCATCCACAGTATATAAATAGACTTCGCTAAGAGAGCCTACTTCTGGCTCAATATCACGTGGCACAGCCAAATCTACCATCACCATAGGATTAAAGCGACGTTGACGCAAGGCTTTTTGAATCATCCCCAAGCCTAAAATAGGCAAAGCAGAGGCCGTACACGATACCACAATATCATATTCGTGCAAGTGCTCAGGCAAATCCACTAAACGCATATTTTGTGCATCAAAACGTGCTGCTAACGAAGCACCACGCTCTAAAGTACGATTTGCAATCATAATTGATTTAGGATTATGCGCAGAAAAATGTGTTGCACATAATTCAATCATCTCACCAGCACCCACAAATAACACCTTGGTATCTGCGATATCACCAAACACGCGTTCGGCTAGACGTACTGCAGCAGCAGCCATTGAAACCGATTGAGCACCTATTGCTGTCTGGGTTCGTACTTCTTTAGCGACAGAGAATGTTTTTTGAAACAGCTGATTCAGCATAGTCCCCAAGGCTCCTGCCTCATTAGCGGCTCGAACAGCTGTTTTCATTTGCCCCAAGATCTGTGCTTCACCAAGCACCATAGAGTCCAAGCCTGATGCCACACGGAAAGCATGACGCACAGCTTGATCTTGATTGTATTGATATAAATGAGGAGTTATTAAACTAGAGTCTAGCGTATTAAAATCAGCCAACCATGTAGGAACATGCTCAACAATCTCAGGATTTGCCGCTAAATACAGCTCTGTACGATTACAGGTAGAGAGAATAGTCGCTTCCTTGAGACGAGAGCCAAAAGCAGAGCGCAACGCATCTAACGCCGGACGCACTAAATCTCCAGACATAGATACACGCTCACGCACAGATACAGGTGCTGAGTGATGATTTAGACCGAAAGTAAAGACATCTACCATAAGTATTGCTAGCTAACTCGCGACAATCGTAATTTCTAACTGAGTATTATACTCCTAGTCTTACAGCAATTTGTATCAAAAAAACAACTGTTTTTATAAAAAAGACCTATGTTTTCAAGGGACAATTCAAAATACCTATTATGAAAATAAAAAAAGACTATGCTTTTTTGAAATTTTGGGTTAATATTATTTTCTTCAAGGCCAGGTAGCTCAGTCGGTAGAGCAGAGGATTGAAAATCCTTGTGTCGGCGGTTCGATTCCGCCCCAGGCCACCAGATTTAAGCCCGTAGAGCATATGCTGTACGGGCTTTTTGATTTAGTATGCTCTTTTGCTCGTTATCTTTTTATTATTAATTTTTTATTTAGTATTAACTCTTTTATTAACTACTCTTTAGCAATGATCTCTGGCTTATACGCCTTTTCTCATCTCTTCTACCCATTTAGGAGTTACCCATTTAGGTACATCTACAAACTGAAAATTTCTCATTTTTTCAATCAATTCACCTGCGTTATCAGCCACACACAACAAATTCATATTTGCTAAAGGCATAAACCCTTGCTTAGCCGTACTTTCTAACATAGTTAATAAAGGATCAAAAAAACCTTTTACATTTAAAAGACCTACAGGTTTAGTATGTTGCTTAAGCTGTAGTGCAGAAAATACCTCAAACAATTCTTCATACGTACCAATGCCTCCAGCCATCGCAATAAAACCATCTGCCATTTCCATCATTTTATCTTTGCGAATTGACATCGTAGGTGTTTCGATTAACTCAGTTAAGCCAGTATGAGCCATTTCTTTATTTTTTAAAAAAGTCGGCATAATACCAATGGCAGTACCATTATGCTGCAATACACTATTGGCGAGAGCTCCCATTAAACCAATTTTGCCACCGCCATAAACAAGCTGAATAGCCTCTTTAGCCATCAGCTCACCAAGTCGCTTAGCTTCTTCATAATAATCAGGAATTTCACCAAAATTTGAGCCACAATAAACCGTGATATTTTTTAAATTATTCATGCTATTCTTCTTATATATTTACGTCTCGTAAGCTCAATATACGTTCAATGCACTTACGCCTTATAAGCACAGATATTGGAAAACCTTTTTGAGAATTCTGCCGTACAGATTCTCAGCACAGATATCAAAAAATCAATAATCTAGGTTTAGCTCTGAAAAACCCGCACGCCGAAAACACTTGCTTCGTGAGCGCACTTGCTTCATGAGCATTATCTCAATTTGGCGATTTTGACGTGCCGGTTTTTCTGCCCCAGCCACAAAAAATCAACCAATCAAGTTGGCTCTGAAAAACCTGCACGCCGAAAACACTTGCTTCATGAGCATTATCTCAATTTGGCGATTTTGACGTGCAGGTTTTTCTGCCTCTACTACAAAAATCAACAAATTACGTTTGGCTCTGAAAAACCCGCACGCCGAAAACACTTGCTTCATGAGCATTATCTCAATTTGGCGATTTTGACGTGCAGGTTTTTCTGCCTCTACTACAAAAATCAACAAATTACGTTTGGCTCTGAAAAACCTGCACGCCGAAAACACTACTTAACCAGACAATCTGTGCTTATGTGCTTACGTCTAGAAACCGTACATATTACGCTTTTTTCTAGAAAAATGCTAATTTTTTGTCTCTGGATAAGCTATTGTTTTTCTTTATAATGTCCAAACTTATACTCAATTTCATTGTTTCTTAATTCACCGATAAACAAACGTCGAGTATTTGCACGTAAATATGTAAAACCTGTTTTTATGAGACCGTCTTGTTTTAATCGTCTAGAATTAAAGCCAAAATGATACGGAAGCATACGATAACGGAAAGACTTGCTCGCTCTACTAACATAATCACAGTCTTCACATAGCTGGATAGATAAATCAAATCCTCCTATTTTTTCATGCACGATACGGCTACTAAAAATACATGCACCTGTTGAGGTAGGAAATACATATTGCATCACCATCATTCCCCAATCAAATAAAGCCATACCTGCACGAATCTCCCATCCATCATTACCACAGCTACCAATCCTTCCACCAGAAATAAGTAACTGCTTCTTCTCCAAATAATTTAGTGACCGCTCAAGAAAATCTGGCTTTAATCGAACATCAGCATCTAGGAAAAGAAGCCTTTCACAATTCGCATTTGCTGCCCCCGTATTACGCCCCAAACTCACCCCCCTGCTTGACATAACAACCGTAGAAAGACTTAAACGATCCTTATAACTTTCAGCAACACTTACCGTACTATCAGTACTCATACTATCAACCACAATTACTTCAAATTGCTGATAAGATTGCGCTATTAAATCATTTAAAAGATTAGGTAAATTTCTTTCTTCATTCAGCGTAATAATAATGACGCTAAGATTATTTCTAGGGTGCATATAAACTAGCCTTATTAATTGGTTTACTTATTCTAAAAACAAAATATTTTTCATGCTTAAGATATAAGGCCTGTCATATAAAGTTCATATAGAGAGATAGTGTATTGGGAGAGAGTTATAAGTTGTGGGGGATGTTTTACTCCTGATAAACCATTATTTTGTTTACAAATAAAAGGGAGTATCCTTTTTAAATAGATAAAATATTTTATACAGAGGGAAAAATATGTTCAAATTTAAACTAATTTCTTTTATCTTATTCTCTATCTTAGTGAATCAAAGCTACGCTGATAACCCTGCAGACAAAGGTTGCAAAACAACTGATGAGTGTTTAGCACAAGTTGCTAAGGCTGGAATAGCCTCATTAAAGAACAATGATTTCACAAGTGAAAATGATAAAAAAAGAAGATCAGTTCTACTGGTTACAAAAAATCAATAAAGCATCTGCTGTGATGCTAAAAGAAGAAAAAATCATCTCTTCTGAACTCGCAAAAAAACTAGCTGAAGGGATAGTTTATACAAATGAACAATCTATACAGCCTAATGGCAAACGCCCTAAAGATGTACTCCAGATTGAAAAAATCATCCAAGACAAAATTGGTCCTGATGCCTCTTTTATCCATACTGGACGTAGTCGTCAAGATATGTATTCGACCTATCGAATGGCAAAACTACGTAACCAATCTCTCGATTATGCAGAAACCCTACTTAAACTCCGAGCTAGTATTCTTAACCTTGCCTCTCAGCATATTCATACGATAGTGCCAGCATATACCAATGGAGTTCAAGCTATGCCTCAAAGCTACGCACACTATCTGCTCGCCTTTAATGCCTCTTTTGCCAGAGATCAAGAACGTTTTATCTCGCTTTATCAGCGTATGAACAAAGCATCTATGGGTACTGCAGTACTCGCTAACTCTAGCTGGCCTCTGAATCGCCAACGACTTGCTAATCTATTAGGTTTTGATGGTCCAATTGAAAATAGTTATGATGCGAGCCAAATTGCACCTTCTGATATTGCATTTGAGGCATCTAATTTACCTGCATCAACAGCTATCCGTCTTGGCATGTTACTTAATGATATTCATACACAATACCATCAAGTTAAACCATGGATTTTATTAGACGAAAGTAGCACCTACACCAGTAGTGCAATGCCTCAAAAAAGAAACCCTGGCGTTATTATGAGAGCAAGGGAATCTGCTTCTAATGTTCTTGGACTGGTTCAAGCAGTATCAATAAGAAATCATAATGTTACTCCAGGTATGACCGACTACAAATCAGCATGGGATGATTTAAATTTATTTCCCGAAACAATGAAAATGCTAGGCAATACTCTTGTTGTCATCAAAGCACTTAAGATCAATCCTGAACGAGCCATTGAAGAGTTAGAAAATGATTGGACGACCTCTATGGAATTAGCAGAAACATTACAAAAAGATTTTTCTATACCATTCCGAGTAGGCCATCACTTTGCCTCAAGTATCGTTACTGAGGCAAGAAATAATGGCTGGAAACCAAGCGAATTCCCTTTTGAAAAAGCCAAAGAACTTTATATAGAAGCAATTGAAAAATTTAAATTAAGTTCCCCTGAGTTACCCTTATCCGAAAAAGCTTTTCGTCAAACACTATCACCTAAATATATGGTGGAAACCCGTGTAGGTTTAGGGGGGCCACAAGCAATTGAAGTAGAGAGAATGCTAAAAGAGGCAAAGGATAAATTGGGTGCTGACATTCAATGGATTCAACAAACGCGACAAAAGCTCAATGCAGCAGACCAAAACCTAGAACAAGCGTTTAATTCGTTAATGTAATAAATATCTTATTTACCATAAAAATTATTCTCCCAGAAGTTTTACTAATGTACTTATATAACTAAAAAAAATCTATCAACTTTATCACAAAAGTGGCTTAAGTACTAAGCCACTTTTATCTCTTAACAACCCTGTCCCTACACTCTCACCTGTATATCCTTCAACGCTTCAACCACTGCCATCACTACACGATAATGACTTTCATGTGCGATACGGAACCATTCTCCTTGCACCGTTTCATCGGGTGCCTCGGTAATTAACTCAACAGGATAATCTTGATTGGTATATTCATCAATGCTATATGGGATAGTTTGATACGCAATAGGAAAATCGGCACTGCCTACTGTAGCAAGATATTGCTTGATCATTTGCTGATTTTGTTGAGCTTGCTCTGTGTAATCCATTAATGCTTTGATTGAAACATCTAACACTTTTTCAGCCAAATCTTTAAAACCAGGTTTATAGCGTAAAATTAGAAAAAATCCTTTGGGAATGGTCCATCGTGAGAAATTTCGCGGTACATACCCAGATAGTGGGCGCGTCCACTCATGTGCCGGATAACCATGTAAATTTAAATGTACTAACGCATTCGGTAACTCTGTTAAAGCCTTTTTAGTAAAAGCATTCTCAGGCACATCACCATAAGCTAAATCGCAACCTGCCGCTGTATACCTCGCTGCATGGTGCATATAATTTGGTGATTGCTCACTAAGCTTGCGAAAAGCAGCATACCCATCAGGGTTACCTAAAGGGCGTAAAGTAAAACTCACCTCACCATTATCTACTAAAGTTTTTGCAGCACGTAATGCACCAACAATACCAGAAGACTCATTGGCATGCTGCCCTGCTGATAAAGCAATTTCAACATTACTAACGCCCTTAATTACCGTTCCTTTTAAAGGTCTGCCTTGCAAACTAGTGGCCTCAAAGCGCCCCCCACCCAGTCTATCTAAATAGGAGAAAATCTTTTCCTCTGATAATGAACACTCAACACTAGCTAAATCAGTATTGCATTCATCCATGCCTATTTCTCGTGTGGCTGCCCATTGCCCAGACAAAATCGTTAACTCATTCTCTTTGCCATAATAAACATTAGGCAATACTTGACCTGGTCTAAGTGTCCTATCCCCAGAAATCAAGCCTAAGCGATGTTGAAAAATTTCCAATGCACTGAAGTACACATCTTCATGCATTGCCTCTGCCAAGGAAAGACTTTCGTGCCCAATCCCTAGTGGCTCATCTTCTCCCTCTAAACTCATGTCGTACACAATTTGATGGGGATTACATTCTTTCAAACTTAAAGGAAGCTGCATCAGGTATTGACATGCCTCATCATACATGGCTTCATAAGCCGTATAGAAAGAGGTTGATGTACCATCTATATATTCAATCCAGCCACAAGCATTTAACTCTCTTTTCCCGTTTAGTTTATCTTTCCATTTAACAGGGACAAAAACTTTTTCTGTTTTTATACCATCAAGCACTACCTCATAATAAACACCTTGGTCTGCCTCTTGAGGAAATGGTTCATATAGGATTTTGCAATGAGGATAAAGACTTTCTAATGGGTAAGTTTCTAATCTAAATCGTAAAGGCTCATCCCCTTCAACAACAGGATATCGAATCAGCACATCTTGACAATTTTTGAGTAGATTTTTCTCTCTAATCTCGCATAACAAAGTTTTATAAGCGCTTTTAACCTCAATAAAATGACCAGTTTCTTCTCCCTCATTTATCATTTTTTCTAGCGCTACTTTCAACTTACTTCGTATAGATAAAGGAGCAAATAACCATAATGTTTTACTATTTTCAGGAAAAATGTCCTGATATTTTTTAGAGAAAATTTCTTTCATACGTTGATGCCTTATGCTTTTTCTGTTCTACCTAAAGGATCCAATCGATCACGCAACCAATCTCCTAATAGATTCAATCCTAATACCGTTAGCATGATTGCCACACCAGGGAAGATAGTTACCCATGGTGCGGTTTGAATATAGTTACGACCATCAGCCAGCATCCCACCCCAACTTGGTGTTAATGGGTCAATACCCAAACCCAAAAAGGTCAAGCTACTTTCCAATAAAATATTATTCGCTACATTTAACATCATCAGAATAACCAAAGGGCCTAACGCATTTGGCAAAATATGGCTAAACATAATTTTAAAATTCGATAGTCCATAACTTTTAGCCGCCTGTACATACTCAGCTTCTCGCAAAGACAATACTGATCCTCTCACCAGTCTTGCATACTGCACCCACTGTGCCACAATCATTAAAATGATAATTTTATCTAGACCGGGACCTGTAATAGCGATAACCGTAATAGCTAATAGGATAAATGGAAGTGCCAATTGAATATCAGCAAAACGCATTAATAAAGCATCCCAAAAACCTCTGTAATAACCTGCTAATAAACCAATCACGGTTCCCACTAACACAGCACCAACCGCAGAAACCAATCCTACAATAAAAGAGACCTTTCCTCCTGTGGCAACACGTGCTAATACATCTCTTCCCATAGGGTCTGTGCCTAACCAAAATTGTGCATGAAATGGTGGTGTTAAACGAGCCATAAAATTCATTGTTTTACCACCGTCAGGGAATAGTACGGGTGCAAAAATGACCAACCCACCCATCATCAACAGTAGAAATAAACCAACAATAAACTCAAATCGTTTGAAAGATGACATCATATTTACCCCAAACGAATGCGTGGATCTAAAATAACATAGGCACAATCCACTAATAAATTAATTAACACAATCATTATCGCTAACACAGTAATAGTTGTTTGCAGAATCGGATAGTCTCGTTGAGAAATCGCCTCTATCGCCAACGTCCCCATCCCTGGCCAATTAAAGACCATTTCAATAACAACCATCCCCCCCATTAAGGCACCAAATTGTAATCCCAAATAAGTCACAATCGTAATCGCACTATTCCGTAACGCATGTTTATACACAACAGAGTGCTCACTTAAGCCTTTGGCCCTTGCCACCATAATATGCTGCTTAGACAATGCTTCCAACATCGCTGTTCTGACTAACCTTACATTACTCGCAGTCAAAATCAACCCCATTGTTATAGCAGGTAAAACTAACCCAGACCATGTATCAAACCCTGAGGCTGGCAACCATCTTAGCGTAACAGCAAAGAGCAGCATAAACATAATTCCTAACCAAAAGTTAGGGAAAGAAAGTCCGGCTAGCGAGAATACTCGAATGAGTTGATCAGCCCATGAGCCTTTATGACAAGCCGCATAAATACCCAGAGGAATCGAAATAACTAAAGAAATACCTAAAGACAAAAAAGCCAACAATGCACTTGACTTAAGTGCATCAGCAATCAATGGAGCGATTGGGCCTCGAAAAAAACTATTGCCCATATCGCCCACTAGCAGGCCTTTCATAAAATGCCAATATTGCACCCAAAAAGATTGATTTAATCCTAAAGCATCTTGTATGTTTTTGATGTCCTCTTGTGTCACATTACTACTTTGACTCAACATCATTGTTGCTGGGTCACCTGTTTGCCGTATAGCAAAAGCAACTAATAAAGAGACCACAATAATAACAAAAAAAGCTTGTAATGCTCTTTTACTTAGATAGGATAATATTGGCATAAAATAACTACTCTACATCTGTGTTGATATAACGCACTCGCACATCAGGCGCAGGCAAAAAGTCTTTTACTTTATTGCTAACACCATAAAGTGTTTTACTGTTATATAAAGGAATATGGTAGGCTTGATCATGAGCTAACTTAGCCACTTCACGTAAAAGCTTGAGTCGCTCATCCTTATCCACTGCAACACGTTGCTTTTCTAACAACTTATCCATTTCCTCAGATTTTAGATATGGATTCCATTTTTCACCTGAGTGATACACCAAATAGGCTGTATTGTCAAAGTCAAATGTCCAGCCACCCCAGTTAAATTGGAACATCTCATTTGTTTTACCTTGAGGCACGATATCATTTAAGAAAACAGCATCTTCTACAGGTCTTAAACCAACATCTAGTCCGATATTCCCAAAGAATGCTGTTAACGCTTGTGTCACTTCAGCAAAAGTAGAGTTCGCTCCGCGGTAATCAATCGTAAGTTTAGTGCCTGGTTTTACCCCTGCCTCTGCTAATAATTTTTTCGCTTGCTCTGGGTCATAAGGATAATCTTTTAGATTTTCATCATAACCAAATGATAATTTCCCTTGTAGACTTGCGATTGGCTCTGCCTGCCCCATCAGGAAGGTATCAATAATTACTTTTTTATCAATTGCCATATTGAGTGCTTGACGCACACGAACATCTTTAGTCACACCTTTTGATACATCGAGTTGTAGTGACATAATCGTTGGACCATTTTCAGCAACTACTTTACTATCTTTGTTTTTTTCAATAATAGGAACAGCTGAAATAGCCACATCATGCCACACATCTACACGACCTGACTGCAACTCCGCTAAGCTCGTCGCATCTTCTTTAATAAAACGATACGTTAATTTTTGCAGCTTAGGTTTTCCTCCCCAATAGTCATTATTAGGCACCAGTACTAAACGATCGCCTGGTTTATACGATTCAAATTTAAATGCACCAGTACCCACAGGGTGTTCATTAAAATAAGCATCCCCTTTTTCGGCAATATATTTAGGTGGCACAATCATCGCACCATAGCCTGACAGTTTAGTGAGTAATACAGGATCAGGTTTATTTAAAATAAAATCAACGGTATTTGCATCAATCACTTTAACTTCTTGAATAGCTGTGTAATTAGAACGTTGAGGTCCTTTCTTACCTTCATCACCTAATAATCGTTCAAATGTAAACTTCACAGCATCTGCATTAAAAGGTTCGCCATTATGGAACTTCACATTTTGACGTAAGGTAAAACGAATACGTAAACCATTATCCAACTCTTCCCATTTCTCTGCCAGTCCTGGCTGTAATTTCAACGATTCATCACGTAGAATCAATCCATCAAATAAACCACTACCCGCTGAAGACCAAGCGACTAAAAATGTATCTATAGGATCCCAACTACCAGGATCTTGGCGTTGTGCTACAGTTAATTCATGAGGAGCCGCTTGTACCACACCCCCAACAAACGTAGATGCCACAACAGCACTTAAGAATAATTTTTTAAACATAAAAGCTCCTTTATTTAACATTAAATCGCCACAAAGTGTCCTGGACTCACTTCTTGATAAGTGTGTTGACTTGGTGGGTTATTTATCGCACGAATAGGACTAGGAATATCTCCCGTGAACTCTACTCGCGTTATTTCCTTATTGGGATCCATCACTGGTACAGCTGATAATAAGCGCTTAGTGTATGGGTGTTGTGGATTTTCAAAGATTTGTCGACGCGAACCTAACTCTACAATTTGTCCTAAATACATCACCGCAACACGATGACTAATCCTCTCTACTACAGCCATATCATGACTGATAAACAAATAGGCTAATCCTCGCTCTGCCTGCAAATCCATTAATAAATTAATCACTTGTGCTTGCACTGATACATCTAATGCCGATACGGCTTCATCAGCAATAATTAATGATGGTTCTACAGATAAGGCTCGAGCAATACAAATTCGTTGTTTCTGACCACCAGAAAACTCATGGGGATAACGATCTGCCACATCTGCAGGTAAATGCACACTCTCTAATAATGAGGCCACTTGTTGCTTAGGATTCTTAACCAGTCCATGTACATACATAGGTTCCAACAAACTCTCTCGAATTGTTTTGCGAGGATTCAAAGAGCCATAAGGGTCTTGGAAAACATATTGGATTTCTTTTTTAAACTGCTCATGGTGCTGACCAAAAACATTCTCACCTTTAAATAAAATCCTACCACTCGTTGGTTTAACTAATTGTTGTAATGTTTTGCCTATCGTTGATTTTCCAGAACCAGACTCGCCTACTAAAGCCAATGTCTCTCCCGGATAAATCTGCAACGATACATTCTCTGCCGCATATACCTTATGAGTGACTCTCCCGAGAAAACCACCACGAATTGGATAATGAGTAGAAACCTTGTCCAACGACACCAAAGGTTTATCCATCACCACATTAGATACATGTTCTTCAATATCCACCTCTTGGCCTGGAATATGAAATTTCCTAGGTGATGCTATTCCCTGCATAGCACCAATTTTGGGCACAGCAGCTAAGAGTTGTTGCGTATACTCTGCCTTTGGGCTAAGAATGATCTCTCGAGCATGACCATATTCAATCTGCTCTCCTCGTTTCATCACCAATAATTCATCAGCCATCTCAGAAATAACACCCATATCATGGCTAATGAAAATCATTGACATACCAAGTTCAGCTTGCATATCACGTAAAATCTGCAACACTTGAGCTTGTACGGTCACATCTAATGCCGTAGTTGGTTCATCAGCAATAAGTAATGTCGGATGACACGCAACAGCCATCGCAATCATCACCCTCTGACGCATACCACCTGAGAGCTGATGAGGATATCGATTAACTAACTGTGCTGCATTAGGAAGACGCACTAAGTCCAGTAAACGAATCAGTTCTCTATCCGCCTCAACACCTTTAAGTCCTCTATGTAAGGACAAGACTTCCTTAATTTGGTATCCCACTGTGAAAACAGGGTCTAGAGAAGTCATCGGTTCTTGGAAAATCATGGCAATTTCTTTGCCACGAATATGACGCATTTGTTCCGGTGGTGCTTGTGCAATATCTAATAAACCATTTTGACTCTCAAAGCATATAGAACCTGAGGTAATATTGCCACCCAACCATGGCAAGAGCTGCATGATCGCAGAGGATGTGACTGATTTACCTGATCCAGACTCCCCCACTATAGCTAACGTCTGCCCCTTAGGTACATCAAACGAAATATTACGGACAACCTCTTTCTCAGCAAAAGTGACACTCAAATTTTTGACCGACAACACATTGGTCATAGTAGATACTACCTAAGCAATAAAAGATACAGTGTAGACCTTAATAAAAAATCAATATACTAGGTATATTCCTAATAAGAGATGAGCAACATCCAAATAAACGCACTATTTTGGTGCCATATTGTAACTCTTATTTCTACCCATGCTTTTCTCAATTTCGTGTAAAATAGGTCATCATTAACTATTAAAATGACTATTCTTATGCAGACACAACAAGTTTCTCGTCAAGATGATGAGATTGATTTATTTGAACTCTTTGCCGTCCTATGGAAAAAGAAGCTTTTGATTATTGCTGTCACTTTATTGAGCATTATCCTAGCGGCAATTTATGCATTCACAGCAAAAGAAGAATGGACCAGTAAAGCACAAATTGTAGCCCCAAAGGCTGTTCAGCTAGGATCATATTTGGAGGCTGAACGTCGTTATGCTCGCTTCAGTGACATGGGTACAGATGTTGATGTTACTAATGCACTTAATAATTCTTTTCGACTTTTCTTATTAGAACTGCAGTCTGGCGATAACAAACAAAAATTCTTAAAAAACTCTGTATATGGGCAAAAAGTTCTTGCTAATTTAGATAATGAGATTGACAAAGAATTAACAATCAACCAATTAGTAGAAAAAAATCTCTCGCCTAAACCTCTCAATAAAGAAGTTAAGGACATATTGGAAGTAACATTTACTGCTGATACAGCAGGAGATGCTCAAAACACATTACAGCAATATTTAACTCACACCAATAGCCTCACGCAAACAAAGATTTTTGAAAACCTTTTTGAACGAACTCGCGAGCGTATTGCTACCTTGCAACAACTTGCTATAAATACAAAAAAAGATACTGAACAAAATAAAGCCAATTATATTTTGACGCTCAAACAAGCACTAGATGCTGCCAAAACAGCCAATATAGTAGATCCTGTGGGACAAACTCCTAGCGCCAATCTATTACTTGATTTTAATAACAACAGTGCATTATTTATGTTGGGAACTAAATATTTACAAGCTCAATTAACTGCGTGGGAAAACAACCCTACTATTTACCCCGCGGCATATTATCGTCATTTACAAAACATTGAAGGACTAAAACCAATTCTAACTGTTAAGCCAAGTGGCGTAGTATTTGACTATTTACAAACACCTTCTCTACCATTAATGAAAGACAAGCCTCGCAAAGCCTTAATTCTTGTTGCTGGTGCTTTGGTTGGAGTTATTTTGGGCTGTATAGCTGCCTTAGTGCTTAATGTCATTCAACGACGTCGTCAATTAGCAAGTAACTGATTTATTCTTACCTACTTTTTAGAAATGACAAAAAACAAGACCTATACTCTCAGTATAGGTCTTTGTATTTTATATCCATGAGCTTTTTAGTCTAATCAATACTTAACCCATGGTATTTTTGACCTAACGCAATATTTGCCTTAAAGAATCCCTCTTTACTCCCACAGTCATAACGCACACCTTCATAGTTATAACCAAATACAGGACGAGTTTTTAACATTGAGGCAATACCATCAGCAGCTGGATTTCACCACCAACAACAATCACAATACTTTCCTTAATAGTGACTAATATAGAGACTTCTCCCAACTCCTAATACTGGGTAGACTTCTGCATATTCTGGAAGTCTACTCTTTTGTTTTTTATTACGTGATCTCTAACTATCAATAAATTCAAGATTCATTCTTTCTCCCTTTTCAACATCTTGAATAAATTTTTTACCTAATAAATCTTTTAAATGTTTAGGATGCAATCCATAACCAGGACGAATTGAACGCACATTCTCTTCTGTAAGAACATCCCCGGCTTTTACATCTTTGACCACATAAAGAGAACGAGCAAAATCTTTACCTTTTTGCTGCTTCTCAGTCAGTTGATAATCCACTCTACCAATTGCTTTTTCAGCATCCCGCACAGCTCTAACCATGTCAGCAAACTCTTGCTCATTCATCGAAAAAGAGGCATCTGGACCACCAATTGAGCGATCTAAAATGAAATGTTTTTCAATTATCTTACTACCAAAGCAAGTAGCTACAATAGGCACTACGCTTCCCATTGTATGGTCAGACAATCCAGCAATTACACCAAAACGGTCAGCAAAATCTTGTACCATTACCATATTCGCTTCATCAATCGGGGCGGGATAGGAAGATGTGCATTTCAACAAAGCCACATCTCTGTTCCCCATGCGATAACAAGCCTCTAAAGCAAGTTCTATATCTTCCAGTGTAGCTATACCCGTAGAAATAATAACGGGTTTCCCCTTTGAGGCTACATATTCTATTAATGGAATATCCGTGATTTCGAACGAAGCAATTTTGTATGCTGGTACATTTAACGATTCTAAAAAGTCAACAGCTGTTTTATCAAATGGAGAAGAAAAATAAATCAACCCTTCTTCCTCTGCTACCTCAAATAATTGTTTATGCCATTCCCAAGGAGTATATGCCTCTTGGTATAAATCATGCAAATGCTTACCACACCATATTGTTCCCTTAATTAAGAAGTCCTCTTTTCGAGAATTAATCGTAATAGTATCTGCTGTATATGTTTGAAACTTAATGCAATCTGCACCTGCCCGTTTAGCAGCACGAATAGTCTCAATCGCAGTTTCAATGCTACCATTGTGATTAGCAGATAATTCAGCAATAATAAATGTAGGACTATTTTTATTAATTTCAAAGTTTTTAATTTTCATATTGAACTTCCTAGTTAGCTTATAACTAAAAGAATTCCTAGTTATTAAGAGATTTTGGTTAAAGTCAAAGCATACTTATAACCATTTAAATAAAAAAATGCAGGAAAGCGCTCAGGATCACATACCCTTATTAAATTAAACTGAGAAGATATACTCTGATTTGGATCTAGCATACTATCATCTGGCTGACGTCGACGATAATATGTAGGCTCGACATCATCTGGTTGATTATAGGGAATGATATTCTCATAGTTATCTAGTGCATAATTCATCAATTCCAACTCTGTTAAGAATAACTTTTGATTAATTTCACTCCATAACTCATGATCTTCAACATCGAAACATAATTTATGCCATATTCTGCCACTATCGACTTTATCCTCAGCCTCTAATAAGCTAACTGTTATTCTCTTCGCCCCATTAACTAATTCCCATATATGTGGACTCCACCCTCGACCATAAGGCAAATCACTAGCATGTATAACTAGAACATTTTTAAATTTTTGTCGTATATCCTCTCCTATAATTTCACTACATGAAATCAAAAACAGAATATCCCCTTCACGCACTTCTCTTTTAGAGCTTACTAAAGAGATCTCATATTTCTTAATATTTTTAAGCATCCAATTTACCAAGTAAGGATAAATAGGATGATCTTTATTACTACATAAAATAGTTATTTTCATTCTACAACTCATACATTCTATCAACAATTTTCTGACATCCTAACCCATCTACTAAAGATGACGACTTACCAGACATTACTTTCAAAGTTTCAAGAGTTAATCCTTGTATAATTTCAGCAATATTCTTTACAGTCACAATCTTAGCGATATTAGATACTTCCAACGATTGGGCAATCTTATTTTGATTCTCAGCCAATACTACTAATAATGTAGGCAATCCCAAACAACATCGTTCCCAAGAGGTACTTCCTGCTGCCCCTATTGCTAAATCGGCATTTGACATAAGCTCTGCCATATTACTTACATTCACAAAAACATTAATATTTAAACGCGATTGTTGTGCCAGTGCTTTAACTTGCGCAATATGAGGTGCTGTTTTTCCCATTATAACTGTAATGTGTAAATCAGAAGGCAAGTTAGCTTTTTCTAAAGCCTGTAAAATTTGCCCTGTAAGATTATCTTTATCAATGCCACCTAAATTAAGCAAAATTTCCTTAAGCTCTGGTTTGGCTCGACGAGCTAAACTTTTAACTCTCCAAAGTACAAATTCAGGACGAAGTAAAGCATATTCAACCCCAGCTAATATTTGAGTTCTGGTGGTTGTAACTCGCGATTGATACTTTTCACTAGATGCATCCAAGTTCTGATCAACTAATAAATCGCACTGATGATTCCGATCGCCTAAATCATCAATAACTAAAATCTTAGCCGTTGGATATTGTCTACTAAATAAAACTTGCCAATCCTCATCTAACGCATAATGATCAACTACTAGCCAATCAGGAAGAATTCGATTTGTTTCTAATGCTAAAATCGTCTGTTCAACATCCGTTTTCTGTGATACACCAAGCCAATGAGAATGAAAGAGTTTTTGTTCTCTAGCCATTAACTCAGTGACTCTGGGTAGAGTAAATACAGTAAAACCTCGTTGTATAACGAGATCAATAATATTACCTTGATGTGCACGGCAAACAAAGTAACATTCATGACCTTTTCCTACTAAATACGATGCCAAAGTCAAACAACGCATTACATGACCAGACCCAATATCAATAGACGAGTCTGCTCTAAAAACAAATTTCATATGTTTCTCAATCTCGACTCATGGATCTATATAACCACTCAGCACGATCCCAGTCTTCTAATGTATCAATATCTTGGACTCGAGTGCGAGGCAATACAACTGCTCTACTATTACCAGTAAACAGTGGTTTTAATTTACAAAATGCCTCTGCTATCCCCCAGTAAAATTGACCTGCATCATGATACGCCTCAATTAAATCCTGTGATCGAGTTTGTTCATACTCTGGGGAGAACATACTAACTGCATTTTGTTCAGATAATTTAATCGCCCTCTGAATAGGAAATGGAAAACTGGTACAGGCAAAAGCATAATCTGCTTGATACTCACTAAGCAACTTGAAACCTTTCTGTAAATCAGTGACTTGAATAAAAGGTGCAGTGGCATAAATACAGCACGCTTCTTTCACATCATAGCACAACTCTTGCATAGCTCTAATAGCATGAGCAATCACTGGCACAGTCCCCGTAAAGTCATCTGAGAGCTCTTGGGGTCTCATGAATGGGATTTCTGCTCCATATTGCTCCGCTACTTGTGCAATTTCTGAGCTATCCGTAGTGACAATAACCTTATCAAATAAGCCCGACTGGATAGCTACCTCAATAGAATAAGCAATAATTGGTTTACCACAAAAATTTTTAATATTTTTATGAGGAATACGCTTACTCCCCCCTCGAGCAGGAATAACGGCTAAACGCATAAAACTTCCCTTAATGTAGCAATTACCACATCTTGTTGCTCAAAGGTCAAAGACGAAAACATCGGTAAGCTAATTGCTTCTTGATAATATTGCTCTGCTTCTGAAAAATCTTCCACCTTAAAACCAAATTGCTGATAATACGGTTGGGAATACACAGGAATATAATGTAAATTCACACCAATATTTTTTGATCTAAGCTCATCAAATACCTGTTTATGTGTTTTCTGAATTTCATTTAATTTCAACCTGATCACATATAGATGCAACCCAGAATAACTATCGGGATGCTGCCATGGTATTGTTACTGGTAGGCTTGTAAGCAATTCATCATAACGCTTAGCTAATGCATGGCGTACAGCAATAAATTCATCTAAACGAACCATCTGACTCACACCTAATGCTGCCTGTAATTCAGTCATTCGATAATTATAGCCGATATCTATTTGTTGATAATACCAAGAACCATCCGGCTCTTTTGTCATCAGTTCTGGATTCCGAGTAATACCGTGACTACGGTATAACTCCATTTTTTCAGCAAGCTTTGAATTATTGGTTGTGCACAAACCGCCTTCTGCCGTCGTAATAATTTTTACAGGGTGAAAACTAAATACTGTAATATCGCTATATTCACAGCTACCCACAGGCTTACCTTTATATTTACCACCAATCGCATGCGAAGCATCTTCAATTACATAAAACCCGTACTGCTTTGATAATTCACGGATTTTATCCATCTCACAAACCTGCCCAGTGAGATGAACTGGTACAACAACTTTAGGCAAACGATTTTCTTGTTTAGCAATCGCTAATTTCTCTGCAAGTTTTTCAACTGAGATATTATAAGTCTTAGGATCAATATCAACAAAATCTATTCTAGCACCGCAATACAAACCACAATTTGCTGAGGCCACAAAAGTAATTGGTGTTGTCCATAACCAATCACCTTCACCCAAACCTAACGACAAACAGGCTATATGCAATGCTGATGTCGCACTATTTACTGCCAATGCATATTCGACATCACAATAATCTTTTATTGCTTGCTCAAAGGCAGGAACTTTTGGACCTTGAGTAAGAAAATCTGATTTTAAAACCTCAACAACTGCATCAATATCTGCTTGATTGATGTCTTGTTTACCATAAGGAATAAATGATGTATTCATAATTTACACTTCAAAACTCAATAAGGTTTTACTCTCCATGCATATTTATTTGATACATTCATCAGGATTGTGTTCTACAATATGTTTATATTTCATAATAATAAGTGTTCCTGAAACTAATATTTTTTATCCATAACGATTTAATCAAACTACGATTCTTTTTAGATACTTTCTAGCCTATTAATACATATTTGAACCCCAAAAATACACATTTTATATGACTATACGATTGCAAAGAAAAATGTTTTCAAAAGGTCTTTGTATTTTATATCCATTAGCTTTTTAGGCTAATCAATACTTAACCCATGGTATTTCTGACCTAAAGCAATATTTGCCTTAAAGAATCCCTCTTTACTCCCACAGTCATAACGCACACCTTCATAGTTATAACCAAATACAGGACGAGTTTTTAACATTGAAGCAATACCATCAGTCAGCTGGATTTCACCACCAGCACCACGACCAATATGACGTAAGTGTTCAAAGATTTCTGGCTCTAATATATAACGCCCTACAACAGCATTACGTGACGGTGCTTGATCTGGATTTGGTTTTTCCACGATACTATCCACACGCATTGTTCTATCAGCACATACATCCCCTGCAATAATTCCATATTTTTTGGTATCCGCTAAAGGAACTTCTTGCGTACCTAATACGCTTCCCCCCTGAGCATGTGCCACTTGGATTAATTGTTGAGTGACTGAAACATCCGCATCAATCAAATCATCAGCTAATAATACAGCAAAAGGCTCATTCCCAACGACAGGTTCTGCACATAACACGGCATGCCCTAAGCCCAATGGTGCTGATTGACGGATATAAATACAGTTAACATTTTCTGGAAGAATATCTTTTAAAGTATCTAATAACGCTATTTTACCTTTACTCTCTAACTCTGCCTCCAACTCTGGCATACGATCAAAATGATCCTCAATCGAACGTTTATGACGGCCAGTAATAAAAATTAAATCGGTAATACCCGCTTTTACAGCCTCCTCAACAGCATATTGGATTAATGGTTTATCCACTACAGGTAACATTTCTTTTGGCATAGCTTTAGTCGCGGGTAAAAATCGAGTCCCAAGTCCAGCAACAGGGAATACCGCTTTTCTAATTGGATTCATAAATATAAAACCTTAGATAATAAAAATTAACATTCACAATAACTGAATTCATTTTATAATAGCACTATTCCTCTTTGACAACAGTGAGTACTCTTGCTAGATTCTAATTTTTTGTAAATTCATATGACAAAAACAACAATTACTCCTCTTCACCTACTTAAATCTTGGCCTCAATTTGTAGCCACAGTACAAAACGCTCCCTTAAATCCAAACTCTCTAAGACTAATTGAAGCCGCTGGATTAACGGTAGATTTAAGCACTCAGCGTTGTTCTTCTAAATGGCAACATGCAATTTGCAATTTATTAACCGAGCGTAACTTTGATGCTCAACGACAAGCATTATTTGCAGGAGGAATTTGCAACCCAACTGAAAATCGTCCTGCATGGCACACAATGCTCAGAGAACCCCAACCCATTGCTGAGGTAGCGGAAGAACGGAAACGAGTTCTGGAATTTGTTCGTCGCACAGATAGTGATCGTCAATGGCATAACATCGTCCACATTGGTATTGGAGGAAGCGATTGGGGCGTCCGTCTAGCAACACAAGCATTCGGTTATGCAGGAACATGGCGGAATATTCGTTATGTCGCCAATATTGATGGTCACGCTATTGAGGCAGGTTTAGCTGGTCTTGATCCACGCGAAACGCTTATTGTTATTGCTACTAAGTCATTCACCACTGCAGAAACAATGGAAAATGCACAACGTGCTCTAGAATGGCTAAAAGCAGCTAAAATCAGTAACCCTATGAATCATTTTATCGCTGTTACTGCTAACCCAGATGCGGCTCATGCATGGGGAATCCCTCCTTATCATATATTCAAATTTTGGGATTGGGTCGGAGGACGATTTTCCTTGTGGTCAGCCGTAGGAGTAGCAGCAGGATTAACTGTTGGTTCTAGCGTCCTAGCTGGTCTCCAAAGTGGAGCTTACGCTATGGATCAACATTTCCTAACAGCCCCTATAGAAAATAATGCACCTATCCAACTAGCAATGTCTGGATTAGCTAACCGTAGTGCCTTAGGATATGGGTCTCTCAATCTAGCCGTCTATGACTCCCGGCTTGCCAACCTAATTCCATATTTACAACAATTAGAAATGGAATCACTAGGTAAGTCTGTTGATATAGAAGGAAACCCTATTATTGTGCCTACAAGCCCTGTTGTTTGGGGAATGCCAGGCACCGATGCACAACACACATTTTTTCAATGGCTCCATCAAGGTACAGAAGGTGCTCCCGTTGATTTTATTGTTTGTGCAAAAGAAGATCATCGTTGGGCAAATCATCACCGTCAACTACTCGCCCATTGTTTAGCACAAAGAGAAGCCCTACTTAATGGAAAAACGGAAGAAGAAGCATATGATGAAAATATCAAGGCTGGACTTGATAGCAAAGAAGCAAAAGCCTTAGCAAAACATCGTAAACAGCCTGGTGGACGTCCATCAACTTTAATCGTACTACCACAATTAACCCCATTTGCATTAGGTGCCCTACTGGCTTTATATGAACATAAAGTATTTGTCCAAGGTATAGTCTGGGGATTAAATCCTTTTGATCAATGGGGGGTAGAATTAGGTAAGGTGCTTGCAAAAGGAATTGATAAAGAGTTATCTGGGGCACCTATTAATTCTAAGCATAACGAATCTACAAAATATTGGATTAACAAGCTCAAAATGTAATCTTGCTCTCATCACTAGAAATAGCAATTTTAAAGGGAATACTTATTAAAGTATTCCCCTTAAATTATGTTTCATTATTCTTTTTGAGCTTTAACCCAAATAAAGCAAAAAGTCTAATCTAATTTTTTACCCAAAAACTTACGTTTCAATAACCCTTTTGCCTTATCAATTAAGTCTTCACCTTCAATATTAACAACTGATGCATATAATACCTTTTCATTAGGGATATTATGTTTAACCCAAACATTTAACAAACGCTCAGCAAGGAAACCAAAGACTCGCTTTTGATAATTACCATAAGTTTGATATGGAATTTGTGGCTCTAAATCTATCAAAATATCAAATAACCAGGTGCAATAATCATTAAACTTATCGGCACGAATAACACACATATTGTATAGCGATAGGGACGTCCCCTTGAGAACTTGTTCAAGACTAGTTACATAATCTGGATATTTTTTTTGGATTATTTGATACAGTTTTTCCAAATCATCTTTATAATGAGCATGCTCATAATGCTGTTGTACTGTTTCTATCCAATAGTTACGTTTTTTTGATAGCATAATATCGTATTTATCTAACACTGTTACTAAGCTATCAGCACTAGCAATGGCTTGTTTATTAATCGTTTCTGATTCTGCAGTGGACGATAATGGTCTAAAATAGCGACGATAATGTGCTAGACCATAAAATTCTGCTTTAACATTTTTCCATAGCCAATATAGACCTGTAAGTTCGCAAAAATAAGGATTCAGAGAAGAAATATTCTCTCCTGTATTGTCGCCAATAGCACCAATGTCTTTATTATTTAAAGCCTTCCCAACATGTACAGGTAAATAACCTTTATCAGCCGGAAAAGTATATGGTTTATGGGTTGCTACCATAATAGCAATTTTTTGCTCTATCATATTTTAAATTGGCTCAACAAAAAAAGCAGGAATAGGTTCGTTTTTTTCTAGTTTTGCTAAAAACTCTTTAGCTGTATTCATAGCTTCTAAAATAGTGACGTCCATGTCTAAGTAACGGTATGTACCTAAACGGCCAACAAAGCTTACTTTTTGCTCTTGGCGAGCCAGATTTATATATTTCTTGAGCATTTCTTGTTCATTAACCAAACGAATTGGATAGTAAGGAATATCACCTTCCTCACAAGCACGACTATATTCTTTAAATGCAATTGATGACTTCGTCTGTTCCCAAGGAGCAAAATACTTATGTTCTGCTATACGTGTAAATGGCACTTCAGAATCAGGATAGTTCATGACTGCACAGCCTTGAATATCATCTCCACGAATTTCTTCAAAATCTAACGTACGGTAACCTAAGCGTCCTTCACTATAACCAAACCACTCATCAATAGGCCCACTATAGAATACATGATCAAATTGTAGCGCATCATTACGTAGAACCTTAGCATTAAGTTCTACGGTAATATTGTCATGTTGTAAAATCCGTTCTACTAATACTGTGTAGCCTTCTTTAGGCATCCCTTGGTAAGGATGATTAAAATAATTATCATCATAATTAAAACGGATAGGCAAACGTTTTAGGATACTTGCAGGGAGTTGTGTAGGATCTAACCCCCATTGTTTTTCGGTATATCCCTTAAAGAAAGTTTCATAAATATCTTTTCCTACAAATTTCAGAGCCTGCTCTTCGAAATTTGCTGGTTCAGTGATGCTGTTATCGCCTTGTTTGGTAATAAACTGTTTTGCCTCTTCAGGGTTAAATGTTTTACCAAAAAATTGATTAATTGTATGTAAATTAATTGGCATAGAATATACAGCACCTTTGGCCGTAGACTTAACCCGATTGATGTATGGAATAAATTCCATATATGACGTCACGAAATCCCATACTTTCTTCTCATTTGTATGAAAGATATGAGGACCATATTTATGCACCATGACACCAGACTCTGCATCACGTTCAGAATGGCAATTACCCGCAATATGATTACGCGAATCTTTAACGGCAACAACGTGTCCTTTTTCTGCAAGTAACCGCGCAATCACTGCACCAGAAAAACCTGCTCCTATTATTAAGATATTCATATTTCCTCTGATTATATTGTAAAATAGCGACATTACTCTTAGTTTATTAACAAAACACGATTACAAATAATCATTTGCAATTTTCTATTGCTCACAACACCATTCCCCAAACCATATGACGACATCGTACCCACCAAAAAATCTTTTTATTTGTGCCACACCGTTACAAACACTCATAGCAACTCAAATTATCAAAGAAGAAAATATTGACAAGTCACTCTGCGATATTATCTATCTAGCATTTAATGATAATACAATCAATCAGAAATATTTTCTAAAATTTGCCGAAGGGACAAAGAACAGCATATATATATCTTCTGGAAGAACCTTATCCACTGTACTTCAACTACGTCGTTTTCTTTTTAACCAAGAATATAATGCATATATGGCTAATATTGATGACACACTGTGGCACTATGCTCTTTCTTTTATAAAATTGAAAAAACTAGTCACTTTCGATGACGGTACAGCGAACATTATACCATCTAGCTCTTTCTTTGTGGGGATAAAGAAACCTCCTTTAAGAGGGTTTTTCCTTAAAATTGCACATTATTTAATGGGAAACAGGTACTCTATTGACAAAATAAAAAGACAAACGTTTAAACACTATTCAATTTATCCTGGATATACAAATGCAGTTCCAAAAACACATTATATTTCTCTATTCGACAAACCCACACCAGCAACAAATGAGAAGACCATTAACATTTTTCTTGGAACTGTATATTCAGAAGCGACCAAGTCACAAAGAGATAGCCTAAGATTACAAGCCTCTGTTATAAAACTACTCGAACAATTTACTCATAAATATATTTATATTCCTCACCCTAGAGAGGATATTAGTAATATACACAAGGGTATTATCACACTAAAAAACAACCTAATTGCTGAAGAGTATATTTTACAATTAACCCAAGAATATCAAAATATTAACATTTATGGTTTTGGTAGCAGCGCACAATTCAATCTATTAAATACGCAAGGCATTAACATTTTCCCTGTAACAAGCAAACTACTTAAGGATTCACTTTATGATACACTGGCTCTTTTAGAAAATTGTAGCAATCCAGCCTATAACATTGATTAGCATTAAATATGTCCAGTATTCTGTTTTCCCTCTGGCTAGTATTATTTTATTATGCCATTTTGCCTAACGGTGCCCCTTTAACGCTAAACTATTTAGCGTTATTAATGTGGTTTGGCACTATGGTATATGTTATACCCAAAAAAACCAACTTTACCATT
The DNA here is from genome assembly GCF_900099475.1 of Pelistega sp. MC2. Lineage (NCBI taxonomy): Bacteria > Pseudomonadati > Pseudomonadota > Betaproteobacteria > Burkholderiales > Alcaligenaceae > Pelistega > Pelistega sp. MC2. The sequence continues at coordinate 313,269 of NZ_LT628273.1, read as the reverse complement.
TTAGCTATACCCATATTATTTGGTTTTACATTTACAGGAATTAGTACATTCTTTGTAGAAAACAACTCATTATTTCTAAGCGAAATTCGACAGGAGGCATCACCTACTGGAGCACTTAGTCGCACAATTTCCCTGTGTGCATTCATAGTCCTTTCGGCCTTACAATCCTTTCTTGTATTTGAGAAAATCAAAACAATTTCACCACAAACCCCTATAATTCCTCACAAAATAAGCAAATTACTTTTATACTTTCTACTCAATGTATATATACTTATTATTTATATATTAATTCTGACCTTTGTAATCTACGGTCATCCAAATGACTACAACGTTGATAGATTTTATTACTGGAATCATATTGCTCCCAAATGGATTGAATACTTAAAATTCTTAAGCACTCAACTCTCTATTTTCATCGGTCTACTATTTTCATTGACAAAAAGAAAAAAATACATTTTTATCTTCCTATTAGGATTATGTGCTCTAGCACTTGTCGGTGAAAAATTTACTGGAATATTCTTTACTTCTCTCACATTTTGCATCCCAATCGTTGTTCTAAGCAAAAAACATATAAACTTTTTCAAACTCATTACAGATGTCAAATTTTTAGTAATTCTTTCTATTTTCAGTCTATTTCTTTTTATAAATATATACCTCAGTTATGCGAGCATCAGTGGCTCTGACGTGGCAGCTTCACGTTTTGTTGATCGTCTAGCATTACAGTCTCAACTGTGGTGGTCTCTTGACCAACTAACTTCTTTTAATGGACAACCACTACAGATAATCAAAACCAATTTCTTAGGAGTAGACAATCCAGATAAATTTACGCAAGGAATATTCTTTATTATGTATTTGGTTAGCCCAGAAAATGTATATTCATGGTTTGTAGACCAAGAAATTAATATGACGATGGGCGGTCCAATTAATCTTGCTTATTTTTTCGGGTATTATTGGTCTCCCCTTATAGCATCTCTTATGGGCATCATTTTGGGATTTTTTTACTCAATATTATGCAAAGCTATTTTATTAAAAGACATAGTATTAATGTTTCTTGCTCTTAAAGGTGTTGATGCTATTTTTCGTGCTATTGTCATGGGAGATGGCTTTTACTTGCTATCGATGAAAGCAATATTAACAGTATGCGTATTTATTCTATACACAATAATTTCTTATTATTTTTACTATTTAAATAAAACCAAAACTATCTAATATGACTAGATACTCCATCATCGTCCCGGTATATAACGTCGAAAACTACCTTATAGAATGCTTAGAGTCCATTAACTCTGCAATTAGCACAAAAGATTGCTGTGAATGCATTATTATCAATGACGGTTCAACTGATAACTCAAAGTTTTTAGCGGAACAATTCTGCCAAAAGCATAAGAACTTTAAATTGTACAACCAACCCAATAAAGGGTTGTCTGAAGCTCGCAATTACGGTCTGTCCTTATCACAAGGGGAGTATATTATTTTTGTCGACTCTGATGATGTTATCAATCCAATACTTATCGAAAGTCTCAATCAGATACTGACTACCAGGAAAGCTGATTTAATTTACATACCTTTCATAAAGTTCCATCTAGACGAGACTTACAAGAATCTTTTTGTAAATCACCCTACAAATTCATCAGCCCATTCTTTTAAATTGATAAATAAAAGAACCTTAGCGAAAGAACCCAACTTTGCTTGGGCAAGAATTGCCAAAAGGGAACTATACTCAAACAATCAATTCCCTCCCAATGTCATTTATGAAGATTTAGTTACTAGCCCAGTCTTAACGCAACAAGCCCAAACCATTGCACACATTACAACACCAATGTATGGTTACAGAAAGCGTAAACACTCAATTACTTCAGGATCGGCAGAAAAACAGTTTAAACTTTTCGAAGCAGTGGAAATTCTTCAACATCGACAGGAACAAGGGTTAGTAGATAAGAAACTAGTCAATAGCGCACTAGTCAACCTCATTCAATCTTGCTTAGTAAGTCTAGTAAGAATTCCAAAACAAAAGAGAGCTACATATAGAAAAATTATCCTCCAGCAATACCAAAAACTCAATAACTCTGAAATATTAGGTAGCCACTCGTACTGGAAATTTAAGATATTGTCTGTTCTTGCCAGATACCCAATTTCATTATTAATATTAGAAAAACTATTATCTCCAATAGTAGCTATTAATGATAAAAAATATGGCTTTGCTAACTAGGGCTCTGACTAATAAGCTCCATCTCTCTTTAAAACTACATTTACTGTTTTAAAGAGAATGGCTACATCATTCCATAAAGACCAATTTTTAACATACCACGCATCAAAATAGACTCGCGTTTCATAGTCTACGTCATTGCGACCACTCACCTGCCATAACCCCGTCATACCTGGCTTTGCCATAAGATAATATTCTTTATGCTCACCATATCGCTCCACCTCCTCCTGAATCACAGGACGAGGACCAACTAAACTCATCTCACCCTTAATAACATTAAGGAGCTGAGGCAACTCATCTAAACTACTTTTTCTCAGAAAATACCCAACTTTTGTGATACGGGGGTCATTTTTTAATTTAAAATCTTTCTCCCACTCAGCCCTAGCCTCTATATTGGTCGCTAAAAGCTCGTCTAAAACCTCTTTAGAGTTAGTCACCATAGAACGAAATTTCAAACATTTAAATGGCTGACCATCACGTCCAATTCTAGTATGCCCATAAATAGCCGGTCCACCATCTTTTTTTACCATCAAACTTAGAGCAATAAATACTGGAGAGATTAATAATAAAATACTTGATGCCACAAGCAAATCAAAAGACCGCTTAATAAACCTTGCACTCTTTTTAGTTAGGTTATTATTGATACGTAGAAGCAATATCTCATGCTTAAAAATAAATGACATATCAGTACTATTTAATGGCAGCCCTCTAGTCGTAGGAACAACCGACACAGCTCGACACATCCTCATAGCTAGAATTTTTAACCAATGCGCACGAATTTTACCTTGACCGTCTTCTAATGCAATAATATATTGAGTATGACGACGACTAGTTTCTGCCCATAAACAATCTTCATCAAATAAAATAGGGATACCTTCTATAGCATTCTGTGATACATCTGTCGTATCTACAGCGAAAAAATACTGTACATCAAATCCCAACGATTCTTCACTCCGAAGAGCATACAAAGTTTCCAGAGCATTAGCACCTGTACCAATAATTACACATTGTTTATTCCATATTTTTAATTTACGAAGAATATTTTTAGTAGAGAATCTCAGAACAGGCAATAATACAGCTACACTCGTCCACGTTACAAACCATACATAACGAGACATTCCCCATTTAGATAATGCAATAATGACCAAATCAATAACAGCAAAAATTAAAACTGTACGTAATATTTCTTTCAATTCAAACCAAAAAGGTTTCCTATACGTATAATGCCTTAATCGCACCCAAAACCAAGCCACACATACAACAGAGAGAAACATATGAGCATAAATTCTAGTATGCTGCTCATTTTTAGGAATATAGTTATCAATATTTCCAAGACATAACGTAACAAAAAGCAATGCACAAACAGCCCCCAAATTGAAAGCAAAAAAGTCACTGATAGCCAAAACCACCTGAGAAATCATAGAGTTTCTTTTTTGTGCTTTTTTATTGAATCGTGAGGCATCGCCCATTATTACACCATATATCTGAAATGAATAAAGCAAACAACCTTCCTAAAAAGCTCTTTGCTCACTTTTGAAAAAGAATAAATTAAATATTACCAATCTTATTCTTATTTGCTTCTACCCAAGCTTGTAAATCCTCTGACGACATCCATTCTGTATTATTATCACTGGAATAAACAAATCCCTCTGGTACTTTCTTACCATCTTTAATACGCTCTGGACTATTTGCCCAGTCATTGATTACAGGTAAAATTTTAAAATGTTCTGGATATTCAAAAGTATAATAAGAATCCTCCGCACTAATCATTTGCTCATGTAACTTTTCTCCGGGACGAATACCAATCACCTCTTGTTTACATTCCGGTGCAATAGTACTAGCTAAATCCGTCACTTTCATCGATGGGATTTTCTTAACATAAATCTCACCACCACACATATCTTCAAATGCATGCCACACTAACTCGACACCCTGCTCTAAGGAAATCATAAAGCGAGTCATACGATCATCAGTGATAGGTAAAACACCCTTCTCTCGAATAGACATAAAGAAAGGAATTACCGATCCTCGCGACCCCATCACATTACCATAACGCACAACAGCAAATTTTGTCCCATGTTCCCCAGAATATGCATTACCAGCTACAAATAACTTATCCGAAGTCAATTTTGTAGCGCCATACAAATTAATTGGACTGCTTGCTTTATCCGTAGATAGCGCAACAACTCGCTTCACCCCCTTGTCAATACAAGCATCAATTAAATTCATTGCTCCATGCACATTAGTTTTTACACACTCAAAAGGATTATATTCCGCTGTAGGAACAATTTTAGTTGCCGCAGCATGTACTACATAGTCAACACCATCTAACGCTCGCATTAAGCGTTCTTTATCACGAACATCCCCGATAAAAAAACGAATACGTGGATCATTCTGATACTTCTTTGCCATATCCCATTGCTTCATCTCATCACGAGAAAAAATAATAATCTTTTTCGGGTTATATTTTTCCAATGTCATAGGAACAAAAGTATTGCCAAAAGAACCAGTACCCCCGGTCACTAAAATCGTTTTATTTGTTAACATAATTTTCTCTTTCTCTAAAATCTAGAAACTTCCATATTATACGACTATTTATATCACTCTCTAATTAACGGCAACATTCATTACGTTTCTTAATATTTAACTTCTATAATTCCACATTATCCAGAGTAACTGGTGTCGCATATTCAACATTCTGTGTGACTTTTTTACCTAGTACTTGTTCATAAAACTTTGGTGCTAAGCCAAAGTTCAAGCGAACACTACAGATACCGACTGCATCTATTATATCACCTGCTTTCAGTGGCCTCACAAAATGCAATGAGCAATGAAACTGAGCATTTCCTTATTTGCTAGTTTTACGTCCATAATTTACCTAATCGAACGATCTCAATGCTATCTTACTTAATTGAGACAGTTCAACCAAATCCTAAAATCCCAAAAAAACAGTCATTCAAATCGTCACCATCACGATACGAGGTAAAATTTTTTAAATAATCATCGCTCCAAGAGTTGAAATCCACTCACACAATACATAGAATCACTAAATATTCACCCCATACATGCAGGAATAATAACAATAGCATTATTCATATAGTGCCTTTCTTAGTGCCTCTACAACAGTATCCTGTTGTTCAAATGATAAAGTATGAAACATAGGCAGACTAATAGCTTCTGTATAATATTTTTCCGCCTCAGGAAAACTTCCTTCTTTAAAACCTAATGTCTGATAATAGGGTTGTGTATGCACAGGGATGTAGTGTAAATTTACGCCCACACCTAATTCTCTCAATCTTTCAAAAACTTGTTTATGCGTTCTTTTAATTTTATCTAGAGACAGGCGAATAACATATAAATGCAATCCCGAATAACTATCAGGATGTTGCCACGGTACAATCACCGGCAAATCGGCTAATAGACTATCATAACGCTCTGCTAAAAGATGACGCCTAGAAATAAACTCATCTAATCGATGCATTTGACTAACACCTAACGCTGCCTGTAATTCCGTCATACGATAATTAAAACCCAAATCAATTTGCTGATAATACCAAGAGCCATCAGGCTGTTTTGTCATTAATTGTGGGTTTCTAGTAATCCCATGGCTTCTTAACAAGTCCATTTTTTGTGCTAAATTTGCACAATTTGTTAAAGCCATACCGCCTTCAGCAGTAGTAATAATTTTTACAGGATGAAAACTAAAGACTGTAATATCGCTATACTGACAAGCGCCAACTGGCACTCCTTGATATGTACCACCTATCGCATGCGACGCATCCTCAATCACTTTAAATCCATACTCTTGCGCTAAAGCATGAATTTTATCCATCTCACAAACTTGCCCACATAAGTGAACTGCAACTACAATCTTAGGTAAAGTATTTGTTTCCTTGGCCTTTTTTAATTTCTCACGCAAAGCCAAAGGATTAATATTATAAGTTTTAGGATCAATATCTACAAAATCAACTTGCGCTCCACAATACAATGCGCAATTAGAGGAAGCCACAAAAGTAATTGGCGTAGTCCACAAATAATCACCTTCTCCCAGTCCTAATGCTAAACATGCAATATGCAAAGCAGATGTTGCACTATTTACTGCTAATGCATATCTAGCACCTGTGTAGCTAGCTACTGCATACTCAAACTTGGGTACCATAGGACCTTGAGTCAGAAAGTCCGACTGGAGCACTTGAATAACGGCATCAATATCAGCCTGAGAAATATCTTGACGACCATAAGGAATCATCTGAACCGCTCCTAAGATAAATCCGGTAAAGAATTTTTGTCTTGTAAACGAAGTAATATCATACTCTTAAACAACAAAACAAGAAAGAAAACAATTATTAAGCTTATTGGAACTGCTAATAGTGCATCATAATTCTGTAATGCCAGAACAGCCACGATAAAAATTAATAAACCGCCAATATTACTATATACTAAAATCCCATCATAACCCTTTGAATATAAGGCATAATGAGGAATCATCCCTAAAGCAAAAACTACCGTAGATGCTAATAACCACCAAAAAACATACTGGTTCTCCACATAAATCGGTTTATTAAGCAAGTTTAATAAAATGGGTAAGGCCACATAACTTCCTATTGCAAAACCAATACAAAATAATACTGTCAGCTTGAGCATTTTCATTAATTCTTTGTGAAAACCTTCTTCATCATGATTATTATATGCACGCATCATTGCAGGGTAAGCGTATACGAATACACCAGCATCCAGAAATGCTAAGAGTGCATTGCTCATTCCAATGAATAAAACATAAACACCCAGTAAGTCTAAACCTATCGAGTGTTCAATCCAATAGCGATCTAAAGTATAAATACCCCTCAAGGCCAATGTCCCAACTAAAAACGGCAAAGCCACCCGCACTCCTTGCCATATCCATACCCAATTGATACTCTTACTCCAACCTCCTAGCCCCATCCTCGACAACCACAGTAAACCACAACATACTGCTATCAAACCAGACAGCATCCACAGAAATAAAACGAGCTCCATATGTCTAGACTCAGGTAAAATAACCATTACTGCAATCACAATAAAACACCATGCCCCAGATCGAAGAAATAACAACCAGCTAGCTTTATACTGTTGCGTGGCTGCAATTAATAATCGACTAATTTCTTGATTAAGATGCTCCAAAACCAAAATTATCCAGAACCACATAAATACAGACCAAGGCAGAATTTCTCTTACAAATAGAAATAAACTTAATGGTAAAAAAAGAGTATATGTAACAACATACAATACTGCCTGACTTTTTAAAAACTCACCCCAAACATTTATTGGCCTTTTTAACAAGTCCCTAGTACTAAATGTATAGAAGTCCAAGCCTACAAAATATAAACCATATGCAATAGTCGCAACCAACAAACCATATAAACCCACTTCTGACGGGGAAAGCAAACGTGCTAAGAAAAAAATTAAACAAAACTTTCCAAGTAAGGTTAATAAGCGCAGAAAAACATTAATTATTTTAGACATATGAGAAGAAAAATATAATCATCATTGTCATTGTAACATTAAACGAAAAAGCCAAAAAAAGCGTAAAATGACTTTTATCCGTAAATATTTTTGACTTTTAAAATTATGAACATTCTCGTTACTGGCGGAGCTGGCTATATCGGTTCTCATACTGTTGTTGAATTACTTAATCAGCATCATTCTGTATTTGTATTAGATAACTTCTGTAATAGTTCTCCTAAAGCACTTGCAACGGTAGAGGCTATTACACAACAAAAAACCACACTAATCCGAGGTGATATTCGTGATAGAAACTGTTTAAATCAGATTTTTACGCAACATAAAATTGATGCAGTAATCCACTTTGCAGGATTGAAAGCCGTTGGAGAAAGCGTACAAAAACCTCTTGAATACTATGACAATAATGTCTCAGGCACCATTACCCTTTTAGAAGCCATGAAAGCAGCCAACGTTCGTCGCATTGTATTTAGTTCGTCAGCAACAGTATATGGCACACCTGCTATAGTACCTATTCCAGAGACATGCCCTACATCTCGTCCTACTAGCCCTTATGGCACATCGAAACTGATGGTAGAGCAGATTTTAGAGGATTTAGCCAACTCTGATTCCTCATGGTCTATCGGAATTCTACGATACTTTAACCCAATTGGTGCACACCCTAGTGGTCTCATTGGAGAAAATCCAAATGGCATTCCTAATAATTTAATGCCTTATGTAACACAGGTAGCAATTGGCAAACTTCCACAACTCTCCATTTTTGGCAATGACTATGATACCAAAGATGGAACAGGGGTTAGAGATTATATTCATGTCGTAGATTTAGCTAATGGGCATCTCAAAGCACTAGACTTTTTAAATACAAATCATGGTTACCACATTTGGAATTTAGGTACTGGTCACGGTTACTCTGTATTAGACATTGTGAATACTTTTCAACAAATCAACAATGTCAAGATACCCTATAAAATTGTTGCTCGACGTCCCGGTGATATTGCTGCATACTGGTCTAATCCAACTAAAGCTATTACAGAGTTAAAATGGAAAGCTCAATACACATTAGAAGACATGGTGAAGCATAGCTGGAAATGGCAACAACTCAATCCTGATGGTTTTTAATGAAAGGGACTTTCCATTTTTTATTTATGAACTGACTTTCGCCATTTAGGTATGTTCCATAACAATAGTCAGTTCATCAAAAGGTCATGACGTAAGTGAAAGGTTATCTGAAGTCTGAGATTGTTTTTCACTCTGAACAAGCCCGCCCCAAAATACTGACATATAAACAATAAAATAACTAATTGTCTGACTGTGCTCTAAAAAAACATCTGTTAAACCGAAGCTAAACCAACCCATAATAACCAAACAACCTAAGGTAGCATAATACCTGACAGCTATATCTGGATGATTGAGTCTTTTAGAGTAATTCGCAAAATAAAAAATATAAAACCCTAAAATCACCCATAACGCAGCAAAAACACCTCTTTTACTAGCTTCATTTAAAATTTCATTATGTGGATGTCTATGTAAAATCGTTGATTTAGCCTGCTTCTCTTGCACAAACTGTTTCATCCTATCACGATACCCATCTACCCCCCAACCAACATAGGGTTTCTCTTGTATGACCTGTGTGACTAATCGCCACATCTCCAACCTCGCACCAACAGATGTGCGGGAAGATGATTGATTAGGTCCGTACTTTTCCACTTCAGTAATTGCTTGTGAAATACGCTTCTGAATCCCTGTCAGCGGTGTAAAATACAAACCAGCCATAACAACACTACAAGCTAATGCCATCAATGTAATATCTCTAATGATTCTTTTTGAATGCTTGAAGAGCAAAAATAATATAAATGGAATGGCGAATATGGGTAACACCCATCCTCCTCTAGTTTCAGATAAAACAGAAGATATCACACCTCCAACTATCCCCAAACATAGAAGTAATTTTAGTAATAACTGTTGATTTGACCGAAAATTCTGCGGAATAAACAAAAAACTCGCTAGACAAAAAAATGCAGTCAATATCCCAATATTTCCAAAACGAATATAATAAACACCCGCTCTGGCAAAATTCAACTCATACACTTGATATACAGCTAAAACACTCATAGCTATTCCGCCTATTGCAATGCAAACCATAATAAATAGTCGGTTAATTTTGATATAAGTCATTGCGTAAACGATAGGTACAGCTAAAAAGAACCGTAATGGTGGTTCATAATCTCTCGCATCATGCCATCCAAATAGATTCACTATTGTCACAGTACAGGCATATAACAAAAAAACTACAGCTATCGGATGTCCTTTCTTAAAATCTATGTCTTGTCTATATCGAACGATAATATAAATACTGATTAGTAATAGTGAGACAGTAGTAACACTATAACTAGTTTTAAAAATCATCCCGAAGACGAAGAAGATAAATATACTTAAATGGACAAAATTAGAGGCAGTAAAAAGCTCTTTTATTCGCATGAGACTCAACTTAACAAGTATTGGATGTTGTTATTTCTAAAACACTCTAGAATAATAGGCAACAACACACCTATTCTAAAATTACGCTTATTATAGCAATTAGCCTCACTGTTAGTGTGACAAAGAAACAACTAAATTTTTGTCGTCTATTTTTAATCCTACTTTTATAACGTTCATTGAATTAGAAATTTAAAACAAGCTATAGTTCAGAAAGAATTGCATGTCTTATATCCTTATGATTGATGTTTAAAGACAAAACAATCTATTTCCGATGTGTCTTAACTTAAGGGGAGGAATAAAAGTCATAAAATCACCCTTTCATTACTTTGGTGACAAAACTAGCTTAATTAACATACAGGTTAAACTTGACATTTCATTTAGAAAATGTTGGAAAAATTACATCAGCGGATATTGAGCTAAAACCATTACCCACCCTTATTTGTCAGCATGGTATCGGTAAAGTTTAATGCCAATCATAAGCCTCTGAAAGATACACACTGTAAGATACAAAATCTTATATATTCAATATTAATCATATTAAGACAAATCTAACACAAATACATCAATCATATTTTTTAATTCATTTGGTATTGTAGATTCAACTTCTCCCTTTAACTGCATCGCCGTAGTAACTCGATAGCTTCCATCTGCTTTTTTATTTGATCGCCCTGCGATTAACCCATCTTGACCAAACCACAAAACCAAGTAGATACCTTGTGAATGGGCATCAGGATGAGCAGAATACTTTCCAACTAACTGTTTTCCTATAGCCACATACAAATCAGAATTCCACTTGTAGTCCCCCCATTTTTAGTAGCAATTTTAGGTAGAAACAGTATTAAAAAATCGTTCTAACTTTTGTTGTGGGGTAATGCCACCAATGCCCATATGCGGGCGTTCATTATTGTAAGTCCAGAGCCAACGCGTGGCTTCCTGCTGCACCTCTTCCAAATCGTCGTAGAGATGTTGCCCCAGCCAATCATAACGAACGGTTCGATTATACCTCTCCACATACGCATTTTGTTGTGGCTTACCGGGCTGGATATGTAAAAGCGTTATTTGCTTCTCCTTCGCCCAACACACCATGTGATTGCTAATGAGTTCAGGCCCGTTATCCATGCGTATGCAAGCAGGCTGTCCTCGCCACTCCATTACCTGATCCAGAGCGCGTGTAACGCGCTCAGAGGGTAGAGAGTAGTCCACCTCGATAGTTAAGCCTTCACGGTTAAAATCATCCACCACGGTCAGCAAACGAATGGTGCGCCCGTTAGAGAGTGTATCGTGCATAAAGTCAATCGACCAGACTTGGTTAATGCCTGTGGCTGTTCCTAAAGTGTCCGGACGATCTCGTTTTATGCGACGGCGCGGCTTGATGCGCAGGTTGAGTTGCAACTCCCGATAGATGCGATAGACTCGCTTGTGATTCCATTTGAAACCCTTAACGTTGCGAAGATAGAGAAAGCAAAGACCAAAGCCCCACGTCTTCTGCTCAGCAGCTAGTTTTAACAGCCAATCGGCGATGAGCTCATTCTCCTCACGCCCTTTGGCTTGGTAATAGTAGCAACTTTGACTGATGCCGAAGGCTTGGCAAGCTAAGCGGATGCTGACACCACGATACTGGACAGCCTTTTGCGTCATCTCTTTACGCCGAGATGGCGCTACCACTTTTTTTCCATCGCCTCCTTGATGATTTCTGCCTTCAGGCGTTCTTCGGCATACATCTTCTTGAGGCGTTTATTCTCCGCCTCAAGCTCCTTAAGACGGGCAATCATGGAGGTGTCCATGCCACCATATTTGGCACGCCATTTATAGAAGGTGGCGCTGCTCATGCCGTGCTCACGACAAAGCGCAGGCAGCGGCGTACCGGCCTCTGCCTGCTTAAGAATCGCTAAAATTTGACTATCGGTATATCTTGATTTACGCATTGAATTTCCTTTATAGAAAATTCTACCTTAAATCACTACGGTTCTGAGGGGAGATTACCCACTGTCCTTTTACTTCAATTGGTAATATAAGACGTTTCTGGGATCCCAACAGCGTAAGCGTAATATCACTTCTACTCTGATCTTGATATCGCTGCTCAACTGTAATATCAATATTTTTATCCCTAAATAGCAATCTTAACCTACTCGCAATACGAGAAGTTGCTGAATTCTCATGTACATGTTCACCGTTCTCATAAAATTTTGACTTTAGAAGTGTATCTTGATGAGTTCTTTCTGATTCACGATTCTGAATAATTACATAACGAGGTATATATACTTCTTTATTCATTTAATCAACTCCCAACTTTTTTACCTCATCACTTTTCTATATCGCTGCTTAGAACTCGTTGGCTTATCCGGTATTGTCATTTCAATTAAACCTAACTCTATAAGTGGTTTTAAATATTGGCGACGGAATTTAGTTCTATTACTTCTATTTACTATTTGCATCAACTCTTGAATAGAATAATCACCGTCTAAGATTTGCAATAACTCTTGTAAATGAGAAGGGATGGATGAGTTGACCGATGCATCACCGACAGAATACCTCGTTTGACCCCTATCATCAATATGTGGACTATCTACTGGATCCCAACTTTCCCCCGACTTGGTCCCATCTTGGTCACCTCTTAGTCCCCTCTTGGTCCCCTCTTGGTCCCCTCTTGGTCCCCTCTTAGTCCCCTCTTGCTCCCATCTTGGTCCCAATTGGGGAGCTACTGACTCTACCTTATTAGAAAAACCATTGTTATTTAATAAGCTTAATACCGTATATTGAGGAGGTTCTAATTTTTCCTCTAATACTGGCATATCCCAATGTGCTAAATTACAACCTTTTAGAATTTTAGGAACACCTGATCCTGCCCTCTCACCTAAGCCTATCAAGAGAAACATCTGATGTAGTAATGCATTACGGCAATCATGTACACCACCAGCAAAAAACTCATCTCTCGTAATACGTAAAATACCTGGATTTCTAAATCGAAATGAATCGCTGAACTTTTCAATTAATACAGGCGTATTCTCTGCATAATTGGCATGCACTAAGGTATTAATTAAAGCCTCTCTCAACACTTCATGGACAACTGTTTCATCCATCCGTTGATCACCTTGCAATAAAAAAGGCACTTTAATATCTGCCACTATACGTTTATACACTAAGCGATAAAAATCAAATAAATTACCTGACCATGTTCCATCTGGAACTATACGCTCATCCCACCTATTCTCTGATGGTTCTCGGTAATCTAAAAAATAACCTGGGAAGCGTTCAGTAATTGATTCAAATTTACCAAACATTAATAAGCCAGCGACCGTCAATCCTTCTTGCCCCGTATTTCTATCTTTTTTCCATGCCCCAATTTTTTAAAAAAAAGCAAATATATCCAAGTCCAAAAAAGGATGATCTGGTTTGTATGCTGATAAGCGATTGCGATATGCAGTTAATGAATCTTTATCAATATCTTCCTCAAATGAAAAATAGAGCGGTAAAATTTCCTTATCTAAACTATCATTTAATTGTTCTGAAAGCATCCTCTTAATTTGTTCATCACTACATAACCTGTCACCATTAAATACTCGGATATAGGTATGTCCTAAAGGATTCTTAGTTAAATGAACCGGTTTTTCTTTACGAGAAGCTTGTCTCACTCTAATCACTAATACTTGCTGCTTATCAATCTCATGTATCACTACATCATCAGGAGATAATAAATTCACACTAATAAATTCCCGATTATTTAATAAGTTAAATAAATCTGTTTTAAGTTTTTCTATATCTTGAATACCATCAATAGAAAATTGCCCCTTACTCTCTTTAACACCCAAAACAATCCATCCGCCGTATGCATTAGCCATAGCAGAATAGCTTATCCAAAATTCCCTAGGCAACTCACCTTTTCCTGATTTGCCTTTAGCTTGTTTAAACTCTATCTCATCATTTTCGCCTTGCTGGAGGCTTTTAAATAATTGTTCAATATTCATATCATTACGAAGAATTGCTTGTATCTAAGTAAAATTATACTAGGCTATCGTGATCTTTCTTAACTACAATACTCCTCTTATCAGGAGTTCATTTGGCCTCCTTACTGCGTAGATTATATTTGTAAGGTTGGATAATCATTAGCACTGTAACCAACTTCCCCTAAGGCATATTTAAATAAAAAATAAATATTCTTAGATGAACGAAATATGATGCGATGGAAACAAAACACTATTAATTACTTATAAAAAGAGAGTAATTCTTTTTGTAAACAATTCAGTAAAAAGGAAATATAACCATAGTCCCATTTCTTATTACTAATAGTTACCAAGGTCTTTGTTATGTGCAATCTGAAATAGGTTCTTTCTAAAAGGTCACTTATTGTTTTGTCACTCTTTATCCACTCTAAGTATTTTTCATCCTTGCAAAAATAGTCTTTTTGACATTTAAGGTCACCTGAAATAACTAAATTTAAAGGAAGAAGACTGTTATTAAGTGCATCAAACGCTTCTGTTTTTAAGCAATTCACCAAAGGAGCAATTTCTGTTTTATCTTCTGATTGATCAGCAGTGATTTCTTTTAACACTTCTTTATTAAATCGTGTTTCTCGTAAAAGCATAGCAACATAAGCTACTTGCATATTTTTTAACTCTTTGGATTTCAAAAATTTTTCGACGCCACCTTTAATAAATATTTTGACTGGCTCCATCAACAAATCTAGCATAACTCCCCCTTATTTCAAATCATTACATCTACTTTTTAAAATAATAGATGAGTAGATAATACATTTCAATCTCTATCTTAAACTAACCAATAAAGTGTTAAATCCTTTTGACTAATAAATACCTTATTCATTTACCTAGCCTTCAATCTTCTCTACTGTTCATTGTATGAATCAATTTGTAATGGCATTAAAGTGTAGAAGTTCAGACCAAATCTGACAAATGAGTTGCAAAAAAGAGAGTTTCCCGTTTGAATAAGAGGTGCGAATCTTTTAAACAAACAAAAGGAAACTCTCATGTTACATACTACCAATAATGTGATTAAACATAAAGCAGGACTGCTTAATTTAGCAGAGCAATTAAAAAATGTGTCGCAAGCATGCAAAATTATGGGCGTATCGAGGGATACATTTTATCGCTATAAAGAATTGGTTGAAGAAGGCGGTATAGAGGCACTCATTGATCGTAATAGACGGGTGCCTAACCTTAAAAATAGAGTGGACGAAGCCACTGAGTTAGCGGTGATAGAGATGGCGATTCATTATCCTGCCTATGGTCAACTAAGAATTAGCAATGAGTTGCGTAAACAGGGAATATTTGTATCACCTAGTGGTGTTCGTTCCGTTTGGTTGCGGCACAACTTGGAGAACTTTACCAAACGTCTAAACGCCTTAGAGGCGAAAGTACAGCAAGAAGGAATTATTCTGAATGAGCAACAAATACAAGCTCTTGAACGCAAGAAAGATGAAGAGCAAGCCATGGGTGAGATTGAAACCGCGCATCCTGGCTATTTGGGTTCACAAGATACCTTTTATGTGGGGCATTTAAAAGGGGTAGGACGTATTTATCAGCAAACATATGTCGATACTTACAGTAAAGTAGCGCATTGTAAGCTATACACCTCTAAAACCCCTATTACTTCTGCAGACTTACTTAATGATCGTGTATTACCTTTTTATGCAGAGCATGATTTACCTGTATTACGCATTCTGACAGATAGAGGAACAGAGTTCTGCGGTAAGGTAGAGCATCATGATTATGAGCTTTATCTAGTTATTAATGAAATTGAGCATACAAAGACTAAGGCTCGATCACCTCAAACCAATGGTATTTGCGAGCGCTTCCATAAGACCATTTTGCAGGAGTTTTATCAAGTAACGTTCCGCAAAAAACTCTATGCTGATTTAGATAGTTTGCAAAAAGACCTAGACGAATGGCTTGATTTCTATAATAATGAACGAACTCATCAAGGAAAGATGTGCTGTGGGCGAACACCCATAGAAACATTGATTGATGGTAAACAGATTTGGAACAGCAAAAAGCTGAGCTAAATCTAATCTGACAGACACCGCTTGTCAAACGGGGAACTGTCAGATGAAGTCTGAACTTCTACACATTAAGACTATTTAAGTAATATTCACAAAAGGACTTCTATTCCTTTTCTCTCATACTAATATTCACCCTCACCCCCCTAAATCAGCGTAAAATACTCACATCTTCTTAACAACCATCTCCCTTATCACCCAATGACTCATTTTGTCTCCATTGATGTTGAACTGGCCAATAACAACCTCACCTCTCTTTGTCAGGTGGGTATTGCGATTTTTGAAGAGGGCAATATTATTGACACATGGGAGACATTGGTCAATCCTGAAGAGTTATTTTCTCCTTTTAATATCAAGATTCATGGCATTACGGCACGGCAAACGTATAAAGCCCCCAAGAAATCTGAGTTATCTGAACGTTTAACCCACTATTTAGCGGGGCAGCAAGTAGTCTCTTATGGTTTATTGGATAAACAGGTCATGCGACGTAATTATCCTGATCTTGAAGTCGCTCATTGGTATGATGTCACCACGATTGTGCGCAAGGTGTGGCCTCAATTTTCGAAAGGTGGCTATAGCTTAAATAAAATGGCGGAATTTTTAGGTCTGGAGCAAGAAAAGCATCATAATGCTCTAGAGGATGCCATTATTTGTGGCGAAATTCTCTGCGAAGCTCTTTATGAAGCCGATACGTCATTAACGGTATGGAAATAGAATCTATACTCGCTTGGGCTTGATAATAGAAAAAAGAGCCAGCAGTAGGTAGCCTTGTACTTTCATTAACCTATCAATTAGGCATTATTCATAGTGTAGCAAGGCTCTCTGTCATACCCATGCTAATTAAAATACTGATCTTAATCCTAGGAATACAAGCACCGCAATAATAGCAGCCGATGGCAAGGTCACTACCCATGCTGTCGCAATGGGTTTCATCAATTGCCAATTGGCATTCTTATTCACCATACCAATACCCAGCACGGCACCTACTAAGATATGCGTACTAGATACTGGTAGGCCCAATAAAGACGCCAACATCACCACGGTAGCGGCTGTTAGTTCTGCGGTAAAGCCTGACGCTGGGTGCATCGCGGCTAGGTTTGTTCCTACTGTTTGAATTACTTCTTTACCGATAAACCATAGCCCCACAATCAATGCGATACCAAAAGTAATCATGACAACAGGTGGAATGGCAGCACTAGAAGATATTTCCCCTGTACGGATCACATCCATGATGGCGGCAAAAGGACCAATAGCATTAGCAATATCATTAGCACCATGACTGAATGCAAATCCTGCAGCGGTAAATACTTGCATCCAGCTAAAGATAATAAAAGTCGATTTAGCTAAGTCTTTGTGTTTGAGCGTTCTCGCATAAATATAGGTTGCCATCCACACCAAAGCACCCACCATACCAACAATTAAGAAATTATGTAATACTGTGAGGCCTAATTGAAGATTATTTAATCCCTTAAACAATAGCATGGCAGCAATCATCATAATACCAAGGCTAGAAATTAATGGTACCCAGTGTTGCAATGCCTTGTAAGCATCGAGTGAAACGCGACGCTTCTCTAGAGCATACAACCCTTTATAGTATTCAGACTCTAATTCTATTTCCTCTTCTAAATTATCTCTTTCACTATAGGTTTGTGCATCTCTAGCCATTGCCGAAGCGACCACTACTTGCTCATGAGCTGATAAATTTTCAAATTTAATACGGTGATTTTCTTTATGCTGTTTTTTCTCTCGTTTTAAATCTTTGAGTTGTAAATCAACCTTATCGTTGTAATCTAATACATAAGTTTTGATTTGCTTAAAAAGAATAAATGACATAATGCCACCTAAGGCTGGTGACAATACCCAAGAAATGGCAATTTCGCCAATTTTGTTCCATTTCACTATGGACAAACTAGAATAACCATCTGTCAATAAAAAACCTAATGCCAATGAGCTTCCTACAATCCCACCAATAATAGAGTGAGTCGTAGAAACTGGCCAACCTTTTTTAGTCGCAAACAACAACCACAATGCCGCCGCGAGTAAAGCAGACATCATGATAAAAATAAAGTCCATTGGCTGGACTTGTAATGCTTGTAAATCAACAATTCCCGAACGAATAGTTTTAGTAACCTCACCACCCGCAATAACAGCACCTGATACTTCGAATACAGCGGCGACACCTAAGGCCTGAGGAACCGTTAATGTACCAGCACCAACACTCGTTCCAAAAGAGTTAGCAACGTCATTGCCACCAATATTGAATGCCATAAATACGCCAAACAATGTCGCTAAAACAAACAGCGTAGGATGGTTGCCATTGGTATAACCTAAACCCCAGAATAAAAAATAAGCCACCATACCAATTAAGGCGGCAGCAAAAGCAAAACTAACAATGGGGGGTGTTTGTGTGGCTGTAGTCGTTTTCATAAATGAGGTCTTATTGAAACAAGATGTCATATATTTTACTGTATTTATCGCCTTAGCGTTGAAAAATCATTTCGTTTTTAGAGGCTTATTCACTACAAGTTGAATTTTGTTTCTCAATCAATGCGTTTTTCATAATCACCATAAAAATAATCAGAAAAAATATCCCTATTTCCTCGAGCTAAATCCTACGTATTAAAATCTCATTTCAACGTACTACAAATACAACAAATCTCAAAAAATAAAATATCACTTTTTTATGTCTTCATATAAAATCTCATTGCTAAAATCTGAGTAATTTTTATACACAATCCACACTCCTTTTTCAGGGATTTTTATGCTCAAAAATGCACTAAAAGTGTCTTGCATTTATGCTGTTATCAGCACTAGCCTTTTGATAAATTCCGTATTTGCCACCACTATTGATGACGCTAACATAGCTAACACTGCTAACACAGCATCAGATCAAGCTGTTTATGTGAATGATGACAATTTATTAGAGTTTGACGAAACTCTTAGTAATGTTTGTACTCCCGACCAGAGCCCCAATGAAGTCACTATCCTGAGTTATCATGAAATAACATCAGAAGATAAAGCAATTGATACCACCTATGCGGTTTCCCCTGAAAATTTTGCTGCTCAGATGCAATGGTTACATGACAATGGCTATCATTTTGTGAGTATTGATGACGTCATTGCTTATAAAATGCATCATACCCCCCTACCAACTAAAGCCGTCATGATTACCTTTGATGACGGTTATCGTTCTGTCTATGATAATGCTTGGCCAGTCCTAAAAAAATTCCATATTCCCTTTGTGGATGCCTTGGTAGGTTCATGGTTAAAAGTGGAATCTGGCTTAGTGAAAAACTTTGATAAAGGTCATACGGACAGAAATTTCTTTCTCTCACAAACTCAGTTAAAAGAAATGCTTGAAAGTGGTTTGCTTACTTTAGGTAGTCATACTTTTGCGATGCATGACGGTATCCAAGGTAATCCGCAAGGTAATTTGCAACCAGCCGTCACTACACGGCAATATAGCAATGGTCACTATGAAAGTGAAATTAATTACAAAAAACGAATCACTGCTGACCTTAAAGAAAATAATGATTTCTTAAAGTCATACACGGGTCATGTGCCTAAAGTCGTGGTATGGCCTTATGGACGCTATAATATCGAATCTCGCACAATTGCCGCTGAATTAGGTATGCCTGCTGGCTTAACTTTGGATGACGGTAGTAATACGGTTCATACTCCTTTATGGGGGCTTCGCCGAGTATTAGTCGAAAAAGATTTCACCATTGAAGGATTAAAAGACGAAATTAATTTTCGGAATGCTAATTCTAATAGTGAGGATCGTGTTGTTAGAGCAGCTCATATTGACTTAGACTATATTTATGACCCCAACCCTGAGCAAGAAGAAACAAATCTGAGTGCTCTTTTGGATCGTTTACAAGGGTTGGGCGTAAATACTGTTTATTTACAAGCCTTTGCGGATGCAGATGCGAACGGTGCGGCAGATGCTGTTTATTTCCCTAACCCTTATATTCCCATGAAACAGGATTTATTTAATCGGGTTGCTTGGCAAATTCAAACACGTACACCTGTAAGTAAGGTATATGCATGGATGCCATTAATTGCATGGGAATTACCTAAAAATAACCCTATTTCCAAGAATAAAGTTGTTGCTATAGGTAAAGATGGCCAGCATTTAAATATGGGTTATCCACGCTTAAGTCCTTTTTCTCCTGAAGTACGTGAGTTAATTACCAAGGTTTATCAAAGTTTAGGACGATATAGCTCTATTAATGGTGTGCTTTTCCATGATGATATAACACTTTCTGACTTTGAGGATGATAGCCCATGGGCAAGAGCACAATACAAAAAATGGGGCTTACCTAGTACTGTTGCTGGTATTCGAGCAGACAAAAAAAGTTTTGCCCGGTGGACAAATTTGAAAATTGATTATCTTGATCGTTTTGCTAACCATTTAGCTAAAAAACTAGCCACTGAGCAACCGGGATTAAAAACAGCACGTAATTTATATGCACAAGTAGCCCTTAACCCTAATGCGCCTGAATGGTATGCACAGTCCCTATCAAAATCTATTCGTCATTATGACTTTACCGCCATTATGGCTATGCCGTATATGGAACAGGCAAAAGATCATAAACAGTTTTATAAAGATATTGTCGATCGAGTTAAAGCCGAAAAATGTGGTGTTGAAAAAACAGTGATGGAATTACAAACTGTTGATTGGCGAAAGGATAGTCAACCATTACCAACGGAAGAATTTACTCAAACTATCCGTGATTTATATGACATGGGAATTAATCATATTGCCTATTATCCAGATAATGTCTTTATTAATAACCCAAATCAAAAAGCGACCTTTGATGTCTTTGCTGAAAGACCATATCGTATAAGTCAAACACCTAAAAACAAGAAGGGGTAGTCACCATGCTTTTTAATTCTCATGTTTTACAAATTGTTTGGCATTATCTGCTTGGTTTTATTTTTTTCTATCCCCTCTTTATGTCCTTTTTATGGATGTTTGGTGCCATATTTTTTTATTTTAGAAATGAGTATCGTTCCTTAAAGCAAGATCTTCCCCAAAATCTACCAGACAATTTACCGGGGGTGAGTATTCTAATACCCTGCTATAACGAGGGGCTTAATGTTCAAGAGACAATTACTCACGCACTAGCACTTAACTACCCTACTTTTGAGGTCATTGCCGTTAATGATGGAAGTAAAGATAATACGCTTGCAATCTTACTCAGTATGATGCCTGACAACCCCAAATTAAAAGTAGTCAATCTCGCTGCCAATCAAGGTAAAGCAATGGCATTACAAGCAGGTAGTCTAGTGGCTCAATATGAATTTTTGATCGCTATCGATGGCGATGCGTTGATTGATAAAAATTGTGCCTACTGGATGGTACGTCATTTCATAGAAGCGTCAAATGTGGCCGCAGTGACAGGTAATCCTCGCATTCGCAATCGCACTACCTTACTTGGCAAAATTCAAGTCGGTGAGTTTTCATCAATCATTGGGATTATCAAACGTGCACAACGTACTTTGGGGCGACTATTCACTGTATCAGGCGTTATCACTGCCTTTCGTAAATCTGCCGTCCATCAAGTGAAGTATTGGAGTCCTGATATGTTAACCGAGGACATTGATATCACTTGGAAACTACAACGTGCTGGATGGGATGTCCGTTTTGAGCCTCGTGCCTTAGTCTGGATTCTTATGCCAGAAACACTCAAAGGTCTATGGAAACAACGTTTACGCTGGGCAATGGGTGGCATTCAAGTCATGTTCAAAAACATTTTTGTCCTACTACACCCTCGTCAAAGTTTTATGTGGCCGCTAATGGTTGAATTAGTGCTAAGTTTAATCTGGACGTATGCTATGGTTCTTGTAGGCGTTCTTTATCTCTTTACGACATTTACAAATACTGAATTAGACTTACTATTTACAAATGCCCCTATTCTTCCTAACCAAACTAGCGTGATTTTAATTAGCACCTGTTTACTCCAATTTGCCGTCAGTAAATGGATAGACTCACACTATGATCAAGGTTTAGGCAAAAATTATTTCTGGATGATTTGGTATCCTATTGTTTATTGGATGATTAGTCTAAGTACAACTTTTTGGGCATTTCCCAAAGTATTATTTGGCAAAAAAGTAAGGGCTCGCTGGGTTAGTCCAGATCGTGGTGCACATCAAACCATTAACCACTAGAGATTATCATGAAAGAACATAACTCTTCTCTACAGACTCCTGAAAAAAACAATGCATTAATTATTAATCAGCGTAAGTCCTTACCTTATAAAAAACGTTTGTATTCTGATATATTGACCATTTTGCTCTGGTGTTTTTGGTTATATTTGTGGAAACCTTTTTTCCTTATTCTATGGAAAATTTTTAAGGTAGATCAAGATGAGGATAAGTTGATTAATAGTATCCTCAATCAAGTTGATTCGCTGACATTTACCCATGCCTTAGAGATGCTAATAGGTACTTCTTTATTGTTAATTATTATTAATAAAATCAGTCGCCGTCAACGTGATTACCATAAGACTGTCTATAAACTAGAAGATTATGCTAACTATTTTGACCTTAAGACAGACAACTTAAACAATGCACAACATGCTCAGACTATCACGATCTATCATGATGATTCAGGTAAAATTATCAATCTTGAGATTGGAACACCAGTACAGAAATAGGTGACTATCCATGTGAAACATCGTTAGCAATGCATATACAAGCCTAGTTCCTAGGATTACTTTTAACTCTCCTTAAACAAATTTGCGTTAAACTTCTATTCATTCAATTTAATTAAGTTTATTATTTATAAGTGATTCTCTCTTATCACACCTTTATTTACGTCATCCAATGATTTCCCCTGTTAATCCATCATCCCCAAACAATCAGTCTTGGTTTGTAGTGGCTTTATTTGCCTTTGCGGCTTTTATTTTTAATACCACTGAATTTGTACCGATTGGTTTATTGCCCAGTATTGCTCAATCACTCAATGTCCCTGAGTCACAAACAGGGCTACTAATGACTATCTATGCATGGTCTGTGACTATTCTCTCTATTCCACTCACACTAGCCGTAGGTACGGTAGAGCGCAAAAAATTACTAATTAGTTTATTCATTATTTTTATCATTGCCCATATTTTCTCAGCTGTAGCATGGTCATATAATATTCTGACTCTGAGTCGTCTCCTCATTGCATGTGCTCATGCCATTTTCTGGTCAATCAGTATTCCCCTTGCTATGCGACTTGCGCCAGAAGGTAATCGTGCTAAAGCATTAGCATTTATTGTGACAGGATCTTCACTAGCCACCATTTTAGGTGTTCCTCTTGGCACTGCTATTGGGCAACATTTTGGTTGGCGTATCACGTTCTATAGCATTGCAAGTATCGCTGTTCTGGTAATGTTACTACTTATCAAATATCTCCCTAAAGCCCCTAGCCAAAATGCAGGCGATTTAAAGTCTCTCCCTAAACTTTTAAAACGAGCTACATTAATGCAAGCCTTTTTGCTTACTGCATTAACCATTACGGGATATTTTGCTGCTTACACTTATATCACCCCCTATCTGCGAGAAGTGGGTAGATTTGATGAGCAATTTGTCATCATTATCTTATTTACGATGGGTGTGGCAGGTATTTTTGGCAGTATTTTATTTACAAAACTCATTCGTAAGACAGCTATTCATACCTATACAATGGGTGCTGGACTTCTCTTAATATGCTTACTTTGTTTAGAATATGCACAAAGTCATGCATGGACAATGCTACTCGTGGCCCTTGGTTGGGGTATTGCCATCACGCTGATTGCCATGAGCCTACAGACAAAAGTGCTTGAAGTGGCAGCTGATGCTGCCGATTTAGCTACCGCCATCTACTCTGGTACATTTAATATCGGTATTGGTGGTGGGGCTTTTGTAGGTAGTTTGGTATTAGACCATCTCGGTGTTTTACATACGGCTCATGTCGGTGCTGTTTTTGTCTTTACTGCTCTCGTCTTTTTCTTAATGGTGACAAGGCATATATGGGTATTGAAGAACAACAATTAATCTACGCTAATTGATCAACTCGCCAAATAGATACTGCTTGTTTAGCTAACCATGTCTGCCAAGCAGCCATCTTCTCTGGTGACCAGCTCTCGTTTTCTTGTGCAAATTGACGAGTTAATCCTATAGAACTATGTAAATACTTCTCTCGTTTATTGATGTAGCTATCGTCGCCCAACAGCGTATTCACTGAAGCAGGCAATAACAATAAATTACCAAGACGATAAATCATCTCTGTTACTTGCTGATGATTAAAACCCTCCCAATCATCAAAAGCATTCTGTGGCAACACATGTTCAATCGTCAAGTTATCACTCATATAATCCAAATCACTACCTGATATATGTCGTTCAATACCACATAAGATAAATTTCACAATTTTTCTACTACGAGAATCCGTTGTTTTTATAGATTTTTCAGAAAAATCATTCTTAAACCGCTTATCATCAATATAGATTTTCTTTAAAAAACTCCATACCTGATTAATGGAATCAATTGACCCTGAACTTAACCTCCCTGCGATATCATTATAGACCCTATCTTGCTCATTTGGACTATAAGCACCAATTGTATTGTAGCGTAGTGAAATAATCACAATAGCATTAAATAACTGTGTAAAACTCTTATCATTAAATTTATTTCTTGCCACCAATAGTAAGGAGAATGGCTGCCGAACACGCAACATTTTTAGGATAGTTGCTGACTCTTTATCTTCGGTACTCCAAGAAGATAGCTCAGGAGAGGTTAATGCTAAATAATTATCCAAATCATCTTCCATACCTTTTAGTAAAGAGAACACATCTCTTCTATCTTTAATAAAACTTCGAATAGTTTTAAATAAATCTTGATGCCTCACAAACTTGTAACGGCTATTCCAATGAATCTTTAAAAAATCAGAAAAATTATCTGACTGTAATCGATTAACAATACCCTCCCATCTTGCCTCTAAAGCATCTATCTCATGAGGATGCTCAGTGGGTTTATCTAATACAGAAAACAAATAGTTTTTTAATAAATCTGTCGAGGATAGCCTTACTCCTCGAGCATTCAAGGTTTCAAACACTTTATAAGCATTTAATTCATCAGCCACCGTAATCACCGTAAAGAACAAACGATCACTAATATCCTCTACAAGTTGAGCAAGTGTCTGGCCAACATCTACATCAGAAAAGCCTTTAATATAGTTAGATACTTGTCTATCAAACCATTCAAAAGCCCTACGTAACAAATGTTCAGAGGCTCGAAAACCGCGCCTAGGCAACTCTCTTAACGGAACTAAATAAGTCTGAAAATAGTCATTATTATTTCTATTAAGTGTGAGTTTAGGACGAGCAACAAGAGTAACTGGATCTAAGTAACCAATATAGGTTTGACTTATTTGAGTTAATCGTTGACTATTTGCCCCCGCATGGATTCCTTCATCAACTAGTCTTTGTATATTTTTAAGAATAGCTAATACAACAATACTCAAGGTTGTTAATCGTTGCTGACCATCAATAACATCGAAAACCTTATCATCATTAGACTGCAAAACTAAATAACCCATGTAATGAGCATTTTCTTGCTTATTAACAACAGCTAATATATCCTCCCATAAATCCTCCCACTGTTCTGATTCCCAACTATAGTCACGTTGAAATCTAGGAATTCGATAGACTAGACCATTTCCTATTAATTTTCGAAACGTATTATTTTCCGTTTTAAAATTTGTACTTGTCATTTTAAGTACCTCATAAATTGGATATATTGATTGAAATTAAACCGTGGGAGACCTTAAACTCTCAATTATTTACCCGCAATCAGCTCTTCGACTTTCGCTTTAGCCTGATCATCAAGGATACGCGCCAATATTGCTTTTTCCTTACCTTGCATATGAGGGATACGCACTTGAATACCATTACCCGGTGCAACATCTATGGGTAAATCATCCTTGATAATCTGCTCAACTCTAATAAGCTCATTGCCTTGGGGATGAATAACCTCTAATGTATCGCCAACAGCAAAACGGTTTTTGACCTCTACTGTCGCCCATCCGTCTGCATCGACATCAGTCACAATACCTGCAAACTGACTTTGCTTAGAGATCGAGTAACCGTGTAAGTAGTTTTGATATTCTTGGGTTTGATGACGCTCTAAAAAGCCTGGTGTATAGCCACGATTTGCTAAGCCATCAAGATCAGCCAATAATTCAGGGTTAAACGAACGCCCTGCTACGGCATCATCAATCGCTTTACGATAAGCTTGTGCAACACGTGCAACATAATAAATGGATTTAGTACGCCCTTCAACCTTGAGTGAATCTACACCAATTTTGACTAATCGCTCTACTTGTTCAATAGCACGTAAGTCTTTTGAGTTCATGATATAAGTACCATGCTCATCTTCCATAATCGGCATATACTGACCTGGGCGATTGCCTTCCTCTAATAGATAAACTTGATCCGCTAAAGGATGACGCTCTGCACCACCACAAGCAGCAAAGCTAGCGTTTGCTTCTTCTTGCATCTTATTAAAATCAAATCCACCTAATAGTTGTGCATCACCAGCGTCACTCTCTTGGCTTGGGTGAACTTTGTAATCCCAGCGACAGGAATTAGTACATGTTCCTTGGTTAGGATCTCGTTGATTAAAATAACCTGATAATAAACAACGTCCAGAATAGGCAATACATAATGCCCCATGAACAAAGACCTCGAGCTCCATATCAGGACATTCTTGACGAATTTCTTCAACTTCATCAAGAGATAATTCGCGCGATAGAATAATTCTCTCAACGCCCATTTTTTGCCAAAATTGAACCCCCCAATAGTTGGTCGTATTGGCTTGTACCGACAAATGAATTACCGCCTCTGGCCAACGCTCTTTCGTCTTCATAATTAAGCCTGGATCTGCCATGATAAGTGCATCAGGCTTCATTTCCATAATAGGCACTAAATCATCAAGATAGGTTTTGAGCTTAGAATTGTGCGGGAGAATATTACTCGCCACAAAGAATTTTTTTCCTCGTGCATGTGCTTCATCAATCGCTTGTTTCATTTTGTCAAAGCGAACGAATTCATTATTTCTTGCACGCAAAGAATAACGGGGCTGACCTGCATAAACAGCATCCGCGCCAAAATCAAAAGCGGCTCGCATACGATCCAAGCCACCTGCTGGTAATAGTAATTCTGGAGATTTCATATATAAATATCTATAAGCAAGTCAATCGAAGGGATTTCGACTGATGCTTAATTTTAGCATTTACACAAAATTAAGACTTTAAGGTACCTAATCTTTCACCCATTTTTGTGGGGACGCCTGCACGCAAATTAAGATTTAAATCAATAGTATTTTTAGGGAATAGATTAATCACGGTAGAGCCCAATTGGAAGGCTCCCATTTCTTGTCCTTTTTTCAAGGCAACAACACCGTCTCCACTTGAAGGGTAGTCCCATACTCTAACATCTTGAGTTCGTGGTGGATTAATAATACCAGCCCATATTGTACTCATACTTGCCGTTACTGTTGCTCCTACAAGAATTTGAACCATAGGGCCAAAAGCCGTATCAAATACACAAATAACGCGTTCGTTACGAGCAAATAGATTCGGGACGTGTTCGGCTAAAAAAGGATTGACTGAAAATAACTCTCCCGGTACATAAATCATTTTGCGTAATGTTCCGTCACAAGGCATATGTACACGGTGATAATCTCGAGGAGACAAATAAATAGTTAAAAACTCTCCATCTTCAAATGACTGCGCCAATTCCTTATCATCCGCCAATAAGCTTTCTAAGGTAAAAAAATGTCCTTTTGCTTGAATTAATTGATGATTCACAATCTCACCAACCTCACTTACTCGACCATCAGCAGGCAAACACAAGTCTTGTGGATCCTGCACTATTGGACGCGCCCCTTCCTTGAGTGGACGAATAAAAAACTCATTAAAACTCGCATAATCACTAGGCTGCTGCTTAACCGCTTCGGATAAGTCGACTTTATAATTTTGGACAAATAACTTAATCGCCGTATGTGTCAATGATCCCCATTGTTTATTTGCAAACCACCCTGCTAATTGAGTAATAGCTAATTGTGGTAGCACATAATGCAAAGCTATTTTTAAACGTTGTACATAGCTAGGCTTAGCATAGGGATTTAACATTGACATATCCATTTCCTTCATTCATATAAAAGCATATAGGCATATTGTATAACGTATAGGATGATTATTTTCCAGAGAAAAATAATTACTAACAACAATCTATTTTCGCCATGATGATGACATTTTTTCTACAATATGTTTATTCTATTCACATACTCTTTGGGAGGAGGCCATTATGAAACATTTAGTTATCGCCAGTCTTATTGTGTCAGGACTATTCCTCACAACACCTGTGGTAAATGCCCAAGTAGAAGCACCATCAGTAGAAACTAAAGAGGCTATCAAAACAAATTATCTCATTGATGTTCGTACACAAGCAGAATTTGAGGAAGGTCATTTAAATAAAGCCATCCATATTCCAGTAGATGATATTGCCAATAAAATCCATACCATCACAACCAATAAAAACGCCCCTATTTATCTATACTGCCGAACAGGAAATCGTTCGCAACGTGCCAAAGAGACTCTTGAAAGCCTAGGTTATACACAAGTACATAATATTGGTGGTTTTGCGGATCTTAAAAAAGCAGGTTTTGAATAAACGGTTTATTTGTTACCACGTTTATTTATTACCACAATAGAGAGGTTACTTTCAGGCTCTCTATAAGTAGTACTTTGACGTGCAGACTGTATGATTGTAAGCACATACTTGATCAATGAGTTGATACTTAAAAAGCTACACGTCAACGTCAAAACAAGAAAAAGTCACTGCGTTTGAGGAGGGCTAACTAAGAAGCCCTCTTTCACAAAAAGTTAAATCGTAAATGGATAATCTCGCTTAACGTTCAAATTGAAGCGTTAAATTCTCCAGCCCATCAATTTTACCCACTAAGCTATCACCCGGCTGGATAGCACCTACACCTTCTGGCGTACCAGTGAACAATAAATCACCGGCTTGGATATGGTAAAACTTAGAGATATAACTAATTAACTCTGCCAAACTCCAAATCAAATCGTTGGTATTACCATCTTGACGCACTTGACCATTGATTTCCAGACTAATACGAGATTGCTCAATCGCAGGCACTTGTGTTTTTGGCGTAATTAGCCCAACCACACCAGCTTCTTCAAAGTTTTTTGCATAATCCCAAGGCAAACCTTTTTCTTTTGCCTTAGCTTGCAAATCTCTACGTGTTAAGTCCAGACCCACCGCATAACCATACACACTAGCAAGGGCTTGCTCTGGTGTTACTCGAAAAGCTGGTTTATCAAAGCATACTACTAACTCTACTTCATGGTGTAAGTTAGCCGTTTCAGTAGGAAACTGAATTGTCTTACCTGATCCAATAATATGGCTTGCCGCTTTAAGAAAGAAAAAAGGATCTTGTTTAGTTTTATCCACACTTGACCCCATTTCTGCCGCATGAGCTGCATAACTACGCCCAATGCAAAAAGCACGGTTTACGGGGAATAATTGATCACTGCCTTTTATAGGAAGTAAGACCGGTGGTGGGGCATCAAATAATAAAGTCGTGTTCATAATATATCCTAAACAAAGGGGCTTGGTGAGAATTGTATTTTACTCTACAATAACGATATGTTTAGGAGAAACATATGCAAGAAAAAATCAATGAAATTCAACAACTGTATCGTCAATGGCTAGCTCTTCAACCAAAACTTGAGGCAGCACAAGAAGAGTGGCGACACAGTATGCAAATTATGCAAACGATAAAAGATTTTTATGAGCGTGACTATCTACACTATTACGAACAAATCGAGAAGCAAGACGTAAATGTTTCATTAGCTACCGAAGGTGAATATAGCATTATGAGTGAAGATGCGATATTTGACGCCATAGGAGAGCAACACAGTTTAGCTTGGGATTGGATCAGGCTAGGGATGCAAGTGGTTGATCCAAAGGACTGATACTTAGAACGGCTTAATATGATCCTCTGATACTTGATACTCATTTATCAATAAAGCACTTCGTATAACGATATAAATCAAATCTGATGCAACTACAAATTCTCTTAAACCAAATAGTCACAATCCTTATTCACATCTAGCCACCTGTCAACATCTGCTTAAGTTGCGCAAGACGCTCTTTGGGACTCATATCTTTAAATGGGTCTTGAATAGTTTGCGAGCCACTATCTATTCCCATTTCACTAATAAAACGAGAGGGTTCTCTAATCAATTCTTCTCTAGCACGCCGACGTTTTTTACACCAGCTTAATGTTAATTCATATTGTGCCCGTGTGATACCCACATACATTAACCGACGTTCTTCTTGAATTCGCTGGACATACAATTCTTCATTATCTTTATTCGTATCGCCATATTCATCCTCTTTACCCATATGAGGCAAGAGTCCTTCCTCTACACCCACCATATAAACATAAGGAAATTCTAAGCCTTTAGATGCATGTAAGGTTGTCAATGTCACCGCATCCTGCTCTTGTTCTTGCTCATTCCTCTCTAGCATGGTAATTAACGCTATATGCTGTACTAAATCAATAAAACGCATATCGTCTTCTTGTGCCTTACGCTTTAACCACTCCAATAAGTCCAGTACATTTTGCCAACGTGACAACGCAGCACGTTCATCATGGTGATCATAAAGATAATCTTCATAACGAATATAGCTCATCATCTCATCTAGCAACTCATTAGGAGATTGTTGATGTACTGGTTTATGCGCACGATCCTGTATTCTCTGAATAAATTGAGCAAATACCATTAAGGGTTTGAGCTGGCGTTCAGCAATAACCTCATTAATTTCTAAAGCAAAAATAGCTTCAAATAAAGATAGCTGATTGCTCGCTGCAAACTCGCCTAATTGCTGTAATGTTGTTTGTCCCACACCTCTTTTGGGTGTTGTTACTGCACGAATAAACGCTGGATCATCCTGATCGTTAGCAATCAGGCGCATATACGCCAAAATATCCCGGATTTCAGCCCTATCAAAAAAACTTTGCCCCCCTGAAATACTATAGGGGATATGTAATTGTCTAAAAGCTTGTTCAATGACTTTGGCTTGGTGATTACCACGGTATAACACCGCAAAATCTTTCCATTGTGCCTTTTTATTGAAATGATCCGCTGAAATTCTCATCCCAATAGTTTCTGCCTCTGCCTCTTCATTATCCATACTAATGATTTGTATTTTGCTACCTTTACCAAGCGTTGACCATAGTGTCTTTTGAAAAAGATTTGGATTATTAGAAATAACTTTATTAGCCGCATTAAGGATAGTCTCTACTGAACGATAATTTTGTTCAAGCTTAATAACCTTTAAATTTGAATAATCTTTCGTCAGTTTTGCCAAATTTTCTATCGTTGCCCCTCGCCAAGCATAAATCGCCTGATCATCATCTCCAACAGCCGTGAATTTTTGATGCCACCCCGTGAGTAGTTTTACCCATTCATATTGGCATACATTGGTATCCTGATACTCATCAACCAGTAAGTATTTAATTCTTTTTTGCCATCTATCCCTAACCTCTTCATTTTCTCGCATCAAGAGGACTGGCAAACGGATTAAATCATCAAAATCTACCGCTTGATAGGCTTTAAGCGTAGCATTATAGTTTCGATATACTCGTTGAGCATCCTTCTCATCTGGAGTCGTGGGTACGATATCATCAGGCTCTAACAAGTCATTTTTCCATAATGAAATTTGTTGTTGTACTGTTTTAATACGCCCCTTATCCGTTGTCGCCAACATTTCCTGAATAATTTGTCCTGCATCATGAGCATCAAGAATAGAGAATGTATCTTTAAGTCCAATATGTTTGGCTTCCTGACGCAAAAATCTAACCCCTAATGAGTGGAATGTACAAACGGTTAAGCCTTTGCTATTTTTCTTTTCTACAATATGTGAAATTCGCTCGACCATCTCTTTAGCGGCTTTATTCGTAAATGTCAGTGCCACTAGAGAACGAGCATCATACCCACATTGATTAATTAAATAAGCAATTTTTTGTGTAATCACACGAGTCTTACCACTGCCTGCACCAGCCAAGACTAAACAAGGACCATCCAAATACAAAACAGCTTCCTGTTGCGATTGATTTAAACCTAAACTTTCTATCATATACTTAATGGATCAACCTCAACAAAATACTTCACTTTATGTGTTCTCAATTCATGGTATATATGATGCAACCATACATTCATAAAACGATGTAATGCTGGACGAGACACCGATTCAATTAATAATTGGGCACGCTCAATATGAGCAATTCGAACAATTTTTAATGGTACAGGATCATAAATCTCTACCCCTTTTAACCTCTCTTCCAAATATTGTTTCGCATATTGAATAATAGATTGTAAAAAGGCTAATGCTTGCTCCACGTCTTTTGCCTGAGCCGTAATTAATACTTGATGTGCAAAAGGAGGTAGATGTGCCATTTTGCGTTCCATCAAGGTTTGATTGGCAAATGAATCATAATCATGACTTATCAAGGCTTGATATAAGTGATGATCAAGATATTCTGTTTGCAATAATACGTCTGAATCTCTAATATGTCTTCCTGCCCTTCCTGCTACCTGCATAAGTTGAGCAAAGAGTCGCTCAGGTGCTCTAAAATCACCACTAAATAACATCATATCGGCATTTAGTACACCGACCAAACTTAAGCGCTTAAAATCATGCCCTTTAGATAACATCTGGGTGCCTACAATAATATCTACATCACCCGAGTGAACTTGCTGAAATAACTCTTGTGCACTACCTTTTAGTCTTGTACTATCCGCATCAATACGCTTAACCCTTGCCTCAGGAAATAAGCGCATAAGCGTATCCTCTAGCCGTTGCGTGCCATAGCCCAAGGCGCTTAAATCCACATTACCACACTCTGGGCAATGCGTAGGTACTTGCGTACTATAACCACAATGGTGACATTGTAAGATAGGGACTTGACCTGGCACTTGATGTAGCACAGTATGTACAGAGCAGCGCATACACTCACTAGTCCACCCACAAGACGAACAACGTAGCACAGGAGCAAAACCACGACGATTTAAATAAATCATGGATTGCTCACCCCGTTGTAACCGCTCATCAATAGCGCTAATTAAATCAGCTGACAATCCCTGATTTAAACGCATTTTTTTGGTATTAACTAACTTGATACAGGGTAAAGGAGTCTCTTTCGCACGCTGAGTTAAACTAAGTTTCTGGTATTTACCAGAAAGTGTGTGATGCCACGTCTCTAATGAGGGAGTTGCTGAACCCAACACAATAGGAATATTAAGTTGATGAGCTCGCCAAACAGCTAAATCTCTTGCAGAATACCTCAGCCCATCTTGCTGCTTATAAGAGGCATCATGCTCTTCATCTACGATGATAAGACCAAGATTTTCTAGCGGTGCAAAGATAGACATTCTGGTGCCTAAAATAACCTTTACTTCTTGTCTTTGCATATGTAACCAAGAACTCAAGCGCTCACCATCTGATAAGCTGCTATGCATGATGGCAATTGCTCTTTCCCCATAAAGAGGCACAAATCGTTCAATCAATAAGCGTTCAAATTGAGGTGTTAAATTAATCTCTGGCACGAGAAAAATCGCTTGCTTACCTTCGGCTAATACGTGAGCAATTGCCTGTAAATAAACTTCAGTCTTTCCACTACCCGTGACCCCATGCAATAGTATAGGCGTAAACTTTTTTGCCTGACTAATGACATTTACAGCTTGTTGCTGTTCGGTATTAAGTACTAACGGTATTGATAACAAAGGCTTTACAGATACCTCTACAATCGCTTCGTGAGTGGATGACTGCTGTTGTTTTAAGCGTTTTTTTTGTTCTTTTTCAGCTTTAAGTACTTGATTAGCTAACTTTTTATCTAATCTTTCAACGGGACTGGTCTTTGTCTTCCCTGTGTAAGCAGTGATTTTTCTTAGCGGTGGAGGCAACACTGGCAGAATCACCTCACCGATAGGTCGCATATAGTACTGCGCCGCAAACTCACAGAATTGTAGCCACTGCTCACTGAACGGTGGTAAATCATCTAAAACATTAATAACATCTTTTTGTTTTTCTGGGGGAATATCCGTCTGAGTTAGTACATTAACGATAACACCAATAATCTCTTGTTTCCCACCAAAAGGAACAATCACACGCTGTCCACGGCAAACTGGCATACCCTCAGGTACTCTATAATCAAATACAGCCTCAAGTGGTACATCTAATGCTACTCTTACCCAATAAGAAGTCATGTACTATACCCCATGATGCTGTACTGTAAACGTTTTTAAAAAGCACTCTAAAAACTGTGAATAACTCTGTAGAAAAATCTTTTTAAAGTGATATATTGACGTAATTAATTACCACAATTTTCGATTATCATTCTAAGCCATTTAAGAATTTTAATAAAAATCAAATAATTATGATTAATTTATACGAAACAACTTGAAATATACCACCTAACTACTTAATTAATAAATTGTGGATAACTATGTTGATAAATGCATTTGACGGCTATAGGTATGCACCTCATCAATCAAGTAAGCCACATGATCTGGATTAGTAAATTGAGAAATACCATGTCCTAAATTAAACACATGACCACCAGCCCCAACTACGCCAAAATCATCTATCACCCGACGAGCCTCTGCACGAATAGATTGTTCTGTACCAAATAAAGCCATCGGGTCAATATTGCCTTGGAAAGCAACCTTATCTCCCGTTAAACGGCGAGCTTTAGCTAAATTCATGGTCCAATCTAGACCAACAGCATCACACCCGATAGAAGCAATTTCTTCTATCCATAAACCGCCACCCTTGGTGAAAACAATCGCTGGAATTTTATTACCCTCATGAGAACGAATAAGACTATCAACGACTTGCTTGATGTAATATAACGAGAACTCTTGATATTTGCCATCAGCTAATACGCCCCCCCAACTATCAAAAATCATGACAGCTTGAGCACCTGCTTTGATCTGTTCATTTAAATATAAAACCGTAGATTGTGCGGCTATAGACAGAATTTGTTTTAACAAATCAGGTTGAGCATACATCATCGTCTTAATAGTGCGATACTCTTTAGAACCCTGCCCCTCCACCATATAACAACTAATTGTCCACGGACTACCAGCAAAACCAATTAATGGAACACGACCATTTAACTCTTTACGAATAAGCGTCACAGCATCAAACACATAGCGCAAATCATTCATATCAGGTACTGTTAATTTGGCCACATCAGATTCCGTACGGACTGGAGAGGCAAATTGAGGACCTTCTCCTGCCACAAAATCCAAACCAAGCCCCATAGCGTCTGGAATCATCAAAATATCAGAAAATAAAATAGCCGCATCTAATGGATAGCGATCAATCGGCTGTAATGTGACCTCACACGCATACTGAGGATTTTTGGCAAGACCTAAAAATGACCCTGCTTGCTTACGTGTAGCATTGTATTCAGCTAAGTATCTTCCTGCTTGTCGCATTAACCAAACTGGTGTGTAATCAACCTTTTGGCGTAAAAGAGCACGTAAAAAAGTATCATTTTGTAAAGGGGCAAACATGACCAAAACTCCTGCCTATATACTATATATATTCATTGTTGTAGGAATTATAAACTATTCATCGTCTAAAACCCTCTACTTTAGAGCTTATTGGTTACTTTGCTCTAGATATTTTTTAAAATGAGAAATGAACTTTTGTGAAGCAGCAGGCATTTGATTCTGTTTACTTTTCAATTGAATTATTTGAATCTCTCT
Source organism: Pelistega sp. MC2 (assembly GCF_900099475.1). Classification (NCBI taxonomy): domain Bacteria; kingdom Pseudomonadati; phylum Pseudomonadota; class Betaproteobacteria; order Burkholderiales; family Alcaligenaceae; genus Pelistega; species Pelistega sp. MC2. The sequence goes on along the minus strand of NZ_LT628273.1, from coordinate 277,239 downwards.
TTGTAATGTCGTATCTATAAATACTTTTTTAATGATTTTTCTGCCTTTTGATAAATTACACGCCAGACCTGGTAGTAATGAAATCCCAAGATTTTTTTCAACTAATGCCGCCACTGTTGAAACGTTTCTTACAACATAACTAGCTTTCAACTGTTCTTTAATGATTTCACTATCTAGAAATTGCCGAACACTTGTTTCTTGTGAAAGAGATATTAGTGGAAAAGCCTGAATATCTTCATATGAAATAATTTTTTTATTACTTAATTCATGCCCCACACAACACATCACATAATAATTATCTTTATAGATAATCTCTCCAATAAATTCTTGTAGATTTATATACCGTGGCGCAGCAATCGCAAAATCAACTATTCCTGATTGGAGAAGTTTTAAGCACTCATCAGAAAGACAGTCATAAATTTCAATTTCTATATCAGGATATTCTTGTTTAAACTGGGCGACGACAGTCGGCAACCAACTGGCAGCAATCGAAGGCAATACTGCCATTCTAATAATTCCTAATGTTCCTTGTACATTTCTAAAAAAATTATTTAAAAGTGTTTTTTGTTGATGCAAACAATCAATTGCTATCCGATAAAAATGTTCCCCCTCTCTACTCAACTCAACCTGACGAGTATTTCTTACAAACAGATTGACTCCAACATCTCTTTCGAGTTTCTGAATCAATGCACTTAGCGCAGATTGAGACATGCATAACTTTTGAGCAGCATTTGTAAAATGCTTACATTCAACTAATACTACAAAAGACTGTAAAATTTTAGTACTTATATTTATCATAAATATCGATTAATTAATTGATTAATTTAGTTTTACAAATTAAATATTATCTTAAATAATAGATTTATTAATTAAAACATATAAACTAGGGGACTTTTCTATGCTTGCTATTCTCGGTTTTAGCACTATAGCCATTCTTTTATTCTTAATTCTTACCAAGAAGCTATCTCCAATGATGGCACTAATTCTCTTGCCATTAATTGCTGCTCTTATTGGTGGATTTGGGATAAGTACCAATAAATTTGTACTTGAAGGAATTAAATCAATTGCACCAACAGTTGGAATGTTAGTCTTTGCTATCCTATTTTTTGGCATCATGAATGATGCAGGGGTATTGGATCCTATCATCAATCGATTATTGAAATTTATGGGATTGAAACCCTCAAGAATCGTGCTTGGGGCTGCAATTCTTGCTTCAATTTCTCATCTAGATGGTGCCGGTGCTAGCACATTCCTAATTACTATTCCTCCTATGCTTGCTCTCTTTAATCGCATGAACATGGATAAACGATTATTAGCTTGCGTAGTAGCAACCGCCGCTGGTATCTGTAATTCATTACCATGGGGTGGACCAACTATTCGGGCTGCATCTGCACTTCATTTGCCAGTGAATGACATTTATCTACCATTAATTCCTGCCCAAATCATCGGATTAATTTGTCTTTATATTTTCTCTTGGTGGATGGGAAAACGTGAAGAAAAACGGTTAGGTTTAATATCTACTGACTATAATACATTGGATACCATTTCAACTTACAATTTAACGCCTGAACAACAAGCTCTCAAAAGACCAAAACTATTTTGGCTTAATGTATTAATTGTTATCTCGGTGCTAACAACCCTAGTTGTTGGTAAAATTTCTCCTGCTTTATGCTTTATGGTTGGTACTGCTCTTACTCTCTTAATCAATTATCCTAACCTTAAACAGCAACAAGATAGAATTCAAGCACATGCCATCCCTGCTTTAATGTTAGCTACCCTTTTACTTGCTGCAGGGGTGTTTACTGGCATCATGAAAGGTACTGGTATGTTAACTGCTATGGCTCAATCTATTGGTGGTTATGTCCCAGAAGGAATGGGAGAAGGTCTCGCACTAATTCTAGCAATTTTATCTGTGCCATTAAGCCTATTATTTGACCCTGATTCATTCTATTTTGGTATTCTTCCTGTGCTAGCAACAATTGGCTCTAACACTGGTGTTGAACCGATTACAATGGCTCAAGCAGCTTTAGTAGGGCAAATGACAACAGGTTTTGCCATCAGCCCCTTAACTGCATCAACTTTCTTATTAGTGGGTTTAGCTGGCGTTGATCTTGCCGATCATCAAAAATATACCTTCCCTGTAATGTTTATAATTTCTATCATCATGACAATTACATTGGTTATTACCGGAGTTTTACCATTATTTTAGGCAAAAAATAATATGAAAGATAACAAAAATTTTATCCGAATTGGTTCTGGTGCAGGATATTCTGGAGATCGAATTGATGCTGCTATTGAATTAGCAAAGTACGGTAATATTGACTATTTATGCTTTGAATGCCTAGCAGAAAGAACGATCGCTTTAGCTCAATTAGAAAAAAGCATTCATCCAGATTTAGGTTATGACCCTCTACTAAAAGTACGTATGGAAGCAGTTTTGGATATTTGTATTCAAAATAAAATAAAAATTATTACAAACATGGGCGCAGCTAATCCAAAAGCTGCTGCTGAACTTGTTCGAAATTTAACAAAAAAATTAGGGTACGAGCATATCAAAATTGCTTATGTTACTGGTGATGACGTGACCAATCTTATTATGAATAACGATTTCCCTATCCTAGAACGCCCTATCTCCACCAAAGACTTTAGTGACTCAATAATTTCTGCCAATGCATATTTAGGAGCATCGCCTATCGTTCAAGCATTGAGATCTGGAGCAAATATAGTTATTACAGGCAGAGTAGCTGATCCAGCACTTTTTCTTGCTCCAATTATCTATGAATTTAACTGGAGTTTTGATGATTACCATTTATTGGGTAAAGGAACAATGATAGGTCATCTGCTAGAGTGTGCAGGACAAATTACTGGTGGATATTTTGCTGATCCACCTAAAAAAACTATCGCCAATCTAGCACACTTAGGTTTTCCATATGCCGATATTTTTAACGACGGAAATTGTGAGATCAGTAAAGTAGAAAATAGCGGAGGAATAATTACCACTCAAACGTGTACTGAACAATTACTTTACGAAATTCATGATCCTAAAAAATATTACACTCCTGATGTCATAGCTGACTTTTCAGCTGTGTATTTTGAAGAAAAATCAAAAAATCATATATATGCTACTGGTGCTACAGGACAAGCCAAACCAGACAACTACAAGGTTTCTATAGGCTATAAAGCTGGATATATCGGTGAAGGACAAATATCCTATGGTGGTATTTCAGCGTTTGAAAGAGCATCATTAGCTATAGAAATATTAAAAGAAAGATTAAGTCAATATGCTTTTGAAGATATTAGATTTGATTATATCGGCGCTAATTCCCTATTCCCTACTAGCCCAAATAACACGTTCAATCATCCTGAAATAAGAATTCGTGTAGCAGCAAGGTCTACGGATATTTCTTTGGCCAAATTAATCGGCAATGAGGTCGAAGCACTTTATACTAATGGTCCCGCTGGGGGAGGAGGTGCCATGAAAAGCATAAAGCCAGTTGTTGCTGTACTATCAACTTTTATACCTCAGGACATTATTACAACAAACGTTACTTTTATATAAATGATTATGAAACTATACCAACTTGCTTCTTCCAGGGCTGGAGATAAGGGTAATATCTCTAATCTATCGCTGATTGCATATGATCAAGCATCATACGACTTAATAAAAGAAAAAGTAACTCCTGAACGAGTTAAAGATTACTTCCAACCTATGGTTCCCAATGAAGAATTAAAGGTAGATCGTTATGAATTACCACAATTAAAAGCTTTTAATTTTGTTATAACTGGACTACTAAACTATGGTGTAACATTATCTCTTTCAATTGATGCACATGGTAAGTCTTTAAGTTTTTATTTACTTAATATGGAAATATAAACATTATCCTTTCCGTACAGTTGATACCCTACCACGGAAACAACTGTACATTATTCTATTCATTCAATCTACATCTATTCTGCTCTAGAGAAAACTCTCCGTCATTCCAGATCTTTTTTATAATCGTTAGCATTAATTTTATACTTACGCATCAATTCCCAAAAGGCTCTTCGATGCTTTTTGGCTCGTAATGCGGCGGCACAGATATTACCATTAGTTTTCTCTAGTGCTTTGATAATATAGTTTTGCTCAAAATCAGCTACCAGCCGTGACTTTGCGCTTTGGAATGAGTCACTATATTGAATGTTATAGCTTTGTATGTCATTTTTAGTGGCTTTGGAACCTTTAGATTTTTTCGTATTCTTAATTGCTCTAGGTTTTGATACCTCAGGAACTGGCGTTTGTTGCCATAATATTTCTGCATGTTTAAACCATTTTTTTCGTTCAATTGCTGTCAATACTTTGATTCTCAACATAGAAGCATCTTCTAAGTCATATAGATAATCACTAACACCAAGTCCAGTCAAATCTACAAAGGCAACTGGTTTTATGTCATGGGCAATAACAATAATGATATGGCGAAGTTCTAACTTTATCTGTGATAATAAAATACGTGTCCAGATAAGACTATCTTGAGTCACCGGAAGGACTATACAGTCATAACGATCTAGCATCAACTCTAAATCTTTTAAAATTCTGGGACTAGGGAAAGCATAATCCCCAACAGTAAACGAGTCACAGTCAGTGTAATCTTTGATATTTACTTTATACAATCGTAAGTTATCTGGGATAGCTTGAACGTCTTCTATATAGGAATCTAACCAATCACCATAATTATCAAGATAAAATACGCCACATTCTAGTTTTTCACGCATAACACTCCCCTTTTACATTATTTTTTTCCATCAGTTAAGTTATTTATCATCAATAGATTCCATTAAGATTAGAACCCACCTTTTCCTTTGCTTCTCTTTAAAATCAAATTGTTTCAATCTATGTTATCAGATTAATATTTTTTACAAATTAAGGAAAACGCTTACTGTTTTATATTTAAATAAATCTTGAAAATAAATAAATTTTATATAAATCAAATAGTTAAAAATTATGTACTAGGATGGTTTTATCCTACTTAATCATTTAAGTTTCAATAATATGCAACAAAAAAGATACATTAGTCGCATAATTCGGTGTTAATGAGGATGATTTTGTATAAAAATGCTTGTGAAAATAGGTAAAAAAAAGCAGGTATAGTCAGAAAATAAAGGGCTAATCACTGTGTCTTATCAATCCACTTTAAAAAATGCACGCAAGAAAAAATTAATTGATATTTATAATATGCAGAAATTCAGATCACATCTGACATATGAATTGTAATGTCTCTGATTGATTATAAAAACCAAGAATTACTATGTATACTCTGATGTTATTTATAGATCTTCCTTTCTTAGTGTCTGTGGATAAAAGTGATTTACTTGGCGTTTTTAAAAATCTCTGAATGGGTATCCAAATAATGAAGCTCCACTGTAGTATCGTTATCTGCAATTTTATACAACAACACTAAATCATTTTTTACATGACAATCACGATATAACTTAAGATCACCTTTTAACTGATGGTCGTGATATTTTTCAGGCAATGGCAAACGGTGAACCAAACAATAAATGACTTCTGCACACTCTTCACTAATGAGATGTAAATAATGCGTTTTAACCGTTTTCTTAAATGAATTAAAAACCTCAATTTGTCGTGGTTTACTCATGTTTTAAGTTATCCATTAATTCATCAAAGTTTTTATATACTGTACTTTTGCCTTGACGCTTCTCCTGCTCATTTTGTTTAAGAACAGCCGCAATATTATCTTTAACCTCTAAATCAGCCCAATCAAAAGATAAGGGCACTTTACCTGTGCGAATGACTTGATTAGCAAAGAGCTTAAAGGCTTGAGGCACAGTTAATCCATACAGCTGTAATACTTTCGAAAATTGCTCACGTGTTTTGGTATCAAAACTCATATTAAATTGACTAGTAGCCATACATATCCTCCTGATTATTAGAACTTATATATAAATTATATAATATATAAAGAAAAAATAAAGAAAATATATAATTTAATACTTTTTAACCAATTAAATACGTCATGATATATTGAAAAATCAGATCATCTACTGAGTATAACCTTTCCATATCTGGCACTTTGATACGCTTGGAATGAAGTTCAAGACTATCTATCTCTTTAATCATGAGCATATGGTATATATGTTGAAATATAGGTTAAATAAAAGACCTATTCTCTACCATGTCCAAATTCAATAAATACATATGAAAATAAAGGTGATATTAAAAAATCCTTGATAATTAATTAGTCATCAAGGATTTTTATCAGGTGCTTAATTTGCTAAGTATTTTTAGATAATATACATGGCGGATTGGGGGGGATTCGAACCCCCGATACGTTTCCGTATGCACGCTTTCCAAGCGTGTGCCTTAAGCCACTCGGCCACCGATCCTACTAGAAAGAGACGCCAATTAAGGTCTCTTGTATTGATATTTTATATGTTAAGTTTTTAATTTTAGCATTCTTTCAACATAACGAGCAATGGTATCAATTTCAATATTGACAAGGCTGCCCTCTTTTAAATGCTTTAACGTTGTTACTTCAACAGTATGAGGGATTAGGTTAATGGATACAATACAACCTTGTGTATTATCCTCAACATGATTAACTGTAAGACTCACGCCATTGACCGTAATAGATCCTTTATACGCCATATAGGGTGCTAATTCTTTGGGCAACTGGATACTCAATAGCATAGATTCGCCCACTGGGCTAAAGTGAACTACCTCACCAAGCCCATCTACATGACCTGAGACTAAGTGACCATCTACTGTGTCTGATAGCCTCATAGCATGCTCTAAATTAACCTCGCCCTGCTTATTCAAACCACTGGTTTTATTCAAACTTTCTCTAGATACATCTACTTGAAAACTATGCTCATCAAATGCTACTACGGTCATACATGTACCTTGGATAGCAATAGAGTCACCTAATTTAACACGACTCATATCAAAATTATTCGCTTGAACAAATAAACGCACACCATCTTGATCTGAAACACCTAAAGGCTCCACATGTGTAATCTGACCAATACCTGAAACTATTCCTGTAAACATACTGACTCCAATAATTCTATTGATATTCGTTATTCTGCTCTTTGCATCACATCGAGTAATTCATTCCACCTAGCTGCTTGTCTTAAGCGTAAACGAATATCTGTACCTATAAGTTGTGTATCCACCCACGTTAAAGGTGTCAACCCATCTAATTGACTTAATGCGTTCAATGCAAACATCTCTTGCCCAGGACCAATAATTTTTGGTGCCATATACACTAATAGTTCATCTATCAAACCTTGTTGCCATAATGCCCCATTTAATGTTGGACCTGCTTCTACATGAACTTCATTAAATCCTCGTTGTTGAAAATCAGCCCACACGTCTTGTAAATCCACAAAACCTTCTGATGTTTTAGATGCGTTGATAATCTCTACATTTTTCTGCTCTAAAGTCTCACGCTTTAGCTCATCATCCGTATAGGTGTACACAATGACTTTATCGCCATTAAATATCTTAGCATTAATAGGGATTTGAAATTTTCCATCAATTACAGCACGTATTGGCTGACGTGGTGTAATAAATGAGCGCACATTTAACTGAGGATTATCTTTTAACACGGTGCCAATTCCAGTCAAAACAACGCTACTCCTCGCTCGCCAATGTTGCCCATCCTTTCTTGATGCCTCTCCAGTAATCCACTGAGATACACCATTTTTTAAGGCTAACTTCCCATCTAAAGAAGTGGCTAATTTACTCCATACCCAAGGCTTACCTTTTGACATACGAGAAATAAAACCTGGATTTATGGCTAAGGCTTGCTCCACAAATTGTGTTGCTACATCCACCTGAATCCCTGCTTCTCGTAGTCGATTAACTCCTTGTCCTCCAACTAATGGATTAGGATCCAAGCTGGCAATCACTACACGTGATATTTGATGCTGAATCAAGGCTTTAGCGCAAGGCGGTGTGCGACCAAAATGACTGCATGGCTCTAAAGTCACGTAAAAGGTAGCACCTTTTAACAGGGCAACATTACCTTTATTTTTTGCATCCTGAATAGCAACAATCTCAGCATGAGGACCTCCTGCTTGCTGAGTTGCTCCTTCCCCAATGATATGTTGATTGTGTACTATCACACACCCTACACGAGGATTCGGGTCGGTAATATACAGCACTGACTGGGCTAAAGCCAATGCTTGTTGCATATACTGCAAATCATTTTCTGAAATAGTCATGTATGCCTAAGCCAAAAAGGTAATTGCTAAGGAGACTGTATTTCTTGAATGGCTTTGATGAATTCTTGGATATCTTCAAAGCTCTGATAAACAGAGGCAAACCGCACATAGGCAACTTGATCTAATGCCTTTAATTCTTGCATAACCATTTGACCCACCATATCAGTACTCACTTCTTTTTCTTGCAGATTAATCAGTCTTTCTTGAATTCTGCCAATAGCCGCATCGAAACTTTCAACAGAGACAGGTCTTTTACGCAAGGCAATACGCATACTACCTTTGAGTTTATCCAAATCAAAATCCATTCTGATGCCATTTCTCTTAACAACCATGGGTAGTTGTAGCTCAATACGCTCATAGGTTGTAAAACGTTTATCACAGTTAGCACAGCGACGACGTCGACGAATAGCCAAACCGTCCTCAGATGTTCGTGAGTCGGTCACTTGTGTATCAGGATTGGCACAGAATGGACATTTCATAGTCTAGCAAAGAAAGAATAATATCCGTTTTATTCATATTATTCTTTCTTGATTCCTTCGATTATTTATACACTGGGAAACGTTTAGTTAACTCATGCACTTTAGCACGAACAGCAGCTAAATTAGCTTCGTCTGTCGGATTATCTAACACATCCGCAATTAAGTTAGCTGTTAATTCGATTTCTGCTTCTGTAAATCCACGAGTTGTCGCCGCTGGCGTACCTACACGAATACCACTAGTCACAAATGGTTTTTCTGGATCATTTGGAATGGCATTTTTATTTACAGTAATATGTGCTTTACCTAAAGCCTCTTCTGCCAATTTACCAGTAATACCCTTGCTACGTAAGTCCACTAACATTACATGGCTCTCTGTACGTCCAGACACAATTCGCAAACCACGTTTAACCAGTGTTTCAGCAAGTACTTTTGCATTACGCACTACTTGCTCAGCATAAGCCTTAAACTCTGGTGATAGAGCTTCTTTGAAAGCTGTCGCTTTACCTGCAATCACGTGCATTAATGGACCACCTTGTATGCCAGGGAAAATCGCTGAATTAATGATTTTTTCGTGTTCTGCTTTCATCATAATAACGCCACCACGTGGACCACGAAGAGACTTATGCGTTGTTGATGTCACAAAGTCTGCATGAGGTACAGGGTTAGGGTACTGACCACCTACTACTAGACCTGCATAGTGTGCAATATCCACCATAAAATAAGCACCATTTTCACGTGCAATTTTACCAATACGCTCAAAGTCGATGCGTAAAGCGTAAGCAGATGCTCCTGCAACAATTAGCTTAGGCTTGTGTTCTTTAGCTAAGCGTTCTATCTGGTCATAATCAATTTCTTCTTTATCATTTAAACCATAAGAAATGAAATTGTACAATTTACCAGAAGCATTCACTGAAGCACCGTGAGTCAAGTGCCCACCTTCAGCTAAACTCATACCCAATACAGTATCACCTGGTTTAAGCACAGCCATATAAACACCTTGGTTTGCTTGTGAGCCAGAATTAGGCTGAACGTTAGCCGCCTCCGCACCAAATAATTGCTTCAAACGGTCAATGGCTAATTGCTCTACAATGTCTACAAACTCACAACCACCGTAATAGCGTTTACCTGGATAGCCTTCAGCATATTTATTGGTTAGCTGTGTTCCTTGTGCTTGCATAACCGCAGGGCTTGTATAGTTTTCTGATGCGATTAATTCGATATGTTCTTCTTGACGAACATTTTCTTTTTGAATCGCTGCCCATAATTCTGGGTCTTGCTTATCTAGCATTAAAGAACGGTCAAACATGAGAGTAAACTCCTAAATAATGGTGATTAATTAAGGCATCAAGCGCGAATTAAGTGTATATGTTCCGTAAAGAGTATCTTGAGCCAAGATATGCCCTTCAATAGCAGCAAGCACATCTTGATCGGTAAAAGCACCCGTTACAGGAATCGTATCAATATCTAAAGCATATAAAGTAAAGTAGTAACGATGAACTAACGCATCATTGAAGGGCGGGCATGGACCATCGTAACCAAAGTATTGACCTTGCATATCTCGGTCATTGGCAAACCAACCTGTATAGTCATTCAGACCATGACGCATAGTTGCTTGTGAGGTTAAAGGACCTGCCTTACCTTTAGGTGTAACACCTTTAGAAAAAGCACCTTCGTCAATATGGCGTGTTTCAGCAGGAATATCAATTAGGCACCAGTGAACAAAATGAGCTCTAGGCAATGAAGCCGGTACCTCTCTATCGTCACGGTTGACATCATCAGGTACTGTTGGTGCATCTGTATCTATGGCAATGAGAGCAAAAGAACGCGTTCCAACAGGCACATCATTCCATTCGAAATCAGGATTTAAGTTATCTGACAAAACGACATTACCTTGCTTGTCTCTTTTAGCAAACCCATAACGTGGATGTATAGCTTGACCATTAATAATACCCAAACTTGTTAGCTTCATAGTATATTCCTTTAAGTTTAAAACAACTATTATGCAGTGATTGTAATTCTTGCAAATTTACGCTTACCTACTTGTACAACGTAAGTACCCACTTCTAATTGAATGCTTTTATCTTCAATTTTTTGTCCATCAACTTTGACACCACCTTGTTGAATATTGCGTGTCGCTTCTGATCCTGAACTAGCAAGTCCTGACTCACGCAATACCGCAACAATCCCTAAAGGCGAGCCGGGTAAAGTTATCTCTGGCATATCCTCTGGAATTTGTCCATCACGGAAACGTGCCTCAAAATCTGCTAACGCTTTTTCAGCCGCAGCAGCATTATGAAAACGAGTAATCAATTCTTGAGCCAATGCCACTTTTACATTACGTGGATTTAAACCTTCTTCTGTTTGCTTTTTAAGTGTCGCAATTTCATCTAACGTTTTAGATGAAAGCAATTCATAGTAATTCCACATCAATGTATCAGAAATTGACATCACCTTACCAAACATACTTTCAGGTGCTTCAGTAATACCAATATAATTATTCTTGGATTTAGACATTTTTTCAACACCGTCTAAACCAACCAATAAAGGCATTGTCAACACTGATTGCTGTGGTTGCCCGTATTCTTTTTGTAACTCACGCCCTACCAATAAATTAAATTTTTGGTCAGTCCCACCTAATTCTAAATCAGCCTTTAGTGCCACTGAATCGTACCCTTGCAATAGTGGGTAAAGGAATTCATGCACAGAAATAGGGATTCCGCCCTTAAAACGCTTGGTAAAATCATCGCGTTCCATAATGCGAGCAACCGTGTATTGAGAGGCTAATTTAATCAGACCTCTGGCCCCTAGCTCATCACACCAACTTGAGTTATAACGAATTTCTGTCTTAGAGGGATCTAAAATCTTGGCGGCTTGCTCATAATACGTTTGTGCATTAACCTCAATTTGTTCACGTGAAAGTGGCGGACGCGTAGAATTGCGACCACTAGGATCACCAATAGCAGCTGTAAAATCACCAATCAAGAAAATCACTTGATGCCCCATGTCTTGCAACTGACGCATTTTAGTAAGTACCACAGTATGCCCTAGATGAATATCTGGCGCTGTCGGATCCATACCTAATTTGATACGAAGTGGCACACCAGTATCCCGACTTTTTTGTAATTTTTGAGCAAACTCTGTCTCAACTAATAACTCATCAACACCACGTAACACGGTACGCATATCTTCTTGAACTTCAGTACTGATCTTAATTTCAGACATTACTCTCTACTCTTCTTTTCATTTGAATAGGCTTACTCCATGTTACCTACTCTCTTAATTTCATTGCGATTGAGTTTTAAAACATCGGCTTTAGTCTTACAATATAGAACTTATTGCTTAAGGCTTATTATACCTATGTTTGAGGGAAGTTTTACTATGAATTCATCATCTGACCTACAGTATTTTATTGGATTAATGTCTGGCACAAGTACAGATGGCGTTGACGGTGCTTTAGTGGCTTTTTCAACACAAACACAACCACATATTGTGGCTTTTAAAAGTATTGCCATGCCAGAGTCTTTACGTGAAACTTTTTTAAGCCTAAATAAGTCCGGAAACAATGAACTGGAAAAGGCAGCCATAGCCGCTAACCAATTAGCACAATTATACTCACACTGTGTTTATGACTTGCTAAAATCAAGCGATATTACCGCTACTCAAGTCACAGCTATAGGTGCTCATGGTCAAACGGTTAGACATAGACCAGATTTAAATTTTACCATTCAATTAAATGCGCCAGCTCTATTAGCCGAGCTTACCAATATTGATGTTATTGCTGACTTTAGGAGTCGCGATGTGGCTGCTGGTGGTCAAGGAGCACCTTTTGCCCCTCTACTGCATGAAGCTCTATTTAGAGATGCACAAAAAAAACGGGTAATTCTAAACTTAGGGGGGATTGCCAACATTACGGTACTAACACCCAACCAACCTCTACTTGGCTTTGATACAGGGCCTGCCAATGCGTTGATGGATTACTGGGTTCACCTTTATCGTGGCGAGAACTATGACGAAAATGGTGCATGGGGTGCGACAGGCAACGTCCTTCCCGGATTATTAGAAGATTTTCTAGATGATCCCTATTTTAATCTGCCAGCACCAAAATCAACAGGTAGAGACTTATTTAACCCAGACTGGTTAACCCAACACTTGCAAGCATTCGCCTCTTTACGTCCAGAAGATGTAATGGCCACACTTAGAGCCCTAACTACTCATAGCATTGCTAGTGCTATCAAACGCTATCAAAGTGATATTGATGAGTTGATTGTTTGTGGCGGAGGAAGTAAAAATACTGCCCTGATTGAAGAACTGAAAACACTTCTTCAATGCGATGTAAATCCTATTGATAACTATGGTTATGATAGTCAAGCGATTGAAGCACTAGCTTTTGCTTGGCTAGCAAAAGCATTTGTGCATAAAGAAGCACTTAATTTTCCTGCTTTAACCGGCTCTGAGCATAGGACAATAGCTGGTGCTTACTACCCACGATAAGTAATATTAAAAGTAATATTGAAAAGATAAACGGCTATAACTTAGTCTGGGCTCTTATGATCTCCCTCTTTTTAATACCAGTTCAAAACACAGACATAAAAAAACCAAGTATCCAAAAGATACTTGGTTTTTCATCATAAACAGCTACTTACTGTATATCTGTTTATTAGGATTTAAACACTAAATGATGAACCACAACCACATGTTGTCGATGCATTTGGATTACGAATCACAAATTGAGACCCTTCAATATCCTCTTTGTAATCAATCTCAGCGCCGACAAGATACTGAAAGCTCATTGGATCCACTAATAGCTGAACACCATCTTTATCTATAGTTGTATCATCTTCATTAACTGTTTCGTCAAACGTAAATCCATATTGGAAACCAGAACAACCACCACCTTGGACAAACACACGTAATTTTAAATCTGGATTGCCTTCATCAATTAATAAGTCTTTTACTTTAGCTGCAGCAGCATCGGTAAATACCAACAATGGTGGCATTTGTAAATCTACTGACTCTATAACACTCATTTTTAACTCCTGACGATAAATCGCCAACTAATTATATTAATTTAATATTTATAGTTTACCATACAAGTCAAGTATTCGACCTCTATAGCCTCTTACCTTTATGGCTTTTTACCATGATAAATCTATCCCTATGGTAATACCGCCACATGGTTTAGCCCAGTATTTTCTACTAAACCAAAAAGCACATTCATATTTTGCACCGCTTGCCCAGCAGCACCTTTCACTAAATTATCTTGCACCACAACGATAACCAGCGTATCACCATTACCAGGTCTATGCAATGCAATTCTTAGCTGATTTGACGCCCTTACACTACGTGTCTCTGGCAAACTTCCCGCCGGCATCACATCAATAAATTGCTCATTTGCGTAACGTTCTTCATACAATTTTTGGAAGTCCGTAGCTAATGCATCTGGTTTAATTTTGACATAAATCGTTGATAACATGCCTCGAATCATTGGCACCAAATGAGGAACAAATAATAAGCCTACCTCAGCACCCGCTAATTTACTTAATTGCTCTGAAATCTCAGGGTGATGTCTATGCCCTGAAACACCATATGCTTTAAAATTATCAGATGCTTCTGAGAATAAAGTACCCACTTCTGCTTTACGTCCAGCACCCGAGACACCTGACTTACAATCCGCAACAATATGATCTATCTCTACCAAACGTTTCTCTAGCACAGGAGCCAAACCAAGAATTACCGTAGTGGGGTAGCAACCCGGATTACCAATCACTTTACTTTGAGCAATTTTCTCACGATTAATTTCAACTAAACCATAAGTACTCTGTTTTAGGATATCTGGGCAACCATGTGGCATCTTATACCATTTTTCAAATACAGCTGTATCTTGCAAGCGAAAGTCTGCTGCCAAATCAATTACCTTAACACCTGCATCTAGTAACTCTTGAGCCTGTGCCATAGCAACACCATGTGGGGTTGCAAAAAATACCACGTCACATTCTGTTAACGCAGCATTTTCTGGAGTAGAAAAGGCCAAATCTACTTTTCCCCTAAGATTAGGAAACATTTCAGCCACCTTCATGCCTTCTTCTTTGCGTGACGTAATCGCATGAAGCTGCACGTTTGGATGCAACGCTAGCAAGCGCAAAAGCTCCACGCCTGTATATCCTGTTCCACCCACAATACCGACTTTTATTTTTTGGCTCATAAAAACAAACTCCATGCAAAAATATATTTTTATTTTACGTTAATTTCTCTACTATACTCGCAAAAATAGTGTCTATCTATTGGTTTTCAATATAGCTGTTTCATTCTTTTTTAAACTTACGTCAGATCTAACGTCTGAAATAATCAAATTTAACAAAACCATCACTCTTATAAGCATAGCTTATCGCGCTCCCAAAACACGTTTTCACACTAGTTCACAGCTCCACAACGATGAAAAACAAAAAGCCCACAATGAAAACACTGTGGGCTTTTGATAATATCGCCAAAAAGATTAGCGTTTGCTGAACTGTTTGCGACGACGTGCTTTGCGTAAACCAACTTTTTTACGTTCAACTTCACGAGCATCACGAGTAACATAACCTGCTTTAGATAAAGCTGATTTTAATTCTGCATCGTAATCAATTAATGCACGAGTGATACCGTGACGAACAGCACCTGCTTGGCCACTCTCACCACCACCATGAACATTAATTTGGATATCAAATGATTCTTGCATATCCACTAAAACTAATGGTTGACGTACAATCATACGACCAGTTTGACGAGCAAAGTACTCATCTACTGTTTTACCATTTACAACGATGTTACCTGAACCTTTTTTCAAGAACACACGAGCCACTGAAGTTTTGCGGCGACCTGTTCCATAATTCCAATTACCGATCATGATTTATCCTTAAATATCCAGCTGTTTAGGTTGCTGTGCTGAGTGAGGATGCTCGCTACCTGCATAGACCTTAAGTTTTTTGATCATTGCGTAGCCCAAAGGACCTTTCGGTAACATGCCTTTAACAGCTTTCTCGATTGCACGACCTGGGAAACGCTCTTGTAACTTACGGAAGTTAGTTTCGTAAATACCACCAGGATAACCTGTATGACGGAAGTATTTCTTATCTTCGAACTTGCTACCAGTTACAACGATATCTTGAGCATTGATAATTACAATGTAATCGCCTGTATCAACGTGAGGAGTGAACTCAGGTTTATGTTTACCACGCAAACGGCGTGCAACTTCGCTGGCTACACGACCAAGGACTTTGCCTTTTGCATCGATAACATACCATTCACGTTTGACTTCATGCGGTTTTGCCACGAATGTCTTCATGATTTTAGTATCCTAAATAAATTTAAAAATGCCCTACAGCCCCAAAGTGCTCTCTAGAACTACTTTAAAACTGCCATGCCGTGCCGTTATTGTGTTGAAAATAATCTTTCAACTCGACAGTACATCAGGGTTAGCCAGTAAATATAACACGTATTTTTCAATTTTTCTATATAAAACAAATAAATAGATGAATTGATAGCAAAAAAAAGACAATTTCTGGAGAAATCTTATACTTTCTCTTAGGCTTATTTGTAGAAGTTCAGACTTCATCTGACAGTTCCCCGTTTGACAAGCGGTGTCTGTCAGATTAGATTTAGCTCAGCTTTTTGCTGTTCCAAATCTGTTTACCATCAATCAATGTTTCTATGGGTGTTCGCCCACAGCACATCTTTCCTTGATGAGTTCGTTCATTATTATAGAAATCAAGCCATTCGTCTAGGTCTTTTTGCAAACTATCTAAATCAGCATAGAGTTTTTTGCGGAACGTTACTTGATAAAACTCCTGCAAAATGGTCTTATGGAAGCGCTCGCAAATACCATTGGTTTGAGGTGATCGAGCCTTAGTCTTTGTATGCTCAATTTCATTAATAACTAGATAAAGCTCATAATCATGATGCTCTACCTTACCGCAGAACTCTGTTCCTCTATCTGTCAGAATGCGTAATACAGGTAAATCATGCTCTGCATAAAAAGGTAATACACGATCATTAAGTAAGTCTGCAGAAGTAATAGGGGTTTTAGAGGTGTATAGCTTACAATGCGCTACTTTACTGTAAGTATCGACATATGTTTGCTGATAAATACGTCCTACCCCTTTTAAATGCCCCACATAAAAGGTATCTTGTGAACCCAAATAGCCAGGATGCGCGGTTTCAATCTCACCCATGGCTTGCTCTTCATCTTTCTTGCGTTCAAGAGCTTGTATTTGTTGCTCATTCAGAATAATTCCTTCTTGCTGTACTTTCGCCTCTAAGGCGTTTAGACGTTTGGTAAAGTTCTCCAAGTTGTGCCGCAACCAAACGGAACGAACACCACTAGGTGATACAAATATTCCCTGTTTACGCAACTCATTGCTAATTCTTAGTTGACCATAGGCAGGATAATGAATCGCCATCTCTATCACCGCTAACTCAGTGGCTTCGTCCACTCTATTTTTAAGGTTAGGCACCCGTCTATTACGATCAATGAGTGCCTCTATACCGCCTTCTTCAACCAATTCTTTATAGCGATAAAATGTATCCCTCGATACGCCCATAATTTTGCATGCTTGCGACACATTTTTTAATTGCTCTGCTAAATTAAGCAGTCCTGCTTTATGTTTAATCACATTATTGGTAGTATGTAACATGAGAGTTTCCTTTTGTTTGTTTAAAAGATTCGCACCTCTTATTCAAACGGGAAACTCTCTTTTTTGCAACTCATTTGTCAGATTTGGTCTGAACTTCTACAGCTTATTAGTACTTTCTAATCTTCCCCAAAACAATTATCTCCACCACTGTAACCAAATAAAAATCGGAATCACACCACTTAGTATGACTCCGACTTATTTTTTAAAATACGTATTATCTACGTTAGGGTACGGATAATCCTTTCTTACTATTTTGACGTGCAGGTTTTCCAATTTAGCAGCCAAGAAAACTCTCTTAACTTTCATTTTGAAAAACCTGCACGCCGAAAGTACGACCTTATCAACAACCTAACGTATTGCCTACATTAGATCATTGTCAATCCTTTCTTACTATTTTGACATGCAGGTTTTCCAATTTAGCAGCCAAGAAAACTCTCTTAACTTTCATTTTGAAAAACCTGCACGCCGAAAGTACGACCTTATCAACAACCTAACGTATTCTCTACGTAAATCTAATTATGATTTACGGTGTTTAGAAATCATTGCAGATAAGAAACGTGTATATGAACCCTCTACAACGTTAAACCATGGTGCTACATCATCACGGAAGCCCATGTAGTCGTCATAGATTTTCTTGAACATCGGATCTTTATCGCAGTACTCTTTGTACATTTCTAATGCTGCCTCATAAGCCGCTTCCATAATATCGCGAGGGAATTCTCTTAACTCTGCACCAGAAGCGATAAGACGACGTAATGCACCTGGGTTTTGTGCATCATAAACAGCTGTCATATCCATCGTAGCAGCTCGTGACGCAGTTTCGATAACTGTTTTGTAGTTTTCTGGTAAGGCATTAAATGCATCTTTATTCGTAAATAAAGAAACCTGTGGACCAGCTTCCCAGAAACCTGGGTAGTAGTAGTATTTAGCTACCTTAGCAAACCCTAATTTCTCATCATCGTATGGACCCACGAACTCAACAGCGTCCAATGTACCTTTTTCTAGAGATGGATAAATATCACCACCAGCTAATTGTTGAGGAACAACACCTAGGCGAGCAAGTAAAGCACCATTCATCCCTGATGTACGCATTTTCAAACCTTTGAAATCATCTTTGGTTTTTAACTCTTTACGGTACCAACCACCCATTTGTGCCGCTGTGTTACCTAGCATGAAGTTAACGATATTTACTCCGTCAAATAGCTCACGAAGCAGCTTCATACCATTACCTTCGATCATCCATGCACTCATTTGACGTGCAGTCAAACCAAAAGGCACCGCTGTATCAAAACAGAACGCTGGATTTTTACCAAAATAGTAGTAACCACAGCTATGACCAGCTTGAACAGTATTATTAGAAACAGCATCCATTACTTGAAGAGCAGGAACGATTTCACCTGGTGGGAAAGAGTCAATTTGGAATTTACCGCCTGTCATCTCTTTCACATATTTCACAAATTTTTCACCAGTACCATATAACGCAGGTAAGCTACGAGGGAAGCTTGACACCATGCGCCATTTAATTTCTGGGTTTTCTTGAGCAATTGCTGGCGCACCAATTACAGCACTACCCGCAATGGCACCCATACCCGCTTTTTTCAAAAACGAACGACGTTCCATTGATTTCTCCTTAAAACTTTAATTTTCAATTTTTATGTCTTGCACTAAGAGCTGTCTTGTTGCAAAATGATTTTTAATGCGACAAAAAGCAATTATCATCCTTTATATACCAGCTACTGACATTTGTTCAATTAGTATTGACCCCGATGTTTTTGAGCCACGAGTATAAGTATCACTACCAATCGCCACAATTTGTCTAAACATATCCTTAAGATTGCTGGCAATGGTGATTTCCTGAACAGGATATTGAATTATTCCGTTTTCCACCCAATAACCAAATGCTCCTCGAGAATAATCACCAGTAACGTAATTTACGCCCTGTCCCATTAAGTCGGTGACTAATAAGCCAGTACCCATTTTTCTCAACATTTGCTCAAAAGAATCCTGTTTTTTAGTCAGTGAAGAAGTAATACTCAGATTATGTGATCCACCCGCATTCCCTGTTGTACGCATGCCAAGTTTACGAGCGGTATAGGTTGAAAGCAAATACCCTCTTAATATACCGTTTTCTAATAACTGCCGTTTTTGTGTACGAACACCCTCTTCATCAAACGCTGAACTCCCCATAGCTCCCTTGATAAACGGGTC
This sequence comes from Pelistega sp. MC2, assembly GCF_900099475.1. Lineage (NCBI taxonomy): Bacteria > Pseudomonadati > Pseudomonadota > Betaproteobacteria > Burkholderiales > Alcaligenaceae > Pelistega > Pelistega sp. MC2. The sequence continues at coordinate 257,657 of NZ_LT628273.1, read as the reverse complement.
ATCGATAATATTTAGATGCTCTGCCATCACTTGTGTGTCTAAGCTGTCACACAAAAAACTCGATTTTCGATATAAAGCACCACCACTAATTGCTTGGGTAAATGCACCTAATAAACCAATCGCCAAAGGTGCCTCAAATAAAACAGGATATTTGCCGGTTGGTAACCGGCTAGCACCTAGCCTCGCTAAAGCACGTTGCGCAGCATATTCACCTACAGCTTTCGGCTTAGCTAAACGTTCTGGGTAGCGATCTGAGGTATACCAATAATCACGTTGCATTTTTTGACCTTTGCCAGCAATCACAACCACAGACATACCATGATTCGAATAAGGGTAGCCTGCCATAAAGCCATGCGAATTCGCTAAGACAAATCTACCCGAACTGGTATTAATCGATCCTCCATCAGAATTAGTGATATCTGAAGAATAAGATAGTGCGGCATCCTCTACTTCGATCGCTAAATCAATCGCCTCTTGGGAAGAAATATCCCAAGGTTTATAAAGTTTCAGATCGGGAAACTTTGTGGCTAAATCTTCTTTGTCAGGTAAACCAGCAAATTCGTCCTCTGCGGTATATTGTGCAATATCCCAAGCCGCTTTTACTGTCGTTTTAATAGCATCCTTATCTAAGGACGATGTCGATGCTGAAGCTCGTGCTTTCCCTTTATAAACGGTAATGCCCAAAGAACAATCATTGGTTTTTTCTACTGTTTCAACTTTACCTTTGCGGGCAGTCACTGATAGACCACTAGATTCAGAGACTTCAGCCACCGATTGACTAGCCCCTAATTTTTTTGCTTCATCTAATGCAAATTGTACTAAGGCTTCAAAATTTTTTTTCATGCTTTCTAACGATATTAGTTAAACTTACCTGACATTGATACTGTCTCAAGGGTATGATAACGGATATTTATTAATTAAAGTATATTTATTGCATATGAATGAAATGGATTATACCGAAGAGGACGATTTTTATGACGGTCCCAGTAAATCACAAGTTAAACGTGAACTATTAGCGATTACTGATTTAGGCAAAAAAGTCATTGAATTACCCTTTGACAAAGTCAAACAGCTACCTCTTGATGAAAAACTCCTTGATGCTATTCGCATTTGTCAAAAAATCAAAGACAGAGGTGAAGGTAAACGACGTCAAGTGCACTATGTTGGCAAATTGATGCGCAATGCTGACATTGATGCTATTAAACATCAATTAGATGTTTGGGAAAATGGATCCAAAGAAGTAACTGCTCAGATGCATCAGCTCGAAACATTGCGAGATAGACTTATCGAAAGTGATGATGAGCTCACTATGTTATTATCTGAATACCCTGAAATAGATATTCAACCATTGCGTAACTTAATTCGTGCGGCTCGGAAAGAAAAAACACATAATGCCAATTTAAACGAGAATCAGGAACCTCAGAAAAAAAATTATCGTGCTTTATTTCAATTTCTAAAACCCTTTATTATTAAATAGGTATCGTGATGAGCAAACTTTTAGAAACCGTTGAAGTTCAAACAAAAGATGACGTGCAATATAGCATCATCTGGCTACATGGTTTAGGTGCTGACGCTAATGATTTTTTACCAATTGTACCCGAATTAAAACTCCCAGCTAATATTGGTGTTCGTTTTGTTTTTCCTAATGCCCCTATTCGCCCCATCACTATCAACAATGGTATGGCAATGCGTGGCTGGTATGATATTTTAGACTTAACTAGTTTGGATCAACGTGCTGATGAGCAAGGTTTGCGTGAATCACAACAACAGATTGAAGCATTGATTAAACAAGAAAATAATAGAGGCATTCCGACTAACCATATTATTCTGGCTGGTTTTTCTCAAGGCTGCGCAATGACATTACAAACTGGACTACGTTACCCTGAAAAACTTGCTGGGCTTATTTGCTTGTCTGGTTATTTACCTTTGCACACAACAATTGAAGCAGAGCTTTCAGAGGCTAATCGACAAACACCTATCTTTATGGCTCACGGATCTTTTGACCCTGTTGTTCCTCTACAAGCCGCTAGTCTAAGTCATGATGTACTAACAAACCTTAATTACAGCATCACCAGGAAGAACTATCCTATGGGTCACCAAGTTTGTGCGCCAGAAATTAATGATTTATCACTCTTTTTACAACATATTTTGCGTTAAATAGCCACAAAAAAACTTGCCACAATAGACTAAGTAATCTGATTACTTAGTCTATTTAAATACTTTTCGATTGCTATTTGAACGACATCCATACTCGACGCATAGCAGGATCCTCAGGGTCAGGATCATTCGTTAGACCAAGTCCTGTCATCAAACCCAACATCGGTTTATTATTTGTTAGAACAACTCCTTCAATATACTCTAGACCTTGATTTTTAGCCTCTTCTAATAAAGTCGACATCAATTTTCGACCCAAGCCTCTACCTTGCCAATCATCACCGATCACTAAGGCATATTCTGCCCCTACACCATCACTATTACGTAAATAGTGTGCTAGACCAATAATAATCTCTTTTGGCAAGCCACGATTTTCTGGATTAGGCACCATTGTCGTCGCAACCAAAGCAAGCTCTCGGTGATAGTCTACATACGTGTAACGCGTTAGCATTTTAGGCGTTAACTCTTTCATCATTGAAACAAAACGCATATATCGCGACTCAGCAGACAATGACCGTATAAACTCTTGCATTTGTTCTGCATCCTCTGGGCGTATAGGACGCAACGTCCATTCACGACCATCTTTAAACGTATGGTGCTCTATCAAATATCCTGGATAAGGATAAATCGCCATATGCTCATAACCACTTTGAAAAGGCTTATCAGGCATTGTCTGGCTCGTTAATTGAATACGAATATCATGTACATTTAAATGACGATAACCAATGACTATCGGATTTATCTCTAGTTCTTCAATACCCGGAAAGTCTTTTACCAAATCAGACACAACCTCTAATAATTTTTGTAGTTTAGTAAAAATAGGTGGTTCAATATAAATTTGCAACTCTTGTCTATATAGACGACTACGTTCAATCAGTTGTGCGGCTAAATAGGAATTAAGTGGCGGCAAATCTAGCCCTTGATCATCTACAGGAATTTTTACCTCATGGCCACCCTCTCCAAAATAAATCCAAGGTCCAAATATTGGATCACGTTTTACGAGAATTCTAAGGGCAGGAATATCATCATCGACCGAATATTGTTCATCTTCTTTATCCACCCCCCAATGAATATCAGCATGATAGAACTTCAATAACTGATAACATTCTTCTTTACTAAGCTCTCTACGCTGTTGCATTCTTAGTCCATTGATCAGATCAATACCCGCTTGAGTCTGTGCTGCCTCAATATCAAAGAGTGGAATACGAATTTGTTGCAGTAACTGCTGGTTATAGTGATATGAAATTAAGGCACTCATACCTGAAATTGCTGTTTCAGGTGTTCTAAATGAAGGCGATCCAGATTGATCAATAATCCTACGTAACGGCTTCATCAAATATTCACCAATAAGTGTATTCAGAATTGGTTTCGAAGAACGCGGGGCAAAACTGACTAAACTATTCACGACCTCTGGCATATCACTCGCATCATCAGGCGCTAAAATTGGCATAATCGCATCCACATTTGGATCGCTTTGTAGTACCTTCAAACATTCCACTAATTTTTCCCCAGTGATGGGTTCATAAGCAATAATGGGATTATTCACCAAACAACCCGCTCCCAATATTTGGGTTAATTGCGTCATTGTTTCCTGAGAAAAAACAGCACGTTTCATGATTTGACTACTAGATAACATTTCATCTAGCATAAGTTGTGCTTGAGCCCTACCATTAGCAATTACCGCAATATTTCCACCTTTTGGCCGACGCTTATGGGTCAATGCTTTGAGTGATGAGAATAAGTCAACAAAATATGGAACACGCACAGCGCCCGAGCGACGTAAAGCAGCATCAAATACTTGATCGCTCCCTTTTAAGTCACTATCAGTACGACCAGCTCTTAATACAACAACGGGCTTAACACTGGAAGCTGTTCGAATAGAACTAATTAATTCTCTACCTTGTGATAACTTATCCAAGTACACGACTATGCTATCCGTGCGTGGGTCACCTGCAAAATATTCAATCACTTCAGGTAACGTAATACCATTAGCCTCACCCAATGAAACAACAGCAGATAAGCCAATATTGGTATCCAGCGCCCAGTCTAAAATAGACATCACTAGCATTCTAGACTGAGAAACAACAGCAATTTTTCCTGACTTTGCTGCTGATGAACGACTTAAGTTTAAATTTAAATGAGGTCGTTGAATCCCAAAACTTCGTGAGCCGAGTAGCATCACATTATGTTTTTTGGACCACTCATAAATTAACTGTTTACTCTCCTTTGGCTCCATATCAATAGTATTTGGAGCAAGCATTAGCATGGCTTTAGGAGGGGATTGTTCTAAATAAGCTAACACCTCATTCAATTTAGAGGGATTTACACAAACAACAGCTAATTCCTTTTGCTCTGACAAAGGATACTGTTCAAAAATAGTTGGGATACTCTCTTGCTCCCCATATAACTGAACTAACGTCGTTGCATTACCTAATGAAGCAGGCAATGCTGATAATATCGGCAAATCAGTATCCGTAATAATGACCAATGATTTGGGCTCAAAAAATGAAGCAAGGCGATGTCTTAACATTGTCGTTCTCTCGGTCAAGATAAGTTAAAATAGAGAAATTATTATTTAGCTATATTGTAAACTTATAGCTTGTTATCATTTATATTTATTTACCGTATTTTAATTTTATGTCTATTGTTCGTACGCGTTTTGCTCCATCACCTACTGGCTATTTACATCTAGGTGGTGCTCGCACTGCATTATTTTCGTGGGCTTATGCTCGTCATCATCAAGGTGTGTTTGTTCTTCGTATCGAAGATACCGATTTAGAACGTTCAACACCCGAAGCTGTTCAAGCCATTATTGATGGCATGCAATGGTTAGGTTTAGATCATGATGAAGGACCTTTTTACCAAACAAAACGTTTTGATCGCTATAAAGAAGTTATCGCTCAAATGCTCAATGAAGGCACGGCATATTACTGCTATAGCACGCCTGAAGAGGTTGAGCAAATGCGTGAGCTAGCAAAATCAAAAGGGTTAAAACCCAAATATGACGGTACTTGGCGTCCAGAACCAGGCAAAACACTTCCTCCGATTCCAGAGGGAAGAAAACCTGTTGTTCGTTTTAAAAATCCAACTGAGGGATCTGTATCTTGGGATGATATGCTTAAAGGCACTATTACCATTGATAACCAAGAATTAGATGATTTAATTATTGCTCGCCAAGATGGCTCACCTACTTATAATTTCTGCGTTGTTGTAGATGATTGGGATATGCAAATTACGCATGTCATTAGGGGGGATGACCATGTGAATAATACACCCAGACAAATCAATATTCTCAAAGCCCTAAATGCGCCTTTACCTATTTATGGTCACTTACCTATGATTCTCGGTCCTGATGGTCAAAAATTATCTAAACGTCATGGGGCAGTAAGTGTCATGCAATATGATGCTGACGGTTACTTACCTGATGCAATGATTAATTATCTTGCTCGCCTCGGTTGGAGTCATGGTGACGATGAAATTTTTACACGTGAGCAATTAGTGGAATGGTTTGATACCAATCACTTATCAAAATCTGCGGCACAATGGGATCCCAAAAAACTTAACTGGGTCAATGCTCATTACATTAAACAACTTAGTGATGAAGAATTAGTTGCCTCCGTAACCCCTCGCATTGTTGCTCGTGGTGGTGATGTTCTCAATACAAACTTACCTTCTGTACTTGCTTTATTCAAAGATAGAGCAGAAACACTAGAGCAATTAGCTGATGAAGCCATGCTATTTTGTGCACCGTTTAAAGAAGCAAGCCCTGAACTACTCACACAGTTTGTGACTGATGATGCTAAACGTATTGTGGCTGACTTTGCTGCACAAGCAGAAAATATTCAGGACTGGACAAGTGAGACTATTTCAGCACTTATCAAAGAGACTCTTGCTAAACATAATGTCAAAATGCCTGCGTTAGGTATTCCCTTACGCTTATTAGTAACAGGTCAAAAACAGACACCAGCTGTTGATCAAGTGCTTGCTATTTTGGGCAAACAGACAGTATTAAATAGACTTAAATAAAGCCTAGTTAAAAATAAAGTCTTTTTCTGTGATAGACGAAACCATTCGCTTTGAGTTTGAAGTATCTATACTTTAACGATAATTTGAATGGTTTTACTTTTTCTAGATTGGTATAAAACAAAGAAAATGTTGGTTTTATACCATACTAAATCTTAAATTAAGATTTAAATATAGACTATTTTTATTTATTTTAAAAATTAATTTAAATTTAAAATTTTTTAATCTTATTGAAGAAAAATTATTTTATAGAATAAGAATTCAGCCAAATTGCAAATAAACGTTAAAATCAATATCTGCCACTATTAATACACTCCCACTACAATAGACAGTATTCTATTATTATTTTCATTAGTTTTTCCAAGCGTTTTTTTATTTATTCTGATTCAAGAATATTATTTTTTAATCAAAAATTCCATATTAGTTCTTTAAAAAAATTATTTTAAATTTAAATTAATTTAAAAAAGTCTACAAAAATATTCTCGAAAATCACCTATTTATTTAGCTAAGCTATTGAACATTAATAAAAATTTTCGTGATTTTCAATCAATAATATTGTAATCTTTAAGTATTAATTCTTTTGAATTTATCTATACTAGGACCCTAACTAAATTATCTCAGGAGTGTAATATGGCACAAGCTAAAAAAGCAGCGGCTAAAAAGGTAGCCAAAACAACGTCTACTGAAACTAAAGATACTAATGTAAAAACAGAGGCAGTAGCAACTGCTGCTCCTGCCAAAAAAGTAGCAACTAAAAAAGTGGCAGCCAGCAAAACAGTAACAACAGCTAAAGCTCCCGCTAAAACTGAAACTACTACCAAGGCTCCAGCTAAAAAAGCAGCCACTAAAACCGTAGCTAAAACCACTGCTACCAAAGCTCCAGCTAAAAAAGCAGCGACCAAAACCGTAGCTAAAACCACTGCTACCAAAGCTCCAGCTAAAAAAGCAGCCACCAAAACCGTAGCTAAAACCACTGCTACAAAAGCACCAGCTAAAAAAGTAGCCACTAAAGCTGCCGCTAAAACTGAAACGGCTGCCAAGGCTCCAGCTAAAAAAGCAGCCACTAAAACCGTAGCTAAAACCACTGCTACCAAAGCACCTGCCAAAAAAGCAGCCACTAAAGCTGCCGCTAAAACTGAAACTGTTGCTAAGGCACCAGCTAAAAAAAAAAGTAAGTAGTCCTGCAGAAGAGGTAACTAGTACAGTAGAATCTACCAAAACAACTACACCTGCTCCAGTAAAAGCAAGTGCACACAAGAAAGAGGTTACTCCAAATGTTTGGCCTTTCCCTGTAGGTTCTAACCGTCCTTAAACAGAGTCACTCCTGTTTAACGACTAATTCATATGCCTGGACACTAAAAAATGTCTAGGCATTTTTATTATTTATTTGGATACTAACTCTCAATTTTTCTAACTGCCATACATCCATCACATGCATAGATAAAAAGATACTAATCATTTAAAATATAAGCGTACTTTTATTTCTGAGAGATGCACCACCACTATGACTGATGCCTTGATGTTGTTATTAAATATTTTTACTTCTTTATTTTGTACAGTGCTAATTGTAAGGGCATGGGTTTTCTGGCGTAGGATTCCTCCTTTTAACCCTTACTGCGCTTTTATTTATAAACTCTCAGACTTTATTGTTGTACCAGTTAGAAAAATTATTCCATCTAGTAAAAACATTGATATTCCTAGTCTGCTCATTGCATTTATAGTCTGCTTGATTGAAGTATTTATCAGTTATAAATTGACTATTTTCAAAGAAGAAATACCCGGTATATCTATTAGCTTACCTGTTTTTATCATTGCAGGACTTCAACTATTCATTAATCAAATCCTGTCTGTCGTATTATGGCTAAGTATTTTCTATGCCATTATGAGTTGGGTTAGTCCTATGGCACCATTTATTAGTTTTTTACGTGCACTCATAGAACCACTTCTGATACCTATTCGTAAAATAATACCCAATGCATTAAAAACTGGGCCTTTCGACTTTAGTTTGATGTTTTTAATGATTGGGATACTCGTTTTACAAACGCTAGTCAATAGCTACTAGGTTTAATTATCTAACGCTATACCATATGCTTCCTGCAATTTTGCAGTAATTTCTGTACGGGTATATGAGTAATTCTGGGGGCCTTGCTCTTGAATTTTAAGTGTACCCATCAAACTACCTAAACAAGCACTATCGTACCAAGACCATCCACTAATTAAACCGTACAAAACTCCACCACGATGTGCATCTCCACACCCTGTAGGATCACATACTTTTTCTGCTTTACATGGTGGAATTTTAGTTTCTTCACCTTGAATATAGAGACTTGCCCCTTCAGCACCACGAGTTACGATTATCGCTTCTAGATGATGTGACAGCTCACTAATTGATTTGTCTAACCGCTGTTCTACCACAGAGGCTTCATAATCATTTAGCGTCATCGCTTGAGCCAAGCCAACCATCTCTTCAATATCTTTTTTATCAAATAAAGGCATAGCTTGCCCTAGATCAAAAATGAATGGTATGCCTTGTTCATGCAAACGTCGAGCATGTGCAAACATTCCTTCTTTTGAGTCTGGTCCCACAATTGCCCAAGTTGCATCATTTTTTTCGATAATATTAACAGCCGATTGTGACATTGCACCAGGGTGAAACGCCGCGATTTGGTTGCCATCAAGGTCAGTTGTAATATGACATTGTGCCGTAAACATTTCCGGCAACACTTTAATCAATTTGGTATCAATACCCAAATGATCAAAATGTTGGATATAGTCATAGCCGTCTTTCCCCACTGTTGCCACAGGAATCGCATGGGCACCTAGCATATTTAAGCTATAAGCAATATTACCTGCACACCCACCAAAATCTTTACGCATAGTGGGTACAAAAAACGATACACTTAACGATTTAATATTCTCAGCAAGAATATGTTCTTTGAAATGTCCTTCAAATAAAGTAATCGTATCAAAAGCAATTGATCCACATACTAAAACAGATGCCATTATTTATTCCTATTATTATGGGTAAAATACATTTACTTCATAGCTACTTAGCGAATCTTGGATAGTTAACTTAAACGGTAAGTTAATCGGTACTTGCGCTTTGGGGGCGAGTGGTTGTAATACTTGTTCGCTAGTCAAATACTCTTTGGGTTCGATATTTTTACTAATCATGACAGCCCCTTGTTGATTTTTTAATTTTAAAATCAACACTGGCCACTCTTGTGGAAGGTCGGTCTTATTAACAATTGTTGCCTGTAAGCGTAATACTTGTTCGCCAGCTTTTGCTGTCGTATTTTTTTCAGGGTTTAGATGATGATTAATGATCGCAATATTATCAACCGATTTCTTAACGCCCACTTCACACTTAAAGACACCACATAACTGCATAATAAATGGTCGCGTAGCGGGGAATGTATTACTAATTTGATTTCTGAATACATAAAAAATCTGGCCAACGGCTAATAATAATGCCAATAAGACAATCACAAACCATAACATGCCACTTCCTGAAGAACGTGGTCTCTCATATTCATAATCATCATCACCATACACACGATCATCACGATCGTATTGATCCTCTGCATAATCAGAACGAATAACGTGATCTTCTCTGCGACGTTGATTATCACCAATATAATAATCGCCAGTATTACTATCCGCATAGTCATTGCTTAACCGTAAACTAGGCTCTCCTCTGTAATGTTGAGAGGAAACCGACTCATTTCTAATGGTATGAGCCGATTCATTTGAATTACTCTGTGTACTTTGCACGGGTTGATTCAAATGAATATGCACACTTGGTTGTTGGGGAGAAGCTGGCGTATAACTCTGCACTGGTGGCGTATAGACTGGATCAGGTGTTATTGCTGGTTTAACATCAATGACTGCTTCTGCCTGTCTTTCACGAGTTGTTGCGTGATACGCTGGTGTTTCTCGTTTAATAGGATTGACTTTTGACGCCTGTACAGTAGGTACTGAATGCTCTTGCTCTGATAAGACAGGGTAATCATCTTCTTCCTCATAAAGATGCTCAAGCGCATTAAACACTTGTCGGCAAACACCACAGCGAACCATACCATTTCTCTGTTCTAATTGTTGTTCGGTTAGTGTTAAAACCGTTTCACAATGGGGGCAACATGTTTTCATCTTATTTCACACCGTGTAGACAAACCCAACCTTCTTCCGACTGCCATACGCTCATTTGCATGAACGGCGCATAAGCATTAGCAACCTCTTCTGCTTGACGTTCAAGTACACCAGAGAGAACGAGATGCCCTCCCTTTTTAACTCTGCCTGCTAACATAGGGGCCAGCACCTTTAAGGGGTTAGATAAAATATTAGCAACAACAATATCAAACTGGCCATCAGCTAAGCCATCAGGTAACATGAACTCAATATCAACCTGATTGACTTTAGCATTATAATCGCCTGTTGTCACAGCCTGTTCATCAATATCAACGCCTTTTACCTCAGCCGCTCCTAATTTTTTAGCAATAATTGCTAATATGCCTGAACCATGCCCATAGTCTAATACTTGCAGACCTTGGATGTCATGACTGGCTAACCACTGTGCACATAAATGCGTGGTTGGATGGCTACCTGTGCCAAATGCTAAGCCTGGATCTAACTCGATGAGGATATTCTGACTATCAGCATTTGCTTGTAAAATCTCTGGATTTTCCTTATGCCAACTTGGCACAATCCAAATATGTTCAGCAATTTGGATAGGGTCAAATTGCGATTGTGTCAGGCGAACCCAGTCCTCATCAGCAACCTCTCGAATAGTCACAAATTCAGAGTAATCTTTATTAGTTAATTGTTTTAAATTAGAAATAATCTCCTCAACAGATAACTCATCTGGTAATAAGGCAATAATATTATTTCTTGTCCATGCTTGTACTTCAGGCTCAGTACCAGGCTCACCAAATAAAGGCTTTTCTTGGTCAGTATTTAAATCAGCATCCTCAACAGAGACAGACAAAACGCCACATTCCAATAATAAATCAGATAATTCCTCTGCTTCGCTTTCTAAACTTAACAGAACTAATTCGCGCATAATCATTCCAATAGTTTCTTTTTTAAAGGACGACAACCCCACCATAGGCGGGGTTGTACCATATATAGCATCAGATCTTTTAATACTTAACTGATTTTATTCAATTTCTTCTCAAGATAATGAATAGTAGTACCGCCCTCAACAAAGTTGGCATCATTAACCAAATCTCGGTGTAGAGCGATATTTGTTTTAATACCCTCAACAACCATTTCTGATAATGCAATGTCCATACGTGCTAAGGCTTGTTCACGTGTACTACCAAAAGAAATAAGCTTAGCAATCATTGAGTCATAATTTGGAGGGACACGATAGCCTGTAAAGACATGTGAATCCAAACGAATACCTGGGCCACCGGGCGTATGCCACGCGGTAATAAGGCCAGGAGAAGGAACAAACGAGTATGGATCCTCTGCATTGATACGACATTCAATCGCATGACCAGTCAATTTGATATCTTCTTGACGTAAACCAAATGGTAGTTGTGCTGCTACTTTAATTTGTTCTTGAACTAAATCAATACCAGTAATACATTCTGTCACCGTGTGCTCAACCTGAATACGAGTATTCATTTCAATAAAGTAGAACTCACCTTTTTCGTATAGAAACTCAAACGTACCAGCACCACGATATTTCATCTGGCGGCAAGCGGCTGCACAACGTTCACCAATTTTGCTCACTAAGGCACGATCAATACCTGGTGCTGGTGCTTCCTCAATGACTTTTTGGTGTCTACGCTGCATTGAACAATCACGTTCACCTAACCAGACTGCCTGACCTTCACCGTCACCCATCACTTGAATTTCAATATGGCGAGGATTCTCAAGGAATTTCTCCATATATACTTCGGGATTATTGAAGGCTACTGAAGCTTCTGTTTTGGTCGTTTGCACAGCTGTTAATAACGCAGCTTCAGTATGAACAACACGCATACCACGACCACCACCACCACCAGCAGCTTTAATAATTACGGGATAACCAATGCGCTCTGCTGTAGCTAGAATATAATCTGGATCATCAGGAAGGGCTCCCTCAGAGCCCGGTACAACTGGCACACCAGCACTAATCATCGCTTGTTTTGCACTAACCTTGTCACCCATTACGCGGATAGACTCGGGACGTGGTCCAATAAATACAAACCCACTGCGCTCAACCCTTTCTGCAAAATCAGCATTTTCTGAAAGAAAACCATAACCTGGGTGAATGGCTTCTGCATCAGTCACTTCTGCCGCTGCAATAAGTGCAGGCATATGTAAATAACTTTGCTGTGGTGCTGCTGGACCAATGCAAACAGATTCATCGGCTAAACGAACATATTTTGCGTCACGGTCAGCTTCGGAATGCACAACCACTGTTTTAATGCCTAATTCACGACAAGCTCTTTGCACGCGTAAAGCAATCTCACCACGATTGGCAATCAAAATTTTCTGGAACATAAAAAAGTCTCGTGTAAATTAAAGATAGCTTTTGATTAAGCAATGACAAATAAAGGCTGACCAAACTCTACTGGTTCACCATTTTCGACAAGAATTTCTTTAATAACGCCTGTTTTATCTGCTTCAATTTCGTTAAGCAATTTCATCGCTTCGATAATACACAATGAGTCACCTTCTTTAACAGAAGCACCCACTTCAACAAATGGAGGAGAACTTGGGTTTGGTGCACGGTAGAATGTACCTACCATCGGAGCTTTTACCACATGCCCACTCACTACAGGCTCAGATGTCACTGGTGCAGCTGAAGCTAACACAGGAGCAGGTGCTACTGTTGGTGCAGGAGCCATCATAGGTGCAGCATAATGTTGTACTTGAGGAGCTTGATTAGCAAACTTCACAATGCGCACTTTGCTCTCGTCGCCCTCAGTCACTTCTAATTCAGCAATGCCTGATTCAGCCACTAAATCAATTAATGTTTTTAATTTTCTTAAATCCATAATAGTTCCAATGTTGGATAATTCAAATACAAGTGACAAACACTCGTTTTGTATTAGCGTTTATTAGCAATAAAAGACAACGCTGCTTCGTAACCATAGGCACCTAAGCCACATAGTACGGCAACAGCCTTATCTGATAAATAAGAATGATGACGGAAAGCTTCTCTCGCATGAATATTAGATAAATGTACTTCGATAAACGGTATATTGACACCTAAGAGCGCATCTCTTAAGGCAACACTAGTATGAGTAAACGCACCCGGGTTAATCACTATATAATCGGTATTCCCCATCGCTTGATGGATACGATTAATGATTTCGCCTTCGCTATTGCTTTGAAAAAAGTGACAAACAAGATTTAACTTGTTAGCTTGCTCTTGTAAGTGAAGATTAATATCGTCAAGGGATTGAGAACCATAAATATGAGGCTCTCTTTTACCAAGCAAATTTAAATTAGCACCATTTATAAAGAGGACATTTGTTTGCATTTATTCTATCCGACATCTTTAATAACGCTATTTAACGACAAAATGATGTATTTGTCTATTATTTTCTTATAAAATTGCCATTTTTTTGAAACTTTTCTTTAATTTAAAACGGTTGTTTTGTTTTTTTTGTTGTTTTTTAAAACGATGTTTGAAATCAACAACTAACCATTGAGCTACTACATAACGCTGAAAGGAAATGTAGTTTTTCTTAAAGAACCGCCTTAATCAAGCAATCTACCCCTAAATTTGCTTAAAATACTAGCATCAACAAAGATAGAGAACTTTTTATGCATATTCACATTTTAGGTATTTGTGGTACTTTCATGGGGGGATTAGCCATAATTGCACGGTCGGCTGGTCATAAGGTGACAGGTTGTGACGCTGGCGTTTACCCTCCTATGAGCACACAATTAGAAGAACAAGGTATTACATTAGTAGAGGGATTTGGTGTTGAGCAACTAGAATTAAATCCTGACCTCTACATTATTGGCAATGTTGTGACTCGTGGCAATCCATTGATAGAAGCCATTTTAGAAAACAATCTACCCTATGTTTCAGGCCCACAATGGCTAGGTGAACAAATTCTACGCCAACAACATGTTTTAGCTGTCGCTGGAACGCACGGTAAAACAACGACAAGTTCTATGCTTGCATGGGTACTTGAATATGCCGGTCTAAAGCCCAATTTCTTAATTGGTGGTATTGCAACGGACTTAGGTGTGTCCGCACGTTTCAATCCCGACTCTAAACATTTTGTCATTGAAGCAGATGAATATGACACAGCTTTTTTTGATAAACGCTCAAAGTTTGTTCACTATCATGCCAGAACGGCGATTTTAAATAATTTAGAATACGATCATGCCGATATTTTCCCTGATTTAGCTGCTATTGAAACGCAATTCCATCATATGGTTCGTATCATTCCTCAAAGTGGTGTGGTGATTACCCCTACACATGATGAAGCGTTAGAACGCGTTATCGCTCGTGGCATTTGGTCAAATCAAACTCACTTTGGTAATGACGGAGAGTGGCAATGTGGTCACCGAGACCCAGCAGGCCAAACATTCGAGGTACTTCACCAAGGACAATCTATCGGTACAATTACTTGGGCACACACAGGCACTCATAATATCAATAATGCACTAGCCACTATTGCTGCGGCAAAAGCAGTTGGCATAGAACCCAGTACGGCTATTGAAGCACTTTGCCAATTCAAAGGTATTAAGCGCCGCATGGAATTACGTGGTGAAGTTAAACAAATTTGTGTTTATGACGATTTTGCACACCACCCTACAGCCATTGCCACGACTCTTGATGGTTTACGTAAGCGTGTCGGTAATGCTCGGATCATTGCTGTTC
Source organism: Pelistega sp. MC2 (assembly GCF_900099475.1). NCBI lineage: Bacteria > Pseudomonadati > Pseudomonadota > Betaproteobacteria > Burkholderiales > Alcaligenaceae > Pelistega > Pelistega sp. MC2. Next base: position 242,644 of record NZ_LT628273.1, on the reverse strand, counting down.
TTGAACCACGCTCTAATACTATGAAACTTGGTACAATGGCCGCTCGCTTACCTGAAGCACTACAACAAGCGGATTTGGCATTCTGTTTTGGTGAGACCCACGGCAAACACGCATTAGGCTGGAAGCCAGAAGAAATTTTTGGTGACCAAGCAGATAAGGTCAAAACCTTCCATGACCTAGAGGCACTAAAGCAAGCTCTTGTTAGCGTCGCTCACCCAGGTGACCATATTATTATTATGAGTAATGGTAGCTTCGGTGGTTTGCATGAGAAACTTTTAAAAGCACTCTAATAAATGATGATTTTATATTTGCACGGTTTTAGATCAAGTCCTTTGTCCGCTAAGGCTCAACTCTTTAAAAAAGTTATGCAGGAACGAGGACAGCTCAATGAATTATTACTGCCTTCGCTACCTTCTTCGCCAAAACAAGCGATAGAACTTTGCCTAAAGCTAGTGCAAAATATTCCCAACGACCAGCTATGTATTGTCGGTTCCTCTCTAGGTGGATACTACGCCACTTATCTCGCAGAGACCTTGGGTTGTCGTGCTGTATGTATCAACCCTAGTATTTATGCACCTAGAGATTTATCTACTCAACTTGATGTTCGCACACAATATCATACTTCCGATCCTTTTTATTTTGATGCTAGTTATATCAAAGAGTTGGCAAAGTTTTTTATCCCTACTATTTCAACACCAGAAAATTTTCTACTACTAGCTGGTACACACGATGAATTATTAGATTGGCAAGAAATGCAGGCCAAATATCAGGGTGCCACACAACTTCTAGTGGAGGGAGAAGACCATGCGTTTAGTGGTTTTGAACAATATCTTCCTTTCGTACTAGACTTTATTTTCCAACACTAAGGCGAGTGCTCATTCATGTATTTACTTTTTGAAGAGTCAGGACAATTTAAAACTGGCACAATCCTCTCCGAAGCAGAGACTTCTTTGCAAGTAGAGAGTAGCTCTGGTAAACGAATAAAAATAAAACGTGCCAATGTTATCTTTACCTTCAAAGATGTATCCCCCCTCCATCTATTAGAGCAAGCCAATGAGCTTAGTAAAGAATTAGATATTGAGTTTTTATGGGAAATTTCTCCAAAAGAAACGTTCAATGTAACGCGACTAGCGAAAGAATACTACGGAGATGATGCAGGGACAGTAGAACAAACAGCATTGCTACTATTTCTGCATGACCACCCCATGTATTTCCATCGAAAGGGGAAGGGTTTATATGCTCCAGCACCTGAAGAAATTCTTCAGGCGGCTAAACTAGCCCAAGAGAAAAAACGCTTACAAGCAGAACAACAACAGCAATGGACTCAAGACTTTGTCAAAGGCATTGTTCCTGAAGAATTACGCTCTATCATGCCAAGTTTCTTGACTAACCCAGATAAAAATACAATTGCATGGAAAGCCTTTGCTGATGCTGTTAATGAATTAGGCATTCAAGTACCAGAACTACTCCTAAAACTTAACGTATTCCCTAATGCTTTAGCGGTACATCGTCAAAAATTCCTCGCTATTGCATTTCCTCGTGGTACAGCTAACCCAGAAATCCCCATCCCTCCCATCGAAGACTTACCTACAGCGACTGTGGAGGCATTTTCAGTGGATGATATTTCTACTACCGAAGTAGATGATGCTTTTAGTATTCAACACCTTGGAGATAATCAATATATTTTTGGTATCCATATTGCCTGCCCTGCACTTGTTATTGATAGGGATAGCCCTCTTGACTTGGCAGCACGCAAAAGAATGTCCACCGTCTATTTTCCGGGTGACAAAATTCCCATGCAACATGAGGATGTTATCAAAACTTTCTCTCTTGATGCTGGCAAGCATTCACCCGCTTTGTCACTCTATGTGACAGCTGATATAGCTACTGGTGAAATCTTAAATGAAGAAACCAAACTTGAACGAGTGTTTATTAAAGAAAACTTACGAAACAACTATTTAGAGGATGTATTAACTGCTGAAGCATTGGAAAGCACTGATGCAGACATTCCATACGCTGAGTTATTCAAACCTATGTGGCGTTTTTCTAAGTTCTTACGAGCAAAACGTGATGAACGTAGAGGTAAGCCAGAAAAAAATGATCGTGTAGAATATTTATTCCGTTTAGAAGGCTCACCAGATGACCCTGACTCAATCATCACGCTAGACCCTCGAGTTCGTAATGCACCAATCGATCTACTTGTTGCTGAATTCATGATTCTTTGTAATAGTACTTGGGCAAAACTATTGGCTTCTTTGGGGTTACCAGGTATTTTTCGCTCACAGCAACAGTTTGGTCGCGTACGCATGAGTACACATGCCTTACCTCACCACACTATTGGTGTAGAACAATATGCGTGGACAAGTTCACCATTACGCCGTTATGTGGACTTATTCAATCAGCGTCAGTTAATCGCTGCCGTAAAACATGGGGTTTCTGCACGTCTGGTCGCTCCTTATAAACCTAAAGAAATCGATATTTTCTCTATTATTAGCCAATTTGAGTCTATTTATACGCTTTATTTAACCCATCAGGCTAGAATGGAGCGCTTCTGGTGCTTACGCTATATTCAACAACAGCATTTAAGCGAAGTCGAGGCAACTGTCATTCGCGAAGAATTAGTACGTCTAAAAGATATTCCTATTACGACTTCTATTGCGGGACTACCAGAACTAGAAAAAGGTACCAGTATCAGAATCGCCATTGATAAAATTGATTTATACAATCTAACGTTTGAAGCACGCTTGCTAAAAATATTGGATACAGCTATTGTAGATGTTGATATAGAAGATGACTTATCAGATACCCTACCTGAAAATTTATCTCTTGATGAAATTGAAACAGAGATAGAGGTAGACTCAAGTGTGGAATCTAATCCTGAAATAGCACCTAATCCAGATAATATTTTAAACACCTCAATTACTGCCGAGATAAATAAAAAGGACTAACCTTATGTCGCTACTCAAATTTTCTGTTTTTGGCAACCCTATCAAACAGAGTTACTCGCCTAAAATGCATTTATTATTTGCAGAATACTGTGGGTTAAAAAACGTTGAGTACACAAAAACCTTAGTCCCTCTTGATGCCTTTCCTCAAACTGTCCATCATTTTTTTCAACAAGGTGGTAATGGTTTAAATGTTACTGTCCCTTTTAAGCTTGAGGCATTTGAGTTAGCCAAACAGCACCTAACACCGAGAGCTCAAGCGGCAGGAGCAGTCAATACACTATGGTATCAAGACAATCAAATTCACGGTGATAATACTGATGGTATCGGTTTAGTTAAAGATATCTTACGCCAAGGGATTTCTCTAAAACAAAAAATTTTGCTCATTGGTGCTGGTGGTGCTGCTCGTGGTGCTATCTTACCCTTAATTCAAGCTGGTTGTACGCATTTACATATTGCCAATCGTAGTCCTAATAAAGCTGCAGACCTAGCAGACATATTTAATACATTGATTCGACAAACAGAAACTGATTTAATTTGCAAGATTACTAGTAGTGATTTAAGTAATATCACAGGAGAGTGGGATATTATTATTAATGCTAGTTCAAGTAGTTTAAGTGGAGAGCCGTTAACTATCGCCAAAGAAGTAATAGCACCGTGTCAATTTGCTTACGATATGCTCTATACAGCGACAGGGATCACTCCTTTTTTACAACAAGCTTCAGAATATGGTGTAAAAAACTGTTCCGATGGCTTAGGTATGTTAGTCTATCAAGGGGCAGAAGCCTTTTCAATCTGGACAAAAAAATATCCTAATCCAGAGCCTGTTATTGATATTCTTAGACAAGAGATAGCTCAAAACCACTAAGAAATAACATCTGATGACACTATGACTGATACATTAGGCATTCGTATTATTCACTCCCCTATTAAGACCTGCGTTAAATACACCCTCTTAGGTCTACTAGTGATTTTACTTGCTTACCAACTATTTTTATTGGTAAATGTCATCTTATATCGCTTCATTAACCCTAGCAGTACAGCTTTTATGCGCATCCAAGCACTGAATATTGCCGATGATGTATCACCAAAAATTCTGTACAACTGGTCAGACTATGAACAAATAGATAAGGACATCAAGAAAGCAATTATCGCCTCAGAGGACTCCCGATTCACTCAACACTTTGGGGTTGAATGGCAAGCTATTATTGATGCCTATTATTTTAATCTCAAACATGAAAATGCCAATAAAGTCAAAATCAGAGGTGGTTCAACTATTTCCCAACAATTAGCTAAAAACCTTTTTCTCAGTCAAAAACGTTCTTACCTTAGGAAAGCTCAAGAACTCGTGATCACATACATGATTGAGATTATTATGCCTAAACAAAGAATTTATGAGCTTTATCTTAATACAGCGCAACTTGGTGAAAGAACTTTTGGTGTAACAGCTGCTAGCCGAGTTTACTTTAAACAAGATGTGAGTAAAATATCCTCTGCACAAGCTGCAACCTTAGCCGCTTTATTACCAAACCCTATCCTGTATAGCCAACATCTTAAAAGCAGCTATATGCGCAATCGGATAAATACTATTCAAGCACGAATGCCCCTTGTCAGTATCCCATAGTGCTAGAACTAGCACCGTAGATAACAGTTATACATTGTGAAGCTTTTATGACATTTAATAGAATTCTCAATCAATCGTCTGAATACCATTATAATAATCACTCTATTTAGGATATTTATCATATGCGTACAGCCCGTCGTTATCTTGCTAGTGAAATTTATCGCACCACTATCGCCGTATTGTTAGTGTTGCTAGGGCTATTTACGTTTTTTGAAATGATTGATGCATTAGATAATTTAAGTGAGAAATTCTCTTTTTTATCTATGCTTTATATGCAAGCTTTACAACTACCAACACGCTTATATGATTTACTGCCTATTGGACTATTAATTGGTGCCGTAGTCGCCCTTGCTGGTCTTGCCCAACGTAATGAATTAGTGATTCTCAGGGTATCTGGCATTAGTAGTAAAAAACTGCTGTTTATGCTCTGGGTTATCACTATTCCTTTGATGATATTTGCCTCCTTACTATCAGAAATAGCAACACCTCTTGCCGAGCAAAAAACCAGTGAATTAACACTCTCCTTGTTAGGACAAAACAACAATAGAATGCAGAGCGGTTACTGGTTTAGAGAGCCTGCTGATCAATATCATTATCGCGTAATTAATATCCAACATCTTAATTCTCACACACAAGTATCAGGTGTGACAGTATATGAATATGACACAAGAAACAATCAATTTTCTCGTTTGTATACGGCAGAAAAAGGTACGTTTGAGCAAGGAAAACTTTCATTGACTAAAGTAAAACTTACCGAAAGTTTGATTGATATTGAGAAAGTATTATCTAACCCTGACTCCCCTCTAGAAAAAGTTTCATCATTCACTTCTCTTCCCAGTGTTAGTTTTGATACATCACTTACCACTCAACGTCTGGTTGCTACCGAATTACAACCAGATCGTATGTCAACCAATAACTTGCTAAATTATGTGCAATACCTAAAAGAAAACCATCTTCAAACTAATCGTCATATTGTGGCATTATGGCGTAAAGGTAGCTACCCATTTACCCTATTGGTCATGATAACACTAGCTGCACCTATTGGTTTTGTACAAACCCGCAAAGGGGGTGTAGGAGCTAAAGTTTTTTTAGGGATACTTATCGGTATTGTTTTCTTCATGGCCAATCAGTTAGCCTTAAATGTAGGTATGCTTAATAATCTACCACCTTGGCTAACGGCTTTATTACCAAACATGATTGCATTAACACTTGCTTTACTCGCATTATATTTAATGGAGCGACGCAAAAAACCAAGTTCATTTATCCATGCAAAATAGTACGAAAAAACCAACTATTTGGGCAATTGGTGATATCCAAGGATGTTGCGATGCCCTTGATGAATTACTCATGACACCAGAGTTACAAGAAGACCCTAATGCTCAACTCTGGTTTGCTGGCGATCTTATTAATCGCGGTCCCAACTCGCTTAGAACACTACGCACCATTATGGCACTAGGTAGTCGTGCTAAATGCGTGTTGGGTAACCATGATTTACACCTATTAGCTGTCTATGCAGGTATTCGCCGTGAAAACAAATCGGATACCATTGATGAGATTTTATTAGCACCAGATGCTGAGGAAATTATTAACTGGCTTCGCCAACAGCCTTTAGCCTATTACGATGCAGATCATTTAATGGTACATGCGGGAGTTATTGCTAAATGGGATGTTAAAAAAACGCTTGAACTAGCTGAGGAAGTTTCTTCTGCCTTGCGTTCTAAAAATTGGCAAAAATACCTTGCAAAAATGTATGGTAATGAGCCTAATCGCTGGAAAGAATCCTTAACCGGATCTAAGCGTCGTCGCGTTATTATCAATGCCTTAACTCGTATGCGAATGTGTTTTCCTGACGGCTCTATGGAGTTTGGCTCGAAAGAAGCTCCTGCGCTCAACAAAAGTAGTAATCTAATACCTTGGTTTGAAGTGCCTGGTCGCAAGACAGAAAAAACAACGATTATTTTTGGACATTGGTCAACTCTAGGACTACTCGTACGCAAACATCTTTTAAGTCTAGATACAGGCTGTGTATGGGGCGGGAAACTAAGTGCTATCCGTTTACATGATCGTAAGCTTGTGCAAATTGAGTGCAAAAGCCGGACCAAATAATTTTTTAAAATAGCACACTCTCTAAAAGAATACTTGTTAGAATAGCCTACAGTATTATCTATCCTAACAAAACCCTCTTTCCTCTGAAAAGAGGGTTTTATACGATAAAACTCTGCAATAACTTATAAAAAACTATGCTTATGGATTAGATGTATCAGTTTGCATAGATACATCTACTTCTTGCAGTAACCGTTCACGAATTTTATCGGCTAATTCTTGTCGAGGGATTAAAACCTCTTCACCTGCTTGAGTAATTGGTGGTAAAAATCGTACCGTAACACCTACATCTTTGCTACTGAGTAGTACCCATATATTTGCTACTAATGTTTGTTCCCCTACAAACGCCACTCGACCACTACGCTTTCCTTTATAGGTAAATAACAACGCTACTGGTTGGATTGGAACCCGAGCGTTCATCGCTCCTTCCAAAAGACCACTAAACATATGCAAAACAGTGAATCCATCACTAGTAGTGCCTTCTGGGAACAAACCAATACATGTATTTTCTTTAAAATAATCCGCCATTCCTGCATTAATATCAATCACCGCTTGGCGAGAGCCTCGTTGAATAAAAATAGTCCCTACGGCAGCAACTAACCAACCAATGACAGGCCATTGACGTATTTCCGACTTAGCGATAAAGGATGTTGCACGTTGGCTATTAATAATAAAAATATCAATCCAAGAGACATGATTTGCTGTGAGCATGACGGGACCACCCATAATCGGTTGCCCTTCTTGAGTAATTCTGACACCCGTTGTAGACATTAATAATTTTGACCAATTACTTAATACCCATTCTTTTTGTGTCTTACCTAACCATGCATAAATTGCAAAGGCAATAAATAATCCCAAAATAAGAACACACAACAAACCTATAACACGTATAGTAAAGCGCAAATAGGACATCTATTCCCCTTGCCATACGATACGACCACCCACCATTGTCATCTTCACTTTGGCTGGTAACTCGTAACCATTAAAGGGGGTGTGAGCACTTTGACTAGCAAGATTTTCACGAGATACCGTCCAATAAGCATCTAAGTCTACTAAGGCCAAGTCTGCAGGCGATCCAATTGTCAATTGTCCGCAAGGCGGTAAAGCTGAAGCACCTTGTTTGAGAATATGATAGGGATTAAGAGTAATTTTAGCTAAAGCATCTACAAATGGAATCTTTTGCTCTAGAGACCATTTATACACGAGACTTAACAACAACTCTACTCCTACAGCCCCCGGTTCTGCCTGAGCAAAAGGCAATAACTTTTCCTCATCATCTACTGGTGTATGGTCTGAGCAAATAGCATCAATCGTACCATCTAATAAACCTTTTGTAATAGCGTCTCTATCACGTTGAGAACGTAATGGAGGGTATAGACAATAGTTACTATCAAAATAGCCAATATCCGAATCAATTAAATGCACATGATTAATAGAGACATCGCATGTTACGGGCAGTCCTCTTGCTTTTGCCTGACGAACCAACTCAATTCCTTCAGCACTGGTTAATCGACATAAGTGTAAACGTGCCTTATTACTGCGTTGTAATTCAAATAAAGTATGTAATGCAATAGTTTCTGCTTGTACTGGAATACCTGCCAAACCAATCCGTGAGGCGTAAGCGCCACTAGCAGCGACACCACCACTCACTAAATCCTCTTCTGACGGCTGAATCCATAGCGTGTAATCAAAGGTTTTAGCATACATCATCGCTCTATTCAGCGTTGATAAGTTGAGTAACCCTTTGTTCGCTTGAGAAAAAGCTACGCATCCTGCTTCAGTGAGCTCAGCCATCTCAGTCAATGTTTCACCCTTTAGACCAATAGTCATTGCCCCTAAAGGATACAAATTAGCTTGATTTAATTGACGTGCGCGATGCTTTAACATTTCTACTAGACCGGGCTCATCCAGACTAGGATCTGTATCTGGAGGCAATACTAAACTAGTTACACCGCCTGCCAGTGCCGCATTCATTTCTGACTCTAATGTTGCTCTATATTCGTTACCTGGCTCCCGTAAGCGCACAGACAAATCTACTAATCCAGGGATAATCGCTTTCCCTTTTGCATCAATTACCTGATCAACTGGTGAGCTATCTTCTGCATTAATGCCTACGATACGCCCAGCCGCAATATCTACTGTGACTTGCTCATCTCTTTTTGAACTAGGGTCGATTAATCTGCCGTTGATGATACGCAATTTCATACACTCGCTCCCGCCACAATACTCATTACCGCCATACGCACTGCTATCCCAAATGTTACCTGATTTAAAATCACCGCTTGAGGTCCATCTGCTACAGCCGAATCTATCTCTACCCCACGGTTCATAGGCCCCGGATGCATCACGATAGCATCAGATTTTGCCAAAGCAAGTTTTTCTTCTGTTAATCCATAATGTTTAAAATACTCTTGAGAGGATGGTAAAAGAGCCCCTTTCATACGTTCATGTTGAAGGCGCAACATAATCACAACATCGACACCTTTCAATCCTTCTGCCATATTAGTAAATACTCTCACTCCCATCTGCTCCAAGCCTTCAGGCAGTAGAGTCAATGGTCCAATGGCACGGATTTCTGCAACACCCAATGTTGTTAAGGCATGAATATCTGAGCGTGCCACTCGAGAATGCAAGATATCCCCTACGATAGCGACTGTTAAATTAGAAAAATCTTTTTTGAAATGTCTAATTGTGTACATATCCAATAATGCTTGAGTAGGGTGTGCATGCCGACCATCACCTGCATTCACGACATGAATGTGTGGCTCTACATGTTGAGCAATTAAATAAGGCGCACCACTCGCTTCATGACGAACGACAAAAATATCTGCTTGCATCGCCGTCAAATTACTAATGGTATCCAGTAACGTCTCTCCTTTTGCCGTAGAGGATGAATTAATATTCAAGTTATATACATCCGCAGACAAACGTTTTGCGGCAATCTCAAACGTTGTTCTAGTACGTGTTGAATTTTCAAAAAATAGATTAAAAACACTTTTTCCACGCAACAGTGGGACTTTTTTAATATCGCGCTCGGCTAATGGGACAAAACTTTGTGCGGTGTCTAAAATATGCGTAATAATATTTTTAGAAAGTCCCTCTGTACTTAAAAGGTGAGTCAATTCACCATGTTTATTGAGTTGAGGATTTTGCACGGAATCATTCCTTTTCAATATCTAAATCAAACAATTGCTGCTCATTTTGTGAAAGAACAAAATTAGTGCCTTTCTCTAAGGGAATATGTGCACCGACAATATCGGCAGCAATAGGTAACTGTCTGCCACCACGATCTAGCAACACAGCTAAACTAATTGACGCAGGGCGACCATAATCAAATAGCTCATTCATTGTGGCTCTAATAGTACGTCCTGTATATAGAATATCGTCAACAACGATAATATTTTTGCCTTCTACATCAAAGGGAATCTGTGTAGGCTGTTTTTGTGAGTGAAGACCAATTTTATTAAAGTCATCACGATAAAAACTTGTATTTAAAAAACCCACCTCATTCTTTAAATGCAAATCTTGTTGTAGACGCTTAACAATCAACGCTCCACCAGAATAAATACCGACTAAATGAACGGTGTCAGCAGGCTTAGTTTTGATTAACTGCTCAACACCAGCTTTCAACTTGCTATATAACTCTTCAGCGGTTGGCAACTGCATATGAATGTCCTTTAAAATATTTTCAGTATTTTAACTCAAAGCGCGTCAAAATATCTCTCCAAAATAATCGCTGCAGCAACAGCATCATCTAAGGTATGATTACCAAGGCGTTGCTGAGCTTCTAGACTTGACCCTCGCTCATCTATAAGCTGGACAGGTAAATTGAATCTCCCTTGCAATTGATTAGCAAAGCGTCGTGCATGTAGCGAGGCATATTGCTCTTGTCCATCCTCTGTTAGGGGAAGTCCAACAACTAATTGTTGTGGTTGCCATTTTTTTAATAATCGCTCAATTTCTTCAAAACGAGCTTGTTTCGTAGCAGTCTGAATAATAGTTAAGGGCGTTGCTTGCTTCAGTAGCGTATTACCTAGAGCAACACCAATTTTTTTAAGCCCAAAATCAAATGCCAGTACCGTAAGCTCATAATCATTAAGCATTACCAGCACTCCACAATAAAGAACTCGGTTCGATACCTAGAGAACTAATGGCGCGACGATGTTTCTCTACCACGGGAGCGGTAAACATAATGGCCTCATTCGCTGGTGCCGTTAGCCAAAAATTTGCCATAATTTCGCTTTCTAATTGACCTGCATCCCAACTCGCACAACCTAGTGCTAATAAAATATGCTTGGGTCCATTCCCTTTGGCATAGTCAATTAAAACATCTCTAGAAGAGGTAAATGCAATATTTTCATGAGTTATCGTGGCTCGATAAAACCTCTCTGCACTATGCAATACATACCCTTTATCACGGTTTACCGGACCACCCGCAAAGACAAGCGTGTTGTCTATATTTCGCAAAATCTCCTCTTCCGGGCAATCAATCTCACTAAGATCGCCCAGTAATTCCACAAAAGGGACTTTTGAAGGTTTATTAATCACAATCCCTACAGCACCATTGGCATTGTGCTCAAACATATAAATCACGCTTTGAGCAAAAATATCAGAGGTTACCTTGGGGGTTGCTATTAAAAACTGACCTTTTAAGTTGAGATCATTTGCAAAGCTAAGCATTCAATATCCCTTAAATAGCCTTGGTTTAAATTGCCATCATTTCAAAATCTTCTTTGCGTGCACCACATTCAGGACATACCCAGTTAGGTGGAACATCTTCCCATTTAGTGCCAGGAGGAATTCCCTCTTCTGGAGCACCGGCCTCTTCGTCATAAACCCAACCACAAATTAAACACATCCATGTCTGCATGAATTCTTCCTTTGATATAAAATAGACAGAGTAATTTTTCACTACTACCATTTTACTCTAACTAAGGGATCTATTACCATGATTGATATGCTTGCTGGAAGTGTTTTATTTTTCAATATGTACGATCCTAGTCATCGCGCACATTTACCTGCTGAAGTTGTAACTGCTTCCTTACTCGGTACACACAGTAGTTCTGTGACTACAGCACTTGCCGTACAAGACTCCACCCAATTAGAGTCACTTGAACCTATTGAGGCGAGTATCATTGAGGCACAGGCACGATGTATTTTAGAGGATTTACCTGTTAACGCTTTCAAAATTAATCATCTACTTACTATTGAGATGATAGAGGAAGTAGCGTCAATCCTAGCTGACTACAATCAGATACCGACTGTTTTAGTATTAAGTAAATATTTATCTGATTTTATTTCTCGTCGCGGTGATTTCGTTCCTAATGAGAAATTACATGAAGTCTACCTAGACTTTCTCGCCCCCCACACAAATGTTGTTATTTTAGATTTAAATTATCTCTCTACATGGTTATCAGAAGAATACCAAATCAATACTGGGGCTGATTTATTGGCGTTACTCATTGAGCTTGGTGTAGAAAGTTGTTTTATTCTTAATGAGAAAATGGACAACAATACTATCCAACATACTATCTACCACTCTTCTGGTGAGCGTGATCAATTTGTCCAACCACTACATATTTCTACACCAGCAGAATTTGCTGATATGATAGGAACCGCCGTGAGTTGCTTTTTAGCTCAAGAAGTCCCTCTATTTGAAGCCTGCCGTATGGCAATTAGCTTTACGAATAAACAACTAGAACACCTCATTCAGATAGGTATGGGCAGACCATTTCCTAATCGTTTAGCCTTTTATGAAATTGCCTTAAGTGTAGATGATGAAGATGATGATGACGATGAGTACGACATCGAAGATGATGAGGATGAAAATAATAATGCCTACCGAGCTTAAGTCACCTCAACAATCACAACCACTATTCACAAAGACTACTCGTTTCCCAACTGGGTTATACGGTATTACACCTGAATGGGATGACTTTTCACGACTATTTACAGCAATTGAAACGGCTTGCCATGCGGGATTACCTATCTTACAATGGCGACGCAAAAATACCCCTTTTGACGTAGCCTTAGAACAGGCCTCTATGGTCGCAAAAGTGTGCAAAAATACAGGGACAACCTTTGTGATTAATGATGATTGGCAGCTTGCATTAGCTGTCAAAGCAGATGCTGTACACCTAGGCAAGGATGATGCTAGTGTGCTTACTGTACAAAAAGCTTTACAAACAGAATCCCATTCTTTATTAATCGGTGTCAGTTGTTATAACCAACTTGAGTTAGCGCAAAAAGCCATTCTGCATGATGTTGATTATCTCGCTTTTGGTGCTGTTTATCCATCAAGTGTTAAACCGAATGCCGTGCGTGCTCCTCTACGTTTATTTCGGGAGGCACGGGATTTATTCTCACCAACATCATCCTCTCCTCAAACATTGGTTGCCATTGGTGGCATAACCCGACAAAATGCAGCTCCTGTCATTCAAGCAGGGGCAGATAGTATTGCTGTTATTTCGGGGCTATTCGAACAAACGGATATTGCACAGACAACCAAAGATTTTATTCAACTTTTTAAACAGAATTATCATGACTAATCAAGAAATTTTCCAACGAGCCCAACAAACTATTCCCGGTGGCGTCAATTCACCCGTACGAGCATTTAAATCGGTTGGTGGTACACCGCGTTTTATTGCCAAAGCCAATGGTGCGTATATCTGGGATATTGAAGGGAAGCAATATATTGACTACCTTGGCTCATGGGGACCTGCCATTGTGGGTCACGCCCACCCCGAAGTACTGGCAGCCGTACAAGAAGCAGCCACCAAAGGTCTATCATTTGGCGCTCCAACAGAAGGTGAAGTGATTCTTGCTGAAAAAATTTGCGAATTAATCCCTTCTATTGAGCAAGTACGTCTCGTTAGCTCTGGTACAGAAGCAACGATGAGTGCGATACGACTAGCTCGTGGCGCTACTGGTCGTAATAAAATTATCAAATTTGAAGGTTGCTATCATGGACATTCGGATAGTCTACTTGTAAAAGCAGGCTCAGGCTTGCTCACCTTTGGTAACCCTTCTTCTGCGGGCGTTCCACAAGAGTTTGTCAGCCATACGATTGTCTTACCGTTTAATAATCTTGAAGAAGTCAAAAAAGCCTTTGCAGAAGTAGGTCAAGATATTGCCTGCATTATTGTCGAACCCGTCGCTGGTAATATGAACTTAGTTAAGCCACAAGCAGGCTTTTTAGAGGGATTACGTGAATTATGCACTCAATACGGAGCTTTATTAATTTTTGACGAAGTGATGACGGGCTTTCGTGCTGGTCCTAAAGGCGTACAAGGCTTAACCAATATTACCCCTGATCTCACCACACTTGCCAAAGTTATTGGTGGTGGTATGCCTGTGGGTGCTTTTGGTGGTCGCCAAGATATTATGCAACAAATTGCTCCTCTTGGGGCTGTTTACCAAGCAGGTACTTTATCTGGTAACCCTGTTTCTGTCGCCGCAGGTCTAAAAACCTTGGAAATCTTAAGCCGTCCTGGTTTTTATGACGTACTCAGCAAAACAACTACTGAGTTAGTCAACGGTTTATCTGATCTTGCTCGCCAACATAATGTTACGTTTAGTGCAGACTCTATCGGTGGTATGTTTGGCATTTACTTTAGAGAAAACATTCCAACGAGCTTTGCTGAAGTCCAACAAAGTAATATTCAGGCCTTCAATGTCTTTTTCCATGCAATGTTGGATGAAGGTGTCCACCTTGCTCCCTCTGCTTTTGAAGCTGGCTTTGTTTCTGCAAGTCATACAGAAGAAATTCTGGCAAAAACATTTGCAGCAGCTGATAAAGCATTCGTTACGGTTGCCCAAACCACTCAAAATAGCTAGTGGAAATTAAACAACAACACACTAGGAATAAAAGAATAGCTTAGACTTCTCGCAAACTCTATGATTAACTAAGCTATTCTTTATCTATTTTAAGCCTATCACCTATTTGAGGAGACTCTTATGCCCGTTAATTTCCAGATTCCTGACATCAAAGATATTCATCCAGTTTCTGGTGTTAAGATTGGCATCGCTTCTGCTGGTATTAAAAAAGCAGGTAAAAAAGACATCACCGTCTTTCAATTTACCCAAGGTACTACTGTCGCTGGCGTATTTACCACCAATCGTTTTTGTGCTGCTCCCGTACAAATTTGTAAACAACGCCTTGCCTCTGATAATGACATTCGTGCACTATTAATCAATACCGGCAATGCCAATGCAGGCACTGGTGAAACTGGCTATCAAAATGCCTTAAATACCTCAGCCACATTAGCACAAGCGTTGCAAGTAGAGAGTGATCAAGTACTACCCTTCTCTACAGGTGTTATTCTTGAACCTTTACCTGTTGATAAAATCAATGCTGCAATTCCCTCTGCGGTTGCTAATCTAACTGACAATGAGTGGTTTAATGCAGCTCATAGCATTATGACTACCGATACAGTGCCTAAAGTATCTTCTAAACAGATTCAGATTGAAGGTAAAACAGTTACCGTTACTGGTATTAGCAAAGGGGCTGGCATGATACGCCCCAATATGGCAACCATGTTAGGGTTTGTAGCGACAGATGCTGCCATCTCCAAAAAAGCATTGCAACAGTTGACTGTTACTATTGCTAATCAATCGTTTAATCGGATTACAGTCGATGGTGATACATCAACCAACGACTCCTTTATCATTGCCGCTACCGGTCAAAGTGGTGTTGAGGCTATTGAGGGAACGGCTGCTTTTGAAGCTATTGCACAAGTACTCACCGATATTTCTCGTGAACTTGCACAAAAAATTGTTCGTGATGCCGAAGGAGCTACAAAATTCATTACAGTTCAAATTGATGAAGCAAAAAATAGCGAAGAAGCATTAAAAATTGCTTATGCCATTGCCCATTCACCTTTAGTCAAAACAGCCTTTTTTGCGTCTGACCCTAATTTAGGCCGAATCCTTGCTGCAATTGGTTATGCAGGTGTACAAGATTTAGATACCTCCACACTAAAACTTTATCTGGGTAATGTACTTGTGGCGGTAAACGGTGGACGCAACCCTGACTACAAAGAGGAACAAGGTCAAGCAGTTATGAACGAAGCAGAGATTCTGGTACGTGTTGTGCTAGGCAGGGGTCACACTAGCGAAACAGTTTATACCTGCGACTTCTCACATGACTATGTCAGCATTAATGCAGATTATCGTTCATAGTCGGAATAATAACAAAGAGCGTGAATTCATCAGAAAACACGCTCTTTTATTTATTGATTACTTAAGATACATTCTTGATTCAACATAACCACTTGACATTAAAAGAGTTTTATAGTTAAAATCAAAGTCTTGCTCTAAATCGGGCAGGATTTGTTATTTATTTAATTTGAGGTTACCCATATGTACGCGGTCATAAAAACCGGCGGCAAGCAATATCGCGTTGCCCAAGGTCAAAAACTTAAGGTAGAACAGATACCAGCAGACATCGGGCAAGAAATCTCGCTAGATCAGGTTTTATCAGTAGGTGAAGGTGAATCTCTAAAAGTAGGTACGCCTTTAGTTGCTGGTGCTGTGGTAAAAGCAAAGGTTCTTGCACATGGTCGTCACGATAAAGTGAAAATTTTCAAAATGCGTCGCCGTAAGCACTATCAAAAGCGCCAAGGTCATCGCCAAAATTACACTCAAATCGTTATCGAATCTATCGCAGCTTAATTTGCAGGAGTTAAAACATGGCACAGAAAAAAGGTGGCGGTTCAACCCGCAACGGTCGTGATTCAGAAGCGAAACGCTTAGGTGTTAAAGTTTACGGTGGTCAATCAATCCCTGCAGGTTCTATCATTGTTCGTCAACGTGGTACTCGTTTCCACCCAGGTGACAATGTTGGTATCGGCAAAGATCACACTTTATATGCCTTAGTTGATGGTCAAGTAAAATTCTCAGTACGTGGTGCACTAAACAAACAAACTGTTTCAGTGATTGCTGCTGAATAAGTATTTACTTATCTCTTCAAGAAACGCCGTTCTTAAGTGAGCGGCGTTTTTATTTACGCTTAATATAATAATTATCTCTATTTAGAAAAACCAAAAGATATTATCCTCTCCTCACACCAGATAATTCTTTATATAATCGATATACCATACAAGCTCTATCGTTTTCTCATACCCACAGAATAATAGGAACTCTCATGAAATTTGTAGATGAAGCAAAAATTGAAGTAATTGCAGGCAAAGGAGGCAATGGCTCAGCCAGCTTTCGTCGTGAAAAATTCATTCCTAAAGGAGGTCCTGACGGTGGAGACGGTGGTCGTGGCGGTAGTATTTTTGCTGTTGCCGATCGCAATATCAATACCTTAATTGATTTTAGATATGCTCGTCTACATCGTGCCAAAAATGGTGAAAATGGCCGTGGCTCTGATCAATATGGTGCAGCTGCTGATGATATTACGCTACGCGTTCCTGTGGGTACTGTCATTTATGATGAAGAGACTGGTGAACAATTGTTTGACTTGGATAAGCATGGCGAGCAGGTCACACTTGCTGCTGGTGGACAAGGTGGTCTAGGCAATATCCACTTTAAATCCAGTGTTAACCGTGCTCCTCGACAATTTACCTATGGTAAAGAGGGTGAGCATCGTTACCTACGCCTAGAGCTTAAAGTCTTAGCGGATGTAGGGCTATTAGGTTTACCTAATGCAGGCAAATCAACCTTTATCACGCGCGTCTCTAATGCTAAGCCCAAAATTGCCGACTACCCTTTTACTACACTACACCCTAATCTAGGTGTGGTACGCACCTCTCCATCTCGCAGTTTTGTGGTAGCGGATATTCCCGGGTTGATTGAAGGGGCGGCTGAGGGAGCTGGCTTAGGCCATCTATTTTTACGCCACTTAACACGCACTCGTGTACTTTTACACCTAGTTGATGTGTCTAGCCTAGATCCAGAGGTGGATACAATTGAAAAATCAGTTGCAGACGCTAAAGCAATTGTCAAAGAGCTACAAAAATATAGCCAAGAGCTCTATGCAAAACCTCGTTGGCTAGTCTTGAATAAACTGGACATGCTTGAAAATCCTGAACAAGTGAAAAAAGACTTCTGCCAACAATTTGGCTGGACTGGTCCAGTATTTGCTATTTCTGCCCTAAGTGGTGAGGGAACGCAAGAATTAGTCTGGGCATTACAAGACTATCTCGACCAAGAGAAAGCCAAAGAAAACCAAGCCAATGATGAGCAAGTTGAAGGCTATGAGCCTGATGACCCTCGTTTTAATGCCAATCGCTCAAATATTAATCATACACAGGATTGATTTACAGCTTAGCCTAAAATAGAATTTTTAAGTTTAATTCAAGATGCCATACGGAATTAAACTTAAAATTTTGCTAATTTTGTTGATTTTTTCAGTTTAATCCAAGATAATATACGGAATTAAACTGGAAAGTCTATGTATATTGCACGTCATATTCAACCTTTACTTGAGACTTTAGTTTCTCAGTTCCCAGCTATTTTGATTACTGGTGCGCGACAAGTAGGTAAATCCACCTTATTACAGCACATCACGCCCTCCTATCCTTATTTTACTTTCGACAACCCTTTGCTTTTACAACAAGCAAACGATGATCCGCTGTTATTGTTACAGAACTTTGGGCAACAAGCTATCATTGATGAGGTACAGTATGCACCAGAGATTTTCTCTCTCCTTAAACTCGAAATAGACAAAACTCAACGCAATGGCTTATACCTATTATCAGGATCTCAAGCCTTTGAACTCATGAAAAATGTGCACGAAACATTAGCAGGACGTATTGCTTTACTTACCTTGCATGGATTATCGTTAAGAGAAATTTTTGATGTGCCTTTTTATCATAGTTTTATCCCTCACGATGACTATCTTCAACAACGCGAGCAACATCTAAAACCTTATACAAACTTATGGGAATTAATTCATAAAGGAGATATGCCTCGCCTACATACACAGGAAACACATTGGGAAATTTACTATTCTTCTTATGTATCAACCTATATAGAAAGAGATGTCCGAACTACACTCCAAATTAACCAACCTAGCGATTTTGCTAAATTCATGGTGGCGATTGCTTCTCGTAGTGGTGACTTGCTCAACTATTCAAATATAGCGAATGAAGTCGGTGTCTCTGCTGATACGATTAAACGCTGGGTTAGCGTATTAGAAGCCTCTGGAATTATTTTTCTACTCTATCCTTACAGCAATAATCACTTAAAACGAGCGATTAAAACACCTAAAGTATATATGCTCAATACTGGATTAATGGCTTATTTAACTCGCTGGCTAACAACAGAAACCATACAAAACGGTGCGCAGAGTGGACGCTTCTTTGAGACATTTGTGGTGGCTGAAATTATTAAATCATTTACCAATCAAGGACGTCGTCCCCCTCTCTATTTCTATAGAGATACGAATCAAAATGAAATCGATTTGATTATTGAGGAAGCACAAACGTTATATCCCATAGAAATTAAAACTAGTGCCAGTCCCCATAAGAAAATGGCTAAAAGCTTTGCCATACTACAGTCTATTCCTGACAAAACTATTGCCAAAGGAATTTTAATCAGCCAATACCCCCAAAAACTATATCTTGATAAAAACCTTATTACCTTACCGATAGAATATATTTAATTTCTATCAGATTGTAGTATTATTAATTATCCATTTTGGCGTCTATTTTTGTAACACGTATTATGTCTAGCCTTTCTGTTATCCAATCCTCCCACCGCATTATCATCAAAGTAGGATCTTCTCTAGTCACCAATTATGGTAAGGGGGTTGATTTTGCGGCTGTTACTCATTGGGTGGATCAGATAGCCGCATTACATAAGCAAGGCAAACAAGTCGTTCTTGTTTCTAGTGGAGCGATTGCTGAGGGGATGGCTCGTCTCGGTTGGACGACCCGCCCCAAAGAGGTTAATAAGCAACAAGCGGCTGCCTCTATCGGACAAATGGGTTTAATACAAGCCTATGAAAAAGCCTTTTCTACTCATGGTTTATTAGCCTCACAAATTCTACTCACCCATGAAGATTTAGCAGACCGTTTACGCTATATCAATGCTCGTGCCACACTATTTACCCTATTAGATTTAGGCGTGGTGCCCATTGTGAATGAAAACGATACTATTGTCACCGATGAAATTCGTCTTGGGGATAATGATACGCTTGGTGCTGTGGTGACTAATTTAATTGAAGCCGAAGCCTTAATCATTCTCACAGATCAAACAGGGCTATATGACAGCGACCCTCGTAAAAATCCTCAAGCTAAATTTATTCATCAAGCCACTGCGGGTGACCCTGCTTTAGAAGCAATAGCTGGAGGCAGTGGTTCTTTTGTTGGGACTGGTGGCATGATTACCAAGGTACTCGCTGCCAAACGTGCTGCCAACACAGGTGCTCATACGGTCATTGTGTCTGGACACGAGCCAGAGGTTTTAACACGTCTTGCGCGTGGTGAAGCTATCGGTACTGAATTACGTGCAAGTACACACCTGCGCTCTGCTCGCAAACAATGGCTAGCCGATCATTTACGCGTAAAAGGTAAAATTATTATTGATGCTGGCGCTATTAAAGCCATTACTGAACAGGGTAAAAGTCTTCTCCCTATCGGTGCTATTGATGTTATCGGGGTATTTAAACGAGGGGATTTAGTTGCCTGTGTGGATGAACAAGGTAAAGAGTATGCGCGTGGTTTAATTAACTATGCTTCATCAGATACCCGTCGTATTCTACGACAACCCACCACTAAAATTGCGGATATTTTGGGTAGTATTCATAATGAAGAATTGATTCATCGGAATAATTTAGTGCTACTGTAAACCTTCCCAAGCAATCTAGTATTACCACCCCCTCAAACTATTTTTTATGGGTAAGCGGATTAAATGGTTGATCTTACCTTTGCATGAGAGTGAGACAGACCGGCATCTCATCGGATTATCTGGTTGATGCTTCACCTACTGCTGGTGCATGTTTCCTTCGCTAATTCCAGCAAGAACCCCACACGCCTCAACTTCCCGGTCATCGTTGCAACTCGCTCTCAGTGAAACGAGTTGTTTCTCAAGCGCTTGCAGAGCGGTTATCTGCGACCGCACATGAGAGATGTGATCATCGAGCAAGGCGTTGACGGCGGTACAAGGCTGATGAGGGTCGTCCTGATAGCTCTGTAGTTCGTGAATCTCAGCCAGTGACAGGCCCAGGATTCTGCAGCGACGGATGAAGGCCAGCCCCTCACCATGCTTCTCGGTATAGACACGGTAACCGTTGTCCTGCCGATCAGGCGGCTGCAACAAGCCCTGCTGTTCATAGAAGCGGATCGTCTGTGTTTCGACCCCTACCAACTGCGCCAACTGACCAATGCGCATCAGCCTCCTCCCCAACGGATTCTTTACTCTATTGACCTTATAGTAGCTTTATAGTTTAAAATGGTACCACAACATTGTTCAAGTGGAGTAGTATCATGAGCAAATCCTGTGGTGGCGCCTGTGGCGGTGATGCAACGTCCGCAGCGGATACCGATATACAGGCCTCCTCCGAGGCGCCAGGGAGATGGGTCAGTGTTTATGCCGTGCCGAAGATGGACTGTCCATCAGAAGAACGAATGATTCGCCTAGCCCTGAACGGCTTTGAGGAGATTCGGGCGCTGTCCTTCGACTTGTCGAACCGCCGGCTGAAGGTCGTGCATGACGGCGAGGTCGAGCCCGTCACCTCGAAACTGAAGACCTTGGGGCTAGGCGCCTCGCTTCAGGAAACCGTCGCTGCAAATCCGGAGACCATCAAGGCCGCCGAGTTTTCGGCAGCTTCTGCTAAGCAAGAATCCGGGACCCTGCGCTGGTTGCTCGGCATCAATGCACTTCTGTTCGTGGTGGAAATGACTGCTGGCCTGATCGCCCAGTCTACCGGCCTGATCGCTGATTCCCTGGATATGTTTGCCGATGCAGCCGTCTATGGCCTGGCTCTCTATGCCGTAGGGCGCAGTGCGAAAATGCAGGTACGTGCCGCGCATCTTGCTGGTGTACTGCAACTGATCTTGGCTGTGGGCGTACTCGTCGAGGTGGTGCGACGCTTTGTTTTCGGTAGTGAGCCTGAATCGCTGATGATGATGGCGATCGCCTTCGTCGCATTGATTGCCAATACCGCCTGTCTGCTGCTCATATCCAAACATCGGGAGGGCGGGGCGCACATGAAGGCAAGCTGGATATTCTCGGCCAACGACGTGGTGATCAACCTGGGGGTCATCACCGCCGGCGCTCTGGTCGCGTGGACCGGGTCCAATTATCCGGATCTGATTATCGGCACCATCGCGGGGGTAATTGTACTTAACGGTGCCAGACGCATTTTGGCGTTGAAGGGTTAAATAATGCTCATTATTGGCAAAAAGCTCTCGCCGTATGCCCTATTGTCCATATCGGGCCTGCTGGCAGCGTCTGATCAGGCCGTAAAATGGCTGGTGCAACAATCAATGGCATATGGCGAGTCTATTTCAGTGACCTCATTCTTTAACTGGGTACACGTATGGAATACCGGTGCCGCATTCAGTCTTTTTTGGAATGGTGGAGGCTGGCAGCGCTACTTTTTTATCGGAATCGCGGTAGTGGTCTCGATTTTTCTGATCAAGCTGATCCTTGAAAATCGTCATAAAGGAGAAGCCATCGCTTACAGTCTTATCCTCGGTGGCACCATGGGCAACCTGATTGACCGGGTCTTTCGCGGCTATGTTGTGGATTCCTTTGATTTCTATTGGCGAGACTGGCATTGGCCGGCCTTCAACCTGGCTGATATTGCAATTGTCCTCGGTGCCTTACTTTTCGTTTCCAGCAGCTTGTTGGGTAAAAAAGCAAACACCAATGCCGAGTCGGATGGATCTGACTGACACCTACGCCTATACAACACCATGACCGAACTTCCCGACAACATCCTTCACCTGCCGCAATACCAAGTACTGGGCTGCAAATCAACCGACGACGAAATGCACTTCCAGGTGGACGTGCCCGATCCCATCGCCTGCGAGGAATGCGGCGTGCAGGGTGAGTTCGTACGGTTCGGCAAGCGTGACGTTCCCTATCGTGATCTGCCCATCCACGGCAAGCGGGTCACTCTCTGGGTGGTCCGCCGCCGATACACCTGCCGGGCCTGCAAGACAACATTCAGGCCCCAGCTACCGGAGATGGTGGATGGATTCCGTATGACACTGCGGCTGCATGAGTACGTGGAGAAGGAATCCTTCAACCACCCCTACACCTTTGTGGCGGCACAGACCGGCCTGGACGAGAAGACGGTGCGCGACATCTTCAACGCCCGCGCTGAGTTCCTGGGGCGCTGGCACCGCTTCGAGACGCCCCGCATCCTGGGCATTGACGAGCTATACCTGAACAAGCGCTACCGCTGCATTCTGACCAACATTGAGGAGCGAACCCTGCTCGACCTGCTGGCCACCCGCCGCCAGGACGTGGTGACCAACTACCTGATGAAGCTGAAAGACCGGCAGAAGGTCGAGATCGTCAGCATGGACATGTGGAACCCCTACCGGGCAGCGCCCCAGGCCCGTATCGTGGTCGATAAGTTCCATGTGGTGCGCATGGCCAACGATGCCCTAGAGAGAGTGCGCAAGGGCCTCAGAAAGGAGCTGAAACCGTCCCAGAGCCGGACTCTCAAGGGAGACCGGAAAATCCTGCTGAAACGCGCTCACGAAGCCTCAGACCGGGAGCGCCTCATCATGGAGACCTGGACAGGCGCGTTCCCGCAACTGCTGGCCGCCTACGAGCACAAGGAGCGCTTCTACGGCATCTGGGACGCCACCACACGGCTCCAGGCAGAAGCCGCCCTGGACGAGTGGATAGCCACCATCCCGAAGGGCCAAAAGGAAGTCTGGAGCGATCTGGTCAGGGCAGTGGGAAACTGGCGTGAAGAGACCATGACCTACTTCGAGATGGACATGCCCGTCACCAACGCTTACACGGAGTCCATCAACCGACTGGCCAAGGACAAGAACCGTGAAGGGCGCGGTTACTCCTTCGAGGTGATGCGGGCACGAATGCTCTACACCACGAAGCACAAGAAGAAGGCACCGACTGCGAAGGTCTCTCCTTTCTACAAGAAAACCATCGGTTACGGACTGCCGGACTTCGCAGAGGAACTCAACTACGGAGTCGATCTATCAACCATCTGAGGGTGGTATCAGATTGATGGGGTGAAGGTGCCCCATCAACCATTAAATCCGTATACCCTTTTTTATTTATTCAGTTTAATTATCACTGTTCATGAGATATTGGGCGCTTCTTACCTCCCTTGGTTTTCTTTTTTGAGAGAGTCCTACTGATTTTGTATTCTCTAAAAATCCCCTATACTGTTGTTATCCACGCTGTTGTTTTTAATGGAAAAAGGGAGGAATGCTGTGTCAAATACAATCAAAGAAGTCAATAAAAGTTTGCATGAAGACATTTATTTATTAGGTAAACTGCTGGGAGAGGCCATTTTAACGACAGAAGGTGAAAATACGTTCCAGCAAATTGAGTCCCTACGTAGAGCAGCCGTCAAAACACGCCGCGAACCAACTAATGAGCATATTCAAGATCTGAATAAGGCTATTGATGCACTCAGCGATGAGGATGCTAATAAAATTGCACGTGCCTTTAGTTATTTTTTACATTTAACCAATATTGCCGAAGATCAAGACCAACAACGCCATTTAAAAACCCACAAATTGCATGCTAATCTTACCTATACACTTGACCTACTCGAAAAAGATGGTGTCGATAGTCAAACCTTCTTAGCAAAATTAAAACATACCCAACTAGTACCTGTCCTCACCGCACACCCCACAGAGGTTCAACGTAAAAGCACATTGGATGCCCATCAGGCAATTAGTGATACACTAACAGCATACCATCAAGAATTAGATCAAGATGATCGTGAAACAGTACTAGATAATCTCGGTGCTCATATTCAATTATTATGGCTAACTCGTATGTTGCGTACGAATAAACTCACTGTTGAAAATGAAATCGATAACGTTAATAATTATTTTGCCACCACTTTTCTAAAAGCTATTCCTCAACTCTACAAACGCTTGGATAAGGAGCTATTTAAGCGTTATAAGACTACCACTAAGCTACCATCATTTCTCACTATCGGCTCATGGATTGGTGGCGATAGAGATGGCAATCCAAATGTCAATGCTAGTACACTTAAATCTGCTTTTTATAAACAAGCGGCTACCTTATTTAGCTATTACCTAGAAGAAGTGCATCAGTTAGGTACCGAGCTATCTCTCAGTACTATGCTACATAATGTATCCTCTTCTTTGCAAGAGGCATCTGATCACAGCATTGATCACTCTCCTCATCGTATTGATGAACCCTATCGCAGAGTGATTATTACCATTTACGCTCGTTTGGCTGCCACAGCTAATGTTTTCTCAAATGGTGCGGTACAGCTAGTACATGTCAAGGCAGCCTCTCCATATACTACCCCACAAGATTTTTTAACTGACTTACTGATGATTGAGGAATCATTGCGTTTAAATCAAGCGGAGAAACTCTCTCATATTCGTCTCAAAAATCTCATCCAATCAGTGAATATTTTTGGCTTTCATTTAGCCAGCATTGATTTACGCCAAAGTTCAGATGTACATGAAACTATCCTAAGTGAGCTTTACACCCGTAGTCGTACCTTATTCGAAGGTAAACCCTTTATTTATTCAGAACTTAGCGAAGAGCAAAAAGTTTCATTGTTACTCGAAGAACTTACCAACCCTCGTCCTATTTATTCAACATGGCAAAAATACAGTGAATTAACCACAAAAGAACTACTTATTCTGCAAACCGCCGCACAAATTAGACAACAGTTTGGTCCACAAGCCATTAAACAATATATTGTTTCTCATACAGAGACTCTTAGTGACTTATTAGAAATTTTGGTATTGCAGCAACAAAGTGGACTCATTAATATCCAAGCGGATGAGCAAGGTCAGTTACTTCCTATACAAGAAAATGATGGTTTAATTGTTGTCCCCTTATTTGAAACTATTCCTGACTTAGAAGCAGGGGCTAACATTATGGATGACTGGTTAAGTATTCCTATCATCCACGATAGAGTTTTAAAGGCTCAAAATGGCTTGCAAGAGGTCATGTTAGGCTATTCTGATAGTAATAAAGATGGTGGCTATTTAACCTCTAATTGGTCTTTATACAAGACTGAGATTGCTCTAGTTAGGGTCTTTAAAAAACACCAGATTCGTCTACGTTTATTTCATGGTCGTGGTGGTGCTGTGGGACGTGGTGGTGGATCTAGTTTTGAGGCTATTCTGGCACAAGCTCCCGGGTCTGTGGCTGGTCAAATCCGTTTAACGGAACAAGGCGAAGTAATTCAGAAAAAATATCGTTCTGCTCCTCTCGGATTATGGCATCTAGAGCATTTATTAAGCGCTACGTTACAAGCATCATTAAGTGCTAAAGCCAATGCTCCAGATGCTTTTATGGAAAATTATGGTGGCTTAATGGAGCAACTATCTAAACTATCGCAATCAAGCTATAGAGAGCTTGTTTATGGAACAGAAGGGTTTGTAGATTACTTCTTCGCTGCTACGCCAATTAATGAAATAGCGGGGTTAAACATTGGCTCCCGACCTGCCTCGCGTAAAAAAGGACAACGAATAGAGGACTTACGTGCTATTCCATGGGGCTTTTCATGGGCACAGTGCCGATTACTCTTACCTGGTTGGTTTGGTTTTGGTACAGCTGTACAGACCTATTTAGACAAAGGCTTTGAGGGCGAACCAAACACTCGTGAAAAACGTTTACAACGTCTCCGTGAAATGGCGCAAGGTTGGCCATTCTTTAAAACAACACTCTCCAATATGGAAATGGTGTTAGCAAAATCCGACTTAAGGATTGCCGAACAATACAGTACGCTAGTTAATAATGCTAAATTACGTCAGACTATTTTTGACAAAATCAGGCATGAGCATACTCTCACAGTGGCAAGCCTAAAAGAAATCTTGCAAATTGATGAGCTACTAGCTAATAATCCTTTATTGGCTAATACCTTAAAAGAGCGTTTTGCCTATATCGATCCTCTTAATTATTTACAAGTTGAGGTAATTCGACGCTTGCGTCAACATCAAGCCAACAAAGACCAAAATCGTTACGAAAGTCTTCGCGATGAACGCAGTGTCCACTTAACGATTAATGGTATTGCGGCTGGCTTACGCAACTCTGGGTAAAAGTTAACTATGTCTTAGGGTTTATTGAGGCACAACTTATTGCGCCTCTCCCTTTCCAACCAAATAATTAATCTGCCAATATAAAAATTTTTGGAAGGCCTTGATTTTAGCCTCCTCTGTGGGTGTGATAGGCATCACTTCTGACACGAGTAGGCTATCATCTTGCCAACGGTATTGCGTCAAGGGTGTGGTACTAAAATCCACCACGCCTTTCTCATCCGCCCAACACGAATCGTTATAAGCAAATGCCAAGGATGTATTTTTATGCTCAGCCAATAAATTTCGTCCACAAGCATGCCAATAGCGAGCATCCGATAAACTCACATGGTATAGCGTAGGTAAAATATCTTTGTGAGAACCCAACGTTTTTGAATCAAACGCTATCGGTAATATCGCCTGTAACTGTTCTGGAATATATAAAATAAATGGGACCGCTTTAGATAAGAAAAGCTCGCTTGGCATCTCTACACTTACCCCACGGAAATGATGATCTCCTGTAGCCGCAATAATCGTTTTGCTACCAAGTATTTCATCATCATAAATAGTCTGCATAAAATGACCGAGAGAATCATTTGCATATTGATAAGTAGTCAGGGCTGATGTGCGCTCTTGTTCATTTTTGCCAAATCGATCTAGTAAACAATCTACGTCAAGTGGCTTAGAAACATAGTTAGGCGGTATCTCATGAGGAGGATGATTACTCATGGATAAAATACTGATGAAAAGTGGTTGAGTACTTTCTCTTAATAATGTTTCGGCCAAGGCAAAAGCAAACTCATCCGCAATTCCCCAGTAAGATATTGAGGCTTTTGCCTCTGGGAAACGCTCAATAATATCATTCTGGTCATACATTTCATCCACGCCTTGTAGTGGCATATAATTGGCTAAACCTCGCCACATCATATTCCCAGCCGTAATAAAAATTGTTTTATAGCCTTTGTTTTTATATACCTTAAAGGGCGTCTCTGGTAGTGCTATTTTCTGTGCGACAGACTGGCTAATGTTTTGGATAGGACTATGAAAGAACATATTCGCTAGCGTTGGAGCCGTACCATTACAATCAGCACAAAACCGTGAAAAATAAAAACTCTTATCCAACATAGGCCTTAAGCGACCTAATAAATCATTTTTTATAGGATCATCAAACACCAAGACATTAGTCCCAAAACTTTCCATTATGGCAACAACTACATGTGGTGCGGCTTGTACTAACTCCTTATTCACTGGTGTTTGTTGATAAAACCCATCTGCATAACCTAATTTTCCTAATAAGTCATCTCCCTCTTCTTGGCTAACCGGACTAAATGAAATTTGCTCTTTATTGTCTGTAAATGCCCATTGCATAGCCGTCACACCATTAGGAACCATTTTATTGATAATCCCTAATTGGCATACTTGTGAGTGCCCTTTACCCAATGGTTTGGAATGAATTGTCCCTCGCATCCCTAGTGCTAATAACAACACAACGACAACAGTCAAAACTATTTGTGCTGCTGTTGATGGGAGAGTAAACCATTGCTGATCAATAGCATAATACGCAAATACAGCAGGAACAACCGCACTTAACGATACAATCAGTATTAACCGCAAAATTGGATAATCATCCAGAATATTTTTTAACACAGCTTTGGTATCATCATCGACTAAACCAAACATAAAAATATCGTAGTGATTTTGATAAGTTTTAAAGTAATATACATTACCTATTACAATCCCATTCAGAATAAGGCATACAAGCCCTATAGCAATCGCTACGCCCATCGCCATATGAGAAAGAAAATAAGAAAATAGCAAGGCAATAATTAACAAGCCACCTAGACTAATTGTCAAAATCTTCACATCAAATCGCATTCCTAAAACATACATTTTCTTCAATGATGCCTGGTGACTAGAATCTTGGCGAATATCTTGAGAAACAAAGGTGCTTACCATCCACTGTCTCATCACAAAAAAATACCCTAACTCATAGAGCAAAATCAATAAGACAGTAATTATTAATACCGAGGGTTGATACATCAAAAGTCTTTCCTATTTATTTTTCTAATATGTTAACTATCTAAAATAAGTGTTAGTATTTCTTGTATACCTTTACTAAAAAATGAACCTCCATTCCGAAGAATAGAGGTCAGAGCAAAACAGTCGTAAAGATAAATTATTTATGACGTTTTAATTGATTTAAATCACGCACAGCACCACGGTCAGCTGATGTAGCCATCGCAGCATAAGCTTGCAATGCTTGTGATACATAGCGATCACGATTAGCAGGCTGCCATGCTTTATCACCCTTAGCCTGCATATCAGCACGGCGCTTGGCTAGCTCCTCCTCTGAAATCGCTAAATGAATCGTGCGATTGGGAATATCAATCTGGATCTCATCGCCATCTTGAACAAGCGCAATATTTCCACCCTCTGCTGCCTCTGGTGACGCATGACCAATCACAAGACCAGAAGATCCGCCTGAGAATCGACCATCTGTTAATAGTGCAGCTTTGGCACCCAAGCCTTTGGATTTTAAATAAGAGGTTGGGTAAAGCATCTCTTGCATACCAGGACCACCCTTAGGCCCCTCGTAGCGAATAATCACCACATCGCCTTCTTTAACCTTATCCCCTAGGATTCCTGCGGTTGCATCTTCTTGACTTTCAAATACAACAGCCTTACCTGTGAATGTTAAAATACTTTCATCAACACCTGCTGTTTTAACAATACAGCCATTGGTCGCCAAATTACCATAAAGAACAGCTAGACCACCGTCTTTAGAATAAGCGTGCTCAATATCTCTGATACAGCCCGTTGCACGATCCAAATCATTTTCTGAATAAAAGCGATTTTGGCTAAACGCAGTTTGTGTCCGTACGCCACCAGGTGCCGCACGGTAAAATGCTAATGTTTCTGGTTTTGTATGAGGAGAGTTAATATCCCAAGCTTCAATCGCTTTAGCCAATGTACCGCTGTGAATATTACCCACTTCGGTATGTAATAGCCCACCTCTGTTTAACTCAGCAAGAATACCTAAAATACCTCCTGCACGGTGTACATCCTCGATATGATATTTATTGGTCGCTGGCGCTACTTTAGATAAACAAGGAACTCGACGAGAGATGGTATCAATGTCCTTCATGGTAAAGTCCACACCAGCTTCTTGTGCTGCCGCTAATAAGTGTAAGACTGTATTCGTTGAGCCACCCATTGATACATCTAGTACCATCGCATTTTCAAAGGCTTTCTTAGAAGCAATACTACGAGGCAATACACTCTCATCACCTTGTTCATAATAGCGTTTAGTTAATTCAACAATTAAAGAACCAGCTTGTTCAAATAAGGCTTTTCGACTCTCATGTGTCGCCACAATCGTACCATTTCCCGGTAAAGATAGGCCTAATGCTTCTGTTAAGCAGTTCATTGAGTTTGCTGTAAACATACCAGAACAAGAACCACACGTTGGGCAAGCATTTTGCTCCACAATCTCCGTGTTTTCATCGGAAACATTAGGGTCAGCAGCCATAATCATGGCATCCACAAGGTCTAATTTGACTACTTTTTCTTCACCCTGAAGATCCGCCTTACCTGCTTCCATTGGGCCACCAGAGACAAAAATCACTGGAATATTTAACCGCATCGCTGCCATGAGCATGCCTGGGGTAATCTTGTCGCAGTTAGATATACAAACCATTGCATCAGCACAATGCGCATTGACCATATATTCAACTGAGTCAGCAATTAAGTCTCGTGACGGTAGAGAATACAACATCCCTCCATGCCCCATCGCAATACCGTCATCAATCGCAATGGTATTGAACTCTTTGGCAACACCTCCTGCTTTTTCAATTTGACGTGCGACTAGCTGTCCCATATCTTTCAGATGCACATGACCTGGTACAAATTGAGTAAAAGAGTTCACCACGGCGATAATAGGCTTACCAAAGTCTTTATCTGTCATTCCAGTAGCACGCCACAAAGCACGTGCTCCAGCCATATTACGACCATGTGTTGAAGTTTTTGAACGATATGCAGGCATACTATAGTTTCCGTCAAAAAAATTTAATAAAAGATTATTTTACTTCACATGCGTTAAGAAATCTTTTAAACGCTGACTTGGAGGATGGTTAATCAGTTCGGACGGAGGACCGTCATGCGCTATTTTACCTTTATCGATAAAAATCAATCTCGTACCTACTTTCTCTGCAAAGCTAATTTCATGCGTGACAACTACCATTGTCATTCCCTCTTGAGCCAAATCCTGCATGACCTTTAATACTTCTTGACGCAACTCTGGATCTAATGCAGAAGTAGGCTCATCAAATAACATTAGCTTAGGTTTAATTGCCAAGGCACGTGCAATGGCTACACGTTGTTGCTGCCCTCCAGATAACTCACTTGGATAATGATTCATTCTTTCAGCCAAGCCTACTTTTTGCAATAAGGCCTCAGCCTCAACTTTCGCTTGTTGCCGTGAAACACCTCTGGTTTGACAAGGACCAAACATAACATTTTCTAACGCTGTTAGCTGAGGAAATAAATTAAACTGTTGGAACACCATACCGGCTTCACGGCGTAATTCACGAATTTCTTTTGGCTTAGATTTAACACTATGATGACCAACGATAATATCGCCCCCCTGAATGGACTCTAATGCGTTAATACAGCGTAAAAAGGTTGATTTACCCGATCCTGAAGGACCAATCACTACAACAACCTCTCCCTCGTTAATCGTGAGATCCACACCATCTAAAATGATGTTGTCGCCAAATTTTTTGGTCACATTTTTAAATTGAACAATTGGTGTTGTCGTCATAGGATTCTCATCCTTTTCTCAATTATTTTTAATGCAATTGCAAAGATACCCGTCATCACTAAATAAAAGAAAGCTACGGCCCCCCAAATTTCAATAGCTCTATAGTTAGTCGCCATAATTTCCTGACCTTGGCGTGTTAATTCAGCCACACCAATGACAATAAAAATGGAAGTGTCTTTTAAACTGATAATACATTGATTTCCTAGGGCAGGAATCATGCGGCGAAAGGCGATTGGACCAATAATTTTCGTCACAATCTTGTAAAAAGGGAGCCCCATTGCCTGACCTGCCTCATATAAGCCTTTTGATACAGACAATAAACTGCCTCGAACAATTTCAGCAATATACGCCCCAGAATTAATTATTAACGTTGCAATAGCTGCCGTCGTACCATCTACTCTAATCTGAAAAATCAATGGGAAGGCAAAATAGATAAACATCACTTGTACCACCATTGGTGTCCCACGAATGAGCAATACATAAGCCTGTGCTATCCAAGATAATATTGGTAGCCACAAACTTTCTATTGGATGCTTTTGTCTAAACTCTTTGTCTGCCCAAGCAGGAACATAGGCTAAGATAACCCCTACTAATCCTCCTAAAAGGACACCACCTATTAACCCTAATAAGGTAATTTTTATCGTAAGTTGTGCCCCTTTCCATAAATCGGGTAAGGCATCTATAATGACTTGAAAATCAAAATCCATGCTAACAACCACATAAAATAAATAAAATCAGGTGATGAATCGCTAAAACTCATCACCTGAGCAACATAAGAATAAATAA
Organism: Pelistega sp. MC2; assembly: GCF_900099475.1. Taxonomy (NCBI): domain Bacteria; kingdom Pseudomonadati; phylum Pseudomonadota; class Betaproteobacteria; order Burkholderiales; family Alcaligenaceae; genus Pelistega; species Pelistega sp. MC2. Next base: position 210,193 of record NZ_LT628273.1, on the reverse strand, counting down.
GATGATGTTAGTGATTACTTAGCAGGATTTTCTCCAAACCATTTAGCATGAATTTTATCGTACTCACCACTTGCTCTCACTTTTTTCAACCCTTCATTGACTTTGGCAACAAGGTCACTACCTTTCGGGAAAGCAATACCATATTGATCATCACTGTTCAAAATAGCACTGACAGCCACTTTACCTTTACCTACTGTTTTCGCATAATATTGCAAGTTTGGAGTGTCATATACAACCGCATCTGAGTTACCTGATTGTAGATCTAGGAATGAGTTATCACTATTAGGGAAAAGTTTGATTTTCGCACTAGGAACATTCTTTTTCACAAAATCCACAGGACCAGAGCCAGTTTTAATGGCAATGGTTTTATCTTTAAGGTCATCTAGACTCTTAATTTTGTTTACATCCTCAGTACGTACCATGATCGCAATACCACTATTGTAATAAGGATCTGAGAAATCTAAGATTTTTTTACGTTCTTCCTTAATTGAAATACCCGCAATAGCCGCATCCACATTACGTGTTTGTAAGCTAGGGATAATACCGTTAAAGTCCATTGGTTGTAATTTGTATTGGATACCGGCTTCACGAGCAACAGCATCAAATAAGTCAATATCAAAGCCTGTGTACTTGTCTCCCTCTTTAAATTGGAAAGGTACAAATGCTGTATCTGTGGCTACAATAATCTCTTTGGCAGATGCCACACCAATATTGAGTGCAAAAACCGCCGTTAATCCTAATACTGCTGAAGTAAAACTCTTTTTCATTACAATTTTCTCCAAGTAAAATAAATAATCGGGTAAGAATATTCTCTTATAAATCAATGTAATAAAAAAGGGTACTTCCCTCTATTGGGAAATACCCTTGTTTTCTCAACAAAAAAATACTATCGATCTCTTTCTACCGCAAATTGGCAAAAGTCAAGCAATGATTTTTTATAAGCAGACTCAGGAAAATCTTGTAACGCATCACGCGCCATTTGTGCTTCTTTAACTGCCATCTGGCGTGTATAGTCAAGCGCATCTGTCGAACGAATCGCTGTCGCAACAGCCTCAAAATCTGCTTCACCTGTTTCAATGGCTTGACGAATTAGCTGCTGTTGTTCCGGTGTACCTACTTCCATCACTCGAATAAGCGGCAAGGTTGGCTTACCTTCGCGTAAGTCATCACCCACATTTTTGCCTAAACTTTCTACATTACCTGAATAATCCAACACATCATCAATTAATTGAAAAGCTGTACCGATATGGCGACCATACGCAGCGGCAGCCTCTTCTAATTCTTCACTAACACCAGCTAATACTGCTCCCACTTGCGTTGCTGCCTCAAACAATTTGGCTGTTTTATAACGTACCACTTGTAAATAACGCTCAACCGTCACATCTGGATCATGGACATTAAGTAGTTGTAAGACTTCTCCCTCAGCAATGACTGTCGTGGCTTGAGAAAGAATCTGCATCACACGCATTGAATCAACTTCTACCATCATTTCAAATGAACGTGAATATAAATAGTCGCCAACCAATACACTCGCCGCATTACCAAACACAGCATTAGCTGTCTCTCGCCCACGACGCATATCTGACTCATCCACCACATCGTCATGTAATAAGGTTGAGGTATGAATAAACTCAATAACTGCCGCTAAGATATGATGCAAATTACCCTTGTATCCAAGTGCATTTGCCATCATTAACACCATGGCGGGGCGCATACGTTTGCCACCAGCACTGATAATATATTCGCCAATAGTGCGAATCATGACGACTTCAGAATTCAAACGAGAGCGAATCACCGCATCAACGGCTTTCATATCATCTGCAATTGGACTAATAATTTCTTGAATACTCACGGTAATCCCATGTTAAAAAGTGACAATATTTCCTATATTCTACTATATGGGTATTTAAATTGGGAAAATAGCTTATGATTTATAGCATGATATCCTTACCCTTAAACAGGATATTATTTATCTTCGATTTTTAGACTTAACTTCTATTTTTACTTATGAGCCAGCATAATTTAGACCTTTTAATTCAAAAAGCCATTGGTGTTCTTTCTCAGTTAGAGGCATGGCTTCCTCCTACACCCGATCAAACAGATTGGAATGCCAAAGCTTTCCGTTGGCGTAAAAAAGGTGAGACTGCTTGGTTAGAAGCCATCAATGTTATTGACTCTATTGAGCCCAGCGATTTAATGCATATCGAAAAACAAAAAGAAGCGATTGAACGCAATACTCGTTTTTTTGTCCAAGGAAAACCTGCCAATAATGTATTAATGACAGGGGCTCGAGGTACTGGAAAAAGCTCTCTAGTAAAAGCTATGCTGGCACAATTTCATGATGAAGGTCTGCGTTTAATTGAGGTAGATAAATCAGATCTTGGTGACTTAAGTGATATTGTGGACTTAATCCATACACGACCAGAGCGTTTTATTATTTTCTGTGATGATTTATCTTTTGATGAGGGTGAAGTTAGTTATAAAGCACTTAAGTCTATTCTCGATGGTTCAATCGCTGCTAGTAGTGATAATGTGCTTATTTATGCAACCTCTAATCGCCGCCATTTAATGCCTGAATATATGAGTGAAAACTTGACCACCGCTTATCAAGATGACGGTGAAGTACACCCCGGTGAAGCTATTGAAGAAAAAATTTCTTTATCAGAACGTTTTGGCTTATGGCTGTCTTTTTATCCTTTCCGTCAAGAAGATTATCTCGCCATTGTCTATTACTGGTTAAGAGATATGGGTTGTCCAGAACAATATATCGAAGAAAGTCGCACAGAAGCATTGCAATGGGCAATTCAACGCGGTTCTCGTTCTGGTCGAGTGGCAAAGCACTTTGCTCGGGATTGGACAGCAAGACATATGGGTTTAGAAAATGATCAATCAACATCTACCAGTCATGCACCAAAATCTACGGGAGTTACCAATCCAGCGTTAACGTCTTCCATTGATTCTGATCACTCTCCGGAGTCACTATGAACAAACCATTTATTCATGTCGCTGTCGGGGTAGTCCTCAACCCCCAAGGTCAAGTTCTATTAGCACAGCGCCCAGAGGGTAAGCCTTGGGCAGGTTGGTGGGAATTTCCTGGAGGGAAAATAGAATCAGGCGAAACGGAGCATCAAGCACTGGCTCGTGAATTAAAAGAAGAATTAGATATTCATATTGGGGATTCTTATCCATGGATGCATTTTACCTATGAGTACCCAAAAACCACTGTGGAGCTTTCTTTCCGACGAGTATACACTTGGACTGGAGAAGTCCGTGGGCTAGAACAACAAGCGTTTGCATGGACAACACCAGAAAAAGCACATGAACTTGGTGAACTACTTCCTGCCTCTGTAGATCCTCTTAAATGGCTTAACATTCCAGAAGCCTATGCGATTAGTCATTTTGACAATCCTGATCAACAAGAAGCTTACTGGCAACGATTTGAACAGTTATTGGCGCAAGGCGTAAAACTATTTCAATTCCGAGAGCCTACATGGCATGACGGTGTAGGTAGTACGTCACTCAAAGCACTCTTTGACGCAATGCTAGCGAAATGCCATGCACACGGTGCAAAGCTATTAGTCAATAGTATTCATCCTCGTGCATGGTGGGCATTGGCTGACGGTGTACAATTACGTGCTCAAGATGCTGTTCAATTAGAGGAACGCCCTATTCCTAGCGATAAGCTGCTAGGAATATCTTGCCACCATCTTGCCGATATTCTTTATGCAAATGTTCTTAATGCAGACTTTGTCGTACTAGGTCATGTAGAAGCTACTCCCTCACACCCTAATCAGACGCCCCTAGGTTGGGAACAATTTCAACAATTTGCTCAAGAAGCAGGACGACCTGTTTTTGCCATTGGCGGGCAATCTATTAATCGCTTAGAAAAAGCACGAGAACATGGGGCTCATGGTGTGGCGTTTATGAGGGGTTAGGTAGGCATAATTGTCACACTTCCAGATTGACAAAAAAGAGATAACTGAGATGATATCCTCTATGGATTTTATCAAGTTTTTTACATCAAAAACTTGGCATGTTTAGAACATCCATTCAAAAGTGTATCCTTAGTCTTTACAAAAAAAGGGTATTTTTGTACACTGTTAACATGTAAAAGGTGTAAAGAATGATAGTGTCTTTTAACCACTATTTTTTAGAACTGGCTCAACTAGAGGCATACAAGCGCGCCATGCAACTAAATTACGCCTATTATTAACAGCATTAAACAATGCTAATAATCCCAATGATATGAATGCTCCTCATTGGAACTTACATTCATTACATAAAAATTTAAAAGGGCATTGGGCGGTTTCTGTTAATGGAAGTTGGCGAATAACCTTTAAATTTCAAGATGGTAACGCAGAGATTGTTGACTATCAAAATTATCACTAAGGAATATATTATGTTTAATCCAGCGCATCCTGGAGAAGTCTTACAAGAATACCTCGAAGGAATCACCGTTACTGAAGCTGCACAAAAATTAGGTATTTCTCGAGTATCTTTATCTCGTATATTACACGGTAAAACAGCTATTACAGCAGAAACTGCTCTACGATTAGCAAAGGGGCTGAATACAAGTCCAAACTATTGGCTAAATATGCAAGCGGAATACGATTTGTGGAAAATACGCCAACATAATCCTCAGCTCATTGATTATGTGGTGGAATTAAGTAAGTCCGTTTAAAGTAATAGAAAATTTTAAGAATCCAAACATATGCGACTGTCTCTCAGAGACTTTCCCTAAAACTGTGTAACTGCTTATAAATCCCCTAGATAGGAGAATAAGCAATGACAGACAAACTAAATGAGTTAGCACAACTCACATGGTTGGCCAACTAAAAAGGAATAGCATAGATGAAAGAACACCTATGCTAAACACGAGAAATCTGAGCAAACCAACAGACGCAATGGCAAAATGAGCAAAACCATTGTCACAGAACTTGGCGAGCTCCAAATTGAACCTTTAGTGGATAGAGAGTAAGCGTCCGGTGAACTCCGATTGACTTCCGTTTTTAAACGTTCAATGCCCCGATTTTGTCGGGGCATTGTGTTAATTCTTGGTGTCGTTTGGCGCTTGCCAACGATGAGGCAGAAGCTCAGCAATGTCCTTCGCTTTCTGTGTCGGCAATCGTTCCAACACATCCTTAAGGTAAGCATAAGGGTCATGGCCATTGAGCTTAGCCGATTGAATTAACGACATCACCGCAGCCGCACGTCGACCCGCTTTCTCTGAACCTACAAAGAGCCAATTCTTGCGACCAATCGCGAGTGGACGTATCAAATTCTCTACCGCATTATTATCCATCGGCAGTTGAGCGTCTTCCAAGAGGCGCGTCAAGGCAAGCCAATTGTTCAGGCTGTAACGAATGGCTTTGGCGATCGCCGAGTTCGGCGGCACCAGCTCAAACTGACTACGCAACCCCCTTTCTAATTGCTTAAGTGCCGGCTCCATGTGGCGTTGTCGATGGGCTAATCGCTCCGGTGGACTTAAGTTCCTGGCCTCGGCCTCGTAGTGATAAAGTCGTTGGATTTGTTGTAAGGCCTGTTCAGCCACTGAGCTGCCGTTGGCTTGGTAAATATCGTGGAATTTGCGACGCGCATGCGCCCAACATCCCCCCTCAATCACTTGCTCATCGGCAAAGAGGGCTTTATAACCGGCGTAATCATCACACATCAGACTAATCGCCTAAGAATTCGCGGGCATGAGCGCCTGAGCGACCTGGCTTAAAGTCATAAATCACCGCTTTCATCTGCTCATAAGCACCCGGGGCATAGACCCAGAAATAACCACGTTGCGTTTTGCCCTTTTTATGGTGCATGTAAGTGATGGGGGTCTCATCGGCATGCAATACCGAATGCGAGAGCACCTCTTGGCGTAAAGCATCAACGAGCGGTTGTAACTGTGCGCCACAGGTGCCTACCCAATCCGCCAGCGTAGAACGGGCAATGCGTACACCGCTGCGCTCAAAGATGGCTTCTTGACGGTGCAACGGCAGATGGTCAGCATACTTCATGATCAGTACTGTCGCCAGCAGTCCGGTCGTTGCCAACCCCTTATCAATGATGTGAGGAGGTACCGGCGCTTGATTGAGAGTCTTGCAACAATCACACACGTATTTCGGATGAATGTGATTCTCCACGCTAAAAGTACCGGGCACATAATCCAGTTTCTGACTCACCTCATCCCCAAGATGACGCATCTCAGCACCACAACCACAGGTCGTGCTTTCCAACGTATAATGAATATCCACCGAGGGCAATTCCGCCGGCAAACGCATACGAGACGGTGTGCGAGGTGTGTGCTCTTGACCACTCATGGACGTTAATTGCTGACCGATGTTGTCTAACATCGTTTCTAGCTCAGCCAAATCCTCATGGGCGTCATCTTCAAAAAGTTTCGCTTGTAGGTCAGGGAGCTGTTCGCTACGTTTAGCAAAGTTGATACGTCTTAAGATCGCCAACTCCATCTTCACTTGTTCGTAAGCGCTCAGAACACGACGATAGGCCAGATCCTTTTCTTCCACCTGTGCTGCTTTTTTTACAATCAATGCGTCTTGTTGAGCAATTAAGGCTTGTTGTTGCAGCACGAGTTCGCGCAACTGCTCAGCAGTTAACTGGGATAAATCAGAGGAAAGAAAAGCAAAAGAATTCGGCATAAGACGTAGTATGCCTTATGCCGATAAAATAAGCGATCCCGAGAATACCTAATTGACAAGATCGCCCCACTTAGCTCACGATCAAACTAACAATAACGATAGATACCGGCTTCACCTAAACGATGCCAAGGCAGCCCCAAGGCTAAGGCCTGCAGTTGTTCTGCTGACAGTGCCGGATTCATCCGTGAGCCTGCACCGTGAAAGCGTCCTTCATGTAGTCGACGAACACATAGCCACGACCCCATCGCATCGTGCATGAGTAATTTAAGAAGCGTGTGCGTGCGATTCATAAACACATAGGCTTCGTGAGGTGCCACCTGACCAAAGCGCTGAATTGCCTTAGTGCGCAAGGTATCCATCCCCGCTCGTAAATCTGTCGCCTCACTCACCAGGATGATTTTATCTAGTGCCAGTAGGCTAGACGCTTGCTCTTGAATTCCCACTCGTTGGGCGGTCTCGATACGCATTAAAGACGGCATTGATTTCTCCTAACATACACAAAACCATAGTGTCGCGCAATTTAGCAGGAATGAATACATGTGTTCACCGGACGCTTACGATAGAGATAGCAGCTTTGAGTATCAACTCGTTAAGAAGCAACAAACCCACATCACTGGTATTGATGCGCTTTGTCAATTTAATAATTTAAAGAATCTTCTCTTGAGAGTACTGTTGTATATAACCCTACAGAATTATTTTGATTCCTATCAATACCAGTATAGGATAGGCTTGAATCCTCATAACGTCTAAATTTATACACAGCATCGTTCATTAAAGACTCATTAAATACATTTAGACGTGCCAAAAGCTCAAAATCATCTTGCGTAAGCCCTGTTACCCTATAAAACAAATCAGGTTCTAATTTTGTAATAACATCCCTTAGACAGTGTTCTCGATAATCTGAAAGATACATAAACACAGGAATCCGCGTTGCAAATTTAATCAATTTCTCTTGAATTTTTTTACGCAAACTTTTATATTCTTTCTCTTCCTTATCTAATTGTTTCTTTTCTACTTGGGTTATATTATCCCCTTTTTCTTGTCTAACTTTTTTCACTGCATCAGACTTATTAATGATTGTTGTAATATCTTGATTTAAACTACGAAACCCTTCTATTTTCATCAATGCTCGCATTGCATCTTCATTATTGATTAGTCTTTGTAGCGTTGCATTGTCAACATTAACTAAAAGAGCACTTTCCCAACGTTTAGCTAACATGGTTGCTGTTGTACCACTCATCGCTATATCTAAAATGCCACTAGCATCAATCTTTCGCATAGAACTTCCATCATATGCCAGCACAGGTAAAAAGCGAATAAACTCAGCCACTTTCTGTTCTGGATTACTATTTTCAGTATCTAAACGACAACTATAATCTGATATTTGACGCAACGCTCTATCTGGAGCAAAATCAAAAACATAACATTGTTTTTTTACTATCTCTTCATTATTTGGATCATTACAGTCATTCCCTCTAAGTACCCATGGCGTTTGCACTCTAAATGCCGCCTGGAAATAAGTCTCTGGACTAGACATATTTCTCAACATAAAAATACCCGCCCAAGGAGAAACTGATACTCCTGTCGTTAACTTCCCACAAGAAAGCGTAATACTTTTTGTCTCAAGTGGATTGTCTCCCATTGCCTCTTTTACAGGCGGTAGTGCCTCTATGCCAACCCCAGCTCTACTTCCAGCAGCTACCACAATCTGATATTGAGAAAAGAACTGATTGCACTCTCTTCTCAATAAATTCCTCATTGCATAACAACTTGCTACATTAGGTAAAAACCAAAAGGTATGTAATAAACTAGACATCAAGTCTACATCAGAGAAAGGCATTGGAGGTTTAGTTTTACCCATTCTAAGCGTATCTATATTTAATTCACTAAGTTTATTCTGTATAAAATCCAACCACTTTTGTACCTCATTTTCATGTTGAAATTTGGCATGATCATCAGCACCTGTAGCAGAGAAAAACTCATTTAAATCAAATTCATTATATTCTCCTCTCAATGCAATACTACGCACAGAATCAGGCAATTGATATGTCATCATCACCATTTCAGGAAGTGCATCATAAGGATTATTTTCTCCAAGCCACTCCTTTTTAGCCTTTTGCTCATCAGAATACGTCCAATTAAAAATTTGCTCTTCAATAAACTCTCCTGATGACATTGCTCTAAACGGAGTACCTGAAAGGTATAAATAATGATTAGTAGTTATTGGTAAATTTTCCTCTTCAAATTCTATTAAATCTTTACTCTGCGCAAAAAGCCTTTCTTGCTCATCCTCCCCCTCAAATAAATCCCTTGCTGTTTCTCTCCATGCTCCATAATGGTACTCGTCAAAAACTACACAATCCCAATTAATCTCATGAGCCCATTGATTTTTTAATTTAATACCACCAGATCTAGATTTACCTAAAAAGTCCTGGAAAGAAGCAAAGCAAACAATTGGTTTACTCTTATCGCACGCCTCATAAGTTAATCCATTACGCACAACAAACTGCCAATCAACAAAATCAATATGAGACTTTAAATCCTCTTGCCATGCATTTTGAACAGCAGGTTTAAATGTAAGTATTAGTACTTTTTTCCATGCCATTTTTTTGGCTAATTGATAAGTTGCAAATGTTTTACCAAACCTCATTTTTGCATTCCATAGAAAATGAGGTGTTATATTACTATTCTCTTTTTTTAATGCTTCGAAATAAGCGATTGTTTTTTTTACGGCTTGTTCCTGCTCTGGTCTCATACCAAAATCAAACCTACGATTAGGTTCTAATTGCTGACCTGTTTTTAGCTCAAGAATAGCATTTTCAACATCATCAACCGTACACTCAAACCACTCACCGCGAACTCTTTTAATACCTTTTGACTCTAAAACACGATGCACATCATAATCTTTAAATAATCCACCATCATCTCTCACAGCAAATTTATCTAATTCTATTTTCCATGATTGCTCTGGCGTAGTAATAGGGTATTGTGCTTTTACACGATCAATAACTGATTTAGAGGTATAGCCAATTTTTAAGTAACCTTTATAATGGATGTCACTATACGCATAGATACGTGGTTTTGCTAATTTAGCAAAACTGGTTTTATCATCATCCATTTCTACACTAATTTCTGGATCAGATTCCATTACTTACCTCCTAGTTCGCAACTCATAAGCTGTCACTCTATTTTTATAGAAATCTAAGAATTCATTTTCAAGATATTGATAGTCTGGTAATAACTCTGGGACATTATGTTGCCCTATATTTGGTGTTACCACAACACTCAAATCATCTAAACCTTGCAATGCTTGAAACTCCGCCACAAGCTCTTTAAAATTTGGATCAACATGCCACAGATCAACCTGATCAATACGTTTACCTTCCCTGTCTGCATAAATTTGTCTTTTTTGTAATTTGTCATTGCGGATGGCGTACCTTAAGCACTTACAAAAATTTTCTAAATCAGAAGGTGGGTTTCCAAATCTTGTTGTACTAATTTGCTCCTCAAATCCTGTGTTTTTATCTATGACATACAAACAATCTGTAGAATAATTTGGTGATTTTCTAATAATAAAATGACATTTACTGATATCAATATTCTGGCAAAGATAATCTCTTTTATCAGAAAAATCCTCAATAAAATCTTTTAAATCATTCAGATCATTTTTGTCTAATATTTCACCATTAAAATTTTGCTTTGCTCGATTACGAATATCTTTAAGATGTTTTTGAAAAGCTGTTTTCGTTGGAAAATAAATATTATTTCTTTTTAGATAATAAATCGTCCTTCTAGACATTATCCAACTCCATTGGGCGTACCATTTTTTCAATAAAAGCAATTTCTCTTTCTGTTAATGCATATTTTTCATACAATTCACGATCCGTCCAAGGCTTAGAAAAATCTTGTTGAGGAACAAGTTCATAAACTTTTTTTGTACCGTGCTGAGTATTCTTTTTTAGTAAGACCAAAAACCTAAAAAAACATGTTGCCATATAACTCATCACATTATTACAAATCATCTCATTCTCAAATGGACCAATAACAAGATAAGTCTCTGTACAGCAACTACCTGGTTTTCCATAAAATGGTTTATTTATTACTTGATAAGGCTCATTATTCCCCATACCATAAGCATATGTAATATAAACTTTATGAGCATCAATTAGGTTCGCATTTGTAATAACCTCTGTGCGTCTAACATACCCTATTCCACCATTTTGATAAATTAAAATTGAATCATTTTCATATGGTTCTGTGGCTCCTAAAAAGAAAGTCCTTAACCCAAATGGTTTCCCAGCACTTACAATATCCATAAAACTTTTTGTTTCAAAATACTGGACTTTTCTAAGAATAGCTATTGCATCGTTATACCTAATAAATGTTTCAATATTATTCTCTTTTAATGGACGCTTCATTTCTGAAATAACATTACCTTTCTCTAAGGTTTTTACAATACAATCTCCTTGGTATTGTTTATCCCATAAAAAGTAACTTACACCACCCTCAATACTCACCCCCGGAAAACAATCTGTTGAATCAGGATAATCATAAAGCTCCTTAATATGTCTATCCATTAGCATTTGACTTCTGAATTCCTCTAACCCCCGCCCCCCAGCAAACCAACGTGATGGGGTAATCATCACTAAATAATCTGGGTGTAATTTTTTTGCTTGTTCCACAAATAAATGATAAATCGGCTTAGCACTTGCCTGTGCCCCACCATCACTAAGTTGATAAGGGGGATTACCAATAATGACATCAAACTTCATCTTTTCTAATCCTAGTACTTTTTGTGCATATCCTTTATGAATAAAAACATAAGCATGATTTTCTAATTCTTCCTCTTCTCGCTCATAAACACTCCTACTCGCACCACACTCTTTACATGTAGTACCCTCCCATGTATGAGGTATTTTCTGAAAATAAATATTTCCTTGATTATCCTCAAAATCAGTACAGACTGATAAAGCACTTGCTGCATTTTTTGCGCAATACACACTTCTCCTAGAAAGTAGCGCTGTCATCTCTGTAATTGCCAGACCATAAAGCTGTTGACTAAAAATATGATTTATTCTTTGTTGTAAATCAGGAATTTTTCCTTCTAAACCTTTATTTAATCTTTTTGCTATCTCTCTAAGAAAAACCCCGGATTTACAAACTGGATCCAAAAACTTTGCATTAGGATTTCCCCATAAATTATTAGGCAAAGTATCTAGCATTTGATTAACAATCTCTGGAGGAGTAAATACCTCATCATTTGATAAGTTTGCTAAACAATTTAGAACATCTGGGTTATATAAAATATGGGAAATATTAGTCATTGCCCAACTCCAAAAAATGTGTTGGACGATAATCATTTCTACTAGGATTAGGAATAAAAGACTCAACACCTAAATCAGAAAATAAAGGCATATCTCTTTCACTATACTTATTGACTAAATCAGAGAAAATATAGTCTCGGCGTTGTATAAAACTTCCATTAACAGCTTTCCACTCAGCAAAAATAATGTTATTTTCACCATCAACTGATTTGAGTGTCAGTGCATTACCTTGCAATATATTGCAGGATAAAATGTACCGAGCAGAACGTAGACATGATTGTTGAAAAGTATTGGGGTATTGTTTGACGTAGGCTTGTTTAAAAATTTCAAATAGTCTGTCTCTACAATCATTTATATTATCAATAAGTAGATCAATACCATAGATACTACCCAATGCAATAAGCGACTGGTGTTCATACTCATATTGATTTTTTTTGTGCTTTCTCGATACAGCCTCTAGCTTTCGCCTAAGAATTTCAGTTAAGAAATTCCCATTTCCACAAGCTGGTTCTAAAAACGTTTTCTCAGGGTTTTCAACTTGACTCCCTACAAGGTTAAGCATTGCGTTAACTTCACGCTCACTTGTAAAAACCTCTCCGTGATCTGTTACTCTTTGCTTAGACTTAACTTGCATGGGATAACTCCTCCATGCAGCTAGTTTTATAAAAAACTAAAGAATCTAATCGTACGATACTGAAAAATGTAGAGTAAGAAAAACCTACCCTAGGCAGGCAGGCAGGCAGGCAGGCAGGCAATTTTGATCAATCGCCGTTATATAATCAAGTGTTTTATTCATTTATTTTCTTTTTTTGTAAAAAAGATACAATCAATTCTATTATGGACTGTAGCGTATGAAACGCCATGGAATAGAATAGCATACAACATATAAATATTTATCAAGTAATAAAACTCAACTCTAAACAATTTTATAGCCTCTATCGCTCCTTGCAAGATATAGCCTTAATGGTTAAATATTCAGTAAGTGTATACTAGATTTTCCCTCAAAAAAATAAGGCGATCCAATACGGTCAACATTACTTCCTTTATTTATATATACACGTTTTTTCTATGCCCTACTTCCAAGGCTAGTACGACTAACTCTTTGTCTTGGATATCACATATAACTCGATAAGCGCCTATTCTATAACGCCATTGTTCGGAACGATTATGGCTTGAAGCCTTACATGCTGCCTAGGATTATCAGTCTGTTCTATGTTTTTCTGAAACCATGCTATCAGTAGTTTTTGTACTGATTTATCCGATTTACTAAATTGTCTATCAAACCGCTCTGAAAAAAGGAGTTTATAAACCATGGCGCTTTTTAATTTCTTCTAAAGAATAAGCGACCGGGTTTCGCTTAAACTCTGTTAAAGCATCATCATAAGCCTTGAGGTCATATTCATCTTCGATACGATCCAGCACAACATCTTTAATATACTGAGATATGGTTTTACCATGTAATTTCGCTATATCTCTGATTAATTTCCTCTCAGTATCCGTCGCTCTCAAACTGATTGTCGTCATTTACCCTCTCCCGCACTTGTAATACAAGTGTATTATTCGTTTTAAAGGAATATAGCCTAATGGAGCTACCATAGGTGGGCATAATTGTCACTCTTACACCACTCTCAGCTAAAAATCACAATGCTTTGAATGTGAGCTCACAATACGCACAAACTCTCCTGCTGGCACGTCATTTGTTACCCATGTATTACCACCAACAACAGCTCCTTTACCTATCGTAATTCGTCCTAGAATCGTTGCTCCCGCATAAATAACGACATCATCTTCTACGATAGGATGACGAGCAAGCCCTTTATGAAGACTACCATCCTCATTTGCTGGGAAGCTCTTAGCCCCTAAGGTCACAGCTTGATATACCCTGACATTACGACCGATAATCGCCGTCTCACCAATAACAACTCCCGTACCATGATCGATAAAAAATCCCGCACCAATAGTTGCACCAGGGTGAATATCAATCCCTGTTGCACTATGTGATATTTCAGCAATGATACGCGCGGTAAGCGTAGCACCTAATTTATAAAATTCATGTGCAATACGATGGTAAATCATGGCTTGAATACCAGGATAGCAAAGCAATACCTCATCTACACTTTGTGCCGCAGGGTCACCTGCATAAGCGGCCAACACATCACTGTCTAAGAGCGAACGAATCTCTGGTAACTTTTTAGCAAACGCACGAACAATACAGGAGGCCTGATCCTTGATTTCTTCCGGAGTGTGATGTTGATCATCACGATAATGATGTCGTACTTCCAATTCAATTTGTGCCAATAAGGCACTCAATGCAAGACCAATAGTATAGCCCACATAAAAATCCTCATTTTCATGGACTAAATCATCTGGCCCTAGTCGCATCGGGAATAATGCACCACTTAGCTGTTTAACAGCATCATCAATCGCACTAGGAGACGGAAGGTGACGACCACCTTCTTCGTTCAAGCGATTTTGCGACGCACGCCATTTTTGACGTACCTCACGCAAGCCTTTCACAATTTCTTCTTGATCAAATGTTAGAGGCTGTTTTTCTTTGCATTTATAAAAAGGCATATTTTCTTCTCATTCTATTGTGTCGTTAATGATGTAGAGATGGTTCCCGGATTTGGTACAGACCATCCACCTCCTAGCGCCATTATCAGATCAACGGCAGCTTGTAAGCGCTGACTTTTTAATTCTAACGCACTAATTTCTGTATTATACGTACTCTGTTCTACCTGTGAAACACTGAGATAATCAACCAAACCTGCTTGGTATTGATTGCGTGTAATTTTTAGTGATTCTCTAGCCGCCACTAAGGCTCTTTGCTGAACAGCATCCTGATCTTTTAACACAGACATCAATGTTAAATTATCTTCCACTTCTTTTAATGCCGTCACTACTGTTTGTCGATAGTTAGCTACTGTTGCACGGTAATTGACTTCACTTGTGGCAATAGCCGCTCTTCTAGCACCACCATCTAAAATACTTAACGCTAACTGGGGACCCAAAGACCAAAAATTCAAGGGTGCAGCAATCCAATCAGCAAAATTACTATGCTGCAATCCTCCACTCGCACTTAAACTTAATGTAGGAAACCATGCTGCTTTTGCTACACCAATTTCCGCATTTGCAGCAGCCACTGAACGCTCGGCTGAATAAATATCTGGGCGCTGTAGCAATAGAGCTGATGGTACAGATAATGGGATACTAGGCATAGTTAAGTTAAATGTTGTAGGACTTAAGGTAAATAACGTTGGTGCCTTTCCTAACAAAACCGCAATAGCACTTTCATATTGCTGCCTTGTTGAACGCAAACTAATCGCCTGAGCTCTAGCATTTTCCAATTGCGCCGTAGCAGCCACCACATCTGCCCTAGCCGCCACACCCTGATCATAACGATTTTGATTTGTTTTGACCGATTTTTCATAAGTAGCCACTATTTGATTAAGTAGTTTTTGCTGTTCATCCGTCATACGCAAGGCAATATATGCTTTAACGAGTTGAGCTTGTAAACTTAATTTTGTATCGGCAATATCGGCCGCACTGGCTTGGACAGAATACTGTTTAGACTCAACTTGGCGACGTACCTTTCCCCATAAATCAGCTTCCCAAGCAATTGTTCCTGTCGCTGAATAAGCATTAGTACTATTTTGCTGATTACCACCAGATTTGGTATAACTTGCACCGGAACTTACAGTAGGAAACAAAGAGGCTTGAGCACTTTTCATCGTTGCTAGCGCTGCATCATAATTTGCCAAAGCCTGTTCTAGTTGATAGTTATGGGTATTTAGCTCTTGAACTAATTGATTTAACTGAGTATCTTGAAAACGCTCCCACCAAGCGCCTCTGTTTAAACTATCCGTTGCCGTTTGTTGCCAGTCTTTAAAGGTAGTCGCTTTGTAATTTTCACCCATTTCAATTTCAGGGGCTTGTTTATAATCAGGTCCTACTGCACAGGCTGATAACAAACCACTTAGGAGAATAATACTGATTTTTTTCACTATCATTGATAAACCTTTACAAAAACAATTAGGTGCTTTTTTTGATAAACCGGTGACGCATTTTATCTAATAATAAATAAATGACTGGTGTTGAATATAGTGTTAATAATTGACTCAAAATTAATCCACCCACAATAGTGACACCTAAAGGTTGACGCATCTCCACACCTGCACCAGTAGCGACAATCAATGGCACAGCACCAAAGATAGCTGCTATTGTCGTCATCATAATAGGACGAAAACGCACTAAGCAAGCCTCATGAATCGCTTGCTCAGGTGACATAGCCAATTCCCTTTCTCGACTAACAGCAAAATCTACCATCATAATGGCATTTTTTTTCACAATCCCAATCAATAAGAATACCCCAATCAAGGCTATTAGAGAAAACTCCATATCAACTAGCATCAATGCCATCAGAGCTCCTAACCCTGCTGAAGGCAAAGTCGATAGAATCGTCAATGGCAACACGAAACTTTCATATAAAATTCCTAGCACCAAATACATTACAATAATCGCTGCCAAGAATAAGAACGGCTGTTGCTGTGTACTTTGTTGTAGCAATTGTGATGTACCACTCGCCTCAGCTTGAATAAGATTAGTAGGTAGCGATACTCTTTCCAACGCTTTATCAATGGCTTTCATGGCTGTTTCTAATTGAACCCCTTCTGCCAAATTATAGGAAACAGAATCAGATACCATCAACCCTTGATGTCGTACACCCAATGGTGCTGCACTAGTCGTAAACTCTGTCACAGCACTAAGTGGAACAGCCTTACCGTCTGCCGTGATTAAGGTAATTTCTTTAAGTACATTAGGGTCTTGTGAAAACTCTCTTGCTGCACTCATAATCACATAATACTGATTAAGTGATCCATAGAGAACCGAGACTTGAGCACTCCCAAATAAACTACCCAGTGTATTAGTAATCAAATTCATACTAACCCCTAGCCGTTGTGCCGCTTCACGATTAATTTTTAGCTCAACTCTACGTCCACTATCTTGTGTACCCTGCATCACATCAGTTAGCTCAGGTAGTGCTTCCAGTGCTGTTTTGACTTTGGGCGTCCATTCTCGTAAAACGATTAAATCACTCGCTTTTAGTAATAAATCATAAGAGCCTGTCGAACCACCAGGAGGTCCACCACCAGCACGAATATCCTGTTGTACCACCAAAGAAATTTGGGCTCCAGCCACTTTGCCAAATTTTTGTCGCAAGCCATTGATAACTTCTTGGGCTCCCTTTTCACGATCCTTAACTGGCTTAAGCTGAATCATTAAAAAACTACTATTTGTACCACCTCGTCCTCCAGCATAGCCCATTACTGTTTCGACATTAGGATCAGCTAGAATTATTTTACGGTAGTAATCTAATTTAGGCACCATCGCTTGGAACGATGTCCCTTGATCCACCCTAAAAAATCCCATAATCACCCCTGTATCTTGGGTCGGAAACATTCCTTTCGGGACTATCACAAACATATACACGTTTAGTGCTATCGTTCCTATAAATACAAAAAGGGTAATAAACTTGAACTTTAAAGCAATAGCTAGGGTTTTACCATAGAGCTTTTGAATAACATTAAAAAGCTTATCAAAGCTCTGAAAAAAAATAGGTTTAGCTCGTTCCTCTTCCTGAGCTGTTAGCCAACGCGCACATAGACTAGGTGTTAAGGTTAAAGAAATCAATAAAGAGACCAAAATAGATACGGATAACGTAACCGCAAACTCTTTAAATAACACCCCTAGCAAATTATTCATAAATAACAAAGGGATAAATACAGCAATCAATGAGAGACTCATACTGAGTACCGTAAAACCTACCTCCGCTGCGCCTTTTAATGAAGCAGATAATGGTTTTTCACCTGCTTCAATATGCCGCATAATATTTTCTAAAACAACAATAGAGTCATCCACCACAAAGCCTGTAGCGACAATCAATGCCATTAGCGAAATAGTATTTAATGAGTAACCTAAAAAATAAATCGCAATAAAGGTACCTAATAATGATACCGGGACACTGATAGCTGGAATAAGTGTAGCCCTCCATCTACCTAAAAATACCAAAACCACCAATATCACTAATATCACCGCAACGATTAAGGTCACCTCCGCCTCATGTAAAGTAGCACGGATACTCGGACTACGATCTTGCACAACCGTGAGATTTACTGTACTTGGTAATAAGGCCTGCAGTTCAGGTAAGCTTGCTTTAATGCTATCAACCGTTTTAATAATATTGGCACTAGACTCTCGTCGAATTAATACGTTAATGGCTTTTTGATCATTATAAAAACCGTTATTAAATTCGCTTTCAATATAGTCATATACATTAGCAATATCTTTTAATCTTAAAGCATTTTGATTTTGCCAACGAATAATCAAGTCTCTAAAGTCATTAGCTTTGCTTAACTTACCATTTGTTTTAATTTGCCAACGATACTGGTCATTTTCCAAAAGACCTGTTGGATTTAGTGTATTAGTTTGATTAATAGCCTCTCGTACTTCACTCAGACTAACCCCATACGCACTCATAGTAAAAGGATTTAAGTCAATACGCACCGCAGGTAGAGAACTTCCCCCTAAAGAGACCTCACCTACCCCTTCAATTTGCGCTAGTTTTTGTGTAAGAATAGTACTTGCCAAGTCATATAACTGCCCTTGGTCATGAGTTTCTGACGTTAATGCCAACGCCATAATAGGCATGGAAGATGGGTTTAATTTTTTAAATGACGGTGGCGTACGCATACTACTAGGCATTAATGGTCTAGCTGCATTAATCGCTCCTTGTACCTCTTGAGCTGCCTCATCAATATTTTTATTAAAATCAAACTCTAGGAAAATTCTCATACTCCCTTCAGAGCTATTAGAACTCATAGAGCTTAATCCAGAAATACCTCCCAAGGCCCTCTCCAAAGGCGTCGCAACACTACTCGCCATAGTTTCTGCACTAGCACCAGATAAGGATGCTTGTACAAAAATCATAGGAATAGACATATTGGGCAAAGGAGCAACTGGCAAAAGAAAATAGCTCAGCACTCCCATCACACTTAATGCCAACGCTAAAAGTGTGGTAGCAATAGGTCTTTTGATGAAAGGCGTTGATATACTCATTCCTCTACCACTCTAGTTGACTCACTTTTTTGAAAACGATGGAAGAATAAATAAATAACTGGTGTTGTAAAAATAGTCAATAACTGACTGCAGAGTAACCCACCAACCATCACCAACCCTAATGGTGCTCGCAATTCTGCACCCATACCTGTTGATAGCATTAATGGCACAGCACCAAATAAAGCGGCTAAGGTTGTCATCATAATAGGTCTAAAACGCAATAGTGCGGCTTTATAAATCGCTTCTTGAGGTGATAAACCTTGCTCTCTTTCTGCATGTAAAGCAAAGTCAATCATCATAATTGCATTTTTCTTCACAATACCAATCAGCAAAATAATCCCTATAATGCCGATCATATCTAGCTCTTTGCCAGTAAATATCAACGCTAATAAAGCACCAACCGCGGCAGAAGGTAATGTTGATAAAATCGTAATAGGATGAATATAGCTTTCATACAATACGCCTAATACGATATACATCGTAAACACTGCTGCTAATAATAGCCATAGCGTATTGGTTAAAGAGCCTTCAAACGCTTGAGCTGCCCCTTGTAGCTGCAATTGAACACTAGCTGGCAAATGAATATCTGCTGCTTGTGCATAAATTTCATCTACCATTTCTGACAATGAATAACCGTCAGAGATATTAAATGAAATCAACGCTGAAGGGAATTGGTTAAGTCGTTGCTTTTCTAACTGTGCTTGACTTTGAGAAATCTTCGCTACCTTATCCAATTGGACAACACCATTAGTACCGGTCACATAGATTGATGCTAGGCTATCTGGAGATTGTCTAAACTCTGGTGCTACCTCCAGAATAACTCGATATTGTGCTGATTGGGTAAAAATTGTCGAAATTAAGCGCTGCCCATAAGCATTATAAAGCGCCTCCTCAATCTCTGACATAGAAATACCTAAGCGACTAGCAGCTTCTCTATCAACATCAACATTAACTTGTAAACCATTTGTCTGGAAATTATCCGTGACACCCCATAAACCCGGCAATCCTTTTAACCGCTCTACCAATATAGGCACCCACTCTTTGAGTAACTGCTCATCGACTGAACTCAAGGTCATTTGATATTGAGTCCTAGAGACTTGCGTATCAATCGTAAGATCTTGAACAGCTTGCATAAAAACTTGAATACCAGTATTTTGCTGCAATAATTGTTGGAACCGCGCCATCACCTCTTGCACAGAATCTCGCTCTTGATCTGTATGTAATTGCACTAAAATTCTGCCCGTATTCAATGTTGAATTATTGCTATCAACACCCACAAAAGAAGACACACTAGCCACATCAGGATCTTTTAATAACTGCTCTACTACTTTTAATTGTCGTTCGGACATTTGTTTAAATGAAGAAGATTGAGGTGCTTCAGTGACAATCTGTATCATTCCGGCATCTTGAGCAGGGAAAAAACCTTTGGGAACAACAATATATAATAATGCTGTAAATACTAAGGTAGCTATAGCAACTGCTAAAGTAATCAATTGATGGCGTAACACTACTTGTAAAGCCTTATCATACAGATGAATAAGCTTATCAATCATATTACTTAAAATTTTAGAAATAGACCCCTGTGCGTTTTCCGTATGTGACTTTAACAATCGCGCACATAGCATGGGGGTTAGTGTCAAAGAAATAGCTAATGAAATTAAAATAGCTACCGCTAAAGTAACCGCAAATTCTTTAAATAATCGACCAATAACATCGCCCATGAATAACAATGGAATTAATACCGCAATTAATGAAATCGTCAACGATACCAATGTAAAACCAATTTCCTGAGCCCCTTTTAGAGCAGCAGCAAGTGGACGCTCACCCTCTTCAATATGCCTAGCAATATTTTCAATCATCACAATCGCATCGTCCACCACAAAACCAGTAGCAATCGTAAGCGCCATCAATGATAAATTATTTAAGCTAAAGCCTAAAAAATACATAATGCCAAATGTACCAATAATAGAAAGCGGTACAACAACAGAAGGAATAAAGGTGGCGGTAAAGCTATGTAAAAACACAAATGTGACTAATACCACCAGTAAAATCGCCATTAGCATTTCGGTTTGTACATGCGAGATAGATTGTTTGACCGAAATAGTGCGATCCGACACAACAGCAATATCGATAGAAGGAGGTAAGCTTTTTTGTAAATCAGGTAACATTTCCTGTACTTTACTTGCTACCTCAATCACATTTGCATTTGGCTGACGTTGAATATTCAATAACAAAGCAGGCTCAGTACCATACCATGCTGCCTGACGAATATCCTCGGCCTCATTAACGATTTGTGCCACATCTTGTAGCCGCAAAGCAGCGCCGTCTTGATAGGTTAATATAATATTTTTATATTGCTCTGGACTTCTTAATTGTCCATCAGTATAAATCGTTGTAGATCGCTTTGGACCATCAAAATTACCTGTTGGTGAATTAATATTATTACTGGAAATTGCCGTTTTAATATCATTTAGGCTTAACCCATTACTTGCTAAAGCCTGAGGATTTACCTGAATGCGGATAGCAGGTTTTTGCCCACCAGAAATACTTAATAAGCCTACACCGTCAATCTGCGCAATCTTTTGAGCAATCCTAGTCTCTACTAAATCTCTCGCCTCGTATAGTGGCAAGCTATGAGAGGTAATCGCCAAAGTTAGCACCGGTGTATCCGCTGGATTCACCTTGTTGTATACTGGTGGACTCGGTAAGTCTGAGGGTAATAAATTACTCGCTGCATTAATCGCCGCCTGAACCTGTTGCTCTGCAACACTCATAGAGAGTGTCAAAGAAAACTGCAAGGTAATCACTGAGATACCCGCAGAGCTTGATGAGCGCATTAATGTAAGCCCTGGCATTTGCCCTAATTGTTTTTCTAATGGGCTACTCACTAGAGATTCCATCACCTCAGCGCTCGCACCAGGATACTGTGTCGTTACCTGAATAGTTGGATAATCAACTTGCGGTAAAGCGGAAACAGCTAAATTTTTATATGCCAAAAAACCACCAATCACAACGGCGATCATTAATAGAATGGTGGCTACTGGTCTTAAAATAAATTGACGAGAAATGTTCACGGGAGAATCTCAACTTTGGAACCATTACGTAAACGGTCAAGACCTTCTACAACAACTTGCTCATCAGCACTTAGCCCTGATTCCACTTGAGTAAAACCATTATCTACAATACCAAGTACAAGATTTTGAGTTTTAACGGTATTATCAGGCTGAACAACAAAGACAAAAGGACCAAAATTACCATACTGAATCGCATCATTACTAATCACCAATGCAGCTTCTTGCTCAGCAATAATAATTTTGGCATTGACAAATTGATTAGGAAATAGCTGAAAGTCTTTATTGTCGAAACGCGCTTTTAACTTA
This sequence comes from Pelistega sp. MC2, assembly GCF_900099475.1. Lineage (NCBI taxonomy): Bacteria > Pseudomonadati > Pseudomonadota > Betaproteobacteria > Burkholderiales > Alcaligenaceae > Pelistega > Pelistega sp. MC2. The sequence goes on along the minus strand of NZ_LT628273.1, from coordinate 187,720 downwards.
ACACTTCCCGTTGTCGCATCTACCTGATTATCCATGGAAACGAGAACCCCTTCACCTAATTGTTTTGAGTTATCTCGATTAAAAATAAATACTTTTAGTGCTTTACCGTTATAAAACTGACTCGCTACCGCTGGAATGTAATTTTCAGCAATCGCAAAACTAACATCTATTGGTTGAGTCTCGGTAATTGTCACTAATCCATCTGTCGAACTAGCTGAGATTAAATTTCCCACGTCCACAGTACGTAACCCAAGACGTCCACTAATTGGAGCTTTAATCTGTGTATAGCTAAGATTCAAAGCCGCTTGATCTACAGCAGCTTGTAGGCTCTTTTGCGACCCCTCATACTCATTCACCAGTGCCTGTTGTGTCTCCACTTGTTGGCGAGCAATTGAATCTTGTTTAAATAATAGTTGATAACGTTTTAAGTCTTGTCTTGCATTATTTAATTTAGCCTGATTTTGAAGTAAAGACCCTTTTGCCTGATTAAGTGCTGCTTCATATTGACGTGGGTCAATCGTTGCTAACAAATCCCCTTTTTTGACTAATTGTCCTTCTTCAAAATGGATTTTCTGCAATGGTCCATCAACTTGGCTACGTACGATGACAGATTGAGATGGTACAACAGTACCTAAACTAGATACCGCTTGTGAAATTGACTTATGCTCTGCCTTGATGACTTTCACAGCAACACTCATTGCACCGGCACCTTGCATACCTTGACGAGCCTTACGCTCACCTGTTGCTGACGTTGTTTTGTTACCCACAGACGAGGAAGCTACTGAGGTTTTGTTATCCGCAGTAACGGTTGTGTTTGTTTGGGATTTCCCCAGCAATTTATTCCATACGTCAGGGTTATTTTGAAACCAAAAATAAGCTGCAATTACTGCTACTAATAAAAGTAAAATTTTAATTAAGGTACGCATACATAAAAACTGATTAGGCAACTATTATATTTTTACCCATATTCACGTTTTTTTGTACAAAAAGCTATGTATTGAAACAAAATGCTTATAACTTTTTGTAAGTTCTATCAGTCTTGTAAAGTAAGTACACTAAATTTGGCACAATGCCATACGAAAACCTTGAGGTTCTGTAATAAGTTGTTGGCGGAAATTTTCACTAATCCTAAAAAAGCGAATCATAATAACGTGCTTATTACCACTAATCTCAGGATAAATGCGTTGTCCTTTGGGCAACCAAACTCGTGCCATTTGATAAACCTTACCACCAATGCTTTTTTCAAATACACCATTGTCTTTGCTACTTTCCATGCTAGGCAAAGCTGCTTCACGCAATACTCGCAACGATTGAGTAATCGCTTCATACATAGGCATAAATGGTGCAATCAACTGCTGAATGACTCGCACTCTTTCACTCTCATTACCATTTAACCAAGCGGTATAAGATGGAAAATCCATTGGAGAAGTTCCACCCGGTGTTAGGAAGCGATTTTTGAGTGATAGTAACCACTCATTCTCCCTTACATAAAAACCTAATTTGGTAGAGGTTTGGAGATTTTTGGCAACAGTGGTCAATTGTAAAAGCGTTTTATCCAAAGACTCTATATCTACTCCCGGTGTATGACGAAAAGACTCTAAGCTCGCTTTCTGTTTATCGATTTCTTGTAAAACCCAATTTCTTGAGTCACCACGATCACACACATCCATAATCTCAAAAAGCATAGAAAAAGTCACATGCTGACTAGCAGGAGTTGGACTTTGACTATACGCAATAAGTTGTTGGAACAAATATTCCAAACGAATCATAAAGCGCGTTCTCTCATTAAATGGGTGTTCATATAAAATCAAAACAGTACCTTGTCCTTACTTATAGGGGTGTCATCACGGTTTCATTTTTAGCCACTGAATATGAAAATTATATGCTTGTTCTTGCAATTTATCCAAACTTATCCCTTTTCCATTGTAAATTACATCATCTGCATATAAAAGTCTTGTTTCTCGACTCGCTTGAGTTTGAAGAATTTGACGAATAGTTTGCTCAGACAAACCATTCCTTTTTTTTACTCTCTCAATTTGTACTTCAGGCTCACAGTCCACCACACAAATTCTATTCAATAAAGGACGATAACGATTAATAGACTCAATTAATAGAGGAATATCAAAGATGATATAGGGACTATGATGCAACCTTAATGCCTGACTAATCATTTCTTGTTGAACCAAGGGATGAATAATTTGCTCCAATCTTTGTTTTACTTCTGGATTTGAAAAAACTAATGTGCGCATAGCATCCCTATCCAAAGCATTCTCTGGAGTAATTACCGTATCCCCAAAGACCTCTCGTATTTGATCCATCGCTAACCCATTTGGCGCGGTTAATTGTCGAGAGATTTGGTCGGCATCCAGTACTTCAATCCCTTGTTTAGCTAGATATTGCGACACTGTTGTCTTACCAGATCCTATCCCGCCTGTAAGACCAATAAAGAGAGAAGTCTGCGACATATTTGCTCCTAACCCACCAAAAACAAGCACCAAGCCGATGTACAAATCCATGGTGCAAAAGGAATAAATGGTTTTTTATATCCCAGTAATCTTAACACAAGCAAATGTATTAGCCCCAACACACAGGCGACCAAGATGAGTATTAACCAGACTTTTACGGCAAAAAATAGCGTTAATACCGATAAAAAATAAATATCCCCTTGCCCAATGCCTTTACGAGTCAAAAAATAGGTCCCCCATAAAAGCGCCATACACAACACTAAGTCCTGACCCCGTTGTCTGAGTAACAGCTGCCATTGACAACTATTTGCATAAGAATACTCACAAAGCCAATATAACTGCTGCCCCTCAAATAACAGTCCCAATAAAAATAAAATAATTAAAGGAGTAAACGGAATCAAATACAAATGGAAATCACAACAAAAAATCCAAATCAGTAAAAAACATAGAGGCAAGATAATAAATTGCTTATCGGTATAAATAATATTAATTCCAAATGCATCATAGGCTATAAGAATGCTGATGAATAGCACAAACAAGCCTTGAATCTTATAAGTAGAAAGTCGTCTAGCATATGTTTGGTGACTATAAAAATGCGAGTCTTTGGGGTAGTGCTTATAAAATGACCAGACTGTGTAGCGCATCAATGTGGGTAATAACATCATACCCATGATGACTACAATCCCCCCTTGAATTATTACATTATCTCTTATGAGATAATATAAAGCCTCTTGCATCACTATCATAAACTCATTAATGCGTAGTAGAGGCTTGTTGCATTAAGGTTTGTTGAAGTAAGGAAACTAATTCTATAGCATTACGTACTTTTAACTTACGAAATATCCTAGAACGATGGACTTCAATGGTTCTTGTAGAGCAGCCTAATTTTGTCGCACATAACTTATTCGGCATTCCTTTGGATACCAACCACATAACTTGTGTTTCTCTAGGCGTAAGTTGCTGAAAAGGATTGGTAGATAAATTAACTGATGGCTCTAGCATAATGGTTCTCCTATTCACATAAAAGACTCATCATGCAAAAAAAGATAGGATACTTCAATTTGATAAAAGTATCCTATAAGACAGCTACATCACGTTTAGATTTCTAAATTATCAATCAAACGTGTGTTACCAAGTTTGGCGGCTGCTAGTACGACTAATGGCTCTTTATTTTGTAATTCTTCCATTGTAGGTACTAATAAATTACTTTGTTTACGTAAAGCAATATAATCCACTTTCCAACCACGATCATTCAGTAACTTAGTGGCATTGTACTCAAGCTCTTCACGATTCAAGTTACCTGCCATTAACTGATTTTTTACATCATTTAATGTGGCATATAACATTGGCGCCTCAGCATATTCACTTTGACTTAAATAACGATTCCGGGAAGATAAGGCTAGCCCATTTGCCTCACGTACAGTCTCATGCGCATAAATTTGTACAGGTAACTGAAACTGACGACACATACTACGCACAATCATTAATTGTTGATAGTCTTTTTTACCAAATACGGCCACTTTAGGCTGTACACAGGAAAATAGTTTCAGCACAACAGTACTTACGCCCTCGAAAAAGCCAGGGCGATACTCACCCTCTAAAATATTACCTAAATCGCTAGGAGGTTGTACACGATAATTTTGCGGCTCAGGATACATTTCTTTTTCAGTAGGAGCAAATAGCACATACACATCACGGCGTTCTTCTAGCTTAGCAATATCATCTGCTAAAGTACGTGGATATTTATCAAAATCCTCGTTCGGACCGAACTGCAAGCGATTGACAAAAATACTCGCTACTACAGGATCACCATGCTGACGAGCCAAGCGCATCAACGATAAATGCCCTTCATGTAGATTCCCCATGGTAGGGACAAAGGCTGTTCGTAATTGACCTCTTAACTGGTCCCTTAATTCTTCAATAGTATGAACAACTTTCACGGTATATCCTTTTAAACAGTTGTATTACTGGTATACGCTAAACGTACATAAATAGGCGCGTAAGGCTCTGCCTGCGTAATTTCTACCAATAATTCGCGGCTTAGCTCTAACATAGCAATAAAATGCACCACAATAACAGCCTGTGGAGCACCATCTTCAATGCGCTCCATAAACAATTCAGTAAATTCCATAAAACGAACATCAGACAAGCGACGCAAAATATGTGTCATATGGTCTCGCACAGATAATTGTTCTCGACTAATATGATGTCGCTGATTTAACTTAGCTCGTTTTAAAATATCTAACCACGCCTGTCGCAAATCATCTGGATTGACATCAGGCAACATCCTTTCAACGCTAATATTGGCTTGTGCATTGGCTCGCTCAAAATCTTTTCCTAACTGCGGCATTTCATCTAATTGTTTAGCCGCAATTTTCATTTGCTCATAGGCCAATAAACGACGCACTAACTCTGCTCGGGGATCCTCAACCTCTTCACCAGTATCACTCTTCTTAACTGGTAGAAGCATTCTTGATTTGATCTCAATAAGCATAGCCGCCATCAATAAATACTCTCCTGCCAGCTCTAGATTCTTTTGCCTAATCTGTTCAACATAACTCATATACTGCATCGTTACTTCCGCCATAGGAATATCGAGCACATTAAAGTTTTGTTTGCGAATCAGATAAAGTAATAGATCCAAAGGTCCCTCAAATGCTTCCAAGAAAACTTCCAAAGCATCTGGGGGTATATAAAGGTCTTGGGGAATATTAAATAAAGGCTCACCATATAGACGTGCCAACGCCACCGAATCAATAACATTCGGTGTGGTATCTACGTTAGGATCTATCAATGCGTCTAACTCCGCCTGAACAGGAGACATTATTTGGTCAGGTATACATAAGGCTGCTGATAAACACGGGCAGCCTTATACTGCTCTTGTTGCTCAGTATCCACAACTTTATCCCACAATCTCGCACGGCCAGCAAGCTGCTTTTCCATCGTTTCTGGGTGGTCTTTTTTGTATTGTTTTAAAAACAATGTTGCTTCAGATTCGTAACTTTTCGACATAGTATTCTCGAAAATGGCTATTAAAACTCTGATTATAACAAAATCAGTTACAAAGTTAAGCTATAAAATTTGCGCTAAAAATTGACGCCCTCTTTCCGTACGAGGGTGAGTAAAAAACTCTGCCGGTGGTGTTTGTTCAATAATTTGCCCTTGATCCATAAACACAACTGAGTCTGCTACCTTCTGTGCAAAACCCATTTCATGGGTAACACAAAGCATAGTCATACCCTCTTTTTCGGCTAATTCCACCATTACTTCTAACACTTCTTTTACCATTTCAGGATCAAGTGCTGAAGTAGGCTCATCAAATAGCATGATTTTGGGTGCCATACATAGTGATCGAGCAATGGCAACCCGCTGTTGTTGTCCTCCTGATAACTGTCCCGGATATTTATCTGCCTGATCGGCAATACGCACTCTTTCTAGGTACTTTAGCGCTGTCTCATACGCTTGTTTTTCACTTTGCTTTAATACCCAAATTGGTCCTAAGGTAAGATTTTCAATCACTGTAAGATGGGGAAACAAATTAAAATGTTGAAATACCATACCAACATCACGGCGAATTTCTTCCAAATGTTTAAGGTTATGGTTTAACTCTACTCCATTAATCGTAATCGTACCAGTTTGATGAGTTTCTAAACCATTTAAACAGCGAATAAGCGTAGATTTCCCTGATCCTGAGGGTCCAGAAATCACTATTCTTTCACCTTCTTTGACCTGTAGATTGATATTTTTCAATACTTGAAAATTACCATACCATTTATTGACATCTTTTAAGTCAATCATTACTTTTGTCATGAATTAGGGGCTCCTAGTGTTGCTTTCCAAGCTCTGCTCTAGTTTCAAGAAAACGAGAGTATCGGGACATAGCATAGCAAAAAATAAAATAAATCAATCCTATAAAGACATAAGCTTCTATACTAAACCCTTGCCAAACAGGATCAGCTAAAGCAACTTTAGCGGATAAGGTTAAATCATAAATCCCAATAATAACCACCAATGAAGTATCTTTAAAAATGGAAATAAATATACTCACTAACGGCGGGATAGCTACTTTTAGTGCCTGTGGCAAAATGATGAGACGCATGGTCTGCCAGTAATTCAGCCCTAACGAGGCAGCTCCTTCAAACTGTCCTTTTGGAATGGATTGCAAACCTCCACGAACCACTTCTGCTATATAAGCTGAAACATAAATAATCACGGCAATTTGTGCGCGTAATAACTTATCAATAGAGACACCTTCTGGAAAAAATAGTGGCACCATAACCGACGCCATAAACAATAAACTGATAAACGGCACTCCACGGACTATTTCAATATAAGCAATTGATAGTGACCTTATTAAAGGCATTTCTGATCGTCTACCTAATGCTAATAAAACCCCAAGCGGTGTCGCTATTAATATGCCAAAGATAGATAAAATCAAGGTGATGGGTAGTCCACCCCAACGTGCTGTTTCAATATAAGAAAGAGAGAAGAAACCTCCTCGCATTAGCAACCAAGCAATCGCTAACACAACAATCCAAATAGGGATAATAGTCTTATTCCAGGCTTTGGGTATGGCGGTATAAACAATTAATCCAATCAATAATAACGTAACTAAAAATGGTCGCCACTGCTCATCAAAAGGATAGACACCAAATAAAATTAAACGATATTTATGTTGAATAAAAGACCAACAGGCTCCCTGAGATTGGTGGCATTGCTGACCATCACTCGCCGTGAAATTCGCTTGTACAAAAAACCATTCAATGACTGGTGGCAACAAAAACAATAACAACCAAAGGACTAAAATAGTTGTCAAACTATGAGCCGGTGTCGCAAATAAGTTTTCTTTAACCCATGTGAATGCTTTTGCTGATCGTGATGAGTTTGGCATTGTTTCAGAAGATAATTGTGTCATTTCATCTCTCCACTAATGCCATACGTTTGTTATACCATGCCATCAATATAGCGATACTCACACTAATCGTAAAATAAGCCAGCATAATAATCATTACTGCCTCAATCGCTTGTCCTGTTTGGCTAAGCATCGTATTTACAATAGAAACAATATCTGGGTAGCCAATAGCAACGGCTAATGAACTATTTTTAGTTAAGTTCATAAATGTATTACTCAGCGCAGGAATCATTACACGGATAGCTTGAGGCATGACAATTAGCCTTAATGTTTTTAGCCGTGAGAGCCCTAAAGACTCCCCTGCTTCCCATTGCCCTTTGCCAACACTTTGAATCCCTGAACGCACAATCTCAGCCACAAAAGCTGCTGTGTATAAAACTAACCCTATTATCAACGCAGCTAGTTCTGGACTAAAACTCCATCCATTCACAAAATTAAACCCTTTTAATGCCGGTTTGATCAGCTCCAATTGCCCCCCAGAAAGTAATACTCCCATCATAGGTAGCAGGATAAACAACCCTAAACTTATCCAAAATACAGGTGTTGTTTGCCCAGTTTTTCGTTGTTTTTGCTTTGCTGCCACAGTAATGACATAAGTAAGGAGTATAGCTATCAGCAAACCGACAAATAACCATAGCAGTGATGCACCCTCTAAGGCAGGAATCTTGATACCCCTATTTGATAAAAATATACCGTCAATAGGCGATAATGCTTGACGAGGTGCAGGCAAATTTTCCGTCAGTAATGCATACCAAAAAAACAAATGTATCATCAAAGGAATATTGCGCATTAATTCTACATAAATGGATGCCAATCTATTGACTAGCCAGTTACTTGACAATCGACCAATACCGATCAAGGTTCCAAGTAATGTAGACAAAATAATACCGATAAAAGATACTAATAAGGTATTCAGTAAACCAACTTTAATCGCTCTGGCATAAGTATCAGTAAGTTGATAATCAATTAGCGACTCACCAATAGCAAATCCTGCCTCTTTGTGTAAAAATGCAAAACCTGTTTGAATATTTCTTGAGGATAGATTATCCATGGTATTACTTACTAAATACCATACCACCCATACCACTATCGCTAGGATAATAGCTTGATAGATCCATGAACGGACACGTTCATCATTCCAAGAAAAGGATATTTTTCGTTTTTGCATATACTTATAGTTGTTGTAAAAAATCTTTTCTTGACTATACCATTTAATAGCTTAGGAATTTCAAGTTTTCAGCCCTTACCATGATGAATCTAGTGCTAAAATAACAAAAACGTTATTTACTTATAATAGTCAGACTGTCATTAATGCGGTACTTTCTGTGAGTAGATTTTCATAATGAACAATAAGCCACTATTTGCTGGGTTACTCAATTTGAAAACCTGCCTATCAAAATTCAAACAAAAGCTTGATAACAATCTGACTATTATTTACCTATAATGTCTATCTATTATCTATAGCGTATAAAGTTGCAATATGATTGAATTTCAGCACGTTTTTAAATCCTATGGTCAAAGTGCCAATATCCTTGCCGATATTAACTTTACAATTAATAGTGGTGAGTTTGTGTTTATTTCTGGCCCTTCTGGTGCTGGCAAATCGACCTTATTAAAAATGATTGGCGGTTTAGAGCCACCGAGTAGAGGTGCTATTACTGTTAAGGGCGAACGCGTAGATAAAATCACCCCTAGAGCGATGCCATACTTACGCCGTGCTGTAGGAATTATTCTGCAAGACACTCACCTCCTCTATGATAGAAGTGCTTTTGAAAATGTGATGTTGCCTTTATCTGTGATGGGGCTTAACCCTGACAAAGCTGCCTCACGTGCGAGAGCAGCCATTGTAAAAGTTGGGCTTGGTGGCAAGGAAAAGTTAAATCCTATTGCCTTGTCTGGTGGTGAGCAACAACGCCTTGCCATTGCTAGAGCCATTGTGAATCGCCCTAGTATTCTTATTGCTGATGAGCCTACAGCAAATCTAGACCAAGAAAATGCTCATCTTATTTTAGATGTTTTTCGTGATTTTAATCGTGTTGGCGTGACTACGTTAATCGCCTCACATGATCGCCCTTTGCTACAATGCTATTCAAACCGTACTTTACTGATTGAGCCAGGACGCTTTACTGACTTGGGATACCACTAATGAAAACTTGGTTACATCATCATTCTTATGCATTTAAAACGGCTATTCGTCGTTTGAGTCTAACGCCATTCTCAACAATCACAAATATTATTGTGATTGCTTTTGTGCTTTCCCTCCCCTTAGTCGTGAGTGCTATTATTACGTCCCTAGCACCTGTTACTCAGGTTGTATCAGTTAATCCAGTCATTACTTTGTTTATGAAGAACACGACTAATCTGGATTCTACAAAAGAATTATCAGAGTCATTGCAAAAAGAATTTGCTAGTTCTATTGATAAAATTGAAGTAGTGTCTAAGCAAGAAGCGCTTGATTCATTACGCTCATCAAAACAATGGGCCGACTCTCTAAATGCCTTATCAAACAACCCTTTACCACATAGCATTATTATCACCCTAGCTTCTAATATTAATACCGAGCAGGCAAACCAATTAGCTAATCAATGGGGCGATTTAGAACCCGTTGATATGGTGCAGTTTGATAGCGATTGGCTCAAAAAGCTTGAAGGTATCTTGCATTTCTTCAAAGTCCTACTTGGTATTTTAGCTATTGGGGTAGGAATAATTGTCATCGCTACTATTTTTAATACTGTTCGTATGCAGGCACTTCTTCAACGAGATGAAATTGCTGTTGCTCGTTTGGTTGGGGCAACTGAATCATTTGTGCGTCGCCCTTTTCTCTACTTAGGTGCAATTACTGGTTTATTTGCTGGATTATTAGCCATTGTTTTAACAATCTTTGGTTTAAGCATGATGAATGATGCAATTTTGGTGTTATCTGAAAGTTATGGTCAGTCATTTTCATTAAACTTGCCTTCAGCATTTTGGCTAATTTTAGCGATTATTTTGGTGATGTTTATCGCTGCCCTATCAGCGCGTTGGTCAGTGACTAAGCACTCTAAATTCTAATGCCAAGTTTTGTTCAAAAAATCCAAGCCTGGCAACAACAGTCAGGCCGCCACAATTTGCCTTGGCAAGGCACCAAAGATCCGTACAGGGTTTGGCTATCAGAAATTATGCTGCAACAAACTCAAGTCACTACGGTCATTGATTATTACCAGCGTTTTTTACAACGATTCCCCACTATTGCTGATTTAGCCATGGCATCACAAGAAGAAGTGATGCCATATTGGGCAGGACTAGGTTACTATGCTAGAGCACGTAACTTACATCATTGTGCTGTTACCATCTGGCAAGACTATCAAGGCGAATTTCCGCACTCTCCCGATGAGCTCATCAAACTAAAAGGGATTGGTCAATCCACAGCCAATTCTATTGCCGCATTTTGCTTTGATGCAAAGACACCCATTATGGATGGTAATGTTAAACGAGTATTTGGCCGTTATTATGGAATTACTGGCTATGGTAGTGCCATTGATAAACAGTTATGGGAACAAGCCTACAAAAATGTTATTAATGAAACAAACATTGGGCAATATAATCAGGGATTAATGGACTTGGGTTCATTAATTTGTACCCGAACTCAAGCAAAATGTTCTCAGTGTCCAGTGCAAAAGGATTGTTTTGCTGCCAAACATAATATGCAAAATAGTTTGCCCACTAAAAAACCTAAAAAAACATTACCTACCAAAGAAACCTATTTATTGATATTCAAAGCACATCATCATGTCTTGTTACAACAACGTCCACAACAAGGAATTTGGGGGGGACTCTTATCATTACCTGAACAAGAAAGTCTATCAGCTGTGAATAGTTATTTAAGTAAACATAGTTTTGGTCAGACGACAGAAAAACACTCTTCTACACAACTACTGGCTAGTTTTGAACATGTTTTTTCACACTATCGACTCATTATCCATCCGGTGATGATTACAGCTCAGCGAAATACGCTACAAGACAGTATCTTCATTGAGGATACTCAATGGTATGATATTCACCCTGAGAATCTAGACAAATTAGCTTTACCTCGTCCAATTCATAACCTTTTAAGTGGCTTAAGTCTTTTAGATACAGACTCAACCACAAGTACGCAAATGTGTTTACCCACTAAGTCCTAGAGCGAATTAAGGATTAAAAAGCACTATTGATATAGTGTTAATTAGATGGTTTTGACGGTTTATAGTTAGAAATACTCATTAGTAAACCGCTTGCTAAGCCCAAGGTAACAAGAGCTGTTCCCCCATAACTCATAAATGGTAATGGCACACCCACGACCGGTAAGATTCCCATAACCATACCCATATTGACGAAGATATAAACAAAAAACATCATCGTTAAAGCACCTGCTAATAACGCACCAAATTGTGTTTTTGCTTTGAGAACAATAACAAAACAACGAGCTAATAATAAGGTATATAAAATAAGTAAAAAGATACTACCATACATACCAAATTCTTCAGCATACACTGCATAAATAAAGTCCGTTGTTTGTTCTGGGATAAAGTCCAGATGTGTTTGAGTACCTTGCATATAGCCTTTACCATAAATGCCACCAGAACCAATCGCAATCATCCCTTGTAAGGTATGAAAGCCTTTACCTAGCGGATCTAAAGTAGGATCTAATAAGGTACATACTCTGGTTTTCTGATAGTCATGCAAGATAACCCAATCAAAATCGGGCTGACATAAAATAGGCTCATAATACAAGATTAAAGTAATTACAGTTACCCCAATAATAAATAAAGGAGTTAATAATTTGAAGGATAATCCAGCAAAATAAATCACACAAAACCCTGTGGTAAATACCAGAATAGCTGTTCCCAAATCAGGCTGCTTGATAATTAACACAAAGGGAATTAATAACAAAATGCCAGCAATAAAGAAATCAAAGATCTTTAAATCACTTCTATGCTTATCAAAATACCATGCCAACATCATTGGTACACATAGTTTCATCATTTCTGATGGCTGTATCCGTAAGAAACCAATATCAAGCCAACGTGTTGCACCTTTGCTGGTATAACCAAATAACAGTACAGCTAACAACGACAAACAACCAATGACATAAAATGGAATAACAATTTTCATTATTTGTGAAGGTGTCCATAATGCAACAAACCACATCACAAAAAAAGCAATGATAAAATTTCTTCCTTGTCCTAAAAAACGGCCCTCTGCCTCACCAACAGCAGAATGCATAACCAGCATACCCAGACCAGCAAATAGCAATAGAATAATCAACAAAGGCCAGTCAAACGCCTTTATCGCTCTTACTAAGAATTGAGTCAATATATTCTTCATCTCTCACTATCCCTGACTGGTTGTTTGCTCTTTTGAATCAGGTTGAGGATTTTGCCTATCTACACCTGACGGTATATTATCCAAAATATCTGGCAATGCATCTTGTGTTTTATCCTCAGGATTACTTGGCGTTTCTGAAGGAACCTCTACATCTGATGAAGTTTCATCATTAGGCTCATCTTCTTCCAAGAAAGCCGGTACATAATCAGGCACTTCCTGTCGATTCGGGGACAGCCAATAATCAAATACTTTTCTTGCCATTGGGGCAGCAACTTTCGCGCCCCAACCACCATTCTCAACAATCAATGCCACTGCAATTTTAGGATTATTCACAGGTGCGAAACCCATGTACAGTGCGTGATCATGTAACTTTTTATGCAATCCCCTAGCATTATAACGAGAACCTCGTAAGCTAAAGACTTGAGCGGTCCCCGTCTTACCAGCCGATAAATAATTTGCACCATAAAATATTTTTTTTGCTGTACCAAAGCGAGTCACATCAGTCATTGCATTCTTAATCACTTTAATATCAGCAGGATTTAAAGGAATTGTATACTCTGGTTTTTTAACTACTTGTTCGGCCTTACGAGTAACTTCGTTTTCTAACCAATTAACAACATGGGGACGCATATACACACCATCTGCAGCCAGTACAGATGTTGCTTGAGCTAATTGCATAATTGTCAATGCATTATATCCTTGTCCTACAGCCACAGAAATAGTTTCCCCTGCTAACCAAGTTTGCTTTTTAGGATCTTTATAGGCTTGCTTTTTCCATTCCTTTGAGGGTAATATGCCACGTTTTTCATTGGGTAAATCAACACCTGTACGCTTTCCAAAACCAAACTGAATAGCAAAATCATGTAATCTATCCACGCCTAAGGCTGGTCCCAAACTAAAAAAATACGTATCGGAAGAGACGACTATTGCCTTATGCATATTAGTTGGACCATATACAGCTCTCCCAGCATTATGGAATCTCTGACCACCATATTCAAAATAGCCTGGATCAGGGTATCGAGTATCTGCATCACGCACCCCCAACGATAATGCTGCTAAAGCAACAAACGGTTTATATGTTGAACCGATAGGGAAGGTCCCTGAAATTGGACGATCAAGCAAAGGAGCATCTTCATTTTCAGATAATTTACGCCAATTCTCAACATCAATACCATCCACAAATAAATTAGGATCATAAGATGGTGCTGATACATAGGCCAAAACTTCACCTGATTCTGGCTCAATAGCAACTAACGCACCTTTTTCTGAATATTTGGAATGATTAAAAAGCCCCTCAGCCATTTTTTGTAATCCCATATCGATGGATAAACGTAGATTATCTCCGGGAATTGGGTCAATTTTACGCAATACACGAACAGGTCGACCAGAAGCAGAAATTTCTACTTCTTCCCAGCCTGGTTTACCCTTTAGCGACTGTTCATAACTCGCTTCAATACCCTTTTTACCAATAACTTCGGCACCTCGATACTCACCCTCAAGTCCATCTTTTTCTAATTTTTCTTTATCTTTTTCCGAGATTCTTCCCACATACCCCACTAAATGAGCAGCAGACTCACCTTGTGGATACTCTCTTACCCAACGAGCCTTAACACTCACCCCGGGGAACCGGTATGAATTAGCCGCAAATAATGCCGCCTCTTCATCGGTAATATTGTGTCGGAGCATTACGGATGAAAATCGGTTAGAACCAGCTAAACGACGTTTAAAGCGACGTAAATCAAGATCACTGATAGGAATAAATTCTTTAATTTGAGAAACTATTTCATCAATATTTTTATTAGCGTAAGCAGGAATAATTTCAATGGTATAGTCTCTATAACTACGAGCGAGTACAATACCATTCCTGTCGACAATATCGCCTCTTCTAGGCGTAATTGGTACTAAGGTAATACGATTTCTTTCTGCTCTTTCTGAAAAACCTTGATACCGCTCAACTTGAAGCACCCACAATCTATAAATCAATAGACTAAAGCACAACAAAATGAACATCGTCGCAACAATTATGCGGATCAACAATTTTCTTCTGTCAGGGCCTGTTTTCTGGCTAAACTCGAACATAGCAAGCCTATCAATTTAAGGTGTTGTCATCAATTGGCTGATAAAAGAAAAACTTAAACAGTAAATCAGCAATAAACCAAAGCAAGGCAGTAATCACGCCAGACCATAACCAGCCCCAACCAGCCCAAACACCCGCCAGCCAAGACTCAAACAATCGACTAGGTATGGCAGCCAACACAAATACAGGTAACACAGCTGTAAAGTGGGCAAATACAGAGAACTGCGACATATGTTTTCTCATAAGAATGATGGCATATAAGACAAGTATATAGTACAGTGCATGCCGCCCGAGAATATTGGTATCATGTACATCCATCACGATACCAAAGAGAAAGGCTGTTACTAACCCAACACCTTTAACATTGTAAAAGCACCAAAATGCTAACACCAATAACAAAATATCAGGTGAACCTGGCCAATCTCGCCAAGGCAATAAAGAAGACAAAAATACAATAAAAATGCTCACCCACGCCAATGCTGTTGGAGGGTAAAAAGTATCATCTCCTGAATCAATAGGTCGTAAATTACCTATATGTTTAGATTGTTTACTCGCCATTATGCCCATCCTTACCCGTATCCTGATCGGAATCAGATGGTGTTTTTGCTACATCGGTTAATAATACTAAAAAATGCAAATAGCGTTCTGGGTGTGCTGTGGGCTCTACATAAGCACTAACAAACCCTTGTGCTGAATTTTTTTCAATTTTATTGACTTGACCTATTGCCAATCCTGCGGGGAAAACACCACCAATACCACTCGTAACAAGTTGATCGCCCTCTTTGATATCTGCACCCAACGCCAAATAACGCACTTCTACACGGCTAGGATGACCACTACCATAAACTACAACACGTAAGCCATTGCGCAAAATAATCGCTGGTAAAGACACTCTCTCATCGGTAATGAGTGCTGCCTCTGCTGTATTAGCAGTGACTCGTTGAATTTGCCCCACCAAACCACCTTCACCAATCACAGGCATCCCTGGTGCTATGCCATCATTAGCACCTTTGGTCAGAACTAAGGTTTGATGTAAAGGATTGGGTGCAGCATATAAAATTTGAACAGCAACAGATGGGATGTTGACTGATTTCTTAATCCCTAACAAGCGGCGTAATTGGATGTTTTCTTCAGCCATCTGCGATGCTTGCACAGACAACTGTGTTAAACCAATTCGCTGACGTTGAGATTCTTCGGTTTGTGTACGTACCAACTCAACAGCATTTGACCAATTATAAATTTGTACCACAACATCACGTGGCCATAAGGCAGCACGCTGCAATGGATGAATAACGCTAGCGACGACTTTTCTAACGGGTTCTATATAGTTTGTTTGAGAGTCTGCAATCATAAGAATGACACATAAAATTCCCAAAGCAACAAGTCGCAACCCAGAGACCTGACCCCGCTGAAAAAGGTTCAAGGAATTATTTTGTGGCATCTAATGTCCTGAAACACAAACTAGCACTACCCTACGAAACTTATCTTACGGCATTATGAGCAATCAATAAAGGCGTAGTATAGTGCTATTTAAAATAATTATTCATTAATAAAAACAGGACCTAGAAGCTCTAAGTGCTCTAATGCTTCACCACAACCTCGCACAACGCATGTTAATGGATTTTCAGCCACCATAACAGGCAACCCTGTTTCTTCCTGTAAAAGTCTATCTAAATCTCTTAGTAGTGCACCACCACCAGTTAAGGCAATTCCTTTTTCTGTAATATCCGAGCCTAACTCTGGAGGAGTTTGCTCTAAGGCGATTTTTACAGCAGACACTATTTGATTTAATGGATCAGTTAGTGATTCTAAAATCTCTGTAGAAGTCACTGTAAAACTACGTGGTGCACCTTCAGATAAATGACGACCTTTAACTTCTAACTCACGAACTTCACTACCAGGGAACGCCGAGCCAATTTCTTTTTTAATCATTTCAGCCGTTTGATCACCAATTAGCATTCCATGATGACGACGAACATAATTAACAATAGCTTCATCAAATTTATCGCCACCAACACGCACAGAACCTTTGTAAACCATACCACCTAAGGAGATAATCGCTACTTCGGTTGTACCACCACCGATATCAACCACCATAGATCCGCTGGCATCTGAGACATTTAGCCCGGCACCAATAGCTGCAGCCATAGGCTCTTCGATTAAAAATACTTGGCTAGCACCAGCCCCTAAAGCAGCCTCACGAATCGCACGGCGTTCCACTTGTGTGGATCCACAAGGTACACAAACAATAATTCGTGGACTAGGAGAGAAAAGTCCTCTCGGGTTTACGATGCGAATAAATTGCTTAATCATTTGCTCTGTTACAGAGAAATCAGCAATAACACCATCCTTCATAGGACGGATAGCATCAATATTGCCAGGAACACGTCCAAGCATTTGTTTTGCCGCTTGTCCTACGGCTTGAATAACTTTACGACCATTACCACCGTCATGTCTAATTGCCACTACTGATGGCTCGTCTAGCACGATTCCTTTGCCGCGTACATAAATTAAAGTATTCGCAGTACCGAGGTCAATTGCCATATCGGTAGATAAATAATTTCTTAAAAATCCAAACATTTGTCTTTTCTTTGGTGTGAGGTGAGCAAAAAGAGTTTTTTATTAAGGTGTTATAAATTGGATAACTCTTAATATTAACTTATAATGAAACATATTCCGAGATTTTATCATTTTTAAGCAGCATAAATATACGCTTTTAAGGTAAATTTCCTTTTTTTACATTTTATTTTTAAAAATTATACATTTTATGTCTCTTACACTTAACGATGTGAATCGAATTGCTCGTCTTTCTCGTCTTGAATTAGATGAACAAGAGCAAGCTCAAGCACTTCTTGAATTAAATAGCATGCTTGGCTTAATTGCCCAATTACAGTCTGTTGATACTAGCGGTGTAACTCCATTAGCTCACCCATTATCTGTGCATGAAGAAATTAGTTTACGTTTACGTGAAGACATCGTCACAGAAACATCTTCACTAGAAAAACGTGCTGAATTAATGGCGAATGCACCCGCTGAATCTAACGGTTTATTTTTAGTTCCTAAAGTTATCGAGTAATTATGACCTTATTTAACTCTATTCAAGAAGTTCGTGCTGCACTCGATAGCAAACAAATTAGTGCTGTTGAGCTCGCTCAAGATTCTTTAAACAAAGCAGAAAAGCTTTCTCACCTTAATGCTTTTTTACAGATTGATCCTGAACTAACCTTAGCCCAAGCAAAGCAAGCTGATGCTACTATTGCTAAGGGAGAACAAGGAATACTCACTGGTTTACCCATTGCACACAAAGATGTTTTTGTGACTAAAGGATGGAGAACGACAGCAGCAAGTAAGATGCTAGCAAATTATGTCAGCCCTTTTGATGCTACTGTTGTTGAAAAACTTGCCCAAGCAGGTTGCGTAAATATCGGCAAATTGAATTGTGATGAATTTGCAATGGGATCAGGCAACGAAAACTCTGCTTTTGGTGCTTGCCTTAACCCTTGGGATACAACTGCAGTACCGGGAGGATCATCTGGTGGCTCTGCCGCTGCTGTTGCCGCTGGTATTGTTCTAGGTACAACTGGTACAGATACAGGTGGCTCTGTACGCCAACCCTCAGCGCTTTGTGGTGTTTCTGGCATCAAACCAACTTATGGTACTGTTTCTCGTTTTGGTATGGTGGCTTTCGCTTCTAGTCTTGATCAAGCAGGTCCTATTGCACGCAACGCAAGAGATTTAATGGAGCTACTCAATATAATGAGTGGCTTTGATGACAAAGATTCAACTAGCGTAATGACCTGCGATGGCGTCAAAAACTGCCAACAACGCGTTAAAAATGCGTTTAATCACCAAGTTGCTTTATTTCAATCTAATGGTAGTCAACCATTAAAAGGCATCCGTATCGGTATTCCTGCAGAATATTTTGCTGAGGGTATTGCAACAGAGGTCAAAATAGCTGTAGAGCAAGCGATTGCTAAATTTGTTGAGCTAGGTGCAGAAAGAGTAGATATTTCACTTCCTCGTACTGCTTTAGCTATTCCTGCCTATTATGTTATTGCCCCAGCAGAAGCCTCAAGTAACTTATCGCGTTATGACGGTGTACGCTACGGCCATAGAGCACAAGACTATTCTGGTGTAGAACAAATGATTAGTCGCTCTCGTGCCGAAGGTTTTGGGCCAGAAGTACAACGCCGTATTTTAATCGGTACTTACGTTTTATCCCAAGGCTACTATGATGCCTATTATCTTCAAGCGCAACGTATTCGTCGTATGATTGCCAATGATTTCCAAGAAGCTTTAAACAACAAATGTGATGTTATCATGGGACCCGTCACACCAACTGTTGCTAAAAATATTGGCGACAACAAAGGTGATGTGACTGCCGACTGGTTAGCTGATATTTATACACTTGGCGTAAGCCTTGCTGGTCTTCCTGCAATGTCTATTCCTTGTGGATTTGGCGGCGAAAAACAAAATAGACCTATTGGTTTACAAATCATCGGTAATTATTTTAAAGAGGGTCAGCTTTTAGCTTTAAGTGATTGCTTCCAACAACATACTGATTGGCACCTACGCCAAGCGGAGGTGAAATAATGAGCTGGGAAATTGTTATTGGTTTAGAAACACACGTACAGCTTTCAACCAAATCTAAAATTTTCTCTGGTAGTAGCACAGCATTTGGTGCTGCGCCAAATACTCAAGCCAACCTTGTGGATATGGCATTACCTGGCAGTCTACCAGTAATGAACAAAGAAGCCGTTGCTAAAGCTATCGCCTTTGGTCTAGCTATTGGCGCCAAAGTTGCTCCTTTGTCTATTTTCGCACGTAAACACTATTTCTATCCTGACTCTCCCAAAAACTATCAGACTAGCCAATTTGAGCTACCTGTAGTACTTGGTGGTAAAGTAAGTTTTTTCGTCGGTGAAGAGGAAAAAACCTTAAATCTTACTCGTGCCCATCTTGAAGAGGATGCTGGTAAATCACTGCACGATGACTTCACTGGGCCACATGGTGAGTTATCAACAGGAATTGACCTGAATCGTGCTGGTACACCATTATTAGAAATCGTGACTGAACCAGAATTACGCTCTGCTGCTGAAGCTGTCGCCTATGCTCGAGCATTGCATGGCTTAGTTGTCTGGCTAGGCATTTGTGACGGTAATATGCAAGAAGGCTCTTTCCGTGTAGATGCAAACGTTTCCGTACGCCCCAAAGGAGCCAGTGAATTTGGAACGCGCACAGAAATTAAAAACGTTAACTCATTCCGTTTCTTGGAGAGAGCTATTTTATTTGAGGCTCGTCGCCAAATAGAACTGATTGAAGACGGTGGAAAAGTTGTTCAGGAAACTCGTCTATACGATGAAACAAAAGATGAAACTCGTAGTATGCGTAGCAAAGAAGACGCTCATGACTATCGTTACTTCCCTTGCCCTGATCTACCACCATTAATCATTTCACAAGAATGGATGGATAAAGTCAAAGCGGACATGCCTGAATTACCTGCGGCACGTCGTGCGCGTTATGAGCAAGATTTTAGTTTATCTGCTTATCATGCAGCACAATTAACGTTGAGTCGTCCTATTTCTGATTATTTTGAGCAAGTTGTTAATGCTTCTGGCAAAGAAAACGCCAAAATTGTAGCCAACTGGGTCATGGGCGATGTCATGGCAAGCTTAAATCGCGATGAAAAAGAATTTTCAGACTGTCCTGTTCAACCAGCTAATCTGGCTAAACTTATTCAGCGTATTAATGACAATACCATTTCCAATAAAATCGCTCGTGATGTATTCCAAGCAATGTGGGCTGGAGAGCATAACGCTGATGTAGATGCTATTATTGAGGCTAAAGGACTAAAACAAATTAGCGACACTGGGGCTATCAGTAAAATGATTGATGACGTATTGGCAGCTAACCCAGCTATTGTTGAAGAGTACCGTTCCGGCAAGGAAAAAGCCTTTAACTCTTTAGTTGGTCAAGTGATGAAAGCCGCTAAAGGCAAAGCTAACCCAGCCCAAGTCAATGAGTTACTCAAAAGCAAACTTGCTTAAGGATTAATGGCATGATTTGGAACTTTACAAAAATGCATGGCGTTGGTAATGATTTTGTGGTGCTTGATGGTGTACGTCAATCGATACAAATGACTCCTGAACGTGCAAGAGCCATCGCCCATCGACAATTTGGTATTGGCGCGGATCAGATCCTTTTAGTTGAAGAGCCTACTCATCCAGAAGCTGATTTTCGCTATCGTATTTTTAATGCAGATGGTAGCGAAGTGGAGCATTGCGGTAATGGGTCGCGTTGTTTTGTGCGTTTTGTACATGAGCAAAAATTATCTGGGCGTAATCCTCTAAAGGCTGAAATTGCGACAGGACTTATTATCCTTAAAGAACATGAGGATTACACGGTATCAGTAAAAATGGGGCAAACTCGTTTTACACCGGATGCCATTGCATTTGATACAACGGATTTAGCTAGTACTCAGCAAGGTGAAGATACCTTATGGGTATTACCTTTGCCTAACCATGATCAGGTAACATTATCTGTCGTTGGTATCTCTAATCCACATGTGGTTCAAGTAGTTGAAGATATCGCTACTGCACCCGTATTAGAACAAGGCCCATTAATTGAGTCTCATCCACGTTTTAAAAATCGAGTTAATGCGGGTTTTATGCAAATTGTAAATACCCATGAAATTAAGTTACGCGTTTATGAGCGTGGTGCCGGAGAAACATTGGCTTGTGGTACTGGTGCTTGTGCTGCCGCTGTCGCTGGTATTCGCCGTGGTCTTTTACAAAGCCCCGTAACCGTACACACTCAAGGTGGTGATTTAATCATTGATTATGACCATCAAGAAATTGAAATGACTGGACCAGCAACCACTGTTTATTCGGGCTCAATTGATATTGATAAACTAGTTGCCTCCATTCCAACACAGGTATTAAACCCATGACAAATGAACATCTATCTCCAGAGGTAATTGCAGAGTTTCTGCGTAATAACCCAAATTTTTTAACTGAACATGCTGATATTTTTTCTGAGATTCGTGTTCCTAACCCTGACGGACCTGGATCATTATCGTTACTGGAAAAACAAGTAAGCACCCTACGTGACCGCTTACACTCTACGCAAAATAATTTATATGATTTAGGTGATATTGCTGTTGAAAATCAAGGAATTAATGACACTATCACAGATTGGTGTGCAACGCTATTAGCACAAAAAGAAGAGGAATTAATTCCAGCAGCTATTGTGACTGGTTTACAAGACGCTTTTCCTGAACTTGAAGTTGAATTATTACTTTGGGGGTTTGACCAACTAGAAGACTACCAGCTAGAAGAAAATGTTGAGGTTCAACAATATATCAAATCATTGGTTGCTCCTTATACAGGCTCAGATATCCACCCCGGCATCGCGGCTTGGTTAAGTAATCCCGCTGGTTCTATCGGTATTGCACCTTTGTATGTGAATGACATCGCCATTGGCGCCCTAGTATTTGCTAGTCAAGATGCGAAACATTTCTATCCTGACATGGGCGTATTCTTCCTTGAAAATCTTGGTTACCTAGCAAGTGCTGCCATTTCACGTCTTGCTCCTTCAATTATGGATGAAGAAGTTTCGATTACCACTCAAGAAGACGAGCAAGAACAAAATAGCCATAATGCTGAGGATGATGATTATCCTGAATTAGACCCAGCATAGAACATACATATACTTGAGGCAATGATGAATATTGAGGACAGCTCTACAGCTATCAATGAATGGCTTAACTATCTTTCAAAAGAAAGGCGCTATTCCTCTCATACACTTTCTGCTTATGAACGTGATATGGCTCAATTAGTAGAGCTGTACCCTCAGCATTCACTGCTACAAATTTCACCTACTCAAATTAGATCTGCTATTGCTAGATTACACTCTCAAGACTATAGTCCCCGATCATTAGCACGACTATTATCGACCTGGCGTAGTTTTTATAAATGGTATTGTTTGCAAGCACATCTTGCTATTAACCCAACCTTGGATATCAAAGCACCTAAAATTGCTCGCAGCCTACCAAAAGCACTGAGTACTGACCAAACCAAAACTTTGCTAGATACTGGTGAAGCCATCACAGGCAACGAAGTCATTGCAGCACGCGATCAAGCTATTTTTGAGTTGTTTTATTCGAGTGGCTTACGTCTATCTGAATTGATTAATATTGATATTCAATTTCATCAATCAGGTCATTATGAATCACAAGGCTGGCTAGATTTAAAAGAACGAGAAGTCACTGTTATTGGTAAAGGCAAAAAAACGCGTATTCTTCCTCTCGGTGAGAAAGCCGTCCAAGCCATTGAGTTCTGGCTTACCAAACGCCCCTTATTATTAAAGCCAAATACTTCTGAGAAAGATGCTTACGCCCTCTTCTTGGGCGAGCGAGGTGCACGAATTACGCCTCGAGTGATTCAACTACAACTCAAAAAACTAGGTATAAAAAGTAATATTCCTGCTAATATACATCCCCATGTCTTACGCCACAGCTTTGCCAGTCATTTATTACAATCCTCTCAAGACTTACGAGCTGTACAAGAATTATTGGGGCATGCAAATATTTCTACGACTCAAATTTACACTAAGCTAGACTTCCAGCATTTAGCTAAGGTGTATGATCAAACTCACCCTAGAGCCAAACTAAAAAAATAGGTCTTGGTAAAAAAAACAAAACCTATTTTTTAGCTTTGCCTACTAAAATATCCAAGCCATAAGTTAATTTTGACGCGCAGGTTTTCTAATGAATATAATTTATCGAATGCCTCTCTTACTTGAGAAAGCATGTTCTTATATTATTTCAAGCCCTCTAAAATCTTTTGTGCATTAGATTGCATCATGCCAAAATATGTACTACCTTCCCCACTTTTCGCTAAGGCGTCTGTGTATAAAGTGCCTCCAATTTTTGCACCTGTTTCACGTGAAATTTGCTCTAGCAATTTAGGATTTTTGACATTTTCCAAGAATACTGCGGGGATATTTTTCGCACGAATTTCTTTAATGACATTCGCTATATCTTTTGCTGATGGTTCCGACTCCGATGCAACACCTAAAGGAGTTAAGACTGTCAAACCATAAGCATCCGCAAAATAACCTAATGCTTCATGTGATGTCACTAAATAACGGTGATTAGCTGGTAAGGCTGCAAATGCTTTTTTTAATTCTTCATTCAAGGTTGTTAGTTTAGCTTTATACGCTTTGGCATTCTCTGCATAAAAAGTTGCATTTGCCTTATCTACTTCACTTAATGTTTTTTCAATATTATCTACATACACTACCGCATTTTCTAAACTTTGCCATGCGTGGGGATCAATATTTCCATGATGGTGATGGCCTTCATGTCCATGCTCATGTCCTTCATGCTCGTGATCATGATCCTTATGATCATGTGTAGCATGCTCTTTGGCATGTTGATGATCATCATCGTGTTCATGTTCATGCTCTTCTTTTTTACTTTCCTCACCTATTATTTCTTCTTGGAGCTTACGAGCCTTGATACCATCTGATACAGCCACTAACTTACCAGAAAAATCAGCCGCCATCGCTAAATTATTAGCCCAAGAATCTAACTCTAAGCCATTTACAAAAAAAGCTTTAATATCACCATGAGAGGCAAAACGTTTAATATCCTCTGGACGCATTTCATATTGGTGCATATCTGCATCAGTACCGACAAGATTAATCACTTCAACCTTATCACCACCAACATTTTTAACCATGTCTTCAATAATAGAAAAACTCGTCGCTACTTTAATATTTTCTGCGTGAGCGAATGTACCCACACTTATACCTAATGCCAATGCCAAAAATAACTTCATCTTTATTTTCTCCTATTTAGCTTATGCTTTAATAACCCACCTTGTGGGCCAAAACTTAACGCCAGCAGATAAATAATGCCGGCAGTCAGAATAATACAAGCCGATGTTGGAAGGCTAATATGAAAGGAAATTACCATTCCAACATATACACTACAAATGCCTATCAACACTGAAGTAAAAATTTGTTGTTCTAAGGTTCTTCCAATAAACTTAGCCGCAATCGCAGGTAGAAGCATCATCCCCACTACCATTAACGTACCTAAGACCTGAAATCCCGACAATAAATTCATGACTAATAACAATAAAAACACAATATGCGTTTTGCCTTTTCCACCATCTACTTTAAAGAAGGTAGGATCCAAACAATCCATAATTAGTGGTCGATAAACTAATGCAAGCACAAGCAAAGATACGCTACTAATAATCATAATAAGTAATAAGGCTGTATCATCTAATGTCAGTACTGACCCAAACAGCACATGCAATAAATCCATATTGGTTCCACGAGCAGAGACAATGACTACCCCAAGTCCTAAAGAAATAAGGTACAAAGCCGCAAAGCTCGTATCTTCTTTAAGCATAGTTAACCTAGCAATAACGCCAGCAGCTATCGCCACAATAAGCCCAGTCACTAAACCACCTATAAACATTGCCATCATCGACATGCCAGCAAAAAGAAAGCCTAGTGCAACGCCAGGCAAAATAGCATGAGACATCGAATCCGCGACTAAACTCATTCTTCTAAGCACTAAAAAAACGCCTAATGAACTAGTAGATAAGGCGAGAAAGACACCACCAAACAACCCTCTCGCCATAAAACTAAAATCAACAAAAGGGGCTAAAAAAATTTCATACATCTTAGAACCCCTGTAATGCTAACCGTCGAGCTTTTTGCAAATTATCTTCAGTCAATATTGACTGTGTCTCCCCCCATGCAACCACTTCACGTGCTAATAGTAGGGTTTGAGGGAAAACTTGTCTTGCTAACTCAACATCATGTAGAACCACAATAACCGTTTTGCCTGTCGCATGCCAATCCAACATAATTTGCATCAACTCTGCACTAGTATGCTCATCTATCGCTGTAAATGGCTCATCTAAAATATAAACATCAGGGCGTCGAACAATCAACCGAGCAAATAAAGCACGCTGAAATTGTCCTCCCGACAAGGTGCCTATTAACTGATTAGCATTATGTTGAAGACCAACTGACGTTAATGCCTGATGAATATAGTCTCTTTCTTGGGAAGAATATGCTCTAAAGGCACCGACACGCTTCCATGCTCCCATAGCCACTAAGTCAAAAACAGTAATGGGAAATGCATGATCAATTTCATTTTTTTGGGGAAGTAATCCAATACCTGACGTTAAATCTGGCGCAATTTCTATACTGCCTGATGATGGCTGAATAACCCCTGTGATAGCTTTAATTAATGTTGACTTACCAGCTCCATTAGGGCCAAGTATTGCCGTCATCGAACCTTTTTCAAATTGTCCATTTATTTTTTTTAAAATTTCATTTTGAGAGTTGTCTCGTTGACCGACCGACAAATCAGACACCCTAATGGCAAACATTTAAATCCAACCTAAAACATTAGCCACCAATAGCCATAATAAAGCAATTAACAAGCTTAAAGGAAATACTCTAGAATAGGCTGACTGCAGCCATATAGTACTTGAACACTTGGATAAGTCAGTCGGACTCACTACCTCCGCTTGAGCATCCAAGGAATCGCCATAAGCACTCGTTTTCATTGTAAAATTCATAGATAATCATCAACTATTCGTTTTATTTTCATGCATTATAGCATAATGTTATAATATAACATTACATTTTAGGGTCGTAAATGCAAAGCTTATCACCACAATCAGTACAAAAAAGCCTGTCAGAAGCCGCAGCACTTTGTGACGCAAGGGGAAAACGCTTAACACCTATTAGAGCCCAAGTTCTTGCGCTAATGCTCCAAGATGGTCGTAGCCTAAAAGCTTACGAATTACTCAGCAAAATTCAGGCTATCATGCCTAACGCTAAGCCTGCTACGGTTTATCGTGCCTTAGATTTTTTAGCCGAAGAAGGGTTTATTCATAGGCTTGATGCTATTAATGGCTGGACTGCTTGTCAACATATTCATCAGGATCACGAAGGCCACGAACATCACCACGACTTGCTCGCCGTTTGTACCGAATGTGGTGCCGTAAAAGAAATCAGCGCCCCTGATATTAGTAAAAAGCTAAATGCTCTTTTAAATGATGTTGGCTTTAGCCCTAATACTCACGAAACAGAAATTCGAGCCACTTGTTCAAATTGTAAAAAAAATCATTTATCCAAAAATTTATAGACAAGTTTCCCTTATTGAGCACAGAAAATACATTTTTTGCACTTTCAGCCTTGTTATTTTTCATTTTGCCCATATTTAGGTGCGATATTTTGAAAACTATGCTAAAACCTATGATGTCATATACATGTAGTATTGACATGTTATGCTGTCTGGCTTGATAGCATTTTTACCTGCACTAGGAAATAAAATGAGCAATAAAATGGTTCCTGTCACTGTTTTGACTGGTTTTTTGGGTTCTGGAAAGACAACCCTTTTAAAACGTATTCTGACTGAATTTCATGGTCGTCGCATTGCTGTCATTGAAAACGAGTTTGGGCCCGAAAGTATTGATAACGAACTGTTGGTTCAAGACTCAGAAGAAGAAATCATTGAGTTAAACAATGGCTGCGTATGTTGTACCGTACGTGGAGATTTACAGCGTACATTACTAGACTTAAAAGAACGACGTGAAAAAGGCGAGCTTTCTTTTGAGCGCGTAATGATTGAAACAACTGGCGTAGCCAATCCTGGACCAGTTTGCCAAACATTTTTTATTGATGAAGAAGTCGCTAGCTACTATATGTTGGATGCGGTAATCACTGTTGTTGATGCCAAACATGGTATGGAAACACTTGATACCCAACCAGAAGCACAACAACAAGTAGGTTTTGCCGATCGTATTCTACTATCAAAACTTGACTTAGTCAGTGAGGAAGAACACAAAGCTCTTTATAAGCGCCTAGTCCATATGAATCCACGAGCCAAAATTACACCTGTTAATTTTGGAGAAGTAGATTTAAATAGCATTATTGATATTTCTGGCTTCAATCTCAATGCCGTCCTTGACATTGACCCAGAATTTCTCAAAGAAGATAATCACCACGACCATGAACATCACCACCACCATCATCATGACCATGAGTGTGACGAGCATTGCCATCATGACCACAAGCATGACCATGAGTGTGATGAACATTGTCACCACCATGACCATCACCATGCGCACCATGATGATGAAATTGGTGCTTTCTTATTTACCTCGGATAAACCATT
This sequence comes from Pelistega sp. MC2, assembly GCF_900099475.1. Lineage (NCBI taxonomy): Bacteria > Pseudomonadati > Pseudomonadota > Betaproteobacteria > Burkholderiales > Alcaligenaceae > Pelistega > Pelistega sp. MC2. Next base: position 159,710 of record NZ_LT628273.1, on the reverse strand, counting down.
TGACCCCATTAAACTAGATGATTTTTTAAGTGGTTTAGTCCAAGTGTATGGCCCTGATTTATACCGTTACAAAGGCATTCTTTATATAAAAGGTGCTCCAGTACGTTATTTACTGCAAGGGGTACACATGATTTTAGGCACCAACCCAGGTAAACCTTGGGGTAGCAATGAGAAAAAACATAACAAAATTGTGTTTATCGGCAGAAAATTACCACAAGAAATTTTCAAGCAAGGCTTGACTCAATGTCTCGCCTAAAATCACTTTTTTCTTTTTAATCTGTTTCAATATTTTAGGAGGCTAATAACATGGCCAAATCAGTAAAAAAGACAACCACTACAGAAGAGCCATTATTAAGCGAAGAACAAATCTTAGCCATGCCTGAATCTGACTACATGAATGATGCTCAACTTGCCTTTTTCAAAAATCGCTTAAAAATGTTGGAGCATGATATTCTCAATAAGGCGGATAAAACCACAGAAAACCTTAGAGAGACTCAGTTTGTTCCTGATCCAGCCGATCGCGCTACTATTGAAGAAGAGCACGCTTTAGAGTTAAGAACGCGTGATCGTGAACGTAAACTACTGAAAAAAGTTCAGCATTCTTTGCAACTGATTGAATCGAAAGAATATGGCTGGTGTGAAGAAACAGGTGAGCCTATAGGCATAGGCCGTTTACTTGCTCGCCCAACAGCTACACTATCACTAGAAGCACAAGAGCGTCGCGAAAAACGTCAAAAGCTTTACGGTGATTAAACGCCTTTTTCATAAATTAGCAAACGTTTTATAAAACTGTTTGTAGTACACATAAGGTCATCCTCACGGTGGCCTTTTTTATTTCACCTTCTTTACGATTTTGACAGGTAGTCTTTCTTACCAGCACTTGAAAAATGATAACCATCCCCCACTTAGACAAAATCTTTTCCACTTTATTTAAGGAAAGCAAATGGAACAATTTCACGCAACTACCATTGTCTGCGTTCGTCGCGGTGATGAAGTCGCTATCGGGGGTGACGGACAAGTCACACTAGGCAATATCGTTATTAAAGGTACAGCTCGCAAGATTCGACGCCTATATCATGATAAGGTTCTCGCTGGTTTTGCTGGCGCTACAGCAGATGCCTTCACTTTACAAGAACGTTTTGAGGCAAAACTTGAAAAGCACCAAGGACATTTATTACGTGCAGCTGTTGAGTTAACTCGTGATTGGCGTACAGATAGAGTATTACGCCGTCTTGAAGCAATGCTCATCGTAGCGGATAAAGAGCACACACTTGTACTAACAGGTAATGGTGATGTACTAGAACCTGAGCATGGTATTGCCGCAATTGGCTCTGGTGGTGCCTATGCACAATCAGCAGCCCAAGCTCTTTTGCATAATACTAATCTTTCACCAGACGAAATCGTAAAAAAATCGTTAGAAATTGCTGGTGATCTATGTATCTATACAAACCAAAATCATATTATTGAAAAACTCTAATACAGAAGGAATAAAAATGAGTGACTTAAGCATTATGACACCAAAAGAAATCGTTTCTGAGTTAGATAAGCACATTGTTGGGCAACACAAAGCTAAAAAATCTGTCGCCGTTGCTCTCAGAAATCGCTGGCGTCGCCAACAAGTAGCAGAGCCTTTGCGCCATGAAATTCATCCTAAAAACATTTTAATGATTGGTCCGACTGGTGTGGGTAAAACAGAAATTGCACGCCGTTTAGCAAAATTAGCGAATGCCCCTTTTATTAAAGTAGAAGCAACCAAATTCACCGAAGTCGGTTATGTCGGTAGAGATGTTGATACCATTATTAGAGATTTGGTCGATATCTCTGTAAAACAGACTCGCGAATTAGAAATGCGTCGTGTACGTACTCAAGCAGAAGATGCTGCTGAAGATCGTATACTAGATATCCTAGTTACACCTGCTCGTGATGCTCATGGACAACCAATCCGTGAAGAAAATACAGCACGCCAAACTTTCCGCAAGAAACTACGTGAAGGTACCATTAATGACATGGAGATCGAAATTGAAGTAGCTCCTCCTACACCGCAAATGGAAATCGTTGGTATGGGTATTGCAGGCATGGAAGACTTAGGTGAGCAGCTACGTGGCATGTTCTCCAATATGGGTAAGGACAAAACTAAACCTAAGAAAATGACGATTGAAAATGCCTTTAAACTCTTAACAGAGGAAGAAGCAGCAAAACGTGTTAACGAAGAAGAAATTCGCAATACCGCTATTCGTAATGCAGAACAAAACGGCATCGTATTCCTAGATGAAGTCGACAAAATCGCTAACCGCTCTGACGGAGGCAGTGCCGATGTATCTCGCCAAGGCGTTCAACGCGACCTCTTGCCTTTAGTAGAAGGTACAACGGTTAATACTAAATACGGCATGATTAAAACTGACCATATTTTGTTTATTGCCTCTGGTGCTTTCCACTTATCGCGTCCTTCGGATCTGATTCCAGAATTACAAGGTCGTTTTCCTATTCGCGTTGAGCTTGATTCGTTAAGCTCTGAAGATTTTGTGCGTATTTTAAATGAAACAGATGCGTCACTCACCAAACAATATACCGCGCTTATGGAAACAGAAGGGGTTAAATTAGAGTTTACTGCTGAGGGGTTAAAACGTTTAGCTGACTTAGCCTTTGATGTAAATGAGAGAACAGAAAATATCGGAGCACGTCGTTTATATACAGTGATGGAAAAACTCCTTGAAGACTTATCATTCGATGCCACCTCTGTTCAAGATGGCACTACAGTTATTATTGACTCAGCCTACGTAGATAGTAAATTAGAAGAAGCAGCAAGTAGCCAAGACTTATCAAGATATGTTTTATAACGATTTGATAAATTTGCATTAACTTGAAAGCGAGTAAGTAACTATGATTAACTTACTCGCTTATTTTTTACTTAATTTAATAAAGCTAATTCATTGATTATTAGGGAATATCCTAGGCTTTTAATTTTTAAAAAACCTTCTTTTAAAAGTCCAAAACACAGCTTATTAGTTTTCTCATACACTCAATATTTATTAAAAAAACAGGAGATAACTATATGCTTATATCTAAATTTATAAAAAACTTACTAGCAATTAGCGTGCTAGCTACAACGGCATTGACTCAAGTTCAAGCACAAACCACAGCACCTATCACTATTAAATTTTCACATGTAGTGGCTGATGATACCCCTAAAGGCAGAGGAGCCTTACTTTTTAAAAAATATGCAGAAGAAAAGTTTCCTGGACGGGTAGTTGTTGAAGTATATCCTAACTCATCTTTATATGGTGACGGTAAAGAGATGGAAGCACTGCTAACTGGTAATGTACAAATGCTAGCACCATCTTTAGCTAAATTTGATAAATACACACCAAAAATCCAATTATTCGATTTACCTTTTTTATTTGATGACCTTCATGCCGTTGAACGCTTTACAAAAAGTAATGCTGGCAAATCTCTACTAAATAGTATGGCTGATAAAGGTATTACTGGTTTGGCCTATTGGAATAATGACTTAAAACAGTTAACTGCTAACAAACCATTAGTATTACCAACAGATGCTCGTGGTCAAAAATTCCGTGTACAAAACTCTGAAGTACTAGATGCACAATTTAAGCAGTTATTGGCTATCCCTCGCAAAATGTCTTTTGCTGAAGTTTATCAAGCCTTACAAACAGGTACAGTAAACGGTACAGAAAATACCTATTCAAATATTTACTCGCAAAAAATGCATGAGGTACAAAAATACCTAACTGAAAGTAATCATGGCTTGATTGCTTACATGGTAATTGTCAATACAGATTTCTGGAATAAACTTCCCAAAGACATTCAAACAGGTCTAACGGAAGTATTAGATAAAGTAACGACTGAAGTAAATAAATTAGCTCTAGAAGATAATCTTCGTGATAAACAACGTATTCTTGATGCTAAAACTACTGAAATTATTGAGCTCACTAAAGATCAAAGAGATCAATGGAAAAAAGCGATGTCTCCTGTATGGAAAAAATTTGAAAATCAAATTGGTAAAGATTTGATTGATGCGGCAATTCAGTCTAACCAAAACTAAACTATTATTCGCTTCTGCCCCATTCTCAATATAGGTAATTACCCTATATTGAGAGTAAGGACTCCCTATTAATCGGGTTTTTAGACTATTATAAATTTATTCTATTTTGTAAGTTTATTTTTCTTTTTTGGAGATTTATGCCATGAAAAGCACTATGTTAAAAATGCTTTCAGCTGCCGTTTTAGGTGCATTAGCCTCTAGCCAAGCACTAGCAGCAGACGCACCAATCGTTATCAAATTTTCTCACGTGGTTGCCGCTGAGACACCAAAAGGTCAAGGCGCTCAAATGTTTAAAGAAAAAGTAGAAGCGAAATTCCCTGGTCGCGTAACTGTTGAAGTGTATCCAAACTCATCTTTATACGGTGATGGCAAAGAGATGGAAGCGCTTTTAACTGGTAACGTGCAAATGTTAGCACCATCTTTAGCTAAATTTGATAAGTTCACACCCAAAGTCCAACTTTTCGATTTGCCTTTCTTATTTAACGATATTAATGCCGTTCAAAAATTCCAAGTTAGTGCAAAAGGTAAAGAGCTATTAAATAGCATGACTAACAAAGGTATTACTGGTTTAGCTTACTGGAACAATGACCTAAAACAATTGTCTGCTAACAAAGCATTACGTGTACCTGAGGATGCTCGTGGTCAAAAATTCCGTGTACAAAACTCTGAAGTGTTAGATGCTCAATTTAAACAAATCTTAGCTGTACCACGTAAAATGGCTTTTGCTGAGATGTACCAAGGTCTTCAAACTGGTGTTGTAAATGGTGCTGAGAACCCATACTCAAACATTTACTCTCAAAAAATTCACGAAGTACAAAAATACATTACCGAATCTAATCACGGTTTATTGTCTTACATGGTTATCGTAAATACGAAATTCTGGGAAGGTTTACCTGAAGACATTCGCAAAGGTCTACAAGAATCTTTAGATGAAGTAACTGTTGAAGTAAACAAAGTTTCTCATGAGTTGAACCTAAAAGACAAAGAGAAAATTGTTGCTGCAGGCACAACTGAAATTATTACCCTAACTGACGAAGAGCGTGCTAAATGGCGTGATGCTATGCGTCCAGTCTGGAAAAAATTTGAAAATCAAATCGGTGCTGATTTGATTTCTGCAGCCGAAGAAGCAAATAAATAATTATTCTATAATTAAATAAGATTAGGGGGTAATAGCATGCTTTATGCTGACTATTACCCTTTTTAACTTTTCAAAGGCATTACCCATGAAACTGCTGTCCAAATTCTGGGATAAGTTAGAAGAGATTCTTATCATTCTTTCCTTATCTCTTATGACACTTGTAACATTTATCTATGTTGTTCTCAACAATCTGTACCAGCCATTTCTGGATTTAGCAGATTATTTTGAATCTCTCAAATCCATTCTTGAACCCATTGGCATCTTTATCATGACGATGGCTATGGAGATGACATGGAGTGTTGCACTGACCAAATTATTTTTTGGTATGTTAATTTTCTTAGGTGCCTCTTATGGGGTGCGTACAGCGGGTCATATTGGGATTGATGTACTCGTTAAAAAATTCTCTAAAACAGGACAACGCAATATTAGCATTATTGCTTGTTTACTATGCCTGTTTTATGCTGCGCTCATTGCTTACGCCAGTCTTGAATGGATTCAGGCTATGTTTGTTGCTGACGTAGGCGCTGAAGATTTAAATACTTTTAATATCAAAGTATGGGAAATTGGTTTAATTATCCCTATCGGTTATACACTTATCTTTTTCCGTTTTATCGAAATTCTGATTCGTCTATTCCGTGGTCAACAAACAGATTTAGGATTAGCAGACGAAGCTAGTGACGCCCTCAAACTAAACGAAGAACATAAGGAATAACACAATGTCTATTATTTTATTATTTGGTGCCCTATTCCTCTTTATGCTTATAGGCGTGCCTATTGCCGTATCACTTGGTTTAGCAGGATCATTGGTTATTATCTTTTTCAGTAATGATTCTTTAAGTTCTGTTGCTGTTAAAATTTTTGAAACCTCTGAACATTATACCCTCTTAGCGATTCCATTTTTCCTACTCGCTGGTGCTTTTATGACCACTGGCGGTGTTGCCAAACGTCTTATTGACTTTGCTAATGCAACTGTTGGACATATTCGTGGAGGCTTAGCTATCGCTTCAGTATTGTCATGTATGCTTTTTGCTGCACTATCTGGTTCAAGTCCAGCAACTGTAGCAGCTGTTGGATCTATTGCTATTGCTGGTATGGTTCGTTCTGGCTATCCGATCGAATTTGGTACAGGTATTATTACCAATGCAGGTACATTAGGTATTCTAATTCCACCGTCAGTAGTAATGGTTGTTTATGCGGCAGCAACAGAACAGTCCGTAGGTCGCTTATTTATGGCTGGCGTTGTGCCTGGCGTTTTATTAGGCGTTATTCTTATGGTAGCGATTTATGTTGTTGCTCGTATGAAAAATTTACCTGCTTTACCACGCGCTACAGTTAAAGAGTGGTTTAAAGCTGCCCGTGAAGCACTATGGGGATTAATCCTAATGGTAATCATCCTCGGCGGTATTTATTCAGGAGCCTTTACAGCAACAGAAGCCGCCGCAGTAGCAGCTGCTTATTCATTTTTTGTCGCTGTATTCATTTATAAAGACATTTCCCTCAAAGAATGCCCTAAAGTATTACTAGAAGCTGGTAAATTAAGCGTTATGCTGATGTTTATTATTGCCAATGCTATGCTATTTGCTCATGTACTCACTACTGAACAAATTCCTCAGCAACTAACAGCGATTGTAGCGGAGATGAACTTAGCACCATGGCAATTCCTAATCATTGTTAACTTGGTGTTATTAGTGGCTGGTGCGTTTATGGAGCCATCTGCCATTATCTTAATTCTTGTACCTATTTTATTCCCTATCGCTATGCACTTAGGTATTGATCCTATCCATTTAGGTATCATTATGGTTGTAAATATGGAAATTGGCTTGATTACACCACCTGTAGGGTTGAATTTATTCGTTTCTTCAGCAATTACCAAACTTCCAGTCACCAAAGTTATTAAAGCCGCCACTCCTTGGCTAATGATTATGCTTGGTTTCCTTATCCTTATCACTTATGTCCCTGAAATCTCGCTTGGACTACCTGATATGTTAGGCCAAAAATAATCACTTTATTCAAGTATAAGTAACACAAAAAACCGAGACACTTTTAAAGTATCTCGGTTTTTTATACCTAAGCAGTCAAATCAACAATGTATAACCTTCTCTCTTAGCACCCACTGAAAAAAAGGTTAGACATATCTTATTTCACTTTAATCTCTTTGATAATATAATGATTATTCTCATGAATTGCTTTGAATTTCACTTGATCACCTGGTTTTACCGTTGACAATAGGCTTTTATCAATCTCATACACTAGTGTCATCGCAGGCAATTTAAAATCAGCAATTGCACCATGTTTGATAGCAATCTTACCTTTTGCCTCATCAATTCTACGAATTTCACCAGATGATGAAGCTTCCTCTTGGGCAAATACAGACCCAGTCAACGACAGCCCTACCAAACCTGCCAATAAAGATTTACCAAGAACTTTCATTACAACTAACCTCACCTCTTTTCAACATTATCTTGTTACTAAGCATTTATTCATTATACCGTTAGCTAGCCATTATACTTTTTTTTCTAAGAACAATTATTTCTATTGCTTACAACCCTTTTTGAGGTGGTTCAAAATTGTAATTTGTTTTAGAATTAAAGCTATAGATAGATTTCTCAACTGGAGTATACTTTATGTCTTTTACGTATCTTGTCCCCTACGATGCCTCAAATAATGCCAAACGTGCCTTAGAATGGGCAATCAACCATGGAAAGCTATCTGGAGCACATATCCGTGTAGTAAATATTCAACCAAGTTTTCGAACTATTCACTCTAAAGCGCTATTTAGTAAAAACGATATTGAAGAATATCAACAGCAGCTTTTTGGTGAATGCACAGAGGGCGTAAAAGCACTATTAGATGCTTCTGGCTTACAAACAAGTATGGAGATGGGTATTGGTGACCCGAAAGAAGTTATTGTAGATTTAGTTAAAAAAAGTAGAGAAACAGATGATCCTATTGATTTAATTGTCATGGGTTCCCGTGGTACTAATCCTATGTTCAGTGGTGTATTAGGCAGTGTTAGTTATGCCATTATCAACTCTGGCATATGTCCTGTAACGATTATTCCCCAAAGCAAATAATCACTTCTTATCCTTTTCTTTTTAATAATAGGATCAAGAAGAGTTACCTTTTTTGCTCTTCTTATTATATTTAAATCAGACCAAGTAGCATTTTTCTTGGTCTTTTTTATCCTATCATCAGATTTCTACTATGCAGACTAACCGTTTAGATCAAATTGTCACCAAATCTGGCGATCAAGGTACCACTTCTTTAGGTGATGGACAAAGAATCAAAAAAAATCATCACCGTATTGAATGTCTAGGTTGTCTCGATGAGCTTAATGCTACGATAGGATTGCTCATTAGTGCCTTTCTTAATGAAAAACACCCTTCTTCCATTCAGGCAGAATTACAATACGTCCAACATTGCTTATTCGATGCTGGTGCTGAAGTTTGTATTCCAGGCTATAACACCTTAACAATGCAACATATTCAACGTATAGAGGGTTTTATTAGTGTTTATTTAGAGAATTTACCCGCGCTCAAGGAATTTATCTTACCAGGTGGTTGCGCAGCAAGTGATCAAGCCCATATATGTCGCACTGTTACGCGCCGTGCTGAACGACAGTTAGTCGCATTAAATGAACAAGAACCCATTAGTGATGTCAGCCTACAACTACTAAAGTAAGCGTCCGGTGAACTCCGATTGACTTCCGTTTTTAAACGTTCAATGCCCCGATTTTGTCGGGGCATTGTGTTAATTCTTGGTGTCGTTTGGCGCTTGCCAACGATGAGGCAGAAGCTCAGCAATGTCCTTCGCTTTCTGTGTCGGCAATCGTTCCAACACATCCTTAAGGTAAGCATAAGGGTCATGGCCATTGAGCTTAGCCGATTGAATTAACGACATCACCGCAGCCGCACGTCGACCCGCTTTCTCTGAACCTACAAAGAGCCAATTCTTGCGACCAATCGCGAGTGGACGAATCAAATTCTCTACCGCATTATTATCCATCGGCAGTTGAGCGTCTTCCAAGAGGCGCGTCAAGGCAAGCCAATTGTTCAGGCTGTAACGAATGGCTTTGGCGATCGCCGAGTTCGGCGGCACCAGCTCAAACTGACTGCGCAACCACCTTTCTAATTGCTTAAGTGCCGGCTCCATGTGGCGTTGTCGATGAGCTAATCGCTCCGGTGGACTTAAGTTCCTGGCCTCGGCCTCGTAGTGATAAAGTCGTTGGATTTGTTGTAAGGCCTGTTCAGCCACTGAGCTGCCGTTGGCTTGGTAAATATCGTGGAATTTGCGACGCGCATGCGCCCAACATCCCCCCTCAATCACTTGCTCATCGGCAAAGAGGGCTTTATAACCGGCGTAATCATCACACATCAGACTACCGCGCCAATCGCCTAAGAATTCGCGGGCATGAGCGCCTGAGCGACCTGGCTTAAAGTCATAAATCACCGCTTTCATCTGCTCATAAGCACCCGGGGCATAGACCCAGAAATAACCACGTTGCGTTTTGCCCTTTTTATGGTGCATGTAAGTGATGGGGGTCTCATCGGCATGCAATACCGAATGCGAGAGCACCTCTTGGCGTAAAGCATCAACGAGCGGTTGTAACTGTGCGCCACAGGTGCCTACCCAATCCGCCAGCGTAGAACGGGCAATGCGTACACCGCTGCGCTCAAAGATGGCTTCTTGACGGTGCAACGGCAGATGGTCAGCATACTTCATAATCAGTACTGTCGCCAGCAGTCCGGTCGTTGCCAACCCGCTCATCGTATGGTTCAAAATCCGCCAAAATCCCTATCCATTGGTGATGCAGTGTTTAGCTGAAAGTGGTTTAATGGCATTCTTCTCACGCAGCTCTGCAGCCAATATCTCAGTCAATATGGATTTAGCTAAAAAGCTTGGCTTACGTGAGGAAACCTATTCCGTATCCATCCCCTTAGGTGCCACCATTAATATGGCTGGTGCAGCAATTACCATCGCCGTCTTAACCCTAGCCGCTGTGCATACCCTAGGTATTGAGGTAGATATTGCGACCGCCTTTTTACTGAGCTTACTGGCTACGGTTGCCGCTTGTGGCGCCTCCGGCGTTCCTGGTGGCTCATTACTGCTGATTCCAATGGCGTGCAGCTTATTCGGTGTCAGTAATGAAATCGCAGCACAGGTGATTGCTATTGGTGTCACCATCAGTGTGATTCAAGACTCGGTTGAAACGGGCTTAAACTCTTCAACCGACGTACTTTTCACCGCTGCTGCCGATATTGCTGAGCGTCGCAAGGCTTAGACATTGTGCCTAGCTAATTGCTACGCTCGATATAAAGCGATTGCTTCTTGTAAGAATTAAGGCACCGACTCGTCGGTGCCTTACTATTTAAGCTTTGATACCACCGCATGGGCGGACGATTGAGCAGTTTGAAATCAAGCCATTGCTAGCATCAAAGGCCGCGTAATGGCTTGAAGTCAGCTTATTCAGGTCCTCAATGGCAAGTTACCACTGATAACCCACGCCGGCGCCGTAAGTTACATCACCACGTGTATTACCAGAGACAGAGCTCTTAATAATCCACTTACCGTTATCGGAGATGGTGGATAACCCAGCGGCGTAACCATGCTCACCACGATGACCAGCACTGGCAATCGCAAACATGCTCTTACCAGGTAGATAGGCTTGCGGTAAGTTCGCCATTGCTGCTGCAGAGGCGGTACCAGCGCGAGCCTCACGATCCACGCGGTGAATTTCATTACCTAGGTGGTTCACTACATTATTAAAACCACCGACAGCCGCTTTTAACTGGCTAACATTTACTGCGTCGGTATCTGCCTTTCCAGCCGCAACGTTTGTGATCTGCTTGCCACCCGCATTAATGCCTCCCGCGCTTAAGCTAACGTCACCTACTGTAATGCCGGTATTCGTCACTTTTACATCACCAACACTGATGCTATCAAAACTAACATCCTTGGCTAAGGCAAAGGTAAACTGCGTGCCTTCTTGCTTCAAGGTCAAGTTATCACCTGCCTCGAAGGTCACGGTATTACCTGCTTTCACCAGCTGATTGCTAAACTCGGCACCTGGATCGGCTTTATTACCGGCACCTATCACGTTAAAGCCTGTGCTATTAATCGCTGACTGAACTGTATCCGCCGTCACTAAAGCACCAGGCGTAACCGGTGTACCCACGGTACCATCTGTCGTGGTGTTAAAGGTCGTGGTCTTCGCTGCGATGGCACCACCAACTGTCGTCATGGTTGTACCGTCCGTCTTGGCTGAAACCGTGTACTCCGTGCTTTTATCCGCTAACTGTTTAGACTCAACAGTCACACCATCACCAGCAACCAGCTTGGTGGACGATGCCTTCACTTGAGCCTCAACTGCTTTTAGCTGACTAACATTCACCGCATCGGTATCTGCCTTTCCAGCCGCCACGTTCGTGATCTTCGTATTACCCGCATTAATGCCTTCGGTGGTTAGACTTACATCACCGGCGGTAATGCCTGTGTTGCTCACTTTTACCTTATCACCGACGCTTAGGCCATCGTTATTCAGTGACGTCTCGCCGGCTTTGACACTATTAATGTCAAGATCTTTCGCTAAGGCAATACTAATATTAGTGTTACCACCTTCCTGACTAATCTCCGTCTGAATATTCTGATCTTTACCTTTAATCGCCACGGTAGAACCTAGCTTAGAGGTTTTAGAACCACCGTTATCGGCATTAAAGTTAAGACCTTTGTCTACTAAGCCCGTACTCACACCATCAACCGACTGCTTAAGGTCAGCGACGTTTACCGCATTATTGAGTAGTGGTTTTAACTCTTCCTCTTCAAGCTCAGATAGTTTTTTATCACCCAAACCACTCGCCACGTTCGTGATCTGCACTGGTGCACCTAATGTGCCGTTATCACCCGGATTTAAAACTAGCGTCTTACCATCATCACGACCACCAATCACAGGCCCTTTCTCACCACCCAATTGAATGGTATTTAAACCCGTCAAGTCTTTCGCTAAGGCAATTCGAACGACGCTATCCTCACCCTGCTTCTCAATAGAAGTCATGAGGTTCTGACCCGCATCGAACTTAGACGCATCTGTATTCGCATCAGCACCTTTAATCGTCACGGTAGAACCTAGCTTAGACGTCTGAACACCACCCGTGTTGGCATCAAAGTTAAGACCTTTGTAGACTTCACTTGCAACTGCAAATAGCTGGCTGCCGTTAATAGCATCTGTGGAAGTAGCCGAAATCTCACCGGCAGCTAGGTTTTGGAGTCGACGCTCACCGCCACTAAAACCAACACTCACCGCCCCAGAAGCTTTCGCTCCAGCAAAAGTGAAATCTTGCTCTTTCTCTTCACCATTTACTGTAAATATAGCTTTGTCTACTTCACCTGTGTTACCAGCAGTTGTGGTATTTCCCTCTACACCATCTGGACCTTCTGTCCAATTCTTTGTTCCTATATCGTCGCCATACGTAACTACGGTTTGATGACCCAAATAAACGGAATTTTCGACATCAGCCAGAACCTTACTACCAAGCACAAAGGTGTTTTCAACATTTTGATGAACCACGTTATCATTACCAATAGACGCCGAATTCTTGCCCCTCACTTCTGAGTCATTACCGATAGCAATAGCTCCTTCGATAGGTAGTCTTCTCATATCAGGTGGCCTTTTTTCGAAAGAATTAGTGTTATTACCAATGACAATATTTTTACTGCCTGAAAAATTATATCCAGCTCTATTTCCTAGAGAAATATTATCGCTGCCATTCGACAGTGACCCTGATAACCTACCAAGGGAAATATTATTGCTACCTTTTAATTTTTGTGCTGAACCTTCTCCGCTCGAAATATTACCATCACCAACTAATTCATTACCCGAGCTGTATCCGAAGGAAATATTTTTGTTACCTTTTAGGTCACGTGCTGCGTTTGTACCACTTGAGATATTATGGTCTCCCTTCAGACCTAGTCCAGAAGCCACCCCGCTCGACACATTAGCCTCACCCTTTAACTTGTTCCCTGAGGCATAGCCGACGGATACGTTATAGTTTTTTTCTAACTCCACTCCTGAGCCGTATCCTAGCGAAATATTGTAATCACCTTTTGAGTTTTGCCCCGCGGCTGTACCGCTAGAAAGGTTATGACTACCAACTAGAGCTTTCCCCGAGGAATGCCCAAGGGAAATATTATTATTACCTTCTAATCCTCTCCCTGATTCTGTACCGCCCGATAGATTATAATCACCAGTCAATTCTCGCCCCGACTGACGTCCAAGGGCAATATTGTCATTACCTTTTAATTTATCAGCCGCATAATAACCAACACCTGTATTATAGTCGCCACGCAGATTAGTAGCGCTAAATGCACCTAGCATGGTATTGGAATAACCAAAAAGCTTTGTACCTGAGCCTGCCCCAACCAACACACTCTGAGTAGTAAAGGCATTTATCCCCGCCTCTCTTCCGGTAAACACATTCCCTTCAATAGCAAGTGGACGACCACCACCGGGGGTTTCTATAGCCCTAGAACCCTTTTCAAATGGGTCGTTTTTAGCTTTCACCCCATGTTGTTGATATTCTTTAGCCCGTTCGTCAAACTTACTAAAGTCCTCCGTTATTTCACCAGCCCTTTCTCCTATCACCACAGAACCCCCAGCACTTGGCAGTTTGCTGCCATCAGCTAGGGTCAGTTTCATATCCTGTGCACGGTGTCCAATGACCACACTATTCGGTTTGTCTGTTTTGGCATTAGAACCGATGGCCATTGTGCTACCTGTGCTTATACCTTCTTTATAGACGGAATCTGCATAAGCACCCACACCGATAGCAATATCCCCAGCACCTTTGGCACCTTTATTATCATAATTACCATCGCCAGCGCCCGCCCAAGGACTCTTGATACTAATATAATGCTGCTCATTAGTTGCAATCACTTGATTTTCAGGCACGGGGAGATTAGGGTCGTTCATAAAAACATAAGTACCGTCTGCTTTTTTTATCACTTCACGCAGTTGATATGTAGATTGGCCCATCTTATATAAAGCATAGTACCTAACAACAGGATTCGTACCATCTGGTACGCTATTAGCCTGCGCACTTAGTGTCAACCCCCCCCCGATTAGCAAGGCAGTACCCACTACAACGCCTTGAAAATTTTTCTTACTCTTATCTAAAGAGTAACGCTCATGGTTAGCACCCTTATTTTGTAAGCTTTTCATATTGTCTTTCATTGAACTGTACCTAGTGATGATAAATCAAAGCTTGATTTTACCACTAAAACCAGGATACCTAAAGGGGGGGGGGGGGGG
>NZ_LT628273.1:143573-144865 GCF_900099475.1 Pelistega sp. MC2 | reverse complement strand
GGGTAAAACGTAGGTAATTAGCGACAGCCGGAGCTAATAGGAATAAGCATCACAGCGATCCAGCCATCGATGCTTACAGACGATTGATGGCAAGTAGCACCAAACAAAATGACTGATAGCGCATCAGCAACTATCAGTCATTTTTTTAGCTTAGCGTTTAAAAACTTAGGCTGGGAAACTACCTACAACATTACCGTCTTCGCGCCAAATCACGACCGAGGCAGGACGAGGGCGAGTTGCTTGGTCGCCGTCAGGCCAAGTAGAGGAACCGGTTGGGTTATTCTGCGCTTCTTCAACCGTTGGCGCCTTGGTGCTATTTTGCGCCTCTTTAAGCATCGGTCCTTCACCTGGGTGCTGGATATTAACAAAGATATACTTCATATCAGGCGTCCAAGTAATACCGGTGACCTCACAGCCGCGTGGACCCACCATAAAGCGACATAGCACTTTACTCTCGGGATCCGCTACCAACATGCTGTTATTGCCCTGACCTTCATACTCTCCCTGATTAGTTTAAGCATAGCACTTGTGCATTGCAAGTTTCTTACTGACTTAGGGTTAAAATCAAGCTACTCATTTTTTAACTAATCAAACTAGAATAAAACAAGCGAGGGTTTTTATATGGATACACAGCAAAGCCTCCAACAAAAACTGTGTTTTAATGGCGCTCAAGCCTTACTGGAGACTTTAATTGAGCTGGGTGTTGATACCATTTTCGGCTATCCCGGCGGTGCGGTTTTACCGCTTTATGATGCCATTTATGCTGAGCCGCGTATTCGCCATATTTTGGTACGCCACGAGCAGGGTGCGGTGCATGCCGCCGAAGGCTATGCGCGCAGCACGGGTAAACCAGGCGTGGTCTTAGTGACCTCTGGTCCCGGCATAGCTAATACTACCTCTGGCTTATTGGATGCGATGTGTGATTCGATACCTGTGCTCTGTATCAGCGGTCAAGTAGCCACGAGTGCCATTGGTACCGATGCCTTCCAAGAGTGTGATGCGATCGGTATTTCACGCCCCGTCACTAAGTGGAATGCGCAGATCAAGCTCTCCGAGGATGTGGTGCCGCTTGTTTCCAAAGCCTATCAAATAACCACCGAGAGGCGTCCAGGACCGGTGTTAATTGATTTCCCCAAAGACATTCAAATTCAAGCCATTGATAAATCGACCTTCACCATTGAAAAGCGGGCTGAAAGTACGCCGGAAGTGCCTGCACCTGCGATGTTAGCCAATATCAAACGTTCTGCCGATTTAATTGTTAACGCTCGTCGCTCGGTGTTTTACGGCGGTGG
>NZ_LT628273.1:0-142231 GCF_900099475.1 Pelistega sp. MC2 | reverse complement strand
CATTTTAAAAAAAACCCCGCCACTTGAGCAATATCACGCTTCAGTGGCGGGTTTATTTAATTAAAACTTAAACGAGTTAAGCTCAATACGCTGCTTTAAAGATAGCAATCACTTCATCAAGTGTAGGCTGAACCGGGTTAGTTAAACCACACACGTCCTTCATCCCATTTTCAGCGAGGACTTTAAAGTCTTCTTCTTTGACACCTAGCTCACGTAGTGATTTTGGAATACCTACGATGCCTGCCAACTTTTTAATGGCATCAATCACGCCTAAACCCTCAAGCTCCTGGTTGTTCGCGGATAGAATCGCGCCCACTTCATCTAAACGCGCTTTAGCCGCACGCATATTAAATTCCTCAACGTGAGGTAGTAATAGCGCATTACAAACGCCGTGTGGCAAATCGTAAAAACCACCTAACTGGTGCGCCATCGCATGCACATAACCGAGCGAGGCGTTATTAAATGCCATACCAGCCAAGAACTGCGCATAAGCCATCTGCTCGCGCGCCTCCGCATTTTTAGGCTCTTTAACGGCGGTTGGTAAATAGCTCGCAATTAACTCAATAGCCTTAACCGCACATGCATCCGTGAGCGGATTGGCTGCCGTTGATACATAGGCCTCAACCGCATGGGTTAGCGCATCCATACCCGTTGCGGCCGTTAATGAAGCAGGCATATTTTCCATCAACTTCGGATCATTAACCGATAAGATTGGCGTCACGTGCTTATCGACAATCGCCATTTTTACATGACGGCTTTCATCGGTGATGATGGTAAAGCGCGTCATTTCAGACGCAGTACCGGCCGTGGTGTTGATAGAAATTAGCGGTAATTGCGGCTTAGCGGATTTATCCAAACCCTCATAGTCCTCGATTTTGCCACCATTACTGGCTACAAGGGCGATACCCTTAGCACAGTCATGTGGTGAGCCGCCACCCAGTGACACCACACAGTCTGCGCCAGCGGCCTTCAGCTTAGCCAAACCGTCGTTAACATTTTTTACCGTAGGATTAGGCTGAACCTCATCAAAGATGTCACTTTCAACGCCTTTAGCCTTTAAACGATCCGCCACTTGAGCCGCAAAACCCAAATCGCTTAAAGGCTTATCGGTAACGATTAAGGCCTTTTTAAAACATAAAGAGGCGATAATATCCACCGCTGAATCAAGTGCGCCCGCACCAATCACATTATTGCTAGGCATAAAAAATTGTGCTGCCATACTATCTTCCTTTGTATAAACGTTGTGACAAATGAGCTTACTGTATTATACACAATGTGCATTACTATCTTATTAAATTATAACTAACTCATGCATAAATATAATAAGAGTTTCTACTAGCATTAAGTCGATTTGGATCAAAGCAATGCGATCAAATCGCCTCGCCCTCATTGGCTGCTAGACCTTAATTTTCATATACAGTTACAATACGAAGAATTTAATCACTGAGGAAAAAAATAATGAAGGTAAATGCATTTGCCGCTGCGCTCAAAGATGGCTTCTTGACGGTGCAACGGCAGATGGTCAGCATACTTCATGATCAGTACTGTCGCCAGCAGTCCGGTCGTTGCCAACCCCTTATCAATGATGTGAGGAGGTACCGGCGCTTGATTGAGGGTCTTGCAACAATCACACACGTATTTCGGACGAATGTGATTCTCCACGCTAAAAGTACCGGGCACATAGTCCAGTTTCTGACTCACGTCATCCCCAAGATGACGCATCTCAGCACCACAACCACAGGTCGTGCTTTCCAACGTATAATGAATATCCACCGAGGGCAATTCCGCCGGTAAACGCATACGAGCCGGTGTGCGAGGTGTGTGCTCTTGACCACTCATGGACGTTAATTGCTGACCGATGTTGTCTAACATCGTTTCTAGCTCAGCCAAATCCTCATGGGCGTCATCTTCAAAAAGTTTCGCTTGTAGGTCAGGGAGCTGTTCGCTACGTTTAGCAAAGTTGATACGTCTTAAGATCGCCAACTCCATCTTCACTTGTTCGTAAGCGCTCAGAACACGACGATAGGCCAGATCCTTTTCTTCCACCTGTGCTGCTTTTTTTACAATCAATGCGTCTTGTTGAGCAATTAAGGCTTGTTGTTGCAGCACGAGTTCGCGCAACTGCTCAGCAGTTAACTGGGACAAATCAGAGGAAAGAAAAGCAAAAGAATTCGGCATAAGACGTAGTATGCCTTATGCCGATAAAATAAGCGATACCGAGAATACCTAATTGACAAGATCGCCCCACTTAGCTCACGATCAAACTAACAATAACGATAGATACCGGCTTCACCTAAACGATGCCAAGGCAGCCCCAAGGCTAAGGCCTGCAGTTGTTCTGCTGACAGGATTCATCCGTGAGCCTGCACCGTGAAAGCGTCCTTCATGTAGTCGACGAACACATAGCCACGACCCCATCGCATCGTGCATGAGTAATTTAAGAAGCGTGTGCGTGCGATTCATAAACACATAGGCTTCGTGAGGTGCCACCTGACCAAAGCGCTGAATTGCCTTAGTGCGCAAGGTATCCATCCCCGCTCGTAAATCTGTCGCCTCACTCACCAGGATGATTTTATCTAGTGCCAGTAGGCTAGACGCTTGCTCTTGAATTCCCACTCGTTGGGCGGTCTCGATACGCATTAAAGACGGCATTGATTTCTCCTAACATACACAAAACCATAGTGTCGCGCAATTTAGCAGGAATGAATACATGTGTTCACCGGACGCTTACTCATAAAAGCTCTTATTTAGGGATTATCCCTGTATCTGCTCAGCAATCTCCTTGATTCAGCTCAAATAAAAAGCCCGCCAGATAGAAAAACATCTACATGACGGGCTCTAGATTAACGGTAATCGCTTACTTTAAATACAAAACACCTGCTTAGGATTAAATGCCACCCATTAGCATATATTTCGTTTCTAAGTAATCATCCAAACCGTATTTAGCGCCTTCGCGACCAAGACCTGATTGCTTAATGCCGCCAAAAGGTGCCGCTTCATTAGAAAGAATACCTGTGTTGATGGCTACCATGCCATATTCCAAAGCTTCTGCAACGCGCCACACGCGACCTAAGTCACGGCTATAAAAATACGCCGCTAAACCGTATTCGGTGTCATTCGCCATTTGCACCACATCTTCTTCGGTTTTGAAGCGGAATAATGGGGCTAAAGGACCAAAGGTTTCCTCCTTAGCAACTTTCATCGACGAGGTCACTTCGGTTAACACAGTGGGCTCAAAGAATAAACCACCTAAATCATGCTGCTTACCGCCAGCGGCGACCTTAGCGCCCTTGCTAACAGCATCGTCAATATGCTCTTGCACCTTGTCCACGGCAGCTTTATCAATCAACGGTCCCTGCGTTACATTGGCCTCAGTACCAGCGCCCACCTTAATTTTGTTGACGGCAGCTACAAATTTTTCGACAAAGGCATCATAAATATCATCTTGAACATAAATGCGGTTTGCACAAACACATGTTTGCCCCGCATTGCGGTATTTAGAAATCAACGCCCCCTCAACCGCCGCATCTAAATCAGCGTCATCAAATACGATAAATGGTGCGTTACCACCCAGTTCTAATGAGACTTTCTTGATCTGATCGGAGCACTGTGACATCAATAAACGACCAATTTCGGTGGAGCCCGTAAAGCTAAATTTACGCACAATGGGATTGGCCGTCATTTCTTTACCGATTTCTGATGCTGAACCAGTCACCACCGACACGAGACCTGCTGGCACGCCAGCTTCCTCTGCTAATACGCACAATGCGAAGGCCGAGTAAGGGGTTTGGGCGGCCGGTTTAATCACCATCGAACACCCAGCGCCTAGGGCAGCACCGACCTTGCGAGTAATCATTGAGGACGGGAAGTTCCAAGGCGTGATGGCGGCACACACTCCCACCGGCTCTTTGGTCACGACAATACGGCGATCCGACGCTGGACCCGGGATAATATCCCCATAAGCGCGCTTACCCTCTTCCGCATACCACTCAAGATACGCTGCACCATAAGCAATCTCACCCTTTGCTTCGGCTAATGGCTTACCCTGCTCAAGCGTCATGATACGTGCCAAATCATCCTGATGCTGCATCACCAGATCAAACCATTTGCGTAATACAACCGCACGCTCTTTAGCACTTTTAGCACGCCATTGCTTTTGCGCTCGCTCGGCCGCTTCAATGGCGCGGCGGGTTTCAGCCTGGCCCATCTTAGGCACGGTACCTAAAACCTCTCCCGTGGCTGGGTTAATCACTTCCAGTGTCTCACCACTGTCTGCATCCACCCACTGCCCATCAATATAAGCCTGTTGTTTAAATAAATCCTTACGTGATAAGTCCTGCATACACTCCTCCTAAAAAATAATGCGCATATTTCCTTGTCATTGTTGCCAAGCAAAGCAGTAATTGCAAATGGCACCCTAATAAAGCGACTTTAAGGCATATTATCTAAGCCATTTATCTTTTGCAATGCTTTTACAGCGAATTTATGAATTTCGAATCGCCTAAGCCCTTAATTCACTGCGGATAATTCTCGCTAATTGTGCGAATCTCGGTTTAATCAGCTCATCGGGAACGTTGGCATAACCCAACAACACACCCGCCCTAGACGGCTCACCCAGATAATACCTACTCAACGGTCTGACCATAATGCCTGCCGCTTTTGCCGCTCGCGCAATGGCCACATCATCCGTACCCGCTGGTAGATGTATCACCAAATGCAATCCAGCTTCAACATTTGAGGAAACCCAATCCGGCCCTAACTGCTCATTAATAGCCTCACGCAATAATACAGAACGTTTGGCATAGCGTAAACGCGACCTTCTCACATGTGCAGCATAATGCCCCTCAACCATAAAATCCGCTAATACAGCTTGTTCAAGCAAGCGGCCATCGCGATATTTTTCCGACAAACCAATGGCAAAATAATCCACTAAATTTTCTGGTAATACCATATAGCCTAAGCGCATACCGGGGAATAGGGTTTTAGAAAAGGTACCCAAATAAATCACTTTTTGATAGGAGTCTAAACCTTGTAATGAAGCAATAGGTAAACCGGCAAAACGGAATTCACTATCGTAATCATCCTCGATAATCCATGCATCATGCGCATTGGCATAGTCTAACAACATGCGGCGTCGGGCTAAGCTCATCACATGTCCGAGTGGATATTGATGTGATGGCGTCACAAAAATAAGCTTAGGGGGTTGCGCTATCTGCTCAGGCGTGGGTGCCAAACCCTCTTCGTCAATAGCGATGGGGACAATATTAGCACCTGCCATTTTCAACACGGTGGCGGCTCCCCAATAACCTGGATTTTCCATCCAAACGGTCATACCCGGGTCAATCAGCAACTGGGCAATTAAACTAATGGCATTGTGCAAGCCGGAAATCATCAATACTTGGTCAGCCGTGCCATTAACCGAACGGGCCAAACGCAAGCGCTCGATTAAGGCTTGACGTAGTGGCAAATAACCTGCGCCATGCGCATAACTAAGCATCGCTGGTGTTGCTTGTTGCCAATGCTTACGCAATAAACGTAGCCAAATATCCTTGGGAAATAAGGAAATATCTGGTACACCAGAAACAAATGGCTGCCATTGCTCGGCTGAAGCCTGAGCTGAACTCACCAGCTCAGAACCACGCTTGGATAAATAGCGTTGATGCTCAGTCATTGGCGATTTCTCTTTGAGCGCTGACTCCTCATGCGACCAATCTGCCACTGGCACCGTATCAGAGACAAAAGTGCCACTGCCGGTCTGCGAAATCACATAGCCCTCTGCGAGCAATTGCTCATAGGCAAACATAATGGTATTTCTTGAGACACCACAATCTGTTGCTAAACTACGACTGGCGGGCAACTTCACTCCGGCACTGAGTTCACCACTTAAAATTAAATCACTTAATATAATGTAAATCTGGCGCGCTAACGGTATCTCACCATCGCGCTCCAAGCGCTGCAAAATATGCTCTTGTAATGCATCAATATGCATTCTTCCCTCCCTAAGTAGCTCCACTTATTTTTGCATAAATGGCTCTTTGCATGGTACCAAATTAAGGATAAGCTAAGAAAATTACATGGATTGTTTTGGTCAGCTCTCGATGCGACAAAACACAGCGTCATTCAACACTTGATAGATATAACTTTGTGAGGAGACATTTTGAATGAAAAACGCAACCTTAGTTGAACGCAAAAACGCTGCCACACCACGTGGTGTCGGTGTGATGTGTGAGTTTTATGCTGACCGCGCAGAAAACGCTGAAATTTGGGATATTGAAGGCAAGCGTTACATCGATTTTGCTAGCGGTATTGCGGTATGTAATACTGGGCATCGTCACCCACGTTTAGTGGCGGCGATTGAAGAGCAATTAGCACGTTTTATTCACACTGCGTATCAAGTCGTACCCTACGAGTCCTATGTTGAATTAGCGGAAAAAATTAACGCCCTCGTACCGGGTGATTTTCCTAAAAAAACCGCTTTCTTTACCACCGGGGTAGAAGCCGTTGAAAACGCAATTAAAATTGCGCGTTATGCGACCCAGCGTCCTCATATTATTTCATTTAACCATGCATTCCATGGTCGTACGCTTTTAGGCATCACCTTAACCGCCAAAATAAACCCTTATAAAAAAGGCTTTGGTCCTTTAGCGCCTAATGTTTACCATTCACCATTCCCAAATGAGCAACAAGGTGTCAGCCTGGATGATGCCAAGCGTCAACTCAAATCATTACTTGCCGTCAGCGTGGATCCACAACAAGTAGCGGCGATTATTATTGAGCCTGTTCAAGGTGAAGGTGGTTTTAACGTATGCCCACCAGAGTTCATGACCTTCTTACGTGAACTATG
This sequence comes from Pelistega sp. MC2, assembly GCF_900099475.1. Taxonomy (NCBI): domain Bacteria; kingdom Pseudomonadati; phylum Pseudomonadota; class Betaproteobacteria; order Burkholderiales; family Alcaligenaceae; genus Pelistega; species Pelistega sp. MC2. Next base: position 135,387 of record NZ_LT628273.1, on the reverse strand, counting down.
CGATGAACACGGTATTTTACTCATTGCAGACGAGGTTCAAACTGGTTTTGGCCGCACTGGCAAGCTATTTGCGATGGAACATTATGGGGTGGCAGCCGATATCACCACCATGGCAAAAAGTCTGGCTGGCGGCATGCCGTTATCTGGCATCTGCGGTCGTTCAGACATCCTAGACGCACCACTACCTGGTGGGCTTGGCGGCACCTATGCTGGTCACCCCTTGGCCACGGCTTCAGCGCTTGCCGTCATTGAGGTGGTGCAAGAGGAAAATCTATTAGAAAAAGGCAACAAATTAGGTGATAAACTCCAAGCCATGCTTAATGAGCTACGCGCTGAGGTGCCTGTTATCTCCGATGTGCGCGGTCTAGGTGCTATGGTTGCGGTTGAATTCCGTTGCCCTAAAACCGGTGTCCCACAAAGTGATTTTGTCAAAAAGGTACAACAAGATGCACTGGCTAAGGGCTTGATTTTACTTAGCTGCGGACCAGATGCCAATGTTATTCGCTTCTTATTCCCACTCACCATTGGTGAGGAGCTATTTGATGAGGCGCTAGGCATTTTACGTGATGCCTTATTAGCTAATCAGTAGGGCTAGACCACCTGAGTGTAACCACGGGATGATATGGACATCATCCCGTTTTTTTATGGCAACGCTTGCTACAGTGGTATTCGCTTGTCATCAAAGTAATGGTCTTGTTATGCTAAAAGTGATTTAAGCACTGACTCGGACCTAAGCCCTATTCACTGGTTACTCACAATGGCAAAACGCACGCGCTTGAAAAAGCCCATTATTAAAACCACTAAACAACTACTCAAACTCCAACAGCAACTGACAAAACAGGTAAAAAGGAAATTGCCAGAGCAACTCAAGGCAATGAATGTATTACTAACACGACCTGATCCTCAAGAACGTGGCATCTGGAAAAAGCATCGCTTTATCGCACCAGCCTTTTCTAAGGTAGCCCTAGTGCCACAGCTTGATTACTATATTTTTGAACCCTCAGCAAGCGTCCGCCATCCAAGCACTGAGGGTATGCCTTTAGTGGTCATGTTGCATGGTTGCCAACAAGACAGCGCTTTATTTGCTCAAGGCTCACAAATGAACGTGGTTGCTCAACGCAATGGTTTTGTGGTGCTTTATCCCCAGCAAAGCCGTCGCTACCATCTCACTAACTGTTGGCATTGGTACGACACAAACAAGCATCATCAGGGCATGGCTGAAGCCCATAGCATCATGAGTATCATTCAAAGCACCATTATGATGCATCGCCTGAACCCTAACAAAGTATTTGTGGTTGGCTTATCTGCTGGCGCCGCAATGGCTGGCATATTGGCGGCAAACTTTCCTGCGCAATTCGCTGGCTTAGCCATGCACAGCGGCCCCGTGCTAGGTCGCGCTTATGATGCGCAGAGTGCGGTTAGCATCATGCGCGATCCGCAGGTAGTTTCTGATAGCACCTTAGCAGCGGCTATGGATGGCTTTGCACCACCCCAAAAGTTGCAACTGCCGACCATCATCCTGCAGGGGGAAAAGGATAAAATCGTTCATCCACGTCATGCCACTGAGCTAGTCAAACAGTTGCTTCACTTTAATCAGCTACCAATGAACAGTCTTGCTAAAAGCACTGAGTTTTTTCAAGGGACAACAAAAGAATATAATCAATCGCTTTATTACGATGGACGCAAGCGAATCATCGAGTTAATTCGCATTAAACACCTGGACCATGCGTGGGCTGGAGGCGATTATCGACTCCCCTTTAACTCCCAGCATGGGCCCCATGCAAGTCAATTAATCTGGCAATTTTTTAAACGATATCTTTGATTGTCTGCTCAAACTATCGTTAAACGATATGTTATAGTGCTGTCAACATTCACAATGCAACAGACAATACCTTATGAACAAAATGACTGAATTGGAGTTAAACCCTGTTTTAAAAACCATGGTCGAACGCAAAAGCGTGCGTCAATTTTTAGCTGATCCCGTTTCACAGGACGATATCAAGACTATCCTCAAAGCGGCCAGTTCAGCCCCTAGCGGCAGTAACATTCAGCCTTGGCATGTACAAGTCGTTAGCGGTGCAAAACGTGAGGCACTGGCTGCGGACATGATGCAAGCCTTTAATAACAAGCACCGTGAAGAAGCTGAATATAAATACTATCCTAGACGCTTGAGTGAGCCGTATCTTACGCGTCGCCGCGAAAACGGTTGGGGACTCTATGGTACCTTAGGCATTCAAAAAGGCGACTTAGCCGCAATGAAAGCGCAGCAAGTGCAAAACTTTAACTTCTTTGGCGCCCCCGTCGCCCTCTTTATCTTAATTGATAAAGAAATGGAATTAGGTAGCTGGATTGATACCGGTACCTTTATACAGAATATTTTACTTGCGGCAAAATCACTCGGACTAAGCACCTGCCCACAAGGTGCATTAATGCATTACCCTAGTATCGTACGTAAGCATTTAGACTATCCTGAGAATCTGAAGATCGTTTGCGCCATTCCGATTGGCTACGAAGATAAAAATCACATCGTCAACACCTTCAGAACGCCACGTATTGAGCTAGATGAATTCACCACCTTTCATTGGGATGAATAAGCTTGAGGTCCTCCTCCGCCGCTTACGCGGGGAGGGCCTCAGTCATTGACAGGGCGGACTATGCGAGAACTGGCGCGGTCTTTTGTAAAGCTTGAAAAGGCGGTCACTTAATGATGAGGGAGTCAGAGCAGATTAGGTCTGCATTAGCTGCGCTAGAGCGAGTCGGCTAACAGCTTTAAAAGCCTGATTCTCTCTGATTGTAAGCAGCCCGTTGCATTCCAAATCGGATCCTCACAGATGCTGTAAAAACTCTCCTCAAGCCCCAAAGCTTCATAGGCCGCAACATCCTTCATCCAATCGCCAAAATAATACGCTTCAAGCTGCTTGCGATTTTCTTCTATCGCCGCAAAGCGCTCAATAAACGCCTGCATTTCTTTAACATCTTGTTCCGCTTGAACCGTGCGAGCGTCCATCTCGCTAAATATCTTACGTAATTGCTCTAAACTTTTTTCTTTACTTTCATTCATGCTGTATGACCTTTAATTAATTATCTATCTACGCCACCCTCAAAAAGTCTATTTAAACACTCAGTGTATGACCCCCATTTTTAGGAACACCTTTTAGTGGAATGATATGGATTTTAAGCCGCTTTAAATTGCGGGGGTATACCTCCTATAGCCATGTTAGGCCGTACGTTATTATACTGCCATTGCCATTGGGTGACTAGCAACTCAGCTTGCTCCAATGAGTCAAAGATATACATATTTAAAAGCTCCTCCCTGACAGTTCGGTTAAATCGCTCAATATAGGCATTTTGATAGGGCTTGCCTGGCTGAATGTAGTTCAGACGAATGCCTTGACTTTCAGTCCATGAGATCAGTCGTTCTGAGATATACTCAGGACCATTGTCAACTCGTATCTCTTTAGGCTTTCCACGCTGCTCAATTGTGCGCTCTAGGTATCGAATCACCTGCTCGCTCGGAATAGATAAGGCAACATCCATGGCTAACGCTTCTCGGTTGAAATCATCAATGACGTTCAATAAACGTAGTCTACGACCATCGGCTAGTGCATCACTCATAAAATCCATTGACCATACCTGATTAGCAGCTGTGGGCACAGCCAGTGGCACTGGCTGCTTTCGTTGAAGGCGTAGGCGAGGTTTAATACGTAAGTTCAATGCTAACTCCTTGTAGATGCGGTAAACACGCTTATGATTCCAAACAACGCCTTGGACATTTCTGAGATAGAAAAAGCATAGTTTAAAGCCCCAACGCTTATTGGCTTGGGTAAGTTTAATCAAGCAATCGGCAATCTGCTCGTCCTCAGCCTTTCCTTTACTTTGATAGTAATAACTTGATGTGCTAATACCCACCGTTCGGCAAGCTAACCTGACAGCAAAGCCTTGACGTGATACAAGTGTTCTTGTCATCGCTTTTCGTAGCGATGGCTTTACCACTTTCCCTCAAGTAGCTCCTTTCGTGCCTCGGAAACTAGCCGCTCCTCAGCATAAAGCTTCTTAAGCTTCGCATTCTCTTCCTGTAGGCGTTTTAGCTCATTGAGCATTGACGAGTCCATGCCGGCATATTTGCTACGCCATTTGTAAAAAGCAGATTGGCTCATGCCGTGCTCACGACACAAATCAGCAACGCTCACGCCGCTCTCATGCTGTTTAAGAATAGATAAGATTTGTCGCTCGGTAAATTGTTTTCTACGCATGGAAAATTCCTTTAAATTTAACAAATAGTTTAACGAAATTTTCCACTCATCGGTGTTTCGATTTTAGGGGAGTATTACCGATTGAATTTAGAAGCGTCGACTTTTTTGCGGGGCGCAGCTTTTTAATACGTTCTGCGACATACAACGTAAGCTCGGATGGGGTCCCCACATTTGACGCAACAGGTGCTCGCTTCTGTGGATACTGCTCCTCTTCCTCTTTTCGGGCGAGCTGGATAAGTAATTGCGCCAATCTGAATTTGTCTCTATAGCTCAAGCCAACCACCGCCTCAGAAAGCTCGTTGTATGTCATGTCCGTGTCTTTCATTACAGTATTTCCATCTGGCTAACGCCTCACATCACCGGCGGCAAAAAAGCAAAGCGAGGAACGAGCAGCGCTTTTTGCTGTCCGAGTGAATGTGTTTGTTAGGCCATCAATAGTAACTAATAATTCTTCGTTGCAGACCTGACATGTCAGTATCGTTATGCATATAACTTTGTTTTCTTGATACCCAGTTTCCGTGATTATCCAGTTTGTAATTGCTATACTTTACGTGCTTAATAGGTGAGTTTCTATTGGATGTACTATGGAATATTTCTTCTCTTATCCACCCATCACTACCATATGAATACTCTACACTTGACTGGTATGATCCGTCCTGCGCATTGTTATCTATAATTTTCCGCAACGCCCCGCCATTGGTGAACAAGTATTGCTGCCCACCTTGGAACCTCATTCTTGACGTACCCTCATTAAATACGCGGGAATACCCAATGCCAGATCCTGGAGTTATTGCCCAAAATTCCGAAGGCTTTGCCGGCACACCACCGTTAGACCATTCAAGAAGCCCAGCGGAGTTATATTTTTTGTACGTATTTGTGGGATATTCTGCTGCGATTTCTCTTTGAACTTCAAAAAGGCCGCCGTCACTTTGTGGGTAATAATAGTATTTGAAATCTCTACCACCAAAAGACGGCGTCGTATAAGATGAAATTCTGCCCTGCAAATATGTGAAATCTTCTACATTTACTACTTTATAATTTCCGCTTGCGTCATCAGAATAATTTCTTGCTTCCCATTTCAATAGGTGACAGTTTTTATCATACGTGTAGCGATGCTCTTGATTTGTGTTCTTAAAAACAGTCCTAACCAAATGCCCGCCTTTGCCAAAATAATATATATTGTGTTCCTTCCACCCTTCGTCATGATCCAAAACTCGAACACTTCCTTTGCCCTCATAATGAGCGAGTGACTCTCTTGTAAAAACATCATTTTTTACTGATGCATTGTCATTAAGAACACATTGCAGAGTTCCAACCAGGGAGCCTGCCTGTTTGTGCCCTAGGCTTTTAGCCCTTTCCGCATAGACGAGCGCCTTTTTCAACAAATTTTCGGTAAAGTGCGACGCATCAGCCTCCAATACGAATGAAGCAGCATTCCAAGCACCGTATTTATTGTTTTGAGAAGCTGACTGTTCGAATAACTGATAGGCTTGCTCGAAGTCTTTTTTTCCACCTTTTCCCGTCAGAAGCATTATTCCAAGATTATTCTGCGCATCTGAATGCCCCTGTTTAGCGGCCTTCATGTAGTAATTTGATGCTTTTTGTATATTTGCTTCCACCCCTTGGCCATTTTCATACATCACTCCAAGAGCATAAGCAGCCCTAACCTCACCCCTCGCCTCCAAGGAGGTAAATACTCTTAGCGCGTCAGCATACTTTTCATCATTATATAACTGCACTCCTTCATCAAATGTTACCACTTCAGCAGCGCTAACAGCTGAAGCGAAAGCAAAACAAAGAAATACCACATAAAACTTTACTCTCATTTCCGGAAAACCTCCCTAACACATCGATATATTAATAAACCACTTACCACAGCATCTTGATTGAGATCACAATCGCCATAAAACTACTTAGCCAGAAGCTCCCTTAAACTCGACCCTAGGCATTTTGAAAACAATCGGACCACCCACTTGCTCAAGGGGGAGAACTAATGAGAGGGAAACCAATGCAGAAATTGGTATGCCGATGATTGCAGCAGGGTGCTCCAGTATTATTTTTATTAGCGTCTCGCTAAAGAATATAGCTGAAATTAAAACAGTTACTATCGACCCAAACAACAAAACCCATAGTAATGGTATCCATTTAAAAGACCACCTCAAAAGCTTTATGTTTCTTGTCGCTCTTTCTTCAAGGGTTTGATCATCCATATGGTTCTCCTAAGGCCTAACGCCAAGCTCAGCGGCGCGACGTCAGGAGCGTCCGCTGGAGCTTTTTGTTAAATGCTTGTTGGACATATACACCCTATATATATAAAGCGTGTATCCTGATAGGATTGCCAACTCTATTAGCACGAAAACTGTAAACCAGATATCCAGATATTTTTCATGCGTCTCTGGATTAAACGCTTTTAGAATTACAGGTTCTAAATATTTAGCAGAAACAAGCCAACCTAGAGCCAAGGAAAACAATAGAATGATGGTCGCTGTTAGGTATTTCACAATACCCTCCAAAACCATATTTCCTTAGACCTGCTATATGTTCCACCAGTATTAAATGTTGCAGACATTAGAAACCAAGTCCTCCAGTCTGTTAGCGGACTACCATTCCAAAGGTCAATATGATCACCGCTTCGGTTCCGAAAAGACTCGCCGTTTCTTGTCCAAAAGTCTTTGAAAAAGATTATTCCCTTCTTCCCAATAAGGTCTTTTTGAAAAGTGCTAGGATTTATCTCTATTTTTTTCTGGATACCGCCTATATGAAACCTAGCCAAGCCATTCGCTAGTTCTTCAGCAGCCAATACGTGTCCTTCTGATATATCATGCTGCCAGCAGTGGCGACCTTTTGGAACTAAATTGGTGGTCTTTACACCATTTTTTGCTAGTGCAGATCCAAGCCTAATTGCACATTGATCATCAAAATTCGTCTTTCCATTTGTTGTACATGGGGTTTTATCTCCTTGGATGGTCGGATATGAATCCCATAGCTGTTGAAACTTAATCACTTAGTATCTCCTTGTGGTTTGAAGTTGTTGCATTTAACGAAAAGCGTGAGTCGCGCCGCTTTAGCGGCGTCGGCTCCACGCAGTTGTTAGGCTTTTTTCTTTCTTATTCAATTACATGCGCCTTCAGGTGCATGCTCTCTACGGCCTAAGCTCGATCGGCGTGCCATCCGGAACCGCCCGCCAGAGTTCTGCCATCTCGTGATTAGTGACCGCAATACATCCAAGCGTCCAGTCAGCAAGGCGATGAAGCCTACCGACCCAACCTAACCCATTGCGGATGCCGTGGATCATGATGGCGCTCCCGGGTGAGACGCCCTTGATCTTAGCTGCTTCGGTATCCGCCACGCTGGGATAGGAGATGTGCAACGCACGAAAATAGGCGCTATCGGCTTTGCGATAATCGATGAGGTACCGGCCCTCGGGAGTCTTCTTGTCGCCCTCGCGCTCCTTAGCGCCGACCGGAACCCGGCCCAGCGAAACCGCATAGCTCTTTAGCAACTGCCCCTGCGAATAGAGCAGGAGCTGACGCTTGGCCTTCTCCACGACCACAAGGTCAGCCGCGACATTGGCAGGCAGTGGGTTCTCATGGTGATTCGCCCACGCGAGAGCGCCAACGATTGTCGACGCCACTAAAGCTGCGATGATGAGCCAACGCTTCATTTTGGTTCCGTGCCTAACATGTATTAAATCGCCTTCCACATAAGCCAATCATCGTGAAGGCGGTATAACCCGATGCGACTAAATTTTGATTGCCCGATTATACTATAGGGATCAACCCGTTACAAGACCATACTTTTTGGTAGATTATTTTCGCTTGACCCGCCTTGTCTTCACCAGTAAGATACTGTTTATCCATACAGCAAAAGGAAATTGCTATGCCCCAGACACCCAAGCCTGCACCCAAGCTACGCGATCAGCTGCATGCAATCATTCGTACCAAACATTACAGCCTGCGTACTGAAAAAACCTACTGGTACTGGATACGCTATTTCATACGCTTTCATCGACTCCGCCACCCCCGCGACATGGCCGAAGCAGAAGTCGCTCAGTTTCTGACCTGGCTGGCGACACACAAGAACGTGGCGGCGGCCACCCAAAACCAGGGCGCTCAATGCGCTGGTATTTCTTTATAAACACGTTTTACAACAGCCTTTGCAGCATATCGACGGCATTGCCCGTGCTAAAAAGCCACGCAAGCTGCCCGTGGTGCTGTCCCATGAGGAAGCCATATCCGTCATTGCCCAGCTGCCTCCCCCGCATCGGCTGATTGCTTCGCTCATGTATGGGGCCGGTCTGCGTGTCAGCGAAGCCTGCCGTTTACGCATCAAGGATGTGGATTTTAATCTGCACAGGCTGGTGATACGCAGCAGCAAGGGTGGTAAAGATCGCACGACCTTGCTGCCCCAGACGCTGTTTACAGAGCTTGAAGAGCTGATAGCGCAACGGACTCACCAACATGCCAGCCAGTCCGGCATGCCAGCACCTGTTACGTTGCTTTATGCGCTGGCCCGTAAATATCCCAATGCAGGCTGCGCACTGGCTTGGCAATGGCTGTTTCCTTCTGAGAGTCTATGCCAAGACGACGACGGCCGTTGGGTACGCCATCATTTGCATATTTCTGCAGTACAAAAAGCAGTGAAAAAATCTATTGCGGCAGCTGGCATACACAAGGCTGCCTCCTGCCACAGTTTTCGTCACACGTTTGCAACCCAGCTGCTACGCCAAGGCACCGATATCCGTACTGTACAAGAGCTGCTTGGACATACTGATTTAAACACCACAAAAATTTATACCCATGTGTTAGGGCAAGACTTTGCCGGAGTACGCAGTCCGCTGGGTTGAGCGATATCTTGCAGGCTGGCAATCGAGTAGGGTGAGGTTTGCACCTCATCCCTCTCACAGAACCGTACGTACGGACCTCGTATACGGCTCATGCACATTACCATTTAGCATATGCGCTAAACACGTAGCCAGTCTCAACTTTCCCCATATCATACAACGTTAAACTATCTAACCACTTATTCGGCATAGCATAGTGAGCTAATGGACTGGCTGAGTTTCTCCAGCGCCACATCGCTATCGACTCAAACGGTGGTTTATAGCCTAATTGTTTAAGTCGTCTATGTAGCCGTTTAGGCTTTTTCCATAGCTTAAGTTGTATGCTGCGAAGCCGTCTTCGCACCCACTGCGCCAGCTCTTTAAAGGTACTTTTCGTGTCGGCAATCCTAAAATACTGAGCAAATCCCCTAAGCAGGGGGTTAAGTTGCTTAATAACGCTCGCTAGCGGTCGCCCACTATTTCGCTTCGTCATCGCCTTAACCTTTTGCTTAAACAGCGACAGCTTCTTAGGCTGTATCTTTGTGTAGTGACTGTAAATCACTACCCCTAAGAAGTTAACTCCTCGCCAGCTCTGTGTGATGTGAGTCTTCTCACCGTTCACCTGTAGCTTAAGGTCCTGCTCAAGTAGTTTAGTAGCCACCTCAAGGGCTCGTTGCGCTCCTTTAGCACTTCGACATAGAATTAAGATGTCGTCTGCATAGCGAACAATCCGATGTCCTCTGTCCCGCATTGCTTGGTCGAAGGCATCGAGATAAATGTTAGCTAATAACGGACTAATGACGCCGCCTTGTGGACTGCCTATATCCGTGGACGCCAATTTGCCGTCAATCATAACGCCGCTTTGCAGGAATTGACGTATCAATTCCAACACGCTGCTGTCTGTGACACGCTTTTTGACTTGTTGGATAATCAGTTCATGGTCAAGGCGGTCAAAGCATTTCGATAAGTCCATATCCACTACGTGCTTAAGTCCGTAGCGTCTTATAAACATCGTTGCTTTGCTAATAGCATCATGACAACTTCGATTCGGTCTGTAGCCAAAGCTTGATGGGTGAAATTGCTCCTCAAATATCGGGGTCAGCAATTCATTGACCGCTTGTTGCACTACTCTGTCACGAACACTTGGTATGCCAAGCAACCTAACTCCGCCATCTGCTTTCGGTATCTCTACCCGCTTAACTGGCAGCGCTCGGTATTGTTTCGTTTTGAGTTCATTAAGTAATTGCGCCAATCTGAATTTGTCTCTATAGCCCAAGCCAACCACCGCCTCAGAAAGCTCGTTGTATGTCATGTCCGTGTCTTTCATTACAGTATTTCCATCTGGCTAACGCCCGCATTTGCGGCTGGTTTGGAGCGCAGCAAAAAACTAGTCCGCCAATATGCGCTTGTTATATTCACTTATCCATTGCTGCTTTTTGGTTGGCTTTAATTTTTTTATTTAGCTCTTTGCCTGCTTTTATCATCTCAGGCGTTAGTTCTTGCTGCATTAATTGATAGTGCCTAGCTTGGATAATTGCTAAAGACATTGATCTTGAAATAACGAAATCATCAGAGTTGTCTAATATCTTAGCCTTGGTTTCTTCAAGGCTATTATTTTTAACATCTCTTTGAATTAGCCATAGGAAAAGATCAGCTACTTGTAATCCATACGATATTTTTGAAGATTCTAATTTGAATTCTCCCAAGTCGTATTCGACCTCTTTAAATTGAGGGATACCACCGAATTTATCTTCTTCAAAATCGACACCAAAAAACATGCGGTGATACTCCCGCATCGATCCTTTGAATTCATCGCTCTGATCATGAATAAGCTCAGAAACTGATACGCCATACTCTTTGCAAAACCTATGCGTGGCAGTTAATAAGCTAGAAAAAGCTATAATATTCGGCGTCTGTTTTTTATATGCGCTTTTACCTTTAGCTGATATTAGAGTGAAAATATCAGGGTTATCTATCGCGTAGCTTAGCCCTGCAGTGACGACTTCACATGCTCTTTTGTCGTAAATATATAGAGCTTTTTCCAGCAAGGCTTTGCATATATTGATTAGACCATCCAAATCGTCTTTTAAATAACAGTTCCAAAACTCAACGTCTAGATCGTCTTCCATCATGTCATCTATTAATATACATAATGTGTGTCTGAATAGTTCAGTTGTGTACCAGAAAGGATGGACGGCGGGGTTATCCCAACAATCAAAGACAGTATCAACAAATTTTGTAGGTGCTATATACCTTTTTTGAAGTGTTGTGTAATGAAATCTCCATTGAGTACCGTCTAAAGCCTCCAACAACTCTAAGCAAAGGCTATTTACTTTCTCTTCTCCAAGCTCGTAACCATGCAATCTTTCCAACCCGTTATCAGTGCAATATCTTTGAATTATTGGTGCAACTTTGGTTTCAATTTCACCAACGGATATTACTGCGCCTTGATAATAAAAAGGTGAATTTTCAATAAAAATCTCTTTTCCTGAGTGTCCTGACTCATCGGCATATATGAAAGCACCTTCTTTACCTTTGCTCATATCTACCCCTATGTGACCATGCCGGCCTGTGAATATAACGCCGTGCTCACCGGCACATGCTGCGGAGAGCGTTTTGTGTGATAATGGAGCGCAGCGACAGACACAAAACGAGCCTAGCAGTATGTGTCCGTGTGCAGCAATTTGTTAGGACTTCTTTAAGCTCAGCCAATTTTTATGAAAAACCGGCATTTTTCTTTTAACCGGGTATTTGTTATTGAAAAAATCGTACTTAGGCTGTGAATATACTTTCAAAACCCACTGTTCATCGTTATCAAAAAACGAAAACATAATATCTCCTGAATCAGAAAGAGAAACATTTCTGAGCATCCCTTCCGAATACATTGCAGAAAGCTCCAGTGAATCCATGAGATGCAAACTATTGCTAAAATAGTATACGTATAGCGCCTCTTCGAAAGGGTTTCCTTCCGTGACCAGAACAAGGAAACTTTCTCCAATTCGATACTGCGCTTCCAGCACCTTTCCTGAAACCTCAATTTGTTTTTTTAAACTTTTGTTTTCAAGCAATACTCTTGGCGTTTCATTAGGTTTTTCTATCGTATCTATTATATGAAATTCCTTTATTTCCTTTATGGGCATCAGAAAAACCACCCAAAAGTGAAATCAGCACCTAGCGCACCCAATGCACCACCTACAAACACCCCGATAGTGACACAAACAGGAGCACCCGGCCCACAGGCGAGTCCTGCCACCGCACCGCCAGCAGCACCTCCGGCGAAACCTCCACCAATTATGACTCCCTCTCTCGCCGTAGCAGTTACCTTATCTTCTGCAACAGCGATGTTGTAAACGGCAACGCCGATAGTAACAACCAACAGTCCTCGGCCCAGCTTACTATATTTACTGGCCTCAGCATTCATAGATGGTCTTGGTCTACCAGAGCTTTCTATAATCTCGAGATATACCCTATTTTGATTTTCGGCGGATAAATTCAAAAACGATTTACCAAACATGCTCTTTGCATATTTATCAGTCAATTCTGATAGTGTTAATCCCGTCTTCTTTAATTTTACCGCTATCGCTTTGCCTACATCACTTGTTCGTAAACGTTGCGCTTCAAGAATTTGGTTTCGTATCCCTTGAACCTGCTTTGCTGCTTCTTCTGCCGTTATTGCTCCAGAACTAACTTTTGCGCGGTATTCTTGAGCCAATTTTCTGGTTTGGTTGATGTAACTCATCCTGACCTTGCCATCATTTATAAACCTATGGGCAAAATTCATGGCGACTGACTCCATTTGAGATAAGGAACCTTCCAATAAACTTCTATCATAAACCTGACTCATTCAATTGATCCTCTTGTAGTCCTAACATGTATTAGATCGCCTTCCACATAAGCCAATCATCGTGAAGGCGGTATAACCCGATGCGACTAAATTTTAATTGCCCGATTATACTATAGGGATCAACCCGTTACAAGACCATACTTTTTGGTAGATTATTTTCGCTTGACCCGCCTTGTCTTCACCAGCAAGATACTGTTTATCCATACAGCAAAAGGAAATTGCTATGCCCAGACACCCAAGCCTGCACCCAAGCTACGCGATCAGCTGCATGCAATCATTCGTACCAAACATTACAGCCTGCGTACTGAAAAAACCTACTGGTACTGGATACGCTATTTCATACGCTTTCATCGACTCCGCCACCCCCGCGACATGGCCGAAGCAGAAGTCGCTCAGTTTCTGACCTGGCTGGCGACACACAAGAACGTGGCGGCGGCCACCCAAAACCAGGCCGCTCAATGCGCTGGTATTTCTTTATAAACACGTTTTACAACAGCCTTTGCAGCATATCGACGGCATTGCCCGTGCTAAAAAGCCACGCAAGCTGCCCGTGGTGCTGTCCCATGAGGAAGCCATATCCGTCATTGCCCAGCTGCCTCCCCCGCATCGGCTGATTGCTTCGCTCATGTATGGGGCCGGTCTGCGTGTCAGCGAAGCCTGCCGTTTACGCATCAAGGATGTGGATTTTAATCTGCACAGGCTGGTGATACGCAGCAGCAAGGGTGGTAAAGATCGCACGACCTTGCTGCCCCAGACGCTGTTTACAGAGCTTGAAGAGCTGATAGCGCAACGGACTCACCAACATGCCAGCCAGTCCGGCATGCCAGCACCTGTTACGTTGCCTTATGCGCTGGCCCGTAAATATCCCAATGCAGGCTGCGCACTGGCTTGGCAATGGCTGTTTCCTTCTGAGAGTCTATGCCAAGACGACGACGGCCGTTGGGTACGCCATCATTTGCATATTTCTGCAGTACAAAAAGCAGTGAAAAAATCTATTGCGGCAGCTGGCATACACAAGGCTGCCTCCTGCCACAGTTTTCGTCACACGTTTGCAACCCAGCTGCTACGCCAAGGCACCGATATCCGTACTGCACAAGAGCTGCTTGGACATACTGATTTAAACACCACAAAAATTTATACCCATGTGTTAGGGCAAGACTTTGCCGGAGTACGCAGTCCGCTGGATTGAGCGATATCTTGCAGGCTGGCAATAAAAAAGGCCATGCATCACTGCACAGCCTTTTTATTGGTAACAGCAACTAACAATAGTTACTTGTACAGCTCACCACTTTCATAACGCTGGAACATGGCTTCCAGTGACAGCGGCTTGATTTTGCCGGCCTGTCCCGCAGCGCCAAAGGCTTCGTAACGGGCAATGGCGATATCACGCATGGCCTTGGTGGTTTCTGCCAGGTACTTGCGCGGGTCGAACTCGGCTGGGTTCTTCGCCATATAGCAGCGGCGAATCGCACCGGTGGCGGCCAGACGCAGGTCGGTGTCAATGTTGACCTTGCGCACGCCGTGCTTGATGCCCTCAACAATTTCTTCNAATAGAGTAAATCAATACTTACTAATATCTATAACGGTATTTAGATTAAACGCATCAAATTAAACCACTACTAAGAGAATATCTTTGTATGACCCCCATTTTTAGGAACACCTTTTAGTGGAATGATATGGATTTTAAGCCGCTTTAAGTCGCGGGGGTACACCTCCTATAGCCATGTTAGGCCGTACGTTATTATACTGCCATTGCCATTGGGTGACTAGCAACTCAGCTTGCTCCAATGAGTCAAAGATATACATATTTAAAAGCTCCTCCCTGACAGTTCGGTTAAATCGCTCAATATAGGCATTTTGATAGGGCTTGCCTGGCTGAATGTAGTTCAGACGAATGCCTTGACTTTCAGTCCATGAGATCAGTCGTTCTGAGATATACTCAGGACCATTGTCAACTCGTATCTCTTTAGGCTTTCCACGCTGCTCAATTGTGCGCTCTAGGTATCGAATCACCTGCTCGCTCGGAATAGATAAGGCAACATCCATGGCTAACGCTTCTCGGTTGAAATCATCAATGACGTTCAATAAACGTAGTCTACGGCCATCGGCTAGTGCATCACTCATAAAATCCATTGACCATACCTGATTAGCAGCTGTGGGCACAGCCAGTGGCACTGGCTGCTTTCGTTGAAGGCGTAGGCGAGGTTTAATACGTAAGTTCAATGCTAACTCCTTGTAGATGCGGTAAACACGCTTATGATTCCAAACAACGCCTTGGACATTTCTGAGATAGAAAAAGCATAGTTTAAAGCCCCAACGCTTATTGGCTTGGGTAAGTTTAATCAAGCAATCGGCAATCTGCTCGTCCTCAGCCTTTCCTTTACTTTGATAGTAATAACTTGATGTGCTAATACCCACCGTTCGGCAAGCTAACCTGACAGCAAAGCCTTGACGTGATACAAGTGTTCTTGTCATCGCTTTTCGTAGCGATGGCTTTACCACTTTCCCTCAAGTAGCTCCTTTCGCGCCTCGGAAACTAGCCGCTCCTCAGCGTAAAGCTTCTTAAGCTTCGCATTCTCTTCCTGTAGGCGTTTTAGCTCATTGAGCATTGACGAGTCCATGCCGGCATATTTGCTACGCCATTTGTAAAAAGCAGATTGGCTCATGCCGTGCTCACGACACAAATCAGCAACGCTCACGCCGCTCTCATGCTGTTTAAGAATAGATAAGATTTGTCGCTCGGTAAATTGTTTTCTACGCATGAAAAATTCCTTTAAATTTAACAAATAGTTTAACGAAATTTTCCACTCATCGGTGTTTCGATTTTAGAGGAGTATTACCATACCGATATCTTCATATTTTTTGGACTCCTTGGTATCCAAAATTTCCATACCAGTTTAGTGACAAAAATAAAAAAACCTTGCACACAATCGTGTTACAAGGTTAATTATCTTAAGACCCTTGAATATATTAGCAAACAAAGGCTTTAGTGGTGCCGGCTACAAGAATCGAACTCGTGACCTTCTGATTACAAATCAGCTGCTCTACCTGCTGAGCTAAGCCGGCGGCCTAGAAATATAATTATATGGATGTTTCGTTTTCTTAGCAAGTTTTTTTTGATTTAAACAGTAATCTTATTCCACCAATTTAAAACCTGTTGTTTTTTGCCCACTTTTATCTTCTGTCTGATTTGAATTTATACCTTGTTCTAATGGTTCTTTACCCTGATATTTTGTCACTTCGAAGCCCATACCCTCCTGAGTCTCTCGTGTAAATATCGCAGCTACAGCTGTAATTGGAAAACTCACCATTTGTGAAACACCATTAAATCGAGCAGAAAAACTAACCCATTCATTATCAATAAAAAAGTCTTTAGTCGCTAAAGGTCCTACATTTAAGGTGATGCTACCATCGCGAACATAGGCCATTGGGACATGGCAATGCTCATCCACTTGTACAACTACATGCGGTGTATAACCTTCTTCTATACACCACTCATAAAGCGCTCTTAATAAATAAGGTTTTGCACTAGCTGGTAACATCATTTTTCCTTTATTAATTAATGGGCGTAACAGCCTAATTAACGACGCATGACTTTCTCAGAAGGCGTTAATGCCTCAATAAAAGCAGGACGAGAGAAAATACGCTCAGCATATTTCTGCAATGGTGCTGCTGATTTCGGTAACTCAATGCCATAGTAGTCTAAACGCCACAATAATGGAGCCATCGTTACATCTAACATAGAAAACTCATCACCTAGCATAAAACGGTTTTTAACCATCACTGGTGCAATTTGTGATAAACGATCACGGATAATGTTACGAGTTTTTGTTAATAAAGCTTCATCAGCACGTTTGCTACGATCTTCTAAAACAGACACATGTACAAATAGTTCTTTTTCAAAATTATGTAAGAATAAACGTGTACGAGCACGCATAATTGGATCTGCAGGCATCAATTGTGGGTGAGGAAAACGTTCATCAATATATTCATTGATAATGTTTGATTCATATAGAATCAAATCACGCTCAACCAGAATAGGCACTGTGCCATAAGGATTCATCACTGAAATATCTTCTGGCTTATTGAACAAATCAATATCTTTAATTTCAAAATCCATGCCTTTTTCATATAACACAAAACGGCAGCGTTGAGAGAAAGGGCAAGTTGTGCCAGAGTAAAGCACCATCATAATTGGGCGACTCCTTTAAAATTTTTATAGATTAACTATGTAGGATGATAGGCTAATAGATAAGTTTGCTGTTTTGTTTCAATCCTACGCTTAACTCATCTATTCTACAAGAAACGACTAGTTGATTACCACTCATTACGCATTAATACGTGATAATCCCTAATTTCAAAACAAAAAGGGTAAGCCCAAAGAGAAGAGGCTTACCCCACACATATTAAAGCGACGTAAACTTATTTAACGTGTTTCCAGTACGCTTTATTTAATTGCCATACAACCGCAAACAAGATAGCTAGGAATAACAATACCCACATACCTAATGTCTTGCGGAACTCTTGCTGAGGCTCAGCCATCCAGCCCATAAACGCTGTCAAATCAGCCACATCTTTATCATATTGGGCTTGTTTTTCTTTGTCTTGGTACGTAATTTCAGCATGGCTTGACGCATGACCTTTGTAATCAGCTAACACCTTATCACTAACTTGTGTTTTATAGCCATCAGCATCCACTTTAGTGACTGTCTCATGCCATTGCTTAGCACCATCTTTCTCAACCTCATGCGTATCGGTGAAAGTTACCTCAACTGGACCTTGATGTTGCCATAATGGATTAGGCATACCTGCGTTTGGGAATACAAGATTATTCCAACCCGTTGGGCGAGACTTATCACGATAGAATGTACGTAAGTAAGTATAGATATAATCTGTACCTGGTTGACCCAAGTTTTCGGCTTTTGCACGAGCCATTAATGATAAATCTGGTGGTGTTGCACCAAACCATAACTTGGCATCCTTAGGACTCATCGCAATAGTCATCTTATCACCAACTTTTTTGCCAGTGAAAAGTAAGTTATTAACGATTTGGTCCTCTGTTAGACCAAGTTGAGTTAAGTTGTTATAACGCAATAAGCTTGCGCCATGACAGTTCATACAGTAGTTGATAAATAGCTTTGCACCGTTTTGCAATGCAGCTTTATCGTTAATTTTGTCAGGTGCTACGTCCCAAGGGTGACCAGCTTCTGAAGCCATTGCCACACCACTGCCGATTGATACCACCATGAGTAATGAACCTAAAATCTTTTT
The DNA here is from genome assembly GCF_900099475.1 of Pelistega sp. MC2. Lineage (NCBI taxonomy): Bacteria > Pseudomonadati > Pseudomonadota > Betaproteobacteria > Burkholderiales > Alcaligenaceae > Pelistega > Pelistega sp. MC2. The sequence continues at coordinate 117,197 of NZ_LT628273.1, read as the reverse complement.
AATCATGTTCTTTCCTAAAAATCTTAGTGAGGGCGGTAAGTCACACGCTCAGGAACTTGTTTAAATGTACCTAAACGACTCCAAATTGGCATAAAGAAGAAGAATGCCAAATATACAACTGTACCTACTTGCGAAATGATATTTAACATTGGTGACGGTGCTTTTGTACCAATAATACCCAAAATCACGAAGTCAATGATAAAAATCGCATAAACAAGCTTATGCCAACCCGGACGGTAGCGAATAGATTTAACAGGTGATTGATCTAACCATGGCAAGAAACCAAGAATCACTACTGTACCACCCATCACAACAACACCCCAGAATTTTGCATCAAAAATACGTAAGGCAAATGCTACAGCAATTAATACAATTGCCCAGATGAATTTCCATGGTGAGCGAACATTTTTACTCAATAAAATACCGATAGCAAATAATACAGCAAACGCTACCAATGCCCATGTAAACTCGTCAGTTGTTGCACGTAACATTGAATAGAATGGTGTGAAATACCAAACTGGTGCAATGTGCGGAGGAGTTTTAAATGGGTCTGCAGGTAAGAAGTTATTAGACTCTAAGAAATAACCACCCATTGTTGGAGCGAAGAACATAATCGCTGCGAAAACGATTAAGAAACCAGCAACACCAACCAAGTCGTGTACTGAATAATAAGGATGGAAAGGAATACCATCTAATGGACGACCATTTGCATCTTTCTTAGCCTTGATTTCTACACCGTCAGGGTTATTAGAACCCACTTCATGTAAGGCAATAATGTGAGCAACTACTAAACCAATTAATACTAATGGAATAGCAATCACGTGGAAAGCAAAGAAACGGTTAAGTGTTGCATCAGATACAACGAAATCACCACGAATCCATACAGATAAGCTTTCACCCACAAATGGAATAGCAGAGAATAAGTTAACAATTACTTGCGCACCCCAGAAAGACATTTGTCCCCAAGGTAATAGATAACCGAAGAATGCCTCAGCCATTAAACACAAGAAAATAGCTACCCCGAAAATCCACACTAACTCACGTGGCTTGCGGTATGAACCATAGAACATCCCACGTAGCATATGTAAATACACAACCACGAAGAACATTGAAGCACCCGTTGAGTGCATATAACGGATAATCCAACCATAAGGCACTTCACGCATAATGTACTCAACTGAAGCAAACGCTAGGTCTGAATCAGGTTTATAGTGCATTACCATGAAAATACCAGTCACGATTTGAATCACTAACACTAATAAAGCAAGTGACCCAAAGAAATACCAGAAGTTAAAATTCTTAGGGGCATAGTACTCACTAAGATGCTCTTTCCAAAGCTTGCTTGCTGGGAATCGGTGGTCAATCCAACCTAATAATCCCGTTGTTTCTACAACTTTATCGCCGGCCATTTTAGGCTCCTTAAATTAATGAGGCAAAACTAGCCTGCTGCTTGTTCTAAACCAACCATAACTGTATTGTCATCAACAAAATAATATGGTGGAACCAATAGATTATCTGGAGCTGGTTGGTTTTTAAGTACACGACCAGCCAAGTCAAATTGCGAACCATGGCAAGGGCATAAAAAACCACCCCCCCAATTCGCAGGCATACCTTCAGCACCACCAACGGCAAAACGAGGTGAAGGTGAACATCCTAAATGTGTACAAATACCAACACAAATTAACCATTGCTCTTTGCGTGAGCGATATGGATTTTTAGCAAATTCTGGCGTAAATCCAGGACGATCAGAGTTAGGATCTGCTAAGAAGTCATCCATTTTTTTCAAGCCAGCAATCATTTCTGGTGTGCGATGTAAAATCCAAACTGGCTTACCTTGCCACTCTGCAGTCACCATTGTGCCTGCAGGAATAGCACTTAAATTAACCACAACTGGCGCACCAGCTGCTTTTGCACGTTCTGACGGGTTCATTGATGCAACAAACGGAACTGCCGTTGCTACACCAGCTACACCACCCACAGCACAGGCTGTGCCTAGCCAAAAACGGCGAGAAGGGTCTTGAGGTAAGACATCTGGAGAAGCCTGCCCTTCATTTTGATGTAAATGTATATCCTGACTCATTATCGATCCTTATTGATACTGCCAAGGTGTAAAAAAAAATTAACGTTATTTAAATAGATTTATTTAAACTTATCTTGCTATTATATACCGTGTAAACATTTTCAACGCAAAAAAGGAAACAAATTATGAGCAAAGCACGGGGTTTTATTAAAGAATTCCAAGAGTTCGCAGTAAAAGGCAACATGGTTGACCTAGCAGTTGGTGTCATCATCGGTGCTGCATTTGGCAAAATTATTGATTCTCTTGTAAAAGATATCATTATGCCTTTTATCAACTTTATCCTAGGTGGTGATGTTGATTTTAGTAGTAAATTCATTGTGTTATCACAACCAGAGGGTTATACTGGCCCTCAAACATTAGATGCATTAAGAGAGGCTGGCGCTAACATTTTCGCTTATGGTAACTTTATCACGATCTTAATTAACTTCATCTTATTAGCTTTTGTTGTATTTTTACTTGTTAAAGCTATTGCTAAAGCACGTGCTCGTTTTGAAGCAGAAAAAGCAGCAGAGCCAGATCCAGAAGATATCGTTCTATTACGTGAAATTCGTGATTCGCTAAAAAAATAAGTTGATAAAGAAATTCTTCAATAAAAAGAGATTTGACTGAAGCCATTATTAACCTAATAATGGCTTTTTTCTTTAAAATCAAATAGTTATATAGGATTATATATTTCTATATAATCCACCTCAATACTAGGAAATTGCTGTTTTATCGCCCTTCCTAATGCCTGAATACCATAGCGCTCCGTCGCATGATGCCCTGCAGCAATATAAGCCACACCACTCTCTTGAGCCATGTGATACACCTGCTCAGAAGCCTCACCAGTGATAAAAACATCAGCCCCTGCATTAATAGCCACATCAAAAAAGCCTTGTGCACCACCAGTACACCAAGCGACTTTTTTAACTCTCTTATTTTTGTCTCCAATAAACAACACTTGCCGCCCTAACTTTTCTTCAATATGTGAGACAAAATCACCTAAGCGTTCTTTCCCTAACGGAGGCTCTCCTAACCATACTAGTTTTTGTTCTCCACAACTTACTGGTTTACCGTCCTGCATCAAAATTTGTAGCTCTAACACAACACCTAATTGTGTGTTATTCCCCCATTCTGGGTGCGCATCTAGGGGTAAATGATAGCCAAAAACATTTAATTCCTGTTTAATAGCATAAGCGATACGTTCATATTTTTGATTCACTATGCAGGAATCCTCATTTCTCCAAAACCAACCATGGTGAACAATTACCGTATCTGCTTTGGCTTGAGCTGCTTTTTCTAATAATGCTTTTGAAGCAGTTACACCTAAAACTATTTTTTTTATGAAAGGTTTTCCCTGCAACTGTAATCCATTTGGGGCATAATCTTTAAAAGCATCGGGGCTTAATGATTGATTAAGCCATTGTTGTAATTCTGCTCGACTAACTAGATTCATTTTATTTCCTTTGTGGTTTAATCATGCAACGCATATGGTCTATTTTCTCTCAAACTGTCGCTATTATTCTTGCTATTATTTTTATTCTAGCAACATTACGACCTGCATGGGTAAACACCTTTCTGCTAAACACACCTCTTAGCACCAAACCAACAGCAACGGTTAAAATTCAAAACACCACGGAAGCAACACCAAGCATGACAACAACAATTGTCACCTCATATGCTGATGCAGTGAAACTGGCTGTCCCTTCTGTAGTGAATATTTATTCAACTAAGAAAATTGCCTCACCTTTTAAAAATCTACCCGATATTCCTTCCTTACGCCCATTCTTAAATACCCCTAATTCTCGAGAGGATATTACTCGCCCTACAGACTTAGGGTCAGGCGTTATTGCTACTCCAGATGGGTATATTTTAACCAATTACCACGTGGTAGAAGCTGCAGACTCTATTGAAGTAGCATTGCATGACAGTCGAAAGTTTAGTGGTCAATTCATAGGGGCAGATCCAGATACCGATTTAGCCGTCATTAAAATTGAGGCGAATAATCTCACTCCTATTCCCTATAATGCAAATGCTAAACTAAATGTCGGAGATGTCGTACTTGCCATCGGCAACCCCTTTGGGGTCGGTCAAACTACAACAATGGGAATTATTTCTGCATTAGGCCGCTCAGGTTTAGGTATTAATACCTATGAAAACTTTATTCAAACTGATGCTGCCATTAACCCAGGTAATTCTGGAGGAGCATTGATCAACGTCAATGGCGATCTTATCGGTATTAATACAGCTATCTATGCTGAAAAAGACTCTAGCAGCGGTGCTTTAGGTATTGGTTTTGCCACACCAGCAGATACAGCCCTAAAAATCATGCAAGAAATTATCCAAACAGGTCGTGTAACTCGTGGTTGGTTGGGCCTAGAGCTTCAAGAAGTTACGGCAGACCTTGCCAAAGCCTTTAACCTAAAAGAAACCAAAGGCGTGATTATCGCTTCTCTTGTTCCTAATGGTCCTGCCGCTAATGCTAAGCTTGCTGTTGGTGATATTGTTACCGAATTAGATGGTAAGCCAGTGACTTCAGTCAATCAAATGATGAATGAGATTGGATTACTCAAACCGGGGACAGAGCTTAAAGCAACTATCTTACGAGCCAATAAATCCATCCCTGTAGTTATTGTATTAGGAACAAAACCCGAGAAAAAAACGCTTATCTACTAAGCATTAAAGTCATTGGTATTTGAATTTGTAGTAGAGCTAGGTTTAGCTTTAATCAGTTTTGCACCAATGATCCCTAGCTCATAAAGACAAATAAGTGGTACAGCCATCATAAACTGACTAATGACATCGGGTGGTGTTAATACAGCGGCAATAATAAAAGCACATACAACCACATAAGGTCGAATGTTCTTTAATTTTTCTACACTAGCAATTCCTGTACTTACCAACACCAATACCACTACAGGCACTTCAAATGTCAATCCAAAGGCCAAAAACATAGTCATCACAAAATCCAAATAGGCTTCAATGTCAGGTGCAAATGTAATACTTTCGGGGGATACCGCAGCGATAAAATGAAAAACCGTCTTGAAAACAAAGAAATAACAAAAGGCGATACCTACAAAAAATAAGATATAGCTAGAAATCACTAGAGGTACGACTAACCGTTTTTCATGCTTATACAAACCAGGAGCTACAAATGCCCATGCCTGATACAACACAAAAGGTAATGCCACTACAAACGCAATCATTAGTGTTACCTTTAGAGGAACCAGAAATGGGGTAATCACACCATAGGCAATCATTTTATCGCCAGCTGGTAACGTTGATACCATAGGTTTTGCTAGAAAGTCATAAAGCTCTTTGTTGCCAGGATAGATACATAGAATAGCGAATACAACTAATACCCCCACTACAGCGTATAATAACCGTGAGCGTAATTCAACTAGATGGGATATTAGACTTTCGTCTTTTTGGCTAGGCTCTTCAGAATGATTTTCTAATTGATTCATGACTCTGTTTTATCTGTAGATGATGTCTCTGCAATTTTATTAGTCGGCTTTAAGGAAGATATATCAGGCAACTCCTGTTTAATATCTTGTTTTAATTGTTGTGCTGTATCACCCATTTCTTTTTTAACACTAGCTAATGGATCTTTGATATCAGATACTGCCTTCTCAAAATTATTTCGCATCTGTGTAGTTGCCTCTTGAACATCAGCCTTAATCTTACTGAGCTCTTCTATATCCATTTCTCGCTGAATATCATTTTTGATATCACTCATGTAGCGCTGGGCACGCCCTGTAAGGTGTCCTATTGTACGAGCTACCTTTGGCAGTCTCTCTGGCCCTAATACAATGAGTGCCACAATACCAATAATAAAGAGTTCACTAAAGCTTAAACCAAACATAAGAGGCAACTCAAAAAATTACTCAGCTTTTTCTTTCGCTTTTACATCAACAGTATTTACATCTTCTGACTGTTGGTTTGTGATAGATGACGGCTCACCCTCACCCTCTTTCATGCCCTTTTTGAAACCTTTTACGGCCCCGCCTAAGTCTTCTCCAACATTACGTAATTTCTTAGTGCCAAATACAAGCACAACAACTAGTAATACAATTAACCAATGCCAAATACTTAAACCACCCATTCTGATACTCCTAAAATCAATCAGATATTTTAAAATTAAACTTTTATAATGTGATGACAAAACTCTTTCATCTTCATTATGATCTCCGTGATGCTTTTTCCTCTAAACCCGAAACACCTTCACGGCGTTTAAGTTCTTGTATCACATCTTCTGGTGTTAAACCATAGTAGGTTAATGCCACCATGCTATGGAACCACAAATCAGCCGTTTCCGCAACAATCCTTTGTTTCTGCTCATCTTTACAAGCCATTACTAATTCTGTTGCTTCTTCACCAATTTTTTTTAAAAAACCATCAGGCCCTTTGCTAAAGAGTTTCGCCACATATGAAGTCTGTTCGTCCCCACCATTCTGAGGTAAACGTGACTCAAGTGTTTTACTCAAATCATGTAAAAAATCCTGCATATTTAAATCATTCATGTGTTTCTTTATAAATTTCTTTTGGATCTTTAAGGACAGGATCAACTGCCTGCCATGATAGTTCATCTGTTGCTGGGTCTTGCTCTAGTTTCAAATAAAAACAACTTTCACGCCCTGTATGACACGCCACGCCATGTGCTTGCTCTACTTTTAACAAAATAACATCTTGATCACAATCTAAACGTATTTCATGTACTTTTTGAACATGCCCAGACTCTTCTCCTTTACGCCACAGTTTTTTACGAGAACGAGACCAATAGACAGCCACTCTCGTTTTAACTGTTTCTAATAGTGCTTCATGATTCATCCATGCCACCATAAGAATACGCCCAGTCCTATAATCTTGTGCAATTGCTGGAATCAAGCCATTATCATCGAATTGTACTTGTTTTAACCAAGCAGACATTTAAACACCTCTTACAGCAATACCTTGTTTGCTCATATATTCTTTACATTCTGCAATCGTATATTCACCATAGTGAAAAATACTAGCAGCTAAAACAGCATTAGCCCTACCCTTTGTCACACCATCTGCTAAATGCTGTAAATTACCAACACCACCAGAAGCTATGACTGGTATAGCAATAGCATCCGATACTTCTCGAGTTAACTCTAAATCGAAGCCTGATTTTGTACCGTCCTTATCCATACTCGTTAGTAGAATTTCTCCAGCCCCATAATCAGCCATCTTAATAACCCATTCTAGAGCATCAATCCCAGTTGGTTTACGCCCTCCATGAGTATAAACTTCCCAACGATTAGGCTCTCCTTCTTTACTAACTTTGCGTGCATCAACAGCTACCACTATACATTGTGAGCCATAATATTGACTAGCTTCTAATACCAGTTCTGGACGAGCTACTGCTGCACTGTTTATAGAAACCTTGTCAGCACCCGCATTTAATAAGCGTTGCACATCACTGACCTCTCGTACACCTCCACCAACAGTCAAAGGGATGAATACTTGCGAGGCCACTTGCTCAATAATGGGAAGTATTAAATCTCTACCATCACTCGTTGCTGTAATATCCAAGAAGGTTAATTCATCTGCACCTTGTTCGTTGTAGCGACGAGCAATTTCCACTGGATCACCAGCATCACGCAATTCAACAAAATTCACACCTTTTACCACCCTGCCTGCAGTGACATCAAGACAAGGAATAATGCGTTTTGTTAAGGTAGAAACTGGAGTTATGGCATTCACTTTTATTAATCCTCTAATTCATCAACGTAGCGTTGAGCTTCTTCAAAATCAAGTGTTCCTTCGTAGATACTTCTGCCTAAGATAACGCCTTCAACACCCTCATCTGTTAATGGAACTAATGCCTTAATATCATCCATATTGTGAACGCCACCAGAAGCAATAATAGGAATATTTACAGCACGAGCCAAGGCTAATGTCGCCTCAATATTCACTCCTGTTAACATACCATCACGACCAATATCGGTATAAATAATTGATTCAACACCAAAGTCCTGATAACGTTTAGCCGTCGTAATCACATCATGCTTAGTAATTTTGCTCCAACCATCGGTCGCAATTTTACCGTCTTTGGCATCTAACCCTACAATAATATGACCTTGGAAGACAGAGCAAGCATCTTGTAAAAATAATGGATCCTTAACAGCCGCAGTACCAATAATCACATATTCTAGTCCCATGTCTAGATAAGCTTCGATGGTATCCATATCACGAATACCCCCACCAATTTGTACTGGAATTTCATCATCCACAGCAGCTAAAATACTTTTTATAGCTTCAGCATTCTTGGGTTTTCCCGCAAATGCACCATTTAAATCAACTAGATGTAAGCGATTAGCTCCTTTATCTAGCCATTGCTTAGCCATTGCACCCGGATCATCGGAAAATACAGTAGCATCATTTAGCTCACCCTGACGAAGACGTACACAACGCCCATCTTTAAGATCAATTGCAGGAATTAACAACATATCAGTTCACAAAAAACAAAAATGATTAAAAATTATCCAAAAATGTATTTATACCCTATTTTTGTATAGATTTTATTAAATTTTCCACTCAACAAAATTACGATAGAGTTTTAGACCATATTCAGCACTTTTCTCAGGATGAAATTGCGCCGCAAAAATATTGTCTTTAGCCACTGCGCACGTGAATGGATATCCATACAAACTACTGCCCACAGTTAATGATGGTTCACTAGGAACAACGTAATAACTATGCACAAAATAAAAAAAACTGTTATCTGGAATACCATTCCAGATAGGATGACTACGTTCTTGTTTGACTTGAGACCAACCCATATGTGGCACTTTAAGATGCTCACGGTGGTCATTTAAATGGGGTTTTGCAAACACCTCGCCTTCAAATTTGGCGACATATCCCGGAAATAACCCCAAGCATTCTGCATTGCCTTCATCACTACGTTCAAAAAGCATTTGCTCGCCTACGCAAACACCCAATAATGGTTTATTTTTAGCGGCTATCAACAACGATTCTTTTAAACCTGAACGTTCTAGATTGAGCATACAATCCTTCATTGCCCCTTGTCCAGGTAAAACAACTTTATCTGCTTGATCTAGCAACTGAACAGTATTGGCTAAATAAACATTCGCCTCTGGAGCAGCATAACGCAAAGCTCTTTGTACAGAATGGATATTTCCCATTCCATAATCCACAATCGCTATATTGACATTGGAGCCCATTACAATACACCTTTGGTAGAAGGAATAACCCCCTCAGAACGAGGGTCTGGTGTTACGGCCATACGTAAAGCACGACCAAAAGCTTTAAATACAGTCTCTGCCTGATGGTGCGAATTAATCCCTTTCAGATTATCAATGTGCAATGTCACTAAAGCATGGTTAACAAATCCTTGGAAAAATTCACGGATTAAATCAACATCAAATCGCCCCACCAATGCGCGTGTAAAGGGGACATGATAATCAAGACCAGGTCGTCCAGAAAAATCCATGACAACACGTGATAACGCCTCATCTAATGGTACATAAGAATGTCCATAACGAGTAAGACCTTTTTTGTCACCCACCGCTTTAGCCACTGCCATACCTAGACTAATGCCGATATCTTCAACAGTATGGTGGTCATCAATATGTACATCCCCATCACACTCAATCTCAATATCAATTAAGCCATGTCGAGCAATCTGATCAATCATATGATCTAAAAAAGGCACACCTGTATTAATCGATTGCTTACCAGTTCCATCTAAGTTAATTGAAACCCTAATTTTAGTTTCATTGGTATTACGAATAATTTCTGCTGTACGCATTTTATTTTTCCTCAGATACTAATCGATATTCTGCACTACGTGCATGAGATTGCAAGCCCTCACCGTAAGCTAACTCCTTAGCAATTCTGCCAAGTGTTTGCGCTCCTTGCTTAGATACTTGAATCAGGCTCGAACGTTTTTGAAAATCATATACACCCAACGGTGATGAAAAACGTGCTGTTCGTGATGTAGGTAATACATGATTAGGTCCAGCACAATAATCACCCAATGACTCAGAGCTAAAAGGACCCATAAAAATAGCACCAGCATGACGGATTTTATCTGCCCACACCTGTGCATTTTCAGTAGAAATTTCTAAGTGTTCTGGTGCAATAAAATTCGCAATCTCACATGCCTCATCTAGGCTATCTACTTTGATTAAAGCACCACGATTTTTTAGACTTGTTGCAATAATATCCTTACGCGGCATTGCTTCAAGTTGTTTAATAATTGATTCTTCGACTTTATTCAGATAATTTTCGTCTGGTGATAATAAAATTGCCTGAGCTAGTTCATCGTGCTCAGCTTGAGAAAACAAGTCCATAGCAATCCAATCCACAGGTGTTTTACCATCTGCAATAATTAAAATCTCACTAGGCCCAGCTACCATATCAATACCCACAGTACCAAACACATGGCGTTTAGCTGATGCAACAAAGGCATTTCCAGGACCAACGATTTTATCCACTTGAGAAATCGTTTCTGTACCATACGCTAGTGCGGCCACAGCTTGTGCACCACCAATGGTAATAATACGATCAACGCCCGCTACAGCAGCTGCAGCTAATACCAATGGATTACGCTGCCCATTCGGTGTGGGTGTGACCATAACCACCTCTTTAACACCCGCCACTTTAGCCGGAATAGCGTTCATTAATACGGATGAAGGGTAAGCTGCCTTACCTCCTGGCACGTATAAACCGACTCTATCCATAGGGGTAATCTTCTGGCCCAATATCGTACCGTCAGATTCTTGATATGACCAAGAAGGTGTTTTCTGACGCTCATGATATGTACGCACTCGTTCTGCTGCAGCTTCCAAGGCTTGTCGCTGTTCTTGTGGCAAACTCTCTAAGACCACTTGGCACTCAGCTAGCGAAACCTCTAACTCAGCCATTGACGTTGCTGTGACCTTATCAAACTGTTGTGAATACTTCAAAACAGCCTTATCGCCATTTTGTTTAACATCTTTCAAAATGCTATTTACAGCATTTTCAATTGCATCATCTTGCTCTGACTCAAATGCCAACAATGACTTTAAATTATCTTTAAATGCAATATCTTTTGAATTTAAACGATTAATAACAGACTTACTCATGACTATTTCCTTGACTAGCTTTTGCAAAGGCATCAATCAACGGCTGCAAATATTGCCCTTTAGTCTTTAGGGAGGCTTGATTAACTATCAACCGCGAAGACACAGGCCACACATCCTCCACCTCAACCAAATCATTGGCTCTTAATGTACCTCCTGTTGAAACAACATCAACAATCGCATCAGCTAAGCCAACTAATGGAGCAAGCTCCATAGAGCCATAAAGTTTGATAATATCCACATAAACGCCTTTGCGTGCAAAGTGTTCACGAGCAACATTCACATATTTGGTTGCTACTCTCAGGCGAGCTCCTTTTTTAACAGCGCCCTCATAATCAAACCCTTTACGTACAGCGACAGAGAGTCGGCATTTAGCGATATCTAGATCAATCGGCTGATAAAGTCCTCCTGGGTGCTCCTTGCTATGCTCATAAAGAATATCCTTACCAGCAATACCAATATCTGCTGCACCATATTGAACATAAGTTGGTACATCTGAAGCTCGTACTACTAGTAATCTCAAATAAGGATTACTGGTCGCTAAGATTAGCTTACGTGAGCTTTCGGGATTTTCAGGAACTTGAATACCCGCTGCCTCCAACAAGGGTACAGTATCCTCAAATATGCGACCCTTTGATAATGCTAGCGTAATCAGCGGTTGTTCTATTGAACTCATTTTCTACCCTTTAATACGTTCTATATTAGCACCTACCATACGAAGTTTCTCTTCCATCTTGGCATAGCCACGATCCAAATGATAGATACGATCAATAATAGTTTCGCCTTCCGCAGCTAATGCAGCAATCACTAGACTTGCTGATGCACGCAAGTCTGTTGCCATCACTTTGGCTCCATATAATTTCTCAACGCCATTGACCACTGCGGTATGACCATCTAACGTAATATCTGCCCCTAAACGAATTAGTTCAGGTACATGCATATAACGATTTTCAAAAATATTTTCAACAATTACTGACGTACCATCTGAAATCGTATTGAGTGCCATCATCTGAGCTTGCATATCAGTCGCAAAGCCCGGATGCTCATGAGTTTTAATACTCACTGCCTTGGGACGCTTATCCATACGAGCACGTATCCAATCAGCACCTGTTTCAATTGTTAATCCAGCTTCAATTAGCTTATCTAACGTCGCACCCATTGTATGTGGAGCCGCTTTACGTAAGGTAATATCACCACCTGCCGCTCCCACAGCACACAAGAAAGTTCCTGCCTCAATGCGATCAGCAACAACCGTATAATCTGTACCATGTAATTTATCTACACCTTCAATAATAATACGGTCGCTACCATGGCCAGTAATTTTGGCTCCCATAGCAATCAACAACTCCGCCAAATCGACAACTTCTGGCTCTCTTGCTGCATTTTCTAAAATCGTGGTTCCTTTGGCTAAGGCTGCCGACATCAGGAATTGTTCTGTTCCACCAACAGTGACCATATCAGTACGGATGGATGCACCTTGTAAACGCTCCGCTTTAGCGACAACAAAACCATGCTCAACCTTGATATCAGCCGACAGAGCTTCTAATCCCTTGATGTGTTGATCTACAGGTCTTTGCCCAATAGCACACCCACCAGGCAAACTAACTTTTGCTTGCCCAAAACGTGTTAATAATGGGCCAAGCACTAGGATAGATGCGCGCATTGTTTTAACTAACTCGTAAGGTGCTTCATAAGAAATAATGTTATCTGCCTGTAAGCGCACTACCTCTGGCTCTAACCATTCAACCTTAACGCCTAATTGCTCCAAAACACGAATCGTTGTTTTAACATCATTTAAATCAGGGACATTGCGCAAAATAATAGGCTCATCCGTTAACAACACTGCACACAGTATTGGTAAGGCTGCATTTTTAGCACCTGATATAGTAATCTCTCCATGAAGAGGAGTACCCCCTATTATTTTTAATTTATCCATTTTGTTTGTACTCTGCTGGGGTTAGTGTACTCATAGAAAGGGCATGAATTTCAGCTCGCATACGATCGCCCAATGCAGAGTAAACCAATTGATGTCGCGCTATTAACCGTTTTCCCTCAAATGCTGAACTAACAATTAAGGCTTGAAAATGGGCACCATCACCCTCTACTTCACAGTGCTCACAAGGCAAATGGTCCACAATATATTGTCTAATTTGTTCTGGTGTCGGTAAATTCATTCTTAAGTCCGTAGTTTGTATCCACTTGCCAAAATTCTCAAGGCAATCAAAGTTACTATTATAAACGTCAAAAATACCACAAAAAAGCTTGTCCAGGGTGAAACATCAGATATTCCGAAAAACCCATAACGAAACCCATCAATCATATAAAAAACAGGGTTAAAAAATGATACTTTTTGCCAAAATGTAGGCAAGCTATGGATTGAATAAAAAACACCCGATAAAAATGTCATTGGCATGATAATAAAGTTTTGAAATGAGGCTAACTGATCATACTTTTCTGACCATAAACTAGCCACCAATCCTAAACAGGACATTACTGCACAGGACATCACAGCAAAGGCTATCACCCATAGAGAATGTAGTGGAATAGCTACGGTAAAAAATAAACTGATTAACCATAGTGCCAGACCGACTGCCACGCCACGTACAATACTTGCACCAACAAAGGCAGCAAAAATTTCATAAGGCGATAATGGAGGAAGCAAGATAAAAATTAAATTCCCCGTTAAGCGACTTTGCATAAGAGAAGAAGATGAATTAGCAAATGAGTTTTGCATCATGCTCATCAACATCAACCCGGGGATTAAAAAACTGATATATGATATTTGCCCATAAACCTGAACCCTACTTTCCAGCACATGCGCAAAAACTAACAAATACAAAGCCGAAGTAATCACTGGTGCAGCAATAGTTTGAAAAGCAACTCTGTAAAAACGCAATAACTCTTTATAAAATAATGCGGGAAAACCTGAACCAAACTTCAAATCATTTTGTAACGAATTCATTGTCATTTAATTATTTTCCTCATGCGTATAGTGTAAAAAGGCATACTCTAAGCCTTTTCTACCTGTATTCTCTAATATGGCGCTAGTCGTATCCAAAGCAACTAAATTACCCTTACGCAAAAAAGCAATACGCTCACAAAGCTCCTGAGCCTCTTCTAAATAATGCGTCGTCAAAATAATAGTATGCCCTTTTTTATTTAGTGAAGAGATAAATTTCCATAGGCTTTTTCGTAAATCAACATCTACTCCTGCTGTTGGTTCATCCAGAATAATAACTGGAGGTTTATGTACCAATGCTTGAGCCACCAACACCCTTCTTTTCATTCCACCAGATAAATCACGCATATTACTTTCTACTTTATCTGATAACCCTAGATTGAACACAATTTCGTCAATCCAATCATCATTATGTCGTAACCCAAAATAACCTGATTGATTGCGTAACGTTTCCCTCACGGTAAAAAAAGGGTCATAAACTAGCTCTTGTGGTACCACACCTAATGACTGTCTTGCCTGTTTATAGTCTTTCTGAACATCAAAACCATAAATGGTAGCCGAACCTGTTGTTGGCTTTGATAAACCTGCCAATATGGAAATCAATGAGGTTTTTCCAGCACCATTTGGACCTAATAGCCCAAAAAACTCGCCTTCATTAATAGTCAAATTAATATTATTTAGCGCCTGAAAACCCGTTTCATTTGCTTTGCCGATAAGACAGCCCCATAGGCTATTATTCTTGGCATAAATCTTACTGAGATTTTGTATAGTGACTGCTGACATTCGCTTGAGTAAATGGAAATAGTTAAGTGATTTATTATAGCTTTTTATTCCTTGCTATAACACTTACCCATCAATGAATTATCTTAAAGAAAAATACCTCTAAATAAAAACTCCACGACAATCAAAAGAATGCCATGGAGTTACTTAACAAATAAGTCCTGTTATCTATTATTTTTGAAGACTTTTAATTAAACCATCAATACCGCCTTTTGAGATTTCTCCAGCAAATTGGTTTTTATAGTTTTGAACTAACCAAATATTTTCAACGCTGAAGTCATAGACTTTCCATGAATCACCCGCTTTTTCAAGGCGATAATCCACAGCGACAGGGCCATTTGCTGCAGTAATTACAGAACGAACAACAACATCATTAGCATCCGCATTACCTCTAAAAGGTTGCAACGTAATCTTAGCTGTATCATTCACATTTTTAAAGGCACCACTATATGTACGAACTAGGGTTTGCTTAAAGGCAGACACTAACTGCTGTTTTTGGTCTGCACTAGCCTGACGCCAAGGCGCACCCGTAGCTAGTCGAGTAGTTTTCTCTAAATTTGCATGAGGCAATAAATAATCATTAACAATTTTATTGATTTCTGCAATATTGCCACTTTTAGCTGCACCATTTGATTTAATCGCATCTAAAGTATCATTAGCAATCTTCTCAATAAACTGATTAGGATCTTGTGCTGCCTGCACAGATAAACTCAATCCTAAACCTAGCACACTACTAAATAGAATTTTTTTCGGTGTAGCAAAAATTGTTTGGCTCATTTCTTAAGCACTCCTATAAAATGGGAAGAGTAGTAAACAACTCCGTTACTTCCAATCATAAAGGATTTTTATCCCAAAATAATTAAAGCATTGTCAAGAAAGTTACAGATAATTACTCACCTGGATCATCATAAGCCGGAACATTCTCTGTTCCCAACGCCTCAACTCTTTTATGCCGTTTCTCTCTCAACTCAAGTCTATATTGATTTCTTCTTTCTTGACCCGGAATGACATTACCACTTTCAGTGATATCCTCAGCCAAATGTGCTGTAGATGGAGGGCCAGAAACAATCTCATCTTCTAATTTAGAGCGCAATAAAGCTTGTCGATTTTGCTTATAGGCATCACGCACGAAAGCATACTTATCCAAAGACACATCTGTTGCGATATCATCTGCTGCTAATAAATTTGCTCGTTTATTAACGACCTGAACACCGACTATACTATTACGTACAGGAATATTATCAATTGCCCAAGGGGTTGTATACGTTACTGTACCACCTACTGAATCACCCACTAAACCAGCTGTATCACGCAACGAGCTAGAGCCAAATAAAGGTAGCACGACATATGGACCATCTCCCAATCCCCATACACCTAATGTTGTACCAAAATCATTTTCAATTTTTTTGGCACCTTTTTCACTCGCCACATCATAACAGCCACCTAGACCAAGAGTAGAGTTCATTAAGAAGCGCCCTAGTGAATTAAAAAAATCCACGCCACGCCCCTGAGCAAAACTATTTACCCCCGACCAAACATCACCCACATTACTAAACATATTACTAACGCAACTACGTGCTGGCTGAGGAACAACGGCTTCATAACCTTTGGCGACAGGACGTAAAATGGCTTTATCAAGCCCTTCATTCACCTTAAACATTGTACGATTATAGCTTTCCAAAGGATCGCCCTCTGCAGGCTTTTCAACCGTGACACAAGCACCTAATAATAAGCCTAGCAATACACTACTAGATAACTTAAAGCTCTGTTTTATATTAATCATCATCAGTCCTATTTACTCTCGTCACGACCTTCTTTTTCAGCCGTTGAAAATAAGAATTTACTAATCAAATCTTCCAAAACGACCGCACTTTGCGTATAAAGGATTTGACTACCATCTTTTAAATCTTCTTCCTCAGCACCAGCTGAAAGACCAATATATTGCTCCCCTATTAGCCCTGCTGTTTGAATAGATGCCGAAGTATCCTTAGGAAATTTATATTTCTCTTCTATATTAAACGTCACAATCGCTCTAAATTCTTTATTATCAAAATTAACTGCTGCGACACGACCAACAACAACCCCATTACTTTTAATAGGGGCACGAATTTTTAACGAACCTACATTATCAAATTTTGCAATCACTTTATAAGTGTGATCAAACGAAAAAGTACTTAAATTACCGGCCTTTAATGCTAAAAACAATAATGCTAAAAAGCCAAGCAATACAAATAAGCCTACAAGAAAATCGGTTTTTTTACTTTGCATATTTTACAAACCTAAAATTATTTTTAAAACATTAGTGCAGTCATGATGAAATCTAGACCTAACACCAATAAAGACGCATGAACAACAGTTCGCGTGGTTGCTTTGGCGACACCTTCAGGAGTTGGATCACAATACCATCCCTCATATAGAGCGACTAACATAACAGCCACACCAAACACGATACTTTTCACTACGCCATTTAATACGTCATGAAAAACATCGACACCTGCCTGCATTTGAGACCAAAAAGCCCCCGTATCAATACTAATCAATCCTACACCAACAAACCATCCACCCATAATTCCTACAGCAGAGAAAATTGCCGCCAATATAGGCATCGCAATTATCCCCCCCCACAATCTAGGAACTAAAATTCTACGTATTGGATTAATGCCCATCACATCGATTGCATTGATTTGCTCACCAGACTTCATTAAACCAATCTCTGCTGTTAATGAAGTTCCTGCACGACCAGCAAATAATAATGCTGTCACCGCTGGACCTAATTCACGGATGAGACTCAATGCTACCAACATACCTAACGCTTCTTCAGATCCATAAGAAGATAAGGTATTGTAACCCTGCAAACCTAATACAAAGCCGACAAATAAGCCAGACACGGCAATAATAATTAAAGAATAATTGCCTATGAAATGTATTTGCTCAATAACTAAACGTGGACGCTGAAAAATAATGAATGATTGCTTTAATAATGTCAGTAACAAACAAAATATGCGTCCCCATCCACTAATCGCATTCGCGACCCATCCACCTAAACTCGCAATAGCATTAATCACTTTAGTTGCTCCTTGCGTTTAGCATACCACTGCTGAAAGTTAGACGTCTCTGGATACTCAAAAACGACAGGACCAGTGGGACTCGCTTGTAAGAACTGCTGTACATAAGGATTATCCGAATGTCTAAAATCGTTTGGAGTACCTTCCATAATAATTTTACCTTGTCCCAGCATATAGACATAATCCACTATTTTAAACGACTCCTCGATATCATGGGTAATCAGCAAAGCACCACATTTTAATCGGTTTGCTGTATCTCGAATTAATTGCGCTGTCATCCCTAGTGAAATAGGGTCTAAGCCAGCAAACGGCTCATCATACAAAATCAAATCCGGCTCAAGCACAATTGTTCTTGCTAATGCCACCCTACGAGCCATTCCTCCAGAAACTTCAGATAGCTTTAAATGTGCTGCAGATCGTAACCCAACAGCATCCAGCTTATCCAAAACCTTCTCAAAAATGACCTTTTCTGTATTATTAGTTAACTCTCTTAAAGGAAAGGCAACATTATCAAATACATCCAGATCAGTAAACAATGCTCCCTGTTGAAAGAGTACTCCCATTCTTTGACGTAATTGTTGCAATTGCTGAGATGTCACTAAACTCACATCTTGACCATATAAAGATATTTTTCCTTTTTGTGGTCTTATTTGCCCTGTCGCCCCTCGTAATAACGTGGTTTTCCCTGAGCCTGAACCACCAATTAGTGCAACGACCTCACCCTGACGAACTCGCACATTTAAGTCAGCCAAAATAGTGCGCTCCCCGTAGCCTAAGGACACATTTTCTAAAAGAAGAATTGTTTCGTGATCTGGTTTTAACACAATGAATTATTGAATAAAAAGAATAATTGATTATTGTAGCAATTTCTTATTACCGTAAAAAGCAAGAAAGAGAAATCATTTTTCATATAAATACTTGACTAGTCATTTTTAGCTTAAGCAAGTAACAATTAAGCCCCCATTATAATCAAAAATATCCTAGGACTCATCAATATATTGCCAACAAGGTGCACTATATCAAAAATCATTAAAAATAACACTTAAAAACAAAAGGTTAACTAATTTAGTTAAGGGTAAACCCTAATTTATTTACTTATAGAAAAATAATACGCTAATTCCATCTTTCTGTAAGGAACATTCATGATGACTGACTATACAACACTAGGCATAAAAGTTGATAATGCCACCAAAGAGCGTTTACAAGAAATTGCTCAACAACTTAATTGCACACCACACTGGTTGCATAAACAAGCATTAACCGCTTATTTAGATCAAATCTCAAGTGGCAATATACCAAAAGAATTACTCCACTTAACACAAGCTCCCAATGCTCTAACAACAGAGTTAGAAACTCATCACCCCGACAATAGCAATGCCTACCCTCCATTTTTTGAGTTTGGGCAAGATATACAATCACAATCCGTTCTTCGCTCGGCTATCACTTCTGCTTATCGTCGCCCAGAAACAGAGTGCGCCCCAGTTTTACTGCAACAAGCTACTATTGCTAATCCAGAACAAACAAAAACGCTAGCTCTTAAATTAGTAACGGCACTAAAACAAAAAACACCTTCTGGTGGCGTAGAAAGCTTAATTCAAGAATTTGCCCTTTCTAGTCAAGAAGGTGTCGCATTAATGTGCTTAGCAGAGGCACTATTACGTATTCCCGATCGTGCGACACGTGATGCCTTAATTCGCGACAAAATTAGTCATGGTGACTGGAAATCACATATGGGCGAATCTCCTTCCATGTTTGTCAATGCTGCCACATGGGGACTTATGATTACAGGCAAGCTAGTCGCCGTCAATAGTGAACAAAATCTCTCTAGCGCCATTACTCGCTTAATTGCCAAAGGTGGAGAACCATTAATCCGCAAAGGCGTTGATATGGCTATGCGCATGATGGGCGAGCAATTTGTTACTGGTGAAACAATCGCTGATGCATTAGCCAATAGTAAAAAATTTGAAGCGCAAGGCTTTAGATATAGCTATGATATGCTAGGTGAGGCTGCAACTACTGAAGCAGATGCAGAGCGCTATTATCGTGACTATGAGCAAGCCATTCATGCAATAGGCAAAGCATCAGCAGGTCGTGGCATTTACGAAGGACCTGGCATTTCTATCAAACTATCTGCCCTACATCCTCGTTACTCAAGAGCCCAACGAGATAGAGTGATCAACGAACTACTTCCTCGTGTTATCGCCTTAACTAAACTATGTCGCCAATACGATATAGGGTTGAACATTGATGCGGAAGAAGCCGATCGCTTAGAAATTTCTCTAGATTTATTAGAGGGACTCTGCCAAGAGCCAACATTACAAGGCTGGAATGGCATTGGTTTTGTTATTCAAGCCTATCAAAAACGAGCTCCTTATGTAATTGATTTTGTTATTGATTTAGCACGCCGCACACACCACCGCATCATGGTACGTCTAGTTAAAGGTGCCTATTGGGATAGCGAAATTAAACGTGCGCAAGTAGATGGCTTAGAAGGCTATCCGGTTTACACACGCAAAGTTTATACAGACGTTTCTTATCTTGCTTGCGCCAAAAAACTACTCAGTGCTCCAGAAGCAATTTATCCACAATTTGCCACACATAATGCACAAACACTATCATCAATTTACCACCTAGCAGGTAATAATTATTATCGTGGTCAATATGAATTTCAATGTTTACATGGCATGGGTGAGCCTTTATATGAGGAAGTCGTTGGGACAAACAAATTAAATAGGCCCTGCCGTATTTATGCTCCTGTTGGTACTCATGAAACTTTATTAGCCTACCTAGTTCGTCGTTTACTTGAAAATGGTGCCAATACATCGTTTGTCAATCAAATCGCCAATGAAAATGTAGATTTAAATACCTTAGTGCAAAGCCCCATCGAAATGGCACAAAAAATCTCTCCTCTTGGTGCGCCTCACGATAAAATTCCTTTACCAAAAAATCTGTATAAAACAGCCAATAGTAAGCGTTTAAACTCTAGTGGTCTAGACCTTAGCAATGAACATCGTTTAGGTTCATTAGCAGCCTCGCTATTAAATGGTGGCACCAATACATGGCAAGCCAAGCCAAGTACTCTGGCGCAGTGGGATACTACTCGTGTCATCAGCATTATGAACCCAGCCGACCACCAAGATAAAGTTGGGGAAGTCATTGAAGCCGAGGCAAACGAAGTTAATCAAGCAATTGATAAAGCACAAAGCATGTCATTGATTTGGCAATCTACGCCTATCCATGAGCGTGCAGAACTATTACGTAAAGCTGGTGACTTATTAGAAGATAATCTACAAAACTTACTCGGACTTATTACCCGAGAAGCTGGTAAATCTTTCAATAACGGCATTGCTGAAGTACGTGAAGCCGTTGATTTCCTACGCTATTACGCCGATCAAATTGAAGAAAATTTTGATATTGAACAACAACGACCTTTAGGTGTTGTCGTATGTATCAGCCCATGGAATTTCCCTCTTGCCATTTTTATGGGTCAAGTGGCTGCCGCTTTAGCCGCTGGCAATACAGTTCTAGCAAAACCCGCTGAACAAACACCACTAATTGCTGCACAAGCCGTGGCAATTTTACATGCAGCAGGTATTCCTGCGGATGCCATACAGTTACTTCCAGGCCAAGGCGAAACCGTTGGTCAGCAGCTAATTTCTAGCGATAAAGTCGGTGGTGTTATGTTTACAGGCTCTACAGAAGTAGCTAGATTACTCGCTTCTACACTGGCCAATCGTTTAGATAAAAATGGACACCCAATCCCTCTGATTGCAGAAACAGGCGGACAAAATGCCATGATTGTTGACTCATCTGCTTTAGCAGAACAAGTTGTATTTGATGTTCTGAACTCTGCGTTTGACTCAGCAGGCCAACGTTGCTCAGCTCTGCGTGTTCTTTGCGTACAAGAGGATGTCGCTGACCATGTGATTAATATGATCAAAGGAGCCATGGATGAATTACGAGTAGGCAACCCTAATGTTTTATCTACTGATATTGGCCCAGTAATCGACACACAAGCAAAAGATATCATTCAAAAGCATATTGATAAGATGCGTGATAATGGTTTAAATATAAAACAAATTAATCTATTGCCAAGTGCAAAGAATGGTACCTTTATTCCGCCTACACTAATTGAAATTGATTCAATTAAACAATTACAACGAGAAGTCTTTGGCCCAGTTCTTCATGTGTTACGTTACCAACGTGAAAACCTCGACCAACTCATTAATGAAATTAACCAAACTGGTTACGGATTAACCTTTGGTATCCATTCCCGTATTGATGAAACGATTGAGCATGTGACAAACAATATTCACGCAGGTAATATCTATGTAAATCGTAATATCGTAGGTGCTGTCGTAGGAGTACAACCATTTGGTGGACAAGGTCTATCTGGTACAGGTCCTAAAGCAGGCGGTCCACTATACTTATTCCGCTTATTAAGTACAGGTAACCAAAACCTACCTAAAGACTTTAACTTAAAAGATAGTAATAGCCTGTACAAAGTACTCCCAGGCCCAACTGGTGAGAGCAATATTTATCGCGTAATTGCTCGAGGTTCTGTACTCGCTATTCCTTCTACAGCATTGGGTCTAGTCACTCAACTTACGCAAATTCGTCAAAGTGGTAACCAATCCATCTTGGTCGATACACCTGACGTAAGAGAATGGTTAAAAACGATTGATACACAACTCAAAAATCGCATTCATTTCATTAAAGAGGAAGAACTAGATACAGCAAAATTTGATGCAGCCCTTTTTGAAGGTGATGGTGATTCTTTACGTGAACTTAATAAACGCCTAAGTAAACGAAAAGGTCCAATCGTCATCGCCCAAGGTTTGACTAGTCATCAGCTCCGTGACGGTGCAAGTTACGCTGAACTTGGATTAGTTCACGAACAATCCATCAGCACTAACACAGCAGCGGCTGGTGGTAATGCAAGCCTAATGACCATTGCCTAGTTACTACTAGACAAAAACAAGCCACTGAGAGAATTTCTTTCAGTGGCTTTTACATATAATAGTGCATAATTCAACGCCAGTCAGAGAGAGTTTGAGTAACAAGCGAGTTCGTACAGGCGTAAGCACTGTACTGTCCGAGCGACTACCAAACTACTCTCCTGACGGCAGGATAATCACCCTATCACCTCTAACGTGGTAAGAGGATAGCACTTACTCACATCGAAAAAGTTCAGAATAGCGCATGATTCAACACCAGTCAGAGAGAATTTGAGTACCAAGCGAGTTCGTACAGGCGTAAGCACTGTACTGTCCGATCGACTACCAAACTACTCTCCTGACGGCAGGATAATCACCCTATCTCCTCTAACGTGCTAAGAGAATAGCACTCCTCTACCAACGTTAAAAAAATCAGATAGCGTAGGATTCAACGCCAGTCAGAGAGAGTTTGAGTACCAAGCGAGTTCGTACAGGCATAAGCACTGTACTGTCCGAGCGACTACCAAACTACTCTCCTGACGGCAGGATAACCATCCTATCTCCTCTAACGTGGTAAGACAGTTTCCCCCATCAAAAATTCATCAACAGCTCTTGCACATTGACGTCCTTCACGGATAGCCCATACAACCAACGATTGCCCACGACGCATATCACCCGCCGCAAATACTTTTGGCACAGATGTTTGATAATTCTCAGTATTTGCTTTCACATTACCACGAACATCTTTATCCACACCAGCCGCCTCAAGCACAGCCGCTACAGGATGCACAAAACCCATTGCTAAAAAGACCAAGTCCGCTTTAATTTCAAATTCAGAGCCTTCAATTTCCTGCATCTTCATCTGACCAGTGACATCATCACGAATCCACTCAACACGTGCAGCAATGATTTTGCTTAACTTACCTTTCTTACCCTCAAACGATTTCGTCACAATTGCCCAATCACGCTCACAACCCTCTTCATGAGAAGAAGACGTACGTAATTTGGCAGGCCAATACGGCCAAGTTAAGGCTTTATTTTCTTGCTCAGGTAACTTAGGCATTAACTCAATCTGTATCACCGAAGCAGCACCTTGACGATTACTTGTTCCTACACAATCAGAACCAGTATCACCACCACCAATCACAACAACATGCTTACCTGCAGCATTAATTTGATCTTTTAAACGATCACCTGCATTCTGACGATTTTGTTGAGTTAAAAAATTCATAGCGAAATGAACACCATCCAAGTCACGGCCAGGAATAGGTAAATCACGTGGTACTTCTGAGCCACCTGACAATACGATCGCATCAAACTCTTTATCTAACTCTTCAAAAGTTATCACATCCAGTCCATCTTCAACCTTATCTCCTTTCTTACCTACATAAGTTGAAGGACGAAATTCAACACCTTCAGCTTCCATTTGAAGCATACGACGATCAATTAAACTTTTATCTAATTTGAAATCAGGAATACCATATCGCAACAAACCACCAATACGATTATTTTTTTCAAACAAAGTAACCTGATGACCAGCACGAGCCAATTGTTGAGAAGTGGCTAAACCTGCAGGGCCAGAGCCAATAACAGCGACTTTTTTTCCAGTACGCTTACTAGGTACTTGCGGCACAACCCAACCCTTAGCCCAACCTTTATCAATAATCGCATGCTCAATTGATTTAATTCCGACAGGGTCGTTATTAATATTTAATGTACAGGCTGCCTCACAAGGAGCAGGGCAAATTCGTCCGGTAAACTCAGGAAAATTATTTGTTGAGTGCAATACCTCAAGTGCTTTTTCCCAGTTTTGCTTATACACTAAATCATTCCAATCAGGAATAATATTATTGACAGGACAACCATTATTACAAAATGGAATACCACAATCCATACAACGAGCACCTTGCTGTTGCGCCTGTTTATCATCTAACGTCAAGACAAACTCTTTATAGTGCTTAAGACGCTCTGCAGGTGCTTCGTATGTTTCTGACACACGTTCAAATTCTAAAAAACCAGTAATTTTTCCCATGATAAATTCCTTAAGCATTATTGAGCAGAGTTTTTCGCTTGCCATAACTCAGTTAAAGCGCGACGATAGTCAGTAGGAATCACTTTCACAAATTGCTTACGTGATTTATCCCAATTGTCCAATAAATCTCGAGCCCTAAAACTACCTGTATAACGATAATGATTTTCGATTAGACGACGTAAAATACTATCATCAGTTTCTCTATCACCACCACGTTCAACCGAATGCCACTCTTGCATATTATTTAATTTCGTTTGTTCATCATGAGATAAAACAGACTCTAAAGAAACCATTGATGTATTACAACGTTTCTCAAATTGACCTTCTGGATCCCAAACATAAGCGACACCACCTGACATACCTGCAGCAAAGTTTCGACCAGTCTTACCTAAAACGACAACCGTTCCACCTGTCATATACTCACAACCGTGATCGCCTGTTCCTTCAACCACAGCAGATGCGCCCGAATTACGTACAGCAAAACGTTCACCCACCACACCGTTGAAATAAGCTTCCCCTGAAAGAGCCCCATAAAGAACAGTATTACCAGCAATAATATGATCTGGACCATAACCACGGAAATCATTAGGAGGGCGAACAGAAATACGACCACCAGATAAACCCTTACCTACATAGTCATTTCCTTCACCGACAAGCTCAAACGTAATACCATGAGCCAAGAAAGCACCATAACTCTGACCTGCGGTACCATTACATTGAATATGGATAGTATCGTCTGGAAGCCCCTCATGACCATACTTATGCGCAACCACACCAGACAACATAGCACCAATAGTACGATTTCGATTACGCACTGGGATAATGAAAGAAACTTTTTCACCACGCTCAATAGCGGCTTTACTACGTTCAATTAACTGATTATCTAAGGCATTATCTAGACCATGATCTTGACCCTCTGTATGATAACGTCCAGTATCAACATCTGGAGAGTGGAATACTCGGCTGAAATCCAATCCTTTGGCTTTCCAATGCTCAATACCAGCTTTCATATCTAGTAAATCAGTGCGACCAATCATATCATCAAATTTACTGATACCTAATTGAGCCATAATTTCACGTACTTCTTCCGCAATAAAGAAGAAATAATTCACTACATGTTCTGGCTTACCAGTAAACTTAGCGCGAAGTACAGGATCCTGAGTAGCCACACCAACTGGACAAGTATTTAAGTGACACTTGCGCATCATGATACAACCTTCTACAACTAGTGGAGCAGTCGCAAAGCCAAACTCATCCGCACCAAGTAATGCACCAATCGCTACATCACGACCAGTTTTCATTTGTCCATCTGCTTGCAATCGAACACGGCTACGTAAACGATTTAATACTAATGTTTGTTGTGCTTCTGATAGACCTAATTCCCACGGAGTACCTGCATGTTTAATCGAAGAAATAGGCGATGCACCAGTACCACCGTCATGACCAGCAATCACAATATGGTCTGATTTTGCTTTTGCTACACCAGCAGCAACCGTACCTACACCCACTTCTGATACTAATTTTGTAGAAATTGATGCACGAGGATTAACGTTTTTCAAGTCATGAATTAATTGTGCCAAATCCTCAATAGAGTAAATATCGTGGTGAGGAGGGGGAGAAATCAATCCCACACCTGGCACAGAGTAACGTAATTTTGCAATATACTCTGACACTTTATGGCCTGGTAATTGACCACCCTCACCTGGTTTTGCCCCTTGAGCCATTTTGATTTGAATTTGGTCTGCACTGCTTAAGTACTCAGCACTCACACCAAAACGTCCAGATGCTACTTGCTTAATTTTTGAGCGTAATGAGTCACCATTTTCTAGGGGAATATCTGCCACAATTCTATCTGAACCAAGCACAGAGGCAACACTATCACCTTTTTTAATATCGCTAGATCCAGTACGAATTTCTTTACGGTAACGAAGCTCATCCTCGCCACCCTCACCTGTATTAGATTTACCACCAATACGATTCATCGCTACGGCAAGAACAGTATGTGCCTCAGTCGAAATAGAACCCAATGACATAGCACCTGTTGCAAAACGCTTAACAATTTCTTTAGCCGGTTCAACTTGATCTAGTGGAATTGCTTTGCTTGGATCCACTTTGAATTCAAATAAACCTCGTAGTGTCATATGGCGTTTTGATTGATCATTGATCAACTGCGCATATTCTTTGTAGGTACTGTAATTATTTGAACGAGTTGAGTGCTGTAATTTTGCAATCGAGTCAGGCGTCCACATATGTTGCTCACCACGAATACGGAAAGCATAATCACCGCCTGCATCTAAGTCATTAGCTAGAACAGGGTCTCTACCAAACGCTGCTTTATGAGAGCGAATAGCTTCTTCCGCTACTTCAAAAATACCCAACCCTTCAATATTGCTTGGTGTACCAGTGAAGTATTTCTTCACTAATGCTTTTTGTAAGCCAACTGCCTCAAAAATTTGTGCACCAGTATAAGACATATAAGTTGAAATACCCATTTTTGACATAACTTTATTTAAGCCCTTACCAATTGCTTTAGTAAAGTTATAAACGGCTTTCGCTTTGTCTGTCACTGATGGCAAATGATCAATTGTTTCAAATACTAAGTAAGGGTGAATCGCTTCTGCACCATAGCCTGCTAATAAAGCAAAATGGTGTACCTCACGTGCAGAGCCTGTTTCCACTACTAAACCCGTATTAGTGCGCAATCCTGAACGAATTAAATGCTGATGAATAGCTGATGTCGCTAATAGTGCTGGAATAGCCACATGTTCAGCATCTACTTTACGGTCTGTTAAGATAAGAATATTGTTGCCACTTTTAACTGCATCTACCGCACGAGCGCATAATGACGCTACACTTGCTTCAATACCCTCAGCCCCCCAACTAATTGGATAGGTCAAATCAAGCTCAAAACTACGGAATTTATGATCCGTATAGCGCTCAATTTCGCGTAAACGTGTCATCCCTTCTACATCAAGAATTGGCTGATTAACTTCGATACGTTGTGGTGGATTAACGTTATTAATATCTAATAGGTTTGGTTTAGGGCCAATAAATGACACTAAAGACATCACCAATTGTTCACGAATTGGGTCAATCGGTGGGTTAGTGACTTGAGCAAATAGCTGACGGAAATAGTTATAAAATGGCTTATTTTTATTAGAAAGAACAGCTACAGGCGCATCATTACCCATTGAGCCAATCGCTTCCTCACCATTTTGAATCATTGGCTGAAGAATAAATTTAATATCTTCTTGTGTCCAACCAAACGCTTGTTGACGATCTAGCAACGAAGCGCTAGACGTATACGCTGGCATAGGCTGAGTATTATCAACAGGTGCTTTTAGATCTTCTAACTTAACACTTAATCGTTTTAACCATTGACTATATGGGCGACTATTGGCTAATTGGTTTTTAATCTCTTCATCACTAATAATACGACCTTGGTCTAAATCAATTAGCAACATTTTGCCTGGCTGTAAACGCCATTTTTTAACAATACGATTTTCTGGAACAGTTAATGTACCGGCTTCTGATGCAAGAATGACCATATCATCATCAGTCACAACATAACGAGCTGGGCGCAAACCATTACGGTCTAATGTCGCGCCAATTTGACGTCCATCTGTAAACGCTACAGCAGCTGGTCCATCCCATGGTTCAAGTTTAGCTGCATTATATTCATAGAATGCACGACGATTCTCATCCATAAATGTATGTTGTTCCCATGCTTCTGGAATCATCATCATCATCGCGTGAGCAAGTGAATAACCGGCATTTACCATTAGTTCTAAACAGTTATCAAATGTCGCCGTATCTGATTGTCCTTCATAGACGATTGGGTAAAGCTTAGGTAAATCATCCCCTAATACTGGCGATTCCATCATACCTTCCCGTGCACGCAACCAGTTAAAGTTTCCTTTGACTGTGTTGATCTCTCCATTATGTGCAATTAAACGATAAGGGTGAGCCAATGGCCATGCAGGGAATGTATTTGTAGAGAAACGTTGATGCACTAACGCTAACGCAGAAACAGCACGAGGATCTTCTAAGTCGCGATAATACTGACCCACTTGGTCAGCAAGCAATAAACCTTTATACACAACGGTACGCACAGACGCTGATGGTACATAGTATTCTTTACTATGTGCTAGATTCATATGTTGAATCGCATGGCTAGCTGTTTTACGGATGACGTATAATTTGCGCTCTAACGCATCTGGTACCATCACATCTGGACCACGACCAATAAATAACTGACGAATAACTGGCTCTACTTCTCTCACAGCAGGCGACATTTCCATCTCTTTATTGACGGGTACATCACGCCAACCTAATAGTACTTGCCCTTCATCACGGACAGAACGTTCAAGCTCTCTCTCACAGGCTAGACGAGACGCCATTTCTTTAGGCAAAAACACCATCACTACACCATACTCACCCTCTGGTGGTAAGGTTACACCTTGTTTTGCCATTTCTTCACGATATAAGGTATCAGGAATCTGAATAAGAATACCAGCACCATCCCCCATCAATTTGTCAGCACCTACGGCACCTCGATGATCGAGGTTTTCCAGGATTTTTAAGCCTTGCTGAATAATGGTATGACTTTTTTTACCCTTAATATTGGCCACAAAACCAACGCCACAGGCATCATGTTCATTTTCTTTATCATAAAGACCTTGTGATTCTGGTTGGCGATGAATCACGGGTTTTGTCTGTGGCGCACAGGAAGTATGATGCCCAATAGCAGAAGCATCAATAACGATTTCTTTTAATAATTGCACTGGCTTGCTCATAATTACGTCCTAAAAAAACGGCAAGAATGGATAACCTACTAAGAATAAGTGGATTTTTGCTACAGTGCAAGATAAATAAATAGGGACGCTCCCTATTTATAATAAAACAGCAACACAGACAATTAAATTAGGGACACACCAAAACAAGGGGAAAAAGCTTAAGTACTTTTTGAATCACAAAAAACATTAATAAAATGATAGTTGCGAAATTAAGTATCCATAAAACGCATCATCCATTGCTTGCCTTTAATATTGGTTTTACGGAGTTTTTCAATCGTTTCCTCAGCAAGTTTTCTTTCAATAGCGACAAAGCTCACAAAATCATAAATATTGATTTTGCCAACAACACTACCCGGCAAACCTAAATCTTTAGTCAATGTGCCCAAAATATCACCCGGGCGTAATTTCTCTTTTTTTCCACCTCTAATACAAATCGTGCGCATCGGCGGATTAAGCGGTTTTTGCTTTCCTTGAGCAGGCAAATCCAACCAAGTAACAGGCAAATCGATATTTTTCTCTATCCTCTCAGCTCTATATTTTTCTTTATCTGTCACTAAATTAAGTGCCAAACCCTTTGCTTCTTTTCGACCTGTTCTGCCAATACGATGAATATGTGTAGCCACATTAGGTGTTAATTCTACATTGATGATGGCATCCAACGTATCAATATCTAAGCCTCTAGCGGCAACATCAGTAGCCACCAATACTGAACATGAACGATTGATAAACTGAACTAATACATCTTCTCGATCACGCTGATCCATATCACCGTGCAGCACTAAACTCACAATCCCTTGATGGTTAAGGTAATCAGCCAATTCTTCACACTGGACTTTTGTATTACAAAAAGCCAATGTAGATACAGGTCGATAATGTTTTAGCAACCGTGCACAATCTGCAAACCGATTCTCTGGCGTAGTCACGAAAAATAAATGATCCAGATTATGATTAACTGCCTCAGGACTCATTTCGACAGTAATAGGATTACGCTGAAAACCTTCACTGATTTTTAAGATATGCTCTGGGAATGTGGCTGAAAAAAACAAAGTTTGTTTACGTAATGGTGTTGCTTGAGAAATTTCACCAATATCATCAAAGAACCCCATATCCATCATCCTATCCGCCTCATCTAGTACAAACACGTTGATATGACTAAGATCTAAATGCTGTCCACGCAACAAGTCCAATACTCGCCCCGGCGTACCAACAATAATATGCGCACCATGTTTTAATGATTCAATTTGTGGGCGTAAGGCACTTCCCCCACAAAGGGTTAAAACTTTAATATTATTAAGTGCTCTTGCCAATTTACGAATTTGTTGTGCAACTTGATCAGCCAACTCTCGTGTTGGACACAGCACAATTCCTTGAGCCCCAAAAAAAGCAGGGTTAATTTTTTGAACAATCCCTAAACCAAAGGCAAGGGTCTTTCCACTACCCGTTTCCGCCTGCCCACGCACATCCTTACCTTCCAAAATAGCAGGCAGGCTTTGAGCTTGTATTGGACGCATTTGGGTATAACCCAACTCCTTTAAATTATGTAATTGAGCAGCACTTAGCGGCAATGAAGCAAAATCTGTGGACATATTTTTTTCCAAATTAAATGAATACGTTAAGAGTAACACCTCAGGATTAAGGTATTAATTATTCTTTAACAATGTTTCTTTTCGTGGACGGCCTCGTTTACTCGGTAACACACGACGACTAGCAAACGGGGCTATTTTTTCAATAAAACTATCGCTTCCCAATGCCCATTGCCCATGGATGGCAGCTTCTATATCCAAAATCCTAGAATGACTTAATCCTTCTTCACAAAGACTTTTATAACGTGCCTGACGCTCAAAAGAAGTATTCCCTAGTACCCAATAATCATGATGATCAGTTAACCATTTTAAATCTTTATTTATGCGTCCCGTATGCACACCAGCAGACGTCCATGGAAGCAAATCCGGTTGCTCTATGCCTTCTTTGTGATGAAGATACATCTCTAACCAAATCATGCAAGCCAAATAATGATCACCCTCTTCAACCAAACAAGAACGATATCTTGATGCAAATACAGCACCTAAGCGTAAACTAGAAGCTAAATAGCGTCCCAATGCCTGGACAACTTGAGAAATCGTACGCTCATTAGGAGGGGTACTTAAAAAATATATCCCCTCATTGGTAATTGACCATGCATGAATAGGTAATTGATACCGTACACTTAGCTCCTCTAACCAAGCTAATAACTTAGGCTTTAATTGATACTCATCGGATAAACTAGCAATGTGGGGGAGTAGTTTTGCTTGAACTAGCTGACAAGTGTTTGGAGCATAGAGACGTGCTAATCTGGCCATATAACCTTACTTTACCTACAAAGACATCATTATCGCTTTTTTCTATATTTTCCGCTTGATTTTTATGTTATTTACTTGATTTTTATAGTAATTTAGCTCCTCTGTGAATGGTGTTACACACTGAAACCAATTAAGACCTGTGAGGTATTGAAAATATTAGCACTCTAACCACAAGAGTGCTAAAATAATACCTAACATAAACATTTTCATAGGAAAATACCATGACAAATCAATCACTTGCACTACAAAATAATGTAGCAATGGCGGTAGCTAATCCTGGCGCCATGGGTTCGATTGAAGCTTATATCAGCGCTGTCAATCGTATCCCTGTGCTTACTCCAGAACAAGAAAGAGACTTTGCAGAACGCCTACAAGCTAATGGTGATTTAGAAGCGGCAAAATCTTTAATCCTTTCTCACCTACGCCTTGTTGTGTCAATTTCTCGCCAATATTTAGGCTATGGTATTGCTCATGCGGACCTTATCCAAGAGGGTAATATCGGTTTGATGAAAGCCGTAAAACGCTTTGACTTATCTCATGGCGTGCGTTTAGTTTCCTTTGCTGTCCACTGGATTAAAGCAGAAATCAATGAATACATTATTCGTAACTGGCGTTTAGTTAAAGTAGCAACGACCAAAGCTCAACGCAAACTGTTCTTTAACTTACGTAGTATGCGTCCAGATGGACAAACCTTAGATCCATCCCAAATCCAAGGTATTGCAGAAAAACTTAACGTAAAACCAGAAGAAGTCGCTGAGATGGAAGTCCGTCTTTCTGGACGTGATATGGCACTTGAGTCTTCTAATGACGATGAAGATGATTTTGCCCCTATCACTTACCTATCTGATGATGGGCAACACGAGCCAGGTCAGGTACTTGCCCAACGTTATCGTTATGACTTACAAACTCAGGGAATTACTGCAGCTTTAGATAAACTTGATGATCGCTCTCGCGATATTATTGAATCTCGTTGGTTACAAGATGACGGCGAAGGCAAAACACTCCAAGAGTTAGCCTCACAATACGGCGTCTCAGCTGAACGCGTACGTCAAATTGAAAATGCGGCAATCAAAAAAATGCGTCAAGTGTTAGAAGCACAAGCCGCTTAATGACTCACTAATTATTGAAGTACAACAAGGCAACTCTACGAGTTGCCTTGTTTTTGTGTGATAGCTTGAAGTTGACTTTTCTATGCAAGGTCACACCCAAACTGTCAAATTTTTCTCCAAGAAATCTCTTATTCTTATTATTTCTGCTGAAAACTAGTACGCCGAAATACTACTCATTCAACAAAGCCTCTACATCCTGAGCTAATTTTTCTGGTGCGACATCACTATAATAAAACAGTCGTGGTTTACCCTGTTTATCAAACAAATATAGATTACTAGAGTGCTCTACCGTGTAGCTCTTCCCATCTTGTATAGGTACTTTACGGGAAAATACTTTAAAGCTTTTTTGCATGGTTTTAATTTGCTCCTCACTGCCCGTAAACCCTATTATATTGCCAGGAAAATAACTTAAATACTGTTTTAATACCTCTACTGTATCCCGTTCAGGATCAACACTCACCATAATAATCTGCACATCTTTTCGTTGTGACTCATTCAACAAGGAAAAAATCTGAGATATAGTGGCAAGTGTCGTCGGACAAATATCAGGACATTGGGTAAACCCGAAGAAAAATAAACTCACTTTCCCTTGGATAGTTTGAGCTGTACGACTATTACCTTGAGTATCAATCACTTCCCATTGGGTTCCTAATTTACTGCCTTCTATTGAACTCCCATTCCAGGCAGCAAAGACCGAAGTAACGCTAGCAATGGTTAGCCAAAGTCCCAATAAAATTTGTTTCAAATACATTCTTTCAATTACCCTTTAATCTGGCTAAAATAGAATTTTTATTTAACCTTGTATTGTTTATCGTGACATTATCCCTTGATAACCTTAAGCTTCGCTTAGAAAATACCATACATATAGAACCCATAGTAGGCTCTTTACCATTATATGTAAATAAGGTTTTAACGGGAATAATCCACCCCAATGCACTAAAAGCAATAGAACATTACCAAGGATTTAACATACAAGGTGAGAATGCGTACCTTGATTTAACATCACACGATTTTCAAGGTAGAACTGATTTTTTTAATCAACTAGCTCATCACCTACTGGAACAGTCCTGCTTGCATTTCTGGCGTGATGAACAAGTGGTAGTTTGGCGTGAACAAAGTGCGTTCGCTCATATTGAGCGAACAGCTACTCGCCCCTTAGGCTTACTCACTCAAGCCATTCATATGAATGCTTGGACACCTGAAGGAAAAATTTTTCTATCCCTTAGGTCACCCACCAAACAAACTGACCCTAATAAGTGGGATACTCTTTCAGGAGGCTTATTAAACGCTCATGATACCTTGGAGTCAGGGCTCATTAGAGAAACTTTTGAAGAGGCTGGTTTAAGAGAATCTCAACTAACCTTACGTACCGATATTCGTTCTATTGATACTGTGCGTCGCCCTTTACCAGAAGGTTATCAAGTAGAGGAAATATTAACGAGCGACTGCATTCTAGAGCCTCATATTCACCCACAAAACCAAGACGGTGAAGTAAGTGAAATACGTATTTTTAGTATTGATGAAGTGATTCAATTAATGTGTAATGATCAAGTTACCGCAGAAGCAATGGTTGTTTTAATTAACAGTATAGAGAATAATATTTTTAAAACAATTCGCTAACTGTGATAGTAATTAATTTTTTAGAGGGGACAACAAATGAGTGATAATAAAAATTTATTTGAACAATTATTTTCACCCGACTATTTTAAGCAACCTTTTTTTGGAAATATTGATGCTTTCCATAAGGCGTGGAACCACACATTAGAAAAGAACCAACAAACATTTTCCTCTCCAGAAGCAACCATTGTAGAAATTGATAAACGGATAGAAGAACTCAAAAATGTTGAGAATTGGTTAAGCCTAAATTTGTCCATGCTTAAAAACACCATCCAAGGATTAGAATTACAAAAAAGCAATCTAACATCATTTAAAGAAATATTGAACAGCAATGAGGCATTACAAGCAGCAGGCCAACAATGGTGGCAAAGTCTTCAAGAACAATTGACGCAATTAGTACAAGCACAAACGGCAAATCTCAAACAGACTACACCAACAACAGACTCACAACAGACTGTTGCTACAGATAATTCCACATCAAAAGTCGCCACTACTAATGCGTCAAAGCCTAGAAAAACAGCGGTAAAGCAGAGCAGGCGTAAACCGACTGAAAAAAAAGAGTAGAATTATCCGTACATTAACTAAATTTATATTATTTATCTATGCATCTTAATATCGTTATTCTCGCTGCAGGCATGGGCAAACGCATGCAGTCAGATCTTCCTAAGGTTTTACACAGTATCGCTGGTAAACCTATGCTTTCTCATGTTATTGATAGTGCTCGCCAACTCAATCCTAGTAAAATTATTGTGGTAGTTGGTCATGGCGCTGATACAGTCAAAGATTATTTTGCGCAAGAAAACGATTTAGGTTTCGCACTACAAATGCCTCAACATGGTACGGGTCATGCTGTACAACAAGCCGTAGATCAATTAGTTGGGGGCAACGATAGCAATGACATGACCTTAGTTTTATACGGTGATGTACCTCTTGTGCAATCAGATACTCTTACCAAGCTTATTCAGTCTGCAGGTACTGGTGTCAGCGTTTTAACGGAAACGCTTGCTGACCCGACTGGTTATGGGCGTATCGTCAGAGATGCGAATGGTCAAGTTCATCGTATTGTAGAGCATAAAGATGCTACCCCAGAAGAATTAAAAATTAATGAAGTTAATACTGGCATTCTCTGTGCCCCTACCGCTCATCTTAAAAACTGGTTAACTCGTATTGATAATAATAATGCACAAGGTGAATATTATCTTACCGATATTATTGGTTTAGCCGTAAAAGACGGGGTTGCTGTCAATGCTGCTCAACCAAGTGCTAACTGGGAAACACTTGGTGTTAATAGTCGTATCCAACAGGCTCAACTTGAACGTCTATGGCAAGCAGAGCAAGCGCGTCGCTTACTAGAAAAAGGGGTAACACTCGCTGACCCAAATAACTTTAACTTACGTGGTGAGCTTATCTGTGGTCGTGATGTTTTCATTGATACTGGCTGTGTTTTTGAGGGACGAGTCGTATTAGCAGACGGAGTAAAAATCGGTCCAAACTGCGTGCTACGTAATGTAGAGCTTGGACAAAACACACATGTAGATGCTTTTAGCCACCTAGAACAAGCAAAGGCAGAAGATCATGCTGTAATTGGTCCATACGCTCGTTTGCGTCCAGGTGCTTCACTTGGCTCACATAGTCATGTTGGCAACTTTGTTGAGCTTAAAAAAACACGTTTGGGCGCCTATAGCAAAGCCAATCACCTTAGCTATTTAGGTGATGCTACGATTGGTGAAAAAGTAAATATTGGCGCCGGCACCATCACTTGCAACTATGATGGCGTGAATAAGTTCCAAACCATCATTGAAGATGGGGCATTTATTGGTTCAGATACACAACTTGTAGCCCCCGTAACAGTAGGAGCTAATGCTACCCTTGGCGCTGGCACAACCTTAACGAAAGACGCTCCTGCGAATCAATTAACGATTTCAAGAGTTCAACAATTTACCATAGCAAATTGGAAAAGACCAACTAAAAAATAACTGATAACACAACAAGCTACTCATATCCGAAAAACTAGCCAAGCTTTATCCCTTATGAGTAGCTTTTTTAATTAATATGGCTATTTCAGAAACCCTTAAAAGTCCTTCTCCATCTGAAGGCACACCATCACAAGATGGCTTACCAACTCCACAACGATATCTTGCTGCAATGGCATTACTAGTGGTCATTGCTATCGGTGTTATTGATAGTAGCATTACTAATATTGCTCTTCCAACGATCAGCAAGAATCTAAACGTATTACCAGCTACTACTGTTTGGATTATTAACGCCTACACAATTACCATTATTGCCACTTTACTACCTTTTTCAGCACTTGCTGAACAGATAGGTTTTAGACGGTTATTGCGCATTGGTATTGTTATCTTTATGCTTGGTGCAATTGGAAGTATGTTTGCCAACTCGCTTGAACACCTTATTGTCACACGCATTATTCAAGGAATTGGATGTTCTGCTTTCATGTCGCTATTCGGAGGCTTAGTACGCAATATTTATCCTCGTCGATTACTCGCTACAGGAATTAGTCTAAATGCGATGGTTGTGGGTGCCGCCGCTTTAATTAGTCCATCACTAGGAGCATTTATTATTGGTATTGCTTCTTGGCATTGGATTTATGGATTTACCATTCCATTATGTTTATTAGCACTGATTCTCACCCTTTATGTTCCAAGGGTAAAACGTGTCGAAAAGCCTTTTGACTACCTAAGCGCCGTATTAAATGCTTTGGCTTTAGGAGGATTTATCGCCTTCTTAGATTTAGCCTTTAGCCATACCGTAATTAGCTTATGCTTACTTGCTGTATCTATTATTTCTGGTTACGTTGTCTATAAAAGAGCTCAAACCGATCATAGTCCTTTAGTACCCATTGATTTATTACAAAATATCTCTTTTAGAGATGCCGTTATTGTATCCGCAATGAGCTTTGCAGCAGCATCATTAACAATGATTTCAGCTCCCTTCTATTTCCAACACGAATTACATATGTCCACTAAAACGGTTGGCTTATTATTCAGTGCTTGGCCTATTGCGGGCTTAATAATCTCCCCTATTGCAGCAAGATTATCAAATAAACATCCAGCCTCTGTACTAGCAGGTTCAGGTAGTTTAATAATGTGTCTTGGCTTAGTGATTTTATTATTCTTACCGGAAGATTCACCGCCAATTTATTTTGGATTATGCCTTTTCTGTGCAGGCTTAGGCTTTGGCTTTTTCCAAACACCAAATAACAAAGCAATTTTATTATCAGCACCTCCCCATCGTTCCAGTGCAACGGGTGGTATGCAATCAACAGCTCGTCTATTTGGACAATGTACTGGGGCTGCATTAGTGGCTCTATGTTTTACCATTAGCCCAGAGAATGGGCATTACAATGGTATTATGCTAGGGGCGATAGTCATTGGTTTAGCCAGTCTAGTTAATCTATCTCGTTATATTCGAAAAACAGATACTAGCATTATTTAAGACATAAATATTTGAATCCTGGCTAGGTTCAAAACAATGGCAACTGGCTAAAGGTTTTTCCTTGCCTATCCTTCTCAGATAAAATGAGTGGTATATCTACAGGTAAGGCATGTAGTGGCCACTCTATCGCAATGTCAGGATCGTTGAAAACCAACGTTTGTTCTTCTTGTGGATAATATCGCTCTGCTACTTTATAGTGAACAATGGCGTCCTCACTAATGGTTAAAAAACCATGTGCACAACCTTCTGGGATATACAATAATTCGAGCTGTTTATTGGGATTTAGCAGAGGATCTTGTAAATAGAATCCTTGCCATTGTTTAAATGTTGGGGAGTCTTGCCGTAAATCTAGCACAACATCCCAAATATAACCTTTGACTACTTGTATCAATTTTGCTTGTGCATGAGGAAATTGATAATGTAATCCTCGTAATGTACCTTGTTTTGAATACGATAAATTATCTTGTAACCACGATGATTTGAGATTACTATACTCATCAAATTGAGCTTGATTATAACTTTCTACAAAATATCCTCGGTAATCGTGATAACAATTCTGAGTAATTATCTTTACGCCTGATATCTGTATTTCGTTCACTTTCATTATGCATCCAATGTAGCTAACACGATATTCTTGAGCCCTTGCTCTAAGGATATTATTGGTGTCCATGCCAATTCTTGACGTATTTTTTGAGTATTTAATGCATAACGTTGATCATGGCCTGGTCTATCCTGAATATACGTAATTAAGTCAGTATAGGACTGTTGATTAGTTCTAGGCTTATATTCATCCAGCAATCGACATAATATGCTAACTAACGCAATATTACTAACTTCTTGATTAGCACCGATATTATAAATTTCACCAACGCTACCTGATCGCAGTACACAATTAATGGCTCGACAATGGTCCTCTACAGCAATCCAATCCCTAATTTGTAACCCATTCCCATAAATCGGTAATGCCTGTTCGTTCAATGCTTGCTTCAACATTAAAGGAATAAGCTTTTCGGGGTATTGTCCAACACCATAATTATTACTACAACGAGTAATGATGGTAGGTATCTGATAGGTATTACACCACGCCTGAACAAAATGCTCCCCGGCTGCCTTACTGGCCGAATAAGGATTACTAGGCTTTAAAGGCGCTGTTTCAGTCACCGGAGCTACTGAGCTTGCCAAACTACCATAAACCTCATCCGTTGACACATAGACCATCCTAAAGCGTTTTTTTATATCCTTAGCATGTGTTAAATAATGCTGACACGCTTTCAATATCGATAGTGTACCTAAGACATTTGTCTGCACAAAAGGATCAACCTGTTGAATAGATCTATCCACATGAGTTTGTGCCGCGAAATGCACAATGGCTTCAATATGAAATTTTTCTAAAATACTCAATATAGCTTGCTCATGCAAAATATCCTCTTGGATAAAATGATAAGACGCACAAGAATCAAGCTCTACTAACCCTTCCGGGTTAGCTGCATAGGATAAGTTATCCAGATTAATTAAAACATCTGCGATGGGATTAAAGCCTAATTGCGATAATCCCTCTGCAGAAAACGCTGTTCTAATAAAATGACCACCGATAAATCCGCAGCCACCCGTTACCAGAATATTCACTAAGACTCAACACCCGCATTATGTGCTTGTTGATCAGCATGATAAGAAGAGCGTACCATCGCCCCTACTGCAGCATGCGAAAAGCCCATTTTATACGCTTCTTCTTCATACATTTTGAAGGTATCTGGATGTACATAACGCAATACTGGTAAATGGTGGTCAGAGGGTTGTAAATATTGACCAATTGTTAGCATCTCAATATCATGCTCCCGCATATCACGCATGACTTGTAAAATCTCTTCATCAGTTTCACCCAAGCCAACCATCAAACCTGATTTAGTCGGAATAGAGGGATACATTGCCTTGAAGTCTTTTAATAATTTCAATGAATGCATATAATCAGCACCAGGACGGGCTTGACGATATAGACGAGGCACTGTTTCCAAATTGTGATTTAAAACATCAGGCAAACTTTTAGCAAAAATATCTAATGCTTTTTCTAAACGTCCTCTAAAATCAGGTACCAACACCTCTATCGTTGTCTGTGGAGAGCGTTCACGAATTTCATTAATACAATCCACATAATGCTGCGCACCCCCATCTCTCAAATCATCACGATCTACAGAGGTAATCACCACATAACGTAACTTCATTGCCGCAATGGATTTGGCCAGATTACTTGGTTCATTGACATCTAAAGGATCAGGACGACCATGTCCTACATCACAGAATGGACAACGACGGGTACATTTATCACCCATAATCATAAAGGTAGCTGTACCACGGCCAAAACATTCACCAATATTTGGGCAAGACGCCTCCTCACATACAGTTACCATTTTATTTTCACGCAGAATTTGTTTAATCTCATTAAACTTTGAATTAGGCGCGGCGGCTTTAACTCTAATCCATTCTGGTTTTTTTAATTTTTCAACAGGAATAATTTTGATAGGAATCCGCGAGGTTTTATCAAACGATTTTTGTTTTTTTGTCGCATCATATGATGTGTCTTTATCGACTGGATGTGATAACGTATTTGTCATAGTTAACGTCTGCTTTGCAAGGCAAAAAAATTACAAAGGGTTATTTTAACCCTGAATAGCAGGATAAATCCTAAAAACCTATTTTCCCTATGAGAATTATCCTTACTAAGTGATAGTGATTAATATATTACAATCTTTTTCAGTTAAGTATTTGATTGTGTTAAGTAAACATTTATCAATATAATTTTTATCTATCCAGCTTATCATATTAATTTTATGGAGTTTATATGGAAAGCCCCATCGCTTTACTCATACAAACCAGTGTGCCAG
This sequence comes from Pelistega sp. MC2, assembly GCF_900099475.1. Taxonomy (NCBI): domain Bacteria; kingdom Pseudomonadati; phylum Pseudomonadota; class Betaproteobacteria; order Burkholderiales; family Alcaligenaceae; genus Pelistega; species Pelistega sp. MC2. Next base: position 76,059 of record NZ_LT628273.1, on the reverse strand, counting down.
ACTTATTATTTGCTAAACGTCTCGCTCATATTTTGGTTGAGGATAAGTATGCTGCCTGTGTGCATCTTTCTCCTATGGGTCTATCCATGTATCTCTGGCAAGATAATTTAGAAGGTAGCGAGGAAATTATCCTTACCATTAAAACCTCTACAGCTAAGCAACAAGCTTGCATGGCTAAAATAAAAGAGTTGCACCCCTATGAAGTACCGGAGATTATTTGCTTACCCATCATCGGAGGCGACTCTGAATACCTCACTTGGATTAACCAACAAACAACAGAATAGCAAGAAAATGATAGCTTTAATAAATCGTCTTTATACCGTTTTCCTTTTGGCATTAGTAAGTATTATTTTTAATGTCTCTGTTCAGCCCGTACAAGCACAAGAAAATTTTTTGGAGCCTAACCAAGCCTTTAAACTCTACGCAAATATTAGCCATGAAAATCAGCTCAACCTTCAATTTGGAGTTGCTGATGGCTACTATATGTATAAAGAAAGGTTTGAATTTAGGTCCATCATTGATAATAAAGAACACGATTTACTTAATTCAACAAGCATCAGTTACTCCAAAGGCGATATTAAATTTGACCCCACCTTTAATAAGGAAATGGAGGTTTATCATCACCAATCATTAGTGACTATACCTATTCCTACAGACACCCCATCATTTACCTTAGAAGTGACGGCTCAAGGTTGTGCTGATGCTGGTCTATGCTACCCACCAATGTATTATTATTTGCCCGTGACTATTACCAGTACAGGCTATGACATTGCCCTTCCTAAAGAAGCAAATAATTTTAGCCTTATCTCCAGTGAAGAAGCCCAACGTGAATTAAATACGTCTACGAGTGATAACAATTCAACTCTCAAAGATTCTGCACCAGAAAAAAACTCCTTAGATCTTCTTAATGCTGGGGACACAGAAATTGCATCATGGTTGCATAATGCTAGTCTATGGCATATGTTAGCCGTTGCTTTTTTACTTGGTTTGGCATTATCTTTTACGCCGTGCGTATTACCAATGTTGCCTATCCTCTTATCTCTTGTTGTGGGTAGCCAAAAACAGCAACAATCACGCTTTCATAGCTTACGCCTAACATTGTTATATGTATTAGGTACATCCATCGTATACACCCTCTTAGGTATTATTGCCGCTTCCATTGGTGCTGCCCTTGCCAATTGGATTCAGAATCCTTGGGTGTTAGGTATCTTTGCCTTATTCCTCGTTATTTTCGGCATTGCTATGTTTGGTGCATATAACATGCAGATGCCTGCTTCCGTACAAACAAAACTTAATAATATTGTGAATAAATTGCCTGCTGGACAAGGTGGGGCAGCATTATTAATGGGGATGATCTCTGCATTAATCTGTGGGCCGTGCGTCGCTGCACCATTAGCCGGTGTTTTACTCTTTATATCTCAAACGGGAGATATTGTAAAAGGAGGACTTATCCTCTTCCTACTTGCCTGGGGGCAAGGCGTTTCACTCATTTTATTGGGATCAAGTTCTGGCGCTCTCTTACCAAAGGCAGGAGCATGGATGGATAGTGTCAAAAAGGTATGTGGTTTATTATTGTTTGCGGCCGCCTTATGGATGATAGCCCCACTACTACCCAATTGGCTACCTATGCTATTGTGGGCGGCTTTAGCCATAGCGTTTGCCTATGTCATTGGCACCTTTAGAGGCTATAAGCCCTTTCCAAATTTTACGACCCTCTTATTAAAACTCGTGGGATGGCTAGCAGTTATCTGGGCTATTCTATTAGTCATTGGTTTTGGTATAGGTTCACGTAGTGTTTTACACCCCTTAGCGGTTCAAGAAACGACGCTTTCTCATGTCAAGTTTGAACGTATTCATACGCTATCTGAGCTGAAACAAATACTTGCTAGTACGGACAAACCCATCATACTAGACTTCTATGCAGATTGGTGCGTTTCATGTGTTGAAATGGAAAAATTCACCTTCCCTAATGCTAATGTTCAGACATTACTAAAAAATTTCCGTTTACTACAAGTGGATGTCACAAAGAATACCAAGGACGATAGAGAATTACTAAAAGCTTTCCAACTATTCGGACCACCAGGCATTATTTTCTTTACCCCTAATGGTCAAGAAAATACTCAAGTGCGTGTGATTGGTTTCCAAAATGCTGAGCGCTTCACACAAAGTTTAGAGAAAGCACTAGGCTCTAAATAAATCCTTAAGTACGGCATTAGCTAATATCATTTCTCCTACAACACAAAGAGTAGTCATCTATTATTACGATAGATGACTACTCTTTAGTTATGGCAATATATCTATACTTTTTTTACGAGCAACCTTTTAACTTCATCCTCTCTAGATAACTCTTTTTATATTTTTGCATCAGTATTTACGCTTATATTTTTTCTAATTCTTTCTTGTTAAATTGGAGGATTAAATTTTTATTCAAGAGTAAATAATGACTGCAGAGCAACATGAATATGTCGCTCGCCAGGCAGATGAACAGGGCATTATTCGTTATCCTGCTGACGAGCATCAAATTTGGAGTGAATTAATTACCCGCCAACAGCAAGCACTTCCTAATAGAGCTTGCCCAGAGTACCTAGAAGGACTTAAAAAATTAAATCTTCCAATACAAACTATTCCTCAACTAAAAGAAATTGATGACGTATTACTTTCTACAACTGGATGGCGTACAGCCGCAGTACCCGCATTAATTTCATTCAAAAGATTTTTCGAATTACTAGCCAATAAATCCTTTCCTGTTGCTACGTTTATTCGTCGCCGAGAAGACTTCGACTATATCCAAGAACCCGATATTTTCCATGAAGTAGCGGGACATTGTCCCCTCTTAACTCATCCGGCCTTTGCGGCCTTTAATGAAACGTATGGCAAATTAGGTCTTATTGCTAGCAAAGAAGAACGTTCTTTTCTTGCCAGATTATATTGGTTTACTATTGAATTTGGTCTGGTCGGCAATAACGATGCGCAACGCCGCATTTATGGTGGTGGTATTCTCAGTTCTCCTCAAGAAACGGTATACGCTTTAAGTGGTGAGCCTGAATATAGAGAATTTTCTCTTCAAGACGTACTACGAACCCCCTATCGTATTGATAGAATTCAACCGATTTATTATGTTCTAAATCATCTAGATCAATTATTTGAACTTGCTCAAGCTGATTTAATGTCAGAGATTCATATAGCGATGGAGAAAGGCCTTTTTTCTCCTCATCCTAGTCTTACCATATAGGAGAAAAACACTATGCAACCCTTAAACAAACAAACATGTGAAGCATGTCAAGCCAATGCACCAAAAGTAAGCGATGAAGAACTTGCTGAACTGATCAAAATGATTCCAGAATGGCGAGCCATAGTGGTCGATAACATCATGCAATTACAACGTGAATTCAAATTCAAGAATTTTAAACAAGCGATGGTATTTACCAATCAATTAGCTGAGCTTGCTGAATCTGAAGGCCATCACCCAGGCATTCTAACAGAATGGGGGAAAGTCACTGTTACTTGGTGGTCCCATAGCATCAAAGGATTGCACCGCAATGACTTTATTATGGCAGCAAAAACTGATGAGTTGATCAATCAAGCCTAAAATAAAGCACTTTTAACGCTAGGCGATAAGGGGAAAGAGGCGTATTGCTAGCTATTCCCCTTATTTTATGCTTATCCTTATAAATCCAATACTATGGTTGTGCCTGGCTTTGCTCTTGAAACACATATCATCATACAATCTTGTTTGCTTTTTTCTTCTTCTGTCAAATAAGTGTCTTCATGCAAAATCTCACCACTCAACACAGTAGCATAACAAGTACCACAAACACCATATTCACAGGATGTATTAACTGTTAAATGATGCTCACGCATCGCATCAGCAATACTCATTTCCTTAGGAATGGCTATGGTCACACCTTTACGTGCAAAGGTAACATAAAAATCAATATCTTCTTGCGTTAATTTGTGCGACTCTCTAGGTGCACTAATTTCAATGATTTGGTCTAGATCAATACCATCAAGCAAACTTGTAGATTCTCCAGCTGCATTAATTTGCCTTATGACCTCAATAGTAATTGTTTGTGTAGATGCCTCAATGGCGACGATAGGATATTCACGTATCAATCCAGATGGTGTTTTAACATCAATAACTGACTGCTCAGGAAGCTGTATAAACCGGGCAAAAGATGGTAAAAAAAGCCCAATCTGCATCTGTTGCGGATTAACCTCTCTCACATCATCCACTCGTGCAGCAATCCATCTTAATTGGTTTTCAGACATGAACAAACCTCTTTGTAAATCTAATCTGACAGTATTTTACTCACTTTCCTTTTTAACTTAGACAAAAAATTAGTCTCCATGACAATTTCATCAGAATTAAAAACTAATATTGCTGTGCTGCACCATAAAGCATCAAGCATATGTTTAAAACTTGTGCATTCAGCTCTTTTTAGTGCATAAAGATTTTCACTAGTTTTTATTTAAATTTGAATTAATTAAATAAACAACTGATTTATTGGTGTTTTTTTAAATTTAAATTAAATATTAAATATTGGCATGCTATTTGCTTATTTATAAAAATAACAACGCCGTTTTTTAGGAGTACATAAAGTATGTCAAACATAATCCCTAATATTTCTAGACGTAAATTGCTAGCTATGATTGGTTATACCGCTGGTAGTGCCGCCATGTATCAAGCTATGACTAGTCTAGGTTTTGCTGCTGAATCACACTACACTGGGCCTATTAAATTAGAAGGTAATGGGAATGGGAAAAAGATTATTATTCTAGGTGCGGGAATAGCAGGTATGGTCTCTGCACTTGAGCTTCGTAATGCTGGTTATCAAGTAAAAATCTTAGAATATCAAAACCGTTCTGGTGGTCGTAATATCAGTGTTTATAGAGGTAAGGAATATACTGAAATCAATGGCACTAAACAATTATGCCGTTTTGATTCAGGTCTTTATTTTAACCCTGGTCCTTGGCGTATCCCCTATAACCACTATGGTATCTTGGAGTACTGTAAACGATTAAACGTCAAGATGATTCCATTTATTCAATTAAACTTTAATAGCTACTTACATAATACTAATGCTTTTAATGGAAAGCCTCAGCGTTATCGTGAAATTATTAATGATTATAAAGGTGGGCTCTCTGAACTCTTATCTAAATCTATTAATCAAAATGCTTTAGATTTGAACTTTTCAAAAGAAGACAAAGAAAAATTATTGGACTCATTAAAAAGCTTCGGTGTCCTAAACGATAAGTTTGACTATGTAACTAGCCTAGAAACTAGTGCTTATCGTGGTTATAAAAAACATCCTGGTGGTGGTTTAAGTGCATTACCTGAAGCTTCAGAAATTATTCCTCTCAATGAGATTGTGAAAAGTGATTTATGGAAAAACATGAATATCCATTTCTTTGATGAGTTCCAACATACTATGTTTGAACCAGAAGGAGGCATGGGTAAAATTGGAGAGGCATTTGGTCGGGAGCTTGGCAATATCATCCAATACAATGCTCAAGTAGTAGAGATTAAACAAGACGATACAGGCGTCACTATCTTCTATAAAGACAATCAAGCAGGTGGTCAGCTTAAACAAGAACGAGCCGAATGGTGTGTTAATACTACCCCTCTTTCTGTGCTTTCACAAATTCCAATGAATGTAGGTAAGCCTATGCAAGACGCTATTAACAGTGTTCCTTATGCTTCTTCAGTCAAAATTGCTGGGCAATATAAGCGTAGATTCTGGGAAGAAGATGAGCATATCTATGGTGGTATTTCTTATACAAACTTACCAATTACACAAATTGCTTATCCTAATCATGGCTATTTCTCCTCAGGTAAAGGCATTTTACTAAATGCCTATATGTTTGGACCTAAAGCATTAGAATTTACCGCAATGGAACCCGAGGAACGTGTAGCTAAAGCGATTGAGTTAGGTGCTCAAATTCACCCTCAAATTAAAGAAGAATTTGAAAATGGGTTTAGCTGGGCATGGAGTCGTCAACCTTGGATCTTAGGTTGTTATGGCGCATGGACAGAAGAAAAACGCAAACAACATTATGAAAATCTATGTCAAATTGATGGACGTATTGTCTTAGCTGGTGAACATGCTTCTTACATTCCAGCATGGCAAGAAGGTGCAGTGACATCCGCTATTGACGCTATCACTCGTTTGCATAAAAAAGTTCAATCCCTTTAAGGAATATCTCATGAAGCTATCAAAACTATTATTTTCATTCGCTACTACACTCTTACTAAGCTCTCAAAGTTTTGCTGATAGTGCCGTGATTGATCTTAGTTCTTCTCCTTACCCTTATACAACAGGTAAAGATATTTTCCACCATGTATGTGCAGCGTGCCATATGCAAGATGCAAAAGGAGCAACAGGCGCAGGGCATTTCCCAGCACTTGCGGGCAATCACAAACTTGTGACCCCTGAATATATGAAATTCGTTGTGATGAATGGTCAAAAAGGAATGCCTCCTTTCCGTGATCAACTAACCAACAGTCAAATTGCCGAAACAATTAATTATGTACGTTCTAACTTTGGCAATCATTATACCGACAAAGTGACAGCTGAAGATGTCGCTAAATTCCGTTAATTTTTTTAGGAGCTTTTTATGAAATTATTATCTACAGTATTTACAATGGCTGCTTTAGCACTACCTCTATCTATCACTCAAGCAGCAGAGATTAAACGCGAGCCAATTCCTAATTTCCCAATTTCTTCAGTCGTTGTAGTGCCTTCTGCTGCTACAAATTACTACTTAAGTGGCACTGTTCCTTCTAAAGAAGGTGAATCTTTTGGTGACACAAAACAGCAAACAATTAATGTTCTTAAAAAAATCGAAGCGAAGCTAAAAGAATATAACTTAACAATGGGTGACGTAGTAAAAATGCAAGTTTACTTAGTTGCTGACAAAAACAAAGAAAATAAAATGGACTTCAAAGGCTTTATGGAAGGCTATACACAATTCTTTGGGACAGCAGAGCAACCTAATATGCCTGTCAGATCTACATTCCAAGTTGCTGCTTTAGCAAATCCTGACTACCTTGTTGAAATCGAAGTTAGTGCTGCTAAAATAGAAAAATAATTTTTCTCTATTTAATTCTCTCCTTAAATCAATAAAACCAATACAGCTTATTTGATGTATTGGTTTTATTTACAACTACTGAAAAGCCTTTATTTTAATAGTGATAAAAACTTAGATTAAGCGAATAATCACCACACCTACTACTAGCATCATAATACCAATAAGCTGTGGCATAAGAATTTTTTTCTTTGGCACACCAAACCACCCAAGCGTATCCACACATAGACTTCCAGAAAGCTGTCCTAGCAATACCAACACTAGCATCTGACTGACGCCAATCCATGGTACTAGAATTACACTTAGCATCACAAAGCATCCACCAAGTACGCCCCCCATCCATATCCACCAAGGACGATTAGGCTCATATAAGCGTGTAATAGCTGTCAATTTTTTATCTGTAAAAGGATAAACAATCATCAACACTATCATCCCTATAAAAAATGAAGTAAACGAGGCTTGTATTGGTGAGCCTAAATAATGGCTAAGCTGCGTATTGATTGGACTTTGAACAACAATCACTATCCCTCCACTAATCCCAAACAATCGCCATAACCATATTGTCCAAGAGGATGACTCATTTTTATCTAACTGCTCATGAGTAGGTGTGACTAACTTTGCTTTATTAAAAGGTAATGTAATTGAGACCAAAATACCGGCTACTACTAACGTTAACCCCAGAATTTTGAGTGATGTAATTTCTTTTATATTCACTCCAAGCCAGCCAAAATGGTCAATCAGCACACTACTAATAATTTGGCCTAATATAGGAAAAATTGCTGTTTGTACTGCCCCTAAACGCTGAAATAAAAAGATATTACCGGTAATCCATATGGCACCTAAAAAACCACCTATCCAAATATGCTTAGGTGCAGTTTGCAATAACTCTTCTGTAGGAAAAACATGTTCATTATTAAATAAAAGCATTAGTGCCAAAAAAGTACTACCTACGGTAAATGAGACGACACTCGCTAACAATGGGGACATTAGATAGCCACGTAAACGTGAGTTAATCACCGTTTGCAAGGAGACACCCACCCCCATTAATATTCCTAATACAATCGCTAANCTCATGCCCGCGAATTCTTAGGCGATTGGCGCGGTAGTCTGATGTGTGATGATTACGCCGGTTATAAAGCCCTCTTTGCCGATGAGCAAGTGATTGAGGGGGGATGTTGGGCGCATGCGCGTCGCAAATTCCACGATATTTACCAAGCCAACGGCAGCTCAGTGGCTGAACAGGCCTTACAACAAATCCAACGACTTTATCACTACGAGGCCGAGGCCAGGAACTTAAGTCCACCGGAGCGATTAGCCCATCGACAACGCCACATGGAGCCGGCACTTAAGCAATTAGAAAGGTGGTTGCGTAGTCAGTTTGAGCTGGTGCCGCCGAACTCGGCGATCGCCAAAGCCATTCGTTACAGCCTGAACAATTGGCTTGCCTTGACGCGCCTCTTGGAAGACGCTCAACTGCCGATGGATAATAATGCGGTAGAGAATTTGATACGTCCACTCGCGATTGGTCGCAAGAATTGGCTCTTTGTAGGTTCAGAGAAAGCGGGTCGACGTGCGGCTGCGGTGATGTCGTTAATTCAATCGGCTAAGCTCAATGGCCATGACCCTTATGCTTACCTTAAGGATGTGTTGGAACGATTGCCGACACAGAAAGCGAAGGACATTACTGAGCTTCTGCCTCATCGTTGGCAAGCGCCAAACGACACCAAGAATTAACACAATGCCCCGACAAAATCGGGGCATTGAACGTTTAAAAACGGAAGTCAATCGGAGTTCACCGGACGCTTACTCGCTAACAAGCTAACTCTCCCTTTTTATCTATAGTTATTATTATGCATAAAAAAACACGCTTAGCACAAAGACTAAGCGTGTTTAAAAACTACCTTGCTAAAAACTGAAATTATTCAGCAGCAGCTTCTGTTACTTCTGGACGATCAACTAATTCCATGTAAGCCATAGGTGCGTTATCGCCTTGACGGAAGCCCATTTTCAACACGCGAGTGTATCCACCATTACGTGCTTTATAACGAGGACCGATTTCTTCGAATAATTTAACCACTGCATCACGATCACGTAAGCGAGCAAAAGCTAAACGTTTGTTAGCTAATGTTGGCTCTTTTGCTAAAGTGATTAATGGCTCAATTACACGACGTAATTCTTTAGCTTTTGGCAATGTTGTTTTGATTGCTTCATGCTGAATTAAAGATACAGACATGTTGCGGAACATAGCCAAACGATGGCTACTTGTACGATTTAATTTACGAAGACCGTTACGGTGACGCATAATATTTTCCTTTGAATCTACATAATTGATAAGCAGGATTGCTTATCAGTGAATCGGCTCTTCTATCCATTAAAAATGGCGGTCCGATTGTTATTTGTGAAGAGAGTTTCGCTCTCTTCTACAAATTCTTTACTTGAATGAATAAAACCAGCAAGTTCTACTCATCCCTTAAACATCATTAAGGACGCTCTAAGCCGATTGGAGGCCAGTTATCCAATTTCATACCTAATGACAAGCCACGAGCTGTAAGCACGTCTTTAATCTCATTAAGAGACTTACGGCCCAAGTTAGGTGTTTTAAGCAATTCGTTTTCAGTTTTCTGGATAAGATCACCAATATAGTAAACATTCTCAGCTTTCAAACAATTTGCAGAGCGAACTGTTAATTCTAGATCATCGACAGAGCGTAATAGCACTGGGTCAATTTGTGGTGTACCACGAGCAGGTGCTTCATAAGACTCTGTTGCGCCTTCAAGAGCAGCAAATACAGAGATTTGATCCATAAGAATACGAGCTGATTGACGCACCGCTTCTTCTGGAGAAATAACACCGTTTGTTTCGATATCTAATACTAATTTGTCTAAGTCTGTGCGTTGTTCTACACGAGCATTTTCAACTTCATAGCTAACGCGACGGATTGGGCTGTAAGATGCATCCAAAATAATACGTCCGATAGTATGCTGACGATCTTCACGTAGTGCACGAACGTTACCTGGTACATAACCACGACCTTGCTCTACTTTAATTTGCATTTCTACTTTACCATTTTCTTGTAGATGTGCAATAACATGATTTGGATTAATAATTTCAACATCATGTGGTAATTCAATATCACTTGCTAATACAGGACCTTCGCCAGATTTATTTAGCACAAGATTAACTTCTTCACGACCGTGTAATTTAAACACTACACCTTTTAAGTTTAAAAGAATATCTACAACGTCTTCTTGTACGCCGGGAATCGTAGAGTACTCATGCACCACACCTGCAATTTGCACTTCTGTTGGAGCATAGCCAGTCATTGATGATAAAAGAATACGACGTAAAGCATTACCTAGTGTATGACCAAAACCACGTTCGAATGGTTCCATTACAACTTTGGCATGATTATCTGTAATAGGCACAACATTAATTGTGCGAGGCTTTAAAAAAGCTTGTGACATGTTCAATTCCTTTTCAATACCCTCGGCTCGTTACACCGATAAGGCTGATGGATAAATAAAAAATTTCCTAAGAGGAAATAGCTAGATATTATAACTCTTTTACTGCTGAAAACATAATTCTCAGGAGTAAAAAACCTACAAATTCCTCAACAAATAATAGCCTATTAAAATACCTAATAGGACTTCACTGTATAGCAATAGAGAAAACACAGCAAGTAAACTTGCTGTGTTTCTTCTAAATAAATCAAGATTAACGAGAATACAATTCCACAATCATTGATTCATTGATGTCGCGTGCTACATCTGAACGATCTGGAGCTTGTTTGAACGTACCAGTCAATTTACCTGAGTCAACTTCAACCCATTGTGGTAAACCAACGCTAGTAGCTAACTCCATTGCTTCTTTAATACGAGCTTGACCTTTAGATTTTTCACGTACAGAAACAATATCACCAGCTTTAACTAACATTGATGGAATGTCCGCTTTGTGACCGTTTAATTCAATCGCACCGTGGCTCACTAATTGGCGAGCTTCTGCGCGTGTTGAACCAAAACCCATACGGTACACTACGTTATCTAAACGAGATTCCAAAAGTTGAATCAGGGTCTCGCCAGTGTTACCACGACGACGCTCAGCTTCGGCAAAGTATTTACGGAATTGTTTTTCTAACACACCGTACATACGTTTAAGCTTTTGTTTCTCACGTAATTGAGTACCGTAGTCAGAAGTACGAGCACCAGAAGTGCGACCATGCTGACCTGGTTTGTGTTCAAATTTACATTTAGAGTCTAAAGGGCGACGAGCACTCTTTAGAAATAAATCAATACCTTCACGACGTGAAAGTTTACATTTTGGACCTGTATATCGTGCCATTATGTATGTTCCCTATAAAATTAGATGCGGCGGCGTTTTGGAGGACGGCAACCGTTATGCGGAACTGGCGTGATATCAGAAATACTTGTAATTTTGATACCAAGAGCATTTAATGCACGGATTGAAGATTCACGGCCTGGGCCTGGACCTTTTACACGTACGTCTAATGTTTTGATACCATATTCTAATGCTACACGTCCCGCTGACTCGGCTGCAACCTGAGCTGCAAAAGGCGTCGATTTGCGTGAGCCTTTGAAGCCCGCGCCACCTGACGTCGCCCATGACAAGGCATTGCCTTGACGGTCAGTAATTGTGATGATTGTGTTGTTGAAAGAAGCGTGAACGTGTGCGATACCGTCCGTTACTACCTTTCTAATTTTTTTGCGTGCGCGTGCTGCGCTGCTAGAAGCTTTCGCCATATTTAGCTACTCCAATTATTTCTTCAATGATTGAGCTGCACGACGCGGTCCCTTACGTGTACGCGCATTCGTACGAGTGCGCTGACCACGAACTGGTAGTCCACGACGGTGGCGCATGCCACGATAGGTTCCCAAGTCGATTAAGCGTTTAATCGAAAGTTGTACTTCACGTCGCAAATCACCCTCAACCGTAAACGAACCTACTTGTTCACGAATTTTTTCGAGTTCTGCGTCTGTTAAATCTTTAACTTTTTTATCGAATGGTACGCCAGCCGCTTCGCAAATTAAGCGAGAGCGAGTACGTCCAATACCATAAATTGCCGTTAAACCGATTTCAGCGTGCTGATGCGGCGGAATGTTAATGCCTGCGATACGGGCCATGACTGTTCCTCGTTATATAAAAAACGTAAGGATTAACCTTGACGTTGCTTGTGACGCGGATCTGTACAAATTACTCGTACAATTCCGTGACGTTTAATGATCTTGCAATTACGGCAGATCTTTTTAACCGATGCCATTACCTTCATTTGGTTGACTCCTAATAGCTCCGCTTATTTAGAGCGGAATACGATTCTAGCACGATTTAAGTCATATGGGGTTAATTCCACAGTAACTTTATCTCCTGGAAGAATCCGAATATAGTGCATACGCATTTTGCCAGAGATATGACCTAATACGATATGACCATTTTCTAACTTTACGCGAAAAGTTGCGTTTGGAAGGTTTTCAACAACCTCCCCCTGCATCTGAATGACGTCGTCCTTTGCCATTGTCTATTACCTCGCTGGAAGATTATTACCGCGGAAATTAGCTTTCTTCAGTAAAGAATCATATTGGTTCGACATCATATACGCTTGTACTTGAGCCATAAAATCCATGGTTACCACTACAATAATTAATAGTGATGTACCACCAAAATAAAATGGAACATTTTGCCATTGCATACGCAAGAATTCTGGTACTAAGCACACTAAAGCGATATAGATTGCGCCAACTAATGTTAAACGCATAAGAATCTTGTCAATATACTTGGCTGTTTGTTGACCTGGACGAATACCAGGCACAAATGCACCACTTTTCTTAAGATTGTCCGCTGTTTCACGACTATTAAATACTAAAGCTGTATAGAAGAAGCAGAAGAACACAACTAACGCTACAAATACAGCAATGTAAAGCGGCTGACCTGGTTGCAATGCTGCTGACAAATCACTTAACCAACGAACTTGTCCTGCTTTAGAGAACCAATTAGCAATAGTTGCTGGGAATAAAATAATTGAAGAAGCAAAAATAGGAGGAATAACACCAGCCATATTGATCTTCAATGGTAGATGAGAACTTTGTCCACCATAAATCTTATTACCCACTTGGCGTTTAGCATAGTTCACTGTAATACGGCGTTGACCACGCTCTACAAAAACTACTAAAGCTGTTACCAAGATTACTAATGCTAGAATCACAATCGCTGCAAACGCACCAATTTGATTTTGGCTTACTAATTCGAACATCCCTGCTAAGGCAGCTGGTAAACCAGCAACAATACCTGCAAAAATCAGGATTGAGATACCATTACCAAGACCACGTTCTGTAATTTGCTCGCCCAACCACATTACAAACATCGTACCTGTTACCAAAGTAACTACTGTGGTAAAGATAAACATCGGGCCAGGACTATAAATTAGTCCTGGATATGATGCCATGTACGCCTGTAACGTAGAGGCGATACCAAAGGCCTGCAATGAAGCTAAAACAACTGTTCCGTAACGAGTGTACTGAGTAATCTTACGACGCCCCGATTCACCCTCTTTCTTAAGAGCCTCTAATGAAGGAATTACCGATGTCATTAATTGCATAATAATCGATGCCGAAATATACGGCATGATACCCAATGCAAATACTGAGAATCGCTGTAAAGCACCACCAGAGAACATATTAAAAAAGCCTACTATACCATCAGATTGAGAAGAGAATAACTGCTCCATCACTGTTGGATTAATACCCGGTACAGGGATGTGTGTACCAAAACGGTACACAACCAATGCTAATAATAGGAACACTAAACGCTGTTTCAAGTCGCCGTATTTTTTACTGCTACCTTGACTAGTTGTCTGCGCTTTAGCCACATTTACCCCTTAATTTTAAGCAAGAGAGCCACCTGCCGCTTCAATCGCAGCACGTGCACCCGCAGTTGCAGTAATGCCTTTTAAGGCTACTTTGCGAGTTAACTCACCTGATTTAATCACTTTAACGAATGTAACCGCTTGACCGATCAAACCAGATTGCTTTAATACTTGAACGTCGATTTCGTCAGCAGTTAAACGCTCTAAATCAGACAAACGAATTTGTTCGTATAAGTGTTGATTTAAAGGTGTGAAACCACGTTTCGGTAAACGACGATGTAAAGGCATTTGACCACCCTCAAAGCCGACTTTATGGAAGCCGCCTGAACGTGATTTTTGACCTTTGTGACCACGACCTGCAGTTTTACCTAAGCCTGAACCAATACCGCGACCAACGCGACGTTTAGCATGCTTACTACCTGCAGCTGGTGATAAAGTGTTGAGTTGCATTTCAGACATCTTTATTCCTTTAGGCTTCTGAAACTGACACTAGATAATCCACTTTACGGATCATCCCGCGCACTTCAGGTGTATCGAGTAACACTCGGCTGCTATTAACTTTACCTAAACCTAAACCACGTACAGTTGCACGATGGTCACTTTTAGTACCAATAACAGAACGAACTAAAGTTACTTTAATTTGTTTTTGTGCCATGATCTTATCCTAGGATTTCTTCAACAGTTTTACCGCGTTTAGCAGCAACTTCAGAAGGAGTCATGCTAGCGTTTAAACCGTTAAGAGTAGCACGTACCAAGTTGTATGGATTGCTAGAACCTAAGCTCTTAGCCACAACATTACGTACACCCATTACTTCAAAAATAGCACGCATTGGACCACCGGCGATAACACCAGTACCTTCTGCCGCTGGAGAAATTAGTACAGTTGATGCACCATGCTTACCAACAACAGTGTGATGTAGAGTACCGTTGTTTAAAGCAATTTTCTTCATGCCACGACGAGCTTGTTCCATAGCTTTTTGAACAGCTACAGGAACTTCACGTGCTTTACCTTTACCCATGCCGATGCGACCATCGCCATCGCCAACCACGGTTAACGCTGCAAAACTCATAGTGCGACCACCTTTTACTGTTTTGCTGACGCGGTTAACCGCGATCATTTTTTCACGAAAACCGTCATCGCGCTCTTGCTCAGGGGCTTGTTTAGCTTGTGCTTTTGCCATTTGACAATCCTTCCTTAGAACTGTAGACCGGCTTCACGCGCAGCTTCTGCCAACGCTTTAACACGGCCATGATAACGGAAACCCGAACGGTCAAATGCGACCGATTCGATACCAGCTGCTTTAGCTTTCTCAGCAACACGTTTACCTACAATCGTAGCAGCAGCAACATTGCCACCAGACGTTTTGCTATCAGCCAACTCTTTGCGCACTTCTGCTTCAAGAGTAGACGCAGCTACCAATACTTTATCGCCTTCAGGCGAAATAATGTTCGCGTAAATGTGCTGATTGGTACGGTGTACTGATAAACGGTGCACACGTAATTGAGCAATCTTGCGGCGAGTAGCCACTGCACGACGCAAACGAGATAATTTCTTGTCCATGATAATTCCTTGTCTGCGCTATTATTTTTTCTTAACTTCTTTGATGATAACAGTCTCATCAGAGTAACGAACACCTTTGCCTTTGTATGGCTCTGGTGGACGATACGCACGAATCTTAGCTGCTACTTGGCCAACTGCTTGTTTATCAAAGCCTTTTAAAACAATCTCTGTTGGGCTTGGACATTCAGCTTTTACGCCTTTTGGAAGTGCATGAATAATGTCATGTGAAAAACCTAAGTCTAACTTAACAGCCTCACCCTGAACTGCAGCACGGAAACCCACACCGATCAAGTTCAAGCGGCGCTCAAAACCTTTGCTCACACCAACAACCATGTTGTTAACAAGAGCACGTAGAGTGCCTGACATTGCTTTAGCGTGACGTGTTTCATTAGCAACAGCAAAACTAACTTTACCGTCTTCTAATTTAACATTTACATCGCCCGTTAAAGCTTGATTTAATTCGCCTAATGGACCTTTGACAGTGATGTTATCTGAAGCAATTTTTACTTCAACACCACTTGGAACCACAACTGGATTCTTAGCAATACGTGACATATTCTTCCTCCTTATGCCACATAGCATAGAACTTCGCCACCCACGCCAACTGAACGTGCTTTACGATCAGTCATTACACCACGCGAGGTAGACACAATTGCCACACCAAGACCATTCATTACCTGAGGAATGCTTGCACGACCTTTGTAGATACGTAAACCAGGACGTGATACGCGCTCGATACGCTCAATCACAGGTTGGTTTTTATAGTATTTAAGTTCGATTTCAAGTTCAGGTTTAGTCTTGTCACCTTTAACTTCAAAGTTTTCAATATAGCCTTCTTCTTTCAGCACAGTAGCAATAGCCACTTTAAGCTTTGAGGATGGCATAGATACTGAAGCTTTTTCAACTTGTTGACCATTACGGATACGAGTCAACATGTCTGCGATTGGATCGCTCATGCTCATATTCTTTCTCCTACCAGCTTGCTTTTGTCATACCAGGCACTTCACCACGCATAGCCATCTCGCGTAGTTTATGTCTAGTTAAGCCAAATTTGCTGAAAACGCCACGAGGACGGCCAGTGATTACACAACGATTACGAACACGCGTTGGGTTAGCATTGCGAGGTAATTGTTGTAACTTCAAGCGCGCTTGATAGCGCTCTTCATCTGATTTTGATTGATCGTTGATAATCGCTACTAGTGCTGCACGTTTAGCAGAGAATTTTTCTACTAATTTAGCACGTTTGATATCACGATTGATGAGTGATAATTTTGCCACGTCATCGCCCCTTAATTACGAAACGGGAAACCAAATGCTTTTAATAAAGCTTTAGCTTCGTCGTCAGTCTTAGCAGTTGTTGTGATGCTGATGTTTAGACCACGCAATGCATCAATTTTATCGTATTCAATTTCAGGGAAAATGATTTGCTCTTTCACCCCTACATTGTAGTTACCACGGCCATCAAAAGCACGACCTGAAATACCACGGAAGTCACGTACACGTGGTAAAGCAATAGTAACCAAACGATCTAAGAACTCATACATGCGTTGACCGCGTAGAGTTACCATACAACCGATAGGATAGTTTTCACGAATTTTAAAACCCGCAATCGCTTTACGAGTTTTAGTAATTACTGGTTTTTGACCTGCAATTTTAGTTAGGTCTGATACAGCGTGCTCAATAACTTTTTTATCAGCAACAGCTTCTGACACACCCATATTTAAAGTGATTTTGGTAATGCGAGGCACTTCCATATCACTTTTATAACCAAACTGCTCTTTAATTTGACCAGCAATTTTGTTGTTGTATAAATCTTGTAAACGAGCCATTGTTACGTTGCTCCTTAAGCTTTAACGCCAACGACTTCACCGTTGGAACGATAAACACGAACTTTATGACCGTCAACTTCTTTAATGCCTACACGATCAGCTTTACCTGTCGCTGGATTAAAGATAGCCACATTAGAAACATGAATCGGCATAGTTTTATCAACAACACCGCCTTGTGCACCAGTCATTGGATTCGGTTTTTGATGTTTTTTCGCAACATTAACACCTTCCACCAATACGTGGTCAGCATCAACACGAGCTAAAACAACACCACGACGCTTTTTGTCGCGACCAGCGATAACGATAACCTCGTCACCCTTACGAATTTTATTCATTGCCTGCCCCTTAGATTACTTCTGGTGCCAATGAAACAATCTTCATAAAGCGCTCAGTACGTAATTCACGTGTTACTGGGCCGAAGATACGAGTACCAATTGGCTCTAATTTAGCATTTAGCAATACAGCTGCATTTCCACCAAAGCGGATTAATGAGCCATCCTTACGGCGAACACCTTTAGCAGTACGCACGACTACTGCATTGTACACTTCGCCTTTTTTGACGCGTCCGCGAGGAGCTGCATCTTTGATACTCACTTTAATAATATCACCGATAGCAGCATAGCGGCGCTTTGAGCCACCAAGCACCTTGATGCACATAACTCGGCGTGCACCAGTGTTGTCAGCCACGTCTAGCGTGCTTTGCATTTGGATCATGATTATTCCTGTTCCAACTTAGTTACATTACAACCATTCAACCGAATGATTCCCTTTTACATATAACCAGTTTTGGGCCCGTATGAACGTAGTACTTAAAAAATTTAGTTGCTCCGTTCTGGGATTGATTCTGTTTATTTACCTTCCTTTTCTAAGGAAGGCTTCAATATTAACCTTTTTCAAGTAATAAATCAAGTACTTAAAGACTATTTATTCTGAACTTACTTAAAATGCAACATAAGTTCCGTTCAATCTCCCTAACGCTAAATGAGCTTATCCTACGCCGAAAACGACTACTGAACTGGTATGAATTTTCTGGACAGATAAAAATGGTCAATAGACCATAGGTGTTAAACAAAAGGGTTGATTAAATGCCATCGGCGTTTTATTGTTCAATACAGAACTAGGGCGTCGATGGTGATAAAAAGCGATAAATCGCTCAACCGCTTGATTTTGTTCAATAAAACAGGGCGTACTTGCCGTACTAAATGCCTCATTATACAGTCCTTCTACCTTTAATATGCCATTAAAACTTTCCATCACCGCATTGTCATGGCAGTTACCTACACGCGATAGACTTTGTTCAATCCCTTGTCTAGCCAACTCCTCTCTAAAGGCTTGGGAGGTATAAATAGAGCCTTGATCACTATGCAGTAACGCATGCGGAGCAACACCTTTAAAGCTCAGTATTTTTAACGTCTTTAACGCTAACTGCTGATTGTGTTGTTTACCATAGCACCACGCCACAATGGAGCGGTCGTATAAATCCAATATCAACGATAGGTAACCCCAGTGCCATTGATTATCTTCATAGTATGGTACATAGGTCACATCAGCGACCAACTTACTCCTTGGGCTTGCCGAGCTAAAGTCCCTATTGAGTACATTGCTAGCTAACCCCTGCATCTGCACACGACGGCTCTTTTGATACGTCTTGCGTTGCTGACGTATCTTGGCATTGAGTTCGAACGCCTTCATCAAGCGACCTATCTGCGACTGACCTAATTTTAAGCCTTGGGCTTGCTCAAGCAATACCCCCATGCGACGACGACCTATCGTATAAAAACACGCTTGTTGTATCTGTGCTATCCACTGCGCTTTTTGCTCATCACGTCGCATCGACTCGCTCGGATACTTGGCCGCATAATAGCTGCTTCTTGGCATACTCAATACTTGGCAGGCAGCCTTGATGCTAACGCCTGCTTGAGCTGCTCGTGATATAGCTGCAACTCTTTTTTTTTGACCTCATCCTTGCAATCACTGAGTATCTCTTGGAATAAACACTCGTAGGTAATTAAAATATCATTCACCTCTTTATCCAGCTGCTCTTTGGTCTTAGCTCTGGATAAGCGATCACTGACCATTTTACGAATTCGTGCTTTATCAACCATTGCATCTCCTGTCCCATGCCATCTTAGGCAATCCCATAACCGTATTTTATCAGGCAAATGCTCAGAGGGGCTACGTGCGATATAACGTTTAATCTTTGTGTATAAGTCAGAGGGACGAATGCCAAATAAACGGGCAACATCACTGTAACCTATGGGGTAATGCTCTATCCAGTACAAAATCGCTTGATGGTGCTGTGCTTTACGTGTCAGGACACTACGCTCACTTATCCAAGCAAAGTCACCTTTGTTGACAAAAAAACTCCAGTCCCGAACAACGCTGGCTGAAACCCCTAATTCTCGAGCTATCGTTTTTTTAGGATGAAAATGCAAAAGCCTCTCACAGGCTTGCTCTTTAATAGATACCGATATCTTCATATGTTGGACTCCTTCGTGTCCAAAATATCCATACCGGTTTATTGTAATATATAGAAAAAACCCTAATACCGACGCATAAAAACAACAACTATGTAAATAAACATAACAATTCATTAGTAAAACTAAGTACTTAAATCGTAAATAGTTAAAGCATGCCCTTAATTCTGGGTATACTAATTTGCACTGTACAAGTTTTAGGCGATAATGATGAGTTTGAAAACAAAATCTTTTAGCACTTCTTTATGGCGCTCTCTGACCGCTCTGGCCATAACCAGTTACAGCGCATTGTCTTTTGCGGCGACACCCTTAGAGGACGTCTTACAATTTGCCCTCTTGATGGATCCTAAATTGATGGAGGCACGTGCAGAGCAAGATGCAGCGCTACAAAACCGTAAGTCTTCCGAAGCCTTGCACTATCCGACGGTAAGCTTAATTTCTACTCACAACTTAGCTCGTCACCATGAGTATGAGAGTGATTATCGTCGAAAAACTGACTTCGGATTGCAGGGTAAATTAAATCTATACGCCTGGGGTGGTATTGAAGCCACCATCGATCGCGATAAGAAAAAAGAGCGCTTTGCCTTTAACAAATTCTTTGAAACTCGTGAGGAGTTAGGCAATCTCATAGCCAACCACTATGTCACAGCCATTTATTTAAATGAAGCCTTAGCGGTTGCTCGTAATGACTTAAAACGTCATCAAAAATTCCTAAATGATTTACGTATCGTTAAAACTTACGATATTGGTCGCGAGTCCGAATACGCACAAGCCGAATCACGTTATTTAAGGGCAGAGTCAACAATTATTGACCTAGAGCGTTCATTGCAAACAACCATGAGCAGCCTCAACCTATATACTGAAAGTAAATTAGCGGTAGCTGATTTGGTGGATCCTTTTAAAGGACAAACCGCCGATCAAATTATTAATAGCTACAAAGAAGTTAATCGTGACAGTCATCCAAGTATCTTGGCCCAAGAAGCAGAGCGTGACAGCGCTGAAGCCGACATTACTGTGGTTGATGCAGCGACCAAACCGCAGATTAACTTAGAGGGCTTAGCCACACGTCAAGACCGCAATCTCACCGTAAGCCTTTCGTGGGATCTCTTTAACCGACCAGCTACTTACAACACACATTCCGCCACGGCACGACTGTATGCGGCCGATGCGCGCGTTGATCAAATCGAGCGAGATATTGCCGAGCGTTTTGAAACGGCAAAAATTGAAATGCGCCAAAGCCAAAATCAGGCCAAAATTTCTGAACGACACATTAAAGTGCAAAAGCAAGTAGCAGCCAATTACGCTGAGCAGTTCCAAATCTCTCGTCGCAGTCTCTTAGAAGTACTGGATGCCTACGCTGATTTGTCGCGTATTGAGTCTACTTATGTCAATGCGCGCAACCAATTTAGAACAGCAACCTTAGCTTATCTGCTTGCACAAGCCAAAATCGCCAGCTGGGCCGGTTTACCGGAAAACTTATAATCGAGCAGTGATCAGTATGAATAATATTATCAAACATTTGGCGCTCGCGACGCGCCTATTAGGCTCACCCGTTGCAGAAGCAGCCTTATCTGCCAACGTGGTGCGCGATGCACAACTCGATGTGGATTTATCCTCTTTACGCGAGGTGTTATTAAGCCATGGCTTTGAAAATCACCTTTCTAAACGCCCTTTACGGGAAATCCCATCGCTCGCTGTACCGGTAGTTATTTTACTCAACCAACAAGAAGCAGCTGTTATTAGCGCCATCGAGGGCTCAGGTGACAATCGTGTATACACCATCCGCCAAGGTGATGCGCCCGAGCAAAAAATCTCTCACCAGGACTTACAGACACGCTATACCGGTTTTACTTGGTTTATTAAACCTAAAATTACTCAAGACCTTCGTTCCGACCTACCCGAATATAATATGTCGAAGGCGTGGTTCTGGCGGGTAATTTGGCGCTATCGTAGTTATTACAATCAGGTGCTGATTAGCTCTATTTTGATTAACGCGCTTGCGCTCGTCAGTTCACTTTATGTCTTAAACGTTTATGATCGTGTCGTGCCCAATCAGGCTTATGATACGCTCTGGGTCTTAACCATTGGGGTGGTCTTAGCGATTACATTTGAGTTCATCGCTAAGCAAATTCGAGCCTACCTCACCGATGTGGCTGGCAAAAAAGCCGATTTAACCATTAGTGCAGCGCTCTTTAGGCGGGTTATGGCTTTACGTTTGGCCGAACGCCCTGCTTCATCAGGTTCATATGCTAACAACCTACGTGACTTTGAGTCGGTAAGAGAGTTTATGACCAGTGCGGGGATATTAACGCTCATTGATCTGCCGTTTTTCTTATTATTTATTTTCGTGATCTATATGGTGGGTGGTCAGCTTGCCTTTATACCATTAGCCATTATCCCGATTATTGTTATTGTCGGCTTAACAATTCAACCGTTTTTAGCCCGTTATATCCTTGCTTCAATGAAAGAAGGTTCGCAACGCCAAGGTTTAGCCGTTGAAGCGGTAGAGGGTGTAGAAACACTCAAAGCCAATAACGCTGCGCCTTGGGCACAAAAGCGCTGGGATCGCTTTACTGCGGCCTCTGCTTATTATGGTATGAAGGTTAAGGGCATCAGTAGTTTTATGCTGAACTTTACCGTGGGCATGCAGCAATTAAATACCGTGTTTTTGGTGTTTTTCGGTGCTTATTTAGTTCATGCAGAAAACCCTGACCATCGCATTTCGATGGGTGCGATCATCGCCTGTGTCATTTTATCGTAAGCGTCCGGTGAACTCCGATTGACTTCCGTTTTTAAACGTTCAATGCCCCGATTTTGTCGGGGCATTGTGTTAATTCTTGGTGTCGTTTGGCGCTTGCCAACGATGAGGCAGAAGCTCAGTAATGTCCTTCGCTTTCTGTGTCGGCAATCGTTCCAACACATCCTTAAGGTAAGCATAAGGGTCATGGCCATTGAGCTTAGCCGATTGAATTAACGACATCACCGCAGCCGCACGTCGACCCGCTTTCTCTGAACCTACAAAGAGCCAATTCTTGCGACCAATCGCGAGTGGACGAATCAAATTCTCTACCGCATTATTATCCATCGGCAGTTGAGCGTCTTCCAAGAGGCGCGTCAAGGCAAGCCAATTGTTCAGGCTGTAACGAATGGCTTTGGCGATCGCCGAGTTCGGCGGCACCAGCTCAAACTGACTGCGCAACCACCTTTCTAATTGCTTAAGTGCCGGCTCCATGTGGCGTTGTCGATGAGCTAATCGCTCCGGTGGACTTAAGTTCCTGGCCTCGGCCTCGTAGTGATAAAGTCGTTGGATTTGTTGTAAGGCCTGTTCAGCCACTGAGCTGCCGTTGGCTTGGTAAATATCGTGGAATTTGCGACGCGCATGCGCCCAACATCCCCCCTCAATCACTTGCTCATCGGCAAAGAGGGCTTTATAACCGGCGTAATCATCACACATCAGACTACCGCGCCAATCGCCTAAGAATTCGCGGGCATGAGCGCCTGAGCGACCTGGCTTAAAGTCATAAATCACCGCTTTCATCTGCTCATAAGCACCCGGGGCATAGACCCAGAAATAACCACGTTGCGTTTTGCCCTTTTTATGGTGCATGTAAGTGATGGGGGTCTCATCGGCATGCAATACCGAATGCGAGAGCACCTCTTGGCGTAAAGCATCAACGAGCGGTTGTAACTGTGCGCCACAGGTGCCTACCCAATCCGCCAGCGTAGAACGGGCAATGCGTACACCGCTGCGCTCAAAGATGGCTTCTTGACGGTGCAACGGCAGATGGTCAGCATACTTCATGATGAGTACTGTCGCCAGCAGTCCGGTCGTTGCCAACCCCTTATCAATGATGTGAGGAGGTACCGGCGCTTGATTGAGGGTCTTGCAACAATCACACACGTATTTCGGACGAATGTGATTCTCCACGCTAAAAGTACCGGGTACATAATCCAGTTTCTGACTCACATCATCCCCAAGATGACGCATCTCAGCACCACAACCACAGCTCGTGCTTTCCAACGTATAATGAATATCCACCGAGGGCAATTCCGCCGGCAAACGCATACGAGACGGTGTGCGAGGTGTGTGCTCTTGACCACTCATGGACGTTAATTGCTGACCGATGTTGTCTAACATCGTTTCTAGCTCAGCCAGATCCTCATGGGCGTCATCTTCAAAAAGTTTCGCTTGTAGGTCAGGGAGCTGTTCGCTACGTTTAGCAAAGTTGATGCGTCTTAAGATCGCCAACTCCATCTTCACTTGTTCGTAAGCGCTCAGAACACGACGATAGGCCAGATCCTTTTCTTCCATCTGTGCTGCTTTTTTTACAATCAATGCGTCTTGTTGAGCAATTAAGGCTTGTTGTTGCAGCACGAGTTCGCGCAACTGCTCAGCAGTTAACTGGGATAAATCAGAGGAAAGAAAAGCAAAAGAATTCGGCATAAGACGTAGTATGCCTTATGCCGATAAAATAAGCGATCCCGAGAATACCTAATTGACAAGATCGCCCCACTTAGCTCACGATCAAACTAACAATAACGATAGATACCGGCTTCACCTAAACGATGCCAAGGCAGCCCCAAGGCTAAGGCCTGCAGTTGTTCTGCTGACAGTGCCGGATTCATCCGTGAGCCTGCACCGTGAAAGCGTCCTTCATGTAGTCGACGAACACATAGCCACGACCCCATCGCATCGTGCATGAGTAATTTAAGAAGCGTGTGCGTGCGATTCATAAACACATAGGCTTCGTGAGGTGCCACCTGACCAAAGCGCTGAATTGCCTTAGTGCGCAAGGTATCCATCCCTGCTCGTAAATCTGTCGCCTCACTCACCAGGATGATTCTATCTAGTGCCAGTAGGCTAGACGCTTGCTCTTGAATTCCCACTCGTTGGGCGGTCTCGATACGCATTAAAGACGGCATTGATTTCTCCTAACATACACAAAACCATAGTGTCGCGCAATTTAGGAGGAATGAATACATGTATTCACCGGACGCTTACATTTTATCTAACCGCGCTTTAGCACCAGTGGGGCAAATCGCTAACTTAGCCATTCGCTTCCAACAAGCTCACTCCGCTTTAAAAGGCTTAAATGAGATCGTTGAACGACCGATTGAACGCGATCAACAACGCAATTACTCATGGTGTTCCACCTTACCGCAGAACTCCGTTCCTCTATCCGTTAAGATTCTCAAGATACTCACATCTTGTTCTGCATAAAACGGTAAAACTCGATCGTTTAATAAATCCGCCGCTGTAATTGGCGTCTTGCTTGTATACAATTTGCAATGCGCGACACGCGTAAAAGTATCGATATACGTTTGTTGATAAATACGGTCTACGCCTTTGAGATTACCAACATAGAAGGTGTCTTGTGAGCCTAGATAGCCTGGGTGATGCGTCTCTATCTGGCCACTGACTTCATCGTCATTCTTTTTACGTTCAAGTGCGGCGATTTGTTCATCCGTGAGAATGATGCCTTCATGAGCAACCTTATCTTCTAATGCCTTTAAGCGTTTGTTAAAGTTCTCAAGATCATGTCGTAGCCAAATCGAACGAACGCCACTCGGGGACACGAAAACGCCTTGCTTACGCAACTCATTACTCGTTCTGACTTGACCGTTAGCTGGATAATCAATGGCATAGTTGATAACAGCAGACTCTGTTTTTTCGTCTACACGATTTTTTAAGTTTGGCGTTCGACGACTTCGATCAATTAAGTTCTCTAACCCGCCTTCATCAACAAGCTCTTTATAACGATAAAAAGTATCGCGAGATACACCCATGATCTTGCATGCCTGCGACACATTGTTAGGTTCTTCGGCTAAATTTAATAAACCTACGTAAGCGTCCGGTGAACACATGTATTNTGGCTGAGCTAGAAACGATGTTAGACAACATCGGTCAGCAATTAACGTCCATGAGTGGTCAAGAGCACACACCTCGCACACCGTCTCGTATGCGTTTGCCGGCGGAATTGCCCTCGGTGGATATTCATTATACGTTGGAAAGCACGACCTGTGGTTGTGGTGCTGAGATGCGTCATCTTGGGGATGAGGTGAGTCAGAAACTGGATTATGTGCCCGGTACTTTTAGCGTGGAGAATCACATTCGTCCGAAATACGTGTGTGATTGTTGCAAGACCCTCAATCAAGCGCCGGTACCTCCTCACATCATTGATAAGGGGTTGGCAACGACCGGACTGCTGGCGACAGTACTGATCATGAAGTATGCTGACCATCTGCCGTTGCACCGTCAAGAAGCCATCTTTGAGCGCAGCGGTGTACGCATTGCCCGTTCTACGCTGGCGGATTGGGTAGGCACCTGTGGCGCACAGTTACAACCGCTCGTTGATGCTTTACGCCAAGAGGTGCTCTCGCATTCGGTATTGCATGCCGATGAGACCCCCATCACTTACATGCACCATAAAAAGGGCAAAACGCAACGTGGTTATTTCTGGGTCTATGCCCCGGGTGCTTATGAGCAGATGAAAGCGGTGATTTATGACTTTAAGCCAGGTCGCTCAGGCGCTCATGCCCGCGAATTCTTAGGCGATTGGCGCGGTAGTCTGATGTGTGATGATTACGCCGGTTATAAAGCCCTCTTTGCCGATGAGCAAGTGATTGAGGGGGGATGTTGGGCGCATGCGCGTCGCAAATTCCACGATATTTACCAAGCCAACGGCAGCTCAGTGGCTGAACAGGCCTTACAACAAATCCAACGACTTTATCACTACGAGGCCGAGGCCAGGAACTTAAGTCCACCGGAGCGATTAGCCCATCGACAACGCCACATGGAGCCGGCACTTAAGCAATTAGAAAGGTGGTTGCGTAGTCAGTTTGAGCTGGTGCCGCCGAACTCGGCGATCGCCAAAGCCATTCGTTACAGCCTGAACAATTGGCTTGCCTTGACGCGCCTCTTGGAAGACGCTCAACTGCCGATGGATAATAATGCGGTAGAGAATTTGATACGTCCACTCGCGATTGGTCGCAAGAATTGGCTCTTTGTAGGTTCAGAGAAAGCGGGTCGACGTGCGGCTGCGGTGATGTCGTTAATTCAATCGGCTAAGCTCAATGGCCATGACCCTTATGCTTACCTTAAGGATGTGTTGGAACGATTGCCGACACAGAAAGCGAAGGACATTACTGAGCTTCTGCCTCATCGTTGGCAAGCGCCAAACGACACCAAGAATTAACACAATGCCCCGACAAAATCGGGGCATTGAACGTTTAAAAACGGAAGTCAATCGGAGTTCACCGGACGCTTACAAACCTACTTTATGTTTGATGATTGAATTGGTAGTATGGTGCATGAGAGTTACTCCCTGTTTATGTTCAATTTAAGGTTTAGACACCCATTATTTTGAACGAGTAACTCTCTCTTTTTCAAGAACTGTGTCAGATTAAGTCGAAACTAATACAGGTTAGACTAGCTCTTTGTTAAACGTCAATGCCTGTTAAACACCGATAGACACAAAAACTCACAGAGCCCGGTTTTGAATGAAGCTCTGTGGCTTTCTTAATCAACGCTCAGCAGAGCTGACAGCGCGCTTTGAGCGACACTGCTTTATCTGCTGACCCAGTCCGCCTCTGAGTTACAGTGGCGGATTGGGTGCGAGCTAGATTAGATGATGATGAAATCGCTACCTTGCAACGCCAGACTACCAGTCAGTGTGGCAAACTGCACTGCGTCACCACTAACCGAACCATCAGCATCGTAAGATAAAACACCTGTGCTGCTGTTATACAGGATCGTCGGTTTCGCTTCATTTGCCACTGGGTCCGTACCACTGCTAACGAAGGCTACTTGATCTCCCAAAGCATCAGCAGCAACCAACCCTCCATCAAAGAACAATGAGCTTAATGCTATCTTATCAACACCCGTTTGAAAGTCAGTAATGGTATCCACGTTGTTGCCATTTGTTAACAACAGTGCGGCAAAGACAAACGTGTCTGCCCCCGCACCACCCGTCAGGGTGTCTTTGCCGGCACCACCAACTAGATAGTCATCGCCGTCTCCGCCGTTGAGTGTATCGTTGTCCAGACCACCGTATAGGTAGTCATCGCCAGCGCCACCGTTGAGGGTGTCGTTCCCTGCACCGCCGTACAGACGGTCATTGCCAGCACCACCATTGAGCGTATCGTTCCCTTCACCGCCGTCAATGATGTCAGCATCGTCTGTACCGTTGATCGTATCGTCCGTCACATCGCCACGATGTGTCGCATTGGCAATAGGTAAAGCAGACGTATCGATCACCATTAAATTGCTCATAGAGTCTCCATCGTTGTCCGTAACCGTTAAGCCGAATACCACCGGATCATGATTGTCTACGCTCGTAAGCGGCTTGTAGGTCACTTTACCGTTAGAAGTTTTGCCAGTCATTTGTACCACAAGCTGAGCACCACCATCAAGCTCAACTGTCAGGGCTCCATCAGCATAACTCCAACTATCACCAGAACCGGTGATAACGCCTGCTTTGGTACTACTGAACTTCTTGTCACCCACAGATACCTCAGACACGTAACCACCGTCGGCACCAAAACCTGTAACAACGCCAAGCAAAGAAGTTTTGATAATGCTACTTTCCACTTTCCCTGCTTCTGACACGCTACCTACTAAAATGTCGTCAAGCTGACTCATGTCCCTAACCAGAATAGTCATGTTGTTATCATCCACACTAACTGTGCCATCGTAGGCAATCGGATCCAGATAACGCTTGGCATCGGATGCGCTAGCAAAGCCGATTGCGTAAGACTTCACTTTATGAGTATTCAATAACTTTTCCCATTGACTCTGTAGATCTTGACTTACCTCCTTACCACTACTCGGTTCTCCATCACTCATGAAATACGAAACATTAATGACACCACGTTCTTCAACCGGAGCGTTACTGCCATATTCACTTTGTTCAAAATTGTTCAGCAATTCCCTCAAAGCCGCCTTGTAGTTGGTTGTTTCATTTGGCACCTTCAAATCACTCAGAATTTTCTTGGCTTCTGCAATGCTGACCCAACCTGGCGTACGCTGAGTCGCATCCTCTCCGAATGTGCTCAGGTTGACCTTGACCTCCCCGGCTCCTGCAGCATCCACCCGTGCCTGATAGGTATCAAGCATGGCGTTGATAGCCTCCATAGCAACTTCTATGCGTTTCTTTCCTGGGATCTCTGAGCTCCAGCCCATACTTCCCGAGAGATCCAAACTGATCATCACATTGGCATAGAAAGTGTGTGACACAGCTACCGTTTCATATACATTAGAAACAAGCGGACTGTCATCTTCCACGCTGACTTTAAGCGTTTGCACATTGCTCAGAGCACCTTCAGCATCCTTGACCTGAAGACCAAAGTTCAGATCGAGCACATCTTCGACATTGGATATTGGGTGATCGATCGGCTTGCTCAAAGTTACCTTGTAGCCAGCCTGATATTCGTTGTCGTGACCCGTTCCACTAACTTGAGTCGTCTCAACTTTGATGACTTCATCGCCATTGACCTTACCAATGATCTTCCCAGACTTACTCACGTCCCAGACAATAGCCTGTCCACCCGATGTGAAGTTACCGAACGGCGCTGTGAACTGAAAGGTGAATGTGCCGCTCGAATCAATATCGGTAAACTTGATTGCACCAGTGCCCAGCACGTGCGTAGCGCTATCGCTACCATCACTCGGAACGCCAATGTCGTCTTTGATTCCTTTATCCAGACCCTCTTCAGATACCACGGCTGCAGTAATATTTGCCTGTAAAGTAGGAGCATCATTACTGCCTGTTACCGTAATTTCCAATGTTGTGGTGGAAAGGTCACCATCAGCATCGCGAATAGTGTAAACAAAGCGATCTATCTCACTAACTCCAGTGTTCAATGCTTGTACATTTGCATTTGGAATGTAAGTATAGCTACCGTCCGCATTCAATTTCAGGGTACCATATGTGCCTTCTAAATCTGAGCCTATATTGCCTGACACAGGTGTAGTAATGTCATCACCTGTTTTTACACCGACAACTGCACCATCAGGATGACTACCATCAGCTCCGAAGATATCGTTGTCTAATACGTTACCGTCTGTAATAGTATCGTCTTCCGACACTTCGTTTGTGTCAGCATTCGCGGTCGGCACATCATCCACCACCGTGACCGTCAATTTGCCCTCGGCCGTCTCACCGTCCAAGTCTGTCACGGTCAACGTCAACACCGGCAAGTTCAGTTTCTCATCGTTAGCATTGACATGCGCCACGTTGTCCTTTAACACATAACGGTAATACACCGTACCCTCACCCGTTGTGGCGTTGTACTCGTAGTACGCCGTTAGCGTACCCGTATCATCATCTAACACCGTCGTCGGGCTAGACGAATCCGTGCCCAGTGTCTCACCGCCCAGCACTACCGACGCAAGGCCATCCCTACTCGTGAACACCACCTAACCCGTCGCCTCTTCGCTCGGGTCAGTGTTATTGCCACCATCGCCATCGGTCATCTCGCCCGAACCACCCGGTTCGTCCGTGCGCGGTGGCAGACCCTTCTCATCCACCAACAAGGTCACATTTGCCGTACTCGGCTCATTCGGATCACCCACCACCGGCGGCGTATTACCAATGCTGATCGTCAGCGTCGTATGCGCCAGATCACCATCACCGTCTTTAATCGTGTACGTGAACACATCGTTCCCGCCACCAGCCGTGCCCGCCTTGCGCTCATAGCTATACGACCCATCCGCATGCAACGTCAAGGTACCGTATTCACCCTCAAGCGCCACACCCACGGTATCGGGCTGATCCAGCGCGGCAGCCGTGTCGCCCTTGGCCACACCCACTACCGTCACACCATCGGCACCCGGCACATCGGCTACGCCATCCGTGGCATTGGCATCACCAGTAGCCACATCCACGCCTGTCAACACATTACCCGTGGCCGGACCCGTCTGATCTGCCGCCACATTATCCACATCAGGATTCGCAGTCGGCACGTCATCCACAATCTGTACACTTAAGGTGTTCGTGACCTTATCGCCGTCGTTATCTGTTAGCACCACTGGTAAATTTTCAAACAGCGCATTGGTGCCATCTCCTGCCAGGTGCTGCGCATTGCCAAGCAACGTGTACGTGTACCGCACCTCACCCGTCGTCGCGTCATAACCGGTTACTATTAACTCATTACCAAATGGGGTCGTAAGCTTAGCACCTGCGACCAACTTACCATCCGCGATAAATGTCACACCACCAATGGTTAAACTCTTAATACCGTCTGGGCTTTTGATCGTAAAGGTGCCATTGCCACGCGCACCATCAGCACTTGGATCAAAACCGTCAGCCAAGGCTTTCTCATACACAATCGCATCACCACCGTCTGCCGCGGGCGTCAGACCGCTGATCTCTGGCTTATAATCCGGCGGAGGAACAGGTGTACCACTTCCGCCACCACCGCCGGCTAACGCAGCACCCAACACCCCCGCAGCAAGTAACGGCAACCAGAATAAGGGCACCACAAACGGTGTCGCACCGCCAAGCGCCTGACCCGCCATCACGCCTTCCGCCAACATGCTCACCGCATCGGATGTCTGGGCACTCTCGGGCACATAAGGATACACATCGCCATTTTCGTGCGTACCGATCAGCATATTATTGCTACCCTCGGCATAACCGATTTCGCCGTTGTCTTTGTAATAGCCCTCAATGACTAAATCCGGCTGCTCAACATCCCCGCCTTCAAAAGCAATGTATAAATCTTTGCCTGCACGCTTGGTGGCGATGTTTTCTGGACCATACCCTGTGGCCTCATCGGTAAAATGATAGTGCACATTGGCCTGCGCCTGAATGTGTACCGCTTGACCTTGGGAACCAATCCCGCCTTTACCGCCTGCAATCTGTACGGTTTTTACTGTTTCTTTATTATTATTAATACGTAAGGTAATTTGCTTCAAACTCATGGTATCTACCTCTTACTCATTCAAATACCTACCTACTTCGGTAGGCGACTGTCAGCGCCTACCGAAGCAAATAAATGGTGTGGATTATATAAATAGTGGCTGATTACTCAACCGGATTCGCCATCGAGCCGTATAGCTCAATCTCTACACGGCGATTAGGCTGGTCACACAAGGTGCGTTGGCGTGCGTCTCTCGGGAAACGCTGACGGCAATCAGGCACCACTAAATTGGTCTCACCCCGGCCAACCGCCACAATGTGCTGAGATGCCAGACCACTCTCAGCCATCACCCGCTTAACGGTTGCCGCGCGACGCTCAGAGAGCTTTTGGTTATACGCGGCTGAACCCTCAGGGTCGGTATAACCAGTCACCGCAATGCGCTCAATATTGGCATTGCTCGCACGGATCTGCTGCACCACGTTCTGAATCTCTGACTTGCCCGCAGGCAACATATTGGCGTAATCGGATTTATCAAAATGGAATAAGGCCGACGCATCAAGCGTAAATGTCTGGAACGGCTTGACGACGGGCGGCGCGCAGGCCGCGAGATTATCGACACGCGGTAAGGTGTGTGCCTGCTCTTTCATGCCATTGATCATCGGCTTAGCGGTCGCTGCATCCAGTGGCTGTAAAGTAGCCGCACCCGACGCATCCGGCACCACCATAAAGTACGTTACCTGCCTGGCAGGTATATCGAAGTACTGACCCGAACGCTCTTTTTCTAAGTAACGTGTTCGTACATCCGTAAACTGGGACGTTAATCGGTTATTACCCACACACGCAATCGACTGTTTGTAACCGCCTGGTAACAATGAGGTTAAGTACTCACCATTCACAAAGATGTTAACGGCTTGACCAGTCAGCGAACCCTCTTCGCGCAAAAACACCACGCTAGCAGCGTTTTCAGCAGGCGCAGTAACCGCTCCACTCTTATACGTACGCCAACGCTCCGCAGCGCGACCATCCTCCCCATCTTGGCCACCACCCAAGCCACCTACGACACAACCTGCCAGCGTTGCAGCAACAACTGCATAGGTGCCCAACTTAAGTACTAAATTTTTCATAACACTCACTCCTCACCACTCCATTAACCATGCTGGTATTGACATATAAAATATACATCTTCTTATATTTAAACAACCCAATACATCTCAAGTATACAATAAAAACTTACTACCCTCTATTAAAAAAGACCCCAGTAACAAATTACTGTGGCCTTAAGGACACGACTAAAAAGAGTTAACTAATTACAAATCGACAGGAATAACGGTTCCTTTATATTTTTCCTGAATAAATTTAACTGTTTCAGGACTATGCCATGCTTTCATCAACTTTTTCACTAACTCACTATCTTTGTATTCTACAGGAGCCGCACATAAATTAGCATAAGGCGATTTAGCGTCCTCTAATAGAATAGAGTCTTTTTTCGGATTTAAATTGGCTTCTAGCGCATAGTTCGTATTCACAACTGCCAAATCTACATCATCCACTACGCGAGGCAACGTTGCGGCCTCTAATTCTTTAAATTTAAGTTTCTTAGGATTTTCTACAATATCTCGTGACGTAGCATGCAAATCTGTTGGATCTTTCAGTTTAATCAAGCCACCTTTCTCTAATAGCAATAAAGCACGTGTACTATTGGTTGTGTCATTAGGAATTGCCACCGTTGCGCCCTCTGGCAACTCAGCAATTGATTTCACTTTACGAGAATAAGCCCCTAATGGTGGCACATAGATATAACCTACAGGTTGCAAATTTGCACCCGTTCTCTCATTAAATGCATCCAAGTGAGGTTTATGTTGGAAACAATTCATCATCACTTGTTTATCTGCTACTTGCTGGTTTGGCTGAATATAGTCCGTAAATACATGAATCTCTAAATCAACACCATCTTTCGCCAAAGCAGGTTTCATAAACTCAAGAACTTCTGCTGCAGGTACTGGTGTTGCTGCCACACTTAACTTTTCCCCAGCTTGGGCGGTATAGCTAAACGCCAATGCTAATGCTAGAGCACTTACTATTTTTTTCTTATTCATTACATACTTCCATAAAAAAATTTATTGTTTATAGCTTACAAAAATATTACTCCTTTTCTAAATATTATTTGGGAATATAAATATCACCACAAATTTATATGAATTTTTTTAGTTCTTTATATGCATTTTTTTGATATTTCAGACTATCTTTTTATCTACGTCAAAAAAATAAATCGCTAACTCAACTATAAAAGCCTTCTTTCTTATATGTTGCAATTGTGGTACAGAGTTATAACTCCCTGTACACTGATAACACATTAACTTATGATAATTGCAACTAGCACATAAAGATGTTGGAGCACAATTCCCATGCTAAAACTACATATCGGTGATAAAAAAATCTCTTCTTGGTCTATGCGACCTTGGGTGCTCATGAAGGCACTAGACATTCCTTTTGAGGAAATAGAGCATCCCTATCTAGAAGATAATACCACTCAAAAAGCACTATGGAAAACTTTTTCACCCACCTCTCAAGTACCCGTTCTGTTGGACGGTGATACACTTATATGGGACTCATTAGCTATCGTACTTTATCTAGCAGAAGACTACCCTGCCATTTTTCCAACAGACAAAGTAGCACGAGCCTATGCCTATTCAGCATGCACGGAGATGCACGCTGGGTTCCAACAATTGCGCCAACAATGTAATTTTTCTCCTGTTTTTGTGAAAAGCATAATCCCTGATTCCTTACTCAAAAAAGAATTATCACGCTTAGACGAATTATGGCAACAAGGACTTCTTCATTTTAAGGGGCCATTTTTAGCGGGCAATACCTTTACCGCTGCAGACGCGTATTACACTCCTGTTGTACTACGATTGATTAATTATGATTTGGTCTCTATGATGTCTCTTCCCGCACAACAATACATTCAACTAATCCATAATCATGCTGCAATTCGTGCGTGGTTAGGTCTGCAATAGAACAACAAACAAATTTATGAGCACTCGCAAACACACACTACCATTAACAACATGGTCTTCAAATTCTCTTTGGAAAGCAGGACCAAAACCAATTATGGTGCTATGTATATCCTTACTAATTTTTGGTATTGGAGAAGGTTTATTAGTGCTATCATCTTTAGGCTCCACCCCTTGGACAGTTCTTGCTCAAGGCATTGCTTTCAAGCTTGATAAAAACGTAGGAATTGTCTCTTTCTTTATTAGTGTGGCGGTTATGTTGACATGGATTCCTTTCCATCAAAAACCGGGCTTAGGGACTATATTAAATATTGCCTTAATCGCCATTGGTTTAGGTCTAACAACATACCTCCTTCCCGCGCCGAATAATCTGACCCTACGAATACTTCTTACCATTAGTGGTATTTTATTTATTGGTATTTCCTCTGGTTTTTACTTAACATGCCATATGGGCTCAGGCCCTCGTGATGGATTGATGGTTGGGTTGTATCAAGCAACAGGATGGAAAATAGGGTTAATTCGCTCTCTTATCGAAGGAACAGTTTGCTTTATTGGCTGGCTATTAGGCGGCGTAGTTGGTTTAGGGACTCTCTGTTTTGCATTAGGTGTTGGATGGGTTTTACAAAACACGTTAAATTTTCTAGCAAAAAACTATACCTCACGCACAACACATTGATGCAATAATTATTTTTTGTTTACCCACAAAAGGATACTGGGTTTTCTATTGAAATAAGCGATTAGCCATTAGAATAGAAAGTAAATTATCGATACTTGATAATTCATATTTATTCTCTAGTGGAGATCTAAATGAGTCAAGAAAATACGCCCAAAGAAAATTTACAAGCTGAACAAGTAAAACGTCAAAAAGACAACAATACTCAAGAAACAAAAGAAGTAAAGGAAAAAGCCTCTGAAAGTGGTTGTTGTGGTGGTTGCGGTGGTTAATTCCCCATCAGCAATTATTTCCCTTCTATAAATCCCTATTACCAAACTTCCAAATTTTATCAAGTCAGTTTACAACATAGGGATTTTTTCTTACATTCTTCCCTCTCTTATTTTCCCAATTAGCAAACCTGTTTATGCTTTTGAAAATGTCTGTTCAACACGACAAAATTATCTGAAATCAAAACCCCCAAGCAAAAACTCGTCTTGACTCCATCATCTTTCGGAAGGCTTATGCTACACTAAAATTCGTTTCAGTTTATTACAATCTTAAAGGAGTAACAATGAACGCCGTTGTTGTCGCCGTCTTGGTGATGCTTGTGTTATCGGTAGCTCGTGTCCATGTGGTATTGAGTTTAATTCTTGGCGCAATTGCAGGGGGGCTACTTGGTGGGCTTGATATGGCCACCACAATGAAAGCTTTCCAAACAGGTCTTTCTAATGGAGCACAAATTGCTCTTTCCTATGCATTGCTAGGGGCTTTCGCTGTCGCGATTGCTCACTCTGGTCTACCACGCACCTTAGCAAATGGAGTCATCCAAAAGATTAATCAATCATCTGGTTCTAGTAGCTACATCAAATGGAGTCTGTTACTCGCGATCCTGGCAATGAGTATTATGAGTCAAAATCTTATCCCGATTCATATCGCATTCATTCCATTAGTCATTCCACCATTACTCCTTGTGTTCAATCGCATTCAAATCGATCGTCGTCTGCTCGCCTGCATCATGACTTTCGGTCTAGTGACTACATATATGTGGTTACCTTTCGGCTTTGGTGAAATTTTCTTAAAACAAATTCTACTAGGCAATATTTCGAAAGCAGGTCTTGATGTTAGTAATATTAATGTTTTCCAAACCATGACTATTCCTGCTCTTGGCATGGTGGCTGGCTTATTAATCGCTATCTTTATTAGTTACCGAAAGCATCGTCAATACCAATCCACAGAGACAGATATGAAAAATGCTCAGTTAGCTAGCCAACCTGAGCCTAGTCATTATCGCAGTATTGTTGCATTAATTGCTATTGTTGTCTCATTTGTAGTACAGGTGTGGACTGACTCTATGCTTTTAGGCGCAATGTTTGGGTTTGCTGTATTTATGGCATTAGGTGTTGTTCGTTGGAAAGAGGCTGATAATGTTTTCAATGACGGCATTAAGATGATGGCTATGATTGGCTTCATTATGATTGCAGCACAAGGTTTTGCGGAAGTAATGAAAGAAACCAAACAAATTCAACCACTAGTAGAAGCCTCTGCTGCATTATTTGGCAATAGTAAAGGCATGGCTGCATTTGCAATGTTATTTGTAGGTTTATTAGTTACGATGGGTATTGGTAGCTCCTTCTCAACGCTCCCTATTATTGCGGCTATTTATGTTCCTCTCTGTACAGCTATGGGCTTCTCCCCTGAAGCAACTGTTGCTATTATTGGTGCGGCTGGTGCGTTAGGTGATGCGGGATCGCCTGCTTCTGACTCCACCTTAGGTCCAACCTCTGGTCTAAATGTTGATGGTCAACATGACCATATTCGTGATACTGTTATTCCGACTTTCTTACATTACAACTTGCCATTAATGGTGTCTGGTTGGATTGCTGCCATGGTTTTATAAATACTATTTTACATTTAGTTATAAATTTCATAATGCTTGTACTTTCAGGACAACCTTATCAGTACAAGCATTTTTTTATCATCCTTTCTATGCTGTTACAATTTTTTTATAAATAACCCACAAAAAAACTCGGGTTATTGACTTTTATCAACTGCTTTTTACCTATCTTCGTTTACACTAACGGCACTGACAATTGTGTTAGTAGAGGAGAAATTAAATGAGCAAGAAATTTATTGCTACAGCATTATTCACAGCACTTGTCGCTGCTACAACTGCGCAAGCAGAATCTCAAGTCAAATCAACTACTGGTGGCTTACCTGGCTACGAAGTCATTAAAGCACCAGATAGCGTTCAAAAATTAGAGCGCGTCAAACAAACATTAGTTGCTCCACCTAATGTTCCTGAGCATACATTAGATCACCCTGCAGCTCCACGTATCGTTGAAATTGAAATGTTCATCGAAGAAAAGGAAATTGAGGTTGAGCCTGGCGTATTTATGTGGGCATTTACATTTAATGGATCTGTTCCTGGTCCACTAGTTGTTGTTCACGAAGGTGATTATGTTGAGTTAAAACTTAAAAACCTATCTAAAAACCAATTAGTACATAACATTGACTTCCACGCCTCTACTGGTGCATTAGGTGCTGGTGAATTAACTCACGTAGCTCCTGGTGAAGAAGTAGTTGTTCGTTGGAAAGCTATCAAACCTGGCGTACATATTTACCATTGTGCTCCTGGTGGCGCAATGATTCCATGGCACGTTGTTCATGGTATGAACGGTGCTATTGTTGTAATTCCTAAAGACGGTCTAAAAGACAAAAACGGTAACAAACTTACTTATGACAAAGCCATCTATATTGGCGAACAAGACTTCTATATTCCAAAAGATGAGAAAGGTGCCTACAAACGTTATTCTAGCCCATCACTCTCTTTTGCTGATGACAAGAAAGTCATGGACGGCCTAATTCCAACACATATCGTGTTTGGTGAGCGTAAAGGTGCTTACACCGGTGACAATGCACCTACTTCTAAAGTCGGTGAAACTTTAATGATTTATCACTCTCAAGCTAACCGTCAATCTTACCCTCACTTAATTGGTGGTCACGGTGAATATGTTTGGGAACGTGGTAACTTAGCTGATGCTCCTGCACAAGACCTAGAATCTTGGGTAATTGCAGCTGGTTCAGCAGGTGCAGCAATGTATACCTTCAAACAACCTGGTACATATGTTTACTTATCACACAACCTAATTGAAGCTGTGAACCTTGGTGCATTAGCTCAAATTAAAGTTGATGGTAAATGGAACAATGACTTAATGGAACAAACAGTAGCTCCTCACAAAGTTGAAGAGAAAAAATAATTTACTGGTTATACATTAAGTAATAACTAACACTACTGGTCTTATGAAAACATTCATTTGACCAGTAGTAGTACAAAAATATTAATTCAATCATGCATATTTGCGTAAAGTATTCATAATTGAGTCAATAAAAAGGAAAGAGGTCTGGCATGTTTCTACGTTTGATTACTCGCTTCTGTTTTGTGATTTCCTTAATAGCGATAAGTAACCTTTCTTATGCAAAACAAATTACTTTTGACCTCGAAGATATTCACGGCAAAGTCACTCAAGAAAGCTACCCTGGTAAATATCTCTTGCTAGCCGTTGGGTATACCTCTTGCCCTGACATCTGCCCTACTACCTTATACGAATATGGCTTAGCGATGAAAGCCATCAAGCACCCTGAGAAAATCGTC
Organism: Pelistega sp. MC2; assembly: GCF_900099475.1. NCBI lineage: Bacteria > Pseudomonadati > Pseudomonadota > Betaproteobacteria > Burkholderiales > Alcaligenaceae > Pelistega > Pelistega sp. MC2. The sequence goes on along the minus strand of NZ_LT628273.1, from coordinate 37,049 downwards.
CCAATTTTTGTTTCCATTGATCCTGTTAATGATACAGCAGAATCTATGCATGCCTATACAAGCTATTTTGATGAGCGAATCGTTGGTTTAACTGGAAAAATGGAAAATATCAAGGATTTAGCTAAACAGCTAGGTGCCACTTTCGGTTATCGTCTCAATGGCAAAAAAGTTGATATCCCCACAAAAGGCACTTCTTATACCGTTTATCATAGTGCTTTGATCTATCTCATTAACCCAAATCATGAGTTAGTTGATGTATATGACTATCAAATTGGAGATAAAGGATTAACAGAGGCACTAGATAAGGCACTGAGTGATAATTCATCTCCAGAAAAAAAAGCTATGGTCTCTTCTGCTGATACGAGCTTACCCAAGGAAGAAAAGGCAGTGGCAACGAGCACACCTGCCACGACAGCAACAGCTAGTAACGTAGAAAATACTCATACTGATACCACCTTAAATCAGCAGCAAGCATGTGAATTACCAAAGGGGTTTACGGAGCATAAACAAGATATATTGCTAAAAGATGTTTATCCTCAAGCCAAAGATGCACCTGTAGCTTTAGTTAATTTATGGGCTTTGTGGTGTGCCCCATGTAGAATTGAATTACCTATACTTAATAATTTTGCAAGCACAGAAAAGAACATGCCTTTATATACAATTAATTTAGGTGATAAAGAAGAAGATATTAACAAACTTTTTGCTGATCAAAAATTATCTGCACTTAATAATTATTCTGTTAAAGGATTGAGCTTATTAAGACAACTTGGAGGCAAAGGATTACCTTTCAATGCACTTTTCATACAAGGTAAACAAATTGCTATTAAAAATGGCATTATTGAAGAGACTGAGTCATTAAAAGCATATGCTCAGTGCATTATTCAAACAAAATGAGGTGAATACATTATGAAAAATACTATCATCCTAACTAGTTTACTTATTGGTTTAAGTGCGTCTGCAGTTGCAGAAACTAAAGCACCAACATCCAGCATTACCTTAGAAAATTGTGCTATTCAAGAAGTTTTACCTGGTAAACATATGACTGGAGCATTTGTGAAGTTTATCAATAATGGTGAGCCAGTTGATATTGTGTCTGCATCAATCCCAAGCATTACGCCTAACGTTGAAATTCATTCAATGCAAATGAAAGACAATGTCATGACAATGATCCCTCTGACCAATGCAAAACTTGAAAAAGGTGATCGCTATTTCAAAAAAGGTGGTGATCATGTGATGTTAATGCAAATTCCTGATGACAAACTTCCGAAAATTGGCGAAAAACACGAAATGATTTTTAAATTTAGTGATGGTTCTTCAGCTACTTGCCAAGCAGAAGTAAAATCTGTTGCTACGGTAATAGAGGAAGCCAAAGCACTAGGCAGTGGCGATGATATGATGCACAAACAAAATCATCATGGTCATAAACACGACCATTCACATAAAGGTCATAAACATTAATTTAGCCTGAGTCCAATATAAGTCATGTATGAGCAACGGCTCAACTGCCGTTGCTTTTTTATCCGTATTCTTCTTAAAGGTGTGTTATGAAACGACGTGATTTTTTAAACTTATCCGCAGCAACGGGTTTATCGCTATCGTTATCTACTTCTCCAGTATTTGCCGCCACAGAAGCTAAAACACTTTATGATCCTACGCGTTATTTATTTATTGCGGATAAAACAACATACTATATTACAGTTTTTGATATTATGACTGGTGAGGCTATTGAGCTATTAAACTTTAATATCAAACCACAAGTTATGGAGATGGCTCGTGATGATGCAATGTTAGCCTTAGGTAATCCCGAGGTATCTGACTTATATCTTTATAATTTACGCAATCGCGAGACAAAAATTGTTCCTTTACCCTCGCCTCTTTATCAAGTTTTTTTTGTGCCTCAATCTAAGCTATTAGCGGTAGGACTACGCGACCAGGTAGGTATAGTGAATTATGAAACAGGGGAAGTCAAAATATTTCCTGAAAAATTTGATTCCTCAAAACGTCAAACCGTTCTTTACGCCTACTACACCTTATTATTTAGCTCGTTTAGCCAATCTTTCTGGGTACTCGATAAGGAAAAACCAAAAATTTACCGTAAATATGGATATGATCCTATTGAAAAACCTTGGGATACGATTGATTTTACCGGTCGAATTAAAACCTCTTCTGGCTTAGATACGGGAGTATCAAGTCCAGAGGATTTTATGGTGGCATTTACAACCTTAGATGGTTCTGAGGGTTTAGTCTATTTTCCACAAAACGATAAGTTACTTACTACTGGACCTATGTATCAAGTAGGTACCACCTATCGCCCTCTCAATATGCCTTATATTGATGCCTATTCTAAGCGTGTACTTTTCGCTGATGTATCAGGTAGCGTAGCCATATTTGATTTCAATGCGGGTGATGAAAAACCAATGCGTTTTAACGTAGACTTTTCTCCTAGAATATTCCGTACTGGTTGGTTAGAAAGTACATGGATACTTGGCGGAGATAAAGGTCTATTATTCCAATCATTTGATAATCCTGAAGATAAAAAAATCTATCGTTTCCCTTATGAAGTGGTAGATATGTGGGTAACGGGCGACAGCAAGACCCTGCTTATGACAGTAGATGAAGGACCTCCTCAAGTATTACGTTTTGATATTCGTAGTAAAGAAATGCTTGATCCGATGCCTATCCGAGGAGTCGTTATGGGTGGAAAATTGCGTATGGGCAGCAATAATAGCATTTGCTATTAATGTTTACCCTGCCATTTTGGCTTGAATAGCTGGTAGCACAAGCGTGATAACACGTGAAAATATGTTCTGAATCGCTATCAGCTCTTCCTTTGGCATTTCAGGATAAACACTTTGTTCAAATGCCTCCCAGACCATTTGCACAACAAGCTGTGGACTCACTGTTTTATCCAATTGAAAAACAAAAGAACTTGGTAATTGTTTGCTTTGAATAAAAATATGCTTATCCGTAATAAGAAATCCTCTTTTCTTAATATACGGATTTACTGAATCTGCTAAATACTCTCCTATAAAAGCAATTGGAATATCCGATTCAAAATAGGCATTACCCATTGTCATTTTCGCCTGCATATCCTTAAAGTAGTCTGTTTGCTTAGGATACAGCGGGTGATTACCAACAGGTAATGCCAAAAATTGTTGCTGATCTGGCGATAAGCTATTTAATAAATTCATTAAGGTATTGGCTTTACTCATTTAACGTCCTCTAAATTTTTCTACTAAAGCTATCTTTTTTCGCTAGCTGATATAGTTGAATCACTTGAGGATACTCTACTAGTAAAGCCAAATAGTTTCATAGTCTACTAACTCCCTTTATAAGATTATGGTAAAAATCATTTAATCTTAATACCTTTTAACCTTAAAGCGTTTCCTAAAACGGAAACTGAGCTCATCGCCATTGCTGCACCCGCTATAATAGGATTTAAAAAGCCCAATGCTGCTAATGGAATCCCTAACACATTATAAATAAAGGCAAAGAACAAATTCTGTTTAATATTCTTCAACGTTGCTCTAGAGATTAATAAAGCATCCACCATTTGATTAACAGATTTTTGCATCAATGTCGCACTAGCTGTATGCTCGGCAACATCAGCCCCACCTTTCATTGCAAAACTTACGTTTGCTGCGGCCAGAGCAGGCGCATCATTGACACCGTCTCCCACCATTGCCACAATTTTACCATTAGCTTTCAATTGCTGAATTTGTGTAGCTTTATCACGTGGACTCATATTCCCCATTGCATGTTGAATACCTAGCTCATGTGCAATATATTCGACAACTTGTTGATGATCACCACTCATCACATAGACATCAATAGCATTCTCTTGTAAACGTTTAATGGCTTTGGCAGTATCTTCTTTAAGACTATCCGCCATAGCAAAGGCACCTACTGGTTTTCCGTTAATAGCCACAGTAACCACACTAGCAATTTGCCATACGCGTGGTAAGTCAGCTGGCAAGACTACTTGTGTAAAAGATGGTTTACCTACTTTTACCTCACCCCCCCCTTCTACAGTCGCTACAATTCCCTCACCAACAATAGTTTTTGCCTCATGAGTGGCTAATATAGAAAGATTTTTCTCGGTAGCCAAATCCACAATCGCTTTTGCTAAAGGATGCGTTGCATTCTGCTCAACTGCTGCCACTATTCGTAACAAATCATCTTCTGTCACTGTACTATCTGGTAAGCGCCAAATGGCAGCCACTTTTGGCTTACCTTCAGTTAATGTTCCTGTTTTATCTAAAACCACTGCATTAACATGTGCGGCCTCTTCCATCACGGTAGCATCTTTAAACCAAATACCCTGTTTAACGGCTTTACCCATACCCACCATAATTGCCGCAGGTGTCGCCAAACCTAAGGCACACGGACATGCAATCACTAATACGGCTACGGCATTCATTAATGCTGTCACCCAATCAGCTTTCACACCCCAGGTAATCACAAAGGTTAAGATAGCAATTCCTACCACGACAGGGACAAAAATACCAGAGACTTTATCTGCAATACGCGCTATTGGTGCTTTACTACCTTGTGCTTCGGATAAGGCTTGCATCATATCGCCAAGTAGTGTTTTACTACCCAGTTGCTCCGCTTGATAGATGATGCTGCCCTCACTCATAACAGAGCCTGCTAATACCTTACTACCAACCATCTTTTGTTCAGGATTAGATTCACCTGTTAAATGGCTTTCGTCTGCCCAACCCTCACCACTTTGTACAATACCATCAGCGGCAATTCTTTCACCATGATTTGCACGGAGTATATCGCCAATAACTACCTGATCAATCGGTGTAGTGACCCATTGCTGATGACGTTGGACACTCACTTGCTGTGGGGTTAATTTTAATAATAGTCCTAAGCTATTTAAGCTATTTTTTTTTGCTCTATCTTCTAAAAATTTACCTAGGCTCACAAAGCCAATGACCATGACACTGGCTTCAAAATAAACGTGCACCATTCCCTCATGTTGTCGATGTGGGCTAAAGAACAACATATAAACAGAATAGGCATAGATAGCCACAGTGCCTATCGTCACTAAGACATCCATATTGGCTAGACCTCCTTTTATAGAAGCCCAAGCGCTCTTATAAAATGGGATAGCTAACCATAATTGCACAATACTCGCTAACACAAATTGCCATATGCTGGGCATCATCCATTCATGTTTGCCCACCATCATACCTACCATACCAATCCAAAAAGGAATATTAATGGCAAGTAATAACCATAATCGCCAACTTATCCTTGACTCATGGATTTTAGGCTGTTCTTCTGGTTTTTTAAGAGATGCCTTATAGCCAGTTTTTTTAATAAGGTTTAGAATATCATTTGGTGACGCTTTCGTATTATCAAATGTAATTTGAGCCTCTTCACTCGCAAAATTAACACCCGCTTCTTGAATAAAGTCTTTCTTATTCAATACTTTTTCAATACGCGTTGCACAAGCTTGGCACGTCATACCTTCAACATCAACGCTTATTTTCTCTTGCACCATTCACCTCTATTGATTATTCATGACCCTTGCTTGCTCTATAGTCTATCTACGGTAATAGTTGAGTAGATAGACCATAGGCTTTTTACTACTAAGCAATGATTTATTAAGATTGAACTTGTGCGTCATATCCAGCATCTTCAACAGCATCAGCTAGCTCATCAGCATCAATCACTGTTTCATCGAATTCTACGGTTGCGTTAGCTTTTTCTAAACTCACCTCTACGTTGCTAACGCCTTTTTGTCCCTCTAATACACGAGTGACACTTTTCACACAACCACCACAAGTCATACCATCTACTTTTAAAACAACAGTTTTCATTTTGTTCTCCTAAAATCACAGCTTTCCTTGCTGTATGTTTTACACTATAAACCTTAACCTAAGGTTAAGGTAAAGTCTATTTTAAAATTTTTTATAAAGTTATGCTTATGTTAAATATTAGCGAAGCCTCTCAACAAACTGGATTGTCCTCTAAACAGATTAGAGACTATGAAAAATATGGTCTACTCACTCCAAGCTCACGCGCTGACAATGGATATCGTCGCTATAATGCACAGGATTTAAATCGCTTACATTTTATTCATCAAGCTAGACTAGTAGGCTTCTCGTTACAACAAATCGCTGAGCTTTTAGCACTACAAGATAATCCGCACCGTAGTAGTAAAGAAGTAAAAGAATTAACTGCTAAGCATATTCATACATTGGAAGATCAGATAGAGCACTTACAAAATATGCTCGCACGACTAAAGAAATGGCATAACTCTTGCCATGGTGATAATAGCAGTGAATGCCCTATTCTGGACGGATTGGGAGAAACGCAACAGGAGACAAGGTCTTGCCATACATCATCTAAATAATCTGAAACATTCTTTTTTATATCCTCTCATCATCGCTGTTTTTAAGCGTACAATGAAAAACAAAGATAACTTACTTCATACTCATCTTAAAGGGAGAAACTATATCTACCCATGATTTAATTATTATTGGCTTTGGTAAAGCAGGTAAAACCCTAGCTGCAAAAATGGCAACCCAAGGCAAAAAAGTCGCCTTAATAGAGCAAAGCCCTCAAATGTATGGCGATACTTGTATCAATATCGGCTGCATACCAAGCAAAACACTCATTACTGCTGCAGACAAGGGCAAACTCTTTGATGCTTCGATGGCAGACAAGACAGCTATCACCACTCGCTTGCGCAAGAAAAACTATGATACGATGGTTGGTGCTAATGTAGAAGTCATTACAGGATCAGCAAAATTCATCGCGAATAAAGAGATTGAGGTTAAGACAGAGCAAGGCACCTCTCAGCTTACCGCAGAGACAATTATTATCAATACAGGTGCTGGGTCCGTTGTTCTACCTATCAAAGGATTAGCAGAAAGTAAGAATGTATTCGACAGCACAGGCATTCAATTCTTACCCACATTACCTAAAAACTTGGAATCATTGGTGGCGGAAATATCGGCTTAGAATTTGCGAGTCTTTTTGCCACACTAGGCACAGAAGTCACTGTATTTGATGCAGGCAAACGTTTGTTACCTAGAGAAGAGCAAGACATTGCTACACTTGCACAAGAGTATCTACAAGCTAAAAATATCAATTTTGTCTTTAATGCCAATCTTACCCAAGTGCGTAATGAGGGTGAGACAGTAGTGATTACTGATAATTCTCAAGATTATTCTTTTGATGCTGTTCTTTATGCCACAGGACGTAAACCTAACGTTTCATCTCTAAATCTAGAGGCTACGGATATTAAACTAACTGAAAAAGGTGCTATCCAAGTAAATGAGTATTGTGAAACAACTGTTCCTAATGTTTTTGCTGTAGGTGATGTCAATGGTGGTCCACAGTTTACGTATATTTCCTTAGATGACTTTAGAATTGTCTTAACTATTTAAATGGTAATAAAGATTATTCTTTAAAAACACGTAAAACCTTTCCTAATACCTTATTTATTGTTCCACCACTTAGCCGTATTGGTCTAGACGCTACTCAGGCAGAACAACAAAGACTTGCTGTAAAAACAAAATCTTTACCCATGGCAACAATGCCTAAAGCCCATGTTAATAACGATTTACGAGGCGTTTATAAAGTCGTTGTTGATGCAACCAGCCATTTAATTTTAGGGGCTACGCTCTTTGGTGCCGAGGCAAATGAATTAATTAACCTCATCAAATTAGCCATGGATTGTAATATTCCTTATACACAACTCAAAAACCAAATTTTCAGCCATCTAAGTATGGCAGAAAATTTTTAATGATTTATTTAATTTTTAATCTGAATATCGCTCAGCAAAAAGAAGAGCTACCAGTGGCTCTTCTTTTTTTATTGGCTAACTTATTGTCCATAAGTAGGAGATATAGTCATTTATTGTTTTTAGCAAACAAGTCATCTTCTCACATGTTTATACTTTATACGCCTACTTATCCTTAACAATAGCCATAATTTACATAAAATGAGGCTGTATTTCTTTAAAAAAATACCATGTCTCTATTTTCTAACATTACCTCTCCCATCAGCTTTAATCCAATCGCAAAGCGTGCTGCCATTTCAGGGGTAAATGACTCCAAATTTTTCACTTTATCCACAATATCAAATAAGTTATCATGATTAGGGGCATTAAAAATTAAAGGCAAGGCCTAACAGCATTCCCTTCTTTATCTTGTAAATGTTCTACGGTAATACGAAATAAATGTTGCTTCATTTTTCTTTTCCTATTAAATAAAAATAATTCTCATTAATTTTACAATCTTACTACTATTAGCGTTTATACGGATATTCAAATTTTTTTATTTTTTGTACAGTTTAGTTATCTCTTTTCTTCCCAGTATTATCGGAGAATAAATTTTATGAAAAAGTCTTTTATTAAAGTAGCTACTATTGCTGCCCTTTCTTTTGTTGGTGCTATGAGTAGTGCTTATGCTGCCTACCCTGATCACGCTATTCGTGTGATCGTACCTTTTGCTCCTGGTGGCTCTACTGATATTGTTACTCGTATCGTAACAAGCAAAATGAGTGAAATCCTTGGTCAATCTATCGTAGTTGACAACAAAGGCGGCGCTGGTGGTGCTATTGGTGCACAAGAGGCAGCTCGTGCAAAACCTGACGGCTATACCTTATCTATTGCTACAGTTTCTACTTTAGCCGTTAATCCAGCATGTAAACCAACTGGCTTAGGTTATGATCCTTTCAAAGACTTTACACCAGTTACTAACTTTGTCAATGTACCAAACATTATCTCTTCAAACCCAACAAAATTTCCTGCTAAGGATTTTGCTGGTTTCTTAAAAGAAATCAAAGCTAACCCTGGTAAATACACTTACGGTTCATCTGGACAATGTGGCGTATTACACTTATTTGGTGAAGCATTCCGCCAAGCGACAGGTACAGATATTATCCACGTACCATACAAAGGTTCAGGTCCTGCAGTAGCTGATGCTGTTGGTGGTCATATTGAGTTATTATTTGATAACTTACCATCATCTTTACCACAAGTCCAAGCTAAGAACTTAAACCCTTTAGCCGTTGCTTGGCCTGAGCGTCTAAAAGACTTACCAGAAGTGCCAACTCTAAAAGAATTAGGGTATGAACAACTTAATAGCCCAGTATGGTATGGTTTACTTGCTCCTGCAGGTACACCTGCTGACATAGTAGCCACACTACACAAAGCAGCTGCCAAAGCATTACAAGATGCAGGTGTAAAAGAATCCCTTATGAAACAAGGTGCTTTCGCATCTGGCAATACCCCAGAAGAATTTACTAAAGAAATTAAGCAACAATATGACTGGGCAAAAGAAGTTGTCGCAAAAGGTAAAATTGAACTTAAATAATTAAGTTTAGTAGGCAATTTAAAACCTAGACCAATAAAATGGTTCTAGGTTTTAATGCTTTAATAAGTCATAAGACTTATTAGAATCATATCCACTCTTAACAAGCAGGAAGTATTATGCTTATCAAAAATCAACAAGACTTTTGGTCTGGTCTTATGTTCATTGGGCTAGGCTCAGCTTTTGCCCTCATTGCAGAACAAAATTATGATATGGGTAGCTCGGTTCGTATGGGACCAGGCTATTTCCCTTTTTTACTAGGCTGTTTACTCGCTATTTTAGGGGCTTTTGTTACCCTATCTTCGCTACGAGGTGAGTATAATGAAGAACATGAGGTTAGCCATTTTGACTGGGATATTCTCCTGCTAGTAATAGGCTCTATTGTCTTATTTGGCTATACGCTAAACTATCTAGGTATGTATATTTCCGTGGCTATTCTTGTCATTTTCAGTAGTTTAGCTAGCCATGAGTTTAGTTGGAAAATCGCAATTGCCAACGCAATATTTCTTATTTTCTTTGCATGGTTAGTGTTTGTTAAAGGTTTAGGTTTAGTATTCCCTACTTTACCTGCACCATGGTCAGAGTGGAGTACTGATGCACAAATCATTATTCCTATTGCTATCGTGGTTGGATGTGTTATTTTTTATAAAAAGGTAAAGGGAGCTAACTAATGTTTGATTTATTAAATAACTTAGCCCTTGGGTTTTCTGTTGCTGTTACCCCAGAAAATCTAATGTACGCTTTCCTTGGTTGCTTATTAGGTACGCTAATTGGTGTATTACCCGGTATTGGACCTGTTCCTACTATTGCAATGTTATTACCTTTAACCTATGTACTTCCTCCTGTCGCAGGCCTTATTATGTTGGCAGGTATTTACTATGGTTCTCAATATGGTGGTTCAACAACCGCTATTCTAGTTGCCTTACCTGGAGAGACGTCTGCGGTTGTGACTGTTCTGGACGGACATCAGATGGCTAAAAATGGGCGTGCTGGTGCCGCACTTTCTATTGCTGCACTAGGCTCATTCTTTGCTGGGTGTGTTGCAACAATTCTTTTAGCAGCGTTTGCACCACCACTAGCCTCTATTGCGTTTAAATTCGGCCCAGCAGAATATTTTTCTTTAATGGTTACTGGTTTGGTAGGTGCTGTGGTGCTTGCATCGGGTTCTTTACCTAAAGCACTGTGCATGATTGTACTAGGCCTTCTAATCGGTATGGTTGGTACTGATGTTGACTCAGGCATTGCTCGTTATGACTTTGGTATTGCCGAATTACAAGACGGTGTAGATTTTGCTGTTATCGCTATGGGGGTTTTTGGTTTAGCAGAGATTATGAATAACCTCGCTCAAAAAGAAAATCGCGTAGATATTACCGACAAACTTGGTTCTCTGTATCCAAATAAACAAGAATTCAAAGAGGCGGCTCCTGCTTCTGTGCGTGGCACCCTATTAGGATCAGCACTAGGTATTCTCCCTGGAGGTGGTGCTGTACTTTCTTCATTTGCTTCTTATACATTAGAGAAAAAGCTATCTCGCGAACCAAAACGTTTTGGTAAAGGTCACCCTGCAGGTCTTGCAGGCCCAGAGTCAGCTAATAATGCAGCCGCTCAAACCTCGTTTATCCCATTATTGACCTTAGGTATTCCTGGTAATGCAGTAATGGCATTAATGGTTGGAGCAATGACTATTCACAATATTCAGCCAGGCCCTCAAGTAATGAATTCCCATCCAGATTTATTCTGGGGATTAGTAGTTTCTATGTGGGTAGGTAACTTGATGTTAGTTATCTTAAACCTTCCATTAGTGGGTCTATGGGTTAAATTACTAAAAGTACCTTATCGTATCCTCTTCCCTGCCATTTTATTATTCTGCTCAATCGGGGTTTACTCATTGAACTATAATGTCTTTGATATTTTTGTCATGGCATTATTTGGCGTGATTGGTTATATCTGGACAAAACTAAAATGTGAAGGAGCTCCTTTACTTTTAGGTGTAGTATTAGGTCCTATGATGGAAGAAAACTTCCGTCGTGCACTATTATTCTCTCGTGGAGATTTCACTACATTCATTACTCGTCCATTATCTGCTAGCTTATTATTGTTGGCAGTAGGTCTGATTATTTTAGTGACACTACCGTCAATTCGCAAAAAACGTGAAGAGACATTTGTCGAAGAGTAACCTCATCATTCACAATAATTTTATTTACTAACTATTCATTGTGCATGAAAATTTAAGCCCCTTAAACAGTAGGATAATTTACTACCGCCTAAGGGGCTTGTAATTCAAACCCCGGCACCAATTCAAATCTAGTCCCTATCTTTTCTCCTGCTTTGATATCCATCCCGCCAATGATTTCTCGGGGATATTTTTCTCGCAAATTAAAGCTATTGGTAATATTACCAAACGGCTCTGCACAGAACCATTTTTCACCAGGAGGGTTATACAGTACAAAGAAACCCATTGGTTCCGTAACGTAATAACGTAAATAGCGTCGTTCATCTAACCAATAAATCTCAACTTTTTTATCCCAATCAGTAAAAATCGTATCAAAACCCTGCTCTTGAACATACAGTCCTTGTGCTAGTTTCTGACAGGCGGGATGTGTGTTTAAGACTATTGGCATTAGCTCATCATCACTATACCAAGCTCGTTGAACATTTGTTTTAATTAAGGTATGTTCATTACATGGGAAAAATGGATGGTGACCTAGACTAAAAGGCATATCTGTATCACCTATATTTTGTACTGTTACACTAATAGTAACGCCAGTATACGTTAATTCAACGCGTTGAAATAACTCAAAACTAAAGGGCCAATCGTGATTCTCGCTATGATTAAACGCTAGCAATGCCATCTGTGCCGTTTGCTCTACAATATGCCACGCTTTATCTCTGGTGAATCCATGCATACTGTGTGGAAAATTAGGGATACTGCTTGGATAATGGATGTCTTTACCTTGATAATTAAAGGTTCCATTTTGTATTCGTCCAGCCCAAGGAGCCATTAAAAAGCTTGCCATTTCACTAATCACTCCTTGATCAATCGCACCTTTCGATGCTCTTCTCAAAAAATCATAGGCTTTTCCTTGGTGAATGACTTGATAACGTGCTATCGCCGCTCCAAGAGAAGGAACAATATCCAACTCCTGATTAGCATAAGCTAAACTAATAATGTTCCGTTGATTCATGGCAAGCTATACGCAAAAATACTCACGCCTCCCAGCTAAATACTTTACCGGGATTCAAAATATTTTGAGGATCAAACGCATGTTTAACTCGACGCATCATCTCTATCATATCCTCGCCAAGTTCTTCTTTTAGAAAATCCATCTTATGTATGCCAATACCATGCTCACCTGTACAGGTTCCATCTAGAGCAATCGCACGTTGAACTAAGCGATGATTCAAGCGTTCAGCCGCCTCACGTTCGCTATCACTATTTGGATCAATCATCATCAATACATGGAAATTACCATCCCCCACATGACCTAGCATAGTCCATGGAAAGCTGATTGTCTCTAAATCTTTTGCTGTTTCAGATACGCACTCAGCCAATTTGGAAATAGGCACACAAACATCTGTCGTGATACTGCGAGAGTTAGGACGTAACTGTAAACTAGCAAAATAAGCATTATGTCTTGCTGTCCATAATCGATTACGATCCTCTGTCTTACTCGCCCAGTCAAAATCAGAACCATTGTTTTCATGAACAAATTCTTTAATTAATTCTATTTGCTCCTGAATACCTGTAGCAGAGCCATGAAACTCAAAAAATAAGGTAGGCTGTTCTTTTAAACTTAAATGACTATAGGCGTTTACCGCTTTAATCGCATGACTGTCCAAAAACTCTACTCGCCCAATAGTTGTACCACTTTGCTTTACCATCACCGTACAATTAACTGCATCCTCTAAGGTTGGAAAAGAGCAAATCGCAGCGATAATTTCTTCTGGGATTGGATAAACCTTTAACGTAATTTCAACAACAATACCTAATGTCCCTTCGCTGCCAATAAATAATCGTGTTAAATCATAGCCTGCAGACGATTTAGCTGCTCTACTACTCGTTTTGAGTAATTTACCATCAGCTGTCACTACTGTAAGTGACAAAACATTTTCTCGCATCGTACCATATTTAACCGCTGTTGTTCCTGATGCACGCGTACTGACCATTCCCCCTATTGAGGCATTTGCCCCTGGATCAATTGGAAAGTATAACCCTGTCTGCTTAATTTCTTCATTCAATTGCATACGCAATACACCAGGTTGTACCGTGACGGTGAAATCCTGGTCATCTACTGATAAGACCTTATTCATTTCACTTAAGTCTAAACTGATACCTCCATGAATAGGAAGAATATGTCCTTCAATAGAAGTCCCTGCACCATAAGGAATTAGCGGCAGATTATATTCTCTACAGATATTCACTGCGGCAATCACATCGTCTGTATTATGTGCAAACACTACCGCATCAGGCAAAAACTTATCATAAGCAGACTCATCTCTAGCATGATGCTCACGTACAGCTTCGCTGACTATAAATTGCTGACCAAATTGAGCCTCAAATGCTTTTTTCGCCTCAACACTCATTACTCTTTTCATACCACTTCCTATTTATTTTATTCTTAAAATATTTTAAATATAAATATAAGACCCTAGTCTATTACTCTTGCTCTATTTTGTAAATCATTGGCATTAAATAGTTTACGGATATCTTGCATTACCTTAATTTGTTCCTCACTTCGACTCACTGATAAGAAAGGCTTTTTAATCCGACCAATGCCATGCTCTGCTGTCACACTACCATTATATTTACCAGTCAATGTATACACCAATTCCTCTACTGGTATTAGCTGTTCTGGTGTCAAGCAACCAGTCATTAAGTGAAGATTACCATCTCCCAGATGCCCGAATAACAAGTTTACTGCGGTAGGATACTGCTCTTCTAGTGCATTAATCGTTTCATCAATAAATGCTTGCATACCTTTTAACGGAATGCCTATATCAAATGCTACGGCAGGACTAATTTTTGCCATTGTTTCACCACTCGCATCTCTTATTTTCCAGATAGCTTTTACTTGCTCTTCACTTTGTGGAATAATCACATCAGCGACTAAACCACTTTCTAATTGTTGTTCTAAAAAGTGATTAAATTTTTCTTCCAACCCCTCTTTGCCACCTTCTACTTCAAGCAACACATAAATTGGGTATTGTCCATTGAATGGGGCTGGTTTATTAATACTTTGCGATGCTTTAAGTAAATAATTATCCCACATCACTTCAAAGCTAGATAACTCTGCCACTTTCCCTCTTGCTTCTTTTAATAATAAAGTGACATCATTAAATGAGTTTAGCGCTGTTAACGCACTAAAACGTGCCTCTGGTTTGGGGAATAATCGTAAACAAGCCCTAGTCACAATACCATAACGACCTTCTGTACCTATAAATAAATGCTTTAAGTCTAAACCAGTATTATTTTTAATCACTCTATTAAGCATATTTAAAACTGTACCATCTGGTAAAACAACCTCTAATCCCAGCACTAACTCTCTAGTGGTACCATAACGAAAAACCTTATTACCACCCGCATTTGTAGAAATATTACCACCTATCTGGCAAGATCCTCGAGCCCCCAAGTCCAAAGGAAAATACCATCCATGCTCTTGCACACTATTTTGGATATCTTCTAATATGACCCCTGCTTGAACAATTGCCGTACCACCAATAGTATCGATTTCTTCTATTTTATTCATTAGTTCAAGCGAGATAACTACATCACCCTCATCAGGACGTGCACCACCTGCTAAGCCTGTCAACCCTCCTTGAATGGTATATGACTGCTGCCGTTCTATACACGCTTTAATACACTTTACCACTTCCTCTGTCGAACAAGGACGAAGCACGATTTGTGGCAACGCCATGGGGTAACCACTACTATCTGTGGCGTATTTTTGTAATTGATGAAGATCAGTGATATAAGCAATACCAAGTTGAGTGAACAGTGTTGATTCCATTAGGCGATGAGTATTTTAAGAAGCGATAAAAAGATTTTATTGTAAACCTTTTGGATAAGCATGATATTTATTCACTTTTCATCGTTTGGACTCCTTCGTATCCAAAATATCCATATCAGTTAAAAATAAGAGAGAAAAAAAATCCCCCTTATTATTTGCTTACTTAGGAAGTAACCCATTTTACTCTAAAATTTTCTTTATAGGGATGTAATACTATAAAAAACAACTCTCGGTGAATATGTAGATTTTAAAGGGCAACCTAACTATAAAATTACTCCTTGTTTTACATTCTCAACGGCAATGATTACTTCCTTAGATCGATTTCCCACTTTTCTCTGAAGATCATTTAAATAATTAGAACCAAGCAGTTTTTGTAATCTTTCTAACTCCTCAATATAGAGATAAAACTTCTTATCGTCAAGTTTATTTCCCACTTTAGCTATTTGCTTTAAACTATATTTAGGCAAAGTTTTATATTCTCGAATGTCTATTTTCAGCGTATCAGCAAAGGGTACTAAGTCAGGACGCACCTCTAGTAGTTTTTTTCTAAAAATACTTATGACATCCAACGCCTTTTCTTCACTAGAAATATCAGATGCCCCTTTATTATTTCGAAATTTTATTTTTCCTTCTTTAATTTCCTCATATAACCCCCAAAAATTCATAGAAAATTTGACCTTGGGCTCTTCTAATGAACACTCTAGATTATGTAAGAATAATTCTATAGGCACATCTTCCACCACTGTTTTATCTTGCTGTTTTGTAATTATTTGTGCGAAAATATTATCCCCTTTTTTTCTTAAAATATTCAAACTATAACTATCATAACTTTTCGCCGTTTTTATTCTTGTTGGGTATTGTTCTATTTTTTTTATAATATCAGGGTGCTGTTGAGTTATATCACGATATAAGTTTCGAATTTTTGTACCAATACTAATTTCTCCTTCCTCTTCAGGACGAGCATTAATACGGTCTACAAAATTTGAAGCAGTAGGTTTTTCATCCTCAGTAAAAATTTTAGTATCCTCACCAAGAGCATTATGAATTAAAAACATTTTTTTCCCAGCAATTTCCTTAGACCGAACAACACTAGAGCCTTTTAATGAAGGAAAAAAATTGAATAAATAAAGTTCATCAAATACTTTAGCTCCAATTCGATTAATGCGACCTAATCTCTGAATAACTTTTGTAGGGTTCCAAGGAATATCATAATTAATAACTACACCTGCCCGATTCAAATTGAATCCTTCGGCTAATTTATCTGAAGTAATTAATATTTGAAATTGATTAGTCTTTTCACCCTGAAACTGTGCATTGAAGTCAGTATTAAGCCATTTCCCTAAATCATTTGTCATCTTACCATCACAAATTAGCACCTTATCGCCAAAGTTTTTTTTAAAGCCTATCTCCAAATATTGAACAGTATCAACATATTCAGAAAAAATAATTATCTTTCTAGCAGGCTCTTGTTCTAGTAATTCACGTACCTTTTCAATGATAGCCTCTTGCTTAGGATCATTAGCAGTTAAATCTAACTCCTTCAGTTGTCTCTGAATGTTTTCAAACATTTGAATATCTGAATCAATATTCGCTAAAAAACGGTCTTTCTCTACTAACTCATCAATCACATAAACTTCTGCCTTTTCATTATCAGCATTTATTGCTATATAATTTTCAAAAAAGGTTTCTATATCATCTAAACTATCATCCTTAAATTTTTCTAAGTACTTTCTATCTAAAATAAATCTTCTTGTCTTACTAATAAAGTGTCGTACCATCCTATGCACTTCTAAAAAACGCTCTATTGATTTTTCGAAAGAACCAAAAGAAGATTCAAAACGTTTAACTAGTAATCGTCTCATAAATTCAAACAAGTTAGTTTGGTTTTGATATTTCATATTCTCTTCTTTATCCAACTTATCCAAATCAAATTTTTCTTGGTATAGAAATGGTGTATAGATAGCTCCTGTAAACATTCCTCTAGGACCAAAATAAGTCGATAATATTGCATCATAAAAATGATTTTGGCTCTCTGTCAGATAATAAAATACTTCTTCAGGGTCTCTAACCTTTGATAACTCATCAATTTCTTTAGAATAAATATAATCCGCTTGAAGATCTAAACGATTACGGCGAATAACAATAGGGCTAATCAAATGTTTTATGTTTTCTGACAATTGTTTAATCTCATCATGTACCCTTTTAATTTGTACAGGTAATAATCCTATTCTTTGTGTATAAATTCTCTCTGCTTTTTCTTTCTTGCGATTATCATCAGATTGATAGTCTTTTAAAATCGTTGAAAGTTGATCATAAGTATATCCAAAACTTCGGAACTGACTTTCCAAGTCATCATCTAGCGATAAACTAGACTTTCCTGGGATAATAAACAATTTTAATAATGCAAAAATATCTGCTGGTGAATTATTAAATGGTGTTGCCGTCAACAAAATGACTTTCTTGCCCCTACATATAGAGGATAAATATTCATAATCTTGTGTATTTTCATTACGGAAGTAATGTGCCTCATCAATGATTACTATCTCATAGCCTTTACCTTCAATTTGCTCACCTATTTTATCTAAGGCTCCCCTACTAAAGACATGCCAATTATATAAACCAAATCTTTCTAAATATTCCCACCAACCACTATTTCTATACCCAGGATTTCCCATAAGACCTGGAGGGCAAATAATTAAACCTCGTTGATTCAGCTGTTTAGCAATTAATGAAGAAATAATAGACTTCCCTAAACCTACAACATCAGCAATAATACATCCATTATGTTCATTAATAATTCTCAATGCTTGTTGTACGGCATCCAATTGGTAAGAGAATTTTTTAAAACCTAATTTTTCTAATAAATCACCTAAATTTAAATTAGTATCCGTCTGATCATACAAATCCAAATAGGTTTTTAAGACTAAACAATAGGCTTCAAAAGGAGAAACATCTGCTACTAATGTATTCGTATTAATTAAATCAATCAATTGCTTTTTATACTCTGCATTATCTGTGATGGGTAATGCATATTCCCATAAGTCATCGAAATAATTCTCTGCTGTTTCATACCCATAATCACGAATTTCAACATTAAACTCTTGCTGTCCTGAAAAACCTGCCTTGGTTAAATTGCTACTACCTGTGATAAACTCTCCTGTTATACCTTGAAGATGCTTTTGTGATTCCTTTAAATGAAATAGATACAATTTCGCATGATTAGGGTTCTCTGTTTTTCTAATTTCCAAACGCCCATTCTCAATCATTGCAACAAAAAACTTAATCTGCTCATAAAATTCTTGAGTGTCCAAAGTATCTTGATTTAATGCAATTTTAGTAGAGTTTAAAAAAGCATGAAACTGCTCATTCTGAGAGGCTCCTTCATGATTTAGCCCATACTCTACTACCGTTCCCATATAGTTAAAAGTATCTAATCCCACTAATATCTTAAGATAACTCTCTTCATTCTGACGTAGACTCTCTGCTATCTCTGACCAACCTGAAAAATAAAAAAAACCTACTAGAAACTTTAACTCATGACTAATAGAAATTAAGGTATTTACCCTATCTGCTACAGATACAGTAGTTCCATTGTTCGTAATAAATTTAGACACTCTAAACTCCTCCTTTCCTCAAATACTATTATGATTGTAATCTATGTTTTTTTATAAAACTTGATACAGTTAATCTATGTACCCCTAGAATTCTTCCAATAGCAGAATAAGATACCTTTCTTTCTAGTAATTCCAGTATTTTCTTTTCTTGACCAGTTAATTTTGTTTTAGAGGACTTACTGCCACGGGGTCTTCCTAAAATAACACCTTCAGCTCTTTTTCGTGCTAATGCTTCCTTTGTCCTCTGGGATATCAAGTTTCTTTCTATCTCAGCAGAAAGCCCAAAAGCAAAAGCTAATACCTTTGAATTAATATCACTTCCTAAACGATAATTATCCTTGATAGTCCAAACCTGAATATCTCTATTCATGCATTCATTCAACACTCCCATTATCATTAGTAGGTTACGTCCTAGCCTTGATAATTCAGAACAAATTAGAATATCTCCCTTCTTCATTTTGTTTAATAACATACCTAACTTTCTATCTTGTACATTCTTAGAGCCTGATATAGTTTCTTCAATCCATTTATTGACACATAAGGTATGTTTTTCACAAAATAAATTAATTTCATATCGTTGATTTTCAACAGTTTGCTTATCTGTACTAACCCTAATATAACCATAAATCATTTTAAATTCCATCCCTAAATATTCAATTTTAGATGAAACTAAAGATAAATTTAAATTATTAAAAAAAGCAAAAATAGAACGTAAAATACCAGCGATTATTTTCAACAACATGCGCAGTCGGTACAGTTTCAAAATGATGAAACTTGGGTTATTCTTAATCCAATTGAACAACAAATTAAAGCGAAAATTGAAAAATATGGTATACCACTAAAAGAGTGGGATATTTCTATTTATCGTGGCGTTTTAACTGGATTTAATGAAGCATTTATTATTGATGGTCAAACCAAAGATAAGTTAATTGCAGAAGATCCAAAATCTGCTGAAATTATTCGACCGATTTTACGTGGCAGGGATATTAAAAAATATTCTTATGAGTTTGCTGATAAATACCTTATAGCTACATTTCCAAGTAAACAATATAGAATAGAGAATTTTCCTGCTGTTAAAAGGTTTTTATCCGGATTTCGCCCTAAAATAGATCAGGTGGGGAGAAAGTTGCACAAAGAAGAAAAAGAGAAGATTTTAAATCATGCTCAACAATATGGTATTGATATATCAATGAATATGTTGTCTTCGTCAAGAAAATACACTCGTAATCAATGGTTTGAAACACAAGATAGTATAAGCTATTGGGAGGATTTTTTTAAACCAAAAATTATGTATAGTGAGATAGTAAAAGATTCTCAGTTTTATTTTGATAATCACGGATATTTTTTCCCTGAAGCTACAACTTTCATTATGACAGGGGATGGTGTAGAAAAATTACAGCATATACTTAATTCTAAGTGTATGACATATATCTTTAAAACCTTTTATGCTGGAGGGGGATTAGGAGCCGATGGTTTCCGATACAAAAAAACTTTTATACAAAATCTACCGATTCCTAGTAGCATAAAAACCTTATCAGTTTCAATACAAACTATTGATAATATTCTCTTTTCTCTATATCACTTTAATAAGGAAGAAATTACTTTTATAATCAATGAGTTAATATAGAATTTATTCATTAGATAGAATATAATCCTCATATTCTGACAAGTCTAATATAGCTATCAGGTAGTTTTCTATTTCTTTGGATATTACTGATGTATCAATACCTGATGTACTCATTATTTGTGCTATATGTTTCTCCTCTATATCTGTGATAAGAGGTATTCTTAGTTTTTCAAAAAACACTTTAGATAATTCTCGTGTACCTCCTAATAACTCTGGAAAATTATCCTTAAAACATATCTTAAATATTTTAGAATTTAGAAAAGCTGTTAAAAATATTAAATGTTTTCCCGTAATAAAAAAACATTTCTGGTTTAATAAATAGCCCTTCTCATCAAGTACAAAAGGTAGAAATTTAGTCATGTTTGGATAGACTATCTTTGGTTTAAAAAAATCCTCCATATATGTGCAGTTTCGTAAATGATATGGGGTATCCCCCTTATCAACCCGTTTGGATAACTGAATATAGTATTGTTGTAAATGCTTTTTTATTATAGGGTAATCATCAATATCTATTGGAGGGATTCCTTTTTCTTTGATCCCATTATGTGTGTTAATTAACCATAAATCAGCAAACTCATAAGAATATTTTTTAATATCCCTGCCACGTAAAATCGGTCGAATAATTTCAGCAGATTTTGGATCTTCTGCAATTAACTTATCTTTGGTTTGACCATCAATAATAAATGCTTCATTAAACCCAGTTTTAATTCCATAGTTGATAGAAATATCCCACTCTTTTAGTGGTATACCATATTTTTCAATTTTCGCTTTAATTTGTTGTTCAATTGGATTAAGAATAACCCAAGTTTCATCATTTTGAAACTGTACCGACTGCGCATGTTGTTGAAAATAATCGCTCAAATTATTTAACGAATCAAATTTAACTGCTACAGCCATTAACTCTTGTCTATTTTTATCCCTCATCAATAATAATATATTAGTATCAACTGTTGCAGATTCAAAAACCCTTTGTCCTGAAAAATCAATGAGATATAAAGGATTTGTCTTTTCAACAAAGAATTTTCTTGTTTGCTTTCCATATTCTGCTCTCATCCATTTATTAGAGGTAATAAAACAAAGAATACCCTTTTCCTTTAGAAGAAAATATCCTCGTTCATAAAAAAGTGAATATATATCTCCACTTTTTGCAAAAGTTTGATAGTTACATTTTTCATATTTTTTTGCTAACTCTCCTTGGTTTTTCTGTAATTGGATATAAGGAGGATTCCCAATAACAACATCAAACCCATCTTTAACACCAAACATCCATTCTGCATCAAAAAAGGGAGAACATGCATTTTGGTCATAGGGATTCCATTGTGAAAATTGTTTAATATCATCAGGAGTAAAATCACTATTTTCTTGTATTAACTGACTCAATCTCTCTCGTTTTACTTCGTCTTCATGACGGAGATGTTTTTTGTCTTTCTCTGTTTTTGCATAGAAATGTTTTTTTCTAATTTCCAATAAATTATTTTTTAACTCTTCTATCTCAGGAGCCTCAAATAAAGATAAAGTTTTTGCTTTAGATTGTTTGCCTATCAAGGTATTGGCGACGACAAACTTTGTTTCTAAATTAGGAAGCGGTCTAATATTATAATTACCTTCTTGATTTGCTATATCTAAGTTATTCTGATCAACAATCAAAGAAATAAAGAACCGTAATTTTGTAATTTGAATAGCAATTGTTTGCAAGTCAATACCATAAATACATTCTTCAATTAGATGTAGTTTTAAATCGTACAAATCATTTTCAGGATGTAATTTTTCCATAATCTGAATCATACGCTTTAAGATTCCCATTGGGAATGCACCTGAACCACAAGCTGGATCGACAATTTTAATTGCTCGTAGCTTCTGATAAACCTTAGAACATAAATCATCATTATTTTCAAGTACGTCAGGAAGTCTATCACCTTCTACCAAATAGCGAATTTCCTCTTCTGACAAAGATATTTTTGCATTTTTTAGGTATACAATAATTGATTCATCTACCATATAATGGACAATTTCTTTTGGTGTATAGAAACTACCCGATTGTTTACGTGCAGATATTGATGTTTCAGAATTATAAGCACTTAATAAGTTCTCAAATACATTACCTAACAATTCAGGATCAAGTGCTACTTGAATTTCGCTAGGTTCATTTTCCTCTACCGTAAAATTAAATCTTTCTAAAATAGGGAAAAGGCCTTTTTCAGCATCAAAAAATACAATATTGGGGATAAATGCAATCTCTTTATAGCGACCTTTTGCATCTTTCTCATGATTCCGGCTGAATCCATCTAAATGATATTTTATACCGTGCGTTTCCTTTTCCTTATCTAAACACTCAAATAATCCACCATTGAGGAAAGGCACTGGCGAGAATAATTCAATAATTTCTTCTTCTGAGGTCGCCATAAATTTATCTTTATAGCGATATTTTGTCTTAATATCTCTACTTCCTTCTGTCGTTGCAAAGCACCTATCACCCACAGCACGATTTAAAGTAGCAAAAAATAGGTTTTGTAAAATTGCATTGTAATAATTTCCATCTGTCAAACTAGTAGGATCAAAGTTTTTTAAAATTTTATACAATGCTTCTTTTTTGAATAAATTGTCTGGAACTAAATGTTTTTGTTTGATAAACCATACAAACAGTAATCGAGTAATTAAACGAATAATTCTTTCGTCTAGGTTGTCCCTATCATCTTCACTTATTCGTACATCGTTGGGAAAAGTTACACCAACCTCTTCACTTTTCACCCATTCATACCATTGATACAGTTGGTTATAAAAATCTTTAGTTAATTTCTCAACAGAAAACGCTTCCTTAATACTGTCTAGTGTATCAAAAGCACAATTTTTTAACCTTTCCTTAAATGTTCTATTCGTTTCTTTGCAAGATACAAAATAAGTATATCTCCTCCAATCTGAATAACGTTCCTTAGAAGAAATATTTCTCATAATGAAAGAAAATCTAAACTGCTTCTCATCATCATAGAAAACAAAGATAGCCGCATCCGCTTTTTCTTCTTTTAATACTTTTTTGGTAATTTCAAACTGTTGTTTTTTTGATGATCGTTCACTTAAATAACCGCTATATTGGCAAGCAACAACTATAAGCACATTATTGTCTTCTAAATTAGTCTTACCTAACTTTTCAAGAGAATTAAACCTCTTATCAAACCTTTCTAATATATCATCGTAATTTTGTTTTTTTGTATTGAAAGATGGTATTATTCTCCGGAAATAATTTGATAGTGTGTCAACTGAAAATTCTTGAATTAATACATCTTCCTTGTCCATCTTCTATTCTCTATTTAATTTCATTAATTAATAATGATAATACCTTATTTTAGTATAGTTATTGATATTTTACTTCCTCTCTCACCTTATCCAACATAGCTTTAATGTTAAGACTATCAAAGTTCCTATATCATCAATAATAGTCTATACTGGTCTAGGGCATTTTTTCTTTAAACGGATAATTTCACCGTAGATTCGCCCTGCTTGTGCTACATCACCTCCTGGAAGTTACATTTGATGAGAATTGCTTTCATGCTACTTATCCCTATTCCCAAAAGAGCAACTGCTTTTCTACTCCAACCTCCTTCCTATTTATACTCAGAAAAAATAACTTCATTATTATGGTGGGTATAAATATCTCTTAAGTTATGATGCATCTATAGAAAAAAGAGTTTTTTAGAATATCTTTTGCTAACCAAAATTCCTAAAAAATGGTTAACAACTCTTTTTGTCTTGCATAAATGGGGAACAAATTATGTTGTCACCCAAAATTCTCATATTTTGGGTGACAAGTTTACTATAAAGAATAGATTGATAAAATATTATCAATCTATTAGATATGAATGCTTAGACCTATTTCAATATAAGCTCCTCTTTACTTATCTTTTAATGAAAACTTAGTCCTAAGGTCTTTTTATTATTAGTTTTCTGTTGCTCACGGAATAAGAGAGTCCTCATTTAACAACCCTTTTGCTATCCCTTTGATAAGATAACCTAAAAAGGACTAATTAGAAAACAACATGATTAAAGTTACAAAATGAGGAAGAAAATGAATTAACGGAAGAGAAAACTATTTTTTCTTTAACTTAATATTCAGGTTGTTCATAATAATAAGACAGTTCAATACCTTTTAAGAAAATTTCTCGATCATCAATTTTATTGGTTAAGGCATTCTGTAATAAGAAACTAATTTCCAAATCATTGATAGGACTACGTTCCATTGCTTGGAAATATAGTTTTTTATCTACTTTTTCCCAATCTACTACTTTTCTAAGGTTTTTCTTAAAATTTAAATCTAGCCAAATACGGGTTGAACGCCCATTGCCTTCCAAAAAAGGATGGGCAATATTCATTTCCGGATACTTATCAATAATTTTATCAAAGGTCGTTTCAGGCATTTTTTCAATTTCCTTTAAAGCTGCCTCTAAGTACATGGCAGTAGCAAAACGAAAACTCCCTTTTGAAATATTTTGCTTGCGAATTTGACCAGCAAAATCATATAAACCATTAAATAAATAATGATGTATGTCTTGTAAGCCTTTTGTTGTTCCAACCCCAAGCTGATGAATCGCTCCTGAATCATATAATTCATAAACTTTTTGTTTATTTAAACGGTCAATTTCTTGGGTATATTCTATTTTTTTCACTACGCCCTCTATTTTTCCGTAAACCAATACCAGTTTGTATATTATCAATCAGTTTAATATAAGCCATTATACCTAATAAAAATACGACTCTATATGGTCGTTGTTCATCAATTCTTGTGTGAGATTCTTCTACTGCCCATTTACAATTAACAGAACACTCACCCTCCGAGAAAATCTCAATCGTTCAAAGAGAGAAAGAGAGAACAGTCAAGAAAACTAGACAGTGATTAGGGAAAGGAGGCCTGCTTCAGATCAATTTTTTATAATAATATACAGCAAAAGATTATTAGTGATATCATCTTTTCTTCAATCCCCTTTCAGCCTCCAAACAAAAAGCCATCTCGTACGAGATGGCTTTTCTTGCTGTACTGTAAATGAGTATCTGAGATACTCACCGCACAATCACGTTATTAGATAACACGTACAGCTTCAACCAAACGAATCACACTCCAAGATTTAGAGCGAGAGATTGGACGACCTTCTGCAATTTCAACAGTATCGCCTTCGTTGTATTGGTTGTTTTCATCATGCGCTTTGTACTTGTTAGTACGGATAATGATTTTGCCATAAATAGGATGCTTAACACGACGCTCAACTTGAACGACTACAGTTTTATCCATTTTATTGCTAACCACTTTACCAATTAAAGTACGTTGGCGTTTTTCAGTTGTTTGAGTTTGGCTCATATTACTTTCCTGCCTTTTCGGTCAATAACGTACGAACACGAGCGATATCGCGACGAACTTTGCCTAACTGGCTTGTGTTAGAAAGTTGTTGAGTAGCACGTTGCATACGCAAGTTAAATTGTGCTTTCAACAAGTCCTCGAGCTCTTTATTTAGCTCGGTTGCGTCTTTTGAACGTAGTTCACTAGCTTTCATAAAGATCCCCTTACGAACCTAAGTGACGAGTTACAAACGTCGTCGAAATAGGTAACTTAGCAGCCGCTAAACGGAATGCCTCACGTGCTAGCTCTTCACTAACACCGTCCATTTCGTATAGCACTTTGCCTGGTTGAATTTCAGCGACCCAGTACTCTGGATTACCTTTACCATTACCCATACGAACTTCTGCAGGTTTCTGAGAAATTGGTTTGTCTGGGAAGATACGAATCCAAATACGGCCACCACGTTTAATATGGCGAGTCATCGCACGACGAGCAGATTCGATTTGACGAGCTGTCAAACGACCACGTCCAGTTGCTTTTAGACCGAAATCGCCAAAGTTTACGTTAGTACCACGAGAAGCTAGACCAGTATTACGGCCTTTTTGCTCTTTACGGTATTTTCTACGTGCTGGTGATAACATGTTTATTCTCCTTCTGCCGCAGGTGCTGCTTCAGCAGCTGCTTTGCGACTACGACCACGACCAGCTGAGCGACGATCATTACGCTCACCACGTGGACGACGAGCACGACGCTCTTCTTCACGAGGTGCTGTTGCTTCAGCAGGCATTTCACCGTTTGGTAATAAATCGCCTTTGTAAACCCATACTTTGATACCGATGATACCATAAGTAGTTTGAGCTTCTGATGTCGCGTAGTCGATCATGGCACGTAGCGTATGTAAAGGTACACGACCTTCACGATACCACTCTGTACGAGCAATCTCAATACCATTTAAACGACCAGATGCGGCTACTTTGATACCTTGTGCACCAGCGCGCATTGCATTTTGCATAGCACGTTTCATAGCACGACGGAACATAATACGTTTTTCAAGTTGCTGAGCAATTGAATCTGCGATTAATTGCGCATCTACTTCTGGTTTACGAATTTCTTCGATATTCACATGAACAGGAACGCCCATTAAGCGTTGTAAATCTGATTTTAGTGAATCGATATCATCACCACCTTTGCCGATGATAACACCAGGACGAGCAGAAAATACAGTGATACGTGCATTTTTAGCTGGACGCTCAATTAACACACGACCAACAGAAGCAGCTTTTAGCTTGCGTTTTAAGTACTCACGTACACGAATATCTTCAGCTAACATTGTGCCGAATTCTTTATCTTCAGCGAACCAGCGAGAATTCCAGTTGCGAGTAACTGCAAGACGGAACCCTGTAGGGTGAACTTTTTGACCCATTATGACTCCTTATGCACCAACTTTAACCACAATGTGGCAAGTTTGTTTCTCAATACGGTTACCACGGCCTTTAGCACGTGCAGAGAATCGCTTCATTGATTGTGCTTTATCTACATAAATTGTAGTGACACGTAATTCATCAATATCAGCACCATCATTGTGCTCTGCGTTTGCAATTGCAGACTCAAGAGCTTTCTTGATAATGCCAGCGGCTTTTTTCTGTGTGAATGTTAAGATATTTAACGCTTGTGCCACAGACTTACCACGAATCAAATCCGCAACAAGACGTGTTTTTTGCGCTGAAATATGCACACCACGAATTACAGCTGTTGTTTCCATCACTTACCTCTTAGACTTTTTGTCCGCAGCATGACCCTTGTATGTACGAGTATGTGCGAATTCGCCTAGTTTATGACCAACCATATTTTCGTTAACATAAACCGGAACGTGCTGACGACCGTTATGAACAGCAATCGTCAATCCGATAAAATCAGGAAGGATGGTTGAACGACGCGACCAAGTTTTGATCGGCTTTTTATCTTTACCTTCGATAGCCGCTTCTACCTTTTTAACTAGGTGAGCATCTACGAAAGGACCTTTTTTAATTGAACGTGACATAATATATTACCGTCCCTTATTTACGCTTACGACGTGAGACAATCATATTGTCTGTACGCTTATTACGGCGAGTTTTGTAACCTTTAGCTGGAGTACCCCATGGGCTCACAGGTTCACGTGCTTCACCAGTACGACCTTCACCACCACCGTGTGGGTGATCAACAGGGTTCATTGCCACACCACGTACTGTTGGGCGGATACCGCGCCAACGTACAGCACCGGCTTTACCGATTTGACGTAGACTATGCTCACCATTGCTTACTTCACCAATCGTTGCACGGCAATCAATGTGAACTAAACGAACTTCACCAGAACGCAAACGAACTTGTGCATAGATACCTTCACGTGCCAATAATGTGCCATAAGCACCTGCTGAGCGCACTAACTGAGCACCTTTACCTGGTTGTAATTCGATGCAGTGAATAGTTGAACCTACTGGAATGCTACGAATAGGCATTGTATTACCAACACGGAAAGCAACTTCCTTACCTGATTCGATAACAGCACCCACCTCTAAGTTACGAGGAGCGATAATATAACGACGTTCACCGTCTGCATAGCAAACTAATGCAATATGCGCCGTACGGTTTGGATCGTATTCAATACGTTCTACTTTAGCTGGAATACCATCTTTATCACGACGGAAGTCAATGATACGGTAGTGAGATTTATGACCACCACCACGATGACGTACAGTAATATGACCATTGTTATTACGGCCAGAACTACGTTTTTGTGATTCTACTAACGCCGCAAACGGAGCACCTTTGTGTAGATTAGGTGTAATCACCTTAATCATGCCACGGCGACCTGCTGACGTAGGTTTCATTTTAACTAATGCCATCTTAGTTCACCTCCGAAAAGTCAAGCTCTTGACCTTTTTTGAGTGAAACGTAAGCGATACGGTTATTACGACGACGACCCATATAACGGCCAGCACGTTTAACTTTACCTTTACGGTTCAGAACAGAAACAGAGTCAACTTCTACTTTAAACAGCAATTCAACAGCTGCTTTAATTTCTGGTTTTGTTGCATCAGAAGCCACACGTAAAGCAAATTGTGGTTTCGCGCCAGATTCAGCAATAAACGTTGCTTTTTCTGTGATGACTGGAGCCAGAATTACTTGCAATAAACGTTCTGCTTTCATCCTAACATCTCCTCAAATTGAGCGATTGCCGCTTTAGTAATTAGCACTTTTTTGTAGTGAACTAAAGATAGCGGATCAGCGTAACGTGGCTCAACAACAGCAACGTGAGGTAAGTTACGAGTAGCTAAATAAGTATTCTCGTCAACAGCATCTGTAATTACTAATACAGAATCTAAACCCATTGCTTTTAATTTTGTCGCAGCCAATTTTGTTTTTGGTGTATCAAATGTGAAAGAATCCACAACAGCGATACGATCTTCACGTGCTAACTGTGACAAGATAGAACGAATACCTGCACGGTACATTTTCTTGTTCACTTTTTGGCTAAAATTCTCATCTGGAGAATTAGGGAATGTACGACCACCTCCACGCCATAATGGTGAAGAAGACATACCAGCACGGGCACGACCAGTACCTTTTTGACGCCATGGTTTTTTTGTCGTATGTTTAACTTCCGCACGATCTTTCTGAGCACGATTACCACTACGAGCGTTTGCTTGATAAGCTACAACGATTTGATGGATTAATGCTTCGTTAAAATCACGACCGAAAATTGTATCAGGAGCGCTAACTGTTGCGCTAGATTCGCCTTGATCATTTAGGAGCTTAAGATCCATTATTTGGCTCCTTTTGCAGACATTTTGATAGCAGGTAGAACAACGATGTCAGAATTTTTATGGCCAGGTACTGCACCTTTTACCAATAAAAGACCACGTTCAGCGTCTACACGAACGATATCAAGATTTTGAACTGTACGAGTCACATCACCTAAGTGACCTGACATACGCTTACCAGGGAAAATACGACCTGGATCTTGTGCTTGACCGATAGAACCAGGAACACGGTGTGAACGAGAGTTACCGTGTGAAGCACGTTGAGAACCGAAGTTGTGACGTTTGATAGTACCAGCAAAACCTTTACCGATTGTTGTACCCTGAACGTCTACTTTTTGACCCGCTTGAAATACGCTATTGACAGCCACAACAGCACCTGCTGTGAATTCAGCTGCTTTTGCAGGATCTAAACGGAACTCTTTTAGAATTGAGCCAGCTTCAACGCCAGCTTTTGCGTAGTGCCCAGCTTGAGCTTTAGTTACGCGCGTTGCACGGCGAGTACCGTAAGCAACTTGTACCGCTGCATAACCATCAGTTTCTACAGACTTAACTTGAGTAACACGATTGTTAGATACGTCTAATACTGTTACTGGGATAGACTCACCTTCCTCAGTAAAAATACGCATCATGCCAACCTTGCGACCCACTAGTCCTAACCGATGAGCGGCAGGTGTAGGTGTCGTATTCGACATCATTTTCTCCATACCTCACTACGATTGGTGAGGCTCTAAAATTAATTAATTCAAGTACTTATCTTTCCACAACTCTTAGACCGCAAAAGATAATGCACCCTAACCATACTGGTTAGCCTGCTAATTTAACACTTTTTCGATTATTTAACAAGTCTAATTAGCCAAATCGTTGTAAAAATATCCTTTTTTTCCAATAGTTTAGACATCCCATGCCTCATTAAACTATACGACCTAACGGTTTTCTGGCACGATCTGCAGTTTCTCTTGACTATAGTCTGTTGGTACCAGTTCAACATCTGGCATCTCTTTGCTTGTTTTTGTAGATAAGACTTTAAATTTTTCTACTTTATTGACCAACCCCTGCTGCCCCCCAAAACTAGTCACTAGCTGATTATACGTTTTAGATACACTGGTTAGTGACTGACCTAGTTTTTGTAAGTGCTCTGCAATGATTACTGTCTGCTGATACACATCTCTAGCTTTATCTCCTAGTGCAATTGCCTGCTGATTACTGTTCGCCACTAACCAAATATTGGCAATAGTTTTTAACATTGGTAATAACGTCGTATGTGAAACCATAATAACGCCTTTTGCATAGGCATACTGAAATAAGGCCTCATCTTGCCTTAAGACCTCAATATACGCTGACTCCAACGGCATAAACATAAAGACAAAACCTAACGACTGCTTATCTGTTAATGCACTATAGTCCTTACTTGCTAAGTCATCGACATGACGTTTGGTATCTTTTAAAAATTGCTTTAAATGCTCTTGTACTTTTTCTGGGTTCACTTCAGTTACAGCTTGTTGATAGGCATTAAGTGACATCTTGCTATCAATAATAATCTGCTTTTCTTCGGGTAATAATACAATCACATCAGGAATAAGCTTCTCACCCTTTTCATCTTTAAAGGAATATTGGGTTAAATAATGGGTATTTTTTTGTAAACCCGCACGCTCTAATACTAGCGCTAGTTGCGTTTCTCCCCAATTGCCGAGAACTTTTTTATTTCCTTTCAAGGCTAAAGCTAATTTTTGTGCATCCTCGCTCATTTGCACACCCATATTCATTACTTGATCGATTTGTGTTTTTAATACACTCTGTCCTTGAATTGACTGGGCATGAACTTCATTCACTCTTTTCTCAAAATGAGTTAGTTGCTCTTTAAAAGGCTGTAATAAATACTGTAAATTGGTTTGATTTTGAGCAATAAATCGTTGTGATTTTTCCTCCATCATGCGATTAGCTAGATTTTGAAATTCACTACTTAATTGTGTTTTAGCTTCCTCAAACTGTGTTTGCAATAATTGCAATGAGGCTATCTTTTGTTCTATTTCAAGCTTAAGTGCTAACTTTTCTTTTTCCAATGAGAAGTTAGCATTGGTTAAAAGATCGTTTTTCTCTCTGATATCACTCAGCTCATCTTCTTGTTTATTCAGTTGTTGATACTGCATCTCTACGGTCGTTTGGAGTCTTTCATAGCGCTTTTCGATGTCATCTTTTATTTGATCAAGTTCAGCTAATGCTATTTCTTTTTCAGCAACGATCGCTTTAGTTGTATCTGCTTCTAATCTAGCATCATCACGTTGGACTCTTAACACCTCTAACTCTGTTCTTATTCTCGATAAGCTATATACTCGCCAATACAAAACAAAAAGTAATACAATAAAAAATACTAAGGCAACCAACAAACTCTCTGGTTGGCTTAACCAACCCTGCGCCTGCAACCAAATTGTTTCCATGCCTAATCCTATTGTTATGCTAAATGCTACTACCGTTTATATATGAATTGTTTTAATAATAAACAAAACATCATTATTACAGCAGGAATTGCTAAAACGATAAAAATTTCTTCTAAAGAGTAATTACGCTTCACTAACTCCGCCACCAGGTAAGACCCTGCAACAGCACCAAATCGACCTATACCCATCATCCAAGAAACACCTGTTGTACGCCCCTCTGTAGGATAAAATAAAGCAGCAACAGCAGGTAAAGAGGCTTGTAAGGTATTCATAACGATACCTGCAAGAATAACAATAGGTACTAATATCATTAACCCCCATGACAAACCCTGTCCAATAAAAGCAATTAATATAGCTGTCAATAAGGCTAAAATGGCATTTAAAATGTTTGGATTATAACGATCCATTAAATACCCACTTGCAATGGCACCCAAACCACCTAAAGCAAACAGTCCCACTAATCGTTTTGCTGTACCGGGCTCCAATGTTGTTTGTCCTAGCAAAGTAGGCATCCAATTCATCACACCATAGAAAATAATTAACCCCATAAAATAGCATAGCCACAGCAATACTGACCCAGCCACATAACGTTTCGACATTACAATGGCGATTCCCTTTTTACTTAATTCTGTTGCTTGTTGATGTTCAAAAAAATAATATCCTGTGTTTTTTAATGATGGATTTAAACGCTGAACAATCTTAACAATAGCTGTTTGTTTTGTCTTTAGTGCTATTAAATAACATAGTGACTCTGGTAAATAGACAATCATTACCAAACCAAGTAATGCAGGTAATATACCACCAAAAATAAGCGTAGAACGCCAACCATATTCAGGAATCAAATAAGCCGCAATAAACCCTCCAAGTGCTGCACCTAACGGGAATCCACAAAACATCGTATTAACGACTCTAGCACGATTTTTATCTGCTGAATATTCTGACAAAAGAGTTACTGCATTGGGCATGGCTGCACCTAAACCAATCCCTGTAATAAATCGCCAAA
This sequence comes from Pelistega sp. MC2, assembly GCF_900099475.1. NCBI lineage: Bacteria > Pseudomonadati > Pseudomonadota > Betaproteobacteria > Burkholderiales > Alcaligenaceae > Pelistega > Pelistega sp. MC2. The sequence goes on along the minus strand of NZ_LT628273.1, from coordinate 3,898 downwards.
TTTCTAATGCACGCAATGACTCCGCTTTCGCCGAAATCAAACTTCCTATCGCAAAAATAAATACTGACATAATCAATGGCCATTTACGACCCAATTTATCTGCAATAGGACCACTTAAAATCGCTCCTGTTGCTAAACCAAATAATGCCGCACTTAATACTGGCGTTAATGCTGTTTTTGCTATCCCCCATTCTTGTATCAAGCTAGGGGCAATATAGCCAATAACAGCTGTATCATAACCATCGAAAAATGCAATTAAGAAAGTTAAGACAAATATGAGTTTTTGCAGTCGATAACTCTTGCTATTTAATAATTCTTGCAAGTTAATAGTATTCTGTAATGTCATTAGCGAAAATATTTGCAGAAAATAAATTATTGGGCAATTAGATGTATTGGCTTACTTCAATTAAGTTACCATCAGGATCCCTGAAATACACTGATTGTATTGGTCCAATAGCTCCTGTTCTAGGTGCAATACCATCTATTATTTCAACGTGATGAGTTTTTAATTCTTGCATAACTTGCTCTAAGGGTGTACTGGTTATAAAGCACAAATCAGCACTGCCACATGTAGCAATTTTTGCTTTTGGCTCTATTTCATGTCCTTTTGAATGTAAATTAATTTTTTGCTGCCCATAGTTTAACGCATACCTCCCTCCCGCAAATGTAACGACTTCCATACCCATTATGTTGGTATAAAAATCAATCGTTTTCTGCAAATCAGCTACAGTCAACACAAGATGATCTAAACGCTCAATTTTCATCTTGAAAACTCCTTAAGCATAAGTGTGATAAATATTTATCTTCGTATTCTAATAAAAAAATCCTTTAGCTACGTAAATAACTAAAGGATTCGAGAATTAAAACCTCTTTTAATTTTAAAATACAGGTTTTCTGCTTACTTCTTAAAAATAAAGGCTAAGATTAGTGATAAAAATCTACACGCCAAAAACACCGTTTTATCATCTCGGCTATGTATTGCTAGTAGCAATACATAGTGAAACTTATTCTACATGCATACTAGAACGCAGGAACTACAGCACCTTTATATTTTTCAAGAATAAATTTTTTAACATCTTCTGTTTGAAGTGCTTTAACTAATGCTTTTAGTTCTGGTTTATTTTCATTTGCAGGAATAGTAGCGACAAAGTTAGCATATGGTGATTCTGCATCCTCAATGAATAATGCTTCTTCCGTTGGTTTTAATCCTGCTTCTAATGCATAATTAGCATTAATTAATGCAATTGTTACATCATCTAATACGCGAGGTAAAGTTGCTGCTTCTAATTCCTTAAATTTTAAATTTTTAGGATTTTCAACAACATCTTTTGCTGTCGCTAATAAATTAGAAGGATCTTTTAATTTAATCAACCCTTGTTTTTGAATTAATAATAAAGCACGTGCGCCATTAGATGGGTCATTAGGAATAGCAATAACTGCTCCTTCAGGAACCTCATCCCCTTTTTTCAATTTTTTAGAATATGCACCAAATGGCTCTACATGGACTAAAGCAACAGGCACTAGGTTTGTTTTATTTTCTTTATTAAACGTTTCTAAATAAGGCTTATGTTGGAAAAAGTTTGCATCAATAGCTTTATCAAATACTTGCATATTAGGCTGAACATAATCAGTGAATACTTTGATATCCAAATCAATGCCTTCTTTAGCTAGAACTGGTTTTACATGCTCAAGAATTTCAGCATGAGGAATAGGTGTAGCAGCTACGCTTAATTTTGTCGCTGCTTGAGCACCTGTAGCAACTAGACTAGCTAGTGCAAATGCACCAAAAATCTTCGTGATTTTCATAAAATAACTCCTAGTAAAATGTTTTAGATTTAAATTATTTACGTGTAAATTTTTTAACTAAAGTATCACCAAATGTTTGTATCAATTGAACTAATACAATCAAGATGATGACGGTAATAATCATCACATCACTTTGATAACGTTGATAACCAAAACGAATGGCAATGTCGCCAAGTCCTCCGCCACCAATCACGCCTGACATCGCGGAATAACCAACCAAGGCAATAGCAGTCACCGTAATAGCAGCAATAATTCCTGTGAGCGCCTCCGGCAATAATGCCCATAGTACGGTTTGCTTTGGTGTCGCTCCCATTGCTTTACAAGCCTCACTAATGCCTGGATCAACTTCTCGCAAGACATTCTCAACCAATCTAGCAAAAAACGGCGCAGCACCAATCGCTAATGGTGGTATTGCTCCTGGTACACCCAATGCACTACCTACGATTAAGCGTGTAACAGGGATAAGAATAATTAATAGGATTAAAAAAGGCACAGAACGAACAACATTCACAATAAATGATATTGTTTGATATAACGGCTTATTTTCTAATAACTGATTCGGGCTAGTTAAGAATAAATACACCCCTAACGGTAAACCTACTAATACAGCAAAAAATAATGCCCACCCTGTCATTAGTAAGGTATCAACCGTCGCCTCACCAATCATCGCCCAATCGATTGTTGCCCAATTCATGACTGTAATACCTCTACATCAACATTTCTTGCTTCAAAAAATTCTCTTAATTCTGTTTCTGTCGTACGTAAATTTGCGGTTAACGCTTCTGGATGTGCTACTGCAATTACTAACTGCCCAAACGGTGTTTCTTTAATTTGTCCTATAGAACCTTGCAAGATACTAAAATCCAGATTCAATTCTCTACCTAACTGACTTAATAATGGTTCTGCAGCTCCTTTCCCATGATAAGTCAAACGGATGAGTTTCCCTTTGATATCACCCGCCAATAACTTCCAAGAGTCCATATCCATACCACTCTCAGACAAAAGTGCTTTAGTGGTAGCATGTTGTGGGTGCAAGAATACACTTACTACATCACCTTGTTCTACAATCTTACCACCGTCTATAATTGCCACTTCATCACAGAGATTACGCACCACATCCATACTATGCGTAATTAATACAATCGTAATACCCAAGGTTTTATTAATTTCATTTAATAACGCCAATACTGATTGTGTTGTTTCTGGATCCAGTGCACTTGTCGCTTCATCACATAATAAAATTTTAGGTTCTGTTGATAACGCCCTAGCAATACCGACACGTTGTTTCTGCCCCCCAGAAAGCTGGCGAGGATACTTGTGAACATGATCACTGAGTCCCACTAACTTTAGTAGCTCTAATGCTCTAGCTTTACGCTGATCAGCAGGTACACCAGCCACCCTTAGTGGAAACATTACATTATCTAAAACGGTACGAGATTCAAGCAAATTGAAGTGTTGGAAAACCATACCAATTTTATGGCGTAATTGACGCAACTCTTCTGTTTTTAGTTGTGTAATATCCGTACCATCAATCAAAACCTCGCCTTGATCAGGTCTTTCTAATAGGTTAATCATTCGAATAAGCGTACTTTTACCTGCTCCAGAACGCCCAATAATTCCAAATACTTTACCTTGTTTTATATGTAAATCAATACCTTGCAAAGCATGTAGAACTTTTTCTTTTGTTCTAAATGATTTATGAATATTTTTAATCTTTATCAAAATAAACTTCCTCTGCTAAAACGCGATTTCCTAATTAACTTTTTTCTGCTTATTTTCGTATAGCAAATGAAACCAATCGTTTTAATAAATTATTAAACGTATATTAGCATTTTAATACTTATACGCAACCATATTTATATTACTTTATTTTATATAAACAATGTATTATTTTTATTTATGGTTATTATGAGTGTAAGCGTCCGGTGAACACATGTATTCATTCCTGCTAAATTGCGCGACACTATGGTTTTGTGTATGTTAGGAGAAATCAATGCCGTCTTTAATGCGTATCGAGACCGCCCAACGAGTGGGAATTCAAGAGCAAGCGTCTAGCCTACTGGCACTAGATAAAATCATCCTGGTGAGTGAG
>NZ_LT628272.1:0-1195 GCF_900099475.1 Pelistega sp. MC2 | reverse complement strand
AATTATTTAGTGATTTTAGAAACCACACCGGCACCGACTGTACGGCCACCTTCACGGATCGCAAAGCGTAAACCTTCTTCCATCGCGATTGGCGCAATTAACTCAACATCCATCGCTACGTTATCGCCTGGCAATACCATCTCTTTATCCGCTGGTAACGTAATTGTACCTGTTACGTCTGTTGTACGGAAGTAGAACTGTGGACGGTAACCTTGGAAGAATGGGGTATGACGACCACCTTCTTCTTTCGATAAAATATACACTTCTGCTGAGAAGTTTGTATGTGGCTTGATTGAACCTGGTTTCGCTAACACTTGACCACGCTCTACGTCTTCACGTTTTGTACCACGTAGTAATAAACCAACGTTGTCACCCGCTTGACCTTCGTCAAGTAACTTACGGAACATCTCTACGCCTGTACATGTTGTTTTCGCTGTTTCACGAATACCAACAATTTCAATCTCTTCACCCACTTTAATGATACCACGCTCAATACGGCCTGTTACCACTGTACCACGACCTGAAATTGAGAAAACGTCCTCTACTGGCATCAAGAATGTACCATCCACTGCACGCTCTGGTGTTGGAATGTATGAGTCTAATGCTTCCGCTAGCGCTAAAATCGCTTGTTTACCTAATGGACCTTCGTCGCCTTCTAACGCTAATTTCGCAGAACCTTTAATGACTGGCGTATCATCACCTGGGAAGTCGTATTTTGATAACAACTCACGCACTTCCATTTCCACTAACTCTAATAACTCTTCATCATCTACCATGTCGGCTTTGTTTAAGAACACGATGATGTAAGGTACGCCTACTTGGCGTGATAATAGAATGTGCTCACGTGTTTGTGGCATTGGACCGTCAGCGGCTGAACATACTAAAATCGCTCCGTCCATTTGCGCTGCACCTGTAATCATGTTTTTTACATAGTCAGCGTGACCTGGGCAGTCTACGTGTGCATAGTGACGTGTCGCTGTTTCATACTCTACATGTGAAGTATTAATCGTAATACCACGTGCACGCTCTTCAGGTGCCGCATCAATCGCCGCATAGTCTTTCGCTTCACCACCGAACTCTTTCGATAAGACAGTAGTAATCGCTGCTGTTAATGTGGTTTTACCGTGGTCTACGTGACCAATTGTACCTACGTTTACGTGCGGTTTGGTACGTTCAAACTTTTCTTTTGCCATGA
>NZ_LT628271.1:0-2209 GCF_900099475.1 Pelistega sp. MC2 | reverse complement strand
GGGGGAAAGGGGGGGATCGTAAGACCTCTCACTATTGGAGCGGCCGATATCGGATTAGCTAGTTGGTGAGGTAACGGCTCACCAAGGCGACGATCCGTAGCTGGTTTGAGAGGACGACCAGCCACACTGGGACTGAGACACGGCCCAGACTCCTACGGGAGGCAGCAGTGGGGAATTTTGGACAATGGGGGCAACCCTGATCCAGCCATCCCGCGTGTGCGATGAAGGCCTTCGGGTTGTAAAGCACTTTTGTCAGGGAAGAAAAGTTCGAGGTTAATACCTTCGGACGCTGACGGTACCTGAAGAATAAGCACCGGCTAACTACGTGCCAGCAGCCGCGGTAATACGTAGGGTGCAAGCGTTAATCGGAATTACTGGGCGTAAAGCGTGCGCAGGCGGTTCGGAAAGAAAGATGTGAAATCCCAGGGCTCAACCTTGGAACGGCATTTTTAACTCCCGGACTAGAGTATGTCAGAGGGGGGTAGAATTCCACGTGTAGCAGTGAAATGCGTAGAGATGTGGAGGAATACCGATGGCGAAGGCAGCCCCCTGGGATAATACTGACGCTCATGCACGAAAGCGTGGGGAGCAAACAGGATTAGATACCCTGGTAGTCCACGCCCTAAACGATGTCAACTAGCTGTTGGGTTCTTCGGGACTTAGTAGCGCAGCTAACGCGTGAAGTTGACCGCCTGGGGAGTACGGTCGCAAGATTAAAACTCAAAGGAATTGACGGGGACCCGCACAAGCGGTGGATGATGTGGATTAATTCGATGCAACGCGAAAAACCTTACCTACCCTTGACATGTTCGGAAGGTCGAAGAGATTTGACTGTGCTCGCAAGAGAACCGGAACACAGGTGCTGCATGGCTGTCGTCAGCTCGTGTCGTGAGATGTTGGGTTAAGTCCCGCAACGAGCGCAACCCTTGTCATTAGTTGCTACGCAAGAGCACTCTAATGAGACTGCCGGTGATAAACCGGAGGAAGGTGGGGATGACGTCAAGTCCTCATGGCCCTTATGGGTAGGGCTTCACACGTCATACAATGGTCGGGACAGAGGGTTGCCAAGCCGCGAGGCGGAGCTAATCTCATAAACCCGATCGTAGTCCGGATTGCAGGCTGCAACTCGCCTGCATGAAGTCGGAATCGCTAGTAATCGCGGATCAGCATGTCGCGGTGAATACGTTCCCGGGTCTTGTACACACCGCCCGTCACACCATGGGAGTGGGTTTTACCAGAAGTAGTTAGTCTAACCGCAAGGAGGACGACTACCACGGTAGGATTCATGACTGGGGTGAAGTCGTAACAAGGTAGCTGTAGCGGAAGCTGCAGCTGGATCACCTCCTTTAAGAGCATGCTCTCGAAGCGGAAGCGTCCACGCTTATCGGTTGTTTATGACTATCATTAAACACGAAGCTAGAATGGGTCAGTAGCTCAGTCGGTTAGAGCACCGTCTTGATAAGGCGGGGGTCGCTGGTTCGATTCCAGCTTGACCCACCAAAGAGTTGGACTGAGGGTGTCGCCTTTATCGTCGCGAAAGCAAGGGTAGGGAGATTATCATCAGATGCAAGGAGTGGTAGACGCAAGCGATGACGTGTACAACGAGGTACACGACGAAGCGACGCAACAACCCAATCCGATGCATATTGGGGGATTAGCTTAGTTGGTAGAGCGCCTGCTTTGCAAGCAGGAGGTCATCGGTTCGATCCCGTTATCCTCCACCATGACAACTAGTGCCGTGGCAATGATAGAGAAAACAATCAACAGGTTTTAAAAAAGGTATTGTCCTACTGAGTGATCAGTGCGATAATACACGGCTGTTCTTTAACAATTTGGAAGAAGCACAACAAGTAATTCAAATGCGTAATTTTATCTCTTTTCAGGAAGAGGTGAAATGACAAATTTATTTATGGGTTGTGATTGCATTATTATTTTGAAGTTCTCAACGTATATCGATAGATATGAATAAACATTGATGAACGGCATAAACACGCAAACTCAAGCATAGGGTGTATAGGAGGGCGAACCAGCCCGAGAAAAGGCCTATATATCCTGGTGATAGAGATATCACCGAAGATAAAGTTAGCTTAATCATAAAACGTTTATTTGCTTAACCATAAGCCGATAAAGTTATAGGATCAAGTAACTAAGTGCACATGGTGGATGCCTTGGCGATCACAGGCGAAGAAGGACGTTATAGCATGCGAAA
>NZ_LT628270.1:0-3302 GCF_900099475.1 Pelistega sp. MC2 | reverse complement strand
CCGAGAAAAGGCCTATATATCCTGGTGATAGAGATATCACCGAAGATAAAGTTAGCTTAATCATAAAACGTTTATTTGCTTAACCATAAGCCGATAAAGTTATAGGATCAAGTAACTAAGTGCACATGGTGGATGCCTTGGCGATCACAGGCGAAGAAGGACGTTATAGCATGCGAAAAGCTACGGGGAGCTTGCAAATGAGCATTGATCCGTAGATATCCGAATGGGGAAACCCACTGCGTTTAGCAGTATCATCACATGAATACATAGTGTGATGAGGCGAACCGAGTGAACTGAAACATCTAAGTAACTCGAGGAAAAGAAATCAACCGAGATTCCGACAGTAGCGGCGAGCGAAATCGGAGCAGCCTAGACGAGATAATACATTGACATAGTCGAATAAACTGGAAAGTTTAGCCGTAGCAGGTGATAGCCCTGTAGACAAAATGCGATGTGTGGTACTAAGCGTCGGATAAGTAGAGCGGGACACGTGGAATCCTGTTTGAAGATGGGGGGACCATCCTCCAAGGCTAAATACTCGTGATCGACCGATAGTGAACCAGTACCGTGAGGGAAAGGCGAAAAGAACCCCGGGAGGGGAGTGAAATAGAACCTGAAACCGTGTGCATACAAACAGTCGGAGCATCCAAGTGGTGTGACGGCGTACCTTTTGTATAATGGGTCAGCGACTTACATTCAGTGGCAAGCTTAACCGAATAGGGAAGGCGTAGCGAAAGCGAGTCCGAATAGGGCGTTTAGTCGCTGGGTGTAGACCCGAAACCAGATGATCTATCCATGGCCAGGTTGAAGGTACCGTAACAGGTACTGGAGGACCGAACCCACTAATGTTGAAAAATTAGGGGATGAGCTGTGGATAGGGGTGAAAGGCTAAACAAATCTGGAAATAGCTGGTTCTCTCCGAAAACTATTTAGGTAGTGCCTCAAGTATTACTGTCGGGGGTAGAGCACTGTTATGGCTAGGGGGTCATGGCGACTTACCAAACCATGGCAAACTCCGAATACCGACAAGTAGAGCTTGGGAGACAGAGCACTGGGTGCTAACGTCCAGACTCAAGAGGGAAACAACCCAGACCGCCAGCTAAGGTCCCTAAAATTGGCTAAGTGGGAAACGAAGTGGGAAGGCATAGACAGTCAGGAGGTTGGCTTAGAAGCAGCCACCCTTTAAAGAAAGCGTAATAGCTCACTGATCGAGTCGTCCTGCGCGGAAGATGTAACGGGGCTAAGCCAGTTACCGAAGCTGCGGGTGCACAGTTTACTGTGCGCGGTAGGAGAGCGTTCTGTAAGCCTGAGAAGGTGGCTTGTAAAGGCTGCTGGAGGTATCAGAAGTGCGAATGCTGACATGAGTAGCGATAAAGGGAGTGAAAAGCTCCCTCGCCGTAAGTCCAAGGTTTCCTGCGCAACGTTCATCGGCGCAGGGTGAGTCGGCCCCTAAGGCGAGGCAGAGATGCGTAGCTGATGGGAAGCTGGTTAATATTCCAGCACCGACATTAAATGCGATGGGGGGACGGATGGCGAAATCTGATCGGGTGATTGGTAGTACCCGTTGTTGGTTCCAAGAAGGCTGTTAGGCAAATCCGGCAGCGAAATTCAAGGGATTGACGCGAAGCGAACATGTTCGCGAAGTCAGAGGCAGTTGTCCCAAGAAAAGCCTCTAAGCTCTAGTTTAATGTTGACCGTACCGCAAACCGACACAGGTGGACGGGATGAATATTCCAAGGCGCTTGAGAGAACTCAGGAGAAGGAACTCGGCAAATTGATACCGTAACTTCGGGAGAAGGTATGCCTTTGTAGCGTGTTAAAGCGTGAAGAGGCCGCAGAGAATCGGTGGCTGCGACTGTTTATTAAAAACACAGCACTCTGCAAACACGAAAGTGGACGTATAGGGTGTGACGCCTGCCCGGTGCTGGAAGGTTAAGTGATGGGGTGCAAGCTCTTGATCGAAGCCCCAGTAAACGGCGGCCGTAACTATAACGGTCCTAAGGTAGCGAAATTCCTTGTCGGGTAAGTTCCGACCTGCACGAATGGCGTAACGATGGCCACACTGTCTCCTCCTGAGACTCAGCGAAGTTGAAGTGTTTGTGATGATGCAATCTCCCCGCGGCTAGACGGAAAGACCCCATGAACCTTTACTGTAGCTTTACATTGGATTGTGAACCGGCCTGTGTAGGATAGGTGGGAGGCGCTGAAAGTAGGACGCTAGTTTTACTGGAGCCGTCCTTGAAATACCACCCTGGTTTGTTTGCGGTTCTAACCTAGGCCCGTTATCCGGGTTGGGGACAGTGTATGGTGGGCAGTTTGACTGGGGCGGTCTCCTCCTAAAGTGTAACGGAGGAGTTCGAAGGTACGCTAGGTACGGTCGGAAATCGTGCTGATAGTGCATTGGCATAAGCGTGCTTGACTGTGAGACTGACAAGTCGAACAGGTGCGAAAGCAGGACAAAGTGATCCGGTGGTTCTGAATGGAAGGGCCATCGCTCAACGGATAAAAGGTACTCTGGGGATAACAGGCTGATACCGCCCAAGAGTTCATATCGACGGCGGTGTTTGGCACCTCGATGTCGGCTCATCTCATCCTGGGGCTGTAGCCGGTCCCAAGGGTATGGCTGTTCGCCATTTAAAGAGGTACGTGAGCTGGGTTTAAAACGTCGTGAGACAGTTTGGTCCCTATCTGCCGTGGGCGTTGGATACTTGACGGAGGCTGCTCCTAGTACGAGAGGACCGGAGTGGACGTACCGCTGGTGTATCGGTTGTCATGCCAATGGCATTGCCGAGTAGCTACGTACGGAAGAGATAACCGCTGAAGGCATCTAAGCGGGAAACTCGTCTGAAGATAAGGTATCCCGGGAGTTTATCTCCCCTAAAGGGTCGTTCGAGACCAGGACGTTGATAGGCTGGGTGTATAAGTGCAGTAATGCATGTAGCTAACCAGTACTAATTGCCCGTGCGGCTTGATCCTATAACTTTATCGGTTGATGACGCATCAACCTGGGTGTATAGTGTTCTTATGCCACAAGATATAATTCTCATGTGAGAAACCCCTCAATCTCAACCCCATCGCATTGAACCAACCTTGTGCTTCTTCCAAAGGGCTAACCAACAAGCCGTAACCGTTTTACGCTTGACGACCATAGCAAGGTGGTCCCACTCCTTCCCATCCCGAACAGGACAGTGAAACACCTTTGCGCCGATGATAGTGGGTGGACACCTGTGAAAGTAGGGCATCGTCAAGCTTCTTATTCGCTAAACCCTCTAGACCTCCCTCTAGAGGGTTTTTTACGTCTA
>NZ_LT628269.1:0-1186 GCF_900099475.1 Pelistega sp. MC2 | reverse complement strand
TGAACCTACCCCATTCTTAACACAGCTTTAAAGTAGAATATGCTCTCTGCCTGTACTCGACAGGACTTAAACGATCTAATGACTCATGAGGTCTTTCAGTATTGTAAATGTTTATCCACGCCTCTGTATGCCAACGCACCTGATCGAGCGTCGTGAATAAATGCATATCCAACACTTCCTCACGGTAGGTTCGATTGAACCGCTCAATATAGGCGTTCTGATAAGGGCATCCCGGCTCAATAAAGTCAATCAGAATGCCTCGCTGCTGCGCCCACTGCGTGAACTCTGTGGAAGTAAACTCAGGCCCGTTGTCCGTACGAATACACTGCGGATATCCATGGGCTTCCCCAAGCTGATCTAAAAAGCGAGTCACCCGAATAGCGGGCAGACTCACCCCTATGTCGATGCCTAGCACCTCACGGTTAAAGTCATCTATCACGTTAAGTGTACGGAACCGACGGCGACCCGTCAGACCATCCGACATAAAATCAATTGACCAACTGCTTCGTGCCATGACCGGTTGCGTCAATGGCATCGGATGCCTTGCCGGTAAACGCTGTTTGCGTTTGCTTCGTAGCTGTAATCGAAGCTGATGATAGACGCGTTGTACGCGTTTATGATTCCATGTATGATCTAAGGCGCGTAAGCGGTCAAAACACTTCACAAAGCCCCAGCGAGGATGACGTTCGGTGAGCCTAAGCAAGACCTCTTCAACGAAACTATCGTCAACTTGGCGTTTACGGTAGTAATAAGCCGTGCGGCTAATACCGACTGCTTGGCAGCTTTTAACGATACTCACTTGATGCCTTGCCTGTAGGTCACGAGCCCAAGCCTTACGTGTTTCTACAGGCACTAGAGCTTTTTTATAATCTCCTCCTGCATTCGGGCCATCAAACTCAATTCAGCGTACATCTTCTTAAGCCGCTCGTGCTCTTGCTCAATCTGCCTAAGGCGCTTCAGCTCCGAGGCCTCAAGGCCATCATACTTGGAACGCCACTTGTAAAAGGTGGAAACAGCAATACCTTCTTGGCGACATAGTTCAGCGATAGGCTCGCCGGCCTCTGCTCGCTTTAATAAAGCAATGATCTGCTCTTCACGCTTACGTTTGCTCATTGTAAAACTCCTAATTATCAATTAAATTTTAAAGGAAATTTCTATATTTGAGCTGTATTAATTTAGGGGGTGG